>NZ_JAUTWS010000121.1 GCF_030657435.1 Paracraurococcus lichenis | reverse complement strand
CTTTTTTGCCCTTCCTCGGCCCAGCGTCGACAGGCACCGCGGGCGGCGGAGGGTTACCAAACTCTGTAACAGCCTAAGTAATGGGGCACCGCCGCACCAAAGGCGGAGGGCGCCGTTGTGACCGAAATCGAGGCTCGCTCCCTGTTATGGACATGGCAGGGTCTGGAAGGCTGGATCGCCGAGCAACCATGGTGGCCGACCTCGGTTGGATGGGAGGTACTGCCGCGTCTAAATGGCTGGCGCTTCCACCTCAAGCCCGCGCCGCCGGGCATTTATTTGCGCGCTTGGGCGCCAGGTGTCGAACGGCCGGGCGAATGGCGAGTGCCTAACTAACAGCCGGCCTTCAGGGGAGCATCCTCAGCGATTTGTACGCACCAGGTCCGGAAAACCCGCGCCGCACGGTCCATCGTGCCTCCAGTCCCGCCGCCGGTCACAGTCGGCCGACAGCGCCACCAACACCTCGGGCAGCGTCGCCGTTGGACCAAAGCGCTGGAGCAAGGTAGCCAGCCTGTACCGTCCTCGACGCGGGCAGCGCCGGCATTCCACCAGCACCAGGTCGCCCGGAAACTCCCGTAGCAGGACGGCGCCGGGATAGGCGACGCTCATCTGCCGCCGAGCGCCTCGCGCACCAGCGCCCAGTCCTCCGCGGTGATGACGCCCTTCGCCACCGCCTCGTGGCCGGCTTGCAGCAGGTCGAGGCGCTGGGCACGGGCGATCAGCATGACGTGGAGGTAGACGCCGCTCAGGCGGTCCGCTTCAGCCTCGACAGCCACGCGATCCAGGTCCGTGCTCATGGCGATTCGCCCTTCGGGACGGCCCGAAGTCTACGCGCAACCGCCCGGCGTGTTCCAGTTTTGTTCGTAAAGCGCTTCTCACGAGCTTTGGTCCGGCGCCTTTTTCCTAGATTGCCTTCGCTGCATCGTGTCCGCGAGTTTGCGCTGCTTCTCTGCCGCAACTCGCTGAGCTTCGGCCTCGCGCCGCAGCCGTTCAGCTTCCCTGCGCCCCTGTTCCGTCAACTTGCGTAGCTCCTCGGCGAGGCCACGCGTCTCATCCCGTGCCTCCCGCACATCTTCCTGTGCAGCACGCACCTCTTCCGCCACCGAACGTGCCACCTCAGCGGCAACCCGCAACTTCTCGCCAACCTGCCTTCCTTCTTCTGAAACTTGGCGCGCCTCCTCGGATTGCTCGCGCTCGGCTTCGCTTGCGGCTTGCTGGGCTGCGACCTGCTCGCGGCGCACTTCAGCCTCTAGGCGCCCCGCCTCATTCTTCTGCCGGTCGGCCTCGCGCTTCGTGATGTTCTCTGGATCATCGCTCGACGTCATGTCGGAGCCTCCCTTTGCATTCCAGTCTCGCTTTCTCTGATCCTTCTCTAAAAGGCCTCTGGTTGCCGCAATCCGCCCTTGGCTCACGACGAGGCGATCGGTAAGACGAGCAATCTGCGCCTGCACTCGGGCAAGCAGTGCCTGAAAGTCCTCGATGGCCATAACATTGCCCCGGCGGGCCAATGTGGAAGCGACCCGATTAGTGACAACGTCCGCTCCCGCTGAGCGGCCAATTCAATGACATCACATATGGGACGACAACTTCGCTAATGCCGAGTAGCTTTGGCGAAAGAGGGGAGGGGACCATCCGGCCCCAGCCCGTTACTCGCGTCACCGAGCGGCCGAAGCCGTGCACCACGAGCCGGACTCCTTCCTCCTTCCGGCTCCCCCTAAGAGAACGTCAGGGCGCACCGTTAGTCGCCGTTACAACAATCCGTTGTGCTGCAGCGTCACGAGCACCGAGGCGCCCAGAGCCAGGATCAGCAGGACCATGCCAGTCCTCGGCCGGATCTGCTTGGCGAAGTGCAGGGCGGTGGTCGCCAGGATGCCGGCCATCAGCAGGACCAGCATCTCGGCCAGGAAGGGGGAGGTCACGCCTCCTGCACCAATGCAATGTACGCTGGCACATCCCAGCGATGTTCCGGACTTGTCGGCTTGAACAGCACAGCCACTTATCTCCAAGTACCGGGAGAATTAAGGTGGAGAACTCCGATGTTATGCGCGAAGCGCGGGCCGCCGGCCTCACAAATCGCATTTATATCGGTCGCGTTCTTCTCTGGGGTGGACTGACTCTCGCCCTGTTAAGCGCCGTCGCCAAGGACCCCTGGCCGGCAGGAGTGGGTACACTGCTCGCTGGTTACGGTGCATGGATCATCAGGCGGGTACTCAAAATACTCTCGGCAGCACCGCTGCCAAGCCGGGAGATTAGAGGTGTCGCCACCCGCGTTTCCCGTTTGACCGTAGCCATGCCACTTCCAACTCCTGCTCAACCAAAGCAGGGACACGGCACCAGTCGCCGCTAGAACAGCCCGTTGTGCCGCAGCGCCACGAGCACCATGGCAATCACCGCCAAAACCAGCGAGGCCAAGCTAGACCACGGCCGGAACCACTTAACGAATAGCAGGGCGGCAGCCACCAAGATGCCTGCCATCAGCACGATGAGCACCTCGACTACAGCGGAATCGGTCATGTCTTTCGCTCCGAGGGAATGTACGCCGGCACGTATTCCCTATCGAGCCATGCATCGACCAGATCGGCGACCATCTCTAGCGTGCTGAAGGTTCGCCCATTCAGCGGGTGGCCCGGCATGATCAGGCTGCAAACACGCGCACCCGGGAAGCAACGGATCTCAGCGTCGCGGTAGCGGTAGGACGGACCGCCGCATGGACCGGTGGCTGCAAGCTGCTCAAGCGGGTGAAGGGTATCGGGCATGGCCCAACCTGTATCAGCGTTCCTCGATCTGATCACCGGGCGGCCAGACCGGAAACCGAAGCGTGCAGGCGGTACCTCGATTACCAGGGGGCTCATTGATGTCGAAGTGACCACCGAGTTGCGCCGCAAGCGCACGGACTAACCGTCTTCCCATGCCGTCGGCCGTCTGGGCCTCCTGCTTCACCGCAGCTTGGGTAGCATGCATCCCTACGCCATTATCCACCACCATCAGCACGTAGTCCTCTCCATCGCGCCGAAAGCTGACGCGCACGATGCCCTCGCGGCCCTCATCAGGGAAGGCGTACTTCAGAACGTTCGTGACCAACTCGTTTACGACAAGGCCCATCAATCCGGCGCGGGAAACTGACAGCAGGTGCCGCTCAGCCTCGATGAAAAGTCCGATCGGCCGCAAGCCGCCGATGGTGCTGCGCAGATCCAAGATGAGGTCGTGCAGATATTCGTCTATGTGGACGAGAGCATGGCCTTTGCGTTGGGCTAGGCGGTCGTGAACGCGTGCGATAACACGGACACGCTCCGCTGCGGTGCGCAGCGCAGCCCCGATGACGGCGTCGCTGCCAGACGCCTGCAGCAGCATAGTTCCGATGATCCGCTGCATGTCGTTCTTCACACGATGGGAGAACTCGGCGAGCAGAAGCTCACGTTCTTGCTCGCCTGCTTCCGCCCGATCGAGCGCCCTGTCTAGCTCGACATATGCTGCGTGTAGCGTCTCAATGGTCCCAGCAACAAACGCACCTACGGTAGCGAACAGGACCAAGTTCAGCGTCGTCGCCTTATCGGGTATCGCGAACGAGCCGAACGGGGGCAGAAAGAAATGCCAAGCCACGATCGTGCTCAGGGCTAAGGCAACGAAGCCCGAACCACGGCCGAAAAGCACCGCTGCCAGGATGATAGGTGGAAAGAACAGCAGAAAGGGTAAGGTAGTCACTGGCAACAGCCAAAACCGAACAGCGAAGGCTATCAGGACGAGCAGTGCAGCGCCGGCCCATCGTGCCGGAGTGGGTAACCGGTGCAGGAGCTTTGGATTGAAAACTGTGCGGTAGGGCATAGCGCAGTCTACTGTGCTGCGTGCGTCAAGCGCGACCACCCCGACATCGCAACGCGGCGCGTCAGCCAGCCAGATACCGCGCACTGCTGTCGTTCGGTCGCGCGTGCACGTAGCGGTCGGTGGTCGCCACGCTGGCATGCCCGAGCGTGGTCTTGACGAGGGATATCGGCGCGCCCCGATCCAGGGCATGGCTGGCGTGCGCATGTCGCAGCCAGTGTGCCGAGACCTCCGGCGGCAGGCCGGCGCGAGCCGCCGCTGCCTTGACGATACGGTGCACCTGCGAGGGATCGAGCGCGCCGCCTTTGCGCGAGCGGAAGACAGCCTCATCGCCGTTGGCCAGTAGCCGCAGGCCGCTGAGTTCGGCCCAGATGCTGGGCTGCAGGAGGACGACGCGCGTCTTGCCGCCCTTGCCGAACACGGTGACCTGCCCGGCATCGCCACGGGCCACCAGGTCGCGCCAGCACAGGCCACAGATCTCGGAGATGCGCAGGCCGCCGAGGTAGAGCAGGCGCAGCATGCAGTGGTTTCGCGGATCCTGCTCCAGCGCGAGCATCCGATGGACGGCGCTCTCGTCCATGATGCGCTCGCCCAGCGTCGCCTTGACGGGCGGCAGCTTCACCGGCGCGCCGACGTCGAAGGTCACGTAGCCAAGGCGATGGGCGAAGGCGAGCAGCGACTTCACCGAGGACAGCCGGCGGGCCCGTGTGGCGGAGGCGAGATCGGCGAGGCTGTTGCCGAATGCCTGGACGTCGCCGATGGTCACGGCGCGGATCGGCTTGCCGGCATGCGCCAGGAAGGCTCGCACGTCCGCTTCGTAGGCGCGGATGGTGTGGCGAGAGCGGCCGTTGAGCCAGAGGCCGATCAGGGTCTCGTCGGTGTCGGCCTGCTGGATTGGAACCGCGACCGGCATCTCGGCCGTCACTGCCACTGCGCTGGTATCAGACATGCCGTAGTCCCTGCCGCTGGCTTAATGCAAGATAAGGTTTCTTCTCTTGCATTCGCAAGACCCGCAAATGGAGGCACCCAAGCGCTTGCGCTCGCGAACCGTTTTTATGCCGCAGACTGTAACTCGCGGTTACTCTACCGCTGCCGCTGCTGCTCACGCATCCCGTGGCGGCACCCCGAGCGCCCGCTTCTCAGGCCCTTACCCCTGGGGAGCGGGCGCAGCCTGGGCGAGCAGGAGTTACTCAGTCACCCGCGGCACTGGCGAGCCGTTGCTGCGTCGAAGCGGAATATGTTAGGCAACTAGCCGCTGCCGCTTGCCCCCAAACCCCAAGCGGCCGCATCGGCGCCCGCCTCCTGTCCCCCCTTGCCAGGAGGCGGGTCGCCCCCTTCGAAAGCAAGCGAGCTCAGGCTAAAATTACACCGATAGTTGAAAATTTAGAGCGATACCATCCTGTTTCGAGTGAGTTAACAGGACCTCAGATTGATGGGTTTCCTGTTATGTCGCCCAATCGGCGTCCTGCTTTCTTCGGTTACGTGAAGGTCGAGCTTCTCTCGCGCTCACCACGCCGCTGGCGCTGGAGGGTGTGCAAGGAAGGGAGCGACTTCGTCGTGCTGGGGTCCGAGCCGATCTTCGCCAGTGCGGAAGACGCATGGAGCGTTGGCAGGAAGGCACTGACAATGCTGGAGCGCGGTGAGCATGTAGAAGGGCTTCGCGCAGTTCCTGAGGACGCATGATAGCAAGGTCCGTTGACCACCAGCAGCACTTCTATCGTTTCCCTCTGTACCAGGCGCGCTCCGTGCTTACCGCGAGCCAGAATGGGCTGCGATCACGACTTGGCATCCCTGCAAGATCTCAAGACTGGCCAGGCCGGCCTCTCTCAGCGTCGCGGCAACCGAACCACTCATGACCGCGTTGGCCTAAGGTTGTCGTGCCCCAGCATACGGGCCGCTTCTCGCATGTCCCCGCGAGGGGCGGCCGCTTCAATTTCAGGCTCGCAAATTGCTTCCGTGCGAACGCGGATCATCCCTAATGTTCAATCGTCGTCGCTCTCTCACCCCGAGCGGCGTCCCTAGCACCCGCCTCCCATTTCCAGCCCTGAGAAGCGGGTTACTCGGGCTTGTGAAGCCTTGTACGCGATCAGATCGCGCTAAGTTTTCCCAAGATGAACAAAACCTTTCACTGGTCACGCTTTCAATTGGAAGCACTCATGTCATGTTGCGACGCAACAAGCCAGTCATCGGCCATGCTTTTGCCGGTAGGAATAGTGATGTCGGACCAAGCATGCTGTCGTATTTGCCTGTGGCGCCGTCGAGTGACGGGCCCACATCCGTTCGGCAATGAACCTTATCAGTGGTGTCGAAATCGTAGCAGCCCTTACTACGCCTGCAGCGTTGCTGACGGCGACCTCTGCCCAAAGTTCACGCGTGCACCGATTGTCAATGTGCAGGGGCCAGAAGTGGCTCACTGAGTGAGTGAACAGCAGTGTACCGGCTTGCCTGATCTGGCCTGTGCTTACCTGCGAACAGTCCCTAATCGCATGCCACGTCATGTGTGGTTGAGCGGCGATCATTGCGTTTTAGTGTTCGTGATTCGGGAGAGCGCGTTCGGGCGCTTACCGTGAGTACAGTGGAAGCCTTATCGTGCACCCACACCCTGGAGTTCCATGTCAGAAGAAGATCGCGTCTTCTCCGGCCAGAGAAGGCAGGAAGCACACGCCTCAGACAGCGGTGAAAAGCGCCTCATCGTCAGCACACCGCGCAAAGGCATTCCCGGCAAGAGCCGAGTTGTTGAAGTCGTAGAGGTTCGGCGCAAGAGACCGAACCAGGCCGCGGCGCCTCCGCGTTTTGCAGATCGGAGTCTGCGCGCCGAGACCTGGCCCGAGGGGTTCCGAGCAAAGACGGCATTACCCGCTCTCCTAAAGGACGTGCTGCCAGCCGCACCTGAGCCCACGCCGTCGCCGGCCACCCACGTCATGCCGATGTGGCAGCCGTCGCCGCTACAGCCGGAAACACCTCCTCCAGAGGCCGCCGCTGCCGCCCCCGAAGCAGAGGGGGTCAGGCAACGGCACACGCGTCGGAGCGAGGCAGGCAAAGCGGCGAACGAGGAAGCGCGTTCCTTCGCTGATCCCTTTGCAGGGGATGATGACGGCGCGAACTGCCTTCGCTGCGGCTACCTGGTGGAAGCGGCGCGGGAGAAGCGCGGGCTGCTGACCTGCGCGGCCTGTGGCTGAGCTGCCGAGGTCGTATTCGCCAGCAAGCACGGATCTGCGGACCACCTCATCAGTTTGGGTTGGCGAAGGATGGACAAGCCGATGAGGGAAGCAGAAACACCGCTGGACATCGCGCGACGCCATGTCGCGGAGGGAGAGGCGAGGTGCGCTCGTCAGGCCGAAATCCTGTGGGAGATGATCGCCGACGATCATCCCCAAGCCGCCGAGCTGGCGCAGCAGGTGCTGGCGACCATGGAGAATACCTTGGAGACCTTGCGTGAGCATCTGCGCTCAGAAGAGATGCAGGCTGCCAGAGCCGCCGGCGCATAACCCGCTTCGTCGCTTACCTGCGTGGCGGCGCGCCCATGGTGTCCTGCCACCGGGCGCCAGCCAAGGAGCGGCGATCAGCCGGTAGGAGTGATTGCGGCTGCTTGGTAATGCGCCTCGTCGACCGGCTCCATCCAGGTGGTGTTGTCCGGCCCGTCGGTCTCCACAAAGGAGATATGCGCGAACAGGTGGCCTGCGATCGAGCCGTGCCAGTGCACCAGCCCCGGCGGAACCACGGCAACATCGCCGGCTCGTAGAACCTGGGGCGGCTTGTCCTTCACCTGCACCATGCCTGTCCCATGCGTGGCGACCAGCACCTGCCGGGTCTTGTGCGTGTGCCAGTTGGTGCGTGCGCCCGGTGTGAAGGTCACCAGGGTGGCGCTGGTGCGCGACGGCGCCTGAGGCGTGACCATGGAGTCCTGCAGCACCGTCCCGGTGAAGCTGCTGGCCGGCGCCGCCTTGGTGGCCCGGCTTGAGGCTGGGCGGATCGTCACATCGTCCATGCTGTCTCCCCCTGTCGCTCTGTCCCGCGGTGGCCAGGATAGTCGAGGTAGGCAGGACGCCCAACAGCCTCATCGGCAGCAACTTGAGGGTCGTGACAGCAGACCAAAGCAGCGCGGTGCGCCCTGTGCCGCGCAGCGTCGAAACTTGCCCCCTGCCCAGTGCAGGGGGTCTTTTCTGACGAAGTTGCTGCCTAGAGAGGTCGTCGTGACGGCTCTCTTCGGTCATGGCACGATTGACGAGCGCCCAATGGGCGACCATCCGTTCTGATTGGGAACGATCTCCGCTCCCCGGCTTCGCCTGGCTCACGCGCGATGCTGGGGGGCCTTGGCCTCTGAGCCGCGAAGGCATCCGTCTGCGCGCGCGACGTGAGAACTGGCGAAAGCTGCTGCCCTCGCCGGCCATCGCAACTCAGGCAGACCAGGTGGCTACCGCGCCCAGCCAGGCAAAGGTTGACGAAATTGGCGGCGGAGACTTTTTCGCGACGCCACCAGGTTCGACCAACATGCCGCCGCCTCCTGCAGACCCTGACGATCTCGACTTGGTCCGGCAGTGGCTGCTCGACCGACACCGCACCGAATGGGCCAGTGCACGCGGCGCGATCTATCGCCTCTTGCAGCGAGCCCAAACGACAGATGGCGCGCCGATGTCCCTCTCGGACCGGCTCAAGGTGGCGCGGGTGGTGCCGCGGGCGCTTGAAATCATCCAGGAGGGCGAGCGCCGCGCCTGGGGCCTGGACGCCGACTTGATCGACTACGACGCGCTGACCGACGCACAGCTCGCGGCGCTTGCAAGGGGGCGGAGGCCCCAATGAGCATCAACGGAATGGGCCCTGAATTCAGAGCTCTGGCAAACGCCCTCCGCTCCCGCGTCGCCGAGCAACGGCGCGAGGCCACGCGCGTCGCCGCAGATGGTGTGATGGCGAAGGCGCTTCAGCTCGTCTCCGAAGGGCGTCTGACCGCGCTCGAGCTGGCAGAATTGCACGCGCTCGATCTGCAGCTGGAGGCGAACCAATGACTGCACCCGAGACTCAGATCGCCGAAGTGCAGGCAGAGATTCGCGCCGCGCTCCTCGCCGGCGCCGATACCGCTCGCCTTCGGGTCCGCTTACGCGCGCTCACGGCCGAGGCCGCTACCGCGTCAGCCAGCACGACTTCGGCGGAAGCTGATCGGCAGCGCCAAGCCGCCGAGGCGCTCGCCGCCACCGCGGCCGCCATGATCGCTGACGCCACCAACCGTCTCCAGGCACGGCTGGTGGCGCTAACTCCTCCTGCATCCCTAAACCCCACGCCGACGCGTGCTGCCCCCCGAGGACGCCAATGACCCCGACCGACCACGCCCTGCTGGCTGCCGCTGAACGAGTGCCTGCGGCTGAACAGCAACTCACTGCCGCGCGTGTCGCGCTTCGAGACGCGGAGCTGGCGCGCGACAAGATTGCGGCGCGTATCCGAGAGCTCGACGAGGCTCGCACCGCCATCATCGCTCGGCGCCAGCGCGGCGAGACCCGGGACGATGACGGTGCAGTGCTCGAGCTGAACCGCGCGGACCACGAGGGGCTCGTCGAGCTCCTCTCCCAGAGCGAAGCCTCGGTCACCGCCGCGCAGGGATCTGTCCAGGCCGCATCGCAGGCGCTGGAGATGGCACGCCATGCGTTCACGCGGCTCGAGGCGGAGCGGGCTGAGGATGCGCTGCGGCAGCGGGCTGAGGAGCTGGCTGCGCTGCTGGCCGCCTGCATCGACGAGCTGCGCGCCGAGCGCGGGAAGCTCGGTGGTGGGCGCATCGCCTGGACGCCGTCGCGGTCATTAATGGATCGACTCGTGCCGCTCGACCTCGGCCGCGCCTGGTGACGCTCGCTGTTTGTCCGGCATCTGCCCGTCACCTACCGGGTAGATGCCGGGCATTTGCCAAAGCGTGACCAATGAATTCAATGAATTACGGGTTGCACTGCGCATTGCTGACAAGCGCCAACTTGCTGTAAGCGAGTGAGTGGTGCTTTCGGCATCGCTCA
>NZ_JAUTWS010000120.1 GCF_030657435.1 Paracraurococcus lichenis | reverse complement strand
CTTGTCGGGCTACAAGGCGCGCGTCGTCGCGCGGCAGTCCGGTCCTGAGCTTGACGCTGCCATTTGGACGCACGTCTCCTGCCGCCACACCCGGGAGGCTTCGGCGCGTGCATCCCGATACTCAGCAGGGTTCTGTCAGGCTTCGCGCCAGTCGGCCCGTTTGGCCGGCCGGGATAGGGCTGGTAGGCTCCGGCTCTGGGCTCGATGGGGGGAGAGGGCTAGGATGGACTGTGTGGCTTGCGGCTCGTCCGAGGTGACCGAGCGGCCGGAGCGCACCGCCCAGGGCTACCGCCGGTTCCGCTGCCGGACCTGCAGCAAGCAGTACAACGAGCGCTCCGGCACCGTGCTGAACCATGCGCAGTACCCCTCCGACGTCATCGCGCTGGTGGTGCTGTGGCGGCTGCGCTACCGCCTGACCCTGCGCGACCTAGCCGAGATGTTCCTCATCCGCGGCATCGTCTTCAGCTACGAAGCGGTGCGGGAGTGGGAGGTCAAGCTCGCGCCGCTGCTCGCTGACGAACTCCGGCAGCGCCGGCGTGGCAAGGGCGGCGCCCGCAGCCGCCGCTGGCACGTGGACGAGACGTACCTGAAGGTTGGCGGTCGCTGGGCCTACCTTTATCGGGCCATCGACCGCAACGGCAATCTGGTCGACACCATGCTCAGCGAGCACCGCGACATGGCGGCGGCCCAGGCTTTCTTTCGTTCGGCCAAGTCGGTCACGGGCGTGACGCCTGACCAGGTCACCACGGACGGGCATGGCTCCTATCCGCGGGCAATCCGAAGCACGCTCGGCCGCGATGTCGAGCACCGGACCAGCGCGTATTAAAATAAGGCGCTATTCGACTTGGGTGTGGGAGACGAGAAAATCTGACGAGGGCTGATTACATGATGTTCTATGTCCAGCCTCGAATTTCGCCGTCTCTACCCTCTCGAATCTACCATCCGGGCGGCCTCGGGTGAGCAGCTCATCACCATCGAACGGCTCGTCGCCGAGGTCGCGTCCGTGCGGATTGCCGAGGTGGCTCTGGCCCGCCGCACGGAAGTGGTCTGCGTCAAGCGGTGTTGCCCGCATTGCGGGGCTGAGGGTGCTCACCTGCACGGCAAAGACAAAAACGACCGACAGCGGTTCCGTTGTCGCATCTCCGAGTGTCGCCGCACCTTCAACATCCTCACCGGCACGCCGATGGCCCGCGCTCGGATGCCCGAGAAGTGGGGCCAATACCTGTCCTGGGATTGTCAACTTGGCGAACGCACATCGGAATGAGCGCCGGATTATGTCGCCCTCAGCGCTGGAGGCGGCAAAAAGGCTGCGTTCACCCTCCGTGGCGGCGACGCATCGTTGCGAATTTTTGTTCCGAGACGGCACGGGTTGACAATGCCGCCGCGGTAGGGCACATGCGTCATGTCCAGCTTGGCGAGGTAGCAGAACAGCGCTCCCGCCAAGTGCGAGGAGGTGGCGTTGCCGAAGGAGCCGTAGGTCAGTTCACCCGGCTTCGCCTTGGCTCGCGCGAGCAACCCGGAAACGTCGCGGATCGGACTCTTCGAAGGCACGACCAGCACGTTGGGCGAGCGGCCGACCAGCGCCACTGGGGCGAAGGCCTTCGTGGTGTCGTAGGGCAGGCTGGGCTGGACGCTCGGGTTCACCGCATGGGCAAAGGTGGCCATCAGCAGCGTGTAGCCGTCCGGCAGGCTCTTCGCGACGACCTCGGTGCCGATGATGGTGCCGGCGCCAGGACGGTTGTCCACCAGCACGGTCTGGCCGAGCACCGGCGACATGCCCTCGGCCAGCACGCGGCTGACGATGTCGGTACCGCCGCCGGGAGCGAATGGCACGATGATCTTCACCGGCCGGTCTGGATAGCCTGCCGCCCGCGCCAGCCGCGGCGCCGCCAAGCCAAGCGGCAGCGTTGCCAGCAGGCGTGCCGCCTGCCGCCGTGTGAGCACGGCGCCCTTTGCCGGGGTGGATGCCTTGGACTGTCGCATGGCCGTTCCGTCTCCTGCCTTGGCCCCGTGTCGGGGCATCTGCTTGTGTGCGGCAGGTTTCCGCCTGTTCCCGGCTGTGGACAAACAGCTTTTCGGGACGGGTTGCCCAACCTCATGTTATGGGTGCGACCGTCGGAAGAACCTCCATGCCCGTCGGCCAGCCTCCTGTCCCCGCCCGTCCGCACCTGCCGCTGAATGCCTTGCGCAGCTTCGAGGCTGCCGCGCGGCGGCTGAGCTTCACCCAGGCCGGCGAGGAGCTCGGCGTCTCCCAGGTGGCGATCAGCCGGCAGGTGAAGGCGCTGGAGCAGTGGCTTGGGACGCCGCTCTTCATCCGTGGGACGCGTGAGGTGCGGCTCACCCCGGAGGGCGCGAGGCTGCTGCCGCCGGTGCGGCAGGCGCTCGACCTGCTGGCGCTGGCCGCCGGCCAGGTCAGCCGCCGTGAGCGCCGCAACGTGCTGTCAATCCAGGCCTATACAACCTTCGCCCAGCGTTGGCTCATCCCGCGACTGACGCGCTTCCATGAGCGGCACCCGGACATCGAGGTGCGCCTGACCGCCTCTGTCAGCCCGGTGGATTTCGAGCACCAGGATGTGGACGCGGCGGTGCGCTCCGGCGATGGCAGCGGCTGGCCGGGGCTCGAAACGGACTTCCTGACGCCAATCGCCCTGCTCCCGGTAGCCAGCTCCACCCTGCTGAAAAGGCGCAAGGGCAAACTGCCAGCGGAGGCGTTGTCAGGCATGACCCTGCTGCATTCCCTGGCACGGCCGAACGACTGGGAAATCTGGCTCCAGGCCAATGGCGCGGAGCAGGTGGTGGACAGCCGCAAGGGGCTGAAATTCGAGAGCTCCGCCCTGGCCTACGAGGCGGCGCTGCAGGGCAGCGGCGTGGCCATGGGGATCCAGGTGCTGGTTGAGGGCTACCTGACCTCGGGCGCACTGGTCAGCCCCTTCGGCCAAGCGGTGCGGCGGCCGGGTGGCTACTACCTGGTGCGGCCGCGCCACCGGCCGGTGTCCACCGCCATGCGCCGTTTCCGCGACTGGATCCTGGCGGAACTGGGCGCGGCGGAGACGGGCGGCTGAGCTGGCAGCCACCTGCGGCCTCTCAGTCCGGCTGGATGTTATTGCGGCGGATGACCTCGCCCCATTTCTCCAGCTCGCTGCGCAGGAAGGCGCCGAACTCCTCAGGGCTGTTGCCGCCGGGGATAGCACCCTGGTCGTGCAGGCGCCGCCGCACCTCCTCGTCCTGCAGCGCGGCGATGGCGGCCCGGCGGATGGCGGCGAGCGGCCCGGCAGGCATGCGCGCCGAGGCGACGAGGCCGTGCCAGTTGCTGGCATCTACCGCCGGAAGGCCGAGCTCGGCGAAGGTCGGCACATCCGGGATCCAGGAAAGCCGTTCCTTCGTCCCGACCGCCAGCGCGCGCATCGCGCCCGCCTGGATCTGCGGGATCAGCACCGGCAGGTCGGCGAAGCCGAGCTGCACCTCGTTGCGCAAGATGGCGGTGGCGAGCTGGCCGCCGGAGTTGTAGGCGATCTGCACGATGTCCAGCCCGGCCGCGGCGCGGAACTGCTCGCCCGCCAGATGCGGCATGGAGCCGTTGCCGGTGGTGCCGAAATTCAGCGCGCTTGGCCGCGCCTTCGCATCCGCGATCAGGTCCTGCAGCCTGCGGTAGGAGGAGGACGTGGGCACCACCAGCGGCTCCGGCACCAGCACGCCGAGGGTGACCGGCACCAGGTCGCGCAGCGGATCGTACGGCGTGCCGCGGCCGAGCCTCGGCGCGATGGCGAGCGCCCCGGCACTGCCGATGCCGAAGGTGTAGCCGTCCGGTGCAGCCTTCGCCACCACGTCCACGCCGGTCATGCCGCCGCCCCCGGCGCGGTTGTCGACGATCACCGGCTGGCCGAGCGTCGCACTCATATGTGGGGCCATGATGCGGGCGACGATGTCGCTCGGCCCGCCGGCGGCGAAGGGCACCACGAAGCGCAGCGGCCGTGTCGGGAATGCGTCCTGCGCCCGGGCCGGCAGGACGAAGGGCACGCCCAGCAGCGCGGCCAGGATCTGGCGCTTTCTCATCGGGGTTTCCTCGTGGGGGTCTTCGGGTGTCGCTCAGATGGGAGCGGGCAGGCGGTAGAAGCGAGCGGCACTGCGCCAGAACAGGTCGGCCTTCTCCTCGGCGCTGGCCGAGGCGGCGATGCGCTTCATGGCGTTCCAGCCGACGGCGTAGCCGTAGCTGCCCTTGTCCACCGGGAAGTTGCTCTCGAACATGCAGCGCGCAGCGCCGAAGGTCTCGATGCAGCGCTCTACCCAGGGGCGCCAGGCCTCGGCCAGTTCGACGGAGGAGGGCGCGCGGTCCCGCGCCTCGAAGCCGAAGCCCGGCAGGCGCATGCCGAGGCCACCGAGCTTGACCATCACGTTCGGGCAGCCGGCCAGCGCCTGCATATTGGCCGACCAAGCGGCGAACACCTCCTCCCGCCGGCCGGCATAGCGGCCGATGCCGAGCACGCCGCCGCAGTGGTCGAGCACGATCGGCACCTGCGGGAAGGCCCGGGCCAGCGCGACCAGGCGCGGGATCTGGTGGAAGTAGAGCCAGGCATCGAAGCTGAGGCCGAGCTCGGCGAGATGCGCGAAGCCGGCGCGGAAGCCCGGGCTGTCCAGCATGTCCTCGGCCGGCTGGTAAGCCGGGTTCAGCATCGCCGGATCGGGGTCCCAGGTGGCGATGTGGCGGATGCCACGGAAGCGGTCGCTGCCGGCACGCAGATGCGCCTCCAGCACCGGGCGCACCGAATCGCCGAGGCGGAGGTCGGCGGCGCCGACGATGCCGGCGCAGGCCCGAACATCGCCGTAACAGCCACTCGCGCACATGGCGGCGACGCCGTTGGCGAACTCGGTTTCGCCCACCGCGCGCATCGCCTCCGGCCCCTCAGCGCGCAGCATGGAGCGGAAGGACTGGATGTAGACGGTCGCCCGCACATCGTGGCCGCTGCGCAGGTCGGCCAGCAACTCGTCGAGCAGATAGCGCCAGCCCGGCTGGTCCCAGAGGTGATGGTGCGGGTCGATGATCGGCTGACCCGGGTTCAGCGCCTCCTCCCGCGTGGTCGCCAGCCAGTCTTCGCGCACTGGGATCTGGTGCTGCTGCGCCGGGTTGCTCATGCGCGGTACTCCGGATCCTCGAGTTCCGGGGCGAGGCTGCCGGGCAAGCCGAGCTCGAAGGCGTTCAGCGTCAGCGCGACCAGGCAGTAGTAGCCGAGGATGCCGACCAGCTCGACCATGCCGCGCTCGCCCAGCACGGCGAGGCCCTGTTCGTAGAGCGGCCGCGGCACGCGCCCGCTGGCCAGCAGGATTGAGGCGACATCGTAGACCGCCTGTTCTCGCGAATCGGCCAGTGCCGGTGTCCGCCGCGCGGCGATGGTGGCGATCACCTCGGGATCCAGGCCAGCCTTCAGCGCCTCGCGCTTGTGCGCGGTCCATTCGTGGTGCGAGGTCCAGTGCCGGGCGCAGACCAGGATGGCGAGTTCCGATAGCCGCGGCTCCAGCGTGGTCTGGTAGCGCAGCAGTTCGCCCAGCTTCTGCCCGCGCTCGGCCAGTTCGGGGTTGCGGATCCAGGCAACCATCGGCGCCGGCACGCGACCGCGGATCCCGGCCACCGCCTCGGCGCAGGCGGCGCGCTGCTCCGGCGTCATCGCCGCCTCGGGCGGCAGGTCAAGGCGGGGCATGTGGTTTCCTCCCTTTCAGGCCAGAGCCAGGATCGCCGCCGAGGGCGCGGGTCAGGGCTGCGGCCTCGCGCAGCACCAGCGGCAGGCAGAGCGTCTCGGCCGTCGAATCGAAGCGGTAGCGCGGCATGGTGATGCCGAGGGCGCCCACGACCCTGCCGCTTCCGTCCAGCACTGGGGCGGCGATGGCGACGACTTCCGGCAGCCGCTCGCCATGGCTGACGATGGGCAGTCGCTGGCGCGTCTCGGCGTCCAGGGCCACCAGGGCGCGGCCATAGGCGCCGATGCCGAGCGGCGCCACATCCCCCACCTGCGCCACCGTGCGCACAGGCTGTGGGCTCTCCTGACGGAACAGGCAGCGGCGTTGCTGACCCTCCCGCACGAAGAAGGCGGCGCTTTCCTGGCTTTCGCCCCGCAGCCGGTCGAGCGCCGGCATGACCTGGTCCTCCAGCCGCAGGCCCCGGCGGAAGCGCTCGCCCAGCACCAGCAAGTGCGGCCCGAGGGCATAGCCCCCGGCGGCGGCGCGCTGCACGAAGCCATGGCTCTCCAGCGTTCCGAGCAGGCGGAGCGCGGTGGTCAGATGCAGCCCGGCGCGGCGGGCGATCTCGACCAGCGGCAGGGCCGCGTCCCCCTCCGCGAAGGACTGCAGGATGGCCAGCGCGCGATCCACGGCCCGCACATTGCCCTCCGCATCCGGCGTCTCGCGCGGCGGGACCCCAGCGATGGATTTCGTGGGATCGATCGGTTTCCTCGTCACGCCCCTGCTATAACCCCATCTTCCGCAGAGTGGAAGTCACTTGCATAGAGTGGATGTCGGGTGATACCGCTGGCCGGGCAAACGGGCCGGGAGGACGCCATGCACCACGTCACGCGTCGCCACGCATTGGGCCTGGCGGCTGGGCTTGGGTTCGCCGGGCCAGCCCTGGCGCAGGCTGCCTGGCCCAGCCGTCCGGTGACCCTGCTGGTCCCCTTCGCGCCCGGCGGCGCCTCGGACATTGCGGCACGGGCCTTCAGCACCCGGCTGGCGGAACACAGCGGGCAGCCCGTGGTTGTGGAGAACCGCCCCGGCGCAAACGGGCAGCTGGCGGCGCGGCTGCTGGCGCGCGCCACGCCCGACGGCCACACGATGATGGTCGGCTCGATCGGCGTCTTCGCGCTGAATTCCGTGCTCTACCGCAACCCAGGCTACGATCCGCTGGTCGACTTCGCGCCGGTCACGCTGGCCGTCACCACCCCGAACGTCCTGGTGGTGAACCCGGAAGTCGCCCCGGTGAACGACCTGGCGGAACTGGTTGCCTGGATGAAGGCGCGGCCGCGCGGCGTGTTTTACGCCACCAGTGGCATTGGCTCCTCGCCACACCTGACGATGGAGCTCTTCACTCAGAGGACGGGGACCGAGGCGACGCATGTGCCTGCCCGCGGTGGCGCCTCGGCGGTGATGGATCAGTTGGCCGGGACGGTGCAGGTCTCCTTCCAGGGGCTCGGCTCCGTCATTGGCCCGGTGCGGGACAGAAGGCTGCGCGCGATGCTGGTGACCGCCGCGCGTCGCAACCCGCTGTTGCCGGAGGTGCCGACCGCGGCCGAGGCTGGGCTGCCTGACTTCGAAGTGAGTTCCTGGCAGGCGGTGATGGCGCCGGCCGCGACCCCGGCCGCCCTGCGCGAGTGGATCGCTGGTGAGATCATCACCTTCCTGCGCGAGCCCACTGTCGCCGAAGCCCTGGAGGCGGGCGGCTACACGGTGGCCGGCGGCACGCCCGCCGAATACGGCACCTTTCAGCGCGCCGAGATCGCGCGCTGGCGCCAGGTGGCGCAGGCCGCGAACATCATCCTCGACTGACGGTGCACCCGGGGCGCCAACCACCGACATCCATGGAGTGCAGGACCATGTCGCAGCGTTTCGCGGGCAAGATCGCCATCGTCACCGGCGCCGGTTGCGTCGGGCCCGGCTGGGGGAATGGCCGCGCCATCGCCGTAGGACTGGCCCGAGAAGGGGCAACGGTGATCGGCGTGGACCGCGCGTCGGAGAGCATGACGGAGACGGCGGAGCGGATCGCCTCCGAGGACGGCCGCTTCGAGGCCGCGGTGCTCGACGTGACCGACAGCGCCGCCATCGCCCGGCTGGTGGCCGACGTGGTTGCGCGCCATGGCCGGATCGACGTGCTGGTGAACAATGTCGGCGGCTCGGCCGCCGGCGGCCCGGTGGAGATGGCCGAGGAGGTCTGGGGCTTGCAGGTCGACACCAACCTGAAGAGTGTCTTCCTGACCCTCAAGCATGTGCTGCCGGTCATGGAGGCGCAGGGGAGTGGCGCGGTGGTAAACCTCGCCTCGACCTCCGGCATCCGCTGGACCGGCGCGGCGCAGGTCGCCTATGCGGCGTCCAAGGCGGGGGTGATCCAGCTCTCGCGCGTGGTCGCGGTGCAATACGCCGCCAAGGGCATCCGGGTGAATACGATGGTGCCGGGACAGATGCACACCCCGATGGTCGAGGTGCGGCTGGCCGGCCAGCGCGCCGGCGGGGATGTGGAGGCACTCGTGAAGCAGCGCCTGGCGCGCATCCCGGTGGGTTTCGCGGGCGATGGGCGTGACACTGCCAATGCCGTGCTGTTCCTTGCCTCCGATGAGGCACGCTTCGTGACCGGCACGGAACTGGTGGTCGACGGCGGCATGTCTGTCCGCTGCGGATAGGCTGCCGTAGCGGAGCTCGACATCAGCGCCTGTTGGTCCTTGCCCGTCGAGTCCGACGCGCTGAGAGTCCCGAGGGCGGTGGGACTGAGCAGGGCACCAAGAGCCGGTACCCTGCGGCCATCACACAAATGCGGACAGGCCGCTTTCGGCCAGACCACGCAGCGGGGCGTGAGCCCAGGTAAGCTGCATTTATGTCCGCTCACGACCGAGGCTGTGTGAAAATTCGATGTCTTCGCTCAGTTACGCATGTTCACGTCGCAGGCCTTCAGCGGTAAGCAATCGTGATTCGCACAAGCCTTCCCAGATGCAGCAGAGTTGCTGATTGCCGTTACGGTAAGACGCTTTCACACAGCCAGCGCCCAACTCCGCTATAGTAAAAAGAGATCGCGTAAAGCCGCGGTACGGGCGTTATGGCAAGGGCGTCCGTGCGCGCCCGCTTGCCGTCTCAGAAGCGGGCCAGGATGTGTGGAATCCAGTAGAAGCGGCCGAACAGGAAGGTGGCCAGCGTGACGAGACCTGCAGCAGCATAGAGCGCGACTGAGCCCATCCGGCGTAGCGCCAGGGCGAGCGGGCTGTCGCCACGACGGATGAGCAACTCCGCAACGATGAGGTTGGGCACGAAGAAAAGGAAGTCCATCAGAAGGTCGAACGGACCGTCGAAACCTCGCGTGTGGCCCATTCCCCCGGCCAGCTTGAGCCAGAGCCCGTACTCCATTCTGTACAACCAGGAGCCGATCACCAGCGCGAAGAGTCGGATCGCCCAGGCGCGATGCAGGTGCAGGCGCCGACACCAGCCATGCCGCATGGTCTGTGTTGCAGCGACTGCCATGAGTACACCGTATAGGGCGAAGCCTGCGGACATCACGGGTCCGCCCACGGTACCGCGGCCGAGCACGAAGATGAGGCCGCCCAGGCCCGCCCCGAGTGCCGCAGCGCCATAAACCCGGCCAATCCAACGGTGCAGTGATGGCGCGCGCTGGCGAAGACGCCCGATGAACTGGATGGGCCCGAGCAGAAGCAGGATGCCGCCCAGGACGAGGTGGGCCGCCATGGCTATCGTCGTAGGGACGGCGTCCGGCACGTACAATCGCGGCAGCACCTTGTTCCAGTCCTGCATGGTGCCGGCGGGGAGTGCACCGATGTAGAAGACCAGGATGTAAGCGGCGAAGAGCGCCGCGCTGCTCCAGAAGGCCAGGGCGAGCATGCCGGTGGCCCATGATGTCACGCCAAGGGTGGTTCCGACCGGGCGCCCAGAAATCGTTGGCACGGGAGCAGGGGGTGTAATCGTGGCTGGCACGTCCATCCTGTCCGGCGATCCCTCCAGACACAACTGTTGCATAATGCCCGGAGCAGCCCACGAATGGAACGGCGTACCGCAAAGGTTCCGGTCAAGCGCGCGGCGCGACGCCGCGGGGGTAGTGCCCGTCGAGCTGGTGTAATTTCCTGCAGGGCCTGAAGCGGTCACGGCTCAGGCAGCCTTGC
>NZ_JAUTWS010000012.1 GCF_030657435.1 Paracraurococcus lichenis | reverse complement strand
AGGCTGCGGCCGATCCTCCGCACCGCCCACCGGCATCATCGCATGCCCTCCCCGGGCCCGCGCCTCAGTCCGCCGTAGCTTCGGGGCTGCCCGGCCTGGACGCCGCTCAGGCCGCGGGCAGCGCGATCCCGAGCCGCGCCAGCCGCGTCGCCTGCGCGGCATTCACCGCGTGGTCCGGCACACGCCCCTCGGCCAGCGCCGTCACCTGCCGCACCGTGTCGAAGGCCTGGTGCTCGATCGCCTGCGGCGTCAGGCCGCCGATATGCGGCGTCGCCACCACCTTCGGGTGCCGCGCCAGCGCCGGCGTCGGCATCTGGTCCGGCGCCCGGCCGACATCCATGGCGACGCCGCCCAACTGCCCAGCCTCCAGCGCCGCCAGCAGCGCCGCCTCGTCCACCAGGTTGCCGCGCGACGGATTGAGGAACAGCGCGCCGCGCTTCATGCGGCCGAAGGCGGCGGCGTCCAGCAGGTTCTCCGTCTCCTCCGTCGCCACCGCGAGGCAGACGACGACGTCGCTCTCCGCCAGCAGCCGCTCGAGGCGCACGTGCTCCAGCCGCGGGTCCTCCGGCCGGGCATGCGGGTCCGCCACCAGGACCCGCATCCCGAGCGCGAGGCCGAGCGGCGCCAGGTACCGCCCGATCGCGCCATGGCCGATGATGCCGAGCGTGCTGCCCGCAAGCAGCAGCCCCATCCGCGCCGCCGGCACCTCGCCGCGGTGGTAGCTCTCCGCCGCCGCGCTGACGCCGCGCGCCAGGTCCACCATCTGCCCCACGACCAGTTCCGCGACCGAGGGGATGAAGCCCGGCGTCGCCTGCGTCACCAGCACCCCCGCCTCGCTCGCCGCGGCGACGTCGACGTTGCGGATATCGACCGCGCAGCGCAGGAAGGCGACCAGGTCGGGCGCGTGGCGGAAGGTCTCGGCCTCGCCGGGCGACTGCCGGTAGCTGACGATCGCCTGGCAGCCCGAAGCCGCTTCCGCCAGTTCCCGCCCCGCGAGGTGCCGGCCGGTCGGGTTCAGCACCACCTCGGCCACCCGCCGAAGCGCCGCCACCGCCCGCTCGCCGTAGTAGTTCGCCAGCGCATCCGGCGTGTGGGTCAGGAAAACCTTCATGGCGCGTCCCCGTGTGATCGCCCCTTCCCTCCCACGCCATGTGCCGCTGCGCAACGCGGCTTGGCCGGCCCGGCGGGGCGTGGTGGATTACGCCGCATGACGAATTCCCTCCCCGCCATCCTGGCCCATCTGGACGAGACCGCCCCCGCCGCACGCCAGCGCCTCATCGACTGGCTGCGCATCCCCAGCATCAGCGCCCAGCCCGCCCATGCCGAAGACTGCCGCCGCGCCGCGGAATGGGTGCGCGGGGAGCTGGAGGCGATCGGCTTCACCGCCTCCGTCCGCCCGACCGCCGGGCATCCCGTCGTCCTCGGCCACCATCCCGGCCCCGGCGGGAACGCCCCCCACCTGCTCTTCTACGGCCATTACGACGTGCAGCCGGCCGATCCGCTGGAGCTCTGGACCTCCCCGCCCTTCGAGCCGGCGGTGGTCGAGGGCCCGCATGGCCCGCGCGTCGTCGCCCGCGGCGCGGTGGACGACAAGGGCCAGTGCCGCATGTGGCTGGATGCCTTCCGCGCCTGGCACGCGGTGGCCGGCGGCCCGCCCTGCCGCATCACCGTCCTCATCGAGGGCGAGGAGGAGGTCGGCAGCCCGAGCCTCGACGCCTTCCTCGCCGCCAACAAGGACGCGCTGAAGGCCGATGTCGCGATCATCAGCGACACCGGCATGTGGGACATCGACACGCCGGCCATCACCACCAGCCTGCGCGGCATGGTCTACAGCCAGATCGACGTGAAGGCGGCGAGCCGCGACCTGCATTCCGGCATGTACGGCGGCTCCGCCCGCAACGTCATCAACCTGCTGACGCAGATCCTGGGCGAGCTGCACGACGAGACCGGCCGCATCCGGATCCCCGGCTTCTATGACGGGGTGAAGGAGCTGACGAACGCCCAGCGCGTCGAATGGGACGCGCTCGGCTTCGACGAGGCCGCCTATCTCGGCGATATCGGCCTCTCCGTCCCGGTCGGCGAGAAGGGACGCTCGGCGCTCGAGCGCATGTGGGCCCGGCCGACCGCCGACATCAACGGCATCTGGGGCGGCTATACCGGGGAGGGCAGCAAGACCGTCATCGCGGCGGAGGCGCATGCCAAGCTCTCCTGCCGCCTCGTCCCCGGACAGGATCCGCAGAAGATCGCCGAGGGCATCCGCCGCTTCGTCGCCGACCGCCTGCCGCCGGATTGCAGCGCCGAGGTGCAGGTCTTCAGCACCACCCCGGGCATCGAGGTGCCGGCCGAGAGCCGCTGGGTGCAGGCGGCGCGCCGGGCGCTCTCGGCCGAATACGGCAGGCCGGCGATCCTGATGGGCTGCGGCGGCTCCATCCCTGTCGTGGAGAGCCTGAAGCGGCTGCTCGGCCTCGACAGCCTGCTGGTCGGCTTCGGCCTGAACGATGACCAGGTGCACAGCCCGAACGAGAAGTTCGAGTTCCGCTGCCTGCACCAGGGCGCCCGCAGCCATGCCAGGCTGCTGGCCGAGATCGCGGGCGGCTGACGGTCGTCGATCGGCCCGGGACGCCGGCGGCAGATCCGCGCGCTCGGCGTGGCGCCGTTGCCCGCGCCACGCGGGCTGCCGCGGCGCTCCGCCGGCGGCATCGCCGGGAGATCGACCGGGGACCCGGAGCAGTCCGCCGCGAACCGGCCCGCGATCGCCGGAACAGCCGGCTCTTGCCGGCCGCGGCGCCCTGACCGCCGCCGCGGCGATCAGGCCCCGCCATCCGCCACGCGGTCGTCCTGCTGGAGCGATTCGTCCGGCGCCGCGGGCAGCAGGAAGGTGACCTCCGTGCCCTTGCCGGGATCGCTCTGGATGCGGAGCGCCCCGCCGGCCTGCTCGGCGAAGCCATAGGCCTGGCTGAGCCCGAGCCCGGTGCCCTCGCTCCGCGGCTTGGTCGTGAAGAAGGGCTCGAAGACGCGCCCGAGCACCCCGCGCGGGATGCCGACGCCGGTATCGCGCAGGCGGATCGAAACGGCCCGCCCGGCCAGCCCCGACGGCCCTTCGTCCAAGTTCACGTTCTGCGCGGTCACCGTGAGCCGCCCGCCATCCGGCATGGCATCGCGGGCATTCAGGGCGACGTTGAGCAGCGCCAGCTCGAACTGCGCCGGGTCCACCCGGATGGGCCAGAGGTCCTCATCAAGGTCGAGATCGACCTGGATCCTGCCGCGCAGCGACCGGCCGAACAGGTCCGCCGCCCGGCTTATATGGTCGGCCGTGTCGATGACCTCGGGTGCCGTCGGCAGGTCCTGCGAGAAGGCGAGCAGATGCTCGGCGAGGCCCGCCCGCTCCAGCGCGGACGCCCGCAGGTCGGCGAGGATGCGCCTCACGCGCTCGGCATCGCCGGCCGCCGCGCTGGCCAGCCGGACACTGCTGAGGACGATCTGGATCAGGTTGCTGAAATTGTGTGCGACGCCCGCCGTGAGTTGGCCGATGGCTTCCAGCCGCTGGATCTGGGCCATCTGCTCCCGCAGGGTCTCCGCCGCGCGCTGGGCTTCGTGCCGTTCGGTGATGTCGCGCGTCACCTTGGCGAAGCCGATCAGCCTGCCGTCCTCGTCGCGGATCGCATCGAGCACCACGCTCGCCCAGAACCGGCTGCCATCCTTGCGGACACGCCAGCCCTCGGCCTCGACATGTCCGCTTGCCCTCGCCTGCTCCAGGGCCCGTTGCGGCTCGCCGGCGGCGCGCTCCTCCTCGGTATAGAAGCGGGAGAAATGCTGGCCGACGATCTCCGCCGCCTCATAGCCCTTGATGCGCCGCGCCCCGGTATTCCAGTCGACCACGATCCCCTCGGGATCGAGCATGAAGATGGCGTAGTCGGTCACCCCCTGCACGAGCAGGCGGAAGCGCCGCTCGCTCTCGCGCAAGGCCTGCTCGGCCTCGTGGCGCTTCGTCATGTCGCGGGTGATCTTGGCGAAGCCGACGAGGCGCCCTGCCGGGTCGCGGACCGGATCGAGGATGGCCAGGGCCCAGAACCGGGTGCCGTCCTTCCGCAGCCGCCAGCCCTCGTTCTCGGTGCGCCCCCCCTGCCGGGCGGAGTCGAGGATCGCCTCGGGGCGGCCCTGGCGGCGATCCTCTTCGGTGAAGAAGATGGAGAAGGGCTGCCCGATGGCCTCCTCGGCGGTGTAGCCCTTCAGGTGCTGCGCCCCGGGGTTCCAACTGCTGACCCGGCCCGCGGGGTCGAGCAGGAAGATGGCATAGTCGATCACCGCATCCACGAGGAGGCGGTAGGTCCTGTCGTCGATACCCGGTTCGGAACCGGTCATCCTGTCCGCCATTCCTCGGCCTGCCGCGAGAGAGCGCCACCCGGCGGGACTTCTCGCATGGTGATGGTTTGCAGAAGGCGATGATCGGCCCGGCCGGACGATCCGACCGGCAGCGCCATGGTCCGAGGCAAACTGCAGCCCGAACCGTCGGGTTCAATTCGACCGAAAATATTACCGGATGCGTGTCTTCCGCGCGCGGGGGCGGTGCCTGCCGCAGTGGCAGGCCGAGCCATGCCTCTACCGGCGATGGTGCGGCGACGTGTTCCAAGGCATGGTTTTTGGCTGGAACAGGTCGCGCCCAGCGGCCGGCCCCGGACCGGATCCGCCCTGTCGAGGCTCGCCCGAGCCTCTCCGGTCACGCATCGGCCAACCCGACCAGGACCTCACCTTGAGCCGCGCCCTTCGCCGGAGGCGGCCCGGCCCGGGCGGGTGGCCGCGGGAGGCCCGCGTCGAGGCGCCAGGCTGCCGGTAACGCTGCCGGCCCATCCACGCCGCCCGGCACCGGCCGAGGTGCACCCTGGCATCGGCGCCCACCGGACAGGGCTCTATACCGGCACGTCGCCCGGTGGCTTCAGCGCATCGAGCACGAAGGAGCTTTTCGTCTCCTTCACCCCCGGCATGCGCAGCAGCGCCTTCAGGGCGAATTCCGCATAGGCCTCGAAATCCGCCGCCAGCACGTGCAGCAGGTAGTCCATCTCGCCGCTCATGGCATAGGCCGCCAGCACCTCCGGCCGCTCCGCCAGCGCCCGGTGGAAGCGCGACACGACCTCCTCCGCATGGCTCTCGAGCGCCACCATGACGAAGGCCTGCAGCGGCAGGCCCAGCCGGCGGGGGTCCAGGACCGCGGTGTAGCGAGCGATCACCCCAGCCTCCTCCAGCCGTTTCACCCGCCTCTGGCAGGGCGTGGGGGAGAGCCCGACCTGCTCGCCCAGCGCCACCACCGGCAATCGGCCGTCGCGCTGCAGGGCGCGCAGGATGCGGCGGTCGATGGCATCCAGCTCGATGGCGTCTTTCGCCACGGAAGCCCTCCTCGGTAGCGATTTCGGCCAAGAGTGGCCCGATCCTGGCCCAATTTCGCCGAAAACCCCTCCCCGGTCTCGGGCATTCTTGTCCACAACGAGGGATGGCCGTCATGGAAGGGAAGCTCCGGGACCTGCCCAAGGGGCTGCGCGGCGATTACGCCGCGGCGCGGGCCGACTTCACCCTGCCGCAGCGCTGGGCCGACTACACGGATGCCGATCATGGCACCTGGCGGACCCTCTACCGCCGCCAGGCGGCGCTGCTGCCCCAGCATGCCGCCGCCGCCTTCCGGGAGGGGTTGCGGCAGCTCGACTTCGCCGGCGGCATCCCCGACTTCGCCCTCACCTCCTCCCGCCTCCGCACCGCGACCGGCTGGACGCTGGTGGCGGTGCCCGGCCTGATCCCGGACGGCGCCTTCTTCGGCCATCTCGCCGAGCGGCATTTCCCGGTCACCCGCTGGATCCGCAGGCCGGAGGAGCTGGACTACATCGTCGAGCCCGACATCTTCCACGACGCCTTCGGCCATGTGCCGCTGCTGACCCAGCCCGATTTCGCCGATGTCCTGGAAGCCTATGGCCGGCTCGGCGAGCAGGCGGCGCGCATCGGCGCCTTGAAGCCGCTCGCCCGCTTCTACTGGCACATGGTGGAGTTCGGCCTGATCCGCGAGGCCGGCGGCATCCGCGCCTATGGCGCCGGCATCCTCAGCTCCTCCGCCGAGACGGTGCATGCCACCACCAGCCGCCGCGCCCGCCGCCTGCGCTTCGATCCGCGCCGCGTGCTGCGCAGCGACTATCTCATCGACGAGATGCAGCCGACCTACTTCGTCATCGAGAGCTATGCCGAGCTGTTCGGCGCCATGCGCGACCTGCCCTCGCTGCTGGCCGAGGCGCGCGATGCCGAGCCCATCCCGCCTGGCGCCGGGGACCCGATGGACGTGCCCGCCGGCACCTCCATGGCATAGCCCGCCACCAGCCCACTACCCGAGGAGCACAGCGTCCATGGACATCCCGCCCGACCGCACGCCCTATGCCGGCGTCGTCTCCGAGGCCAACCCGATGGGGACGGACGGCTTCGAGTTCGTCGAGTTCACCGGCCCCGACCTGCCGGCGCTCGAGGCGCTCTTTACGAGGCTCGGCTTCGCGCGCGTCGCGGTGCATCGCAGCAAGCAGGTCGCGCTCTGGCGCCAGGGCGACGTGAACTTCATCCTGAACGCGGAGCCCGAGAGTTTCTCGAGCGCCTTCCAGCGCGTGCACGGGCCGAGCGCCTGCGCCATGGCCTTCCGCGTGGCCGATGCCGCGGCGGCCTACAGGCGCGCGGTCGCCCTTGGCGCGAAGCCGGTCGAGGGCAAGGTCGGCCCGATGGAGCTGAACATCCCGGCGATCGAGGGCATCGGCGGGTCGCTCCTCTACTTCGTGGACCGGTACGGCCCGCGCGGCAGCATCTACGACGTGGATTTCCGCTGGCTTGACGGCGTCGACCCGCGTCCGGTGGGCCAGGGCCTGACGGTCATCGACCACCTCACCCACAACGTCCATCGCGGCCGCATGGATGTGTGGTGGCAGTTCTACGAGAAGCTCTTCAACTTCCGTGAAATCCGCTACTTCGACATCGAGGGCAAGCTGACCGGCCTGAAGTCCCGCGCCCTCACCTCCCCCTGCGGCCAGATCCGCATCCCGATCAACGAGAGCAGCGACGACAAGTCGCAGATCGAGGAATATCTGCGGGCCTATGGCGGCGAGGGCATCCAGCACATCGCCCTCGGCACGCAGGACATCTTTGCGAGCGTCGAGGGGATGCGCGCGGCCGGCATCGCGTTCATGGACACGCCGGACACCTATTACGAGCTGCTGCCGAAGCGCATGCCGGACCTCGGCACGGAGGAGATCGGGCGGCTGCGGCGCAACCGCATCCTGACCGACGGAGCGCCGACGCCCGAGGGCGGGCGGCTGCTGCAGATCTTCACCGGCACGGTCATCGGCCCGATCTTCTTCGAGCTGATCCAGCGCAAGGGCGACCAGGGCTTCGGCGAGGGCAATTTCCGCGCGCTCTTCGAAAGCATCGAGCTCGACCAGATCCGCCGCGGCGTGCTGACGCCGGCGGCGGAGTAGCCGGGCCGGTCGCCGTCGCCTCCGGCGCCCCCGCGAGGCTCGCTTCGCGGGGCCGCCCCGGGGCGGCGAGCCCTCCCGGCCCCATGGCCCTGGCTCGGGGAGCGCCCGCGGCTGACGAGCGCCGCCCTGCGGACCGGGCCTTCGGCTGCGCCCCCTATCGCCGGTCCATGTCGCGGGAGGTCGCGCGCGGCGGCGCCTGCGGGTTGCTGCCGGTGAGGTCGCGGTAGAGCTTGTCCACGTCCTGCGCGTCCCGGTCCTGCCGCCGCGGCTCGCCGATGCCGAGCGCGCGGGACCGGGCCTCGATCTCGGCCGGGTTCGGCTGGTGTTCGCGGCCGTCCCAGACCGGGCCGATCCGCGCCGGCGGCGCCTCCCCCGGTGCCGGCTGCTGCTGCGCCCAGGCCGGCAAGGCCAGCGCCATGGCCAGGACCACCCACCGCCCGCCGCTCCATCCGTCCCGCATGGCCGCGATCTCCGTTGCGTCGCAGGGGTAACGCACAACGGCCCCCTGTCGTGGCATGCAGGCGTTACGGATCGGGCCGCGGCCGGCGCGCGGCGTCGTCCAGCAGCGCCTGCTCGCGCCGCCGCGCCGCCCGCCGCGCCTCGGCCGCGCGGCGCTCCCGCAATGCCTCCACCGCACGCTCGGCGGCGCGGGTTGCGGCGAGGCCGCCCTGCGCCTCTTGCAGCCGCGCCTCGGCATGCTCGCGCGCCAGGCGGGCGCGGTCGCGCTCCGCCAGGCCACGCGCCAGCCAGACGCGCCAGGCCTCGGCGCCGGACTCGTGCTCCGCCCGCAGCGCCGCCGCGGCCCCGTCCAGCCGCGCCTCCGCCGCCACGGCCTGCGCCGCCTGCTGCCCGACACGCCGCCGCGCCGCCTCCGTCTCCAGCCGCCGCAGCCGCGCCAGTGCGGCCAGCGCGTCACGCGCCATCCGGCGCCTCCATGGCCCGGGCGAGGGCCGCGAAGGCCTCCTCCACCGTGCCACGCTCGCCCTTGCCTTGCGCCAGCACGGCCTCGATCCGCGGGCCGAGCCGCAGCGCCTCGTCCACCGCCGGATCCGTCCCGGCGCGATAGGCGCCGAGGCGCACCAGGTCCGCCATCTCGGCCTGCAGCGCCAGGATGCGGCGGGCACGCAGCATCAGCGCCCGCTCGGCCTCCGAAAGGCAGCCGGGCACGGTGCGCGACAGGCTGCGCAGCACGTCGACGGCGGGGTAGCGCCCGCCCTCCCCGATCCTCCGGTCCAGCACGACATGCCCGTCGAGGATGCCGCGCACCGCATCCGCCACCGGCTCGTCATGGTCGTCGCCCTCGACCAGCACGGTGAAGAGGCCGGTGACGGCGCCCGGATTGCCTTCCTCCCGCGGCCCGGCGCGCTCCAGCAGCCGCGGCAGTTCGGCGAAGACGCCGGGCGTATAGCCGCGGGTCGCCGGCGGCTCCCCCGCCGCCAGCCCGATCTCCCGCAGCGCCATGGCGAAGCGGGTGACGCTGTCCATCAGCAGCAGCACCTGCTTTCCTTGCGCGGCGAAATGCTCGGCGACGGTCATGGCGGCATAGGCCGCCTCCCGCCGCAGCAGCGCCGGGCTGTCGGAGGTGGCGCAGACGACGACCGAGCGCGCCAGCCCTTCCGGGCCCAGGTCGTCCTCGAGGAACTCGCGCAACTCCCGCCCCCGCTCCCCGACCAGGCCCAGCACGGCGACGTCGCAATCCGCGTCGGCGGCCAGCATGGCCAGCAGGGTGGACTTGCCGACGCCCGAGGCGGCGAAGAGGCCGAGGCGCTGGCCACGCCGGCAGGTGGCAAAGGCATCCAGCACCCGCACGCCGAGATCGAGCCGCGGCCCGAGCCGCGCCCGCCGCCCCGCCGGCGGCGGCGTGGCGCGCAGCGGCCGAGGCGCCTGGCCCGGCCGCAGCGGCCCGCGCCCGTCGAGCGGCCGCCCGAGCGGATCGAGCACCCGCCCCAGCCAACTCTCATCCACCGCGAGGCATGCCGGCGGGGCGAGCGCGACGGGCTGGCCGGGGCCGATGCCGTCCAGCGGGCCGAAGGCGAGCGCGGTGGCAAGGCCGTCGCGCAGCGCCACCACCTCCCCCGCCACGGCCGCGCCATCGGGCGTCTGCACCTCCAGCCGCGCGCCGAGATGCAGCCAAGTCCTGAGACCTTCGACGGAAAATGCGACGCCGCCCACCACCACGACCTGGCCGTGCAGGCCGAGGCGCGGCAGCCGGCCGAGCGCCGCTGCCGCCGCACGGAACCGGCGGGCTGCCTGATTCACCATGGCTTCAGCAGGCTCAGCGGAATTCTTCATCTTTCCGAAGCGATCAGTCTCGGAAAATGATACAACTCAGGGATGAATTTCTCCTTCACTTCCCACGCAATGATGCTAGTTTTTGCACGCATCACGTGTGGAGCATCCAAGATGCGTGCGCTTCTGGTTGAGGACGACCTGACCGCCTCCCGCGGCACCGTCGCCATGCTCAAATCCGCCGCCATGATCGTGGACGCCGTGGACACGGGGGAGGAGGCGCTCGAGCTGGCGCGCCTCTACGACTACGACGTCGTGATCCTCGACCTCGGCCTGCCGGACATGGATGGCTACGAGGTCGTGCGCCGCCTGCGCGCCGCGAAGATCGAGGTGCCGGTGCTCATCCTCTCCGGCACCGGCCGGGCGCAGGCCAAGGTGAAGGGCTTCGGCCTCGGCGCCGACGACTACATCACCAAGCCCTTCGACCGGGAGGAACTGGTCGCCCGCATCCAGGCGGTGGTGCGCCGGACCAAGGGCTTCTCGCAGCCCAGCCTCAGCGTCGGGCCGCTCACGCTCAACCTCGGCTCGCGCGAGGTGACGGTGGAAGGCAGGCCGGTGCACCTGACCGGCAAGGAATACGCCATCCTCGAACTGCTCACCCTGCGCAAGGGCGTGGTCATGACGAAGGAGGCCTTCCTGAACCACCTCTATGGCGGCATGGACGAGCCGGAGGTGAAGATCATCGACGTCTTCATCTGCAAGCTGCGCAAGAAGCTGGCCCAGGCGGGGGCGGAAAACCTGATCGCCACCGTCTGGGGCCGCGGCTACGTGCTGCGGGAGCCCGGCCAGGGCACCATGCGCCTGCCGGGCAGCCCGGGGACGGCCACGTCGCTGGCGGCCCAGGCCGCGTGATCGGGGCGGGGCCGCCCGGCGCCGCGCCGGGTGGCCCGGGGAGGCCGATGCCGCCGGCCTGACCATGCCCTGGTTGCCCCGGCCGCCTCGCCGGACCGCTCAACCGGCCATCGCGGCGGGCCTTGCCTGCTCGTAGACCCCGCGCTCGCCCGCCACCGGCGCCAGCCGCGCGGTCAGGCCCAGCACCGTCTCCGCCCCGCCGAGGTAGAGGACCCCGTCGGGGGCGAGCTGCCCGGCCAGCGCCTCCAGCACCCGCGACTTGGTCGGCGCGTCGAAATAGATCAGCACGTTGCGGCAGAAGATGACGTCGAAGCGGCCGAGCGGCCTGAGGTCCGCGAGCAGGTTCCACCGCTCGAACCGCGTCATCGCCCGAAGGGCCGGCGCGATGCGCCAGCGCCCGGCGTCCTGAGCGAAATGCCGCACCAGCAGCCGCGCCGGGAGGCCGCGCTGCACCTCGAACTGGCTGTAGATGCCCTCCCGGGCGCGCGCCAGCACCTCCTGCGCGATGTCGGTGCCGAGGATCTCGGCCCGCCGCCCGCCCATCTGCGGCGCGATCTCGGCCAGGATCATGGCGATCGAATAGGCCTCCTGCCCCGTGGAGCAGGCGGCCGACCAGATGCGGATCGGCGCGGAGGGCGGCCGGGCATGCGCGATGTCGGGCAGGACCTTGCGCAGGTGCTCGAAGGGCCTGCCGTCGCGGAAGAAGCTGCTCTCGTTGGTGGTCAGCGCCTCCGTCACCGCCTCGGCCAGGGCGGTCGCGCGCGGATCGCGCAGCCGCAGCGCCAGGGCATCGATGCCCGCCAGCCCTTCCCGCTTCAGCAGGGGGCCGAGCCGGGTCTCCAGCATGTAGCCCTGGTCGGCATTGAGGACGAGGCCGGAGCGCCCCTTCACCAGCCCGGCGATGAAGGCGAAGCTGTCGCGGTTCATGCCACGGCTCCCGCCCGGCCGGCGGTGAGCGCCTGTACCTGCTCGGCCAGCGCCGCCGGCGGCAGCAGCGCGCGGGCGAGCCCTGCCTTCGCCACCGCGCCGGGCATGCCCCAGACCACCGAACTCGCCTCGTCCTGCGCCAGCACCGTGCCGCCCGCGGCGGCGACCGCCCGACAGCCGGCGAGGCCGTCATGCCCCATCCCGGTCAGGATCACCGCCAGCACCGCCCCGCCGCAGGCCGCGACCAGGCTGCGCAGCATCGGATCGACCGCGGGGCGGCAGAAATTCTCGGGCGGCGCGTCGGAGAGCCGCGCGACGAGCCCGCCTGCCGCGGCCTCCGCCAGCAGGTGGCGATTGCCCGGCGCCAGGTAGAGCCGGCCGGGCCGCAGCGCCTCGCCGTCCCGCGCCTCGGCGCAGGGTAGCCGGCCGAGCCGGTCCAGATGGTCCGCCAGCATGGCGGTGAAGCCGGCCGGCATGTGCTGCACCGCCAGCAGCGGCACCGGAAGCGGCCGGGCCAGCGCCTGCACGAAGGCGGCGAGCGCCTGCGGCCCGCCGGTCGAGCAGCCGAGGCCGATGGCCCGCACCCCGCGGCCGGGCAGGATCGCCAGCGGGCGCGCCGCCGCGACCGGGCGCGCGGCCGTCGGAGCGGCGCCCATGCGGGCCCAACCCTTGACCTTCGCCAGCACCTCCGCCCGGAAGGCCGGGTCGTTCAGCCCGCCCCCCGCCGCGCCCGGCTTCGGGATGTAGTCCGCCGCGCCCGCCCGCAGCGCCGCCATCGCCGCCGCCGCGCCGCGCTGGGTCAGCGCGCTGGCGACGATGACGGCCGGCCGCGGCACCTGGCGCAGCAGCAGCGGCAGCGCCGTCATGCCGTCCATCACCGGCATCTCGAGGTCGAGCAGGACCACCTGCGGCCGCAGCGCCGCGGGCAGGCCGGCGAGCGTCGCCACCGCCTCTTGCCCATTGGCGACGCGGGCGACGATGCGGATGCCCGGATCGGCCTCCAGCAGCCGTGCCATGGCGGCGCGCACCGTCGCGCTGTCGTCGCAGAGCATGACGCGGACGGGCGTGGCCGACCCGCTCACGCCGCGGCATCCGGCAACAGGCCGGCCTGGGCGAATTTGTCCTGCAGGATCGCCGCGTCGAAGGGTTTCATGACGTATTCCTGGGCGCCGGCCTCCAGCGCCTCGACGATCCGGTCCAGGCCGGATTCCGTGGTGCAGAAGACCACGACGGGGCGGTCCGGCCCGAATTCGCGGCGCGCCTGGCGAAGGAAGGCGAGGCCGTCCATCACCGGCATGTTCCAGTCGAGCAGCACGGCATCCGGCAGCGCGGCGCGGCAGGCCTCGAGCGCCTGCGCGCCGTCCTCGGCTTCCCGCACCGCGAAGCCGAGATCCTCGACGATGCGCCGCGCCGCCTTGCGCACGACCCGGCTGTCATCGACCACGAGGCAGGTGGCACCCGCCGGTCCAGGACTCATGCGCCGATCGCCAGCACCTGCTCGACATCGAGCAGGATCAGCAGCCTGTCGCCCATGCGGTGCACGCCGCGCGAGACCTCCCGCCACAGCGGGTCGAGGGTCGGCGGGTTCGGCGCGCGCTCGGCGCGGGCGAGCGGCAGGACCTCCCCCATCTCGTCGACCAGGAGGGAGTAGAGCTCGCCGTCGCGCTCCACCACCACGCTCATGGCGCCGCCCGTCTCGCGCGGCGGCAGGCCGAGCCGGCGGCGCAGGTCGATCGCGGTCACGATCCGGCCGCGCAGGTTCAGGCTGCCCGCCACCTCGGGCGGGGCCAGCGGGATCCGGGTGATTGCCTGCACCCCCAGCACGTCGCGCACGGCCAGGACCGGCACGCCGCAGAGCTGGCCGGCGACGGTCAGCGTCAGGAAGACCTCCTCCGCCGCCTCGGCCGGGTTGCGCATCGCGGCCAGCGGCGCCCGTGCCGCGGCGGCCATGGATTGCTGCTGCATCGCTCCTCCTCCCGCCCGCTCAGGCCGCGACCTGCACCGCCAGGCACTGCGCCAGGCTCGCCAGCAGCGCCGCGCGGTCGAACTTCGCCACGTAGTCCGTGAAGCCGGCGGCGCGGCCGTGCTCGACATCCTCCGGCGCGGCGCGGCCGGTCAGCGCGATCAGCGGCAGGTCGCGCCAGGGCCCGTCCTGCCGCAGGGCGCGGGCGAGCGCGAAGCCGTCCATGCCCGGCATGGTGATGTCGGACAGGATGGCATCGAAGCCGGCGCCGCCATCGCGCAGGCGCAGCGCCTCCTCGGCATCCGAGACGGCGGTCACGACATAGCCGGCGGCGCCCAGCGCCGGGACGACCATGTTGCGGAAGAAGGCGCTGTCCTCCACCAGCAGGACGCGGCGCGGGCGGGCGGTCGCCTTCGGCGCCGCGCCGAACCAGTCCTCCCCGGCCTGCCGCAGCCACCAGGCGGTGTCGAGCAGCTCCGTCACCTTGCCCGCGACCACCACGCTGCCGAGATAGCCCGGCCGCTCGCCGGCGCCGTCCACCGTCAGCCGCGCCTCGACCACGTCGAGGATCTCGTCGACCATCAGCCCCATGGCGCGGTCGCCGTCGCTGAAGACCAGCACCGGCTGCTGCTCCGGCGCGCCAGCGGCCTCCCAGTGGCCGGAGAGCGGCACCAGCGGCATGAGCTGGCCGCGGTACTGCACCAGCGGCCGGCCGCCCACCACCTCGATGCGGTCGCGCTCCACCACCTCGAGCCGCGCGACGAGGCCGAGGGGGACCGCCTTCGGCGCCGCGTCGCCGGCGCGGAACAGCAGCAGGGCGGTCGCCGCATCGGAGCGCAGCAGGTGGGAGGGCCGCGCCGCGTCGCGCTCGGGCTCGGCCTCCCCGCCCTCGGTGCCGAGGCCGGTGGCGCGCGCGATCCCGTTCGGGTCGAGGATCATGATGACGCTGCCATCGCCGAGGATGGTATTGCCGCCGAACATCGTCACGTGGCGCAGGATCGGCGCCACCGGCTTGACCACGATCTCCTCGGTGTCAAAGACCCGGTCGACGATGATGCCGAAGACATGGCTGCCGACCTGGGTGACGACGACGAAGCCGCTGGCTTCCTCCGCCTTCGGCGCGAGCTGCAGCACGCCGGCGAGGTTGACCAGCGGCAGCAGCCGGTCGCGCAGCCGGAGCACCGGCGCGTCCTTGATGCGCTCGAGCTGCGCCGCGCCCTCCCCGCCGACCCGCACCAGCTCGACCACGCCGATCTGCGGGATGGCGAAGCGCTCGCCGCCCGCCTCGACGATCAGGGCGGAGACGATGGCGAGCGTCAGCGGGATCTTGATGACGAAGGTGGTGCCAGCGCCCTCGCGGCTGCGGATGTCGATGGTGCCGCCGATCCGCTCCATGTTGGTCTTGACCACGTCCATCCCGACCCCGCGGCCGGAGACGGCGGTGACGGCGGCGGCGGTGGAGAAGCCCGGGCGGAAGATGAAGCGGTGGATCTCCCGCTCCGGCATGTTCGCCACCTCGGCCTCTGTCGCGAGGCCCTGGGCGACGACCTTCTGCCGGATGCGCTCGGCGTTCAGGCCGCGGCCGTCATCGCCGATCTCGATGATGATGTGCCCGCCCTCGTGCCGGGCGTTCAGCATGATGCGGCCGGCCTCGGGCTTGCCGGCGCGCAGCCGGTCCTCCGGCCGCTCGAGTCCGTGGTCGGCACTGTTGCGCACCATATGGGTCAGCGGGTCCTTGATGAGCTCGAGCACCTGGCGGTCGAGCTCGGTCTCGGCGCCGCGCATCTCGAGCGCGATCCGCTTGCCCAGTTCGACGCCGAGGTCGCGGACGAGGCGCGGCAGCTTCGCCCAGGCATTGCCGATCGGCTGCATGCGCGTCTTCATCACCCCCTCCTGCAGATCGGTGGTGATGTGCGACAGCCGCTGCAACGGCACGGAGAAGGCACTGTCGGCCTGGCTGCGGGCGAGCTGGAGGAGCTGGTTGCGGGTCAGCACCAGCTCGGAGACCAGCATCATCAGGTCCTCGAGCACATCGACCGAGACGCGGATGGTCTGGGGCGGCGCCGCGCCGCCGGCCGCGGGCGCCTCGCCCTCGGCGGCCGCGGCGGGACGGGCCGCCTCCGGCGCGGGCGCGGCGGTGATCGCCGGATCCGGCGCGGGCTCTGGGTCCGGCCCGGCCTCGGCCGGCGGCTCAGGAACCTCCGCGGCAGCCCCCTCGGCCGCGGCGTTCAGCCGGGCGATCAGCGGCGCATCCTCGCCGGCGGGCTCGGCGCCCGCCGCCTCCAGCCCCGCGACGATGGCGCGAATCCGGTCCAGCGCCGCGAGGATGAGCGAGATGCCCGCCTGCGTCACCGGCAGCGCGCCGTCGCGCCAGCGTCCCAGCAGGTTCTCCCCGGCATGCGCCACCGCCTCCAGCCGCGGCAGGCCGAGGAAGCCGCAGGTGCCCTTGATGGTATGGACGATGCGGAAGACCTCGGAGAGGGTCGCCTTGTCCCCGGGCGCGCGTTCCAGCCGCACCAGCGCCGCGTCCAGCACGACCAGGCCCTCATTCGTCTCGGTCAGGAAATCGGCGAGCAGGTCGTCCATCCTCGTCCCTCGCTGCGGCGCCGGGCGGCGCGTGGCATGGCGTGCCCGCGGCGGCGGCGCGGCGCGCATCCGGGGGTCGGGGCAGACTGGGCCTGGGCGGGCGAAGATTCCGTAAAGCGCGGCGCGGCCACCGCGGGCAGGCGTGGCTCAGGCCGGGGTTAGCAGCAGCGGCGGCAGGGCGTCGCCCGGGCCCTGGGCCAAGGCGAGGCGCCAGCCGGCCTCGGCCGCCAGGCCGGCCAGCAGGGGGGCCAGCAGGCGGCGCGGGCCTTCCTCCAGCGCCGCCGCCAGGTCGCCGCCGCCGAGCAGGGCCAGCAGGCCGGGCGGCCAGGCGGCGCCCCTGCCCTCCGGGCAGACCACCAGCCCCTCCGCGGCCGAGCCCATCACCGCCACGGTCCCGCCGCGCGGCAGCGCCTCGGCGCCCAGCAGCGCGGCATTCAGAACGAGCGGCACGAGCGCCGCCGGCAGCAGCCCGCCAGGGGCGAGGTGATCGAGCCGGAACTGCACGCGCGGGCTGGCCGGCGAGGCTTCCAGGAGCGCGGCCAGGGTCGCGGCATCGGCCTCCGGCGCGGCACCGCCCCAGGCGGCGGCATAGAGGCGCAGGCGCTGCCGCAGCCCCGCCGCCGTCTCGCGCGCGAGGCCGAGCATCTCGGCATCACCCTCCCCCACCATCTCCAGCGTGCCGGCGAGGGTCCCGACCGCGCCGCCGAGGTCGTGGCAGAGCCGGGCGCAGAGAAGGCGGGCGAGCTTGGCATCCATGCGCATCGGCCGGGTCCTGTCGGGCATGTGCTGCCGGGCTGCGGTCGTCCTGACGCCTCTGGCCCGGCAGCAGGCGCGCAGGGTTGGCGTGACGGCTGCGCGCCAGGCTATGACTCGGGCTAGGGTGTCCCGCCTTAACGAACCGTTTCGGCAGCGCGAAGCACAAGGATTTTCCGTGTCCAGCCTCATCGAGCCCGGCATGCGCGTGCGCCACCCGGACCGGCCGGACTGGGGCGAAGGCCAAGTCCAGTCGGTGATCGGCGACCGCATCACGGTCAACTTCGAGCATGCCGGCAAGCTGCTGATCAATGCGGCCCTGGTCGCGCTGGAGGTGGTCGAGACCGACCCCCGACCCGTGGCCCCCTGACCCGCGCAGGGCAGCCCCGCCGTGCCGGGGGCTTGCGGGTTGTGGGGGTTGCGGACCAAATGCCTGCAATCGCCAACGCAAGTCCTGGGAATGTCGTCCATGATCGATCCGTTCGGCCGACGGATCTCCTATCTCCGCGTCTCCGTCACCGACCGGTGCGACCTCCGCTGCGTCTACTGCATGGCGGAGGACATGACCTTCCTGCCGAAGCGGGAGGTGCTGACCCTCGAGGAGCTGGACCGGCTCTGCGGCACCTTCATCGGGCTCGGCGTCGAGAAGATCCGTCTGACGGGCGGCGAGCCGCTGGTGCGCAAGAACGTCCTGCAGCTCTTCCGCAGCCTCGGCGCCTGGATCGGCGCCAAGGGGGAGAATGGCGGCCTCAAGGAGCTGACCGTCACCACCAACGGCACGCAGCTCGCCGGCATGGCCGAGGACCTCTACGCGGCCGGGGTGCGGCGCATCAATGTCTCGCTCGACACGCTCGACCCCGCTGCCTTCAGGGCCGCGACCCGCTGGGGCGATATCGAGAAGGTGCTGGACGGCATCTTCGCCGCGAAGGCCGCCGGCCTTGCCATCAAGATCAATGCCGTCGCGCTGAAGGGCGTGAACGAGGGCGAGTACGACCGCATGCTGGCCTGGTGCGGCGAGCACGGCTTCGACCTGTGCCTGATCGAGACCATGCCGATGGGCGACATCAGTAGCGACCGCACCGACCAGTACCTGCCGCTCTCCCTGGTCCGCTCCCGCCTCCGGGAGCACTGGACGCTGGAGGAGACCGATTACCGCACCGGCGGCCCGGCCCGGTACTACACCGTGAAGGAGACGGGACGGCGGATCGGCTTCATCACGCCGATGACGCACAACTTCTGCGAGAGCTGCAACCGCGTGCGCCTGACCTGCACCGGGACGCTTTACATGTGCCTCGGCCAGGAGGATTCGGCGGATTTCCGCCCGCTGCTGCGTGACCCGGCGGTCGACGACGCGGCACTGCGGGCGGCGGTCGAGGCGGCGATCGCGCGCAAGCCGAAAGGCCATGACTTCATCATCGACCGGCGCCATAACCGGCCCTCCGTCGGCCGGCACATGAGCGTGACCGGCGGCTGATCTGGCCGGGGCCGGTGCCCCGGCCCCGAACGCCGAGGTGATCTTCATGGCCCTGTTGCAGGAGCTCGCATCGCGGCTCGCCATCCCCGGGCTGCCCGAATGGACGGGGCTGCTCGCCCTGCTCCTGCTGCTGCTGGCGGGCCTGGCCTATCTGCTGATGCCCTTCAGCGTCTTCGGCGTGAAGGGGCGGCTGGATTCGCTCGAGGCGCAGCTCGATGAGATCCAGGCCGAGATCCGCAGCCTCTCGCTGCAGCTCTCTGGCGCGCCGCGGCGGCCCGTGGCGGATGACTGGGTCGAGCTGCCGCCGGGCCGCGGCCGCCCGGCGGAGGAGCCGCCGCGCGTCGTCCCGCCCGTCCCGCCGCCCGCCGCCTGGCCGGAGGGCGGGCGCGGCCGGGCGGAGCCGCGGCTGGACTGGCCGGAGGGGCGCGGGCGCTGAGCTTGCCCCCGGCGCGTCCGGGGGGCTTGATGCGCGGCACGAGGAGGGTCGGGTCGCATGCGCGTCAGCGTCATCCAGATGAACCAGGGCTCGGACAAGGCGGCGAATCTCGAGCAGGCGCGCCGCCTGGTCGAGGCGGCCGTCGAGGCCGACCGGCCGGGCCTCGTCACCCTGCCCGAGACCTGGACCAATCTCGGCGGCGGCCGGGAGAGCCGGCGCCTGGCGGCCGAGGCGCTGCCGCCCGAGGGCTCCGGCGCGGCGGGCGGCCCGGCCTATGAGATGCTGCGCGGCCTCGCGCGGCGCCATGGCATCCATGTCCATGGCGGCTCGATGATCGAGGATGGCGGCGAGAAGCTCTTCAACACCACGGTGGTGTTCGACCCCGCGGGGGGCGAAATCGCGCGCTACCGCAAGATCCACCTCTTCGACATCACCGGGCCGGACGGCACGGGCTACCGGGAGAGCGCGCTCTACGGCGCCGGCGATAGGCTGGTGACCTTCGAGGCCGGCGGCGTCACCTTCGGCTGCACCATCTGCTACGACATCCGCTTCGCCGAGGAATACCTGGCGCTGCGGCGGCTGGGCGCGGAGGCGATCTTCGTCCCCTCCAACTTCACCCTGCAGACCGGCAAGGACCACTGGGAGGTCCTGATGAAGGCCCGCGCGATCGAGAGCCAGTGCTGGATCCTCGCCGCCGCCTCCTGGGGGCAGTACGAGGAGCGGGGCGCCACGCGCTCGGTCTACGGGCATTCGCTGGTCGCCGACCCCTGGGGGCATGTGGTCGCCAAGGTCTCGGACGGCACCGGCTGGGCGACGGCGCGGATCGACCGTGCGGTGACGGCGCGGGTGCGGCGGGACATGCCGGTGCTGGAGCATCGCGCGGCGCGGCGCGTGGACTTCGAGGCTGCCGCAAGGCGCGTGGACTTCGAGGGCGCCGCGCGGCGCGTGGACCTCGACGCCGCGGTGCGGCCGGCCACCCCGTGAGCGCAACGGCCGACCTCGCCCCCGCGCCCTTCCCCCAGCCCGTGCCGCTGCGGCCGGAGGATATCGCCGGCCGCATCGCCTTCCATGCCGCGGCCACCGAGGTGGCGCGCGGCGCCAAGGCACGACTGGTCGCCCGCTACGGCGAGGTGCCGACCGAGCAGGCGACGGTGATCGTCTCGCTCGGCGGCGATGGCTGCATGCTGGAGACGCAGCACCGCTGGCTCGGCCACAACATCCCGGTCTACGGGATGAATTGCGGCAGCGTCGGCTTCCTGATGAACGAGTACCGCGAGGACGGCCTGGTCGAGCGCCTGGCCGAGGCGCAGGCCGCCATGCTGCATCCCCTCCGCATGCGGGCGGCCACCGAGATCGGCGGCATCGCCGAGGCGCTGGCGATCAACGAGGTCTCCCTGCTGCGGGAGACGCGGCAGGCCGCCAAGGTGCGCATCCTGGTGGACGGCAAGGTGCGGCTGCCGGAACTGATCTGCGACGGCGTGCTGGTCAGCACGCCGGCCGGCAGCACCGCCTACAACCTCTCGGCGCATGGCCCGATCGTGCCGCTGGGCGCCAACCTGCTGCCGCTGACGCCGATCTCCGCCTTCCGGCCGCGGCGCTGGCGCGGCGCACTGCTGCCGGGCGATGCCGAGGTGGTGTTCGAGGTGCTCGAGGCGGAGAAGCGCCCGGTCGCGGCCGTCGCCGACTACACCGAGGTGCGCGACGTCCGCCGGGTGGAGGTGCGGGAGGACCGGAGCGTGGCGCTGACCCTGCTCTTCGACCCGGACCACGGCCTGTCCGAGCGGATCATCGCGGAACAATTCACCGTCTGACCGGGCCGGGGTATAGGGTGGCGCCATGACCCACCCGGTGCCGGAGAGCCTGCTGCGGCAGATCGTCGCGACCTACAACCCGCGGCGGGTGATCCTGTTCGGCAGCCATGCGCGGGGGGAAGCGGGGCCGGACAGCGATCTCGACCTGTTGGTGGTGCTGGACGACGACGCGCCGGAGGACCTCAGGCACTGGCGGAAGAAGGGCGAGGCGCGGCGAGGCTATCACGGCGCGGTCGATATTCTGACCTGCCGGGCATCGGTCCTGGAGGACCGCGCCCGCTTCCCCTGGTCTTTCGCTTCGACCGTCATGACGGAGGGCGTTACGGTCTATGAGCGATGAGCACAGGCTGCGCCGCCGGTCCGACGCCGCTGAATGGATCACCTTTGCGGAGCGGGATTATCGCGCGGCACGCCTCCTCCTCTCGGCCGTGCCGCCGCTCCTTGAAGCCGCAGCCTTTCATTGCCAGCAGGCGGCCGAGAAGCTCCTGAAGGCCTTTCTGGTGCTGGAAGGCAAGCCGACGCCCAAGCTGCACGACCTCGGGCAGTTGAGCACCCGGCTCGACCGGTACGGGCCAATACTCGCTGACATGGAGGAGGCGCTCGAAAGCCTCTCGCCCTGGGCCGTGACGGGCCGCTACCCGGACCTGGAGGAAGCTCAGCCGACCGAGGCCGAGATCCGCAACGCCTTCGACCTCCTCGACACCCTGATGGACCGGGTCCGGCAGGCAGCCACCGACCTCCCTTGACCCTCTCCGCCGATACCCGCCTCCTCCTCGGCATCGCCATCGGGCAGGCCATCGGCTGGGGCACCCTCTTCGCGGTCTTCCCGCTCTTCGGCGCGCCGATGGAGGCCGAACTCGGCTGGTCGCGCACCGAGATCAATGCCGGGCTGACCCTCGCCATCCTCGTCTCCGGCCTCGCCGCCGTGCCGGTCGGGCAGCATGTGGACCGGCATGGCGGGCGGCGGATGCTGGCCTGGGGCGGCTTCCTCGGCGCGGCCCTGCTGGCGCTGTGGTCCGTCGCCGAGAGCCGCGCGCTCTACTGGACGCTCTGGGCCGGCATGGGCCTGGCGCAGGCGGCCGCCCTCTGGGGCCCGGCCATGGCGGTGGTGGTGACCGCAGCGCGCGACCCGAACCGGACCATCACCGGCATCACCTTCATCACCGGCTTCACCGGCACGGTCTTCGTCCCGCTCGGCGCGGCGCTGATCGCGGCGCTCGGCTGGCGGCAGGCGCTGCTGGCGCTGGCCGCGCTGCAGCTCCTCCCCGGCCTGCTCGCGCTCTGGTTGCTGCCGCAGCCGCCGCCGCGCCTTCCCGGTGCCGCGCGCGCCTCCGCCAGCCTGCGGGACGCGGTGCGGCGCCCGGCCTTCCTCGGCCTCGCCGCCTGCTTCGCCGCGCATGCCTTCATCGGCGTCGGCCTCGGCGCCCATGCCATCCCGCTGCTGCGGGAGCGCGGGCTGCCCGAAGCCTCCGTGCTGCTCATCGTCGCGCTGCACGGCCCCTTCCAGGTGGCGGCCCGCTTCGCCCTCTTCGCCCTCGGCCGGCGCGTGACCATGCGCGGCGTCGGCCGGCTGGCGACGGCGCTGACGCCGGTCGGCATGCTGGTGCTCGCCCTGGCGCCGCCGCACCTCGCCTGGCTGGTGTTCTATGCGCTCTGCTGGGCGGTCGCCGACGGGCTGATGACCATCATCCGCGCCGCCGGCACCGCTGAGATCCTGGGACGGGAGGGCTATGGCGCCATCACCGGCGCGCTCAGCGTCGCCACCGTCCTGCCGCGCACCGCCGCGCCGGTGCTGATCGCCCTGATCTGGGAGAGTACCGGCAGCTACGGGCCGGTGCCCTGGCTGCTGGTCGGGCTGGGCTGCCTCGCCGTGGCGGCCTTCGCCGCCGCGGCCCGCGCGCGGCAGGGCCGCGCGCGGTAGGGCCGCGTCACGCCTCCCTTTGTCGTCCCATTGCGGCGCTCCGCCCGGGGGGCCTCACCAGCCACGGCCGTAATAGCCCCGCAGGTTGCCGCCGACCGAGACGCTCGGCGCCTCGCCGGCGAGGGGCGCCTGCGCCTCCGTCGCCACCGGCCGCGGCCGCGGGCCGGCGCAGGCGGCCAGGACCAGGCAGAGCAGCACGGCGCGCCTCATCGCAGTCGCGTATCCTCGCGCACGCTGCCGCCCACCGCGCCGCCGACATAGGGGCCGCTCGTCCCGCCGCCGGCGCAGGCCGCGAGCGCGAGGAGCAGCAGGAGGATGGCTGACCGCATCAGGTCGCCTCGTTCAGGTGGCAGGCGCTGCGATGCCCAGGCGCCACCTCTCGCAGCACCGGCCGCTCCAGGCGGCAGCGCGCGAAGGCATGCGGGCAGCGCGGGTGGAAATGGCAGCCGCCTGGCGGGTTCAGCGGCGAGGGGATCTCCCCCTTCACCCCGGCGAAGGCACGCTTGCGCACCTCGATCCGCGGCACCTCGGCCAGCAGGGCGCGGGTATAGGGATGGTTCGGCCGGCGGAAGACCGCCTCGGCGGACGCCTCCTCCACCACCCGGCCGAGATACATGATGACCACGCGGTCCGAGAGATGCTCGACCACGCCGAGGTCATGCGAGATGAAGAGATAGGTGAGGTCGAGTTCCCGCCGCAGCTTCATGAAGAGGTTCAGGATCTGCGCCTGGATCGAGACGTCGAGCGCCGCCACCGCTTCGTCACAGACCAGGAAATCCGGCTGCACCGCGAGCGCGCGGGCGATGCCGATGCGCTGCCGCTGGCCGCCGGAGAACTGGTGCGGGTAGCGCCGCTTGAGCGCGGGATCGAGCCCGGCGCGGCGAAGCTGCCCGTCCACATAGCCCTCGACCTCGCCGCGGCCGACCAGGCCATGGACCCGCGGCGCCTCGCCGACGATGTCCTGCACCCGGAGCCGCGGGTTGAGCGACGCATAGGGGTCCTGGAAGATCATCTGCGTGCGCAGCTTCGCCTCGCGCGCCTCGGCGCCCGAGAGGCTCCGCAGGTCGCGGCCCCGCCACAGCACGGCGCCATCGGAGGGTGGCATGATGCCGGCGACCATGCGGCCGAGCGTCGACTTGCCGCAGCCGCTCTCGCCGACCAGCCCGACCACCTCCCCCCTGCGGATGGCGAGGTCCACGCCATCAACGGCATGCACCACGTCCTGCCGCACCCGGACACCGAGCCGTCGCGCCAGCTTCGCCGCGACGTCGAGCCGGTCGGCGAAGCGCTTGGCGACGCCGCGCAGTTCGATGATCGGCGCCGCATCCTGCGCCGCGACGCGCGGCGGGGTCAGCACCTCGCTCATGCCGCCAGCGCCTCCCCATGCGGGTGGATGCAGCGTGCGAGGCGGCCCGGCAGGGGCTCGGCCATCGGCGGCGGCTCGGCGCAGCGGGCCTCGGCGCGCGGGCAGCGGGCGCGGAAGGCGCAGCCGGGCGGCAGGTTGAGCAGCGAGGGCGTCATGCCGGGGATCTGCCGCAGCGGCTCGCCCCGCCGGTTGCGGCTGGGCACGCTGCCGATGAGGCCGAGGGTATAGGGATGCAGCGGCGCGTCGAGCACCGGACCGACCGGCCCCTGCTCCACCACCTTGCCGGCATACATCACCGCGATGTCGTCGGCGAGGCCGGCCACCACCGTCAGGTCGTGGGTGATCCAGATCAGCGCCGTGCCGGATTCGGCGCAGAGCTTCTGCGCCTCGGCCAGGATCTGGCCCTGGATGGTGACGTCGAGCGCGGTGGTCGGCTCGTCCGCCACGATCAGGTCCGGCCGGTGCAGCAGGGCGATGGCGATGGCGACGCGCTGGCGCATGCCGCCGGAGAACTGGTGGGGATAGGCGCGCAGGCGTTCGTCGGGGGACGGGATGCCGACCTGGCCGAGCGCGTCGCGGGCACGCTGCCGTGCCTCCTCCCGGCTCACCCTGGCATGCGCCTGCACCGTTTCGATCATCTGGGTATCGATGCGGAGCACCGGGTTCAGCGTCATCATCGGGTCCTGGAAGATCATGGCGATGCGGTTGCCGCGCAGCTTCCGCATCGCCTCCTCCGGCAACCCGACCAGGTCCTGGCCCTGGAACAGGATCTGCCCGCCCGTGATCCGCCCGGGCGCATCCACCAGGCCGAGGATGGAGAAGCCGGTGACCGACTTGCCCGAGCCGCTCTCCCCCACCAGCCCCAGCACCCGGCCGCGGCCGAGGGTGAAGGAGACGTCGTCCACCGCCTTCACCACGCCGGCGCGGGTGAAGAAATGCGTGCGCAGGTTCCGCACCTGCAGCGTCGGCGGGCTCATCGCTTCAGCCTCGGGTTCAGCACGTCGCGGAGCTGGTCGCCGACCAGGTTGATGGCGACGATGGTCACCAGCAGCGCGACGCCCGGGTAGAAGCTGATCCAGTATTTGCCGCTCAGCATGTACTCGTAGCCATTGGCGATCAGCAGGCCGAGCGAGGGCTCGGTGATCGGCACGCCGAGGCCGAGGAAGGACAGCGTCGCCTCCAGCGCGATGGCGCGGGCGATCTGCATGGTGGCCACCACGATCAGCGGCGGCAGGCAATTGGGCAGCAAATGGCGGAAGATGATGCGGTGCGCCGGCAGGGCGAGGCATTGCGCCGCCTCGATGTATTCCCGCCGCCGCTCGACCAGCGCCGTGCCGCGCACCGTGCGCGCATAATAGGCCCATTCGACCACGACGATGGCGATGACCACGTTCAGCACGCCCTTGCCGAGGAAGGCGAGGATCATCAGCGCGGCGAGGATGGCGGGGAAGGAGAGCTGCAGGTCCACCAGCCGCATGATGGCCGCATCGGTCCGCCCGCCGGCGTAGGCCGCGAGCATGCCAAGCGAGGCGCCGACCGCGCAGGCGATCACCGCCGAGCCTGCGCCGACGAGCAGCGAGGTGCGCAGCCCGTAGAGGATGCCGGACAGCATGTCCCGCCCCTGGTCGTCGGTGCCGAGCCAATAGGTGATGCCGGAGCCGCCGATGCTCCCCGGCTCCAGCCGCCCGTCCATGATGTCGAGCTGGGCGAGGTCGTAGGGGTCCTGCGGCGCGATCCAGGGCGCGAGCGCCGCGACCAGCACGATGGCGGCGAAGGCCAGCAGCCCGAGGAGGGCGAGGCGAGATTCGGCGAATTCCGCAGCGAAGCGGCGGAAGGGCGTCTCCACCCGCGGCGCGACGGCGCCGGAGGCGACGCCGCTCATGCCCTGGCCTCCAGCCGGACGCGGGGATCGAGCAGCGAATAGGCGATGTCGACGACGAGGTTGATGGCGACGAACATCAGCACGATCACCATCAGATAGGCGACCATGACAGGGCGGTCGAGCAGGTTGATGCTGTCGATGATCAGCTTGCCCATGCCGGGCCAGGCGAAGACGCTCTCCGTCACGACCGAGAAGGCGATGGTCCCGCCGAATTCCAGCCCCACCACCGTCACCACCGGGATCAGGATGTTGCGGAGCACATGGACCAGCGTGATCCGCGCCGGGCTCAACCCCTTGGCGCGGGCGAACTTGACGAAGTCCATCAGCATCGTCTCCCGCACCCCGGCGCGGGTCAGGCGGACCACCAGGCTGATCTTGAAGAGCGAGAGGTTGAGCGCCGGCATGACCATATGCGCCAGGCCGTCGCGCGTCAGGAAGCTCCAGCGCATGCCGAGCACCGTCGCGGTCTCGCCCCGCCCCGTGCTCGGCAGCCAGCCGAGCTGGACGGCGAAGACCATGATCAGCATCAGCCCGACCCAGAAGGTCGGCAGGGAGAAGCCAAGGATGCTGCCCGCCATGATGCCCTTCGACAGCGCCGCGTTGGGCCGCAGCCCGGCATAGAGGCCGAGCGGCAGGCCGATCAGCAGCGCCGCGATGGTCGCGCCGATGGCGAGCTCGAGCGTCGCCGGCATGCGCTGCAGGATGAGCTGGAGGGCCGGCTCGTTGAAGACGAAGCTGCGGCCGAGGTCGCCCTTCAGCGCGTTGCCGAGGAAAACGAGGTATTGCTGCCAGAGCGGCAGGTCGAGGCCGAGCGCCCGGATCGCGCGCTCGCGCTCGATCTGGTCGGCCTCCGGGCTGATCAGGATCTCGACCGGGTCGCCGATCGCATAGACGCCGAGGAAGACCAGCAGCGACATGGCCAGCACCACGGCCGCCGCCTGGATCAGCCGGCGCAGCAGGAAGACGGTCATCGCACGGCGCCGGCGGCGGCCGGGCGGACATCCTGCGCACGGGTCAGCTCATCGGCCCGCGCCTCATGCGCCAGGCCGCGGCGCATCGCCCAAGCGTTCTTCTGGATGTGCAGCGGCAGGATGCCGACATCCTCGAAGACGAGGCGCGTCGCCTGCTGCAGCAGCGCCTCCCGCTTCGCATCGTCCAGCTCCCGCATCGCCGCGTCCAGGATGCCGTCCACCTCGGGGTTCGAGTAGCGGCCGCGGTTGGAGGCGCCGTAGCCCTTGTCCCGGTCCGGCGTCGCGGTCAGGTTGCGCAGCGGGTTGGACCCCTCGCCCGAAGAGGTGCCCCAGCCCTGCAGGAAGGCGGAGAATTCCTGTCGCCCCGCGCGGGCGACGAAGCTCGACCATGGGCTCGCCTCGACCGCCGTGCGCACGCCGAGCCGCGTCCACATCTGGCCGATCGCCTGGATGATGCGCGCATCGTTGGGGTAGCGGTCGTTCGGCCCGTGCAGGGTGATGCGGAAGCCCTTGTCGAATCCGGCCTCGGCCAGCAGGCGCCGCGCGCCCTCAGGGTCGGGACGCGGCGCGGCGAGGTCCGGCACCCAGGAGAAGCTGCCCTCCGGCAGGAACTGCCCGGCGGGGATGGCGGCGCCCTCCATCACCCGCTCCACGATGGCGCCGCGATCGATCGCCAGCGAGAGCGCCCGGCGCACCCGCTGATCCTTCAGGGGATTGCGCGCCAGCGGCTTGCCGTCGTTGTCCGTGACGAAGGGCGAGGCCTCCGCCCGCATATGGTCGAAGGCGAGATAGATGAGCCTGAGGCCGGTGATCTCCGACAGCGAGAGGCGCTGGTCGCCCCGCAGCTTCGCCAGGTCGCTCGTCGGCACCTGGTCGATGAAGTCCACGTCGCCCGCCAGCAGCGCCGCGGTGCGGGCGGCGTCGTTGGTGATCATCCGGTAGGTCACGCGCTGCCAGTGCGGCCGCGGGCCCCAGTAATCGTCGTTGCGCTCGAACTCGATCCGGTCGCCGTTGCGATGGCTGACCATGCGGAAGGGCCCGGTGCCGACCGCCATGGGGCCGGCATTGAAGCCCTCGGTCGTCGCGGCCGCATGCGTCTCGCGGTCGAGGATCATGATGCTGGCAAGGTCGGTCGGCATCAGCGGATAGGGCACCGCGGTCTTCAGCCGCAGCGTGTGGCTGTCGACGACCTGCACCTCCCGGATCGGGCGGGTGTAGATGGCGTAGCTGCTCGGCGAGTTCGGCACCTTCGGGACGCGGTCGAAGGTGAAGGCCACGTCCTCCGCGGTGAAGGCGCTGCCGTTGTGGAAGCGCACGCCCTGGCGCAGCCGGAACTCCCAGGTGGTCGCGTCCACCGCCCTCCAGCTCTCGGCCAGGTCGGGCACCACGCGCGCATGCGCATCCGTCGTCGTCAGGCCGCCGAAGATCATGTGCGCGACGGCGGTATTGGGCGAGAGCTGGTGGTAATGCGGGTCGAGCGAGGTGACCGGCGCGCCGACACCCATGGTCAGGCTCTGCGCCCACCCGGCCGATGCCCAGGCGAGCGACCATGCCAGCACCGCGGCGCCAGACGCCGCGCGAACGCTCCACCCCATGCCCGTCTCCCGCCGCCCGGCTCACCAGCATGTAGCAGCCCGGCCATGCCGGTTGAAGACGGCCGGACGCGGCGGCGCCGCGCGTCGGGGCCTCGCCGCCCCGGTCTTGCCCAAACCCGCGGCAATCGCTGCCATCGCGGCCGCCAGCGCCGCCAAACCGTCCCGCGCTTGTCCGGATGCCAGCAGTCCGGGCTATTGCCCGGCCGAGCAGATTACGCTGTCTCAGCGGCTCCAAGCCGGCGGCCTTTGCCCTAAGCTGGCGGCGAAGGAGTCCGCCGATGCGCCGAACCGCCCTTGCCGCCCTCCTGCTCGCGGGCCTTACGGGCCCCGCCCTCGCCCAGCGCGAGCCGGGCGCGCTCACCATCGGCATCGGCGGCGCCGTCACCTCGATCGATCCGCATTTCTACAACGCCGCGCCCAACAACAGCCTGGCGATGCACATCTTCGACCGGCTGGTGGAGCGCGACGCCCGGGCGCAGCCCTATCCCGGCCTTGCCGAGGGCTGGCGCACCCTGTCCGAGACCGTGTGGGAGTTCCGCCTGCGCCCGGGCGTCACCTGGCATGACGGCCGCGCCTTCACGGCGGAGGACGTCGCCTTCACCATCGCCCGCGCCCCCAATGTTCCGGGCAGCCCGGGCGGCTTCGGCGGCTTCGTCCGCGCCATCGAGACGGTCGAGATCGTCGATCCGCTCACCATCCGCTTCCACACCGCGCGGCCGCATCCGCTGCTGCCGACCGAGCTCGCCTCCGTCGCCATCGTCTCGAAGCATGCCGGCGAGGGCGCCGCGACCGAGGACTACAACAGCGGCAAGGCGGCGATCGGCACCGGCCCCTACCGCATGACCGCCTATCGCCCCGGCGACCGGACGGAGCTGGCGCGCAACGAGGCCTGGTTCCGCGGGCCGGAGCCCTGGGCGCGGGTGACCTACCGCTTCATCGGCAATGACGGCGCGCGCACCGCGGCACTGCTCGCCGGCGATGTCGACATCATCGACCAGGTGCCCTCGACCGACCTCGCGCGGCTCAGGCGTGACGGCAGGGTCACGGTCGCGGAGGTGCAGGGGCTGCGGCTGATCTACCTGGTCATGGACCATTCCCGCACGAGGGAGGTGCCCTTCGTCAGCGACAACGACGGGAAGCCCTTGCCGGCCAACCCCTTCCTCGATCTCCGCGTGCGGCGCGCCCTCTCCATGGCCATCAACCGCGCGGCGCTGACGGAGCGGGTGATGGAGGGCACGGCGCAGCCCGCCGGGCAATGGCTGGTGCCCGGCACCTTCGGCTACAACCCGGAGGTGACGCCGCCCGCCTTCGACCCGGAAGGCGCGAAGCGGCTGCTGGCCGAGGCGGGCTACCCCCAGGGCTTCCGCATGACCCTGCACACCCCGAACGACCGCTACCCGAACGACGCCAAGGCGGCGCAGGCCGTCGCGCAGATGTTCACCCGCATCGGCATCCGGACGGAGGTGGAGGCGGCGCCCTGGGCCAGCTTCTCCCTCCGCTCGAGCCGGCAGGACTACGCCATCCGGCTCAGCGGCTGGGGCAGCGTGACGGGCGAGGCGAGCTACACCCTGGTCAATATCCTCAGCAGCTTCGACCGGGAGAAGCGGACGGGCGCGAGCAATGTCGGGCGCTATTCGAATCCGGAGCTCGATGCGCTGACCGCGCGCGCCGCGGCGACCATCGACGACGCGCAGCGGGAGGCGCTGCTGCGCGAGGCGGTGAAGCTCGCCATGGACGACGTCGCCATCATCCCGATGTTCCAGCTCGTCAATACCTGGGCGCTGCGGAAGGGGCTGCGCTACGAGGCGCGGATGGACGAGCGCACGACGGCCATGGCGGTGCGGCCGGAGCGCTAGGCCCTAGCGGAGCCCCTACTCCTCCGGATCCGCCGGCGCGACCGGCAGGATGGAGGTCTCCCGCACCGTGGCGATGGTCAGCAGCGTCTCCACGCGCTGCACGCCCGGCAGGGTGCGCAGCTCCTCGTTGAGGAAGGTGTCGAGCGCCGCGAGGTCCGGCAGGCGCAGCTTCAGCAGGTAGGTCCAGGCGCCGGTCACGGCGTGGCATTCCAGCACCGCCTCCTGCCGCCGGATCGCCTTGCGGAAACCCGCGTCGTCGCGCCCGGGCGCGACGGAGGCCAGCACATGCACCAGCAGCGGGCAGCCCACCTGCACGGGGTCGAGGTCCGCGCGCCAGCCGCGGATGACGCCCCTCTCCTCCAGCCGCTTCACCCGCTCCGCCGTGGCGGAGACGGAAAGCCCCGCGACCTTCGCCAGTTCCGCCAGGCCCGCGCTGCCGTCGAGCTGCAGGGCAACGGTCAGGTTGCGGTCGATCTCGTCCATGGCGGGAGCTTATGCGCCCCCGCGCCGCTTGTGAACGGAAGGATTTTCGTGCGGAGACGAATCGGAGCCTGCCCGGGCCGGCCCGGGGCACCGCCCCGGACCGGCCCGCGTCAGACGTAGTGCTCGGCCAGCGGCCGGAAGCCATTGAAGGACTGGCTGGCGTAGCTCGTCACATAGGCGCCGGTCGCCAGCAGCTCGACCCGGTCGCCGCAGTCGAGGGCCAGCGGCAGCCGGTAGTTGCTCTTCTCGTAGAGCGTGTCCGTGCTGTCGCAGGTCGGGCCGGCGATGGTCACCGGGCCGTCCACGCCGCCGTCATGCGGGGTGCGGAAGGCGTACTTGATCGCCTCGCCCTCGGTCTCCGCCAGGCCGCCGAAGCGCCCGATGTCGAGATAGACCCAGCGCACCGGATCGTCCTTGCCCTTGCGGGAGACCAGCACGACCTCGGCGCTGACCACGCCGGCATCGCCGACGATGAAGCGGCCCGGCTCGATCACCATCTCGGGCAGCGCATTGCCGAAATGCTGCGCCATGGCGCCCATGATGGCGGCGCCGAAATCGTCGATCTCCGGCACCTCGGCGCGGTAGCGCACGGGATAGCCGCCGCCGAGGTTGACCATGCGCAGGTTGACGCCGGCCTCCTTCAGGTCGGTGAAGAGCATGGCGACGCGGCCGATCGCGGCCTCGTAGGCGGCGGTCCGGGTCTGCTGGCTGCCGACATGGAAGGAGATGCCATAGGGATCGAGGCCGAGCTCGCCCGCCCGCAGCATCAGCTCCTTCGCCATCTCGACCTCGCAGCCGAACTTGCGCGACAGCGGCCATTCCGCGCCGTCATTGCCGACCAGGATGCGGCAATAGACGCGCGCGCCCGGGGCGCTGCGGGCGAGCTTCATCAGCTCGGCCTCGGAATCGAAGGCATACATGCGCACGCCGGCCTCGAAGGCCGTGCGGATCGCCCGCTCCTTCTTGACGGTGTTGCCGAAGGAGATGGCCTCCGGCCGCGCGCCGGCGGCGAGGCAGGCCTGCACCTCCTCGAGGCTCGCGGCATCGAAGGAGGAGCCGAGGCCGACCAGGCGCTCAAGGATCGGGGCGGCCGGGTTCGCCTTCACGGCGTAGTAGACGCGGGCGAGCGGCATGGCCGCCATCAGCCGGCGGTAATTCTGCTCCACGCGGTCCACGTCGAGGACGAGGCACGGGGTAGCCGGCGCGACGTCGCGCAGATAGGCGGCGACCTTCGGGGTCATGCCACAGCCTCCTTACACGAGTTGTAAGGACCGCGCCCGAGCAACGGGAACGGCGGCCCCAAGTTGACGAAACGGTCGAACGAACCAGCGACCAAGTGAGCCGCCCGGACTTCTCCGGGCGGGGTTGCCAGAACGCTTGACGTCGTTGCGTAAACCTTGCGCCGCGGTGATCCGGTACTTGGCGCCGTTGTGGAGGAGCGCCGGGATTCCGTGGGCCTGGGGCCAGAGGCACGTGCGTACTGCGTCTGGAGCCGCATATAGGCCCCACCCCCAGGCATGAAAAGCGAAAAATGCCGGGGGCGGCAGATTTTTTTCCCGCAACCCTCACGGAGCGCCGGAAACTCCCCCGGAACCCTTGTGAGCCTCCGGCGGAAACCCCGGCCGGGACCCGAATCGGCCGTTAAGCCTCCGGCCAGGGTGTCGCCGGCCGGTCGCCCGCCGGCACGGTTCCCGGCGACGCTTCGCCGTCGCGGCAGGCCACCTGGAGGCCCGGCCGATGGGCCGGCAACGCCGATCCTGTGGCTCAGCCGAACATGTCGCGGGTGATGCTGGCGTACCAGGCATCGGCGTAGAGCGCCTCGAGCCGCCGCTGCTCCGGCAGGTCGCCGCGCGGCGAGACGCCGCCCGAGCCCGGCACCTCGACGAAGCCGTCCGGGCCGGGGCGGTAGATGCCGACGATGCTGATCCCGTAACCCTCGCCGACATGGGAGTAGCAGGTGTTGAAGTAGACGCCCTCCGGCGGCGGCTCCCCGCGCAGCGCCGCGGCCGCGCTGGCCACCGCCTGCTTCGCCGTGTTGTTGGCGACGAAGCCGGATTTCGGCATGGGCGCGCCGCTATTGGCATCGCCGATGATGTGGATGTCGGGCGCGAGCTTCGAGGCGAAGCTCCGCGGATCGACCTCCGCCCAGCCGGCCGGGGCGAGACCGGCCTCGATCACGATGCGTGCCGCCGACTGCGGCGGGATGACGTTGCCGACATCGACGCGGTGCCGCTCGCCGAACTCGGTCTCGAAGACCTTGGCACCCGGATCGACGCGCGCCACCTTGCCGTCCCTGCTCGCCGGCACCCATTCGACCATGGCGCCGTAGAGCTGCTTCCAGCCGTCCTGGAACAGCCCCTGCTTGCTGAAGGCGTCCTTGGCGTCGAGCGCGAGCACCTTGGAGCGCGGCTTGTGACGCTTGAGATAGGCCGCGATCATGCTGATCCGCTCATAGGGACCGGGCGGGCAGCGGAAGGGGTTGTCGGGGATCGAGAGCCCGACCACGCCGCCATCCTCCATGGCCTCGAGCTGCCGACGCAGCAGCAGGATCTGGCTGCCATCTTCCGGCACCCAGGCATGCGGGAAGACCTGCGCCGCGGCCTCGTCATAGCCCGGCAGGGCGCCGTAGCGGAGCGCGATGCCGGGCGAGAGGATCAGCTTGTCGTAGCCGAGCGTCGCGCCGCCGCGCAGCCGGACGCGCTTCGCCGCCGCGTCGATCCCCTCGGCCCAGTCCTGGACCATGCGCACGCCCGCGGCGCGCAGCCCGTCATAGGTGAAGGTGATGTCGCCGATCTGCCGGGTGCCGGCCAGCAGCAGGTTGCCATAGGGGCAGGTGACGAAGCGGGCCTGCGGCTCGACCAGCGTCACCTCCAGGTCCGGGTAGTGCGTGCGGGCGAAGCGGGCGGCGGTGGCGCCGCCGAAGCCGCCGCCGATGACCAGCAGCCGGGCCTGCGCCTGCGCGCGGGAGAGGGCCGGGGCGGCGAGCAGGGCGCCGAGCGCGGCGCGGCGGGTGAGGGCCATGGCGCGCCGCCTCACCGGACCGCCGCGAACCAAGCGGAGACCGAATCGATCTCCGCCTCGGTATAGCCGCGGGCGATGCGGTTCATGATGGTGGCCGGGCGCCGGTCGGCCCGGTAGTCGCGCAGGATCGCGGCCAGTTCCGGCGCCTCCCGCCCGGCGAGGCGGGGGATGGCGCCCATGCCGGTCCCGTCCGGGCCGTGGCAGCCGAGGCAGCCCTGGGCGGCGAGCGGCGCCGGGCCGGCGGCCTGGGCCAGGGGCATGGCGGGAAGGCCCGCGGCCAGGACGGCCGCGGCGAGCAGGCGGGATGGTGGCATGGCGGACGCTCTCCCCCGAGGACCGGTGCGGCGAAGGCCCGGCCCCTTCGTCACCGGTCCAGGAGATACGCCGGCAAGCCCTGAGCGCCAGCCCCCGCGACGCGCAAACCGGCGCGTGGAGGGCCGGATTGCGGGTCGGGCGGGCCGGTCCAGGGCATTGCCCTGGACGTCCGCCGCGCCGCTCAACGCCCGGGTCATCGGAACGCCAAGCACCCGCGCGGGCCGCTTCAGCGTCTCACCACTCGACGCTCCGGCCTTGCTCAGTTCCGCCCGATGACGCCCCGGTGCAGCGGGCTCGAGGGATCGGCCGCGTATTGCCGCGGCATGCGGCCGGCGAGCCAGGCCAGCCGCCCCGCCTCGACCGCCGCCTTCATGGCGCGCGCCATCCGCACCGGATCCTGCGCATGCGCGATGGCGCTGTTCATCAGCACCGCGTCGCAGCCAAGCTCCATGGCGATCGCCGCATCGCTCGCCGTGCCGACGCCGGCATCGACCAGCACCGGCACCTTGGCATTCTCGATGATCGCCCGGATCATCACCGGGTTCTGGATGCCGAGGCCGCTGCCGATCGGCGCGCCGAGCGGCATGACCGCGACCGCGCCCATCTCCTCCAGCCGCTTGGCGGCGATCGGGTCGTCGCTGCAGTAGACCATGACCTGGAAGCCGTCCTTCAGCAGCGCCTCCAGCGCCTCGAAGGTCGCCCGCATGTCGGGGTAGAGGAAGGGCGGCGGCCCCAGGACCTCGAGCTTGACCAGGTTCCAGCCGCCGGCCTCCCGCGCCAGCCGCAGGGTGCGCACCGCGTCCTGAGCGGTGAAGCAGCCGGCGGTATTGGGCAGGTAGGTGTAGCGCTTCGGGTCCACGTAATCCTGCAGCATCGGCGCCTTCGGGTCGCCGAGATTGACCCGCCGCACCGCGACGGTGACGATCTCGGCGCCGGAGGCCTCGATCGCCCGCCCGGTTTCCTCGAGGTCCTTATAGCGCCCGGTGCCGACGATGAGGCGGGAGCGGAAGCGCAGGCCGGCGACCTCCCAGGAATCGTCCTGGTGGGTCGCCTGGGTCGGGATGCCATCCATGGCTCAGCCTCCGCCGATGAAATGCACGATCTCCAGCCGGTCGCCGGCCGCGAGGGCGGTGGCGGCATAGGTGGAGCGGGGGACGATCTCGAGGTTCCGCTCGACCGCGACCTTGCGCATGTCGAGCCCAATCTGCGCCAGCAGGTCGGCGATGGTGGCCGGGCCGGGAAGCTGCCGCGGCTCGCCGTTGACGGTGATGGTGATCGTCGCCTCCATGGGGCGGAAGATGGCGGCCCGCGGCCCCCGGGGCAAGGCGCTGCGCCCCGCACCCGGCGCATCCCCGCCTGCGCCCCGGTCATCGCACCACTGTGGTTACGCCCTGGGCAGACCTGCCGCTTGCGGCACGAAATCGCCCCGTGCTAGCCCCCCTCCCCTCACCCGACAGGACAGCCTGCCGTGACCCCGCCGCTCATCGCCGTCCTGAACGGCCCGAACCTCAATCTGCTCGGTACCCGCGAGCCGGAGAAGTACGGCCATGCGACGCTCGACGACGTCGAGGCGCTCTGCGCCGAGACGGCGGAGGATCTCGGCCTCGCCATCGACTTCCGCCAGACCAATGGCGAGGGCGAGCTGGTGACCTGGGTGCAGGAATGCCGGGGCCGGGCGGCCGGGATCATCATCAACCCCGCCGGCTATACCACCACCTCCATCGCCCTGCTCGACGCGCTGCTCGCGGTCGGGCTGCCGGTGATCGAGGTGCATATCACCAACATCCATCGCCGGGAGGAATTCCGGCACCACAGCTATGTGTCGAAGGCGGCCACCGGCGTCATCGCCGGCCTCGGCGTGCAGGGCTATGCCCTGGCGCTGCAGGCCATGGCGGGGCTGGTGGCGCCCGAGGACCCGGACGACGCAGAATGAGCAACGGCATCCAGTTCGACCCGGCGGCGATCCGCGCCCTGGCGCAGATCCTGAAGGACACGGACCTGACGGAAATCGAGCTGGTCGAGAAGGACAGCCGCATCCGGGTGGCGCGCAGCATCCCTGCCCCGGCCGCGCCGGCGGCGGTGCAGATGGCCTGGCCGGGCGGCATGATGGCGCCGCCCGCCGCCCCGGCCCCGGTGGCGGCCGCGCCGGCGGTGCCCTCGGCGGCCGAGGAGGCGATGGACCTCGCCAAGCATCCGGGCCTCGTCGCCTCCCCCATGGTCGGCGTCGCCTATCTCTCGCCCGAGCCGGGGCAGCCGGCCTTCGTCACGCTCGGTGCCAAGGTGGCGCAGGGCCAGACGCTGCTACTGGTCGAGGCGATGAAGACCTTCAACCAGATCAAGGCGCCCAAGGCCGGCACCGTCACCCGCATCCTGATCGAGTCCGGCACGCCCGTGGAATACGGCGAGCCGTTGATGATCGTGGAGTAAGGGCGCGTGCGCATAGGCAAGGTGCTGATCGCCAATCGCGGCGAGATCGCGCTGCGCATCCACCGCGCCTGCCAGGAGATGGGCATCCGCACCGTCGCGGTGCACTCCACCGCCGATGCCGCGGCGATGCATGTGCGGCTGGCCGATGAGAGCGTCTGCATCGGTCCCCCCGCGGCGCGCGAGAGCTATCTCAACGTCGCCGCCATCCTCTCGGCGGCCGCGATCACCGGTGCGGATGCGGTGCATCCCGGCTACGGCTTCCTTTCGGAGAACGCCAATTTCGCCGAGATGGTGGAGGCGCATGGCCTCGCCTTCATCGGCCCCTCGCCCGACCATATCCGCATGATGGGCGACAAGATCGCCGCCAAGGATGCGATGCGCCGGCTCGGCGTGCCGCTCGTCCCCGGCAGCCGCGGCGCGCTCGCCTCGGTCGAGGAGGCGCGCGCGGTCGCGGCCGAGGTGAAGTACCCCGTGCTCATTAAGGCCGCGGCCGGCGGCGGCGGCCGCGGCATGAAGGTGGCGCGGTCGGAAGATGAGCTGGAGGAGGCCTGGCGCGTCGCCCGCACCGAGGCCAAGGCCGCCTTCGGCAATGACGAGGTCTATCTCGAGAAGTATCTCGACCGTCCCCGGCACATCGAGTTGCAGGTGCTGGCCGATACCCATGGCCAGGTCGTGCATTTCGGGGAGCGCGACTGCTCCCTGCAGCGCCGCCATCAGAAGCTGGTGGAGGAGGCCGGCTCGCCCATCCTGAGCGCGGCGGAGCGCGATGCGCTCGGCGCGCAGGTGACGCGGGCGCTGCGCGAACTCGGCTACCGCAATGCCGGCACGCTGGAATTCCTCTGGCAGGACGGGCAGTTCGCCTTCATCGAGATGAACACCCGCCTGCAGGTCGAGCATCCCGTGACCGAGATGATCTGCGGCATCGACCTGGTGAAGGAGCAGCTCCGCGTCGCCGCCGGCGAGCGGCTGGGCTACGACCAGTCCGACATCCGCTTCCACGGCCATGCCATCGAGTGCCGGATCACCGCCGAGGACCCCGACAGCTTCGCGCCCTCCCCCGGCCGGGTGACGACCTACCACGCGCCGGGCGGGCTCGGCGTGCGCGTTGACAGCGCGCTCTATTCCGGTTACGCGGTGCCGCCGCACTACGACAGCCTGATCGCCAAGCTGGTGGTGCATGGCGCGACGCGGGCCGAGGCCATTGCGCGCCTGCGCCGGAGCCTCGCCGAGATGGTGGTGGACGGGATCAGCACCACGCTGCCGCTGCACCGCGCCATCATGGAGGACCCGGAATTCCAGGCCGGCGACTACACGATCCACTGGCTGGAGAGGTTCGTCGCGCGCCGCACGGCGGGCGGCTGAGGCGTGCCGGTGACCGAAGGGCCGGATGGCCCGGAGGTCTGAATCGGCTCGCCCGACATACGAGGCGGCGCGGCTCCCGCAGGCCCGGCGGGTCGGCCCGGCTCCCCCCACCGTTAGTAGGATGGGCCGCGTATCGCGTGGCAGGCGCTTGCCGGGGTGGCTATACTCCGGGCCATGTCCAGCCACAGCATCGCCGAGGCGAAGGAGCGCGTCCCGGGGCTGATCGACCGGCCCCTGCAGGGCGAGCCGGTGGCGATCGCGCGGGATGGGGCGCTGTCGCGCCGGGTGGCGGCGGACGGGACCGCAGGGCGGCGGCGGACCCTCGTCGTTCCTGCGGGGCCTCCCGGCATCGACGCCGCCGCGGTTGGCCGCCGGATGCGGGATGAGGACTGAGGTGGACGCGTATCCCGGCGCCGGTGTCCCGGCGTCGCTGCCCATGGCCGACGCAAGCGCCGGACACGGCCCTCGCTTCCTGGCACGATCACGCCCGGTCCTGCCCGCAAGCGACCGGGCCGAATCCGGGTCCGCGGCGGCAAGCCGCCCCGGCGTCGTGCCGGTGACCGCCGCCCACGCCCTTGCCGTCCCGGTCGCCGCCGCATGAGCCGCCGGCAGATCGACATCGCCCCGGACCTCATGCTCCGCGCCTATCGCGCGGGCCTCTTCCCCATGGCCGAGAGCCGTCGGGGCGACCGGCTCTACTGGCTCGACCCGGAGCGGCGGGGGGTCATCCCGCTCGATCACGGCTTCCACCTGCCCAAGCGCCTGCTGCGCACCGTGCTCTCCGGCGGCTTCGAGGTGACGGCGGATGCCGATTTCGCCGCCGCCATCGCTGGCTGCGCCGCCCCCGCCCCGGGCCGCGAGGACACCTGGATCAACCCGGAGATCGAGTACCTCTTCCTCTCCCTCCACCGCCAGGGCCATGCCCATTCGGTCGAGGTCTGGCAGGACGGCGCCCTGGTCGGCGGGCTGTACGGCGTCGTCCTCGGCGGCGCCTTCTTCGGGGAGAGCATGTTCAGCCGCGCCCGCGACGCCTCCAAGGTCGCGCTCGTCCACCTCGTCGCGCGGCTCCGCCTCGGCGGCTTCACCCTGCTCGACAGCCAGTTCCTGACCGAGCACCTCTCCCAGTTCGGCGCCCACGAGATCCCGCGCGCCGAATACAAGCGCCGCCTCGCCCAGGCGGTGCTCTCCCAGGCCACCTGGCTGGCCGCCCCGGACCCAGCCGCGCTGGAAGCCGAGATCCGCGCCCTGCGCGGGAGCCCGGACGCCGCGTGACCACCCCCGAGGATGGCCTGGCGCCGCCGCCCGTGCGGCGCAAGCGCGTGCAGGGCGGCGCGGCGACGGCCGATGTCGTGCTCTCCGCCCATGCCGGCGGCAATGCCGAGCTCTTCCCGCGCATTCTCGCCCTGCACGTGCCCGATGGCGCCACCATCGCCGACGTCACCTATGGCCAGGGCGTCTTCTGGAGGCAGGTCCCGCCCGACCGCTACCGCCTGCTCGCCTCCGACCTCTCGACCGGCACCGATTGCCGCGCCCTGCCCCATGCCGATGGCGCGATCGACGCCCTGGTGCTCGACCCGCCCTACATGGAGGGCCTGCTGCGGCCCAAGGCGGAGACCCGCGGCGGCCAGGGCAGCCATGCGGCGCTGCGGACCTTCTACGACGCCGGCGGCGGGCGGGAGGGTCCGGGCGGCGGCCGCTGGCACCAGGCGGTGCTGGACCTCTACCTGGATGCGGCGCGGGAGGCCCGGCGCGTGCTGCGCGACCACGGCATCCTCATCGTCAAGTGCCAGGACGAGGTGAGCGCCAACCGGCAGGAACTCACCCATGTCCAGATCGTCACCGGCTTGGCGGCGATGGGCTTCTATGCCCGCGACCTCTTCGTCCTGATGCGGCCCAACCGGCCCGGCATCGCCCGCCTGCTGCGGCAGGTGCATGCCCGCAAGAACCACAGCTACTTCCTGGTCTTCCAGAAGGTGCCCGAGGGCGGCGAGGTCGCCCGCTACCGCACCCGCGACCTGCCGCAGCGCGGCTGACGGGCCGGCCGGCGACGCCGCGGGGCGCGATCGGCCCCGCCCACCGGAGCCAGACTTCCAGGCCGACCACGCCCTTGCCGATGCGGCCCACCGACGCCAGACCGACGGGCCCTGGCCCGCGGCGCCCGCCCGGGCCGCACCCCTGCCCTGTGCGCCGTCACGCTTCCGCCAGCCCCGGATCGGGACTAGACACCCCGACCCGCCGCCCTCCCCCCGGAGCCCCTCATGTCCGACCGCATCTCCCTGCCCAAGGACCGCATCAAGGTCCTGCTGCTCGAGGGGATCTCCGACAGCGCCGTCGAGCTGCTGGACGGCGCCGGCTACCGCAACGTCACCCGCCTCAAGACCGCGCTCGATGGCCCGGCGCTCGCCGAGGCCCTGCAGGGCGTCCACCTCCTCGGCATCCGCTCCCGCTCGCAGATCAAGGGGCCGGCCCTGGCGGCCGCCGACCGGCTGATCACGGTGGGCTGCTTCTGCATCGGCACCAACCAGGTCGACCTCGACACCACCCGCACCCGCGGCATCCCGGTCTTCAACGCCCCCTTCTCCAACACCCGCAGCGTGGCGGAGCTGGTGATGGGCGAGATCGTCATGCTGCTGCGCGGCATCCCCGACCGCTCCCGCTCCGCCCATGACGGCGGCTGGGACAAGTCGGCCGAGGGCAGCTACGAGGTGCGCGGCCGCACCCTCGGCATCGTCGGCTACGGCAATATCGGCAGCCAGCTCTCGGTCCTCGCCGAGGCCTTCGGCATGCGGGTGATCTACTACGACCACACCACCAAGCTGCCGCACGGCAATGCCCGCCCCTGCGCGAGCCTGCCCGAGCTGCTGGCCGAGGCCGACATCGTCACACTGCACGTGCCGGAGACGCCGGAGACCATCGGCATGATCGGCGCGGCCGAGATCCGCGCCATGAAGCGCGGCAGCATCCTGATCAACAATGCCCGCGGCACGCTGGTCGACCTCGACGCCACGGCCGATGCGCTGAAGTCCCGCCACCTGCTGGGCTTCGCCGCCGACGTCTTCCCCGAGGAGCCCGCGAAGAATGGCGAGCGCTTCGCCTCCCCGGTCCAGCACCTGCCCAACGTCATCCTGACCCCGCATATCGGCGGCAGCACGCAGGAGGCACAGTCGCGCATCGGCCAGGAGGTCGCGCGAAAGCTGATCGAGTACAGCGATACCGGCGCGACGATGGGCGCGGTGAACTTCCCGCAGGTGCAGCTCCCGCCCCGGCCGACCGGTGCGCGCTGGACCCATATCCACCGCGACGCGCCCGGCATCCTCTCCCGCATCAACGAGGCCTTCGGCCGGCGCGGGCTCAACATCGCGGCGCAGTACTACCAGACCTATGGCGAGCTCGGTTACGTCGTGGTCGAGAGCGTCGAGGCGCGCGCCGAGGCGGAGGCGATCCTGGGCGAGTTGCGGGCGCTGCCGGGGACCGTGCGGGCGCGGCTGATCTACGAGCGGGAGTAGCGCCGGGGCTGCGGAGCCGAAGCATCGGCGGGGCGCTGCCCCTCCGGACCACCCCGCCAGGGGCCGCTTCCTGCCGGGGAGGGGGCGAGGCGGAGGGCCGGCGAAGGTTTTTGCCTGCCCGGCAGGAAGGTGGCGCAGCCGATGCCGGTTGCATCGGCAAGCCGCCTGACGCACCCGGCGCGGAAAAGGCCCGCCGGACCGACCCGATACCCCGTCCCCGGCAGACCCCGGGTCTCTGGAACCCGGAATTTTGGAATTGAGGGCCGCGCATCGCGCGGTTTCGGACAAAGCCCCCGGGGAAATGTGACCGAACCTGGGCGGCAGGCTGCCAAGGGGCGCGCCGCACGGTTTCGGACAAAGGTCCCGACCGGATCGTGGCGGACCCATGGCGGGCGCCGCGCAGCCAGGAAGGGGACGGGGCGGAAGGCCCGGCGGATCGGACGAGAATGGGCACTGCGGCGCGCCTGTCTCCATCGCCGGCCTCCTCACCGGAGGAGAGAACATATCAGGAACGCAGCGGAGGCTTCAAGTGCCCCGGCGGGCTCCGGGATCATTGCGCGCGGGATGGGAGATGGAATGATGCGGCGGGCGGGCGGCCCGAAGCCCCGGACCGGCCACGCCCTGCCGCAGCGGGTCAGGCCGCCTCGGCGGCCTCGGCGTCGCGGCGCTCCCGCCGCAGGGCGTCCCTGGCGTGGCGGCGGGCGAGGCCCTGCAGCCGGGCCAAGTCGGCGGCCGGCAGCTCGAAGGCCTCGAGCGCGGCGTAGCAGCGATGCGTCTCCGTCATCGCGGCGAAGAAGCCGCGGAGGTCGCCATGGCAGCGGCAATGCGCGGCGGCGGCCTCGGCGGCCTCGTATTCCGCGAAGGCGGCGCGGAAGGCTTCGTGCCGGCTGGGATCGCCCTTCAACCGGAAGGGGCCGCGGCGCGGCCACTCCAGGCGCAGCGGCTCCGGCGCGGCCGGATCGCGGGGGGCAAGGAAGAAATCGGCGGGCAGCCGCGGCAGGGCCAGCGGCCGGATGCCAGGCATCAAGGACATGCGTCGTTCCATCCCAGTCGCTCACTTGTGGCGTGCAGCGTCGTCACTCGGGCGTCCGGGGGGAACCGCCCGATGTCTGTCACATTAGCCCATTCCCGGGCGGCTGGGGAGCGGGTCACCGCTGATTTCGGGTGCGGTCCGGCAGAAATTGCGCGCATCGCGTGTGGCGGTGCAGCATGGGTGTTGCGGCAGGCGGACCGTTCCGGGGGTGCAGCGGCAGCGGCCTGTGGATGGCGGGGTGGAAGGCTTTGGCCGGCGCAGGCCGCGAGGCGGGCGGAGGCGCGGACGTTGCGGTGCGCGGCGAGGTCCCTGGCGCACATGGAAAACGCCAAAGCGGTGGAATTTCGTCACGGCGGAAGCGTCCGGGTTGCATCGCCTCACGCGGAGGTGACACCGGACCGGGGTCAGGGCCGGTCCGTCGGAACCAGGCGGGAGGGCGGGCGGAAGGTCAGGCCCTCATAGAGATCGGCGAGCGGGAGGGTGATGCCGAGGGCGGGGATGGGGACGACCGCCTCCAGCCCGGCATGCGGGGCGGAGGTCCAGTGCCCGTCCTCTCCCCGGCTGTGCAGGCGGAGGCGGGGCTGGTCCGGGTCGATCAGCAGGATGTGCCGGAGGCCGGGGACGGTGCGGTACTCCTCGAGCTTCTCCGTCTGGTCGAAGAGCGCTGTCGAGGGCGAGAAGACCTCGGCGACCAGGGTCGGCGCGGTCGCGGTGCGGGAGGTCTCCTCGAAGCGGCCGCAATCGACGGCGGCGTCGGGATAGCGGATATTGCCGTTGGGGATGCGGATGGCGGTATCGCTGGTGCCGGTGCGGCAGGGCGAGCCGCGGAGGCGGCCCTCCAGGGTGAACAGCAGCCGCATGACGACGCGGTCATGCCGCTGGGTGGCGCCGACCATGGCGCGGGGTTCGCCATCGACCAGTTCGAAGCGCGCCTCCTGGCGCTCGAGCCAGGCGAAGAAGCTTGCTTCCGACCAGCGGATGTCGGCCGGAGCCGTCACGGCAGACCTCCTCGCTGTCCTCGCCTTCCGTGGCAAGCCTAGCATCCGCCTATGTCCCGCTCCATGTCGCAACATGTCGTTGGCCGAGGATAGCGGAGCCAAGCCGCATCGCAAAAGAAACGAGTGCGGTGCGCCATCATGCGGCAGACCATTCACGCCGTCGAAGCTTCGGGACCCGCCTGACCCGCGCCGCCCATGGTCGGCGGCCGGCCCCTTCCCTCCGCCTCCCCCATCCCCTACAACCCGGCCCCTCGCCACGCCGCGCCCTCCGGGCCGCGGCGTGCGCCCGCTCATTCACGCCACAGCACCGGACAGGCAGCCCACCCATGGCAAAGATGCAGGCCAACCAGATGCGTGCCGGCATGGTCATCGAGTTCGAAGGCCAGCGCTACACCATCCTCAAGCAGAACATCATGATCCCGGGCAAGGGCGCCGCCGTCATCCAGGTGGAGATGCGCAACGTCAAGAGCGGCGCCAAGAAGGACCAGCGCTGGCGCACCGCCGATACGGTGGAGCGGCTGGAGACGGCGGACGAGGAGTTCACCTTCTCCTATGCCGAGGGCGAGCAGCTCGTCCTGATGCATCCCGAGACCTTCGAGCAGACGCATGTCTCGAAGGACATCCTCGGCGACCGCCTGCCCTTCCTGGTCGAGGGCATGACCGTCCAGGTCCGGCTGATCGAGGGCGAGCCGGTGGCGATGTCCCTGCCGGAGAGCGTGGTGCTCGAGGTGACGGAGGCCGACCCGGTCGTGAAGGGCCAGACCGCCTCCTCCTCCTACAAGCCGGCCATCCTCTCGAACGGCGTGAAGACCATGGTCCCGCCCTTCGTCACCGCGGGCGACAAGATCGTGGTGAAGACCGAGGATGCGAGCTACGTCGAGCGGGCGAAGTAGGGCACGCCAGCCAGCCTGACCGGGGCGGGCCCGGCCCGGCCCCCTCCCCCGCGGCGCGGGCCGCCGGGCGACGTGCGCCGCGGGTGCCGCGCGGCGCGCCTGCCACCCGCCGTCCCGCCCCGCGCGTTGTCCGCGGACCGCCCTGCCCCATCCATCGCCGCCGGGATCCCCATGGCCCCCTCTCCCCGCCTCTCCCCCGCCCTCAACGTCGTGGTCGCCGCCGTCCAGAAGGCCGGCCGCCGCCTGCTGCGCGACTTCGGCGAGGTCGAGCAGCTCCAGGTCTCGGTGAAGGGGCCGGGCGACTTCGTCTCCGCCGCCGACATCCGGGCGGAGGAGACGCTGCGCGCCGAACTCTCCCGCGCCCGGCCGAACTTCGCCTTCCTGATGGAGGAGAGCGGCAGCCACGGCGCGGATGACTGGGAGTGGCGCTGGGTGGTCGATCCGCTCGACGGCACGAGCAATTTCCTGCACGGCATCCCGCACTGGTGCGTCTCGGTCGGCATCGAGAAGCGGCTCGACGCGGAGCGGACGGAGCTCGTCGCCGGCGTCATCTACAACCCCGCCGGCGACGAGATGTTCTGGGCGGAGAAGGGCGTCGGCGCCTTCCTCAACGACCGGCGGCTGCGCGTCTCCGGCCGCAAGGACCTCAAGGAAGCGCTCTTCGCCACCGGCATCCCCTTCGCCGGCGTGCCGCGCAAGGCGGAGTTCAGCCAGACCCTGGCGCGCATCATGCCGCAGGTGGCCGGCGTGCGCCGCTTCGGCTCGGCCGCGCTCGACCTCGCCTGGACCGCGGCCGGCCGCTACGACGGCTACTGGGAGCTCGGCATCAAGAAGTGGGACATGGCGGCCGGCCTCGTCCTGGTGCGGGAGGCCGGCGGCTTCGTCACCGACCCCGAGGGCGGCGACCCCTATGCCGAGGGCAATGTCGTCGCCGGCAACCAGGCGCTGCATGGCAAGCTGCGCGAATTCGTGCAGGAGGGCATCGCCGCTGCCTCCGCCGCCCGCGCCCGCGGCACTGCCGAGGCGCCGCCCGCGGCGTCCTGACCCGCGCCCCGGGCCGCGCGTCAGCGCATTGTATTTTTAACGAATTCACGCCCCCGGGCGTTTCCGCGCCGCGCCGATCTGCTCTAGGGTGAGGCGGCACGGGGACCCGGGGCGGGACCCGCCCCTTGTCCAACCCGTGCGGGGATGCCCTGGCCCGGCCGGGCGAGGAACGGGGATCGAGTCCAGCGTGTCGCTCCGCCTGCCCCTCCGGATGGCCCTGCTGGCCGGCGCGCTCCTGCTGGCCGGCCCCTCCGTCGCCGAGACCGATCCCGCGCCGGAGACGGAAGCCATCCCGGCCGAGCCCGCCCCCGCCCCGCCCATGCCGGCCGACCTCGGCGCCCGTCCGGATCCCGCGCCGGCGCCGCCGGCCATGGCAGCCGCGCGGCCCATCGCCCTGCCGCCGGGGATGGAGGCGCTGCCGGACGGCGCCTGGCGGCTCCGCTTCGGCCTGGGCGTGGCGGCGCCGCCCGGCGCCGCCGGCCCGGTGCTGGCCGAGCTTGGCCATCGCCTGGCCGCGGTGCCGGAGGGGCGGGTGGTGCTGCTCGCCCAGGCCAGCGGCCCGGCCGATGTCTCGACCGCCAGGCGGCTCAGCCTCGCGCGCGGCCTCGCGGTGAAGGAGGCGCTGGTCGCCGGCGGGCTGCCGCCGACCCGGATCGACATCCGCCCGATGGGCCGGACGGAGGAGGCGCTGGATGCCGTCGACGTCCAGCCGCCGGGCCTGCGCCGGGCCGCGCCGTGACGCATCCGGGCCAGCGCAGGAGCCTCGGCCGATGACCCCGCCGCTTCGCTACCTCTGGCGCATGCTGGGCTTCCTGGCCGCCGTCGCCGTCGTGGCGGCGCTGCTCTCGCCGCAGCTCACCACCGCCTTCGGCAGCAACCCGGTGCTGAACGGGCTGATCCTCTTCGTGCTGCTGGTCGGCGTGACCTGGAACCTGCGGCAGGTGCTGCTGCTGCGGCCGGAAGTCGCCTGGCTCGAGCATTTCCGCAGCCCGAGGATCGGCGCGCCGGCGATGGCGGCGCCAAGGCTGCTCGGGCCGATGGCGAGCATGTTCTCGGCGCGCCGCTCCGACCGGCTGAGCCTCTCGGCGCCCGCCATGCGGAGCGTGCTGGACGGCATCGCCTCGCGCCTCGACGAGGGGCGGGAGCTGTCGCGTTACATGACGGGGCTGCTGATCTTCCTCGGGCTGCTCGGCACCTTCTGGGGGCTGCTGCTGACGATCGGCTCGGTTTCCGAGGTGATCGGGGGCATGTCGGTCGGCTCGGGCGACCTGAACCAGCTCTTCAACCAGCTCAAGACCGGGCTGGCGCAGCCGCTGAAGGGCATGGGCACGGCCTTCAGCTCCTCGATGCTCGGCCTCGCGGGCGCGCTGGTGCTGGGCTTCCTCGACCTCACCGCCGGGCAGGCGCAGAACCGCTTCTACAACGAGCTGGAGGAATGGCTGGCCGGGATCACACGGCTCTCCTCCGGCGTGCTTGGCGACATGGGCGGCGAGGGCGGCAACGTGCCGGCCTATGTGCAGGCGCTGCTGGAGCAGACGGCGGAGAACCTGGAGGGGCTGCAGCGGATCCTCGCCCGCGGCGAGGAGGGCCGGGCGCAGACGGCGCAGGCGATGACGGTGCTGGCAGAGCGCCTGGCCGTGCTGACCGACCAGATGCGCGCGAGCCAGACGCTGATGCTGCGCGTCGCCGAGCAGCAGGCGGCGCTCGGCCCCGCGCTGTCGCGGCTGGCCGAGGCGCAGTCGGCCGCGCCGGTGGACGAGGTGGTGCGCGGCCATCTCCGCAACACGGAGATCTATCTCTCCCGCCTGCTGGAGGAGATGGTGAACGGCCGCGCCCAGAGCACGGCCGAGCTGCGCAGCGAGATCAAGCTGGTCGCCCGCACCATCGCGGCACTCGCCGAGGAGGCTCCCCGTTGACGCGGGCAGACCCAGGCCGGTCCAGGGGTCGCTTGACCCCTGGCGGGGGGAGCGCGAGGGGGGCAGAGCCCCCCTCGCTTCGGTAGGTGGCGCTCGGCGGCCGCCGCCAGCGCGGCGGCGGGTTGGATGCCTGGCCGGGCTATGTGGACGCGCTGTCCACGCTGCTCATGGTCATCATCTTCGTCCTGCTGGTCTTCGTGCTGGCGCAGGGCTTCCTCAGCGTCGCGCTCTCCTCCCGCGACCGCGCGCTCGACCGCCTGAATGCCCAGGTCGCGGAGCTCGCCGAGATGCTGGCGCTGGAGCGCGGCCAGGCGCAGGAGCTGCGGGCGCAGCTCGCCCGCACCGCGGAGGAGCTGCGCGCCGCGGCCAGCGCGCGCGACACGCTCTCGACCCAGCTCCGCGAGGTGCGGGAGGAGCGCGACCGCCTGGGCGGCGAGCGCGACGCGGCGCAGGCCGAGCGCGACCGGCTGACCGCGCGCGTCACCGATCTCGAGCTCGCGGGGCGCGGCGGGGCGGAGCGGCTGGCGAGCCTCGAGCAGCAATTGCAGGACGCGCTGCGGCGCGCCGAGAGCATGGGCGGCGACGCGGCGCAGACGGTGCGGCGGCTGACCGAGACCAACCGCAGCCTGACCGCCGAGCAGCAGGCGCGGCAGCGCAGCGAGGCGCGCGTCGCCGAGCTCGACAAGCAGCTCACCGACAGCCGCGGCGCGGTGGAGACGGCGCGGCGCGAGCTGGCCGGGCTGCAGCGCCAGGTGCAGGAGGCACAGGCGGCGCTGGCCGAGGCGCAGAAACAGCTCGCCGCCATGCGGACCGAGATGGCGGCGATGGATCGCCGCAGCCAGGCCGACAAGGCGGTGATCGAGGCGCGGCTCTCCGACATCGCCAAGCTCTCCGAGCAGGTGCGCAGCCTGACGGCGCTGCGCGACCAATTGGAGAAGCAGGCGCAGGAGGCGCTGCGGCGCGCCGGCGAGGAGGCGAAGGCGCGCACGGCCGCCGAGGCCGCGACCACGGCCGAGGCGCAGCGGCGCCAGGCGGCGGAGCGCGCCGCGGTGGAGGCGGCGGAGCGCCGGCAGGTGGCGGAGCGCGCCGCCGCCGAGGCCACCGACCGCCGCACCGCCGCCGAGCGCGGCGCGGCGGGCGAGGCCGAGCGCCGCCAGGCCGCCGAGCGCGGCGCGGCAACCGAGGCGGAGAAGCGGGAGGCGGCGGAGCGCGTCGCCGCGGAGCAGATCCGCCTCGCCGAGAGCGCGCGGGCGCAGGTCGCGCTGCTGAGCCGCCAGCTCGAGGAGTTGCGGGCGCAACTCGCGCGGCTGACCGCCGCGCTCGACATCGCCGAGACCTCGGGCCGCGACAAGGATGCGCAGATCCTGGCGCTGGGCACGCGGCTGAACGTCGCGCTCGCCGCGCGCGTCGAGGAGCTGCAGCGCTACCGCAGCGACTTCTTCGGCCGGCTGCGCGACGTGCTGGGCGACCGGCCGGAGGTGCGCATCGTCGGCGACCGCTTCGTCTTCCAGTCGGAGGTGCTTTTCCCGCCGGCGAGCGCCGATCTCTCCCCGGCCGGGCAGCAGCAGATCCGGGCGATCGCGCGCATCCTGCAGGAGCTGTCGCAGCGCATCCCGGTCGACGTGAACTGGCTGCTGCGGGTGGACGGGCATGCCGACAGGCAGCCGATTCGCGCCGGCGGCCGCTTCGCCACGAACTGGGAGCTCTCGGCGGCGCGGGCGATCGCAGTGGCGCAACTACTGATGTCGGAGGGGCTGCCGGCGAATCGCGTGGCGGCGACGGCCTTCGGGGACAACCAGCCGATCGACCCCGCGGAGACGCCGGAAGCCTTCGCGCGGAACCGGCGGATCGAGTTCCGCCTGACGGACCGCTGACGCCGGGCTGCGGACAGCCGCGGCCGGTCCGCCGTCGCGCCGACCGATTGACGCGAAAAGGGCCGCGGCATCGCTGCCGCGGCCCCTTCGCGTCCCGTGCCGCGCGGCTACTGCGCCTGCGCGACGGAATCCAGCTTGTAGCCGCCGCCCTCGGTCAGCAGCAGGCGGGCATGGGTCGGGTCCGGCTCGATCTTCTGCCGCAGGCGGTAGATGTGGGTCTCGAGCGTGTGGGTGGTGACGGCGCTGTTGTAGCCCCAGACCTCGTTCAGCAGGACCTGCCGCGGCACCGGCTTGCCGGCGGCGCGGTAGAGGAACTTCAGGATGTTGCTCTCCTTGTCGGTCAGCCGGACCTTGCGGTTGCGGGCCGGCTCGAGCAGGAGCTTCGCACTCGGGCGGAAGAGGTAGGGCCCGATGGTGAAGACCGCGTCCTCCGAGTTGTCGAAGACGCGGAGCTGCGCCCGGACCCGCGCCAGCAGCTCGGGCAGGCGGAAGGGCTTGGCGATGTAGTCGTTGGCGCCGGCATCGAGGCCACGGACCACGTCCTGCTCGGCATCCGCGCCGGTCAGCATGATCACCGGCATCTTGCGGCCCTCGCGCCGGAGGCGGGCGCAGAAGTCGCGGCCGTCGCCGTCGGGCAGGCCGATGTCGAGCAGGATGGCATCGTAGCGCGCATCGGCATCGGCCAGCTTGGCTGCCGCCTCGGTGGCGCTCTCGGCCTCGTCGGCGGCGAATTCGCCCTCCATGGCAATCTGCTCGGCGAGGGTGGCTCGCAGGGCAGCATCATCCTCGACGATCAGGATGGGGCGGGGAGTGGCCATTCAACCTCCGACACGTGATGGGGTCTTGGGCAGGAACACCCCGCAAAGCTGCGCGATGCTTTACCCGACAGAAAGGATTGAAACCAATAAGCGAAAAAACGCACCTCACGGACGCGTTGGACCGCCTACACAATATTGCGACATGTGTAGGGGCGGCCTGTTTAAAGGAGTTTACCCTCGAAGGGCGGCACGAGGTCAGGTGCCTCAAACTCCACGACCCAGAGGTCCGGGTCGCGCTTCACCTGGCGCTCGACATAGGCGTCGGCCGCCTCCTGGCCGACCGGATCGGCGCCGGTGCCGCGCAGCCAGGCCGGCCGCCCCTCGGCATCCCGCACCTGAGTCAGCACCACCAGGCCGGCACGACCGCGCAGGACACAGAGGATGCCGCCCGAATCCGGGTCCCCCTTGCGCAGCACGGCGCCGCTGCGCCCGGCGATGTCCGCCAGCCGCAGCGCCATCGAGACCCAGATGCCAGCCTTCACGCGCGCTTCCATGGAGCGCAAATCGCCACGGACCGGCGGTGTCTTCAAGCCCCCGCTTGCCGCGCCGGAGCCGGGCCGCCACATCCCTGCAGAGTCGGAGAGGTTCCAATGGATCAACGGAAGATGACCGAAGCCCAGCGCGCCTATGAGGCGAAAAGGGCCGCGAAGGCGGGGATGAGCCTGGAGAAGTGGCTCGCCAACAAGGAGAAAGATGCCGCCACAGAGCGCGCACAGGTGGCCAAGGCGCAGCAGCAGGAGGCCGCGGCGAAGAAGCCGGGCTTCTTCGCCCGCCTGCTGGAGAAGGCGCAGAAGCCGCTGTGAGGGACCTGATGCGGAAGCGCATCGTTCAACTGTTGGCTGCGCGACGCAGGGCGACTGCACCCGACGCGCGCTGACCCGCGCCGGGTGGCCAAGCGCCCTGCCTGCCGGACGCAGCCTGGGGCCGGGCCGGGTCCAAGGCCGGCGGTGGCGGCCCTAGATCATCCGCAGCAGCAGGCCGTCCCGCCGGATCGCCTGGTGGAAGACCGCGCCGCCGATATGCAGCACCAGCAGCACCAGGATCGTCCAGGCGCCGATGGTGTGGAAGAGTTGCAGCCCGGCGGCGACGTCCTCGTTCGTCTCCATGAATTTCGGGAAGTCGATGAAGCCGAGATAGGCGGTCTCGCCGCGCAGGGGGAAACCCCAGGCATTGGTGGCGAGGAAGCCGAGGATCGGCTGCAGGAGAAGCAGGGCATAGAGCGCGTGGTGCACCCCGTTCGCCACCTTGCCGAGGATGGCGGGCACATGCTCGGGCAGCGGCGGCGGGCGGCGGACCAGCCGCCAGACCAGGCGCAGCAGCACGACGACGAAGATGGTCACGCCAGCCGATTCATGGATGGCGTAGAAGGGCATCTTGTCGGCGTCCTTGATGTGGTCGATGACGAAGCCGACCGGCAGCGCCACCGCCAGCAGCGTCACCGTCACCCAGTGGAACCACTTCGACAGGGTGGAGTATTCCACCGGCGTCGTGCTGGTGGAGGCCTGCACCAAGGGTTCGGTCATCACGGTCATGCGTCGTCTCCTGGAGTGCGGGCGGCAGCATGGCACAGGCCGGGGGCCGCATGGACAGGCTGATCGCCGCGCATGCGGACTGGAGCACCGATCCGCGCAAGCGCTGGCTGACCATCGCGCAGCGCGCGGGCGGGCGCTGGCTGGCCGAGGCGCCGCAACCGGTCGGCGACACGGCGGCGCTGCTGCCGCGCCTGCTGGCGCCGGGGCTGCCGGTGGCGTTCGGGCTCGACCTGCCGCTCGGCCTGCCGCGCGACTATGCCGCCGCGCGACCGGAGCCCGACTTCCCCGCCTTCCTTCGCGGCCTCGCGGCGCGGCCGGAATTCTTCGCGGTGAATGCCGGGCTGGAGACGGTCTGCCACGCGCGGCCCTTCTATCCCGCGCGCGGCGTCGCGGGCATGACGCGGGCGGCGCATGCGGCGGCGCTCGGCCTCTCCGGCCCGGCGGGCCTCTCCCGCTGGTGCGACCGCGCCACCGCCGAGCGGCCGGCCGGCGCGCCGGTCTTCTGGACGCTGGGCGCCAACCAGTCGGGCAAGGCGGCGATCGCCGCCTGGCGGGACTGGATCGTGCCGGCGCTCTCGGCCGGCGCGCCGGTGCGGCTCTGGCCCTTCGAGGGCGGGCTGCATGCGCTGCTCGCGCCGGGCCGCGTGGTGCTGGCCGAGGTCTATCCGGCCGAGGCGCTGCGGCATTGCGGCCTGAAGCTGGCGGGCAGCAAGCGCGCGGAAGGGCCGCGGCGGGCGCTGGCGCCGGCGCTGCGGGCGGCGATGGCGGCGCGCAGGGTGGCAGCGACACCGGCGCTGGAGGCGGCGATCGAGGCCGGCTTCGGCGCCGATGCCGCGGGCGAGGACCGCTTCGATTCCGTCATCGGCCTGCTCGGCCTGATCGGCGTGCTCGATGGCGCGCGGCCGGATTTCGTGCCGGAGGATCCCTGGATCCGGCGCTGGGAAGGCTGGGTGCTGGGGCAGACCGCGCTGCCGCGATGAGCCGGGCGCGCGCCGCGCGCCCGCTACCCGGCGCGCCGGACGGGGGCGATGCCCGCGAAATGCGCGATGGCGGCGAAATCGGTGATGTCGAACACCGCCTCGCGGTCCTCCGCCGAGCGCTCCGGCCAGCCGGCGCGGCGGTGCGGCCCGCGCGGCGCCGCATCGCCCTGCGGCCGCGTCCGGCCCGGCTCCTGCCGCGTCGCCTCATGCTCCATGGGGTGCCTGCTCGATGCCATATCCGGGTCTCCGCCGCCTCGGCCATGCGGGCCATGCGGGGCTACCTCACAGATACGCTGGGCAGACGCGGTTCGTTCCGCCGCATCGGCGGAAGATTCACGCCGTTACGCGGCACCCCGGCGCCGCGAAGGCTCAGCCGAGGAAGTCGAGCGTGACGTTCAGCGCCGGCTCCGCCGCCACCCGCAGCCCGCCCGGCCGTGCCGCGGCGGCGATGCCCCGGGCCCGGAGCAGCGCGCCGGTCGCGGCCAGGTCCCGCACCCGCAGCGCGATCAGCACCATGTGGTCGCCGCGTTCCGCGGGATCGGGCGCCGCCCCACCCAGCTCGGCGCGGACCGCGGCATGCGGCGCGACCTCCACCGCCGCGGGGCCGCAGGGCAGCAGCAGGCGGCCGCCCTCGCCCGGCGCCACGGCCGCCTCGCCGAACATCCGGCGGAAGATCGCCGCCTGCCGCTCCGGGTCGCGGGCCGAGACCAGCACGCGGGCGACGGAGAGCGCGCCGTTCGGATGCGCCTGCCACTCGCGCCGCCAGACATGCTGCGGCGTCAGGTGCTCGCACCAGTAGATACGCCCGTCCATGGCGGCGGCGCGGTCGAGGCGGGTGGTGCGGAACCGCGCCTCGTCCCGGGTGCCGTCGGGCAGGTCCACGGGGCGGTGGAATTCCTGCGCCGGCAGCGCCGGCACGCCGCGTGACACCAGCGCCGCCGACAGCGTCGCGGCGTCCTCCGTCCTGAAGACCAGCCCGTTCAGCCCGACGGGGTAGGAGGCGATGTCCGGCCGCAGCGCCCCGCCCGGGACATCGGTGCCGAGCAGTTCCAGGTAATCCTCCGCCAGGACCGCCAGATGGTTCGCCGAGCCGAGGCTGTGCTTCCCCATCGGCGTCAATTGGAAGCCGAGCGCTTCCATGCGCGCCGCGCCCTCGGCCATCCGGTCGCAGACATCGAGGACGAGGTGGTCGAGGACGGGCGGCACTTCTCAGCCCGCCCTGGAAGCATAAAGTCCGGCGGCCTCCGCCGCCTGGGCCATCATCGTCACCAGCAGTTCCAGCATCGGCGCCGGCACGCCGCGCTCCCGCGCCAGGCGCAGCACCACCTGGAACAGCGCATCCACCTCCATCGGCCGGCCCGCTTCCAGGTCCTGCAGGATGCTCGGCTTGTGCGGGATGCCGGCCGAGAGGTCGATGCGCTCCTCCGCCGTGCCGGGCACCGGGCGGCCATAGGCGGCGGCGATCGCCATGCCCTCCCGCACCACCTGCAGCGCCGCCGCCCGCACCGGGGCGTCGCGGAAGGTGTCCTGCATGTGCCGGCGCGTCAGGGTGCAGATCGGCCCGTTGGAAAGATTGTTCAGCAGCTTCGCCCAGATCTCGGTGCGGATATCGGCGCTGACGCTGCAGGGCAGCCCGCCCGCCTTGAAGGCCGAGGCCAGCGCGATAGCGCAGTCGGAACGCCGCCCATCCGGCTCGCCCAGGATCAGCTTGCTGCCGCGGCTCGTCACCTCGATGACCCCGGGCTCCGGCGCATGGCAGGCGGAATAGATGACGCCGCCGACGACGCGGTCCGGCCCGACGCTGTCCCAGACGGCGCCGTCCGGATCGGCCTCCGGCACGCGCCGGCCTTCCTCGGGCCCGCCATGGCGCGCGAAGTACCACCAGGGGATGCCGTTGGCGACGAAGGCGACGGGCGTGTCGGGCCCGAGCAGCGGGCCGATGGCGCGCGCGACGGCGCCATGCGCCGGCACCTTGGTGCAGACGACGACCGCATCCTGCGGACCGAGTTCGGCGGCCTCCGAGGCGGCGCGCGGCCGTGCCTCCAGCACGCCGTCGGCGGTCAGGACGCGCAGGCCGCGGGCGCGGATCGCCTCCAGCGTCGCGCCGCGCGCCAGCACGGACAGCTCTACGCCCCCCTGCGCGAGCCGCCCCGCGAGGTGGCCGCCGATCGCGCCGGCGCCGACGATGCAGACCTTCATGGCATCTCTCCTTCCGGCGGCCGGTGCAGCCCGGCGGCGATGGCGACGCGCGTGGCGAGCGCGACGGTCAGGTCGAGCACCGGCGTCGGTACGCCGGCCTCCCGCGCCATCCGCAGCGGCACGGCGAAGAGCGCGTCGATTTCCATCGGCCGCCCCGCCTCGAGGTCCTGCAGGATGGAGGGGCGATGCGCGATGCGCGCGGAGCGGGCGATGCGCTCCTCCGGCGCCTGGCCGGTGACCGGGTGGCCATGCGCGGCGGCGATCGCCATCACCTCCCGCGCCGCGGCGACGGCCGCCTGCCGCAGCACCGGATCGGCCAGCGTGTCCCGCATCGAGGACCGCGCGAGCAGGCAGAGCGGCCCGGTCATCATGTTGCCGAGCAGCTTCAGCCAGACCGCGGCGCGGATGTCCGGCACGGCGATCCCGCCCATGCCGCCGGCCGCGATCGCTGCCGCCAGCGCCTGCAGCCGCGGCGTTATGGCGCCGTCCACCTCGCCGAGGACGACGCGGTTGTCGGGGGCGAGCGCCTGCACATGCCCGGGCCGCGTCACGGTCGCGGCCGAATAGACCACGCCGCCCAGCGTCCGCCCGATGCCGACGGCCTGCCGCACCGCATCGCCCGGGTCGAGCAGCGGCAGGCGCCGCCCGGCCTCCGGCGTGCCGTCCCAGTACCACCAGGGGATGCCGTTCATGACGAAGGCGACGGCGGTGTCGGGCCGCAGCAGCGGCGCGATGCCGGCCGCGACAGAGGCCAGCGCCGGGGCTTTCACCGTGACGATGACGGCGTCCTGCGGGCCGAGCTCGGCCGGGTTGGCCGAGGCGCGCGGGCGGCAGTGCAGCAGGCCGTCCGCCGCCTCCACCGTCAGCCCCTGCGCCTGCATCGCCTGCAGATGCGGGCCGCGGGCGACGACCGAGACCTCCGCCCCGCCTTTCGCCAGCCGCGCCGCGATATGCCCGCCGATGGCGCCGGCGCCGTAGACGCAGATCCTCACGCGATCTCCCGCGCCAGTTGCGCGACCATGGCGGCGCCGGCCTCCACCATGCGCGCGACGATGCGCCCGCCATGCGCGGCATTGCCCGGCCGGCTGTCGGCGCAGGCGACGCCGCCCGGCGCCACCTCCTCGACCTCGGTCGGGATGCTGATATTGACGCCCGCGACGCGCAGCGCGCCGAAATCGGCGACCGGCAGGCCGAGGATGGGCGGCACCGGCTGCCTCTCCCGCGCCGCGGCGGCGTCGCAGAGATCGGGGCGGAGATGCAGCGCGACGGACCAGACGGGATCGCCGCCATGGCCGAAGCTCGCCGGGCTGCCGCCGAGTTCGGCATGCAGCGCGCCGGCGATGCGCCAGAGATGCATGGCCGGCACCAGCAGCCCGTGCCGGCGGCGCAGCGCCCGCGCCGCGGCATCGACCGGCGCGATGGAGCCGGCATGGCCGTTGAGGACCAGGATGCGCCGCGTGCCCGTGCGGATGAGGTTGTCGCAGGTCTCCTCCACCACGGCCTGCAGCGTCGCCGGCGAGAGCACGATGCCGCCCGGGACCATGGAGAAGAAATCGGCGCCACCGAAGGGGATGGCGGGCAGCACCAGCGCATCGGCGCCCTGCGCCGCCGCGGCAGCGGCGATGCGGTCGGCGATCGCCTCGGCCAGCAGGTAGTCGCCCATCGGCGCCTGCGGGCCATGCGTCTCGAGGCTGCCCATGGGGAAGAGCACGGCGGCGCCCGCGGCGAGGCGGCGGGCGACCTCGGGGGCGCGGAGCTCGGCGATGCGCTGCGTCATGCGGCGGGACACTCCGATGCGATGGCCGCCCGCGGCCTCACGCCAGCATGTCCAGCGCGATGCGCGAGAGGGCCTGCACGCCGAGGCCGATGCAGCGCTCGTCCGGCTGGTAGCGGTCGTTGTGCAGCGCGTCGCGGCGGCCCGGCGCGCCGGAGCCGATGCGGAGCTGGAAGGCCGGCACGCGCTCGGCGAACTCGGCGAAATCCTCGGCGCCCATGCTGGGCTTGCCTTCCTCCACCACCTCGCCGAGCTGGCGCCGCACCGCCGCGACCGCCGGGTCGAGCACGCTGTCGGCATTGGTGAGCGGCGGCACGCCGCGGCGATAGGCGAGCGTCGAACGCGTGCGATGCATGGCATCCAGCCCGGCGGCGAGGCGCTTCAGCGCGCCCTCGGCGATGTCGCGGCTCTCGCGGTGCAGGGTGCGGACCGTGCCGCGCAGCTCCACCGTCTCCGGGATGATGTTGGGCGCGCTGCCGCCATGGATCATGCCGATGGTGACGACCGCCGGCATCAGCGGGTCGATCTCGCGGCTCACCACGGTCTGCGCCTGGGCGATGAAATTGCCGGCGGCGACGATGGGATCGACCGCCTTCTCCGGATGCGCGGCATGGCCGGACTTACCCTGCACCACCAGCTCGAAGCGGTCGGCGGCGGCGAGCGTCGCGCCGCGGCAATAGCCGAAGCGGCCGACCGGCATGTCGGGCGCATTGTGGAAACCGAGCGCCATGTCGACGCCCTCGAGCACGCCATCCTCGACCATGGCGGCGGCGCCGCCGAGCGCCTCCTCGGCCGGCTGGAAGACCAGCAGGACACGGCCTGCGAGCTGCGGCGCGAGGTCCCGCAGCACCTCGGCGACGCCGAGCAGCGTCGTCGTGTGGATGTCATGGCCGCAGGCATGCATCTTCCCGGGGACGGTGCTGGCGAAGGGCAGCCCGGTCTCCTCCTGGATCGGCAGCGCGTCCATGTCGGCGCGGATGGCGAGCGTCGGGCCGGGCCGCGCGCCCTCGATGGTGCCGACCACGCCGGTCCGGCCGATGCCGGTGCGGTGCGCGATGCCGAGCCGCGCCAGCTCCGCCGCAACGATGCCGCTGGTCCGCACCTCCTCGAAGCCCAGTTCCGGATGCGCGTGGATGTCGCGGCGGATCGCGATCAGGCCGGGCTCGATGGCCTCGACGGCGTCGCGGATGCGGGTCGCGAGATCGTTGAACAAACGTTCCGGAGCGGTGCGCGGCATCGGGTGTCCCTGGCAAGGCTGCGCCGGAGCCTCGCCCGAAGCCCCTGCCCTGTCCAGCGCTGCGGGCCCAGGAATTCCGCGCCGCAACAAGGGGCTCCCTGGCTTGCCCATGCTCGGCGGGGCATGCGATACGCAACGCTCCCGAACGGGGAGGAGAATGTCCGGGATCCTGCCGCGCCGAGCCATCCTGGCCGGCGGCGCCGCTCTGGCGCTGCCGCTGGCGACGCGTGCGCAACCGTCCTGGCCGGCGCAGCCGATCCGCCTCGTCGTCCCTTTCGCGCCCGGCGGCACCACGGATCTCACCGCCCGGCTGATCGCCCAGGGCCTGCAGGAGCGGCTGGGCCAGCCGGTGATCATCGAGAACCGCCCCGGCGCCGGCGCCACGGTCGGCAGCCTGGCGGTGGCGCAGGCGGCGCCGGACGGACACACGCTGCTGGTGTCGAACATCGCCAGCCATGCCATCGCGCCCTCGCTCTACCGCGGGCTGCGCTACGACGCGGTGCGCGACTTCACCCACATCGCGCTGATCGTCGAGAATCCCTCGGTCCTCGTGGCGGCGCCGCGCTTCCCGGCGGCGACGCTCGGCGATGTCGTGCGCCTGTCGCGGGAGGATGCGCGCGGCCTCGACATCGCCTCCTCCGGCTCCGGCTCCTCCAACCATCTCCTGATCGTGCAATTCGGCCAGGCGACCGGCGCGCGGCTGAACCACGTGCCCTATCGCGGCGCCGGGCCGGCGATGACGGATACGATCGCCGGCGTGGTGCCGATGATGGCGGACAGCCTGCCCTCCGCCGCCGCCCATCTCCGTGGCGGCGCGGTGCGTGCCCTTGCGCTTTCGGCCGAGACGCGGCACCCAGCCTTCCCGAGCGTGCCGACCTTCCGGGAGCAGGGCGTCGACCTCGTCAGCGCCTCCTGGTTCGGGCTGTCGGGTCCGGCCGCGGTGCCGGCGGCCGTGACGGAGAGGCTGGCGGGCGCCGTCGCCGCATTGCTGGCCGAGCCCGCCCTGCGCGCCCGGTTCGCCGAGATCGGCGGGACCGTGGGCGCGCTCGGCCCGTCCGGCTATGCCGCCTTCGTGGCGGCCGAGGTGGCGCGCTGGGCGCCGGTGGTCCAGGCCTCCGGCGCGCAGGTGGATTGAGCGGAAGACCGGCCCGGCCGGCCGCGCGACACCCGCAGCCTGCGGGGCGCGCGGGCGGGGCGGCGGGCCGGTTGCCGCGGGATGCAACGGAGACCCGGGGCCCGCCCCGGGAATGGTGGGAGCCGAGAAGGGTCGCTACATGAAGATCAACGCCAAGGACATCACCGCCGGGGTGTTCCTGATCCTGCTGGCCGTCGTCGGCCTCTGGCTCAACCAGGACCATTCGCTCGGCTCGGCGCGCCGCATGGGCCCGGGCTACATGCCGATGCTGGTCTTCTGGATCCAGATCGGCCTCGGCGCGCTCGTGCTGGTGCTCGCCTTCTTCAACGGCCCGGACCCGCTGGAGAAATGGACCGGCTTCGAGATCGGCGCCGTCGTGCTCGCCGTCGCCGCCGGCACCGCGACCATGCTGGTCGCGCCCTATCTCGGCAGCTTCTTCACCACCTCCTATGCCAGCCTCGGCATCGGCATGCTGGTCGGCTTCCTCGTCATGTGCATCGCCGCGGGCTGGCGGCTGATGGGCTTCATCTGCGCCGCCATGTGCGCCTTCTGCCTGCTGCTGGAGCAGGGCGGGCTGATGCTGGCGCTGACCGCCACCATCATCATCTCCGCCATGGCCGAGCCGGAGCACCGGCAGCGGCCGCTCGGCGTGCTGGGCATGACGGTGTTCCTGCTCGCGCTCTGCTGGTGGGTCTTCATCAAGCAGCTCGACATCCGCGTGGCCGTCTGGCCGCAGTTCTGAACCAGGCGCCGGGAAGGGAACCGCACGGGCCATGGACATCTTCGCCAACCTGGCGCACGGCTTCGCCGTCGCGCTCAGTTTCCAGAACCTGCTCTTCGCGCTCATCGGCGCGCTGATCGGCACCGCCATCGGCGTGCTGCCGGGCATCGGGCCGGTCGCCACCATCTCGCTGCTGCTGCCGATCACCTTCGGCCAGCCGGCGACGACGGCCATCATCATGCTCGCCGGCATCTATTACGGCGCGCAGTATGGCGGCTCCACCACCGCCATCCTGCTGAACCTGCCGGGCGAGATCAGCTCGGTCGTGACCACGCTCGAGGGCTACAAGATGGCCCGCAACGGGCGGGCGGGCGCGGCGCTGGCGACCTCGGCGCTCGGCTCCTTCTTCGCGGGCTCCGTCGCCACCATCCTCGTCGCCGCCTCCGGCCCGCTGCTGACGCAGGTCGCGCTCTCCTTCGGCCCGGCCGACTACTTCTCGCTGATGCTGCTCGGCCTCATCATCTCGGCGGTGCTGGCGCAGGGCTCGGTGCTGAAGTCGGTGGCCATGGTGGTCATGGGCGTCCTGCTCGGCCTCGTCGGCACCGACGTCCAGACTGGCCAGCAGCGCTTCACCTTCGGCATCCCCGAACTCTCCGACGGCATCAGCTTCGTGGCGCTCGCCATGGGCATGTTCGGCATCGCCGAGATCATCCTCAACCTCGAGAAGCCGGAGGCCCGCTCGGTCCTCAAGACCAAGGTGGACAGCCTCTGGCTCACGAAGGAGGAATGGAAGCGGGCGACGCCCTCGGTGCTGCGCGGCACGGTGGTCGGCTCGGTGCTCGGCATCCTGCCGGGCGGCGGCGCCTCGCTCGCGGCCTTCGGCTCCTACATGATGGAGCGGAAGATGTCGAAGGGCCGGCACCTCTTCGGCCAGGGCGCGATCGAGGGCGTGGCGGGGCCGGAGGCGGCGAACAACGCCGCGGCGCAGACCAGCTTCATCCCGCTGCTGACGCTCGGCATCCCGGCGAACGCGGTCATGGCGCTGATGGTCGGCGCGCTGATCATCCAGGGCATCCAGCCGGGTCCCCGCATGGTGGAGGCGCAGCCCGACCTCTTCTGGGGCCTGATCTGCTCCATGTGGATCGGCAATGTCATGCTGCTGGTCATCAACCTGCCGATGATCGGCATGTGGGTGAAGCTGCTGCAGGTGCCCTACAAGTACCTCTACCCGTCGATCCTGGTCTTCTGCTGCATCGGCGCCTATTCGGTGAACAACAACGTCTTCGACGTCTACTCGACGGTGCTGTTCGCGATCTTCGGCTATTTCTGCAACAAGCTGCGGATGGAGCCGGCGCCGCTGCTGATCGGCTTCGTGCTCGGCCCGATGATGGAGGAGCACCTGCGCCGCGCCATGCTGCTCTCGCGCGGCGACCCGATGATCTTCCTGCAGCGGCCGATCAGCGCCACGCTGCTCGGCATCGCCGCGGTGACGCTGGCGGCGATGCTGCTGCCCAACCTGCGCAAGGGCAAGGAGGCGGCGATGGCGGGCTGACCGCCCGCCCCGTCCGCCGCCCGAGGAAGCCGCCCCGGTCCGCCGGGGCGGCTTTTCTTTTGCCCGGGCCGGACGCAGGCTGGCGGCGCGACGCAAGGGGGTGCCGATGGATCTGCAACTCGCGGGCAAGGTCGCGCTGGTCACCGGCGCCTCGGCCGGCATCGGCCGCGGCATCGCGCGCCTGCTGGCCGCCGAGGGCTGCCGCCTGGCGATCCTCGCGCGGCGGCGGCCGCTGCTGGAAGCGCTCGCGGCGGAGCTGCCGGCCTCGGCCGAGCCGCTGATCCTCGCCGAGGACATCACCGACCCGGCGGCGGCGGCGCGCATCCGCGACGCCCTGCTCGGCCGCTTCGGGCGCTGCGACATCCTGGTCAACAATGCCGGCGGCAGCCGCGGCCAGCCGCCGGGGGAACTGGGTCCGGAGGCGGTCTGGCAAGAGGCGATGGAGCTGAACTTCCACGCCGCCCGCCGCCTCACCCATGCCCTGGTCCCGGCCATGCGGGCGCAGGGCTTCGGCCGGATCATCAACGTCACCGGCCCGGACGAGCCCTTCAGCATCAACCCGGCCAATGCCCCGAACGGCGCCACCCATATCTGGGCCAAGGCGCTGTCGCGGGAGGTCGGGCGCGACGGCATCACGGTGAACTCCATCCCGCCCGGCCGCATCCGCTCCGAGCAGATCGACCAGCGCGTCATGCCGACCGAGGAGAGCCGCCGCGCCTGGGCGGAGAAGGAGGTGCCGGCGGGCTATATCGGCCAGCCGGAGGACCTGGCGGTGCTCGCGGTCTGGCTGGCCTCGCCGCTGGCGCGCTACATCACCGGCCAGGTGATCCATGTGGACGGCGGCACGCGCCGGGCGAGTGCCTGAGGGAGAGAGCACGCATGTTCATCGCGATGAACCGCTTCCGCGTCGCGCAGGGCGCCGAGGCCGAGTTCGAGACCATGTGGAAGTCGCGCGACAGCCACCTGCACACGGTGCCGGGCTTCGTCGAATTCGCGCTGCTGAAAGGGCCGCAGCGGGAGGACCACACCCTCTACGCCTCCCACACCGTCTGGGCCTCTCGCGCCGACTTCGAGGCCTGGACGCGATCCGAGGCCTTCCGCATGGCGCATCGCGGCGCCGGCGGGACGAAGCCGCTCTATCTCGGCCCGCCGGAATTCGAGGGCTTCGAGGCGGTGCAGGTCCTGACGAAGGCGGCGGGCTAGAGGCCGGTGTGGGCGCGCCTCGTCCTCGTCGCGGCGGGCGCGGTCACCGCGCTCTTCCTCTCGCGCGATGCCGATAATTTCGGCGTCGTCGAGGGCATGGTCGGCATCGCCCTGGTCGCCGCGGTCGTGGTGGCACTGGCGCTGCTGCGCCGGCGGCGCTGAGAGCCTCAGGCCCGCTCGGCCGGCACCACCGTGACGCGCCGCGCATCGCCGCGGCGGAGCAGCAGCACCTCGGCCGGCGCGCCGACGCGCTCGCCGGTCAGCCAGCGCAGCAGCGTGTCGACGCCGGTGACGGGCTGGCCGCCGACCGAGAGGATCAGGTCGCCGCGGTCGATCCCGGCCTTCGCCGCCGGGCTGCCCGGCTGCACGGCGGCGACCAGCAGCCCCGTCGCCTGCTCGAGGCCGAGGGCGCGGGCGAAGCGGCGCGGCACCGCCTCCCGCTGACCGGTGAGGCCGAGTGCCGCCCGCCGCACCCGGCCGAAGCGGACGAGCTGGCCGAGCACGAGCTGCGCCGTATTGGCCGCGACCGCGAAGCAGAGGCCCTGCGCGCCGGCGATGATGGCGGTGTTGATGCCGATGACGCGCCCGGCGCTGTCGACCAGCGCGCCGCCGGAATTGCCCGGGTTCAGCGCCGCGTCGGTCTGCACCAGGTCCTCGATCGGCCGCCCGCCGCGGCCGGGGAGGCTGCGGCCGAGCGCGCTGACCACGCCCGCCGTGACGGTCGAGGAGAAGCCGAGCGGATTGCCGATGGCGATGGCGAGCTGCCCGACCTTCAGCGCCGCGGAATCGCCGAGTTCGGCCGCCGGCAGCGCGCCCGCGCTCTCGGCGCGAAGCAAGGCGAGGTCGGTGTCCGGATCCTCGCCCAGCAGCCGCGCCGCGAAGGGCCGCCCCTCGGCCGCCGTCACCTGCACGGCCTCGGCGCCGGCGACGACATGCGCATTGGTCAGGATCAGCCCGTCCGGCGAGACCACGACGCCAGAGCCCGCCCCGGCGCCGCGCGTCCCGCGCACCGCCACATGCACGACAGCCGGCCCGACGCGGTCCACCGCCGCGGTGACGGCGCGGGAATAGGCATCGAGCAGCAGGGTGTCGTCCGGGGCGGGGGCGTATGGGATGTCCAGCATGATGCGCCGGAGATGGTGTGACCGGTGCGGTGACGCATCCCGGCCGTTCGGGCGGGTTGGCGGGCAGCAAACGAAATGGTCAGGCCGGCCGCAACGGGGTGCCGCCCGGTCCGATCCGGCGTAGAGACGGCGCATGGACCTGGTCGAAGCCCTCCTCGCGCTGGTCGCCGCCTGCATCGGCTTCGCGCTGCTCGCCCGGCGGCTGCGCGTGCCCTATGCCGTCATCCTCGTCCTCGGCGGCATGCTGCTGGCGGTGGCGCCCGGCGTGCCGGAGATGCGGCTCGATCCGGACCTCGCCCTCGCCCTCTTCCTGCCGCCGCTGCTGCAGGCCAGCGCCTGGCGGACGGACTGGCGCGCCTTCCGCGACAATCTCCGGCCGATCCTGGCGCTCGCGCTCGGCGCCGTGCTCTTCACGGCCTTCTGCGTCGCCTGGGCCGCGAAGCTGCTGCTGCCGGACCTGCCCTGGTCGGTCGCCATCGCGCTCGGCGCCATCGTCGCGCCGCCGGATGCGGTGGCGGCGGAGGCGGTGCTGCAGCGCCTGCGCCTGCCGCGGCGGATCGTGACGGTGCTGCAGGGCGAGAGCCTGGTGAACGATGCCTCGGCGCTGGTGCTCTACAAGCTCGCCGTCGCCGCGGCCGTCGCCGATACCGCCGTGATGCCGGCCGAGGGGGCGGTGACCTTCCTCGTCCTCGGGCTTGGCGGCATCGCCGTCGGCTGGGCGGTCGGGCGGCTGGCGATCGAGGCCTTCCGCCGGCTCGACGATCCGCTGCTCGAGGTCACGACCAGCTTCCTCGCGGGCTATGCGGCCTATCTCGCGGGGGAGGCGGTCGGCGTCTCCGGCGTGCTGGCGGTGGTCACCGGCGGGCTGCTGATGGGCCAGGCGCAGCATACGCTGCTCTCCTCGCGCAGCCGGCTCGGCGCGCGGGCGGTCTGGGGCTTCGTCGAGTTCCTGCTGAACAGCCTCGTCTTCATCCTCATCGGCCTGCAGCTCAACCACGTCCTCGCGCGGATCGCCGATCGCGGCACGGGGCAGTTGCTGCTGCTCGGCCTCGCGATCGCCGCTGTCGTCATCGTCTCCCGCTTCCTCTGGGTCTTCCCGACCGCTTGGCTCTCCGCCCATCTGCTGCCGAGCCGGGCCGGCGACCCGCCGCCGGATGCGCGGCAGACCGCCATCATCGGTTGGGCCGGCATGCGCGGGGTGGTCAGCCTGGCGGTCGCGATCGCACTGCCGCTCGAGGTGCCGGAGCGCGACCTGCTGGTCTTCCTCGCCTTCGTCGCCATCCTGGCGACGCTGGTGCTGCAGGGCACCACGCTGGAATGGCTGATCCGGCGGCTGAAGGTGGAGGTCCCGGAACATGATGGCGGGATCGACCCGGAGGAGGCGGAGGGCCGGCGCATCATCGCCGCCGCGGGGCTGGCCGAGCTCGAGCGCTGGGTGGACGACCCGCTGGAGGGCGCGATCGCCCGCGACCTCCTGCCGGAGTTCCGCGATCGCGCCGGGCACCTGCACCGCACGGCCTCGCAGCGCGGCGCGGCGGCGGCCGAGCGCACGGCGCGCCGCCGGCTGCGGCTGGCGGCGCTGGAAGCCTCGCGCGAGAGCCTGATCGCGCATGCCCGGGCCGGCCTGCTGCATGCCGAGGGGCTGCACAGGCTCGAGCAGGAGCTCGACCTCGAGGAGCTGCGGGTGCGCGCCGTCCTCGGCGACGAGCGGAGCGAGGCGGAGCGCGCCGCCGCCCGCGCCCGGCGCCTCGCCCAGAAGGTTTGACGCCGCGCAAGGCAGCCTGCCCGCGCCGGTGGCAATCTGGCACCCGATCGCAAGGGATGTCCTGCCATGAAGGTCCGCGACGTCATGACCCGCAAGGTGGTCTCGGTCCCGGCCGATGCGCCGGTGATGGCCGTGGCCCGCCTGCTCGCCGAGCGCGGCATCTCCGCCGTGCCGGTCACCGACAGTTGGGGCATGCTGCTCGGCATCGTCTCGGAGGCCGACCTGATCCGCCGACTCTCGACCAGCGATGCGCCGGAACCGGGCTTCCTCCGCGCCCTCTTCTACGACCGCGACCAGGCGGCGGCGCGCTACGCCACGGTGCACGGCGCGACCGCGGGCGACATCATGACCCGCGACCTCGTCACGGTGACCGAGGAGGTGACGGTCGAGCACGCCGCGCATCTGCTGGAGACGCACAATGTCCGCCGCCTGCCGGTGGTGCAGGATGGCGTGCTGGTCGGCATCCTCTCCCGCGCCGACCTGCTGCGGGCGCTGCTCGCGCCGGCGGCCGATACCTCGGACGGCGCGATCCGCGCGGCGCTCACGGCGGAGATCCACCGCCTGCCCTGGGCGGATGCGCCCTATGTCTTCTTCGAGGTCGCCGAGGGCGTGGTGACGCTCTATGGCTTCTGCCATTCGGCGGCGGTGCGGCGTGGACTGGTGGCGATCGCGGCGGGCGTGCCGGGGGTGCAAACGGTCGAGGACCGCATCACCGACATGACGCCCGCCCGGCGCTTCGCCTGACCCCGGCGGGCACCGCACCCTTCCCCGCGCCCCGGCCCCGCCCGCCGCCGCGGGCCGGTCGCGCCGGGCCCTCCCCCTGGGGTTGACGTCGCCGCAACCAACTCGGCGCGGGCGCGTTCCGAACCCTGCGGGCAGGCGATGGTTCCGGCCCCGCGCCGGAGCCGGTATCGCCCGCGACAGGATGAGGAGGGCGACGATGATTCGCACTGTGCTCGGCGCCGCGGCCCTGGCCGTGACGCTTGCGGCCTGCGGGACCAACAGCACGGACCGGACGACCGGCGGCGCGGCCGCGGGTGCCGCGACCGGGGCCGGGATCGGGGCGCTCGGCGGGCCGGTGGGCGCGCTCGCCGGGGCGGCGATCGGCGGCGGCGCGGGCGCCATCACCGGCGCGACGACCTCCCCGAACGAGGTGAACCTCGGCAAGCCGGTCTGGAGCAACCCCGAGGTCCGCACCCCGGTCGGCGACGGCAAGGCCGCTTCGAGCACGCACCGCAGCCGGCACCAGACCGCACAGGCACGGCGCGACGCGCAGCGCGAGAGCGACCGGGCCTATATGGGCGGCGGCATGGTCGGCACCGGCACCGGCGCGACCACCACGACCGGGACGGGAACCACCGGCACCGGCCCGGCGACGACGGGGGCCGCCTCGACCACGCCGTCCGGCACATCGGCACCCGCGGCGCCGGTCCAGTAGGGCCAGCGCGGAGCGGATCCGCGTCTCCGGGCGCTCCCGCGCGGCGGCGATCCGCATTGGGCCAGGCGGGCGCCGGCGGTCCCGGCGCCCGTCATGGCGCAGGCGCTACTGCGCCAGCAGCCATTCCGGCAGCCCGGTGACCAGCGTCACCGGGAAGATGGTGCAGAGCACCACCGTCAGCACCAGCATCAGGAAGAAGGGCAGCGAGGCCATGGCGACCTCGGTCTGCTCCCGCCCCGTCATGGTCTGCATGACGAAGAGGTTGAAGCCGACGGGCGGCGTGATCTCCGCGATCTCGACCAGCAGCACGATGAAAATGCCGAACCACACCAGGTCGAAGCCGGCCTGCTGCACCAGCGGGATGACGATGGAGGTGGTCAGCACGATCATAGAGACGCCGTCGAGCGCGGTGCCGAGCAGGACATAGACCACGGTCAGGATGGCGATCAGCCCGTAGGGGCCGAGATGCAGGGCCGCCACGCCCTCGGCCAGGGCCGCCGGGATGCCGGTCAGCGCCATGGCCTTGGTCAGGAAGGCGGCGCCGGCCAGGATGAACATGATCATGCAGGACAGCCGGGTCGCGCCCTTGAGGCTGTCGAGGAAGTTCTGCCAGGTCAGGATGCGCTCGCCGGCGGCGATGCCGAGCACGGCGAAGAAAGCGAAGGCGAGCGCCTGGTGCAGGACGATCAGGCCGGAAACCCAGAGCAGGGCGCCAAGCGCGAGCACGGCCCAGCCGACCCGCCGCCCGAGCGCCATGAGCAGCGAGCCGAGCACGCCGAAGGCCGCGGCCTCCGTCGCCGTGGCCCAGCCGGCGAACATGGTGCCGATGACCACGACGATCAGGATGGTGCAGGGGATGAGCTGCGCGCTCTGCCGCAGCTTGGCCGCGAAAGGCATGCGCGGCTCCGGCCGCGGCTGCTTGTCCGGGTTCAGCAGCGCCCAGACGATGATGTAGCCGCTGAACAGCAGCATGACGATCAGGCCGGGCAGGCAGCCCGCGATGAAGACGCGGATGATCGAGACCTCGGCCGCCACGGCATAGACCACCATGATGATGGAGGGCGGGATCAGGATGCCGAGGGTGCCCGAGGTGGCGAGGCTGCCGATCGCGGTGGTCTCGTCGTAGCCGCGGCGCTTGAGCTCCGGCAGCGCGATCTTGGAGACGGTGGCGCATGTCGCGGCGGAGGAGCCGGAGACGCTCCCGAAGATGCCGCAGGCGAGGATGTTGACGTGCAGCAGGCCGCCCGGGATGCGCCGCACCCAGGGGGCGAGGCCGTTGAACAGCTCCTCGGAGAGCTTGGTGCGGAAGAGGATCTCGCCCATCCAGACGAACATCGGCAGCGCCGCGAGGGTCCAGGATCCCGTCGACTCCCAGAAGGCGGAGGCGAGGAAGAGGCCGGGCGTCGGATGGACGAAGGTCATCGCCACCCAGCCGACGGTGGCGAGCGACATGGAGATCCAGAGCCCCGCGCCGAGCAGCATGCAGAGCAGGACGAGGAGCAGGAGGGCGAGGGTGAGCAGGTCCATGGCTCAGACCTCCGCCGAGAAGTCGCCGGCCGCGGCGCGTTCCTCGGCCGCCACGACGTAGGAAGGCTTCGCGCCGCGCAGCACGCCGGCCAGCTCGTCGAGGATCGCCACCAGCAGCAGCCCGGCGCCGAGCGGCATGGCGAGCTTCGGGATCCAGAGCGGGATGGGGACGGTGCCCTGCGCCACCTCCTCGATCTGCCAGGAGAAGAGCATGTCCTCGAAGGTCCAGCGAGTGACATAGGCCATGACGGCGGCGGCGAGCGCCAGGACCAGCGCCTCCGCCCAGCGGCGCCCGGCAGGGCCGAGCCGCTCGATGCCCATGCCGACGCGGATCAGCTCGCCGCGCTTGAAGGTGGCGGCGAGCGCGAAGAAGGTGGTGGCGACGCAGAGATAGGCGCTGATGTCGTCGGCGGCGGGAAGCTGCATCTGCATCTCCCGCATCGCGACCTGCGCCATCATGATGAGGAATATGCCCAGCAGCGAGAGCGCGGCGAGGCCGGCGCCGAGGGCATAGAGGGCATCGAGCAGGCGGCGCATGCGGTCAGGCGCCCCGGCGATGGGTTGGCATGGCGGGAGGCCCCATGGGGATGATGCCCGGCAGGGTGGCTGCCGCGCCGGACGGGTGCAAGGCCCCGGCCCGGCCCGATCGCGCCCGGCGCGGCGCCGGATGCTGCGCCCTTGGGCAGGCCCTGCCGGCGGAACGGGCGCGCCGCGCGGCAGGCGTGACGATGCTCCGGCCGCCGCGCCGTCGCCTTGTATGTTGGGCGAGCCGATTCAGACCTCCGGGCCATCCGGCCCTTCGGTCATCGGCGCGCCTCAGGCGGCCTTCAGCGCGTCCAGCAGCTTGCGGCCGTCCTCGCCGGCCTTGGCGGCCCATTCCTCGGCCATGGTCGCGCCGATCTGCCGCAGCTCGGCCATGACCTCGGGCGGCGCCGTGCCGATCGTCATCCCCTTCTCGGCCAGCCGGGCCTGGGTCGCCTCCTCCGCCTCCTTCGCGTAGGTCCAGCCGCGGTCCTCGGCCTTCTTCGCCGCGGCCAGCAGCGCCGCCTGCTCCGGCTTCGGCAGGCCCTCCAGCGCGCGGCGGGAGATCAGCACGGCGTTCTTCGTCATGGAGAAGTTCACCGGCGTGAAGACCTTGCAGTAGTCCCAGGCGGAGGTGTCGACGCCGGTCTGCGCGCTGGTCACCATGGCGGTGGCGATGCCGGTCGCGAAGGCCTGGGCGAGTTCGGCCTGCTGCACCAGCACCGGGCTCGCCTGGATCAGCGCGGCGAAGCGGTTGGTGATCGGGCTGAAGGTGCGGAAGCGGCTGCCCTTGAAGAGGTCGAGGCCGGTGATCGGCGCCTGGGTGTAGAAGCCAGCGCCGGGCCATCCCACGGTATAGAGCAGCGAGAGGCCCTGCCTGGCCAGGCGCGCCTCGATGAAGGGCCGCTGCAGGTCCGCCAGCTTCCGCGCGCCGTCGAGGTCGGGCACCAGGAAGGGCAGCGAATCCGCCTCGAAGAAGGTGTCCTCGTTGGAATAGGCGGCCAGCAGGATTTCTCCGAGTTGCACCTGGCCGGTCTGCACCCCGCGCTTGATCTGCGGCATCGGCAGCAGGGAGGCATTGCTGTGGAGGGCGACGGAGAGCTTGCCGCCCGTCGCCTGCTCGACCTCGGCGACGAACTCGCGGATGTTGCGGGTGTGGAAGTTCCCGTCCGGATAGGGCGTGGCCATCTGCCACTTCGTCTGGGCACGGGCGGCGGAGAAGGACAGGGCGATCAGGCCAGGCGCCGAGAGCGCGGCGCGACGGGTGATGGTCATTGCTCGGGAACCCCGGTCTTGCTGCGGCGCAATGAATGCGCGGACGCGACCGGCCGGGCAAGCCCCGTGCCGGCGGGCGGCAGGCCCGCCGGCAGGCGCGCCGGTCAGGCCGGCTCCTGCACCCCCGCGCCGGTCAGGAATTTCCGGATCGCGATCACCTCCTCCTTCGAGAGGCTGTGGCGCGTGTCGTGGAAGCCGTGCGTATGGCCGTTCAGCCGGACGACGACTTGGCCGTGTCCGCCATGGGTCACCTCGGCGCCGAGGTCCTCGAGCGCGGCGAAGACCTGCCGGGGGTCGAGGTTGGAACTGACCGGGTGGGCGAAGACAGCCTGCAGGGTCTTCTGGTGGTTGTGGCTCATCGGGCTCCCTCCGAGATGGGTTCGCAGGGATTCCAGCACCGCGCGCCCCGCCGGTCCTTGCGCGAGGTCAACCGAAGCGGGAGCGGCGCCTGCAGCGGATGGCGTTCGATACCGAACGCCATCCGCTGCAGGCCATGGATCGTCGAGCGGCTTCACGCTCCCGGAGGTTCACCTCCGTCCGCGATCCGCTCTACCCCGCCGCCGTGACATAGGCCTTGAGCTCCTCGGCCTCCTGCTCCGCCTCCTCGATCCGCGCCTTCACCAGATCGCCGATGGAAACCAGGCCGCGGAGCGTGCCCGCCTCGTCCAGCACCGGCAGGTGCCGCACCCGCTTCTGGGTCATGACGCCGAGCGCCTGGGTGACGAGCGTCTGCGGCGCGACGGTGACGAGGTCGCGGGTCATGAACTGCGCGGCCTTCAGGCCGGTCGTGCCCGGGCCATGCGCCGCCATGCCGCCGACGATGTCGCGTTCGCTGATGATCCCGAGGATGGCGCCGGCGGCGTCGCGCACCAGCGCGGCACCGATCCGGTGCTCGGCCAGCGTGCGGGCCACCGAGAGGATCGTGTCCTCCGGCCCGACCGAGACGACCTGACCGCCCTTCCCCTTCAGGATCGAGCCGATGATCATGCGCTGCCCTCCCCGGCATGGGCGGCGGCGGCCCCGAGCCGCTGCCGCGTCCTGGCCATGACGAAGCCTGCGCCGGCCGGCGGCGCGGTTGCAAGGAAAAGCCGCCTCGCAACCGGGTGATTGCAGTCCCGGCTATTCCGCGGCCTTGACCGCCTCCGTCACCGGCACGCTGGCGGTGAGCTGGGTGCGCACCAGCTCGGCGAAGCGGCCGCCCTGGCGGACCAGGGCGTCGAAGGTCCCGCGCTCGACGATCCGGCCCTGGTCGAAGACCAGGATCTCGTCGGCGTCGCGCACGGTGGAGAGCCGGTGGGCGATGATGAAGGTGGTGCGGCCGGCCATCAGCGCCTTCAGCGCCTTCTGCACCCGCGCCTCGGTCGCCGCGTCCAGCGCGCTGGTTGCCTCGTCCAGGATCAGGATCGGCGGGTCCTTCAGCAGGGCGCGGGCGATCGCCAGGCGCTGGCGCTGGCCGCCCGAGAGGCTGGCGCCACGCTCGCCGACCATGGTGTCGTAGCCGCGGGGCTGGCGGAGGATGAAGTCGTGCGCCTCGGCCATGCGGCAGGCGCGCTCGATCTCCTCCTGCGTCGCGCCGGGGCGGCCGACCACCAGGTTGTCCCGGATCGTCCGGTTGAACAGCATGCTCTCCTGGAAGACCACGCCGATGTTCTGGCGCAGGCTCTCGAGGGTGATGTCGCGCAGGTCGTGCCCGTCGATCGTCACCCGCCCGCCGATCGGGTCCCACAGGCGCTGCAGCAGGGCCATGGCGGTCGACTTGCCCGCGCCGGTCTGCCCGACCAGGGCGAGCGTCCGTCCCTGCGCCGCCTGGAAGGAGACCTCCGAGAGGATGCGCGGCCCGCCGGGATAGGCGAAGGAGACGTCCTCGAAGGCGACCTCCCCCTGCACGCGCGAGAGCGCGACGGCGCCCGGCTTCTCCGGCACGCTGGTGCGGGCGTCCATCACCTCGAAGAATTGCTGGATGGCCGGCGCCTGGAACACCAGGCGGGAGAGGAAGGCGACGGCCTGCTCGAGCTTGCCGATCAGCAGGTTGGCGAAGCCCATGAAGCTGACGATCTCGCCGACCGAGGCCTTGCCGTCCATGTGCAGGAAGGTGCCGAGGACGAAGACCGAGATGGTGGTGATGGTGCTGGCCGCGCGCGTCAGCACCGAGACCACGGCCCACCAGTTCAGCACCGGGAACTGGTGGTCCAGCACCAGACGCACCGTGTCGCCGAACATCCGCGCCTCGGAGGCAAGACGGGTGAAGGACTGCACGACGACCACGTTGTAGAGCGCGTCCTGGGCGGTGCCGGCGAGCTGGCTCTGGTAGCGCTCCACCTGGTGCTGCGCCGTCTCGGTCTTCTGGATGACCACGCCGGTGAGGATGCCGAAGAGCACGACCAGGCAGACCAGCAGCAGGCCGAGCTGCCAGTTCATCGCCAGGGTCAGCGGCATCAGCACCAGCGCGGCGATGAAGGTCGACATGTGGTCGCGGAAGAAGCTGAGCCAGAGGCTGAACAGGTTGTCGCTGCCCGTGACCATCACCTTCATCAGCCGGCCCGACTGGATGTCGCCGTGGAAGGAGAGCGGCAGGGCCAGCACATGTGCGAAGTAGCGCGCCATGGCGGCCAGGCGGTTGCGGTGCGCCATGCGGTCGGCGAGCAGCGAGACCGCGACATTGGCGCCGATGCCCGAGAGGCCGACCGCGCCCCAGAGGGCGAGCAGGGCCAGCGCCTCGGACCAGAGCGCCTCATGCGTCATGTAGGCCGACCGGGTCAGGACATCGATGACCCGGCCGAACAGCACGGGCTCGAGGAAGACCAGCCCGGCCAGCGCGACATTCGCGACCGTCATGCCGATCGCGACCCACTTGTCGGGCTTCAGCAGGCCGAGGACACGTGCATAGAGCCTGGCGAAATGCATCCGGCGGTGCCCCTGTTTGCGCCAACATCCCGGGCCCGCACCGATGGACGGCACGCCCCGGGCCTGAGCTGTGCGCTGCCTACAGGCCGCGCGATCCCCCGGGCAAGCCTTGCCAGCGGGGGGTCGTTGCGGCAGGAACGGCAAGGTGATCGGCCAAAGGGGGCGGGAGTTCCCCAGGGCCGGGGAGGAATGCCGCGATGCCGGGCGCCAAGCCGCGCAGCAAGGTCATGCCGTCGCCCCCGTCGTCCGGCCGCCGGCGCCTGCCGCTCGGCCGCCGGCGCCTGGGGTTGCTGCTGCTCGCCCTGCCGCGGCGGGCCGGCGCCGAGCCGCCCTGGCCCGCCCGCCCCCTCCGCCTCCTCGTCCCCTTCCCGCCCGGCGGCGCCACCGACCTCCTCGCCCGCATCCTGGCCGAGCGCCTCGGCGTGCGGCTCGGCCAGCCGGTGGTGGCGGAGAACCGCGGCGGCGCGGCCGGGGTGGTCGCGGCCGAGCTCGCCAGCCGCATGGAGCCGGACGGGCACAACCTGTTCTTCGCCTCCATCGGCACCGCGGCCATCAACCCGCACCTGCACGCGAAGCTGAGCTGGCGGCCGGAGGACCTGCTGCCGGTCATCCTCTTCGCCGATCTTCCGAACGTGATCGTGGTGCGGGCCGACAGCCCCTGGCGCAGCCTGCAGGACATGCTGGCCGCGGCCCGCGCCCGGCCCGGCGCGCTCTCCTATGCCAGCTCGGGCAGCGGCAGCAGCCTGCACCTCTCGGGCGAGATGCTGAAGGCCGATGCCGGCGTCGACATCCTGCACGTTCCCTTCCGCGGCGGCGCCGATGTCGCCAACCAGCTCATGGGCGGGCGGATCGATATCGGCATCAACAACCTGCCCTCCGTCATCGCCCTGCTGCGCGGCGGGCAGCTCCGGGCGCTGGCCGTCACCGGGCCGGAGCGCGCCCCGGCCCTGCCCGGGGTGCCGACGGTCGCCGAGAGCGGCATGCCGGGCTACGCGGCGACCGCCTGGTTCGGCCTGCAGGTCCCGCGCGGCACGCCGGAAGCGGTGATCGCGCGGCTGAACGCGGAGGTGAATGCCATCTGCGCCGAGCCCGCGACGCGGGGCCGGGTGGAGGATCTGGGCGCGGGCTGCCGCGGCGGAACCGTCGCGGAATTCACCGACTTCATACGAGAAGAGAACGAGAAATGGACGGCGGTGATCCGCCGCTCCGGCGCCCAGGTCGACTGAGGCGACCCGATGACCGAAGGGCCGAAGGGGTCCCCACGAAGCAGCGCTTCGTGGGGTGCCCCGGATGGCCCGGAGGTCCGAATCGGCTCGCCCAACAGGCAAGGCGCCGCCAGGGACACGACCGGGAGACAGACATGCCCATCCTCACCCGCCGCTCCACCCTCGCCGCCGGCGCGGCGCTGCTCGCCGCGCCCGCCGTCCGGGCGCAGCAGGGCTACCCGAACCGCACCGTGCGGCTGGTGGTGCCCTTCACGCCTGCCGGCACCACCGACATCGCGGCGCGCATCCTGGCGGAGCGGCTGACCCAGCGCCTCGGCCAGCAGGTGATCGTGGAGAACCGGCCGGGCGCCGGCGGCAATGTCGGGTCGGACGTCGTCGTGAAGTCGGAGCCGGACGGCTACACGCTGCTGATGTGCACCGTCTCCTCCGGCGCCATCAACTACAGCCTCTATGGCGCCAAGATGCCCTACCGGCCGGAGGAGCTGGCCGGCGCCGGCCTCATGCTGCAGGTGCCGAACGCGATCTTCGTCACCAACGGCCTGCCGGTGAAGACATTGAAGGAGCTGGTGGACTATGCCAAGGCGCGGCCGGGCAAGCTGAACCACGGCAGCTCGGGCATCGGCACCTCGCTGCACCTGACGGGCGAGCTGCTGAAGACCGAGGCCGGGATCGACATGCTGCACGTCCCCTTCCGCGGCGCCGGGCCGATGCTGCAGGAGGTGATCGCCGGCCGCATCGAGGTGGCGGTGGACAACCTGCCCTCCGTCATCGGCCATCTGCGGGAGGGCCGGCTGCGGCCGCTGGCCGTCACCACGGCGCAGCGCAGCCCGGCGCTGCCCGACGTGCCCACCACCGCCGAGGCGGGCTTCCCCGGCGTGCAGGCCACCGCCTGGTTCGGCGTGCAGGTGCCGGCGAGGACGCCGAAGCCGATCATCGACCGGCTCGGCGCCGAGATCGACGCCGCCGTGAAGGAGCCGGAGACGAAGGCGCGCATCGCCGATCTCGGCGGCATGGCGCCGGGCCTGACGCCGGATGGCGGCACCTCGCCCGTGGCCTTCGAGGGTTTCGTGAAGGCCGAGATCGCCAAATGGACCGAGGTGGTGCGCAAATCCGGGGCGACCGCCGAATGAGCGCGGGCCGCCGTGCCCTCCTCGCCGCGCCGCTGCTCGCCCTGCCGGCGGCGGCGCGGGCCGAGGAGGGCTTCCCCAGCCGCCCCCTCCGCATCGTCATCCCCTTCACCCCGGCCGGCACCACGGACCTGACGGGACGGCTAGCGGCGGAGCGGCTCGCGGCGCGCCTCGGCCAGCCCGTCGTGGTGGAGAACCGCCCGGGCGCCGGCGGCAATGTCGGCGGCGAGGCCGTCGCCCGCGCCGAACCGGATGGGTACACGCTGCTGCTCACCACCATCGGCACCGGCGCCATCAACTTCGCCGTCTATGGCGACAAGATGCCCTACAGGCCCGGCGACCTCGCCGCGGTCGGCTTGCTGACGCGCGTGCCGAACGTACTGATGGTCCCGCCCTCGCTCCCCGTGCAGAGCGTGGCCGACCTGGTGGCATTGGCCCGGCAGCGGCAGGGCGGGCTGAACTACGGCACGGCCGGCATCGGCTCCTCCCCGCATATCTGCATGGAGCTCTTCGGCATCGAGACGCGCGCGCCGCTGACCCATGTGCCCTATCGCGGCAGCGCGCCCATGCTGACCGAGCTGATGGCAGGAAGGGTCGAGGCGGGCATGGACAACATCCCCTCCGCCCTCGCCTTCGTCCGCGACGGCAAGCTGCGGGCGCTGGCGACCACGGGTGCCGCCCGCAGCGCCGTGCTGCCGGAGGTCCCGATGATGCAGGAGGCCGGGATCGCCGGCTTCGAGGCGACGGCCTGGTTCGGCCTGCTCGCGCCGGCCGCCACGCCGCGCCCGATCCTCGAGCGGCTGGGGCGGGAGGTGGATGCGGTGGCGAGGGACCCCGCCTTCCGCGCCCGCATGGCCGAGCTCGGCGCCGACCTGCCGAAGCTGACGCCCGATGGCGGCAGCTCGCCCGAGGCCTTCGAGGGTTTCATGGCTGCCGAGCGGGTGAAATGGGCCGAGGTGGTCCGGCGCAGCGGCGCCCGCGTGGAATGATCCCGGGAGGCGGGACCCGCCCTGGAACCAGTGGACCGGGGCGCTGTCACCCTGCCTCGTCGGGGTGACAGCGCCCCGGGCGCGGGCCGCGAAGCCGCGCCGGAATGAAAGGGCCTGGGCGATCCGCGGTGGCGCGGGAGGCACCGGGACCCATCGGAGGAACGCCATGCATCGACGCGCCCTGCTCGCCGCCCCGGCCCTGCTGCCCGCGCTCGCCCGCGCGCAGCAGCCCTGGCCGGCGCGGCCCATCCGCCTGATCGCCGGCTTCCCGCCGGCCGGCACCACCGACATCGCGGCGCGGCTGATCGCGGAGCGGCTCGCGCCGCGGCTCGGCCAGCCCGTCGCAGTGGAGAACCGGCCGGGCGCGACCGGCAACATCGCCGCCGAGGCCGTCGCCCGCGCCGAGCCCGACGGCTATACCCTGCACGCCACCAATGTCGGCACGGGCAGCATCAACTACACGCTCTTCGGCCCGCGCATGCCGGTGAAGCCTGAGGATTTCTCCGAGTTGGGCCTGCTGATGCAGGTGCCGAACGTGCTCTTCGTCCATCCCGCGGTGCCGGCGCGGACGCTCGCGGAGTTCGTCGCCCTGGCCAAGGCGAGGCCGGGCGCGATGAACTACGGCAGCGCGGGCAGCGGCGGCAGCCCGCACATGACCATGGAGTTGTTCAAGCACCTCGCCGGGATCAGCATCTCGCACGTACCCTTCCGCGGCGCCGGGCCGATGCTGGTGGAGGCAGTGGCCGGGCGGCTGGAGGCGGGCAGCGACAACATGCCCTCCTGCATCGGCCATATCCGCGACGGGCGGCTGCGGGCGCTGGCGACCACCGGTGCGCGGCGCTCCCCCGCCCTGCCCGATGTCCCGACCGTCGCCGAGAGCGGCTTTCCCGGCTTCGAGGCGACCGCCTGGTTCGGCGTCCAGGCGCCGGCCCGCACCCCGCGCGCGATCGTCGCGCTGCTCGGCGAGGCGATCGATGCCTGCACGAAGGAGCCGGTCTACCGCGCGCGCCTCGCCGATCTGGGCGCCGATCCGCCGGGCCTCACGCCGGATGGCGGCACCTCGCCCGAGGCCTTCGCCGGCTTCGTCCGGGCGGAGATCGCCAAATGGGCCGAGGTGGTGCGCCTCTCCGGCGCGACGGTGGATTGACCGCCCATGGACCGGCGGGGCGGAACGCGGCTTGCCGAATGCGCCGGGCCGTCCTACCCGCCCGCCGCATGGACACGTCCCGCCGCACCCTGCTCGCCGCCCTGCCCCTGCTCGCCGCCCCCGGCCTCCTCCGCGCCCAGCCGGCCTGGCCCAGCCGGCCGATCCGCCTGATCGTCCCCTTCCAAGCCGGCGGCGCCACCGACGTCACGGCGCGGGTGATCGCCGAGCGGCTCGGCGGGCTGCTCGGCCAGCCCTTCGTCGTGGAGAACCGCGCCGGCGCCGGCGGCAATGTCGGCGCGGATGCGGTGGCGAAGGCGGAGCCGGACGGCCATACCCTGCTGATGGCGACCATCGGCACCGCCAGCATCAACCAGTACCTCTACCAGAAGCTGGCCTACGATCCGCAGAAGGACCTCGCGCCCATCGCCCTGGTGAACGAGGTGGCGAACGGCGTCATCGTGGACCACCGCGTGCCGGCGCAGAGCCTGGCGGAGCTCATCGCCCTGGCGAAGCGCGACCCGGGTGGGATGAACTACGGCACGCCGGGCAACGGCACGTCAGGGCATCTCTGCGGGGAATTGCTGAAGGCGAGGGCCGGCATCGACCTGCAGCACGTGCCCTATCGCGGCACCAATGGCGTCATCCCGGAATTGCTGGCCGGACGGCTGCAGGTCGCGGTCGACAACCTGCCGGCCTATCTGCCGCACCTGGCATCGGGCGCGCTGCGGCTGCTGGCGGTGACGAGCAAGGAGCGCTGGTTCACCGCGCCCGACGTGCCGACGGTCGCCGAGGCCGGCGCGACGCTCGGCCTCAAGGGCTTCGAGGCGGTGGCCTGGTTCGGCCTGCAGGCGCCGGCCAAGGTGCCGCGCCCGGTCATCGACGCCATCGCCGGGGCGACGCTGCAGGCCCTGGGCGAGGCGCCGGTGCAGGCCAAGCTGCAGGAGATCGGCAGCGCGCCGCGGCCGATGGGGCCGGACGCCTTCGCCAGGTTCATCGCCGCCGAGAATGCGAAGTGGTCGGAGGTGGTGCGGATCTCGGGCGCGAAGCTGGAATAGGAGACCCGCGCCGCGGCGGGGAGCGGCCCCGGGTCAGCCGCCCTGCAACAGCGCCGCCAGCGCCGGATCGAGGCCCAGCGTCGCGCGCCCGCTTGGTGCGGCGTAGCTGCCCGTCACCGGCTTCGGCGGCTTCAGCGCCACCAGCATCTCCAGCAGCTTCACGCCATAGGCGATGCCGTCCAGCAGCGGCACCGCCGCCTTGCGCTGCAGCCGCGGCCCCATGCCGGCCAGCGCCGCGCCACCCAGCACCACGGCATCCGCGCCCTCCGCCACCACCTCGGCGATCGCCGCATCCATCTGCAGCGCGACGGCTTCCGGGTCCCGCACCGCATCCTGCGGCGTCAGCGCTATGCCGCGCAGCGCGGCGAGGCGCGCGGCGAGGCCGTGCTGCGCGATCCGCTCGCGGTAGACCTCCGTGCTGCCCATGGTCACCAGCCCGAAGCGGCCGCCGAGCAGGCAGGCGGAGAGGCAGGCGGCCTCGGTCATGCCGACCACCGGGCAGGGCAGGAGTTGCCGCGCCGCCTCCAGCGCCGTGTCGTGCGAGACGGCGAGCAGCACGCCATCGACCTGGCCGGCATGCTCGGCGAGCAGCGAGAGCAGGCCATGCGCCGCGATCGCGCTCTCGGCCCTTGTCGCGATCACCGCCGGGCCGAAGCGCGGCGTGGCGGGGATGATCTCCGTCCCCGGCGCCGCGGCGGCGCGCGCCGAGGCGGCGCAGAGCTCCGTGATCGCTTCCGTCGTATTGGCATTCGCCACCAGCAACCGCATCGTCCTCAGCCCCCCACCATGCCGCCGGCCACCGGCACGCCGCCGCGCGGCGCGCCCGCCGCCGTCGTGCCGAAGACGGCGCCGAAGCTCTCCGGCAGCGCGCGCGAGCCGGGCGTCGCCAGCCAGAGCCGCAGCAACTCGCGCGAGGCCTCGTCCGCCGCCGGCACCTCCCCGGCCAGCACCTGCTTCCAGACGAGGTGCGGGTTGAGGAAGAGGATGTCGCCGGCATGCAGCGCGAGGGTCAGCGCCTGGCCCGCCGCCGCCGCGGCGGCATCGAGCGCCGCGAGCGCGTCCCGCTGCGCCTCCTCCAGCGCCTCCTCGAGCATCGCGTCGCGGTCGTAGCGGCCGACGAAGCTGCCGCTCGCCGTGCTGAAGACCGGGATGTGCAGCGGCTCGCCGCCGCCGTTCCGGTGCGGCAGGCCGGCATGCAGCGCAGTGAGCGCGGCGCGGTCCGATTTCAGCAGCGCATTGTGCAGCGCCGGCGCCGAGACGAGGGTGACGCGCCCGCCTTCCCGGGTCTGGCGCAGGCAGAGCAGCGCGACGGCATCCGCCGGGTCGGCATGGAAGCGCGCCGGCGCCTCCGCCCCGGTGCCGGGGCCGGCGAGGCGGCCGACCAGCGCACCGGCCTCGTCCTGCGCCAGCGCCGTGCCGAGATGCGCCCCGAGGACGAGCAGCGCCGCCTCGGTCGCCGGCCCGGCGAAGCGCGCGAGGTCGAGGCCGCGCAGCAGCGCGAAGCCGCGGCCATGCTCCAGCCGCTCCGCGATGCCGCGCAGCACGGGGGCGAGGCCGGGGAGCGGCGCATCGGCCGGGCCGCCGGGAGGGCGGCCGGCCAGCGCGACCAGCGCGGCCTCGATCTCCGCCGCCGCCTCCGCGCCGATCGGCACCATCCAGTCGGACGGGGTCAGCGCGGCGCCGGTCCATACGGACGGGCCGGCCTGTGGGACGAGGCGGAGGGGCGGGGTCATGCCCCTATCCTAACAGACGCGAACGGCGCGAGGGAAAGCCGGCCTCTTGCCGCCGCCGCCGACCCGCGGGAGGCTGGGCGGGACCCGACCGGAGAGAGACATGGACGCGCCCGCCCTCGACCTGCCCTTCGATGCCGAGGCGATGCTGCCCGGCCTGCGCCGCTGGGTAGAGTGCGAGAGCCCGACCTTCGATGCCGCCGCGGTCAACCGCATGATGGCGCTGGCGGCGCGCGACCTGGCGCTGCTCGGCGCCCGCGTCGAGACGATCCCGGGCCGCATGGGCTATGGCGACTGCGTGCGCGCCAGCTTCCCGCACCCGAAGTCGCAGGAGAAGGGCATCCTGGTGATGGGGCACCTCGACACGGTGCACCCGATCGGCACGCTCGAGCCCCTGCCCTGGCGGCGGGAGGGCGAGCGGCTCTACGGGCCGGGTGTCTACGACATGAAGGGCGGCAACTGGATCGCCGTCGAGGCCATCCGGCAGCTCATCCGCGCCGGGATCGCCACCAGCCGGCCGGTGACGGTGCTGCTGACCAGCGACGAGGAGATCGGCAGCCCCTCCACCCGCGACCTGATCGAGGCCGAGGCGGCGCGCCATGCCGTGGTGCTGGTGCCGGAGCCGGCGCGGCCCGATGGCGGCGTGGTGACCGGGCGCTACGCCATCGCCCGCTTCAACCTGCGCGCCATCGGCAAGCCGAGCCATGCCGGCGCGCGGCTGGCCGATGGCCGCAGCGCCATCCGGGAGATGTGCCGGCAGGTCGTCGCCATCGAGGCGATGACGACCGAGGACGTGACCTATTCGGTCGGCGTCATCCATGGCGGGCAATGGGTGAACTGCGTGGCGACCTATTGCGACGCCGAGAGCCTCTCCATGGCCAAGCGGCAGGCGGACCTCGACGAGGCGGTCGAGAAGATGCTGGCGCTGCGCCCGACCGGCAATGACGTGCAGCTCGTCGTCACCCGCGGGGTGACGCGGCCGGTCTGGGAGCCGGATGCGGGGGTGCTGGCGCTCTACGGCACCGCGCGGCGGATCGCGCAGAGCATCGGCTTCGACATCGCGCATCAGAGCGCGGGCGGCGGTTCGGACGGCAATTTCACCGGCGCCATGGGCATCCCGACGCTGGATGGCCTCGGCGTGCAGGGCGCCGGCGGGCATACGCTGGAGGAGCACCTGCTGATGGGCAGCCTGGTGCCGCGGGCGAAGCTGATCGCGGGCCTGCTGCAGGTGGTGTGAGGCAGAGGGCGTTCGGCGGCGAAGCGGCGGTTGACGGGCCTGCTCGCTGCGCGCCGCGTTGAACTTTGCGTCGCTGCGGCGTTCTAGGGTTGCGACCGGCGCACTAGACCCGGGCACGATCGGATTTGCCGCCGACGCAGCTCAGAACATACAATTAAGTCATGAGAACTTTTCTAGTCTCATTCTATCGAGTTCAATATCGAGCGGAAATATCAGGAAAAATGATTAATAAGTGTTGCGAAAGGCTTTTCCGTAATTTTGCATGCCTGACGCTGTTTTTGCTTTCATCCGTGGGCATGGTGCAGTCGTGCTATGCCCAGGTGCAGCCGCCGCCATCCCGGGCGCAATCGCAGCTTCCTAGGGCGGCACCGCAGCCTGTCCAGCCACAACCCCCGCAGGTGGTTCAACCCCCGCAGCCGCAACCCGCGCAGCCACCACCAACGATCCAGGCAGAACCCTTGCCGCCGGTTCCCCCACGCCCCCCGGAACCGCCCGATGTCCTGACCTCCATAACGAGAGCGCTGTTCGGCAAACTGAGCAATGATCCACAAGCACAAGCCCTGATCGTCGGCATCACCTTCCTGGTCTTTACGAATTGCCTGTCGGTTTTTTATGCCTGGCTCAAGACAACACGGCTTGCAACGGCAAGAAATGAATACAAGACCGCATTGGACAAGCATCTGACAAGACGCGAAACCGGCGTCAAGGGTGACCTGCCGCAGACATACGAGGAGTTCTATAACAAGGTCTTCGTTCTGGGCGAACCCGGCACAGGAAAGACGACTCTCGTCCGCTCTCTGACGCTCAATGTGAACGCCGATCCGCGGGTGAAGACCGAGAAGCCCCGCATCTACACATTCCTGCATGAAACGATATATGCGAACAGCGATTTTCCTCAATCCGATTTCGCCGTGGTCACGCGCGTCGACGTCAACGACTACCGCGGCCAGAGCCTGGCTGAGGCGTTGGTGCAGTTTCAAAGTGTCAATCCGCAGTCCAAAGCGAAAACCTGGACCTCACTGATACTCATCATCGATTTGTTTGACCCGCCGCGCGACAATCAGAGCCTCGTGCAACCGCAACCGAATTGGAGCGAGGCACGCGTGCGGCACCACGTCCAGTGTTGGCCGGCAAATCAATTGAATGCTCAAATCGACATGGTCAGGCGCGCCGGTCAGTTGAGATACTTGTGCCTGTTCGTGAACAAGCTCGATCTGCTCGTAAATGCCAATACTGACCATATTCGCGCAATCGAAGAAGCAACAAGGCCGATTTATGACACCTTGTTAGAGGCAAGTAGTGGTGCGATATGTGAACGAATTATCGGTTCAACCCAACGAGGGATTGGAGTATCCCTTCTGCAAAGCCGCCTCATCAACCCAAGGTGGAACCCGGAAGGCTGAAAGCGATGCCGCCATCCTGGCGCGACCCGAGTCCCTTGGACAGGATGAATGCCGAACGGGACGCCGAAATCTACCGCATGCGTCAGGATGCCGGAAACAATCCAGCACGGAGAAACGTCGATCCAGCATCTCCATCGGAGAGCCGGAAGACCGGACCGCGCGATTGGAGTTTCTGGAAGTCGTTTCGCATAGGCTTGCTGTTGCTGGGGGCGTTTTTCCTCGGATTTTTTACCCAGAAACTGCAGTTGAGAGCGTTTCAGGCCGAGGTGTCTTCCTCTTTTACCGATGCAACAGACCAGATCAACAACCTGTCGGATCGGCTCCAGAAACAAGATCTGGAACTCTCGAACCTGCGACAGCAACTCGTTGATGCACAACAGGTGAAGGACCAGTTGGATATACGGCTTGCGATCGCCAATCGAAACATCAATAGTCTTCAGGCCGAGCGAAAAAACAATCTTGCAGATATTGTGCAATTAAAGCAAAGCAATTCTGACTTATCCAAACAGAATACAAGTCTCGCAAGAGAACGTGCCGACCTCTCGGCCCGCCTCGATGAGACCACCAAAGACAAGGCTGCGATGCAGCGCCAGCTCACGGCAGCCCGCAATGAAGTGGAAAGTAGCCGGCGCGATCCGTCGAACGGTGACCGGGGAAACCCTTCCGCCAGATCTTGCCCGGATTAGCTCTTCGGGCGGCTAGGCCGCGGCTACAGGATGACCTCCCGCGGATAGGCCTCGGCGGTGAAGGGGAAGCGCTCCAGCGGCTCCCAGGGGCCGCCGCGGTAACGCCAGAGCAGCAGCGCCTCGGCCCGCGCCTCGCGCGGCGGCAGCAGGGCCGCGAGCGTCTCGTAGAGCGCCCGCGCCCGCTCCGGCGAGACCTTGTTCTGCACCGTCGCATGCGGCCGCCAGCGCTGCCGGTCCTGCGCCGTCAGCCAGGGCCGCCACTGCGCCGCCAGCCTGTCCCGCAGCGTCGCGACGGCGGGCGCGCCGATCTCCATGGCGACCCCGCGGCCGAGCGAGCGCGGCGGCCCGACCCGCACGCGCGACGGCGGCAGGGCGGCGCAGGCCTCGGCCAGCACCGCGCGGATCGCCGCCGCCTCCTCGCCCGGGAGGGCATGGAAGAGCGTGACATGCGCGGGCACCAGGTTGCGCGCGGGGGGGAAATGCGCGCGCCGCATCGATTCCAGCCAGGACTGCGTCTCCGCATCCAGGCCGAGCGTCAGGATCAGCGGCGCCACCGCCGCTGCCACCGGCAGCACCTCGGGGTCGATCTCCGGCATCGGCCCTCCTCGGCGCGAAATGTCATGCGCCGGACGCGAAAGGCAAATCACCCCTCGGCCATGCGCCGCCCTCGCGCCTGCCGCGCGCCCCGGCGGCTTGTTGCGCGGGCAGGCGGTGCCGCAGGCTGCGGCGGTCCGGAACGGCGGGAGCGACGGGGTTGGCGGCAGGGAGGTTCCGGGGCGGCTCAGCCGCCGCGGGCGAGCGCGGTCTCGAGCGGCGCCGGGTCGAAGCCGAAATCGGCATAGCCGCGCCGCAGACGCTCCACGTATTCGGCGGCGGGCGGGCCGGGGCGGTGCACCAGTTCCAGGTAGATCCAGGCCTCCCGCCCGTCCGGCAGCGGCAGCAGGCGGCGCCCGTAGGTATGCGGCCCCTCGTAGCGGTCGAGCGCGGCCAGGTGCTCCGGCGTGATGCGCCACAGCCCGATCGGGCAGGCCGCCGCCGGGTCCGGCTCGACCAGCGCGAATTTGCGGACAGCGAGGCGCCAGCCGGGCAGCGCCAGCGCCCCCGCCACGGTCGCGCCGGGGCAGCGCATGGCCATCTGCGCGTGCCAGAGATTGCTGCCATAGGCGGCATAGAGGTCGGACATGGAGCCGGAGCCTCGCCCCGGGCCGCCGCCGGCGCAAGCGGCTGCCGATGACGCTGGCGCTTCAGGCCCTGCCGCTCCTGCTGCTGCTCGCGCTGCTTGGCAGCGGGCGGGCGACGCCGGCCGGCGCCGCCCTCGTTGCATTGTTGGCGACCCTGCCGGCGCTGCTGGCGGGGCTGCCGGATCCCGGCGCCCTGCCCGGCGTCCTGGCGGAGCAGGTGCTGCGCGGCGCCTTCCTCGGCCTGCAGCCGGTGGCGGTGGTCACCGGCGGGCTGCTCTTCCACGCCGCGGTCACGGAGGGGGATGCGGCGGCCGGCCCGCAGGCGGCGAGCCCGGCGCGGGCCTTCGCCGTCACCCTGCCGCTTGGCATTGTCCTCGAGAGCGTGACGGGCTTCGCGGTCGGGGCGGTCTTCGCCCTCTCGAGCCTCCGGCGCATGGGCCTCGGCGGCGCGCCGGCCGGCGCGCTCGCGCTGCTCGCCCTTGTCATGGTGCCCTGGGGCGGGCTCGCGCCAGGCACCGCGCTCGGCGCCGCCATGGCGGGCGTGCCGGCGGAGGGCATGTCGATGGTCGCGGCTTGGCTGACCGCGGCCTGGCTGCTGCTGCTCGCGCCGCTGCTCTGGTCGTTGCTGGCCCGGGCCGGGCTGCCGGTGCCGGGGCGCGAGAAGGCGGCGCAGGCCGGGATGCTGGCGGCGCTGGGCGGGCTGCTGGTCGCGGGCGCCGCGCTGCTGCCCTTCGAGCTGGTGGGCCTCGTCGCCTCGGCGCCGGTCGTGCTGCTGGCGCTGTGGCGGGCGAATCCGCTGCGCGACCCCCGAGCGGCGCTCGGCCGCGCCGCGCCCTACCTGCTGCTGACCGCCGCCCTGCTGGCGGCGCGGCTCTGGCCGGGCGCGCCGGCCTGGCGGCCCTTCGCCGAACTGCCGCCCCTCCCGCTGAGCCATGTCGCTGTCGTGCTGTGGCTGGTGGCCGGCGCGCTCCTGCTGGCGCGGCGGGACGGTCTGGCGCGGGCCGGCGCCGCCCTGCGGCGGGCAAGGCGGCCGGCCATCGCCCTCCTGCTCTATGTCCTGCTCGGGCGGCTGCTGGCGGGCAGCGGTGCGGCCGCCGGCCTCGCCACCGCCGCATCGGAAGCGCTCGGGCCGCTCGCGCCCTTCGCCGTCGCGCCCATCGCGCTGCTGTCGGGCCTCATCACCGGCAGCAATGTCGGGTCGAACGCGGCGCTGATGCCGGTGCAGGTCGCGCTCGGCGCGGCGGCCGGCCTGCCGCCGCTGGCCGCACCCGCCGTGCAGAATTTTGCTGGGGCGGCGGGGGTGCAGGTGAGCCTCGGGGTCACGGCCATGCTCTGCGGGCTGCTCGCGGACGGCACGCGCCCGGCGCAGCTCTGGCGGCTGCTCTGGCCCTCGCCGGTGCTGGTGCTCGGCCTTGGCTGGGCCGCAACCTGGCTGCTGCGCGGGGCCGGCTGACACGGCGGGCCGTGCCTCGGCGGCGACGTTTCGGGGGCGGGCGAAGCGTCGCGCGCCGGCGCGGCCGGGCCCTGGCGCCGGGGCACGCGCCGCGCTGTGATCCCTCCCGGACGGAGGGTGGACACCGGATGGGTCGAGTCGTGGCCGCGCCGCCGCGCGGGGGCAGTTCCTGATGGTCGAGATCGTGGGCACCGGCGCGCCGCCGGCGAAGGCCGCCGGGCCCTGGGCCAAGGCCGAGCGCCACCTGCGGAAGGACCCGGTGCTGAAGCCGGTGATCCGCCGCATCGGCCCCTGCACCCTCGCCGCGGTGGAGCGCGAGCCCTACGAGGCGCTGGTCCGCGCCATCGCCCATCAGCAGGTGCATGGCCGGGCGGCGGAGGCGATCCTCGGCCGCTTCCTCGCGCTGCACCCAGCGCATGCCTTCCCGCCGCCCGAGCTGGTGCTGGCGACGCCGCCCGAGGCGATGCGCGCCTGCGGCTTCAGCCAGGCGAAGATCGCCGCCATCCGCGACATCGCCGAGAAGGCGGCGGGCGGGCTGGTGCCGACGCGGGAGGGCTGCGCCCGCTATGCCGATGCCGAGCTGATCGAGCGGCTGGTGGTGATCCGCGGGGTCGGGCGCTGGACGGTGGAGATGCTGCTGATCTTCACCCTGGGACGGCCGGACGTGCTGCCGGTGGATGATTTCGGGGTGCGGGAGGGCTGGAAGGTCGCGGCCGGGCTGGAGGCGCAGCCGAAGCCGAAGGAACTCGCCGGCCTCGGCGAGGCCTGGGCGCCCTGGCGCAGCATCGCCGCCTGGTATCTCTGGCGCGCGGCGGATGCGGCGAAGCGGAGCACCTTCAAGCCGCAATGATCCGGGGCGCGGGCCGGCGGCGGCGCGCCGGGGCCTGGCCCGCCGGATCCGCCGTCAGGCGCCGCCGGGATGGCGAAGAGGCAATCCGGCCGCGCCTTTCAGTAGCCCCGCCGGGACGCCTCCTGTATGAAGCGGCGCATCTCCCAGGCGCCACGGGCTGCGGGGGCCGGGCCGACGGATTCGGACTCCGGCAATCGACCGCGGTGCAACTGGGTGAAGAGAGGCCCGGGACGGCATGCGGCCGCCGGGCCCCAAGGTCGGAATTCGGCCCTTCCGCGCAGCGGCGCCAGGCGTGGCGCAGCGTTTGCCAGCCGCCCCAGGCGGCCGGTGTGCCCCCAGTGGGCGGTGCGGACGGCCAGGACGGGGTTGCGCATGGACGGTGACGTGGCGGCATTCGCCCGGAGGACAGGCATTCGGGCGGGCTGGCGGAGCAGGCTGAAGCGGCGGACGCTGCTGCGCGCGGCGGGCGGTGCCGGCGCGGCCGGGGTCGGCCTCGGCGGCTACGCCTTCGGCTACGAGCCGGGCGTCGCCTTGCGGGTGGTGACCCACCGGCTGGCGCCGGCGAACTGGCCGGCCGGCCTCAGGTTGAGCATCGCCCTCATCGCCGACCCGCATTGCGGCGGCCCGCACACGCCGCTGCCGCGGCTGCAGCGCGCAGTCGCCATGGCCAATGCGCTGCAGCCGGACCTGGTGGTGCTGCTGGGCGACTACCTGGCCGACCACCGCTTCACCACGGAGAGGCCGAGCTTCCGGCAGGTCGCCGATGTCCTGGCGGGGCTGCGGGCGCCGCTCGGCGTGCATGCCATCCTCGGCAACCATGACTGGTGGGAGGACCCTGCGGCGCAGGCCGGCCGCGCCCCGCTGCCCGGCGCCGCCGCCGACTTCGCCGCGGCCGGCCTGCCGGTGCTGCACAACGAGGCGCGGCGGCTGGTGCATGACGGGCGCGCCATCTGGCTCGGCGGCCTCGGCAGCCAATGGGCCTATCGCGGCCGCGGCGGCGGGCTGCGCGGCGCCGACGACCTGGAGGCGACGCTCGGCGCCTTCACCGATGACGCGCCGGCGATCCTGCTCGCGCATGAGCCCGACATCTTCCCGAACGTGCCGGACCGGGTGGCGGTCACGCTCTCGGGCCATACCCATGGCGGGCAGGTCCGCATCCGCGGCTATTCGCCGATCGTCCCCAGCCGCTTCGGCAACCGCTACGCCTATGGCGCCATCGAGGAGGAGGGGCGGCACCTCGTCGTCTCCGGCGGCATCGGCAATTCCATGCTGCCGGTGCGCCTCGGCATGCCGCCCGAGGTGACGATGGTCGAACTCGGCGGCGTCGAGGCCTGACGCCGGCGCCAGCCGGAGCGCGTCGCGCGGTCGTGGCCGCGCGGCGGAGGGCGGGCAGGTAGAGTCTCCCGGTCGTCGACGCGCCGGGGAGAGCAGGCCCATGGCCATGCCGGTCATCGGAACATCCGGACCCGATTCCCTGCGCGGCACGGAAGGGGAGGATGTCATCCTCGGCCTTGCCGGGCGCGACACCATCGAGGGGCTCGGCGGGCATGACCTGCTGCTGGGCGGCGCGGGGGCCGACCTGGTCCGTGGCGATTTCCCCGGCTTCGAGCACACCGGCACCGGCGGCAACGACACGATCCTGGGCGGACCCGGCGACGATACGCTCTACGGCGGGTCGGTGTCGTTCGGCGGCCCGGCCGGTGACGGCGACAACCTGATCCTCGGCGGCAGCGGCAATGATGCCATCGTCGCCGGCTGGGGCGCCGACACCGTGCTCGGCGGCCGCGGCGATGACCAGATCCGCGGCTTCGGTGAAGCCCTGGGCTTCAGCTTCCGCGGCGCCGAGCTGCTGGCACGCGCCGATCAGGCCGACCTGCTGCGGGGCGGTCCGGGGAACGACGGCATCTACGCCGGCGCCGGCGCCGATTCCGTCTTCGGCGGCCCGGGCGACGATACGCTGTCCGGCCAGCTCGGCGCCGATCTGCTCGACGGCGGCAGCGGCGCCGACCGGTTCGTGATGGCGCCGATCATCCTGCCCTTCGCCAACTCGCTCATCGATACGGGCGTCGGCGAGGGCCAGCGCGACGTCATCCTGGACTTCCGGCAGGGCGAGGACGTCATCGATCTCAGCGGCTACGATTCGCCCGATCGCTTCCCCTTCACCCGCATCGGGCCGGAGCGCCCGGAGGAACTGCCGAAGCCGGTCTTCCTCGGCACCGGGGACTTCGTGCCCAGCCTCGCCCTGCAGGTGCGCACGGAGATCCTGCCGGACGGCAATACCCTCGTGCAATTCGCCACACCCCTTGGACCCAGGCAGCCCGACCCGGACACTGCGCCGACCGTGCCGCCCCAGCCGACCGGCGAGATCGAACTCGTCGGCACCTTCTGCCTGACGGCGCAGGACTTCGTGCTGGACTATCCGCTGCGGTAGCGCGGACGCGTCACCGCCCGGCCAGGAAGGGCTCGAGCAGCGCGAGGAAGCCCTGCGGGTTCTCCGCATGCACCCAGTGGCCGGTCCCCGGCACGGTGGCGAATTCGGCGCGCTGGAAGAGCGCGCGGATGCGGTCGTGATGCACCGGCCGGACGTAGCTGGAGCGCTCGCCGTTCAGCACCAGCACCGGCCCTTCGTAGCGCGCCTCGACCGCGGGGAACCCCTCGATGACCGGCATGGCGGCGGCGATCTCGCCGAGGCCGAGGCGCCAAGCCGGACCGCCCTCCCCGAAGCGGAGGTTCTGCAGCAGGAAGGCGCGGATATTCGCCTCCGGCACCGCCCCGGCCAGCGCGGCATCGGCCTCCCGCCGTGTCAGGCCGGGGGCGAGCGGCACGGCCTGCATGGCCGCGACATAGCCGCGCAGCGCCGGCGGGTAGGCGACGGGGGCGATGTCGGCCACGACCAGCCGCTCCACCAGCCCGGGCTGCGTGAGCGCGAGCGCCATCGCCACCTTGCCGCCCATGGAATGGCCGAGGACGGCGGCCGGTGCGGCGCCGAGATCGCCGAGGGTTTCCGCCACGTCGGCGGCCATGGCGGGGTAGTCCATGGCGGCCTCGCGGTCGGAGGCGCCGTGGTTGCGGAGGTCCATCGCGAGGACCCGGTGCGTCGCGGCCAGATGCTTCTGGATCGCGCCCCAATTGCCGGCCGCCCCGAACAGCCCGTGCAGCAGCACGAGCGGCGGTCCCTCCCCTGCCTCGACTAGGTTCAGCCGCATGCCCGCACCCCTCTATGCCCGCGTTGGCCTGTCAGCGCCCCATCGGCTGCACGCCGTCAGCACCAACCACCCTAGCCCCGCGCCGCCAGCAGGACGCTCGCCCCGATCAGCACCCCGCCCAGCACCACGTCCCAGCCCAGCGCCTCGCCCAGCCAGATGTTCGAGATGGCGACGCCGAGCGCCGGCACCGCCAGGAACCCGACCGAGGCCATGATGCCCGAGAGCCGCCGTCCGGCCTCGATGGTCGCCCAGGTGCCGATCGGGGCGGCGATGGCGCCGACGAAGGCGGCATAGGGCCAGGACTCCCACCCGATCCCGCCCGCCGGCTCCCGCCACAACGCCAGTGGCAGCAGCAGCGCCGCGCCGATGGCGAAGGCCCAGGGCAGCAGCTCCATCACCGGCCGCCGCGGCGGCAGCCGCCGCGTGACCAGGATGGCGAGGCTCCAGGAGAGGCTCGCCAGCAGCAGCAGGCCATAGCCCGGCAGCACGCCCGGCCCCTGGGCACCGATCGCCCAGGGTTGCATCAGCGCGAGCACGCCCAGCAGCCCGACCCCGACGGCCAGCCACTGGTTGCGCGAGACCCTGTCGCCCAGCACCCAGACCGAGAGCGGGATGAGCCAGAAGACCGTGACATTGCCGAGGATGGCGGTGCGCCCGGCCGGCACCCATTCGAGGGCGATATGCGTCAGCGCGAAGAAGCCGCCGAGCTGCAGCAGGCCGAGCGCCGCGATGCAGGGCAGGTCGGCACGCAGCGGCAGGCGCAGCCGCCCGAGCGCGGCCAGCAGCAGCGCCGAGGCGACGGAGGCCATCCCGGCGCGGTTCAGCGCGAACCAGAGCGGCGTCGCATGCGCGAGCGCCGCCTTGGTGACGGGCCAGACGCCGCCGAACAGCACGATGGAGACGCCGAGGTAGCGGAGCCCGGCCAGCAGGCCCGCCGGCGCGGCAGCGGCGCCCATCGCGGCAGGCTGCGGGCGGGCCCCGTCGGCGAGGCTCAATCCGCCACCTTCAGCATGATCTTGCCGATATGCGTGCTGCTCTCCATCAGCGCATGCGCCGCCGCGGCCTCGCGCAGCGGGAAGACCTGGTGGATCGGCGGCGCGACCCGGCCGGCCTCGAGCAGCGGCCAGACCTTCTCCCGCAGGGCGGCGGCGATCGCCCCCTTCTGCGCCGTGGTGCGCGGCCGCATGGTGCTGCCGGTGACCGTCAGGCGCCGCGTCATGATCGGGCGGAGGTCCACCTTCGGCGCCTCGAACCCGCCGAGGAAGGCGATGATGACAAGGCGCCCGTCCATGGCGAGGCAGCGCAGGTTGCGCGCGAAATACTCGGCCCCGACCATGTCGAGGACGACATCCGCCAGCTTGCCGCCGGTCGCCTGCTTCACCGCCTCGACGAAATCCTGCTCGCGGTAGTTCACCGCATGGTCGGCGCCGAGCTTCCGCATGGCCTCGCATTTCGCGGCGCTGCCGGCCGTCGCGATCACCGTCGCGCCGAAGGCCTTGGCGAGCTGAATGGCGGTGACGCCGATTCCCGAGGTGCCGCCATGGATCAGCACGGTCTCGCCGGCGGCGAGGCGGCCATGGCCGAAGAGGTTGGCCCAGACCGTGAAGAAGGTTTCCGGGAGTGCCGCCGCCCGGATCGCGTCATAGCCCTTCGGCCAGGGCAGGCATTGCGGTGCGGGCGCCACGCAATATTCGGCATAGGCGCCGCCATTGGTCAGGGCGCAGACATGGTCGCCGATCTTCCAGGGGCCGGCCTCCGGCCCGACCGCCACCACCTCGCCCGCCGTCTCCAGGCCGATCACCGGGCTCGCGCCGGGCGGCGGCGGGTAATCGCCCTTGCGTTGCTGCACGTCGGGCCGGTTCACGCCGGTCGCCAGCACGCGGATCAGCACCTCGTTACCCTTCGGCTGCGGCACCGGGCCCTGCCGCGGCACCAGCACCTCCGGCCCGCCGCCCTGGCCGTGGTCGATATAGGTCATGGTCTCCGGCAGGGGTGGCATTGGCGGTCGTCCTCGTCCTCGCGGGGCGGCGAAGTTCCGCGCGCGCCCCCGCCGCGTCAAGCCGGGTTGGGGTTGCGCCGGAAGGCCGGCCCGACGAGTATCCGCGCATCTCCTCCACCCGAAGGCTCAGGCATGGCCCGGATCGCCCGCCGCCCGCTGCTCGGCGGCCTCGCCGCCCTGGCGGCCGCGGCGCGCCCGGCCGGCGCGCAGCAGGCCGAGGCCAACAGCACGCGCCTCGGCGCCCTCTTCCCCTTCACCGGCCCGCTCGCGCTCCTCGGCGACGAGCATTTCCGCGGCCTCGAGCTGGCGGCGGAGGAGCGCAACGTCGCCGGCGGGCTGCTGGGCAAGCCCATCCGCCTGGTCAAGGGCGATGCCGCCGACCCGGCCCAGGCAACGGCCGAGGCGAAGCGGCTGATGGGGGCGGAGCGCGCCCTGGTGCTCTTCGGAACCTGCGCCTCGCCGCTCTCCTTCGCCGCGACCCAGGCCGCGGAGCTGCAGGGCGTGCCCTATGTCGAGCTCGGCGCCGTCGCTGACCCGATCACCGAGCGCGGCTTCCGCCTGCTGTTCCGCACCGCGCCGCGCGCCTCCGAGATCGGGCGGATCGCGGTGGACGCGATCGCCGACCTGCTGGCGCCGGCCTGGGGCCTGCCGCCCGAGGCGCTGAAGATCGCCCTGCTGCACGAGGACAGCCTCTACGGGCAGTCGGTCGCGGCGGCGGAGGAGGCGCAGCTCAAGGCCCGCGGCCTGCCGATCGCCGAGAAGCTCGGCTACACGCTCCGCAGCCTGGAGGCCGCGCCGATCGTGCAGCGGCTGCGCGGCATGGCGGCGGACGTGCTGCTGCATGTCGGCTACCAGAACGACATTCTGCTGCTCTATCGCGGCCTGCGGGAGGCTGGCTGGCGCCCGCGCATGGTGATCGGCGCCGGCGCCGGCTACAGCCTGGTGGACACGGCGCATGCGATCGGCCCGGAATTCGAGGGCACGCTGAATGTCGACGTCCCGCAATTCGAGGTCAACGACCGCGTCGCGCCCGGCGTGAAGCCCTTCCTCGAGCTCTACCGCAAGCGCTACGGCAGCGAACCGCGCTCCGGCCACAGCCTGGCGAACTATGTCGGGGCGCGCGCCGCCTTCGATGCCATCCAGCGGGCCAATGCGCCGGACCGCGACCGCATCCGCGCGGCGCTCGCTGCCACCGACGTGCCGGAAGGCGGGACGGCGAATGGCTGGGGCATCCGCTTCGACGAAAAGGGCCAGAACCAGCGCGCCCGGCCGTTGCTGCTGCAATGGCAGGGCGGCCGGCTGGTGGCGGTGGCGCCGGCCGAGGCCGCGACGGCGCCGCTGAAGGCGCAGATGGGGGCGGTCGGCTAACCCATCGGATCGAGCCGCCTTCCGCCCTCGGCGACGAAGACATGCAGCGCCTCCGCCGGCAGGGAGACGGGCAGGCTGCCCTCGCGCGGCCCGGGCCCTGCCAGCTTCACGACCAGCGCCTCGCCCTGCGGCAGGCGGCCATGCAGCACCGTCTCCGACCCCAGCGGCTCCACCAGGTCGAGCGCGAGGGGCAGGCCGGCCGGATCGGGCCGCACATGCTCCGGCCGGATGCCGATGGTCAGCGGCAGGCCCTCCGGCCCCGGGCGCGGGCCGTCGGCGAAGCGGATCACCGGCCCGGCCGCGAGCGCGACCGCACGGCCGTCTTCCGCGAGGCGCCCGGCGAGGAAGTTCATGGCGGGACTGCCGATGAAGCCCGCGACATAGGTATCGGCCGGCCGCTCGAAGATCTCCATCGGCGTCGCCACCTGCGCCGCATGGCCCTGGTGCATGACGACGAGGCGGTCGCCGAGGGTCATCGCCTCCACCTGGTCGTGGGTGACGAAGAGCGAGGTGACGCCGAGCCGCTTCTGCAGCCGCCGGATCTCGGCCCGCATCTGCACCCGGAGCTTGGCGTCGAGGTTCGACAGCGGCTCGTCGAAGAGGAAGAGCTTGGGCTCGCGCACGATGGCGCGGCCCATGGCGACGCGCTGGCGCTGCCCGCCGGAAAGCTGGCGCGGCCGGCGGTCGAGCAGCGCCTCGATCCCGAGCAGCGCCGCGGAGTCGCGCACCCGGCGCTCGATCTCGGCGCGCGGCAGGCCGCGGATCTTCAGGCCATAGCCCATGTTCTGCGCCACCGTCATGTGCGGGTAGAGCGCGTAGTTCTGGAAGACCATGGCGATGTCGCGGTCGGCGGGCTCGAGCGCGGTGACGTCGCGGCCGGCGATGCGGACCGAGCCCCCGGTCGGGGTCTCGAGGCCGGCAACGATGCGCAGCAGGGTGGATTTGCCGCAGCCCGAGGCGCCGACGATGACGATCATCTCGCCATCGGCGACGGCGAGGTCGACACCGTGCAGGACGCGGGTGGCGCCGAAGGACTTCGTCACGCCGGAGAGGTCGAGGGTGGCCATTACTTTTCGGTCTCCGTCAGGCCCTTGACGAACCAGCGCTGCATCAGGACCACGACCAGGACCGGCGGCAGCAGGGCCAGCACGCAGGTGGCCATGACGATGTTCCACTCGGTGCTCGCCTCGGACCCGATCATCTTCACCATGCCGATCACGATCGTCTCGACCTCGTCCGAGGTGGCGACGAGGAGCGGCCAGAGATACTGGTTCCAGCCATAGACGAAGAGGACGACGAAGAGCGCGGCGATGTTGGTGCGCGACAGCGGCAGCACCACGTCGCGGAAGAAGCGCAGCGGCCCGGCGCCGTCCATCTTCGCGGCTTCCACGAACTCGTCCGGGATGGTCAGGAAGAACTGGCGGAACAGCAGGGTGGCGGTGGCGGAGGCGATGATCGGGATGATCAGCCCGCCATAGGTGTTCACCAGGCCGAGGTCGGAGACGACCTTGAAGGTCGGGAAGATCCGCACCTCCACCGGCAGCATCAGGGTGATGAAGATCGACCAGAAGGCGAGCCGGCGGAAGGGAAAGCGGAAGAACACCACCGCATAGGCCGAGAGGATCGAGATCGCGATCTTCCCGATCGCGATCGAGAGCGCCATGACGGTGCTGTTCCACAGCATGCGCCCGGCCGGCACGCCGGCGCCGCCGCGCTCCCAGGCCGCGCGGTAGTTCTCCAGCGCGTGGCGGCCGGGCAGCAGCGGCACCTCGCCGCGGCCGATGGTCGCGGCATCATGGGTCGAGCCCATGAGCACGATCCAGATCGGCAGGACGAAGAGGATGACGGCCAGGATCAGGATGGCATGCGCCACCCAGTCGGTGCCGCCGCTGCCGGGCGGCGCGGCCTTGGCCGGCAGGGCCAGGCCCTGCGTGCTCTCAGTAGTGGACACGGCGTTCGATGAACCGGAACTGGATGGCGGTGAGGCAGATGACGACCAGCATCAGCACCACGGATTGCGCGGAGGACATGCCGAGGTCGAGGTTGACGCGGCCGTCCACATAGGCGCGGTAGATCAGCGTCTCCGTCGCCTTGGCGGGGCCGCCCTTGGTCAGCGCGTCGATGACGCCGAAGGTGTCGAAGAAGGCATAGACCAGGTTCACCACCAACAGGAAGAAGGTGGTGGGCGAGAGCAGCGGGAAGGTGATGGTCCAGAAGCGCCGCACCGCGCGGGCGCCGTCGATCGCCGCCGCCTCCAGCACCGATTTCGGGATGCTCTGCAGCCCCGCGAGGAAGAAGATGAAGTTGTAGGAGACCTGCTTCCAGGCGGAGGCGAGGATCACCATCAGCATCGCCTGCCCCCCGTTCAGCTTGTAGTCCCAGTCGAGGCCGGCGCCGTTCAGCGCCCGGCCGAGGAGGCCGATCTGCGGGTGGAAGAGGAAGATCCACAGCACCGCCGCGACGGCGGGGGCGATGGCATAGGGCCAGATCAGCAGGATGCGGTAGCCGCCGGCGCCGCGGATCTGCCGGTCCGCCAGCACCGCCAGCAGCAGCGCGACGGCGAGCGCGGCGGCGGTCACGCCGATGCTGAAGACCGCGGTGTTGCGGATGGTCTCGAGGTAGAGCGGATCGGCGAACAGGTCGGCGAAATTCTCGAAGCCGACGAATTCCGTGCGGATGCCGAAGGCGTCCTGGCGGAGGAAGGCGAACCACACCGCCTGCCCGGCCGGCCAGAAGAAGAAGACGATGGTGATCGCGAGCTGCGGCGCCAGCAGCAGGTAGGGCAGGACGCGCTGCCTGAAGACGACCTTCCGATCCAAGCGGAGAACTCCTGGGTTCCGAGGGCCGCATGCCGGTCGGCATCCATGCCGGCCGGCATGCGGTGAACTTTGGCGCGCAGCCGCCATACCAACCCTGCGCGCCTGCCGCCGGGCTGCGGAATCCCGGCATCCGCGGCCCGGCAGCAGGCCCTGGGCGGGAGGGACTGGGGATCCCGGCGCCCTCCCCGGCTGCTCAGGCCCGGTTCGCCCGCTCGAAGTTGCGCAGCACCACATTGCCGCGCCGGTTCGCCGCCTCCAGCGCCTGAGCTGCGGTCTGCTGGCCCTGCAGCGCCTTCTCCAGCTCCTCCTGGATCACGTTGCGGATCTCGACGAAGCCGCCGAGGCGGAAGCCCATGCTGTTCGGCGTCGGCTCGGCGCGCGAGAGCTGGCGCACCGCGGCATCGGCGCCGGGATTCTGCTGGTAATAGCCCTCGGCCTTCGCCTTCTCGTAGGCGGCATTCGTCAGCGGCACGTAGCCGGTGGACTTGTGCCACCACAGGTCCTGGTCGACCTCGGAGATGAAGCGGAAGAACTCGGCGACGCCGCGGTATTCCTCCGCCGCGCGGTTGCGCGCCGTCAGCACCCAGAGGCTGGCGCCGCCGATGACGCCATTCCTCGGCTGCTGGATGACGTCGTCATGGTAGGGCAGCGGCGTGGAGATCCACTTGAACTTCGCTTCCCGCTCCACGCGGGAGCGGTTGCCGGCGGAGTTGAAGCTGATCGCCACCTCGCCCGCGGGGAAGAGCGGGTCGCCGGCATTGTCGCGGCCGCCATAGCGGAACAGCCCGTCCTTCTGCAGGCCGAGCAGGAAGTCCACCTGCTTCTGGAAGAAGGGCGAGGTGAGCTGGAGCTCGGCGTTCATCCCCTCGAAGCCGTTCGCCCGGGTGGCGAAGGGCACGTCGTGGATGGCCGCCATCTGCTCGAGCATGATCCAGGTCGGCCAGGTCGTGGTGATCGCGGCCGGCGCGGCATTCGCCGCCTTGATCCTCTCCGCCGCGGCGCGGACCTGCTTCCAGGTGCGCGGCAACTCGTCGGTCGGCAGCCCTGCCTTCTGGAAGGCATCGAGGTTCAGCCACATGATGGCGGAGGAGGAGTTGTGCGGCATGGAGATCAGCCGCCCCTGCGTGTCGGAGTAGTAGCCGCGCACGCCGGCGATGTAGCGCTTCGGGTCGAGCTCGACGCCCGACTCCGAGAGCAACTGATGCACCGGGCGGATCGCCGGGCCGGCGGCCATCATGGTGGCGGTGCCGACCTCGAAGACCTGGACGATGTGCGGCGGGTTGCCGGCGCGCCAGGCGGCGATGGCGCCGGTCATGGTGTCGATGTAGCTGCCCTTGTAGCTGGCATTGACAGTGAAGCGCTGCTGGCTGTCGTTGAAGCGCTTCACCTGCTCCATCACGCGCTCGGCCAGCGGGCCGGAGAGGCCGTACCAGAACTCGATGGTGGTGCGGCCCGTGCCCTGGGCCTGGAGGCTGGCGGGCGCGGCGAGGCCAAGGGCGGCGGTGCCCGCCAGGAGGGTGCGGCGCTGCATGTGGCGTGGTCTCCCCGATCGTTCTGCGGTGCGCCGGCAGGTAGCGGCGCCTTGTTATGGCCATGTGACGGAATTGCGGCAGAACAATGAAGGGGAGGCGGCCGCCTGCGCGCAAGGGGGCGGGCTGCGCGGCCCGGTGCCCCGGCACATGCCGCGCGTTTCGCGCCCGGGCATGAACCGGAGGCATCCGTCCGATCGAACGGCTTGCCCGCAACCTGTCCGGGCCGGGGCACGCAGGCCTGCCCTGGCGCAAAGCACGCCCGTTCACACGGGCGACCGGGCTGGCCAAACTGGCTGGGCGATGGCCAGCCTCGAAAGGACTAGCGCTGCGGGTCCTGGCCCTTCAGCGCCTCGCCCATGCCCTGGGTCTCGGCATCGTCGCTCTCGATCGGGCCGCGGAAGCCCTGCTCGTTCTCCCAGTATCCGGCGACGCGGTCGAGCGGGACGGTCAGGCGGAGCAGGTCGCCCTCGATATCGGCGGCCATGGAGAGCGGGAGCCAGTGGTGCTGGCCGCCGGCGCCGCGATCCGTGCGGGTCAGCTTGATGCGGTCGCCATCGACCTTATCCACGGTACCGACATGGCCGCCATCGGCGCCGACGACCTCCATGTGCTCGCGGATGGACTCGCGGGTTGCCTTCATGCGGGGGACTCCTGCCGGGGGTGGCACGCCCAGCAACGGCCGGGCAGCCGCGCGGATGCAGGCGCGCCGCCGCCGTTCCGCGGGCGTCTGCCGGCCGACATGGCAAGCCCTGGGGCGCGCGACGCAGGTCGGCAGCGGCCGGGACCCCGGCCGCCCAACCCTGCATGGCAGGCGGGCCGATCCAAACCTCCGCGCCCTTCGGCGCGCCGGTCCTCGGGCCGCGTCAGTCCGGATTGTTGGTGCGGCCGCTCGCGCCGCCCGTCACCCCGCCAGCGCCGCCCGCGCCACCACCGCCCATGGCGCCGTCGCTGGTGGTATCGGGGTCCCAGCGATCGGCCGGGCCGCCCTCCTCGAAGCGCCGCGTGGTGCCGTGCTTCGGCACCTCCCCCGGCTTGCGCGGCGTGCCGAGGCCGCCGGCGCCCTCGCGGCTGTCGGCCTCGTCGGTCTGGATGCGCTGCCTCTCCTGCTCCGCCATGCCTGCCGTCCTTCCTGATGCGTGGGAAGGGCCAACGGGGCAGGCGCGGCGGGGTTCAGGCGGTCAGCTTGGCATAGAGCTCCGGGTCGGTCGCGCCCTCGGTGCCGAAGAGCAGCACGCGGCTCCCCTCCTCCAGCCCCAGCGCGGCGCGGCCGAAGGGGTCGCGCGCCGCCAGCAGCAGGCCGGCGAGGCCGGCGACCGCGCTCTCCCCGGCCTCCAGCCGCGGCGTGCGCTTCGCCAGCAGCCTCATGCAGTCCACCGCCGCGGCATCCGGCACGGCCATGAAGGCGAAAGCGGCGCGCTCCAGCTCCTGCCAGGCCAGCAGGCTCGGCTCGCCGCAGGCGAGGCCGGCCATCAGCGTATCCAGCTCGCCCTCGATCGCCATGGGCCGGCCGGCCTCGGCGCTCGCAAGCAGGCAGGCGGCCTTCTCCGGCTCCACCACCACCAGCTTCGGCGCCTCGGCGCCGTAGCGGGCGCGCATCTGGACGGAGACCGCGGCGGCGACGCCGCCGACGCCGCCCTGGATGAAGACATGGGCCGGCGGCCGCGGCAGCGCCTCGGCGGCTTCCTCGGCCATCAGCCGGTAGCCCTGCATGACGTCGCGGGGGATCTCGGTATAGCCGGCATAGGAAGTGTCGGAGACGACGAACCAGCCCTCCGCCTCGGCGGTCTTCTGCGCCGCGCGCACCGCCTCGTCATAGGTGCCGGGCACCACCCGGATCTCGGCGCCGTATTTGGCGATGGCGTCGCGCCGGCCCTGGCTGACGCCTTCATGCACGAAGATCACGCAGCGGCAGCCGAAGCGCTGGGCGCCCCAGGCGACGCTGCGGCCATGATTGCCGTCGGTGGCGCAGGTCACGGTGATGCCCTGCGCGGCCTCCTTGTACTTGCCCTCCGCCAGTTCGGCGGAGGTCGCGGCATTGGCGACCCCGCGCCGGGCGAGTTCCGCCTGCAGCAGCTTCATCACCGCATAGGCCCCGCCCAGCGCCTTGAAGCTGCCGAGGCCGAAGCGCCCGCCCTCGTCCTTCCAGTGGATCGCCGCCACCCGCGCCGCCTGCGCGACCTCGGGCAGCTCGACCAGCGGCGTCGGCGCATGGCCGGGCCAGGAGGCGATCTCCGCTCTCGCCCGGCGGAAGCCGCCTTCCGGCAGGACGATCACCCCGGGCGTGCCGAGATGGCGGTTGAGGAGCAGGCGGTAGGAGCGGCGCGGGATGGGCATGGCGGCGGGACCATGCGCCGCTTGCACGCCGCCTGCCAAGGCGCGACATGAGGGCGGGCGCCGCGGCGCGACAAGGGAGGACGCCATGCAGATCACGATCCTGGGCGGCGGAGGGTTCCTCGGCCGCAAGCTGGCGCAGCGCCTGGCGCAGGAGGGCACCCTGGGCGGCCAGCCGGTCACCGGCCTGACGCTGTTCGACCTGCAGGCGCCGGCCTCCCTGCCCGCCCCCTTCCCCGTCCGCTGCCTCGGCGGCAACATCGCCGATCCGGAGGCGGTGAAGGCCGCCATCCCCGCCGGCACCGATGTGGTGGTGCACCTTGCCGCCGTGGTCTCGGCCCAGGCGGAGGCGGATTTCGACCTCGGCCTCACGGTGAACCTGCACGGCACGCTGGCGGTGCTGCAGGCCTGCCGGGCGCTCCCCGCGCCCCCACGGGTGGTCTTCACCTCCTCGGTCGCCAGCTTCTCCGGCGGGCAGGATGCGCGGCTGGAGGACGATGCCCGGCAATTGCCGGGCAACAGCTACGGCGCGGAGAAGGCGATCGGCGAGCTGCTGCTGCAGGACGCCTCCCGCAAGGGGTTCCTCGACGCGGTGAACATCCGGCTGCCGACGGTCATCATCCGCCCGGGCCGGCCGAACAAGGCGGCCTCGAGCTTCGTCAGCGCCATCCTGCGCGAGCCGCTGCTCGGCCTCGAGACCGAGCTGCCGGTGCCGGAGGATTTCGCGGTCTGGATCTGCTCGCCGCGCCGGGCAGTCGAGTGGTTCCTGCACGCCATGACCATGGACACCGGCCCGCTCGGCCTCGACCGCGGCATCAACCCGCCGGGGCGGAGCGCGACGGTCGGCAAGATGCTGAGCGCGCTTGCCGAGGTCGCCGGGCCAGCGGCGCGGGCGAGGGTGCGGCACGCGCCCGACCCGGCCATCGAGGCGATCGTCGGCACCTGGCCGGCGAGCTTCACGGCGGAGCGGGCGCGGCGGCTGTTCGGCTTCTCCGAGCAGGAGAGTCTGGAGGAGATCGTGCAGGCCTTCATCGAGGACGACTTGGCGGCGACCCGCGCCGAGCGCGGCCTCTGAGGATGGAGATCGCCCGCTTCCTGCTGCCCGAGGCGCCGCAGCGCGTCGCGCCCTTCAGCCATGCGGTGCGGGCGGGCGATTTCCTCTTCGTCACCGGCCAGATGCCGACGCTGCCGGGCGGCGGCATGCACCTGGTGGAGGGCGGAATCGAGGCGCAGACCCGGCAGGTCGTCGCCAACCTGCAGACGGTGCTGGAGGGCTGCGGCGGCGAGTGGGAGCGGACGGTCTTCGCGCGCGTCTACCTCACGCAGTTCGAGCGCGACTACGCCGCCATGAATTCGGTCTGGGAGGCGAGCTTCCCGCCCGGCGGCCTGCCGGCGCGGACCTGCGTCGGCGTCACCGCGCTCGCGGTCGGCGCGCTGGTCGAGATCGACCTCGTCGTCGCGCTATAGGCGGCGAGGCTGGCCGCTACCCGGCCGCCCCGGGCCACAGCCACCAGAGCAGCAGCGCGGCCGCGGCCAGCCAGAGCAGGACGATGACGGCCGCCCCCGCCCGGCTGCTCGGCCTGCTCTCCGCCGCAGCGGCGGCCGCGCGGTACTCCGCCATCAGCGGCCCGGGGATCAGCCGGATCACCAGCAGGATGGCGAGCGGCAGCAGCACCGCCTCGTCCAGCAGGCCGAGCACCGGGATGAAGTCGGGGATCAGGTCGACGGGCGAGAGCGCATAGGCCGCGATGCTGAGCGCGAGCGCCCGCGCCGCCCAGGGCGTGCGCGGGTCGCGCGCGGCGATCCAGAGCGCATGCACGTCCCGCCGGATCGCCCGCGCCCAGCCCTTCAGCTTCGTCAGCATTTCGTCCCATCCAACCAGGGCCCGCCGCGCCCCTGCCCTGCCCTGGACTCACGCCAGCCACATGGCGGCGCGGGACGGCGCGGTCAGCCCCGCCGCGCCTCCTGCCCGCGCAGGAAGTCGATGAAGACAGCGGCGAGGCGCGGCGTCGCCGCCTCCCAGCCCGCGAAATCGACGTCGAGATCGACCGGCGTGGTCAGCACCTCCCGGTAGGTCGCGTTCGGCATCAGGCGATGCGCCGATTGGGCGCCCTCGGCCGGATGCACCCGGTCATTGCCCGCGACCAGCACCGCCGGCGCCGCGATCCGCCTGAGGTCATCCGGCGAAAGCCCCGCCACCGGGTATCCGGAGCCCTCGTGGAAGCCGGCGAGCCAGCGCCGCATCTGCGCCGCGAAGGCCTCGGCGCCCATGGCCTCCAGCCGCGCCCGGTTGCCCGGGTTCGCCTTGATCAGGGCGGAAAAATGCTCGGTCTCGCAGACCGCCCCGATGCCGCCCTTCGCCACCGCCTCCAGGTACTGCTCGTAGTAGTTGAAGGCGAGGCGCTTCGCCGCATAGGCGCCGCCCGTCACCCGCCAGAGCAGCAGGCCCTTCACCGCCTCGGGGTGCTGCAGCGCCAGCAGCAGGGAGAGGCGGGCGCCGGAGGAGCAGCCCGCGACATAGGCCGGCGCCTCGCCCAGCGCGCGCAGCAGCGCCAGCAGGTCCTCGGCCTGCTCGTGGCTCTCGCTGTCGCCTTCGAGCGCGATGTCGGCAGCGCCGGTGTTGCGGCGGTCGTAGACCAGGGCACGGAAACCGGCCTCGGCCAGCAGCAGGCCGAGCGCGCGGTCGGAGGCGAGGCCGCGCCGCCCGCCGGGCGAGATGGTGACGAGCGGGCCGCTCCCGCCGAGGATCTCGTAGACGAGCCTGACCCCACGGACCTGCGTCACAGGCATGGCCTTGCTTCCTTCCGGACGTTCCGGCGGAAAGGCTAGCAGCCGGTGGACGAGGGTGGCGATAGCGCGGCCGGCGGCGGCGGGGCTCAGGCGTGCGGCCGCGGGCCCTGGCGGAGCGCCTGCCGCATCGTTTCGACGGGGCCGGACCAGTCGCCGGCCTCCCGCTGCCGGAAGAGCCGGACGCTGGGATACCAGGGACTGTCGGCGCGATCGAGCAGCCAGCGCCAGTCGGGATTGCGCGGCAGCACGATCCAGGTGGGCCGGCCCAGGGCCGCGGCGAGATGCGCTACGCTGGTATCGACCGTGATCACGAGATCAAGCTGGTCCACCACGGCGGCGGTGTCGGCGAAATCGGCGAAGGCGTCGCCGAGCAGGGAGGTCAGGCCCGCCTCGCGCAGCACCTCCGCCTCGCCGGCGGCGAGGTCCCGCTGCAGGCCGATCCATGCGGCCTCCTCGCGGAGCAGGGGCAGCAGGGCCGGGAGCGGCATGGAGCGGTTGCGGTCGTTCCGGTGCCCGGGGTTGCCGCGCCAGACCAGGCCGATCCGCGGCCGGCCCGCGGGCGGGAGGCGCGCCGCCCAGGCCGCCCGCAGCGCCGGATCGGCGGCGAGATAGGCAGGCGCCGCCGGGATGCTGCCGAGCCCGGTGCCGAAGGCGAGCGGCAGGCTCATCAGCGAGCAGCGCGTGTCGAAGCGCTCCGGCACCTCGCGTTCCCCGACCACCCGGATCTCCGGCTCGAATTGCCGCAGCAGGCGCAGCAGCGGCGCCTGGACCGAGAGGATCACCTCGGCGCCGGCCGCCCGCGCCAGCCGCGCGTAGCGGCAGAACTGGATGGTGTCGCCGAGGCCCTGTTCCCAATCCAGGAACAGGCGGCGGCCGGCGATCGGCTCGCCGCGCCACTCCCGCGCCACGTCTTGCCCGGTCCGCGCCGCAAGCTGGCGCTTGCGCGCTTCGAAGCCCTGCCAGCCCTCCTCCAGCCGGCCGAGGACCAGCAGGCTGAGGCTGCGGTTCCACTGCGCGTCGACATGCTCCGGATCGGCGGCGATGGCGCGATCGAAAGCCGCGACCGCCTCGGCATGCCGGCCGGCATCGGCGAGCGCGATGCCGCGATTGCAAAGGGTTCCGGCATGACCCGGCTGCAGCGCGAGGGCGCGGTCATAGGCCGCCAGCGCTTCGGCCGGGCGGCCGAGATCGGCCAGCAGATTGGCCCGGTTCGCATGCGCCTCGGCATGCCCGGCCTCGAGGGCGATGGCCTGCTCGTAGCTCGCGAGCGCCTCCGCGCGGCGGCCGAGCCCGGCCAGGACGACGCCGCGATTGGCATGCGCCCCCGCATCGCCGGGACGCAGCGAGATCGCCCGGTCGAAGCTGGCCAGCGCCTCGTCGAGCCGGCCGAGGGCGTGCAGGGCATTCCCGCGATCGGCTTCCGCCTCGGCCAGGCCGGGATCGAGGGCGAGCGCGCGCCCGGCCGCGGCCAGCGCCTCGGCGGCACGACCGAGCAGGAGCAGGACGCGGCTGCGGCCCACCTCCGCCTCGGGCTGGTCGGGGCGCAGCGCCAGGGCGCGGTCATAGGCGGCGAGCGCCTCCTCCCGCCGCCCCAGGTCGAGCAGGGCGGCGGCGCGGTTGGCATGCGCCTCGGCATAGGCGGGATCGAGCGCGACGGCGCGGTCGTAGCTCGCCAGCGCCTCCTGCGGCCGGCCGAGGGCGCGCAGCGCCGTCCCGAGATTGCTGTGCGCATCGGCGACGCCGGGATTGAGCCGGATGGCCTTGCCGATCGCCTCGGCCGCGCGCGCTGCGCGGCCCTTCTGCAGCGCCAGCACGCCGGAGAGGTAGAGGGCGCCGAAATGCTGGGGCTGGCGGTTCAGGATGCGCTTGTAGAGCCGCTCCGCCTCGGCGAGCTGGCCCTGGTGGTGGAAGGCGGCCGCCTGCTGCAGCAGCGGCGCATGGGTGTCCGTCATCCGTCGTCCCGGTGCTCGGCCATGGCCCGGCGGATGCAGGCCGGTGCCGCCAGGATTCAAGCCGCGCCGGCGGACCGGTTTATGAATGGCGGGGGATGGCGGATGCCGGACACGGTGGCCGGCCCCCTGCGGCTGGGCTACAGCGCAGCCAGACGACGACGCGATCCGGCTCGGGACCGTGCGTCGGAGGGTTCTGGACAGGCCGGGGATGAGGATGGTGCGGTCGAGAAGATTCGAACTTCCACGGGGTTTCCCCCACCAGCACCTCAAGCTGGCGCGTCTACCATTCCGCCACGACCGCATAACCGGGCGAGGCGGGGCGTATAGCGGATGAGCGAAGCGGGGGCAACGGTGGGTCTCACCGGAACGGCACTCGCGCGGCCGGAATTCCGCGTGGCGGAGGGGCTGACCCCCTATCCCGAGGCATTGGCCGCCATGGAGGCGCGCGTCGCCGCCATCCGCGCCGGCGAGGCCGGGGAACTCGTCTGGTGCGTCGAGCATCCGCCGACCTATACGGCCGGGACCTCGGCCGGCGCGGGCGACCTGCTGGATCCGCGCTTCCCGGTCTTCCAGGCCGGGCGCGGCGGGCAATGGACCTATCACGGGCCGGGGCAGCGGACGGCTTATGTCATGCTCGACCTGTCCCGGCGCGGGCGGGACGTGCGGCGCTACGTCCAGGGCCTGGAGGAATGGGTGATCCGCGCCCTCTGGCGCTTCAACATCCGGGGCGAGCGGCGCGAGGGGCGCGTCGGGATCTGGGTGGAGGACAAGGCGCGCGGGACGGAGGACAAGATCGGCGCCATCGGCGTGCGCGTCACGCGCTGGGTGACCTGGCACGGCATCGCCCTGAACGTCGACCCGGACCTCAGCCATTTCGGCGGCATCGTCCCCTGCGGGATCAGCCAGCACGGGGTGACGAGCCTGCATCGCCTCGGCGTCCTGGCGACGATGGAGGAGGCGGATGCGGCGCTGATGGCGGCCTGGGGGGAGGTGTTCGGGTAGCGGCGCGCGCACCGGAGCGACGGCCGCCACATTGCTGTGTGGCATCGCGCCCTCGGTGGCCGGCAGCGCCGGACTGCGCGTAGTGTCCATTTAATGTCAGAGAATAACAGTCCTTCGCATGAGAAATCGGCGCCCTTCGGCCGCCTCGCCGCCTGGATCGGCGGCCTCGGCGCGGTGGCTGTCGCGCTGGTCGGACTCCTCGCCTCGGTCGGCGACCTCCTCGACCTCGCCTCGCGTCTCCATGACCGGCTGGCCGGGCGCGCGGAGCCGCCGGCGGCCAGTGCAGCCCTGCCGGCTCCCCTGCGGCCCGGGGCGGGAGTCGGAACCTATGTCAGGGAGGGCCATGCGCCGGAGGCCGCCTGGCTGGCCGCGCGGCTCCGCCGGACCTTGGAACTGGAAGGCGTCCAGGTCACCGCCCAGGCCGACCACGCCCGCAGCATCGTCGCAATCTCCCCGCCACGCTTCGAGGCGGTCGAGCCGGCTCCGGCCGGCGCGCCCATGCCCTTCGGCGCGCGCATCCTGCTCGAGGCGCGCATCCTGGCCGGCGACGACGAGGCGCATCCGCTGGCCGTCGTGCAGCGCGAGGCACGCGGCCTCGGCGCCACGCCGGCGGAGGCCACCGAGCGGGCGCGCCAGGCAGCGGCCGATCTGCTCGGCCGCCGGCTCGCCGAGACACTGCAATCGAACTGACGGAGGACGCATGCCGCAACGGCGCTCAGGATGGCGCAGCCTGGTCTGCGCGGCGGGTCTCTGGGCCGCCGGCGCGGCCGCCCCGGCGCAGGCGCAGTCCCAGCAGATGTCCGGCTCGCTGGAATCCGGGCTGCAGAGCCTGGCGCAGGCCCTGCTGGCCGGGCTGCCGGCGGCGCAGCGTCCGGCCCTGTCGGTCATGCCCTTCCCGGGTGCCGACCAGTCCTGCCCCGTCCTGTCGGTCTTCGTCGTGGACGAGCTCACCACGACGATGATCGGCGCCGTGCAGCCGCGGCCGCGCCTCGTCGAGCGGCAGCAGCTCGAGACCATCGTCGCGCAGAACCGGCTGAACGAGTTCATGACCGACCCGGAGCAGCGCCGCCGCGTCGGCGGGCTCCTCGGCATCGGCGCGCTGGTGGTCGGGACCTATGCCGTCATCGGCGACCGGGTGCGGGTGAATGCGCGGCTCGTCGAAATCGATACGGGTGAGACGGTGGCGGCGGCGGCCGTGTCCATCCCGCGGACGGGGGAGCTGACGGAGCTGCTGCGGCAGGATTCCCGGCGCGGTCCCAACTGCCTCTCCGAGGCCGTCGGCCGAGCGCCGGCGAGCGCAGCGGCCCTGGGCGCGGGCGCCTCCGCGGCGCCGCGACCGGCCCTGTCCCCGGGCGAGCCCTGCGAGGAGCAGGAAAGCCTGCGCGCCTGCGTCCGCAGCCTGCGGCGGAACGGGCAGGAGGTGCAGCTTTTATTAGAAATAGAGAATATTACTGAATCCGCCGTCGCCCTAGCCGCCGTTGGACCGGCACCATCACTTCTTGATAACGACGGCGGGGTTTACGCCGCGAAGCAGGTCACGGGCGTACCGGTGTGCGGGCGGACACTAGAAAGCGTTTTGATGCATCCAAACAACCAACATGGCTGCCTGATCTCCAGCGGCTATTTGCCGAGGGCCACATTCCGACCGCTCCCGCCGGGGGCTCGCGCCATTCTTTCGATGCAGTTGAAGTCGGACGACGCTTCGAAGGGCGACACGTTCACGCTGTCGGCCGCACTGGCCGTGCTCAGCCGCCTGCCAACAGGCATGTCGGCGCAGGAAGCCGAGCGTCAGCAGGCACGGCTGATCCTGCTCACCCTGCCCGAGTTGCGGCCTCGCCTATGAGACATAGACCGCCTCCCGCCTCTGCCGCTGCAGCGCCGCCGACCGTTGGTCAGCTCGAGACGGCGTCGTTCTCCGTCGCCTTGAGGCCCGGAGCGCCACTGTCCCCCGCGACCTGCGGGGGCGGCTTGGCCGGTCTGCCGGGCGGGGCGCGGTCGCGGTCCGCCGCGACCTCCCAGCCCTCGTCCTGCAACTCGGCCAGCAACACGTCATGCATGTCGGTTCCGTGCTCGGCCGCGACATGGTCGGTCGCGTCCAGCAGCACCGTCCCGGCATCGTCGGTGCGCATCACGCGGCGGTCGCCCGCCTTCTCGAGGATGGTTTCGCGCATGGCGGCGCAACGCAGCGGCAACGCCAGGGTTCGCCGCCTGCCTCCGAACCGGTTGCAGGGCGCTGTCGGGCGAGCGGCGAATGGGGGCCCCTCCCGGCATGTCCCGGCACCGCAGCCCGTGACCAACCGTGCCAATTCGCGGCCCCTGCCCCATGGGTCATCCGGGACGACGGCCTCGACCACCGCCTGAAGAGAATCGCGATCCTGCAACGATGCCGGCCTCCGCCTCGCCGGCCGCGCCTCAGAAATCCGCCTTGACGCCGGCCCGCTTGATCAGGCTCGCCCATTTCGCCTGCTCCCGCGCCAGCAGGGCATCGCCCTCTTCCGGGCTGTTCAGCACGATGTCGAAGCCGAGATCGGCGAAGCGCGGCTGCAGCTCCGGCGCGCGGCCGGCCTCGGCCAGCGCCTCGTGCAGGCGCCGCACCGGCAGGTCCGGTGTCGCCTTCGGCGAGACCAGCATGGCCCAGCTATAGATGTCGTATTCGGCAAGCCGCTTGTCGCTCTCCGCCATGGTCGGGACCTGCGGGTAGCCTGGCAGCCGGTGCTGCACCGCCGAGGCCAGCAGCCGCACCGCGCCGGACTGGATATGCGGCGCCGCGGCGGGCAGGTCGGCGAAGACCATCTGCACCTGGCCGGCCAGCAGGTCGGCGATCGCCGGGCCGCTGCCGCGATAGGCGATGTGCACGAGGTCGGTGCCCGTCAACAGCCCATAGATCGCCCCGCCAAGATGCAGCGGCGTGCCGCTGCCGGCCGAGCCGTAGTTCAGCTTGCCCGGATTCTCCGCGACCCAGCGATGGAAGCCCGCGAGATCCTTGGGCGGCGCATCGGCGCGGACGATCAGCACATAGGGCACGGTGCCGAGCAGCGAGACGACGCGGAGCGAGGCGGCGCTGTCGAAGGGCGGCGGGTCGAGGGTGAGCGGCGCCATCATGAAGCTGATGCTGCCCATCAGCACCGTCTGCCCATCCGGCCGCGCCTGGATGACGCTCCGCGTTCCGATGGTCGAGCCGGCGCCGGCGCGGTTCTCCACCACCACCGGCTGGCCGAGGCGCTGCGACATCCTCGGCGCGACCAGCCGGGCGGCGATGTCCGGCGTGCCACCCGGGGCGAAGGGGACGACCATGGTAACGGGGCGCTCGGGCCAGGCCTGCGCCTGGGCGGGCGTGGACAGCAGGGCCGGGGCGGCGAGCAGGGTGCGGCGGCGCATGGCGAATCCTCCGTGACGTTCGGTGGCCGCACCATGCATGTCCGGGCGTTTCCGCACCATGTGCGCCCCGGCGCCTCCGCGCCAGGTTCAACCGGGCGCGGCCACTCCAGCCGCGCCCTGCCCAGGTCAGCGCCCGCGGGTTTAGCGCCCGCGGGTTTAGCGCCCGCGGGTCAGGAAGGCCGGGGCGTTGTCGCGGAAGTCGCCGCTGCGGAAAGCCTCGCGGTCGCGCCGGCTGCCTTCCTGCGGGCGGCGGCGGGTGGCGTCGCCGCCCGGCGTTTGCCCCTGGCCCTGCGGCGCGGCCTTCGGCTGCTGCGGCCGGGCGGACTGGCCCTGCGGCGGCCGATGCCCCTCGCCCTGCGGGCGCCCGCCCTGGCCCTGCCGCTGCCCGCCATGCGCGCCGGGCTGGCCGCGGCCATTGCCATGGCCCCTGCCCTGCCCGCGCCCGCCGGTCTTCGCGCCCTGCGCGCCCTGCCGCTGCAGCAGGCCGGGCTTGGCGAGCGAGCGCGTCTTGTCCTCGCGCATGTCCTCGGCCGGGATGACCTGGCGGATCAGCTTCTCGACCGCCCAGAGCTTCTCCAGGTCGTCGGCCGCGACCAGCGCCACCGCCTCGCCCGAGGCGCCCGCGCGGGCGGTGCGGCCGATGCGGTGGACATAGGTCTCCGGCACCTCCGGCAGGTCGTACTGCACGACATGCGTGACGCCATCCACATCGATGCCGCGGGCCGCGATGTCGGTGGCGACCAGGATCGGCGCCGTGCCGTCCTTGAAGGCGGCGAGCGCACGCTCACGCTGCCCCTGGCTCTTGTTGCCGTGGATGGCGTTCGCCGAGAGGCCGTCCTGGTCGAGCTGCTTCACCACCCGGTCGGCGCCGTGCTTGGTGCGGCTGAAGACCAGCGCGCGGCCCACGCCCTCCCCGCGCAGGAGATCGGCCAGGATGCGGCGCTTGTTCCCCTGCTCGAGGTGGATGACGCGCTGCGCCACGCGCTCGGCCGTCGTCGCCACCGGCGCGACCTCGACCCGCGCGGGGTCGTTCAGCAGTTCGGCGGCCAGGCGGCCGATCTCCTGCGGCATGGTGGCCGAGAAGAACAGCGTCTGGCGCTGGCTGGGCAGCGCCTTCACCAGGCGGCGGATCGCGGGCAGGAAGCCCTTGTCCAGCATCTGGTCGGCCTCATCCAGCACCAGCACCTCCACGCGGTCGAGCCGCGCGGTGCCCTGGTCCAGGTGGTCCTGCAGCCGGCCCGGCGTGGCGACGAGGATGTCGACGCCCTGGCTCAGCGCCCGGCGCTGCGGCCCGTGCGGCACGCCGCCGAAGACCACCGCGACCGAGAGGCCAAGATGCGCGCCATAGGTCCGGATGCTGTCGGCGATCTGCGAGGACAGCTCCCGCGTGGGCGACAGGATGAGGGCGCGGCAGCCGCCGCGCGGCGGCCGGCCGCCCTTGGCGTTCAGGCGGTGCAGGATGGGCAGCGAGAAGGCCGCGGTCTTGCCGGTGCCGGTCTGGGCGATGCCGAGCAGGTCCCGCCCCTCGAGCACCGTGGGGATGGCCTTGGCCTGGATGGGGGTGGGCGTGGTGTAGCCGGCCTCGTCGAGCGCGCGCAGCAGGGGCGCGGCGAGGCCGAGTTCGTTGAACTGGGTCAAGGTAGCGGTACTTCCGGTCGTGCGGCGCCGGACGCGGCCCGAGTCTCGGGACGGCGCGCCGCGGGTTTCAGGTGGAGACCCCGCGTGGCTGGGCCGGTCCGGTGGGAATTCGTCGCGTGCGCCGGCAGTTCGGCTTTCTCCGCGGGGGCTTTCCGCCGCATCCGCGGGCCGCTCACGCGGCCGGGCACCGCTGGCACGTCGAGGCGCCAGCGGTTGCTATATGCGCCTTCGCAGGTGCGAAAGCAAGGGACGCCGGCGGGGGCCGCGCCTCGGCGCCGAGGACCGCAGGGCCGCTGGACGCCTCGAGGCCCCTTATTCGTCGCGCAGGCAGGCGGCCAGGCCGCCGCGCTCGAAGACCGCGGCGCGGCAGGTCGTTGCCTGCGGGTAGTAGGGGCCCATGCTGGCGGCACAGGCGGCGATGCTGGCCGGATCGGCGCCGGCGGCGCAGTTCTGCACGGATTGCGGGAAGCCGTCGCCCAGCATGTTCCGCAGGATCAGCAGGTGGCGCGCCAGGGGCTGCTCGGTCGAGAAGGGCAGCCAGGTCGCCCCTGCCGCCGCCAGCGCCGCCTCCGTCGGCCGGTCGCCGGGATAGCTGACCACATAGGTGTAGCGCCCCTCCGCATCCAGCCTGGTGTCGAGATCGGCGGCGCAGCCAAGGATCTCCTGCCCGTCCACCTCATCCACCACGACCGGCCAGGGCCGGCGATAGACATTGCTGCAGAGCGACCAGTAGCGGAGCTGCGTCGCCGAGGGGTTCCAGGGCAGCGCCTGCCTGCCCGGCGGGAAGCTGGGTGCCTGGCCGCGGACCAGCACCAGCCGGCCCGGCGCCGGCTGCACCAGGGCGCCGACATACTTGTTGTCCACATTGGGGAAGAGCCCGCCGGTAGCGCTCTCGGTCGGACGGAAGAAGGTCAGCGAGGGCGGGCAGGCCGCGCCGCCGGGGCGGCCGCAGGGCTGGCTGCCGGCCGAGAGTTGCGCCGGCGCCTCCCCCGCCGGCAGCGCCCGCACCCGGCGTTGCCAGCCCGGCGGCAGGGCGGCGGCATCTGGCGCCGCGCCGCCGCAGCGCGGCAGAGTCACCGTGTGGCCATCGGCATAGTCGAGCGTGATCTCCGGCAGCGGCACCGCGCCGAAGCCGCCCTGCGGCAGGTAGGCCCGCAGGATGAGGAAGCCCACATCCTCGGGGATCGGACCGCTGGCCGGGGCCGGCGTGCAGGCGGCGGGATCGTAGAACGGGATTCGGTTCGCCGTGCCGGCTGCCCCGGGCGCGAGGGTCACGGTATAGCCGCCGCCCGCCGCTGCCTGCTGCTGGAAGGGATTGGTGCTGCCCGGATCGGGCGCGATGCGGAAATCCGCCAGGCCCGAAGCCACCCCGCCGCAGCTATAGGAAGCCCCGCCATTGGTATAGACGTTGAGCGAGAAATACCGCGTCTCCGGATAGGTGCCGCGAACGGTGATCGACCGCAGATCGGAGGTGACCTGGAAGGGCGTGGTCCAATAGGCGGCACTGCTGTCGGGGAAGGCTATATTGGCCGTCGTCGCGGTCGTCTCCACCCACCAGGCGCAATAGGGGAAGCCCGGCACCTGCGCCGCCGCCGGTGAAAGTTGCAGCCCGGCGGCGAGGAGGCCGGCGGCGAGGAGGTGACGGGTCTTGCGCGCCATCGTGACGTTCCCCTTCGCCGGGAGGTCCGAAGCCGGCGCGGCGCCAGTCTAGCCACGGCGTCCCTTTCGCTGCCGCCACGTAGATGCAGGACTCCGTTACGGGACGATTCAACCGGGCGGCGCGGCCTCCGCTCGACCGATGGTCCGTGCCGCCCTCCCCGCGCGCCCTACTTCGCCGCCGCCACGAAGGCGAAGTTCTCGTAAGAGTTCTCCGCGATCCGGAACCACTGGAACTGCTCGTCCCGGAAGGCCTTGTAGCTCGTCCACATCCGCCGGAAGCGCGGGTTCTGCGCCGCCGTCTCCTCGTACAGCTCGCCCGAGGCGCGCCAGGCCGCCTGCAGGATCTCCCGCGGCCAGGCCCTCAGCGTGGCGCCGCTCGCCACCAGCCGGCGCAGCGCCTTCGGGTTCTCCGTGTCGTAGCGCGCGCTCATCTCCATCGTCGCCTCGCCGCAGGCGACCTCGAGCGCATGCCGGTAGTGGTCGGGCAGGCTCTCCCAGGCCCGCTGGTTCGCCATGAAGACCCCGCGGGAGGATCCCTCCCAGAAGCCCGGGGCGTAGTAGTACTTGGCGATGCGCGCGAAGCCGAGCTTCTCGTCGTCATAGGGCCCGATCCACTCCGCCGCGTCGATCGTCCCGCGCTCGAGGCTCGGGTAGATGTCCGGCCCCGCGATCTGGGTCGGCGCGGCGCCGAGCTTTGCGAAGAGGTGCCCGGCGAAGCCGGAGATGCGGAACTTCAGGCCGCTCAAGTCCTCGAGGCTGCGGATCTCCTTCCTGAACCAGCCGCCCATCTGCGTACCGGTATCGCCGAAGGGGATGCCGATGACGTTGTAGTCGCGGTAGAGCTCGGCCGCGAGTTCGTTGCCGCCGCCATGGCGCAGCCAGGCGCTCATCTGGCGCATGTTCATCCCGAAGGGGATGGCGGTGAAGGCGGCGAAGGTCGGGTCCTTGCCGACGTAGTAGAGGCTCGCGGTCTGGCCGCATTCGACCGTCGCGCTCTGCAGCCCGTCCAGCACCTGCAGGGCGGGGACGATCTCCCCGGCCGCGAAGCAGCGGATCTGGAAGCGGTTGTCGGTCATCTGCGCGACGCGCTTCGCCAGGTATTCCGAGCCGCCATAGAGGATGTCGAGGTTCTTGGGGAAGCTGCTGGCCAGCCGCCAGCGGATCTCGGGGTTCTGGGTCTGCGCGAGGGCGGGCATGGCGAGGCCCGCCGGGGCTGCCGCGAGGGCGGCGCCCAGGATGCCGCGACGTTGCATGACGTTCGCTCCCTGTCCTGTTGGCCGCCGCTCTTCGGGCGGCGGGCGGGAGCATGCGCGGCCGGCACTTCGCGGTGCAAACATTTTCCGTGACACGCGGCGCAGCCTGCCGACTCGGGCCGGTCCAGGCCCGGCTCCGGGCCTGGTGGGGGGCCCGGGGGGGCAAGGCCCCCCGGATCCCAGGTCTCCGCCGCGCGCTACGCCGCCAGCGTGCCCATCCGCTTCGCCTGGTGCGTGGCGATCGCGTCCATCAGCGGCGGCGACAGGCAGTCATAGGGCTCGAGCCCGATCTGCTTCAGCCGCGCGCGGATCGCCGGCATGCGGTCGGGCTTCACCCCGCTCTCGATGACGGAGGAGACGAAGGCGGCGAATTCCGGCGCCGCCGCGCCGTGCTCGGCGAAGAGCTCCGGATGGATGAAATCGAGGCCGTAGAAGGGATGTGCCTGGTTCTCGATGCGGCCGAACAGGTGCACGCCGCAGCTTCGGCAGGCATGCCGCTGGATGGCGGCGGCGGGGTCGACCACCTCCAGCTTCTCGGCATGCGCCGTCACGCGCAGCTTGTCCCGCGGCACCACGGCGACGACGGAAAAGACGGCGCCTTCCGGCTTCCAGCACTTGGTGCAGCCGCAGGCATGGTTGTGGGCGACGTTGCTTTCGACCTGCACCTTCACCTGGTCGCGCTCGCAGAGGCAGGTCAGGGTGCCGCCGGCGAAGCCGGGCGCGCCGGCGCGGATGCCGTGGTCGATCAGCGGATGCAGGTGGAGTTCGCCATTCTCGGGCATTTTGCGTGTCCTCCCCGCGGCGGCGGCACGCCGCCGCGGGCGGCAGCGTGGCATGGCCGGGCGCGGGCGGCGCGCGCCTCCCGCCAAGTTCACAAGCGAGAGCGGCAGTCTGCCCGTGCGGGTCGAAGCGATAGCGCCGTTGCGCTACCGCCGCAGGAAGCCCGGCTCCACCTCCTCCTCCCAGAAGCGCTCCTCCACCGCATCGACGCGCGCGAGGCGCGGGCCCCGGCGCACCAGGGTCAGCAGCGCCTCCACCGCCGGCTCGGGGCCGGCGATCACCGCCTCGACCGTGCCGTCGGCGCGGTTGCGCACCCAGCCAGCGAGGCCGAGGCGCCCGGCCTCCCGCGCCATCCAGTCGCGGTAGCCGACGCCCTGCACCCGGCCGCTGATCAGCAGGTGGCGCGCCCTCATGACGCCGCCGCGCGGGCGAGGTCGAGCAGGCGGCCGGCCATCGCCACCTCGGCGGCGATGCGCTTGCGGCGCGCCGCGGCCTCGGCGTCGAGGCCCCAGAACTCCTCCTGGAAGGTCTCGTCGAGGATGGCGAGGCGATGCGCCTCCGCCGCGTCCAGCCGCCCCTCCACGACCGCGAGGCCGAGGACGAGGCTGCCATAGCCCGGCACCAGCACGCCCATGGCGGTGAGTTCGAGCGGCGAGCGGGCGGCGACTGCACGGTGCAGCGCCGCGATCGCGGCCGGGTCCTGCGCGATGGGCATCAGGCCGGTGGTGACGCGGAGCGGCGCATCGTGCTGCAGCGCCGCCCAGTCGAGCAGCGGCTGCCACTCCGCCGCCTGGATGGCGGCGAGGCGCCGGTCCTCGGCGCGGTAGCAGAGCAGGTCGGTCTCGGCATAGCGGGCCAGCCCCTCCACGGTCGGGGCGGGGTCGGGCGCGATACGCTCCTGCGCCGTGCCGGCGAGGCGCGTGAGGGGGATGTCGGCAGGCGACATCTCGCCGCCCCTCTCCCCGCCGGCGGCGGACCATTCGGCGGCGATCGCCTCGGCGAGGGCGGGGGTCTCGATCAGCAGCGGGGTGCCGCCCGGCAGGCGGACGGGCCGGCCATCCAGCAGCACGCGGAAGCCGCCCGGCTCGGCAGTGGCGGCGGCGGTGTCCCAGAAGCGCTTCATGCAGTGTTCCCGAGGGCAGAAGGGGCCGGCAACCGGCCAGCCCCGACAAGGTGGGACCTGGCGAGCGGCACTTGTAGCAGAGGGCGCGCGATGCGTGGGCGGCAGGTTCCGCATGCCACCCCATGGCCTGGCCCGGCCGCGGCGGACGCGCCACGAACCCGGGCCGGGCGCCGGCGGCGCGGGGCTCGCGCCCGCCTCCGTCGCGTCTACCGACCAGGGCCGGAGGTGCCGGCGGGTGCCTGCGACCGGAGGCTAGCGCCCCCGCAGCAGCCCGCGCAGCAGGTCCTGCGCGGCGCCCGGCAGCTCCCGCTGCAGGTCGTGCGGCAGGCTCTGCGAGCGCTCCGCGGGTGCTGCCTGCGGCGCCGGCGCGGCGCTCGCCGGCACCGGCCCCGCCCGCCCGCCGCGCGCCGCCGCCAGGGCCGGGCCGCAATCCGGGATCGGCGCGTCGCGCTCCGGCCGCGCCTGGCCGAGCGCGCCCAGCAACTCGCCGGCGACCCCGCCGCGATCGCGCAGCACCTCCTCGGCCAGCGCGCCGGCGGCGGCACGGCCAAGCGCTTGGCGATAGTCCGGCCGCGGCTCGGCGAAGGTCCCGGTCAGCGCGACCGGCGCGCGGATGCGAAGCTGGTTCACGCCCGGCACCGGGATCCGCAGGTCGAGGTTGAGGCGCATCGACAGCGTCTCGTCCCGCAGGCTGGCGGTGCCGCCGCCGCCGACCTTGCCGAGCGTGCCATCCAGCAGCAGCGTCTCGCTATGGGCGATCCCGCCCTCGACCCGCCAGCGGGTGGCGGCGCAGGCGATGCCGATCCGCCCCTCCGCCGCGCCGCCGAGCTGGGGCATCGCCTGCCGCAGCTCGCCGAGCGCCCGGCCGAGCAGGCTGCCCGAGCCGCTCTCCACTTGGCCATTGGTCAGCGCCAGGCCGAGATGGCCGGTCGCCGTCGCCGCCACCGCCCGGAGGTCCCGCCCCTGCCCCCGCAGGTCGAGATCGACCTCGGCCCGCCCGGCGGTGCCGCCCGGCGCGTGCAGCGCCGCCAGCAGCGGCGCCAGTTCGAGCCCGTCCGACCGCACCGCGACCTGCAGCGTGGGCGGGGCGGTGGTGACATCGCCCGCGGCGCGGATCGCCACCCGCCCGCCGGGCAGGGTGAGGTCGAGCGGGTCGAGGCGGCCGCGCCCGTCCTCGATGACGGCATGGCCCGCGACGTCCCGCAGCACCGTGCCGCCGCTGTGCAGCTCCGCGACCGAGACCTGCAGGTCGCTGTCGGTCAGCCGCAGCAGCTCGAGCGGCAGCGGCATGTCGGGGATCACCCTTCCGTCCTTCTTCGCCGGCGCGGTCGGCGCGGCCGGCGCGGCCTGCGGCGCCGGCGGGGGAAGCAGCGCGTCGAGTTCGAGCCGCTTCGAGGCCAGCGCTCCGACCGCCCCCAGCCGCATGCCCCGCACCAGGGTCAGGTCGCCCGCCACGTCGCCGGCCGAGGAGGTGACCTGGATCTGCTTCAGGAAGGCGCCGCCGGAGAAGCGGTAGCCACCCCGCTCGCTCAGCCGCGCCCGCGCTTGGAGGTCCCGCGCCGGCGGCAGCGGCCGCCCGGCGAGCGGTGTCAGCGCCGCGAGGTCCGGCAGCGCCGCGGCGAGGGCGAGGTCCACGCCGGTCATGCGGTCGGGGTCGGCGATCGTCCCCTTCACCGTCGCGGTCCCGCCACCGAGGCCGAGCGTCAGGTCGAGAGGCAGCGGCGCCGCCAGCCCCTGTGGCGGCATGGGGGAACGGGTGGTGCCCGTGAGCCGCAGCGGCACGCCCTTGAGGCTCCCCTCCCCGTCCAGTGCCAGCGGTGCATCCGCCGCCGGCAGCGCGGCGTGGAAGCGCGCGAGCGCCAGGCCGGGCAGCAGGGGGTCGAGCGGCGAGGCACCGATCGCGAGGTCGAGCGCCGTCAGCGCCGGCTGCCCCGGCCCGGCCGCGGCGAGGCCGACGCGCGCCCGAACGCCCTGCAGCGGCGGGATGGGAAGGTCCGGCAGCAGCGGGACCAGGGTGCGGGTATCCGGCACATCGGCCGTCAGGGTCGCCTGCCAGTCCCGCCGCTCCGCTGGGCGGGCGAGCGTCGCCTCCACCCCGAAACGGGCGCCGGCGGCTTCCACGGTGCCGCGGATCGGCCAGGGCCGGTCGGGCGCGGCGCCGGTCAGGCCAGCGAGCGGGCCGGTCTCCAGCGCCAGCGTGATCGGCACCCCCTCCAGCGCCAGCCGCCCCTCAGCATGCACCATGCCCTCCGGCCCATCGGAGGTGGCTTCCAGATGCGGCACCTCCAGCAGGCGGCTCGCGCCGCTGGCCCCGTCGCGCCAGGTGAGCCGCCCCTGCTCCACCGTGATGCGGCCGAAGCCGATGGCAGGCGGCGCGCCGGTGGATTCGGGCTGCGGTGCCGCCGGGGCCTGGGCGGGCGGCGCCGCGGGAGCCGGTGGCGACCCGAAGACCCAGTTCGGCCGGCCCTGCGCATCCGTCTCCAGCAGGATATCGGGCGCAACCAGGCGCAGCCGCCGCACCTCCACGTGGCGGGACAGCAGCGGCAGCAGAGCGAGTTCCAGCTCCGCCCGCTTCACCACCGCCATCTGCGGCCGGCTGCCGCCGGGCATGTTGGCGAAGGCGACATCCTCCACCGTCACGGTCGGCACCAGGGAGGGCTTCAGGCCGATCGGCCCGGCGAGCACCAGGTCGCGCCCCGTCCGCTCCTTCACCAGCGCCTGGATGCGCGGCTTCCAGGCATTCAGGTCGAGCCTCGCCAGCGCCACCCCCGCCGTCAGCAGCGTGAGCAGGACGAGGCCGCCGACCACCCAGGGCCAGCGGCGACGGCGGCGACGGGGGGCGGGCGGCTCGGGCAGCGGCTCGGGGAAGGCGGTCTCGCGCGGCATGGGTCCCCTCGATCGCCCTCGCCCTGTCCGGCCAGGGCGAGGGCGGGTCATGTCATTGTTTGCAGGATGGTGTGGCGGCCCGGGCCGTTCCGCCCCGCCCGATCCACCCCATCCGATTCTCCGGCGCGCAGGGTCGCGCCCGCGGGCCTGTCCGCCCCGCGGCCATCCGCCTCAGGGCTGCCGCCGGAGCGCAAACCTCGGGAGGCTTGCGCTCCCGGACAAGGCTCAGGGCGCTTCCGGGCGCGTCGACGCGCGCGCCGGACGGATCAGCGCTTCGGCGCAGTGGCGAGGCGCCGCGGCTTCAGGGTCTTCGGCGCCTCGAAGCCGAAATAGGCGAAAGTCTCCCGCATATGCGGCGGCAGCGGCGCCGCGGCCTCCAGCACCCCGCCATCGGGATGCGGCAGCAGCAGGGCCCGGGCATGCAGGTGGAGCAGGTTGGGCAGCCCCTCCAGATGCGCGGCGGCGCCGCCATACTTGCCGTCACCGACGATCGGGCTGCCGAGACCCTCCGCGCAATGCACGCGAAGCTGGTGGGTGCGGCCGGTGAGCGGCTTCAGCTCCAGCCAGGCGACCCGGCGCTTGGCGGCGTCCAGGGTGCGGAAATCGGTGATGGCCCGCGCCCCGGCCTCCGGGTCCTCGACCGCCTCCACCCGCTCCCCCCGCGCGCCGGCGAGCTTGGCGAGCGGCAGGTCGATCCGCCCCTCGGCGATCTGCGGCTGCGGCGTGACGACCGCCCAGTAGGTCTTCTCCACGTCCCGCCCGCGGAAGGCCTTGGCGAGGAAGGCGGCCGCCTGCGCCGTGCGCGCCAGGACCAGCACGCCTGACGTGTCGCGGTCGAGCCGATGGACCAGGCGCGGCCGCTCCTCGGCCTCGAATTGCAGGGCGTCCAGCATGCCGTCGAGGTGGCGGGCGATGTTGGGGCCGCCCTGCACCGGCAGGCCATGCGGCTTGTCCAGCACCAGCACGCTCGCGTCCCGGTGGATCACCATGCGCTCCAGCGCGCGGGCATCCTCCTCCGAAACCGGGCGGCGGCCGGGCTCGGGCTTCGGGCCTTCCGGCAGCGGCGGGATGCGCACTTCCTGCCCGGCGGCGAGGCGGGTATTCGCCTCCGCCCGCTTGCCGTCCACGCGGATCTGGCCGGTGCGCAGCATCTTCTGCAGCGCGCCCTGGGCGAGTTGGGGGTAATGGCGGCGGAACCAGCGGTCGAGCCTGGTATCGGCCTCCCCGGGGGCGACGGTGCGGTGGGCGATGGTCATGGTGGGTGCGGCTTACCACCTCGGCGCGGCCGGGGCACCTGCGCAGGCCGCGCCCGGGACCATGCAGCATGGCGCCGGGCGCAGGCGGTCGGCAGGGCGCCGGTGGTCACGAGGCCGTGCGCGGCGGGCGCCGGACCAGGAACCATCGGCGCCGTCAAGCGTCACGGCGGGCCATGACGAAAATGGCAAGGCTGGCCGCGGGAGCGGCCCTTCTGGTCCTCGGGCTCGGCGGTCCGGACCTGACCCCGAACCAGGCCGCAGCGGCCGAGCGCGGGCACACGGCGCAGCAGCAGCGCCAGGCGCAGAACGTACGGCCGCAGCGCGGCAAGGCAAGCTATTACGGCCGCGAATTCTACGGCAAGCGCATGGCGAACGGCGCCCGCTTCAACCCGAACGGCGAGAACGCGGCGCACAAGACGCTGCCGCTGGGCACGACCGCCAAGGTGACGAATCTGGAGAACGGCAAGACGGCCGAAGTGAAGGTCGAGGATCGCGGCCCCTATGTCGGCGGGCGGGTGATCGATGTCAGCCCGAAGACGGCGAACCAGCTCGACATGAAGAAGGATGGCACGGCGCCGGTGGTGGTAGAGCCGATCCGGGTGCCGGAGACGGACGAGCGGGTGGCGACGCGGTAGAACCCGCTGCGAGGCTTGCAGGGGCTCTGCCCGTTGAACGCCTTCGGCGTTCAACCCCCACCGGGGGGTCGAGCGCCCCCCCCCCCGGACCCCGGCCCGGGTTCAGCGGGCCTTGACCGGCCGCGTGCCGTGGCTGTCCTGCGGGACACCCTTGCCGAGCGACATGTGGCTGTGCACGCCGACCCAGCGCCCGTCCGGCTGCCGCGCCAGCACGATGGTGGCCCGGCCCGGCCGCGGAAAGGGCGTGCCGTCCGGGTGGAAGCCGGTGCTGGTCCAGGGCGTCACCGCCACCGCCATGGCGCCGTCGGGCGAGGCCAGGACCAGCGTGTTGTCGAGGTCAAAGGCGAAATCGGCGGTGCGCGGCCAGACATTGTCCCACTGCGTGTCGGTCCAGCGCTGCCGGCTGCGGACCAGCTCCTGGTAGGTGCCGAAGATGACGATGTCGTCGTGCCAGAAGGGATAGGCGCCGGCATAGTCGACCTCGCGCACCTTCGCCGAGAAGTCGGCCAGCCAGGCCTTGATGGCGGCGGTCGTGGCGGCATCGGCCTCGGGTAGGGGGAGATTGGTCATGGCGCGCGGTCCCTGGTGGTCCGCGCCATGCCGGCGCAGCTTCGCGTGCGGGTCAAGGCCCGGCCGCGGGCGCTCCCCTGCCCTGGTGCCGCGCGGTGCGCGGCGGCCCGCTACACCCGCTCGCTCACCGCGATCGCCACCTTGCAGCCCGCCTTGATCGCTGCGCTCAGCGCCCGGTAGGCCGGCGCCTGCTCGGCCTCGTGCTCGAGGCCGATGTCGCGGTGTTCCAGCTCCTCCGCCCGGAAGCGCTGGATGTGCCCCTTCAGCTCCGCCTCGTCCTCGCCGAGCGCCGCCTCCTGCGCCTGGTAGTGCTCGTCGATCGCCTCCTCCACCGCCACCGTGCAGGCCATGGCGGCGCGGTGGCCGAGCAGCGCCGTCGCCGCGCCGAGCGCGAAGCCCGCGACGTGCCAGAGCGGCAGCAGCGCCGTCGGCCGCACGCGGCGCTTGGGGATCAGCCGGGAGAAGGTGTCGAGATGCACCTGCTCCTGCGCCTGCATGTGGCGGATCAGCCCCTCCCACTTCGTGCCGCGCAGGACCGCGAGCTGGCCCTGGTAGATGCGCTTGGCACCGTATTCGCCGGCATGGTCCACGCGGATCACGCGCTCGACGATCTGGCGGGGGGTGGGATCGCCGGACAGGCGGCCCTCTCCGGTCATGCGGGTCATGCTTTCGCTCCTTTGCGGAGCAAGATGAGGCCGAGCGCCGAAAGGCCAAGCGCGTAGAGAAGGTTCATCGCCGCCATGGAGACCGGCAGGCCCTCGATCAGATAGGCCGGCGCGTCGCAGGGCTTGGAGGGACGGGTCGACATGGCGCGCAGCATGTCCTCGACGCTGCCGCCCGGCGCCGCGCGCGGCGCCTGGCAGCCGGCGAGCGGCGAGGGCCACCAGCCCTGCTCCACCCCGACATGAAAGGCCGCGACGGCGCCGGAGGCGAGCACGGCGAGGATGGCGAGCATCCCCAGCACCCGCCGCCCGCGCGGCCAGGCCGCCGCGGCCAGGGCGAGCGCCGCTGCCGCCCAGTAGGGCCAGCGCTGCCACAGGCAGAGCTCGCAGGGGGCAAGGCCGAAGAGGTCCTCCGAAGCGCGGGCGAAGATCGGCGCGAGGGCGGCGAGCGCCGCGAGCAGCAGCATCGGTATCATCCCCTGGCTTCTCTCCCGCCCGCCCCGCGCACGCAACCCGCCCGGGTTGGGCCCTTGCCGCTCCCGGTGCTAGCCTGCCTTCCAAACAAGAGGGGATGGGCCATGCTGAAGGTTTGGGGCCGCACCAGCTCGAGCAATGTCATGAAGGTCCTCTGGCTCTGCGAGGAGCTGTCGATCCCCTATGAGCGGATCGATGCCGGCGGCGAGTTCGGCAGGACCTCCGAGCCCTTCTACGTCGCGATGAACCCCAATGGCCGGGTGCCGGTGATCGAGGAGCCGGACGGCTACTCCCTCTGGGAGAGCAACTCGATCCTCCGCTACCTCGTGGCGACGCGGACACCGGGGGACCCCATCCATCCGGCCGCGCCCAAGGCGCGCGCCGATGTCGAGCGTTGGATGGACTGGCAGCTCGCCTCGCTCAGCGGGCCGATGACGGCGGTCTTCTTCGCCCATGTCCGCACGCCGCCGGACAAGCGCGACATGGCGGCGACCGCGAAGGCGCGGGACGAGGCGGAGGCGCTCTGGACCATCGTCGACCGGCAGCTTGCCGGGCGGGACTACGTCGCGGGCGGCTTCTCGCTGGCCGATATCGTGCTCGGCCCCTATCTGCACCGCTGGTTCGCCATGCCGATCGAGCGCGCGCCGCTGGCGAATCTGGAGGCGTGGTACGAGCGGCTGAAGGACCATCACCCCGGCTTCACCGCGCATGTCGCCGTGCCGCTAGTGTGACGGACCATCGCCCCGCCCGTAGGACCGAGAGGATGCACGCGTGCCGAAGCTGCTGACCGTCTGGGGTCGCGCCAACTCCGTCAATGTCATGAAGGTGCTGTGGCTGCTGGACGAGCTGGCCCTGCCCTTCGACCGCATCGATGCCGGCGGCGCCTTCGGCCGCACGCGCGATGCCGACTACGCCGCGATGAATCCGAACGCGACGGTGCCGACGCTGGTCATGCCGCACGGCTATACGCTGTGGGAAAGCCACGCGATCCTCCGCTACCTCTGCCGCACCCAGCCGGGCGGCAACCAGTTCTACCCGGAGGCGCCGGAGGCCCGCGCCGATGTGGAGCGCTGGATGGACTGGACCCTCGCCTCGCTGAACGAGCCGATGCGGGTGATCTTCTGGACGCTGGTCCGCACGCCGGAGGCCGAGCGCGACATGGCCGCCTGCGCCCGGGCGCACGAGGCGGCGGAGCGGCTCTGGCGCATCGTGGATGCGCAGCTCGAGGGGCGCGAGCATGTCGCGGGCGGCTTCAGCATCGCCGACATGGCGATGGGCGGCTTCCTGCACCGCTGGTTCGCCCTGCCGGTCGAGCGGCCGCCGATGCCGCGGCTGGAGGCCTGGTACGCGCGGCTGCAGGCGCGGCCGGCCTATGCCAAGCATGTGGCGGTGCCGCTGAGCTGAGGCGCGCCGCCCCGGGCGGCGGCGCCCGCTGCGCCGCGCATCATGCGGGATGTCGGCAGCGCGGCCGGTGCCCGGCCGGACGCCGGGGCGTGGCGGATCGTGGAGCCTTCCGCCGGTCCTACTGCCGCTCCGCCGGCATCACTGGCCGGTATAGCCCCGCCCCTGCATGCAGGCAGCCATTGCCCGGTCGAAGGCCGCACCGGCCTGTTGCTGCTGCGCGGCCGCCTGCCTGCGATCCTGCCGGCGCGCTCCTCGCTGGGCCGCGGCGCCGCCGACCGCCCCGGCGGCGGCGCCCTTCCCGGCATCGTTGCCGGTGATCGCGGCCGCAGTCGCCCCGGCCGCGGCCCCGCGCGCCCGGCCGCCCACGCGCGCCGGCGGTTGGCTGGCGGGCGCGCCCGGCGTGGTGCCCGTCTGCTGCGCGGCCCAGCTCCGGCAGGCCGCGAGGTCCTGGCCCTGCTGCTGCGGCGACTGCCCCCTGGCGGGGTAGAAGGCCGGTGCCTGGCCCAGCGCGGCGCCGGTCATCGCGGCCAGCAGGACGGGCGCCCAGAGTGTCGACATTCGCATGGCATGGTCCCCTCTCCCGCCCGGCCCGCGGCCGGGCACCGCAGGCGTCACGCAGCCGCGTCCGCGTCGTCCGGCACCACGCGTCGCCCCGCCCGCGCGAGCGTCTCGGACGGGGATTCGCCGAAGGTCGCCCGGTAGTCCGCGGCGAACTGGCCGAGGTGCCAGAAGCCGTGCGACAGCGCGACGGACTTCACCAGGGGCACCGCATCCGCATGCGAGAGCAGGGCGGCGCGGATCATGCTGAGGCGCCGCAGCTTGAGGAAGCGGTGCGGGCTGATGTCGAACATGGCGCGGAACGCATCGGCGAGGCTGGAGGCGGATACCGCGAGCGCGTCGCACAGGTCTTCCGTGTAGATCGGGCGATCCTTGTTCTCCCGCAGATAGGCGTCGGCCGCCATGACGATGCGCCGGCGCGCCTTCGTGCTGCGGGGCGCGCGGACCTCCTGCTCGCCCTCGCCCGAGACCAGATCGCGCGTCGCCTGCAGTAGCGCCTCCCGCAGGGCCTGGCGGGGTTGCTCGGTCCCGAAGACCTGCGGGACCGAGGCGACGGTCTTGCCCGCGGCACCGACCACCTGCCTGGCCCGCTCCCAGGCCTCCGGCGCCGCCTGCAGCAGCGCAAGCCTGCCGGGTTGCCAGAGCATCGCCCCTGCCCGGGGCCCGAGGAGCGTCTCGGCCAGCCGGGAGGGCAGGACGATGGCCGCATGGGTACCGGCGCCCCGGCTCGCCAGCAGGAGCTCGGCGCCTTCGCCGCAGACGCCGATGGTCCCGGGGCGACAGGTCACCCCGTTCAGGACGAGGCTGCCGGCGGCCTCGACGGGAAATTGCAGCGTCACCGCATCGGCATCGGTCGTGGCGAAGGCCATGAAGGGGGAGCTGTGGCAGAGGTTGAGCGCGGCATCCCCGAGGCGGATGGTCGCCAGCGACGCCTCGTAGGACGTGGTCCCCACGGGGACGACGCTCAGGGACATGCCCGGCATGGCGCGCAAGGCGTCGCCGGGCTCGGTGAACCTGTGAAACTCGGCGCCTGCACGCTGCATCCTGCGTCCTTCCCTCCAGGCGGCCATGTGGTCGGCCGGCTTGGATGGCACCTAAGCAGATATATCGCATAGGCGATTTGATCCGCCGCAATCCGCAGGATGAAAATAAGCTCACCCGATGTACGCTTCCGCTTGTCGAAGCAGGAATATCGCTGCGCCTTTCCTATCCATCAAGACGACAAGGCAATATTCGGTAACCCTGGCGATCCTGATATTATCCCGTTTCACCCTCCGGGTGGGAGAAACGGCCACAGGCACTTCGGATGCCGTTCCCGTCCGACGCCTTGACCGTCGCCGCTTGTCGCTGCGTGCAGGCTGGTCTCGGGCACCGAGGCCCGTGTCGGTCCGGGGCGCCGGTCGCCCCTTCGGCAAAGGCCGGCGGCCGCGGGTGGCGCGAAGCCGCCTGCCTTGACGCCCCGCCGCGCCGCCACCCAGCATCCCCCGCGGCACCCGCCGCGGGGGGAACAACCATGGTCAATACGGCGGCGGAGGATCCCGAGCGGCTGGTCCTCTTCGGCAGCTTCACCAGCAGTTCGAGCTACAAGCCGATGCTCTTCCTCGCCCTCGCCGGCCTGCCCTTCGGCTTCCGCACGGTGAACCTGAAGACCGGCGCGCAGCGCTCGCCGGCGTGGCTGGCGGTGAATCGCTACGGCCAGGTGCCGGCGCTGCGGCATCGCGGTCTGACCATCCTGCAATCCAATGTCATCCTCGACTACCTCGCCCGCACGACCGGCCGGTTCGAGGGCACGACCGAGCAGGCGCGCTGGCAGGCCCGCGAATGGCTCTCCTGGGAGGCGGATGCGATCACCAACGTCGCCAAGGTCCGGCACTACAGCCGCTTCCGTGCGGTGGACCCGGCGGTCATGGACTACTTCCGGCCGCTGGCCGAGGCGGCGCTGGGCTTCGTCGACGGGACGCTCTCGGATGGGCGGGACTGGCTGGTCGGCGGCGAGGTCCCCTCGATCGCCGATATCGGCTGCTGGGGGCGCATGGTCTTCATGGCCGAGGGCGGCCTCGATATCGGCCGCTGGCCGCATCTGCACCGCTGGGCGCGGCGCCTCGCGGCGCTGCCGGGCTTCGCCCTGCCCTATGACCTGATCCCGAAGAAGGACACCGAGTTCGAGGGACGGCCGGGGGCCTGAGCCATCGGCAGGAGGCGCCCCGCGCTGCGGCCCCGGGCGAGCCCTGGATGCCGGGCGGGCCGGGCCAAGGCACTGCCTTGGACGGCCTCAGCGCCCGGTGGCGCCGCGGCGATCGATCCGCCTCCTGCCGGGCGGGCCGCTTCAGGCGTCGTTCGCCCCCTCCAGCCGGCTGAGGAAGGCGCGGCACCAGGCGCGCGCGCCGTCGCGGAACACGCTGACCGCGCAGTCCTCCCAGCGCGCCTTGCGCTCGGCCGGCCGCATGGTCAGCGCCTGGTCCAGCGCCTCGGCGATCTCGTCGGGGTCGAGCGGGTTCACCAGCAGCGCGCCCGGAAGCTGCGCCACCGCGCCGGCGAAGCGCGACAGCACCAGGACGCCCGGATCCTCCGGGTCCTGCGCCGCGACGTATTCCTTCGCTACCAGGTTCATGCCGTCGCGGAGCGGCGTGACGAGGCCCACGCGCGCCATACGCATGAAGCCGGCCAGCACCGGCCGCGCCACCGCCCGCGTCATGTAGCGCAGCGGCGCCCAGTCCGGCTCGGCATGCTGGCCGTTGATGCGGCCCACCCATTCGTCGAGTTCGCGCCGCAGCGCCCGGTACTGCGCCACGTCGCCGCGCGAGACCGGCGCGACCTGCAGGTAGGTCACCTTGGAGCGGTGCGCCTTGAAGCGCGCCAGCAACTGGCCGTAGCCGCAGAAGCGCTGCGGCAGGCCCTTGGTGTAGTCGAGGCGGTCGACGCCGATGATCAGCGCGCGGTCGACCAGGCTCTGGCGGAAGCGCTCCGTCTCGCGCTTGACCATCGCCTTCTCGGCAAGCTGGGTGAAGGACTCCGCCTCGATGCCGATCGGGAAGGCGGCGACGCGGGCTGCCGCATCCGCCTCCCCCGCCGCGGCGAGGGCGGCGCGCAGATTGGCGGCATCGTCCTCCGTCTGCACCCCGATCACGTCATAGGCGGCGAGGTCCACCAGCAATTCCTCCGCCCGCGGCAGGCCGCAGAAGACCGCATGCGGCGGGAAGGGCACGTGCAGGAAGAAGCCCAGGCGCTGCCGGCAGCCCTGCGCCCGCAGCGCCGCCCCCATGGGGAAGAGGTGGAAGTCGTGCACCCAGACCGTGTCGTCCGGCCGCAGCATCGGCGCCAGCGCCGCGGCGAAGGCCTGGTTCACCCGGCGGTAGCCGGCATGGTCCTCGCGCGAGAAGACGGCGAGGCCGAGCCGGTAGTGCAGCGTCGGCCAGAGGCAGGCATTGGAGAAGCCGGTATAGAAATGCCGGTAGTCCTCCCGCCCCAGGTCGAGCGTCGCATAGGTGATGCGGCCGACCGTCACCTCCGCCACCTCGGCCGAGGTCGCTTCGCCGACCTGCCCGGACCAACCGAACCACATCACCTCCCGCCGCGACAGCGCGTCCTTGAGCGCCACGGCCAGGCCGCCCGCCGTGGCGCCGCGCTCCCGGGGGTTCGGGACGCGGTTGGCGACGACCACCAGGCGGTTCACGGCGTGGTGGTGCCCGGCCCGGGCGGGGCGACGGCGGCGGCCAGCCAGTCACGCAGGGCGGCCGGGGTGCCGAAGGCGTCCTGCAGCCGCCAGCCATGGCCGCCGAAGCGGCGGGCGACCGCCATCCCCTCCTCGTCGGTCACGTCGTCGCCGATGAAGACCGGGACGCGGCCGGCGAAGGGCGGGCGGGCCATCAGGGCGTTCACCGCCGTGCCCTTGGAGGCGCCGCGCGGCTTCACCTCCCAGGCCATGCGGGCCTCGAGCAGGGCGAAGGCCGCGGGGTCCTCGGCGACGCAGGCGGCGAGCAGCGCCTCCGCCTCCGGCCCAAGCTCGGGCGCCTGGCGGTAATGGATGACGAAACCGTGCTCCTTGTCCTCGATCAGTGCGCCGGGATGGCGCGCGACCAGCGCGGCGGCGCGGGCGCGCCAGCCCGCGGGCGGCGCCGGCAGGTCGGGGCGGAGCGCCGGCGCGGCGGGGTCGGGGCGGAGCGAGGCGCCGTGGTCGCCCGCCTTGGCGATCGGCACCGGCAGGAAATGGTCGAGATCGCGCAGCGGCCGGCCGCTGACCACGGCCAGCGCGCCGGAGAGCTCATCGGCCAGTCGGCGCAACAGGCCGGGCAGGTGCGGCGGGACACGGACGGCATCCGGGGTGGGGGCGATCTCCACCAGCGTGCCGTCGAAGTCGAGCAGGAGCGCCGCCCCCCCGAGGGGGCCCGCACCGGGCACGCCTGGGGGCGGCGGCAGGAGGAAGGTTCCGGGCATGCGGGTTGGACAAGTCCGCGAAATCGCCTCCGTTGCGTCGCGAGCGCGCGATGCGCGCTACTGTGGCCGGCGGAGGCCCGCCGCATCCTCGTGCCGCATGCCCCAGAGGGCGAAGGCCGGCGGCAGCACGCCGACGATCAGCCAGTGCACCAGCGCGGCCTGGCGACCGAGGAAGCCGGAATCCCAGAGGGCAACGCAGGCAAGCTGCACCAGCAGCATCCAGGCGACGGCGATGGCCAGGGCGCGCTGCTCGGCGCGCGCCTGCTGGCGGGAGGCTTCCCGCATGCGCGGCTTCCCTTCAGAGTATCGGCGTTGAGGGCGCCGCCCGAGGGCGGCCTGCGGCACACAATACACAGCTTCGTGAAGTTTGCACACGAAAAAGGGAGGATCTCTATGCCCGACGATGCCCCGCTGCCCCGCCCCGGCGCGCGCACCACCGTGCGCCATGCCGAGGGGGCGACGTTCGATGCCGGCCTGCGGGCCTTCTTCGCCTATCGCGACCTCGGCATCGCCGGGGCCTCGGGCGGCGCTTTCGGCGCCAATGTCATCCGCCCCGTCCCCGGCACGCATGCCCAGCCGCATTGGCACTGGCATGAGGTGACCTTCCAGATGGTTCTCGTGCTGAAGGGCTGGGTGCGCTTCGAATACGAGGATGTCGGCGAGGTGCTGCTGCGGCCCGGCGACTGCGTCTACCAGGCACCAAGGGTGCGGCACCGGGAGATCGCGCATTCGGACGACCTCGAACTGGTCGAGATCACCGCGCCGGCCGAGTTCGAGACCCATGCGGGCGAATAGCCGCGCGCTGGACCGCACCGGCAGTGCAGGCTAGACCTGCGGTCCTGGCCCCTGTGGCGGAACGGTAGACGCAGGCGACTCAAAATCGCTCGCCCGAGAGGGTGTGGGAGTTCGAATCTCCCCGGGGGCACCATGCTGGCGCGGCAATGCCCTGGATCCCGGGGTTGACCGCTCGGGCTTCCGGCGCCGGCGACAGAGTTCCGGACGCCGCTGACGCCCGTATGCGGCGGTAGGGGGGGTCCGGCTTCCCGAGTTTAGTTCTCTATGCGGATCGGTTCTGAAGCGGGCGCTTCGGCGGCGTCTCACGGTCGGAAGCAGCCAGGGGCAACCCTGCGTGCAACCGATCGAGGGTGGCCGTCGCGGCGCATGAACCGCCTCTTGTATCTCGCGTGCCGACGAATCCTCTGGTGGGCACGCCTGATTCGTGCTCTTACGCGACAATCATCAACCCAAGATTTCCAAACCCCCTAGCCGGTTCAAGGAGCAGGTTGTGGTTGATGCCGGCAAGCGGTTCGAATACGCGCCGTCCCCCGCTGCCCGCTCGTTGCCGATGGAAGGATTGCGGGGCGTTGCTGTCCTGCTGGTGTTCCTTGTGCACTATTGCAGCGGAGTGCAGGTCTATCTGTCCGGCAAAGCGCTCATGCTGGCCGATGGAATACATCTGCTGGGCAATGTCGGTGTTGACTTATTTTTCGTACTCAGTGGATACTTGATCTACGGCGCCCTGATGCGTCGGCCGCAGCCGTTTGCCGATTTCATGGCGCGACGCGTGCGGCGTCTTTATCCGGCCTTTGCGGTGGTGATGGCAGCCTATCTGGTGCTGTCGCACATCCTCCCCGCCGAGAGCAAGTTGCCGTCGGGCGGCCGGGAGGCGGCCGCCTACATCCTGGCCAACCTCCTGCTCATGCCGGGCATCTTCCCGATCCAGCCGATCATTACCGTCGCCTGGTCGCTCAGCTACGAAATGGCCTTCTATGTCACGCTGCCGGCGCTGGTTGGCGGGTTGCGTCTCCGCGCATGGCCGGCACCGGTGAGAGTCGCTGTGTTCCTCGCCGCGGTCGTCCTGGCGCAAGTCATGCACCTGCCGCATCCGCGCATCGGCATGTTCGTCTGCGGCATGCTGCTGGTGGAAGCCATGCCGGCCCTCTGCGCGGTCGCCGCGCTGCGCACGCGGCTGGATGCCGCGGCGATCGTCGCCGTGCCGCTCTGCGCCACTGCTCTGCTCTACAGGAGTGCCGGCGCCTTCGAGGCCCTGTTCCTCACCTGCTTCCTGCTTTGCGCCGCAGCGCTCGCAGGCCGAGGGCCGGTCGCGCGCAGCTTGTCAATGCGACCTCTCCGGTGGCTCGGGAACATGAGCTATTCATATTACCTGCTGCACGGTCTGATGCTGAAGGCGATGTTCTTCGCCCTCAGCCATCTGCCGGTCGCGCAGCACCTGGGCAATGCAGCACTTTGGGTGCTGCTGCCACCGGCCTTCGCGGTGACCGTCGGAGGCTCGGTTGCGTTGTTCCTGACAGTCGAATGGCCCTTGTCGCTGCGGCCGCGCGACGCAACCGGCCCCGCCACGCCGGTCGCGGCCGCGACGACGTCCGATGCATCGCCGGAGGCCATCGGCCCGGTCCTGGTGCGGAGCCGCCCAGGCGGGCTCGACGCAAGTGCCGAAGGCTCCGCGCGCCTACCGTCCGCACCGGCGTGACGTCCAGGAGCACGCCCGGGTGGTCCAGCCAGGCTTTCGCCGGCGCGAACCGCGCCCTCGTGCCGCGCCCGCCTCGGGGCCGTGCGCGGCCTCCATGCAGCACCGGCCATGCCCCCGCAACCGAGCGCATTAGCAGAAGTCTGAATTTTAAGTAGGAAATCTCTACCAAATATTCCAGCATTGAGCTAATCTTCAGCATCGCGGAATTTTCTGAGTGGAGCAGCATGACCGGCATCGGACATGGGTCGTCGAGGCGCCCACAGTATTTGCCCGCTCTGGACGGATTGCGTGGCTTGGCGGCGATGTGGGTCTTTGTCTTCCATGTGATACATAACGGCTCCGACGATTGGACGCCGGGTTATCTTGGGGTTGATCTGTTTTTCATTCTATCTGGTTTTGTGCTCTCGCACGTATATTCCGGCAGGCTCGAAAATGCTGGGGATTACGGTCGCTTCCTGCTGGCCCGCCTGGCCCGGATCTACCCCCTTCATCTCGCCACGCTTCTGGCGACCGGCGTCGTTGTTGCCCTTCTTCCCGGTTTTGCAGAGTCCTATCCGCGCGCGGACGCACGGTTTGGCACCGAAGCTTTCCTCGCCTGCCTTCTGCTCATCCAGAATTGGTGGTACTTCCTGCCCGGGTGCTGGAATGCTCCAGCATGGTCGCTCAGTGCCGAATGGGCGGGATACCTGCTTTTTCCCGCATTCCTGTTCCTGGCCGCGCGGGTCAAGTGGCCGCTTGTTATGGCGTTCGCCGGCATGGCGGCGCTTGAGATCTTGTTGCTCGCGAAAGGTGCGTCGCCGGGTGCGACCGGTCTTCCCGGCATGGGCCGCATGGTCTTCGGCGCTGTGACGGGTTGCCTGACGCATCGTGCCTGGCTGGCCGGCGCGCGCCTACCTGTCATGCCCGCCACGATTGCTGCCCTGCTCTTGCTCGGCATCGCGCATGTGCCGGGCCTCGGTGCGGTCGGGGCATTGGGCTTCCCCGCCTTCGTCCTGATGGCCGCCCGCGAGGAGGGGCCCATTGCGCAGATCTGCGGGGCCCGGCCCGCGGTGTGGCTCGGCGAGATTTCTTACTCCATCTACCTCTGGCACTGGCTGGTGCTGCAGATCGCGCAACGCCTGCCCGAAGCGGAGGCCAGGGGACCGATCTGGTACGGGGCGCTCTTCGCCGCCGTGCTCCTGCTGAGCTGGGCCTCGTACCACTGGATCGAGCGGCCGGCGCGGCGCTGGGTGCTGCGCATACCGGCGATCGTCCGCGAGCGCGCCCCGGCGGTCTGACCTGCAAAGCGCCGCACGATGCCCTGGCGGTCGCAACCAACCTCCCCCTGACTGGCGGGCCTTGGCCCCGACCCAGACGCACAGTCAGGTCCATATTGACTCAAATTACCTAAGCGCAACTGCCGAGGTCGGCCCGTCTCCCGTATAGACCGGGTTGACAGCCCGCAGGCCCGCCTGATCGGCGCCTGGCTCCCTTGCGATGGCGCGAGCCGCACCCACTTGGCCAGCCGGCCTCGGCCAGCCCGCGCGTCCTCTTGAGACGCGAAGCCCGGCATCCCCCGTTCCGGGCGCGGTCAGTCCGCGTCACGCCCAGCCCGGCGGCCCCTCTCGCGCTCGCCTCGCCCAATCCGGACCATGAACTTCCCGCGGGCCAGAATTCCGGCATACCGGTCGACTGCTTCCCGCAGGTTGGCGGTTCTGTCGGCTCCAAGCAGACTGTCGCGGGTTGGGCCACGCTTCGTTCGGCCCAACTCCCCGAAGCGAAAGGCTGCTCAGGGTTTTGTTACGGCGAAAACCCAGAGAATTTTCCTTAGCCGCCGCGCCCCATCACCACCGGCGCCGGCAGGAGTTCCCGTGGCCCACCGCCATGGTCGTCGTCGTCCGGCGGCCGGTCCTGCAGCATGACGGCGACCGCGATCTGCACGGCACCGAGGGTGAGGCCGCAGAAGAACCACAGCAGCAGCGCTGGCCAGGGATGCCCGGGGGCATGGCGGAGGACATCCGCGACGCCGCCCGGATTGGCCCGGAATAGTGCCAGCATCAGCAGCGTGGCGAGGCCGAAACCGATGGCAGCGTGCCGCATCAGGAAGGCGACGGCCTTCGGCAAGGGGGGCAGGGCCATGGCGGGCGGCTCCGGCAGCGGGTGGAATTGCGGCCAGCCTAAGCGATCCTCCCGGGCCCCGCGCCGGGAAAATGCCTGGAGCCTGCGACGCCCCGTCGATGCCGTGGATGGCCCGGCCTGACCTCCCTCGCCCTCGGCCGCCGCGCCCGGTCCGGCGCCGCCGCGTCGCGGCGAACCGCAGCGCCGGTCACCCACCGCACGCCCCGAACCCGCGGCGGGTGGCCTTCGCACCGGCGGTGCAGGGGCCACGGCCGGGGAGACTCGCCCATGCCGCCGCAGGCGGGCGGAGCCGGGAGGAAGCGGGAGCGCCGGTGCTGGACAATCGCCCCGGATCACGCCAAAGACCCCCTCCCTCAGCCGTCTTCCGGAGAGTCGCCATGGCCTCGGCGTTCGACCGCATCGCCGACATCATCGCGGAGACGTCCGACGTCCCCCGCGAGACGATCACGCCGGACAGCCATGTGATCAACGACCTGGGCATCGACAGCCTCGACTTCCTCGACATCGTCTTCGCCATCGACAAGGCCTTCGGCATCAAGGTGCCGGTCGAGGCCTGGACGCAGGAAGTGAACGAGGGCAAGGCGCCGGCCGAGCAGTATTTCGTCATGAAGAACCTGGCCCTGCGGATCGAGGAACTGGTCGCGGCGAAAGCCTCCCCCGGGGCCGCCGGCGGCTGATCCCGGGCCGTGCGGCTCGAATACTTCCAGATGATCGACCGGGTCGTCTCGGTCGGTCCCGAGGCCATCGCCGCCGAGGCCGTTGTGCCCGGCGCCGCGGAGAGCCCGGTCTTCGAAGGCCATTTCCCCGGCCATCCCCTGGTCCCCGGCGTACTATTGGTGGAGACCATGGCGCAGGCCTCCGGCTACCTGCTGCTGCACCGCTTCGACTTCGGCCGCATGCCCTTCCTCTCCGGCGTGAAGGAGGCGAAATTCCGCAGCTTCGTCACGCCGGAAACGCGCCTTGAGGTCTCGGCGAGCCTCGAGCATGACGGCTCCGGCTTCGCGGTGACCCGGGCCGCCATATCCGCCGCCGGCAAGCGCATCTGCGACGCGGAGCTGACCTTCCGCACCCTGCCCTTCCCCGCGCCCGAGCTCGAGGCCGCGATGCGCGCCCGGGCGGCGCAGATCGGCCTGCCCGGACCACCCCCATGACCGAGAGCATCTGGATCACCGGCATCGGCCTCGTCTCCTCGCTCGGCGAGGGGCCGGAGGTGCACCGCGCCGCGCTCGCCGGCGGCCGGCCCGTGGTGGATGCCACGGGCTTCGCGCCCTATCCGGTGCATCCGATGCCGGCGCTCGACCTCGACCGGCAGATCCCGAAGAAGGGCGACCAGCGGCAGATGGAGCCCTGGCAGCGCCTCGGCACCTATGCGGCCGGCCTTGCCATCGACCATGCCGGGGCGCGCGGCCTTGTCGCCGACATGCACCTCGTGGTCGCCGCCGGCGGCGGCGAGCGCGACACGCGGCTCGACGAGGCGGTCTGCGCCGAGATCGCCCGCCTGCCGGCCGAGGAGGGCGCGAAGCTGCTGAACGAGCGACTGGCCTCCGGCCTCAGGCCGACGCTGTTCCTCGCGCAGCTCTCCAACCTGCTGGCCGGCAACATTTCCATCGTGCACGGCGTCACCGGCTCCTCCCGCACCTTCATGGGGGAGGAGAGCGCGGCGGCGGATGCGGTGCGGATCGCCGCGGCGCGCCTCGCGGACGGGCGCAGCGGCGACGGCGCCCGGATCGCGCTGGTCGGCGGCGCCTATGTCGCGGGCCGCTGGGACATGCTGCTGCTCTATGCCGCCTCCGGCCAGCTCTGGCGCGGCGACTGGCGGCCGCTGGCCGAGCGCGCGGCGGCCGGCGGCGGAATCGTCACCGGCACCGCCGCGGCCTTCCTGGTGCTGGAGACTGAGGGCCATGCGCGCGTCCGCGGCGCCACGGGCATCGCGCGGCTTGGCCCGGTGCGGACCACGGCGGCACGGCGGCGCGGCGAGGATAGCGCGGCACGGGCGGCGGCGGCGCTGGCCGAGGGACTGCCGCTGCGGCCGGGCTATGCCGTCCTCTCCGGCGCGACCGGCGCCGCGGTGCCGACCACGGCCGAGGACGCCTTCCTCGCCGGCCTGCGCGACCGCGGGCCGGCCCAGGGCCCGGTGCGGCAGACCGCCGACCTGATCGGCTATACGATCGAGGCCGCCTTCCCCGCGAACCTGGCGCTCGCCGCGCTCGCGGTGCAGGCGGGCGAGGCACCGCAGGCGCTGGTCACCGGCTTCGGCGCCTGGCGCGGCGAGGCGCTGGCCCTGGTGGAGGCCATCTGACATGCAGACACGCGACCATCTCGGCCGCCATGTCGTGGCCGTCACCGGCATCGGCCTCGTCACCCCGCTCGGCTTCGGCGTGGCGGCGAGCTGGGCGGGGCTGCTCGCCGGCCACTCCGGCATCCGCCGCATCACCCGCTTCCCGACCGAGCATCTCCGCACGACCATCGCCGGCCAGGTGGACCTGCCGGGCGAGCAGGCCGAGCGCCCCTGGACCGCGCCCGAGCGGGTGGAGCGCATGGCGGCCCTGGCCGCGGAGGAGGCGATCGCGGGCGCCGGCATCGGCGGCGATGCCGCATTCCCCGGCCCGCTCTTCCTCGGCATGCCGCCGGTCGAGGTGGAATGGCCGCACCGGCTCGACCTCGCGCGGCATTGCGCGGGGGAGGTCACCTACCCCGCGATGATCGCGGCGGCCACGGGCCGGCTGGCGCTGTTCGAGAGCTGCCTGTTCGGCGGCGTTGGCGAAAGGCTGGCCGACCGCTTCGGCACGCGCGGCGCGCCGATCTCGCTCACCACCGCCTGCGCGACCGGCGCCTCCGCCATCCAGCTCGGCGTCGAGGCGATCCAGCGCGGCGAGACGGCGGCGGCGCTCTGCATCGGCGCCGAGGGCAGCGTGCAACCGGAGGCGCTGATCCGCTTCTCCCTGCTCTCGGCGCTGTCCACCCGCAACGAGGATCCCACCAAGGCTTCCCGCCCCTTCGAGAAGACCCGCGAGGGCTTCGTGATGAGCGAGGGCGCCGCGGCGCTGGTGCTGGAGAGCCTCGAGGGCGCGCGGGCGCGCGGCGCGACCGTGCTCGGCCTCGTGCTCGGCTGCGGCGAGCGCGCCGACAGCTTCCACCGCACCCGCAGCAACCCCGATGGCGGCGCCATCATCGGCGCCATGCGCGCGGCGATCGAGGATGCCGGGCTCGAGCCCGGGCAGATCGACTACGTCAATGCGCATGGCACCGGCACGCCGGAGAACGACAAGATGGAGACGCTCGGCATGCGCGCCGTCTTCGGCGATGCGGCGCCGCCGATCTCCTCCAACAAGTCGATGATCGGCCACACGCTCTCAGCCGCGGGCGCGATCGAGGCGGTGTTCAGCCTGCTGACCATCCGCGACCAGGTGCTGCCGCCGACCATCAACCACGAGACGCCGGACCCTTCCATCCCGCTCGACGTGGTGCCGAACGTGAAGCGCGCGGCCAAGGTCGCGCGCGTGCTGTCCAACAGCTTCGGCTTCGGCGGGCAGAATGTCTGCCTGGTGCTGGGGGCGGCACCGTGAGCGGTCCGATGATCGCTGCGGCGCAGCTAAGGAGCGCCGGATCGGCCCGCTGGCCGGGGGCCCACTGACATGCGCGCTCTCCGCCTCTTCGGCGACCGCGACACGCGGCTGGTCGAGATGGAGCCGCCGGCGCCGCCCGGGCCGGGCGAGGTGCAGCTCCGCATGCGCGCGGTCGCGCTGAACCACATCGATGTCTGGGGCTGGCGCGGCATGGCCTTCGCCAAGCGGCAGATGCCGCTGACCGTCGGCGCCGAAGCGGTGGGCGAGGTCGCCGCGATCGGCCCGGGCGTCGAGGGCTGGCGCCTCGGCCAGCTCGCCGTGCCCTATGGCGCGCTGACCTGCGGGCAGTGCCGCGCCTGCCGCGAGGGGCGCGACAACCTCTGCGAGAACGTCGCCGGGGTGAAGGGCTTCCATGTCGACGGCTTCGCGCAGGAACTGGTCAACCAGGACGCAAGGCTGCTGGTGCCGGTGCCTGACGGCGTCTCCGTCACCGACGCGGCCTGCGCCGCCATCACCTTCAGCACGGTCGAGCACATGCTGTTCGACAATGCGCGGCTGGAGCCGGGCGAGACCATCCTGGTCCAGGCCGCGGGCTCGGGCATCGGCACGGTCGCGGTGAAGATGGCCAAGGCGCTCGGCTGCACCGTCATCGCCACCGCCGGCTCGGACGAGAAATGCGAGCGGGCGCGCGCACTCGGTGCCGACCATGTGGTGAACTACACGACCGATCGCTTCGAGAGCGTGGCCCGCCGCGTGACGAAGAAGCGCGGCGTGGACGTGGTGTTCGAGCACGTCGGCGCCGCGACCTGGGCCGGCAGCCTGCTCTCGCTGCGGATGGGCGGGCGGCTCGTCACCTGCGGCTCGACCAGCGGCGTCTCGGCCGAGACCAACCTGATGATGATCTTCCAGCGCCAGCTCAGGATCTTCGGGAGTTTCGGCGCGTCCATGCGCAACATCGCCGACGGCCTCGCCAAGATGGCCGGCGGCCTGACGCCGGTGATCGACACCGTCGCGCCGCTCGAGGAATTCGCCGGGGCGCTGGAGCGGCTGGAGAGCCGGCGGGTCTTCGGCAAGATCCTCGTCACCCTGTAGCGATGCGGGCTTGGCTGCGACGGACGGCGGACCGGGCCGTCGCGGCCCTGGTGCGCGGGCTCTTTGCGCTGGTGCGGCTGCTCGGGCCCGACCGCGCCGCGGCGCTGGGCGCCCGGGTAGCGCGGACCTTCGGCCCGCTGCTGAAGCCGCACCGCATCGCGCTGGACAATATCCGGCACGCCTTCCCGGATCTCCCGCCAGCCGAGCATGCACGCATCGCGCGCGAGGCCTGGGACAATCTGGGACGTACCGCGGCGGAGTATCCGCATCTCGACGCGCTCTGGGACTTCGACCCGGATTCGCCGCGGCAGGGCCGCATCCGCATCGCGCGGGAGGTGGTGGAGCGCTTCCTCGCGCTGCGCGACGACGGCCGGCCCGCGCTGCTCTTCGCCGCGCACCTGGCGAATTGGGAGCTGCCGGCGATCGCGGCGAAGAAGCACGGGCTGGCCTCGGCGGTGATCTACCGCACCCCGAACAACCCGCATGTCGCGCGCGACATCATGGCACTGCGCAGCGGCAGCATGGGCCGGCTGATCCCGGCGGGGATCGAGGCGCCGCTGCGCATGATGGAGGCGTTGGACCAGGGCCTGCATGTCGGCATGCTGATCGACCAGCGCTTCGGCCGCGGCCCGCTCGTGCCCTTCCTCGGCCGCCCCGCCTATTCCAATCACCTGGTCGCGCATCTGGCGCGCCGCTTCGATTGCCCTGTGCACGGCGCCCGCGCGATCCGCGAGGCCGATGGCGGCTTCCGCCTGGACCTCACGGAGGCGGTCGACCTGCCGCGCGACGCGAAGGGCCGGGTGGACGTGGAAGCTGCCACTGCGTTGATGAACCGCATCGTCGAAGGCTGGATCCGCGAACATCCCGGCCAGTGGTTGTGGATGCATCGCAGGTGGCGTTGACTCAGGCCGGTCCAGGGGTCGCTTGACCCTTGGTGGGGGAGGCATGGAGGGGGCAAAGCCCCCTTCATCGGGTGGGAGGAAGTCGGAATGCGCATCCTGGTCCTGGGCGCCGGCGCCCTTGGCGGCTATTTCGGCGGCCGCCTGCAGCAGGCGGGCGCCGAGGTCGCCTATCTCGTCCGCCCGCGTCGGCGGGCGCAGTTGGCGCGCGACGGCCTCGTCCTCGAGAGTCCCTTCGGCCATGCCCGGCTGCCCGCGCGCACTTTGCTGGCCGAGGAGGCCGCGCCCGGCTGGGACCTGGTGCTGCTGACCTGCAAGGCCTACGACCTGGGCGACGCCATCGCCGCCATCCGCCCGGCGGTCGATGCGCGCACCGCCATCCTGCCGGTGCTGAACGGCCTCTCCCATATCGACAGGTTGAAGACCGAGTTCGGCGCGGGCGCGGTGCTGGGCGGCCTCGCCAAGATCCAGGCGACCATGGCCGCCGACGGCACGGTGCGGCAACTCAACGACTGGCGCTGGCTCACCTTCGGCGAGCTGGACGGGTCAATGAGCCCGCGGGTCGCGGCGCTGGCCGCGCTCGGCGCGAAGGCCGAGGGCATGGTGGCGACGGCGGTGCCCGACATCCTGCAGCGGATGTGGGAGAAGCTGACGCATCTCGGCACCAGCGCCATCGGCACGGTGCTGCTGCGCGCCAATACCGGCGAGATCGCGCGCAGCCCGGGCGGCGTCGCCTTCATGCACCGGGTGCTGGAGCGCAACGCGGCCATCGCGGCGGCCAAGGGCCATCCGATGCCGGACAGCTTCATGGCGGAGTTCCGCGCCCTCTTCGCCGACCCGAAGGGCGGCTATGCCACCTCCATGCTGCGCGACCTGGAGGCAGGCGGGCGGATCGAGGCCGATCACATCCTCGGCTTCCTGCTGCAGGCGGCGCGGGAGGCCGGCGTGCCGGAGGAGATCCACGAGGCGGCCTTCCTGCACGCCAAGGCCTACGAGCAGCGGCGCGAGGCCGGCCGCCTGCCGCGGGGCTGAGCGGGATCAGGCGCCGAGGCGCGCGCGGGGCAGCAGCAGCTCGACGCGGAGGCCGTCCGGATGCCAGGCGAAGCGCGCGCTGCCGCCGAGTTGCGCCGCGCTCTGGGTGATCAGGCGGTGGCCGAAGCCCTTGCGCTCCGGCGGGGCGACGGCGGGGCCGCCGGCCTCCGACCAGCGGAGACGGAGGGTGCCGTCGGCCTCCGTCCAGTCGATCGCCACCCGCCCGTGCTCGCGCGACAGGGCGCCGTACTTGGCCGCATTGGTCGCCAGCTCATGCAGGGCGAGCATCAGCGGCGGCGCGGCGAAGCTGCCGAGGGGCACCGGCGGGCCGTCGAGCGCGATGCGCTCGCGCAGCCCCTCCCCCGCGAAGGGGTCGAGCAGGGCGCCCAGCATGGCCGTCAGCGTCGTCGCCGGCACCCCGCCGCCGTCATCGGCGATCGCCGGCCGCACCAGGTCATGCGCCCGCGCCAGGGCGCCGATGCGGCCGATCAGCAGGTCCCGCATGCCGGCGGGCGTATCGGCGCCGCGGGCGCTGAAGCTCACCAGCCCGCGGACGATGGCGAAGAGGTTCTTCACGCGGTGGTCCAGCTCGCGCAGCAGCAGCTCGCGCGCGCGCTCCGCCCGCTTGCGCTCCGTCACCTCCTCGCAGACCACGCCGACGCCGACGACCTCCTGCGTCTCGGGATCGCGCAGCGGGTAGAACTGCTCCACCCAGTCGCGCTTCACCCCGGGCGCCTTGGCGGTCTCGCCGGTGAATTCGATGCCGGTGATGGTCTCGCCCTGCGCGAGCACCCGGCGCAGGAGGGGCTCCGCCGCGTTGCGCAAATCGGGCACCAAATCCCAGGCATTGCGGCCGATATGGGCTTCCACCGGAAAGCCGTTGATCTCGGCCAGGGCCTCGTTGATGCGGACGAAGCGGAGGTCGCGGTCGAACTGGGCGAGCCCGAGCGGCGCGAAGTGATAGAGCGTCTCGAGCTCGGCCAGGCGCCGCCGCGCCTCGCGCTCGCTCGCCAGCCGGGCGGCCTCCGCCGCGCGCTGGGTGGTCAGGTCGAGATGCGTGCCGGTCACGACCAGGGCGCGGCCCGCCGCGTCGCGCTCGATCACCTGGCCGCGCGACAGCACCGGGATCCATCGCCCGTCGGCGTGGCGCAGCCGCATCTCCAGCTCGAAGCGGCCATCCGCCCCGGCGATATGGGCCTCCATGTGCCGCCGCAGCCGCGCCCGGTCCTCCGGATGGACGAGGCGCTGCCACGCCGTCATCGGCACGATGCGGCGAGGCGGCAGGCCGAGCATTTCGCACCAGCGCTCGGTGACCTCGAGGTGATCGGTGCGCAGGTCGCGGTGCCAGGCGCCGAGTTCCGCGCCGGCCAGCGCCACCTCGAGGCGGCGATCGGCGAGGTCGCGGTCCGGCGCGGGCGCCGGAGGATCGAGCAGCCCGACGGAGAGCAGGCGGCGGCCGTCGAGTTCGACGCGGCGGGCCTGCCAGCGGATCGGCCGCGGCGGCTTGCTGCCCATCGGCAGCGAGGCCTCGAACAGGTCGGGGCCGCGCCCGGCCGCCGCGCGGGCGAGCGGCAGGCGCAGCGCGGCATCGGCCAGCAGCGCCTCCCAGCGCCCGGCGAGCGCCTCGCGGTCGCAGCCGAGCAGCGCCGCCGCGGCGGCATTGCCGGCCAGGAATTCGAGGTCGTCCCGCAGGAGCAGCAGGGTCGGGACGGGCGCGAGATCGACGGCGAGATCGATGGTGGCAGGCGGGCGGGCGGGCACGACGAAGGTCATGCGGGCCCGGCCCGGCGGCGCGGCGCCGGCAGCAAGGGCCAGGCCCCGGCGATCGCCGGATGCCCGAGACGGAGCAGCACCATGATCGCAGCGGAGGCCTTCGTCGGTTCCCCACAATTGCCCGTTCCGGGCGCCCGGCATAGTTCAACAATCCGGGATGGTAGGGAACGTCGTGACTGCGGCCCCGCGCCGGGCCCTTTCGCCGGGCCGGCCAATTCGGGCCCGCGCGTCAGCCGACGCGCCGGCCCTCCACCAGTCTCAGCCGCCGCGCAGCATGCGGATGATGCCGGAGAAATCGACCTCGCCATTCCCGGCCTCGACGAAGCGCGTGTAGAGCGCGAGGGCCTGGGCGCCGAGCGGCGTCGTCGCCCCCGCGCTCGCCGCCGCCTCCTGGCTCAGCCCGAGGTCCTTGTGCATCAGCGCCGCCGCGAAGCCCGGGCGGTAGTCGCGGTTGGCCGGGCTGTTCGGCACCGGCCCGGGGACCGGGCAATAGGAGGTGAGCGCCCAGGACTGGCCCGAGGACTTGCTGGCCACGTCGAACAGCGCCTGGTGCGTCAGGCCGAGCTTCTCGGCCAGCACGAAGGCCTCCGCCGTGACGATCATGTTGGCGGCCAGCATCATGTTGTTGCAGACCTTGGCCGCCTGCCCCGCGCCGGCGCCGCCGCAATGGACGATGCTGCGGCCCATGGCGGCAAGGATGGGCTGGGCCCGGGCGAAGGCCTCCTCCGGCCCGCCGACCATGAAGGTGAGCGTGCCGGCCTCGGCACCCATGGTGCCGCCGGAAACCGGCGCATCCAGCATCGGCCGGCCGGCGGCGGCCGCGACCTCCCGCGCCGTGGCGACGTCGATGGTGGAGCAGTCGATCAGCACGGCGCCCGCATCGCTCGCGGCGGCCATGCCGCCGGCGCCGAGCCAGGCATCCTTCACGTGCCTGCCCGCGGGCAGCATGGTGACGACGAACGCGGCGCCGCGCGCGGCCTCGGCGGCGCTGCCGGCGGGCGTGCCGCCGGCCGCGGCGAAGGCATCCAGCGCCGCCGGGACGAGGTCGAAGCCCGCGACCTGGTGGCCGGCCTTCAGCAGGTTGCGCGCCATTGGCCCGCCCATGTTGCCGAGCCCGACGAAGCCGATCCGTGCCATGCGTTTCCCCTCCGTTCCGCAGCACCAGGGTAGGCAAGCCGCGGGCGGCCGTCACCGGGCCGCGGCGAATAAACTTCCGCGGGAAGAGTCCGCGCGGGTATGATCCCTTCGGACGAGGAATCGCGTGCCGCGGTGATGATGCGGGGCTTGCTCGCGCTGGGTGTGCTGTTGCTCGCGGGCTGCTCCGGCGATGCGGGCGGCCCGGCGGCGCTCTGCGGCAGGATGCCGCCCGTCCAGGTCCCGCTCGCCGAGGCTCTGGGGCGGCCGTTGGCGCCCGCCCGCATCAATGGCGTGCCGGTGCATCTCCTCATCGACACCGGCGCGGGCCGCAGCAGCGTGACCGCCGAGACCGCCGCGGGCCTCGGCCTGCGTCAGGATCCGGGCCGGCCGCACTGGATCCGCGGGACGGGCGGCGTCCTGGTCTCGCAGACCGTTATGCCCGAAACCCTCGATCTGGCAGGCCGGACCCTGCGCCGTCCGCCGCTGACGGTGCACCCCCTCCCCGGGACCGAGGGCGCGCAACCCGCGGTCGCCGGGGTGCTCGGCGCCGACCTGATGGCCGCCTACGAGATCGAGTGGGATCTCCCGCAGCGATCGATGCTCCTGCACGAGGTCCAGGCGGGCTGCCCCGCGCCGGTGCCGGACTGGGCCGATGCGCGCCCCTTGCCGCTGCCGACCGAGCGGCGCGGCGACTTCTTCCTGCTGCGCGCCATGGTGTCGGGCCGGCCGGTGCTCGCCTTGCTCGACAGCGGGGCCAACGGTTCTTCGATGACGACCGCGACGGCCCGCCGGCTGGGCGTGACCGAGGCGATGCTGGCGGCCGCGCCGCGCAGCGAGGCCCGCGGCGCCGACGGGCAGCCGCGCATGGTGTCGCACCTGCGCTTCGCGGAGGTGCGGATCGGCCCGGAGGTCTTCCGCGGCCCGGTGATCGGCGTCTCCGACCTGCTGCTGCCGCCGGGCGTGGAGATGCTGCTCGGCCTCGACTACATGCGGTCGCGCCGCTTCTTCCTCTCCCATGCCACGGGCCGCGCCTGGGTCGCCCGGCCGGTCGGCGGCCGCGCGGTGGCGATCAGCCCACCGGATGCAGGCCGGGCCGCCCCGCCTCCGTGATGAAGCGCCCGCGGTCCTCGCGCGGCGCATCGGGCCGCGTGACGAAGGGCACGGCGCGGAATGTCACACCCATCCGCTCCGCCGTCGCCTCGTGCAGGCAATAGCCGCGGCGGTCGTTGAAGAAGCGGAGGTGCGGATTGCGCGCCAGCAGCGCCGGCGTGCCGGGGCGCTGCTCCGTCCCGTCGCCGCCGCTGGTGATGGAGGTGGCGACGAACTCCGTCGCCACCACCGGCCCCTCCGCCTCCGGGCGCAACTCGCCCGCCCAGGCCGTATGGACATCGCCGGTCAGCACTACGGCGTTCCGCACCCGCCTCTCCTGCAGCCCGCGCAACAGCCGCGCCCGGGCGGCCGGCGCGCCGTCCCAAGAATCCATGTTGATGCCGTCCGGCAGGGCGAGCGGCGACAGCATCACCTGCTGCGCCAGCACCTGCCAGGTGGCGTTGCTCGCGCCGAGGCCGTCCAGCAGCCAGCGCTCCTGCCGCTCGCCCAGCATCTGCGCCTCCGGCCGCGCGACCGCGTCGCAGGCCGGCTTGTTGAAGCCGTCGCCGCAGGGCTGGTCGTCGCGGAAGCTGCGGGTGTCGAGCACATGCACCTCCGCCAGCCGCCCGAAGCGCAGGCGGCGGAACGCGGTGATCTCCGGCCCGCGCGGCAGGACGGCGCGGCGCAGCGGCATGTTCTCCCACCAGGCCTGGAAGGCCGCCTGCTTGCGGAGCGCGAAGACTTCGGGCGGCACGGCGACGGGGTGGCGGGCGCCGCCATCCTCCTCGCTGAAGGCGCCGGCCCAGTTGTTGTCCACCTCGTGGTCGTCGAAGCTCGGCAGGAAGGGATGTGCGGCATGCGCCGCCATCAGGTCGGGGTCCATGTGGTACTCGGCGTAGCGGCGCCGGTAGTCCTCCAGCGTGTGGACCTCGTCGCCGGTCGCGGTGCGCACCGGCTGCGCCGGACCCCAGCCGGGCTGGCCCGGCAGACGGCCGCGGTATTCGTAGATGTAGTCGCCGTAGTGGAAGACGAAGTCGATGTCCTCCTCCCGCGCGGCGTGGCGCCAGGCGGTGAACCAGCCATGCTCGATGTGCTGGCAGCCGGCATTGAGGAAGCGCAGCCGCGCCGGGGCCGCGTCCGGCGCCGGGGCGGTGCGGGTGCGGCCGGTCTGGCTGACCTCGCTGCCCGCGCGGAAGCGGTACCAGTAGGGCCGGCCGGGCTGCAGGCCGGCGACCTCGGCATGGACGGAGAAGCCGAGCTCCGGCCGGGCGAGTTCGGTGCCGCGCGCGGCGATGCGGGCGAAGCGCTCGTCCTCCGCCACCTCCCAGGCGACCGGCACCGCGCCCACCGGCATGCCGCCGAGCGGCGCGAGCGGCTCGGGCGCGAGGCGGGTCCAGAGCACGACGCCGTCCGGCAGCGGATCGCCGCTGGCGACGCCGAGGCGGAAGGGATATCGCCCGAAGACCGGCTGCGCCCGCGCCGATGGCAGGGCGGCGAGCGCCGAGAGGCCGAGCGCGCCGCGCAGCAGGCCGCGGCGATGCAGGTCGAGGATATGGCGGGCGGTGCTGTCCATGGCCTGGTCTCCCTCGCCCGGCATCCTGCCCGGATGGCGCGCGGGACGCATGCGCGCTTTCATGACAGCCTGGGCAGAGGAGAGGGCGGCATGGACCAGCGGGCGCAACCGGGCGAGCACCTGCCGCGGGCTGGCGATTTCCTCCTCTATCCCCCGACCATCCAGCCCTGGGGCTACCGCATCGTCGACCGGCTCTTCGCCCATCGCGCGATCCGCCGCGGTACGCCGCAGCCCTGGCCGCGCGGCACCGACATCGCCGCCGGCCTCGCCGCCCTCGGCCAGGACGTGGAGGCGGTGATGGAGCGGAACTTCCTCGCCGGCCTGCTGGTCATCCGGGATGGGCAGATCCGGCTGGAGCGCTACGGCCTCGGCCTGCGCGAGGCCGACCGCTGGTCCACGATGTCCACGGTGAAGTCGCTGACCGCGGTGCTGGTCGGCGCCGCGATCCGCGACGGCGCCATCGCCTCGGTCGCGGAGCCCGTCACGCGCTTCCTGCCGGAACTGCGCGACACGGCCTATGAGGGCGTGACGCTCGAGCACCTCATGACCATGTCCTCCGGCACGCGCTGGACGGAGGTCTATGCCGATCCGGATTGCGACGTGAACCGCTACAGCCGCGCGCTGGCGGCGAAGGTGCCGGGCGGCGTGCTGCGCATCATGGCGGGGCTGGCGCGCGAGCGGCCGCCGGGCGAGGCCTTCCTCTACAACTCGGGCGACACATTCCTGCTCGGCGCCGCCGTCACCCGCGCGGTCGGGCGGCCGCTGGCCGACTACCTGTCGGAGCGGATCTGGCAGCCCGCGGGCATGGAATTCGACGCCTTCTACACGCTGGAATCGGAGGGCGGGCAGGAGATCGGCGGCAGCCGCGCCGGCATGGCGCTGCGCGACTTCGGCAGGCTCGCGCAGCTCATCCTGGATGACGGCGTCGTCGCCGGCCGCCGCGTGGTGCCGGAGGGCTGGGTGGAGGCGATGGCGGTGCCGCGCTTCGCCGTGGATCCCGGCCGTGCCCCCGGCATCACGCATTACGGCTATTCCTGGTGGCTCGGCGACGGGCTGATGTCGGCCATCGGCTTCGCCGGCCAGCGGATCGACATCCTGCGGGCGGAGAGGCTGGCCGTGGTCACCCTCGGCGCCTTCCCGCAGCCGCCCCATGCCCCGCCGGAGCAGGACCCGGCGCATCGTCGCGCCGTGGCCGACCTGGTCGCCGCCACCCGCCGCCTGCTGGCCGGGGAAGCCCAGGCCGCGCTATGAGGGCGCCGCAGGAGACACAGGCATGCGCGCGATCATCATCGGCGGCGGCATCGGCGGGCTGACCACGGCGCTCGCCCTGCACGCGGCGGGCATCGAGGCCGAGGTCTTCGAGAGCGCGCCGGAGATCCGGCCGCTCGGCGTCGGCGTCAACCTGCAGCCGCATGCGGTGCGGGAACTGACGGAGCTCGGCCTGGGCGAGGAGCTGGCCGCGACCGGAATCGCCACGCAGGAATTCCGCTACGCCAACCGCTTCGGCCAGACCATCTGGACCGAGCCGCGCGGCCTGGCCGCGGGCTATCACTGGCCGCAATATTCGATCCATCGCGGCAGGCTGCAGGTGCTGCTCTGGCGCGCGGCGGAAGCGAGGCTGGGCACGGCGCACCTCCGGGCCGGCAAGCGCCTGACCGGCTTCGCGCAGGACGCCTCGGGCGTGACGGCGCGCTTCGCCGATGGCAGCACGGCGCAAGGCGACCTGTTGATCGCGGCGGATGGCATCCATTCGACGGTGCGGGCGCATTACCACCCCGACGAGGGGCCGCCGAAATGGAACGGTGCGCTGCTCTGGCGCGCGACGAGCTGGGCACCGGCCTTCCTGACCGGTGCCTCCATGGTCCAGGCCGGGCACCGCGACACAAAATTCGTCTGCTACCCCATCGCCAAGGACGAGGGCGGCCGCCTGCTGGTGAACTGGATCGCCGAGCAGCGCTTCCCCACCGACACGCCCTGGGCGCGGGAGGACTGGAACCGCCCCGGCCGGATCGAGGACTTCCTGCCGATCTTCGCCGGCTGGAATTTCGGCTGGCTGGACGTGCCGGCGCTGATCCATGCGGCGGAGGCGGTCTACGAATTCCCGATGGTGGACCGCGACCCACTGCCGCGTTGGACGCATGGCCGCGTGACGCTGCTGGGCGATGCCGCGCATCCCATGTACCCGATCGGCTCGAACGGCGCCTCGCAGGCCATCCTCGACGCCCGGTTCCTCGCGCTGCAACTGGCGACGCAGGGCAGCGTCGAGGCGGGGCTCGAGGCCTATGAGGCCGTGCGCCGCCCGGCGACGGCCGCTGTGGTGGAGGCGAACCGCGGCGACGGGCCGGACCGCGTCATGGACATCGTCCATGCCCGTGCCCCGGAGGGCTTCGCGCGGCTGGAGGACGTGGTGCCGCACGCTGAGCTGGAAGCGGTGGTGATGAGCTACAAGCGCACCGCCGGCTTCGACCCGGAAACCCTGAACCGCCGCGAGAGCTGGTCCGTCCCCCGCCACGCCGGACTGGCGCGGGATTGATCGCGGCTTCGTTGCATTGCACCGCGCAACCGGCGGATCGCGTCACCGCGATGCGCTAGCAATCGGCCCCGCGGGCGCGCATCTCTGCACCGCGGCAGGAGGGACCCGATGGAACAGCCACAGACCCCGGTGGCGCAGCCCATGCGCTACCTCGACAAGGCCATGGGCGCGCTGCGCGACCTCGGCCTGCCGCTGCCCCCGCCGGCGGTGGAGGTTACGCCGATCACCGGCCTGCTGTCGCAGCTCGGCGACCTCGACCCCGGCCGCGTGACGCTCATCGCCCGCGTGCTGAACCAGGCGACCGTCTTCAACGAGGTGGTGCGGGAGCAGATCCGCGCCATGGAGATCGCCCAGCGCTACGAGGGCATCACCAACGCCTTCAACTCCATCCGCGACGACGCGAAGGAGATGGTGAACCAGCTCGCCGATGGCCGCATCTCCACCGGCGAGAAGCTGCGCAACATGTGGATGAACGCCACGCGCGGCGACATCTCCTCCCGCTTCCAGACGATCCGCGCCACCTATCTGGAAGTCTCGAAGGACACCAAGGGCAATATCGACCGGGAGCGGGCGATCCTCGAGGCCTATCGCGACTTCCGCGGCGCGCTGAAGCAGGCCGAGGTGCTGACGCTGGAGCTGCTGAAGACCGCCGAGGGCAAGCTCGCCGCCGCGAAGTCGGCGGTCGAGCAGGCCGGCGCCGCGGTGGATGCGGCCGGCCAGGTGGAGCCCGCCGAGCGGGCGCGGCTCGAGCTTGCGCGCGACGAGGCGTTGCGTGCCCTGCAGAACGAGGAAGGCCGCTACCAGATCTGCAAGGACCTGGCCGACAACATGGTCGTCTCCTACAACACCTCCGAGGTCATCATGGCCCGGCTGGTGCAGACGACCAGCGCGAAGGAGCGGGTCTACCAGCAATCCGTCGCCTTCTTCTCGACCAACGAGGCGGTGCTGACCGCCCTCTCCGCCTCCTTCGCCGGGCTGCACGGCCTGCACGAGAGCACCCAGACGCTGGAGGCCATGAAGAAGGGCGTGAACCAGAGCCTGGAGGTGCTGGCCGATATCGGCGGCAAGGTGCAGGAGGAGGCGCTGAAGGCCGGCTACGGCCCGACCGTCTCCGCCGCCGCGGTGCAGAAGCTGGTGGACAGCGTGGTCCACTACCAGGAGCGCTCGCGCGAGGTCATCGCCGAGATGCGGGATGCGGCGACGCGGAACTCGGAGGAGATCCGCCGCTCGGTCGAGGAGGCCAAGCAGCGCATGACCCGGCTGGCGCAGCAGGGCGCGGCGCTGCACCTGACGCCGCATGGCTGACACCGCCCTCGCGCCGCGGCCGGCGCCGGCGCTGGACGAGACCATGCTGGCGATGGACGTGGTGGACACGCTCCGCCACGCCGACCGGCTGGTGCAGCGGGAGCTGGAAGGCGATGCCCGCCGCGCCGCGCTGAAGCAGCGGCTGCGGGAGATCTATGCCGGCCAGGGGATCGCGGTGCCGGACCGCATCCTGGACCAGGGCGTCGCGGCGCTGGAGGAGCACCGCTTCGCCTATACGCCGACGCCGCCCTCCTTACAGCGCAGCCTCGCCACGCTCTGGGTCACGCGCGGGCGCTGGGGGCGGATGGCAGGCATCGCCCTGGCCGCGCTGCTGCTGGCCGGCGGCGGCTGGTGGCTCGGGGTGCATGTCCCGGCCGAGCGGGCGCGCATCGCCCAGCAACAGGAATTGCAGGGCCTGCCGCGCGCCCTGCAGGCCGAGCACGACCGGGTCCTGGCCGCCACCGCGCTGCCCGGCCCGCGCGATCGCGCCGCACGGCTGCTGGCCGAGGGCCGCGCCGCCGCCTCCGCCGGCGCGCTTTCTGATGCGCGGGCGCGGCTTGCCTCGCTGCAGGAGCTCGAGCGCGACCTGGTGCGGGAATACCAGGTGCGCATCGTCTCCCGCCCCGGGGAGCAATCCGGCGTCTGGCGCGTGCCGAAGGCCAATCCGCGCGCGCGCAACTTCTACCTCATCGTGGAGGCGGTCGGACCCGACGGCCGCCCGCTGGAGGTGCCCGTCACCTCGGAGGAGGACGGCACCACGGCCCGCGTCGCCAAATGGGGCCTGCACGTGCCGGAGGCGGAGTTCGAGCGGGTGCGCCAGGAGAAGATGCGCACCGGCCTCATCGGCGATCCGGTGGTCGGGCAGAAGCGCGCGGGCGAGCTGGAGACGCGATGGTCCATTCCCGTGACCGGCGGGGCGATCCTGACGTGGTGACGCGGCCATGCTGAGCGGCTTCCAGCTCCTCGACGCTGTGGAGGACCGGCTGCAGCGCGCCGAGCAGGAGGCGCAGGCGGCCGAGGCGGATGCGGCGGCGCTGCAGCAGCGGCGCGAGGCGGTGCGCGCCGCCCAGGCGGAGGCGCTGCGCAGCCTGGCGCGGCTGCGGGCGCAGCAATTGCGGGACGGCGGCGAGGCGCTTGGCCGGCTGGATGCGGCGGAACAGCAGGTGCGCGCCCTGCTGCAGGCCCGGCAGGAGGCCGCGGTGGCCGCCGGGTCGGTGCTGGCCGAGCGGCGCGAGGCGCTGGCCGCCGCCCAGGCGGAGCGCGACCGCCGCGCCGCGGCGCTGCGCGAGGCGGAGGAGGCGCGGAATCGGGCCCTCGCCGAGGCACGGCAGCGGGCCGAGGCCGATCCCGACTGGCAGCGCCTGCGCAGCGCGGCCGAGGAAGCCTCACGCATCGCCCAGCACGCCGAGGAGAAGGCGGCTTTCGCGCGGGAGGATCTGGCGACCAAGGGCCGGCCCTACATGGCGGACCCGCTCTTCGCCTATCTCTGGCGGCGCGGCTACGGCACCGCCGCTTACCGCGCCGGGCCGCTGGTGCGCTGGCTGGATGGCTGGGTCGCCCGCGTCGCCGGGTACGAGCCCGCGCGCCGCAACTACGCCCTGCTCGAATCGCTCCCCGCCGGCCTCGCCGGCCATGCGGCCAGCATGCGCGAGCAGGCCGCGGCGCAGGAGGCGGCGCTGGCCGCCCGCATGCAGGCCCTGGCGGGCCTGCCGGACGGCGACAACCTGGCCCCGGCGCGGGAGGCGCTGGACATGGCGGAGGCCGCGCTGGAAGCGGCGGCGCGCCGGGCGGAGGAGGCGCGCGCCGCGCTCGCCGGCCAGGAGGATGCGGCGCTGCGCGAGGCGACCGCGCGGCTCGAATCCGCGCTCTCCGCCGAGAGCCTGCAATCCCTGCGCGCCGCCGCGCTGCGCACGCCGATGCGGGAAGATGACGAGGTCGTCGCGCGCCTGGAGGCGGCGGCGGCGGAAGCGGCGCGGCTGGACGAGGCGCTGGCCCGGGCCCGCGACCAGGCCGCGGAGGCGCGCCGCCGCGCGCAGGAGACGCTCTCGGTTCGCGAGGAGATGCGCCATCGCGGCTATCGCCGCGACCACTGGGACTTCAACGACGGCGCGCTGGTCGGTGTGCTGATCGGCGACCTGCTGCGGGGCACGCTCTCCCGCGACGGGTTCTGGGACCGGCTGGAGCGGCAGCGGGTGCCCCACACGGAACCCTGGGGCAGCGGCACCTGGCAGGGCGGCGGACCCTGGAGCACCGGCCCCTGGGGAAACCAGCCGGGCGGCTGGGGCAGCCCTGACCCGGGCGGCTTCGGCGGGGGTGGGTTCGGAACGGGCGGTGGCTTCGGCGGCGGGGGCTTCCGCACCGGCGGCACCATGGAGGGCGGCGGTTCCTCCGGCGGGGGCGGCTTCAGGACCGGCGGCGGGTTCTGACCCTCAGGGCAGCACCTTCCCCGGATTCATCCGCCCCGCCGGGTCCAGCGCCTGCTTGATGCTCCGCATCAGATCGAGCGCCACCGGGTTCTTGTGCGTCGCCATCGCGTGCCGCTTGCTCTGGCCGATGCCGTGCTCGGCCGAGAAGCTGCCGCCGAGCGAGACGGCGATGGCATTGACCAGCGGCTCCATCTCGCCGGCCTGCTCCACCCAGGCGGCGCGGTCGCCTGCCCAGCCCGCCGGCGCGTGCAGCGAGAGGTGGATGTTGCCGTCGCCGGCATGGCCGATCGCGGCCATCCGCCCCTCCGGCCAGCGCGCCTTCAGCTCCCGCTCCGCCGTGTTCACGAAGTCCGGCACCGCCGAGACCGGCACGGCGGTGTCGGTGCCGACCGAGGGACTGTCGCGGCGCGAGCAGTCCGGATAGTCCTCCCGGATCTTCCAGATCATGGCGCGCTGCGCCTCGCTCTCGGCGATGGCGGCATCCAGCACCTCGCCAGCCTCCATCGCCTCGGCCAGCGAGTCCTCCAGCATGGCGCGCAGCGGCACGCTCTCATGCGCCGCGGCGATCTCGAGCATGACGTACCAGGGCGATTCCAGCGGCAGCGGCATGCGCAGCCCGACGCCGTGCTGCGCCGCCATCTCCATGCAGAAGCGGGCGCAGAGCTCGAAGGCGATCAGCTCCGCCCCGCAGCCCATGATGCGGCTGTAGAGCGAGAGCGCGGCATCCGGGCTCGGCACCGCGACGAAGGCGCTCTCGACCCGCTTCAGGGCGGGAACCAGGCGCAGCGCGGCGGCGGTGATGACGCCGAGCGTCCCCTCCCCGCCGATGTAGAGGTGCCGCAGCGCATAGCCGCTATTGTCCTTGCGCACGCGCCGCAGGTCGTCCAGCACGCGGCCATCGGGCAGCACCACCTCAAGCCCCAGGACAAGCTCCCGCGCATTGCCCCAGCGCAGCGTGCGGATGCCGCCGGCATTGGTGGAGAGCATCCCGCCGATCTGCGCCGTGCCCTGCGCGCCCCACTGGATCGGGAAGAGCCGGCCGGCCTCGGCCGCGGCCTGCTGCACCGTCTGCACGACGCAGCCGGCCTCGGCCACGATGGAGAAGTCGCGCGCATCGACATGGCGGATGCGGTTGAGCCGCTCGAGCGACAGCACGACGGAGGGCGGGCCATTGCCGGTCGGCACCGCCGCGCCGCAGAGGCCGGTGCGCCCGCCCGCCGGCACGATCGAGAGGCCCATGGCGCTGCAGCGCCTCACGACCTCGGCGACCTCCTCGGTCGTTGCGGGGCGGGCGACCGCCAGTGGCTGGCCGCGATAGGCGCCGCGCCAGTCCACGGCATAGGGAGCGATGTCGTCGGGATCGCGGAGGACGTTTCGTGGGCCGACGGCGTCGGCCAGCATGTCGAGCGGGCTCATGGCCGCCGCATCCTCCGCCCTGCGGCGCGGCGCTTCAACCCCCCTGGCCCTGGGCGCCACACCGGGCTTCACTGCGCGGCGAATCCCGGGGGGAATGCTGCGATGCACAAGGACAGGGCCCGATGAGCGACAGCGTGCCGCGGAGCGCGGACTACATCGTGGTGGGCGCCGGCTCGGCCGGCTGCGCGGTGGCCGCAAGGCTCTCGGAGGATCCTTCGGTTCGCGTGGTGCTGCTGGAAGCCGGCTCCCGCGACCGGAATCCCTGGCTGCACGTGCCGATCGGCTACGCCAAGACCATGTACCACCCGACGCTCTCCTGGAACCTGGTGACGGAGCCGGAGAAGGAGCTGGAGGGCCGCCGCATCCCCTGGCCGCGCGGCCGCACCCTCGGCGGCTCCTCGGCGATCAACGGCCTGCTCTACGTCCGCGGGCAGAAGGAGGATTACGACCACTGGCGTCAGCTCGGCTGCACCGGCTGGTCCTTCGAGGACGTGCTGCCCTATTTCCGGCGCTCCGAGGACCAGGAGCGCGGAGCGTCCGAGCTGCACGGCACGGGCGGGCCGCTCGCCGTCTCCGACCTGCGGGACAAGAACCCCCTCGCGCTCGCCTTCATCGAGGCCGCGGCCGAGCTCGGCTTCCCGCGCAACCCGGACTTCAACGGCGCGGAGCAGGAGGGCGCCGGCTTCTTCCAGGTGACGGCGCGCAATGGCTGGCGTTGCAGCAGCGCGACGGCCTATCTCAAGCCCGCGCGCAGCCGGCCGAACCTGGCGGTGGTGACCGATGCGCATAGCAACGGTCTGGTGATGGAAGGCCGCCGCGCCGCCGGCGTCTCCTTCACCCGCTTCGGCGCGAAGCTGACCATCCGGGCGGAGCGCGAGGTGATCCTCTGCGCCGGCGCCATCGCCTCCCCGCATCTCCTGCTGCTCTCGGGCATCGGGCCGGCGGAGCACCTGCAATCACTCGGCGTTCCGGTCGTGCACGACCTCCGCGATGTCGGGCGGAACCTGCAGGACCATTTCCAGGCGCGCCTCGCCTTCCGCGTGAAGGGCCCGGGCAGCCTGAACACCCGCGTGTCGAGCCTCTTCGGCAAGGCCTGGATGGGCGCCGAGTTCGCGCTCCGCCGCAGCGGGCCGCTGACCGTCAGCGCCGGTACCGCCGGGCTCTTCGCCCGCGTGCTGCCGGGCAGCGCGACGCCGGACGTGCAGTACCACTTCCTGCCCTTCAGCACATCGAAGACCATGCTGGAGTTGCACGACTTCCCCGGGATGACCATCAGCGCCTGCCAGCTCCGTCCCGAGAGCCGCGGCACGATCACGCTGAAGAGCCCGGACCCGATGGAGAAGGCGATGATCCACGCCAACTACCTCGCCACCGAGACCGACCGGCGCTGCATGGTCGAAGGCATCAAGCTCGGCCGGCGGCTGTCGCAGACCAGGGCCTTCGCCGGCATCATCGAGGAGGAGGTCGTGCCCGGCGCCGCGGCGGCGAGCGACGAGGAGATCCTCGGCTTCATCCGCCGCACCGGCATCACGATCTACCACCCCAGCGGCACCTGCCGCATGGGCGGCGACCCGGAGAGCGTGGTGGACCCCGAACTGCGCGTGCGCGGGATCGAGGGGCTGCGCGTCGCCGATGCCTCCGTCATGCCGACCGTGGTCTCGGGCAATACCAATGCGCCGAGCATCATGATCGGCGAGAAATGCGCCGAGATGGTCAAGGCCGCGGCGAAGGTGAGGCTGGCGGCCTGATCGGGCCTCAGAACCGGGCCATCGCCGCGCGCCACTCGGCCGCGGCGAGGCTCTCCTCGATCGCCAGCAACTCCGTCGCCAGCGCGCCGTGCGGGTCGCGCTCCACGCCCTCGTCGATGCAGCGCTTGGCCAGCCGCAGCGCCGCGGGCGGCGCCTGCGCGACCGTGGCCGCGATCTCCTCCAGCACCGCCTCCAGCGCCTCGGGCGCCACGAGGCGCGTGACGAGGCCATGCGCCAGCGCCTCCTCGGCGGTCAGCACGCGCCCGGTCAGCATCATGTCCTTGGCCAGCCGCTTGCCCAGCACCCGCGGCAGCCGCTGCGTCGCACCGACCGTGCCCCAAAGCGCTTCCGGCGTGCGGAAGCTGGCCGCCGGCGTGGCGACGACGAAGTCGCAGGCCGCCGCCATCTCGCAGCCCGAGCCGACGGCCGGTCCCTCCACCACGGCGACCACGGGCATCGGCAGCGCCTCGATCGCCGCATAGGCGGCGAAGCCCTTCAGCCGGCGGGCGCGGACCTGGTCGTCGGTCATGCCCTGGCGCTCCTTTAAGTCAGCACCGGCGCAGAAGACCGGGCCCTCGGCACGCAGCAGCACCAGCCGTGCGTCCTCGGCCGCGGCGCGCCGGCAGGCGGTGGCCAACGATTCCGCCATCGCCAGGTTGAAGGCGTTGCGCGCCGCGGGCCGGTTCAGCCGCAGCACCACCACGCCGCGTGCATCCGCCTCATACAGCACCGTGTCCGTCATGGCCGCACCCCCGCCGCGTCGATCCGCGCCTTGATGCCGCGCAGCATCTCCGGCGGGTACTGCGCCGCCGCCGAGGCCAGCGCGCAGGCCTCCTCCAGCAACCCATCCGGCGCCACCACACGATTCACCAGGCGCAGCGCCCGCGCCTCCGCCGCATCGAGCGCGCGGCCAGTCGCCAGCAGTTCGAAAGCGTCCTTCGGGCCGAGATGCCGCAGCAGTTGCGGCAGCACCAGATGCGGCCAGATGCCGTGCCGCGCCTCCGGCCAGGAGAACAGCGCATCCTCCGCCGCTACGACCATATCGCAGCCGAGCGCGAGCGAGGCGCCCATCCCCACCACGCGGCCATGCACCGCGGCGACCACAGGCTTCGCGGTCGCGCCCGGCGCCGCCAGCACCGCATCGGCCAGCGCGGCGCGCGCCTGCCAGGCAGCCGCGTCATCCGCCAGCAACCGGCGCTCCTCGAGGTCGCCGCCGGCGCAGAATCCGGCACCCTCGCCGCAGAGCACCACGGCCCGCACCTCCGCAGCCGCCTCGGCGGACTGGAAGGCGTCGATCAGGGCGGAAGACAGCGCCATGCTCAAGGCATTGCGCTTCTCCGGGCGGGACAGGCGCAGGACGCGGATATCGGCGCGCGACTCGATCAGCAGCATCCAAGATTCCGGGGGAAGGTATTCCCCCGGGCCCCCTTCTATTTCTGTGAGTCTGCGCGGATCACCCGCGAGGCCAACTGGCGGCCCAGGACGCGTTCGGCCTCGAGGCCGGCACCACGCACCAGGCCAAGATCCAAACCTATAGCGTAGCCCATGGCTTCCAGCGCAGTCGCCAGGTCCTCGGTGCAGGTATTGCCGGTATGGCCCTCGCCATAGGCGATCTTCGCGGGATGCCCGCCGGTGCCGCCCAGCGCGCAATCCGCATGGGTCAGCCCGGCCTCGATCGCCGCCAGGGTATTGGCGATGCCGGTGCCGCGGCTGTCGTGGAAATGCGCAATGAAGGTCGCGGTCGGCAGCGCGCCGTGCAGCCAGCCGATCAGGTCGCGCACCCGCGGCGGCGTCGCGCTGCCGATCGTGTCGCCGATCGCGATCCGCGTCACGCCGAGCCCGGCGAAGCGCTCCGCATCCTCCAGCACCCGTTCCTGCGGCGTCCGCCCGTCGAAGGGGCAGTCGAAGGCGACGCTGATGGTGCCGACCATGACGAAGGCATCGCCGGCCAGCCGCGCCATCTCCGCGACATTCGCCCATTGCTCCTCGCGCGACCGACGGAGGTTGCGCTGCGAATGTCCCTCGCTCGCGGAGATCAGCAGGGAAATCTCGTCCGGCCCCCAGCCGCCCTCCTGCGCCGCCAGCGCCCGCTTGACCGCCTGCGGGTTGGGGCAGGTTGCCTTGAACAGCACGCCCGGCCGCCGCCGCACGCCCTTCAGCACCGCCTCGGCATCCGCGAATTGCGGCACCTGCTCCGGATGCGCGAAGCTGGTGATCTCGATCCGGCGGAAGCCGCAATCGGCGATCCGCTCGATCATTGCGATCTTGGTCTCGGCCGGGAGGATCGCCGGCTCGTGCTGCAACCCGTCGCGCGCGAAGCATTCGCAGAGCACCACGCCCGGTCCATCGGGCGCGGCGCCCGCGGCGATCTCCTCCATCTCGGCGGCGGTCGGTGCGTCGCTCATCGGTGCAGGTCCTTCAGGAGGGCGATGGCTTCCTCGGGATCGCGCGCCACCTGCGCGCCGCCGGCGGCCAGCGCGGCCAGCTTCGCCGCCGCGGTCTCGCGCGCGGCGCCGGCCAGCGCGCCGGCATGGCCCATGCGCCGGCCCGCCGGCGCGTGCCGACCGACCAGCATGGCGACCACCGGCTTGCCGCAGCGCGGAATGGCCTCGGCCAGGGCGTATTCCTTGTCGCCGCCGATCTCGCCGCAATAGAGCACGGCGGAGACACGCGGATCCTCCGCCAGCGCGGCCAGCCATTCCTGCGGGTTGCGGCCGCAGACCGTGTCGCCGCCGATATGCGCCACCAGGCGCTGGCCGATGCCGGCCGCCGTCAGCAGCCGCGCCATGGTCAGCGTCAGCGTGCCGCTGCGGCAGAGCACGGCGACGGAACCCTCCATGCAGAAGGAGGGCGCGATGGAGCCCAGCAGCCCCTCCCCCGGCACGCAGAGGCCGAGCGTGTTCGGCCCCACCATCCAGGATGCCGCCGCCCGCGCCGCCTGCGCCGCCCGCAGCCCGTCATGCACCGGCACGTATTCCGCCGCGACCACGATGCTCGGGATGCCGGCCGCCGCGCGCACCGCATCCAGCACGCCCTCTGGCGGGGTGTAGATCACCGCGGCATCGGCCGGCTCCGGCAGGTCGCGCACGTCGTCGAAGAGCGGCAGCCCGTCCACCGTCTCGCCCCCGCGCCCGAGCGCGATGCCGGCAACCAGTCTGGTCCCGGCCTCCCGCATCGCGGCGACCTGCGCCGCGGCGTAGCGGCCGGTCGGGTTGAACACCACGACGCGGCGGGGGAAGCTGGCGAGGAAGGGCACGGTCATCACGGAGGGAACGGTGCGTCTCGCGGAGCATGATGGCAAGAGACTGCTGGCGCATCACGGCATCCCCGTCCCCGACAGCGTGCTGCTGCAGGATGCGCCGCCGCAGGACGCGCACGGGATCCTGAAGGCGCAGGTGCTGGAAGGCGGCCGCGGCAAGCGCGGCCTTGTGCGCCGCAGCAATCCCGGCGAGGCGCCCGCCATGGCCGCCGCGATCCGCGCCGCGCTCGGCGATCCCGCCGCGCCGCTGCTGCTGGAGGACGCCGTGCCGATGGCGCGCGAGGTCTATCTCGCCGCGCGGGTCGACGGCACGGCGCAATGCATCGAGATCCTCTGCGCGCCCGAGGGTGGGGTCGAGGTGGAGCAGGCCGGCACCCTGCTGCGCTGCGGCATCGAACCGGATGCAGCCGGCGCGCTGGAGGCGATCCACGCCGCGCTGCGCCCCGGCGTCCCGCCCGACCTCGCACCGCGCCTCGCGCGGCTGGCGCTCCGCCTCGCCCGCATCCTGCGCGCCGAGGACCTGGAGCTGCTGGAGGTCAACCCGCTCGGCGTGCTCGCCGATGGCCGCCTCGTCGCCTGCGACGTCAAGGCGATCCGCGACGACGCGGCGACGTTCCGCCATGCCGCGCCCGCACTGTCGGCGGCGCTCGAGGAGGCGGCGCTGACGCCGCTCGAGCGCCGGGCACGCGCGCAGGGCTTCCAGCTCGTCGAGCTGCCGGGCGGGACGGTGGCGATGATCACCGCCGGCGCCGGCCTCGGCATGCTGATGCTGGACCTGCTGGCCGATGCCGGCTGCCCCGCCGCCTGCTTCATGGACAATGCCAATGGCGGCCCGGCCGAGACCATGCCGGAACGCCTGGCCGCGGCTTTCGAGATCGCGGAGCGACCGGAGGTCAAGGCGGTGATGTTCTTCACCACCCTCGCCTCCCGCGGCCTCAAGGGCCGGGTGGACGCGTTGGCCGCGGCGCTGCGCGCCAATCCGCCGCGAAAGCCCTTCCTCGCCGGGATCGCCGCCGGCCATGCGGCGCTGCGCGGCTATCCGCTGGCGCAGGCGCGGGCGGACCTGGCCGCGGTCGGCGTCACCGCGCTGCACGACAACCCGCACGACCTGGTGCGGGCCGTGGCGGCGGCGGTACGGGGCTGATCACTCCGGCTCGATGCGGGCAAGGCGCATGATGCGGCCGTACTTCGCCCGCTCGCTGCGGCCATAGACGCTGGCGGATTCGAGGTCCATCGCCACCGGCTCCAGGCTCATCTCGCGCAGGCGCCGGCTGACCTCGGGGTCCTGCACCGCCGCGACAATCTGCCGGTTCACCTCGACCTGCAGCGGGATGGGCGTCGCGCTGCGGATGCCCATGCCGAGATAGCCATCGGTCTCGAAGCCCTCGAAGAGCTCCCGCATCGCCGGCAGGTCGGGGTAGCGGGGCGAGCGCGCCGGCCCGGTGACCGCCAGCGCGCGGAAGCGGCCGGAGGCGAGATGTGCATCCGCCGCCACCATGTCGATGTAGACGAACTGGATCTGGCCGGCCTGCAGGTCGGTGATCGCATTGCCGACGATCTTGTAGGAGACCTCCTCGAAGTCGAGCCGCGCCACCTGCTTCAGCAGCGCCGCCGGGATGCGGGAGGAGCCGTTGAACCAGCCCGAATTGAGCTTCCCCGGCTGCGCCCGGATGGCGGCGATCAGCTCCTCCACCGTCCGCCAGGGGCTGTCGGCCGCGACCATCAGGTAGCTGGAGGTGGTGCCGAAGACGCCGACCAGCGCGAAGTCGCGGTCGGCGTCGTAGCCCGGGTTGCGCATGAGGTAGGGATTGACCGAGAAGGTCGTGGTCGCGCCCAGCAGCAGGGTATGCGCATCGGCCGGCGCCTGCAGCACCGCGAGCGTCCCGACCACGCCATTGCCGCCGGCGATGTTCTCGACGACGAAGCCCTGCCCCGTCGCCGCCTGCATCTGCCGCCCGACCAGCCGGGCGCAGATGTCGCTCGACCCGCCGGCCGCAAAGGGCACCACGATGCGCACCGGCCGCAGCGGCCAGACCGCCGCCCGCGCCCGCCCTGCCGCCAGCCCTGCCCCGGCGAGGGCCAGGGCCCCGCGTCGTCCGATCATTCTGTCGTTTCCCCCTTTGGTCGTTCACGCGAGCATCGCGGCCAGCCGCTTCGGCGCGACCAGCCCGTAGCTGCGGCGGAGCAGCGCCGCCACCTCCGCCCAGTCCGGCGGCGGGTGCAGGCGGATGCCGATCCAGCCCTTCGGCCCGAGATAGGGCGGGGCGAAGAAACGCGCGGGATCGGCGCCCACAAGGGCGTGTCTGCAGAGGGACCGGCGAAGGATCGGCGAGGGATTTTTCGGCCTGGCCAGGACGCGGCCACAGCCGATGCTGGTAGCATCGGCAAGGCCGCGGACGCCGCCAGGACGGAAAAGACCCGCCGAGACGAGCCGCAGCCCTCTGCAGACACGCCCTGGCACCTGCTGCGCGCCGGGCGGCGCCTTGCACCAGACCTGCAATTCCTGCCCTTCGCCGGGCGCCATGGCGAAGATCTTCCCGCGCACGCGGAAGGTCGGGACGTCCCAGGTCTCGCGTTCCTCGGCCTCCGGCAGGCGGAGGCAGATGGTGCGCAGCCGGGCCAGCGGGCGCGCCGCCATGCTCAGCCCGCCGGCCGCACCTTCGGCAGCATCAGGAACTCCCAGGGGCTCGGGAACTCGCCGACCGGCACCTCGATCAGCGTCGGGCCGTCGGCATTGGCGAAGCCGCGCCGCAGCGCCTCGCCCAGCGCCGCCGGCCCCTCGGCCCGCAGCCCGAGCGCACCGAAGCTCTCGGCGAGGCGCACGAAGTCCGGGTTGCGCAGCTCGGTGGCGATCACCCGGCCGCCATAGTGCTGCTTCTGGAATCCCCGCACATTGCCGTAGGCATTGTCGGTGAAGACCACGGCGACCACCGCGATGCCGTGCTGCACCGCGGTCGCCAGCTCCTGCACGTTGAACATGAAGCCGCCATCGCCGGAGATGGAGAGCACCGGCGCCTCCGGCCGCGCCGCCTTGGCGCCCAGCGCCGCGGCCAGCCCCCAGCCCAGCGTCCCCTGGTAGCCGGAGGAGAGATAGGTCCGCGACCCGTGGACGGGCCAGAGCGCGCGCCCGGCATAGCCCACCTGGGTCAGCTCATCGACCAGGATGCCGTCTTCCGGCAGCACCTCCCGCATCGCCCTGAGGAAGGCCTGCTGCGGCGCCAGGCGCTCGGCGACGCGGCCCATCACCTCGGCCTTCACGCCCGCGATGTGCTCCATCCGGCCGGGGCGGGCGCGCCTGTGCACCGCGATGCGCTCGGCGAGGGCGGGCAGGATGGCGGCGGCATCGCCCTGCAGCCCGATGGTCGGCGCGCCGAAGCGGTGCATCTCCTCGGCATCGATCTCGACCCGCACCAGCTTCAGGCCCTCCGTGCCCCAGCCGCCGAGCGCGCCGGAAGCACGGCTGCCGACGACCAGCACCGCATCCGCCTCGGCCCAGAGCCGGTGCGCGGCCGGCACCGTGACCGCGAGCGGATGCCGCCCGTCCAGCACGCCGCGGCCCATGCGGACGGAGAGCACGGGTGCCGCCAGCGCCTCGGCGATCCGGCGCACCTCCTCCCGCGCCGCGTGCGCGCCGCCGCCGACGACGAGCATCGGCCGCTCCGCCGCGCCCAGCAGCCGCGCCGCCTGCTCCACCACCTCCTCGTCCACCGGCGGGGCGGGCAGCGGCTCCGCGGTGCGCAGCGCCGGCATCAGGCCGGTGCGAGGCCAGACATCCATCGGCACCTCGAGCGCGACGGGCCGCGGCCGGCCGGAGAGGAGTTGCCGGAAGGCCTCCTCCACTGCCGCCGGCGCATCGGCCGGGCCGGTCACCATGGCGTTCCACTTGGTCATGCTGCGGAGGAGGCCGGTCTGGTCCCGGATCTCGTGCAACTGGCCGGTCATCCGGCCGATGGCGCCCAGCGGGATCTGGCCGGAGATCGCCAGCACGCGGGCATCCGTGGAATAGGCCGTGGCCAGCGCCGCCGAGGCATTCAGCAGCCCCGGCCCCGGCACGACAGCCATGGCCTGCGGCCTTCCCGTCGCCAGCGCGGCGCCGAGCGCCATATAGGCCGCCCCCTGCTCATGCCGCGTGTGGATCACCCGCAGCCGGTTCTGGGCGTGGTAGAGCGCATCGAAGAAGGGGTCGTTCTGCACCCCGGGCAGGGCGTAGATCGTCTCGATGCCGTTGGCCAGCAGCCCCGCCACGACAGCCTGTGCGGTGCTCATCCGCTCGGACGCCATCCCGCCCCCCTCCCGCCTGTTGCGCGCCATGCTGCGGGACGGGCGGCCGGCCTTCAAGCGCCGCGCAGGTCGAGCGCCATCAGCGTCTCGTCCACATAGTGCCCGGGGCCGAGGCGCAGGCCCCGCGGTTCCGTGCCATAGGCCAGGAAGCCGAGGCTCTCGTAGAGGGCGCGGGCGGCCGGCACGGCCTCGGTCACCGTGAGCAGCAGCGTCTCCAGCCCCGCCCCGCGCGCCTGGTCGATAACCCGCTGCATCAGCATTCGGCCGAGGCCCTGGCCGCGCGCCTCCGCCCGGACATAGACACCCCAGACCGCGCCCTTGTGCGCCACCTTGCGCGGCCGGTGGACGAAGAAGCCGGCCATGTCCTGCGGCGCGGCCTCCCCCGGCAGCCAGGCGCCGAAGACGGCGTCCGGCGGCGGCTTGGCGAGGCCGGCGGCGAAGGCGGCGACCTCCGAGCCCTCGGCCTCCTCGATCGAGGCGCCGAAGGCCTCGGGGTGGCGGCGCAGCGCCTCGAGCCGGATCTCGCGGAAGGCGGCGGCCTCGCCGGCCGCGAAGGGGCGGATTATGGCGGTCATGCTCGGGCCTCGGCAGGGGACGGGCAGCATGATGCGCCCGTCCCGGCGCGCGCTACAGCGCGGCCGCGCCGGCGCCTGCGGCGAACCCGGCCCCTTGTGCGTGCGGCCGGGTCAGCGACGCGCGGCGTTGCGCGGGCTCCTGACCGGCACCGGGACCGGGATGGCGACCAAGCTGCCGCGATCCTCGTCCGGCGCTTCGGCACAGCCCAGCGCGGTCGCGCATTGCGCGACGCCGAAGGTCAGGCCGGTGAAGAGCCAGAGCAGGAAGAGCGGCAGCCAGCCGGCATCGGGCGCCCGCAGCAGCGCTCCCATGCCGCCGGGATCGGCGAGCAGGAGACCCGCGACGAAGACGGCGGCGACGGCGAAGCCGAGGGCGAAGTGCAGGGCGAGGCGACGTTGGACCGACATGCCGCCATAGCGCCGCAAGCCTGCACGGGTTCAGCCGGAGCGGCGCGTCGCATGCGGAGCGAGCCAGCCCATGCTCGCCTCCGGCTCGGCATCCGTCGTCGGCAGGTAGGGCTTGATATCGAGCAGCGGCGTGCCGTTCGCGCAGTCGAGATTCGTCACCCGCAGCAGGCCGGGCGCCGCGAAGCCATGGAAGCGCACGACGGAGAGCGCGACCGGGTTCGGCCGGAAGGGCGCGCGGGTCGCGAAGACGCCGCGCGGCGTGGGATCGAAGGGCGGCGTGAAGACCAGCGCGGGCGGCGGCGCGCGGTCCATCCAGTAGAGCAGGATGAGGTGGCTGAAGCCCTCCAGCCCCAGCAGCCCCTCGCGGTAGGGCTCCGCCACCACGGCGCGGCATTCCGGCGACAGGTCGGGCTGGCGGCCATTGCGCGGGCAGTCGGCGGGGCTCGGCCAGGGCGTCTCCAGATGGCCGATCGGCGTGAGGGTGAAGCCGGTCATCGCATCCTTCCCTGGGGGGGCCTCCCTTGGGGGCGGGCGCGCTTCCGCTGTATTCCTTCCGCGATGCGGAGGAAAGACATGTCCGGGATCGGAAAGCGGGCGCTGCTGGCGGCGGCGATGGCGACACCGGCGCTGGCGCAAGGGTCCTGGCCGAACCGGCCGATCCGCTTCGTCAGCCCCTTCGCCCCCGGTGGGCCGCAGGAGGTGCCGGCGCGGATCATCGCCGAGCATCTGTCGCAACGCCTGGGCCAGGCGGTGGTGATCGACTCGCGCCCGGGCGCGGGCAGCGCCGTCGGCACGCAATACGTGGCGCGGGAGACGGACGGGCATACCTTCCTGATCACCACCACCTCCTTCGCCACCCTGCCGGCGATCCTGAAGGATCCCGGCTTCGACGCCTTCGCCGACCTCGTGCCGGTGACGCTGATCTCGGAGAGCTCCCTGCTGCTGGCCTGCCGGTCGGATGCGCCCTTCGCCGATTTCGCCGCGCTGCTGGCCGCGGCGAAGGCACGGCCGGGGCGGATCAGCGTGGCCTCGGCCGGCATCGGCTCCTCCACCCACCTCGCCATGGCGCTGCTGATGAATCGGGCGGGGATCGAGCTGCTGCACGTGCCCTATCGCGGCGTGACGCAGTCCCTGACCGCGTTGCTGGCCGGCGATATCGACATCTGGACCGGCGATCCCTCCATTCCCGCGGCGCAGTTGCAGGAGGGCAGGCTGCGGCCGCTCGCCGTCACCACCGCGGCCCGCAGCCCCGCCCTGCCCGGCGTGCCGGCGATCGGGGAGGCGGTGCCGGGCTATGCCGTGCCCTTCTGGTTCGCCCTCCTCGGCGGCAAGGCGACGCCGCCCGAGGCCGTGGCGGTGCTGATGCGGGAGATGGCGCCGCTGCGCGCACCGGACAGCGCGCTGGCCAGGCGCATGGCCGGCCTCGGCGCCACGCTGCTGCTGACCGGGCCGGAGGCGCTGACGGCGCGGCTGCGGCAGGAGGTGCCGCAATGGAGGCAGGTCGCCGCGGCAGCGGGGATCACGCCGGAATGATGCGGCCGCTCAGCCCGGCGGCGGCACCACGGCGCTGCCGAGCAGGTCTTCGATCTCCGCCTCGGCATAGCCCGCCTCCGCCAGCACCTCCCGCGCATCGGCCGAGAGGCGCGGCGCCAGCGGCAAATCGTCCGGCCCGGCGGCGGAGAAGGTGACGGGGCGGCCGAGGCCGGTCATGGGCCCCTCGGTCGGATGGACCTCCTGCCGTAGCAGCCCGGTCTCCCAGAGATGCGGGTCCTCCAGCATGCCCTCGATCGTCTGGAAGGGCATGGCCGGGATCTCGCGCCGGCGGAACTCGGCGGCCCATTCGGCCGTCGTGCGCGTGCGCAGCGCCTCGGCGCGCAGCGTGAAATAGGCCTCCACGTTGCGGAAGCGCGCGACGACCGAGTTGAAGCGCGGATCGTCCTTGAGTTCGGGCCGGCCGATCGCCGCGAAGAAGGCGAAGGCCTGCGCATCCGTATTGGCCGAGACGGCGATGTAGCCATCCGCGGTCGGGATCGGCCGCGCATCCGGGTTCATGACGCGCGGGTCGCCGGTCGGTCCCGCGGGGTCGAAGGTGCGGCGGAACATGTGCTCGGTGAGGACGAAATGCGCCATGCTCTCGTACATCGGCACCTCGATCGCCTGGCCCTCGCCGCTCCGCTCCCGGGCATAGAGCGCGGCGGTGATGGCCTGGGAGGCGATGATGCCGGTGATGTGGTCGCAGAGCACGAAAGGCGCGAAGCGGGGCTCGCCCAGCACCCGGCCGAGCGCCGCGGCGAAGCCCGACATGCCCTGGATGATGGTGTCGTAGGCCGGGCTGTCATGGTGGCGGCCACGGCGGCCGAAGCCGGCGATGACGCAGAAGACGAGGCGCGGGTTGCGCTGATGCAGCGCCTCCCAGGTGATGCCGAGGCGCTCGAGCGCGCCGCCGCGCATGTTGGTGACGAGGACATCGGCCCGCTCGGCGAGCCTCACCAGCACCGCCTTGCCCTCCGCGGTCTTCAGGTCGACCGCGATGCTGCGCTTGCCGCGGTTGAAGTGGATGAACTTGGGCGACATGTCCGGCGATGGCGCCGGGCCGCCAAGCTTGCGCAGCAGGTCGCCCTCCGGCGATTCCAGCTTGATGACCGCGGCGCCCTGCTCGGCGAGGGTGAGCGTGCAGGAGGGGCCGACGACCACGGCGGTGAGGTCCAGCACCTTGATGCCGGAGAGCGGTCCCGTCGTCATGCCGCGCATTCCGCGACGCATTCGAAGGCGAGCCGCCCCGCATCGTCCAGCGCCCAGAGCCGGGCGCGGTCCGGCGCCTCCCGATGGCAGGCGAGCGTCGCCTCCCGCCCGACGAAGAGCGGCCGTCCCGCGCGCGTCGTCACCCGGCGCAGCGGCCCCGGCAGGTGGCACTTCGCCAGTTCCGTCAGCATCGTCGTGGCGATGCCGCCATTGACCACCAGCGCCGGATAGCCTTCCGCCCCGCGCGCGTAGTCGGCGTCGTAGTGGATACGGTGGCCGTTGTTCGTCACCGCGGAGTAGCGGAAGAGCAGCGTCGGGTCGGGCAGGAAGCGCTCGCGCACCGCCTCGGCCGGCAGCGCGGGCGGCGCCGGCTCGGCCGGCGCGGCGCCGGGCCGCGGCGCCTCCCGGAACACGAGGTCCTGCTCCTCCACCACGCATTCGCGGCCACCGCTCTCGATGCCGTGGCGGATGGTGACGAAGATCATCCGCCCGCTCCGCCCCTCCTTCGGGTTGATGGCGGCGATGCGGGAGACGCGGCGGACCTCGGCCCCGACCGGGATCGGCGCCGCGAACCAGGTGCGGCGGCCCGCGAACATCCGGCGCGGCAGCGGCACCGGCGGCAGGAACTCGCCCATGGCGGGGTGGCCGTCCGGCCCGAGCGCGGATTGCCGCGCCAGCGGGCCGAAGAGGACCACGTGCCAGCCCTCCGGCATCGGCGCGCCGCGGCGAATCGCGGCGGGGTCCTGGTCCAGCAGCGCGGCGAGGCGCCGCAGCAGCACCAGGCTCGCCTCGTCCTCCGTCACCTGCTCGCGGCCGATCCAGCCCTGCAGCGCGGCCTCGTCCATCCCGCCCCTCCCCCGATCCGGCGAGTCTCCGGCCGGCGGGCAGGGCTGTCAAACCGCGCGCGGCCGCGGCTACCAGCGCATTGCGCTCTCCCGGCCGCGCGACAGCGCCTGGCGCAGCACGCCGAAGGGCGGCCATTCCGCGACGGCGAGGTAGCGGCGCGCGAGGAACTGGTAGGTATTGCCGACGGCCTGCCACAGCAGGTCGTCGCCCTCCCTCACCCCGTCCCATTCGCCGAGGATCGGCTCCCAGCCCATCAGGGTGCGGTAGAGCGCGTCGCGGTTCTCCTGCACGAAGGCGAGGCGCGTCTCGGGCTCCCGCAGCAGCGGGATGATCTCGGTGTAGACGCCGTCCAGCTTCCGGAACCGCGCGGACAACTCCTCGAGCGCGGTCTCCGCCATCCGGGTGATGCGCCGGATCGCGTCCGACCGGACGGTGTCTGAGCGATGCAGCGTCGCGCCGATGCGCTGCGCCCGGGCGATCAGCCGCTGCACGCGGACCAGCAGCCGGTCGCGCAGCGCCTCGACATAGGCGAAATCCTCGGCCAGGCGGTCGAGGCAGGCGATCACCTCGTCCGGCCCCGCGCAGCCCAGCTCGTTCACCGCCTTGCGGCTGGCATTCTGGATGGCGGTCCTGAGTTCGGGGTCGCTGTCCAGCCGGCCGCCGGATTCGATGTCCCGCATCGCCCGCTGCGCCGCTTCCGGGTCCTGCCAGCCGAGCAGGGCGATGCGCAGCCGCACCTGGGCACGGCGGCGATGCGCCCCCTCCGGCGACCAGCTTGCGGCGCCGTTCACCACCTCGGCCGGCAGCGGGTCGCCGGGATGCAGGGCGGTGACATAGCCCAGGCTCTCCGCGACCAGGGCCAGCATGCGGCCGTCCGGACTGTCCTCGGCAATCCCGAATTCCTGCTGGATGCCCTTCAGCGGCAGCACCGCCTCCCGCTCCGCCATGGGGACGACCATCACCACCTCCCCATCAAGCGGGGAGCGGCGGAACCCGATGCCGGGGAAGCGCCGGAACACGGGATGCTCCAGCGTGCAGGTCATCTCGCCCGGCGGGTCCGCGCTGGCGGAAGGCGTCGATTGCGTGTCGTTGACGGATCCCGGCGGCATGCCGGCCAGGATCGCATGCGCTGGCTTAAGTCCTGGTAACGCCGCCCCGTCCGCGGGCGGTCAGCGTGGCTCCACCCGGCGGTCGCCGCCGGGGGTGCCGGGCGGCGGGATCACCGGCGTGGTGCCGGGGGCCGGCACCGGCGCGGGGGCCCGGATGCCGGGATCGACGCCCGCCGGCGGGCGGATCACGCCCGGGGCCGGCGCGGCGGCGGGCGGGGGCGCGACCTGCGGCGCCTCCGGCCGGGCGGGCGGCAGGGGTGCGGGCGGCCGGTCGGCCTGCGCCAGGGCGCAGCCGGGCAGCATCGCCAGCGCCGCCATCCATCGCCCCGCTCGCCGCATGCCGCCCTCCGCTGCCGTCGGGGGCGCAACGCCGGTTGCGCGGCGGCGGTTCGCCGCCCGTGTCGGCTGCCCTCCTCTTCGCACCGGCGCGCTTGCTGCGGCGCAGCAGCCATGCTCGCCTTGCACGCCCATGGAAGGAGGCAGCACCGCCATGCCGAAGACCCCGATCATCCCGCCGGGCTCCGCGCCGCCGCTGGCGCCCTATTCGCCGGGCGTGAAGGCCGGCAACACGATCTACGTCTCGGGCATCCTGGCGCTGGATGCGGCGGGGCAGGTGGTCGGCGCGGGCGATGCCGGCGCGCAGACCCGCGCGGTGCTGGAAGCCATCAAGGCGATCGTCGAGGCCGGCGGCGGCACCATGCAGGACGTCGCCTATTGCAACATCTTCCTCTCCCACATGGCGCATTACCCGGCCATGAACGCCGTCTACAAGGAATACTTCCCGAGCGAGCCGCCGGCGCGCTGGTGCATCCAATGCGGCCTGGTGCGGCCGGAATTCCTGGTGGAGATCTCGGCCGTCGCGCACCTGCCGGGCTGAGGCGGCAGGGCCGCGAAGGCCCGGAGGCCGGCCCGCCGAGACGCCTGCGCCGCATCGCCGGGACGCCCCGAGGCACCTCGCCCCGGTCGGGGCTCAGCCGGCCCGCACCGCGCCGGCCGAGACCAGCGCCGCGATCTCGGCCTCGGCATAGCCGGCCTCGGCCAGGATCGCGGCGCTGTCGGCACCGAGCCGCGGCGCCGGCGCCCGCTCGCCCGCGGGCGTGGCGGAGAAGCGCACGGGCGCGGCCATGCGGAGCGTCCGCCCTTCCGTCGGATGGTCCTCGGCCTGGAAGAAGCCGGTGGCCAGCAAATGCGGGTCCTCGAAGATGCTCTCGAGGGTGTGGACCGGCGTCACCGGCAGGTCCGCCCGCTCCAGCAGGTCCAGCCATTCGGCCGTGCTGCGGGTGAGGAACTCCCGCGCCAGCAGCCCCAGCACCTCGTCGATATGGCGCGTGCGGGTGGCATGGCTGGCGAAGCGCGGGTCGGTCGAGACCAGGTCGGGCCAGCCGACGGCGGCGCAGAAGGCGCGCCATTGGCGGTCGTTGTAGATCATGGTGCAGACGAAGCCGTCCTTCGTCCGGTAGGGCCGGCGGTCGGGCGAGAGCAGCCGTCCATAGCCGCCGGCATCGAGCGGCGGGTCGAAGACCTTGCCGCCGAGATGGTCGCCGAGGACGAAGTTGAGCATCGTCTCGAACATCGGCACCTGGACCAGTTGCCCCTCGCCGGTGCGGGCCTGGTGGACCAGGGCGGCATTGATCGCGCTCGCGGCCATCAGGCCGGTGATGCGGTCCGCCATGGCCAGCGGCACATAGCGCGGCTCGCCGCCGTTCACCCGTGCGTTCAGCGCGGCGATGAGGGCGGCGCCCTGCATCAGGTCGTCATAGGCCGGGCGCGGGGCATAGGGACCGTCCTGGGCATAGCCGAGCACCGCGGCATAGACGAGGCGCGGATTCGCCGCCCGCAGCGCCGGCCAGTCGAGGCCGAGCCGCGCCATGGCAGCCGGACGGATATTGGTGACCAGCACCTCGGCGGACTGCGCGAGCCGCAGCAGCACCGCCCGCCCCTCGGGCGTCTTCAGGTCGAGGACGAGGCTGCGCTTGCCGCGGTTGATGGTGAGGAACATGCAGCCCATGCCGGGGCTGCGGCCGGGGCCGATCAGGCGCACCACGTCGCCCTCCGGCGCCTCCACCTTGGTCACCTCGGCGCCCATCTCGGCGAGGACCTGGGTGCAATAGGGCCCGACCAGCACGGTGGTGAGGTCGAGCACGCGGATGCCCGCGAGCGGCCCGGCGCCCATGGTCAGGCCTGCCCCCGGCGGCGATGCGGCATCCTGCGTTTCCCCCTCGTTGCGTCGCGCAAGGCTGCGCGGCGGGGCGGGAGGGGTCAACCCGCGGCGCGACCCGCGTCGGCCGCGGCGCAACCGGCGGGCGGCCCGGCCGTTGCGGCCGCGCATGTCGAATCTTTCGCCCCCGATCCCCCCGGCCGACGCCCCTGCCCTCCTGGCTGCCCTGCGCCGCGCCCTGCCCGGCATCGCCGCCCGCGCCCCGGCGCGCGACGCGGACGGCGCCTTCCCGGCGGAGGATGTCGCGGCGCTGCGCGAGGCCGGGCTGCTGGCCGCGCCGCTGCCGCCAGCCATGGGCGGGCATGGCCTCGGGACCGAGCCGGCCGGGGCGGCGGCGCTCTGCACCGCGCTGCGGCTCATCGGCCGCGCCAGCCTCCCGCTCGGGCGGCTCTGGGAGGGGCATGTGAACGCGCTCCGCCTGGTGCTGGCGCATGGCGATGCGGCGCAGCGGCAGGCGGCGGCGCGGGATGCGCGGGCCGGGCGGCTTTTCGCGGTCTGGAACACCGGCGCGCCGGGCGAGCCGCCGCTCCGGATCGAGCGCGTGGCGGAGGGCGTCCGGCTCCTCGGCCGCAAGGTGCTCTGCTCCGGCGCCGGCAGCGTGGACCGCGCGCTGGTCACGGCGGTGGAGCGGCCGGGCGAGCCGACGCGCCTGGTGCTGGTGCCGCTCGCGCCGGGGGAGCGGGCCGACCTCTCCGGCTGGACGGCGCAGGGCATGCGCGCCTCGGCCAGCGGCGCGGTGGATGTCTCGGGCCTGGTGCTGCCGGAGGCGGCGCTGGTCGGCCCGCCCGGCGCCTATGAGGCGCCGCCCGACTTCGCCGCCGGCGCCTGGCGCTTCGCCGCCGTGCAGGCCGGCGGGATCGAGGCCCTGGCCGAGGCGCTGCGGGCACACCTGAACCGCCTCGGCCGCGGCGGCGATCCGATGCAGGCGGCGCGCCTCGGCGAGGTGGCGATGCAGGCCCAGACCGCCCGCCTCTGGGTCGAGGCCGCGGCGCTCCGCGCCGAGGCGGAGGACGCGGATGAGGCAGCCGTCGCCTTCGTCGGCCTCGCGCGCACCGCGGTGGAGCGGGTGGCCATGGAGGCGCTGGCGCTGACCGAGCGCAGCATCGGGTTGCAGGCCTTCCTGCGGCCGCATGACGCCGAGCGGATCGCCCGCGACCTCTCCACCTATCTCCGCCAGCCCGGGCCGGACCGGGCCCTGGCCGGCGCCGCGGCGCATGTGCTGGCCGCGCATGCCGCCTTCGGTGACCTCTGGGACTGAGCCATGGACGCCGCAGCCTTCCTCCGCGCCGCCGAGGCGCTGCCCGCGACCGAGGACCCGCGCGCGGTCCTCGGGCCCCGCGGCGCCCTGGTGCTGGCGCCGCATCCGGACGACGAGTCGATCGGCTGCGGCGGGCTGGTCGCCGCCGCCGTCGCGGCCGGGCTGCCGGTGCGGGTGGTGATCATGAGCGACGGCAGCGGCTCGCATCCCGGCCTGCCGCCGGCCCGCGTGCAGGCGGTGCGGGAGGCGGAGGCGCTGGCCGCCACCGCGGCGCTCGGGCTGGGGCCGGAGGCGGTGCATTTCCTGCGGCTGCGCGACACCGCCGTGCCCGGCGAAGGCCCGGAATTCGAGGCCGCGGTCGCGGCCGTGCTGGCCCTCGCCGTGCCGCCGCCCAGCGCGCTGCTCTGCACCTGGAAGCACGACCCGCACCGCGACCACCAGGCGAGCTCCGCCATGGCCGAGGCCGTGGTGCGCCGCCTGCCCGGCACGCGGCTGCTGGCCTATCCCGTCTGGGGCTGGGGCTATGCCTGCCCCCTGCGCGGCTTCCCCCTCGGCACCCCGCCCGAGCTGCCCGGCCCGCCGCGCGGCCATCGCTTCGAGATCGGCCCTGTGCTGGAGGCGAAGCGCCGCGCGATCGCGGCGCACCGTTCCCAGCACAGCGACCGGCTCGGCGATCCCACCGCCTTCCAGCTCCTGCCCGAGATGCTGGCGCTCGCCGAGCGGGACTACGAGATCCTGCTGGACGAGACGCCATGAGCCGCCGCGCGGAGCGCACGCTGCCGCCCGGCTATTTCGAGGCGCTCTATGCCGCCGACCCCGACCCCTGGCGCTTCGCCAGCAGCGACTACGAGCGCGACAAATATGCCGCGACCATCGCCGCCCTGCCGCGCCCGCGCTACGGCCGTGCCTTCGAGATCGGCTGCTCCATCGGCGTGCTGACCGCGCAGCTTGCCGCGCGCTGCGATGCCCTGCTGGCGGTGGATGCGGCCGAGGCGCCGCTCGCCGCCGCGCAGGCGCGCTGCGCCGGGCTGCCGAAGGTCGCCTTCCGGCGCATGGCCGTGCCGGCGGATTGGCCGGAAGGGCGCTTCGACCTGATCCTGCTCTCCGAGGTGGTCTACTACCTCGACGCCGCGGACGGCGCGCGCCTCGCCCGCCGCGTCGCGGAGTCGCTGACGCCGGGCGGCGAGGCGCTGCTGGTCCACTGGACTGAAGAGACCGACTACCCCCTCTCGGGCGATGCGGCGACGGAGGGCTTCATCGCCGCTGCCGGCCTGCCCGTCATCCGGCAGCAGCGGGCCGCGCGCTACCGGCTGGATCTGCTGGGACGGCAAGGTTCCGGGCCAGATCCGTCGCCCTGACGGCGGCGAGGATCGCTGCGGCGATCGCCGTCTCGCGCGGCAGGGCGGCGGGGTCGAGCGGCACCCGGCGCAGCGCCGGCGTCGCGGCCTGCAGCGCTTCCCAGGCCAGGCCGAAGCTCGACGCCGAGAGCACGCGCCGCATGGCGGCAGGCGCAATGCCGAGGGCGATCTGTAACCGCAGCGGGTTGCCCGGCCGCGGCGCCCCGGCCCGCAGCAGCCGCAACGCGCGGCGGGTGCGGAGGCGCAGCCAGGCGCGGCGGGCGGGCTCCAGCCGGTCGTCCACCAGCGCGTGGGGATCGGCCAGGCGCCGGCGCAGCGTCGCCGCCATGCCGCCGCCGGCCCGGCCGTCGAGCCGGCAGGAGACCAGCACCCGCGCCGCCTCGCTGTGCCGGATGCGGGCATCCCTGCGAGCGAGCGCGGCGAAGAGCGCCCGGTCCTCCCCGCGCGGGACCAGGGGGATGCCGCCGACGGCGCGCCAGGCCGCGAGCCGCAGCGCGATGGAGGCGCCGGAATGCGTGCCGTGCGTCGGCCCGGGATCATGCGCGATGGGGTCGATGCGCGCCGCCATTTCGTCGAGCAGGGCGGCGTAGCGGGCCTCCTCGGCCTCGCGGCGGCGGAGCGTGGCGGGCAGGCGCGCGGCCTCGGCCGGGTCGGGCAGGACGGCGCCGGCCACGGCGTCGGCGCCGGCGGCGAGTTCGGCGAGGTTGGCGGCCAGCCAGCCCGGCTCCGGCCGCGCATCGGCATCGGTGCAGAGCAGGGCGCCGCCCGGCACCTCGCCGAGCAAGGCGGCGGCGGCCTCCATGGCCGCGGCGCGGGCGCCGCCGGCATGGGCGCGGCCGGGCGGCAGGGCGGCCTCCAGCACGACCAACGGGAAAGGCAGGTCCGGCGCCATGGCGCGGGCGGCGGCCGCGGTGCCGTCGCTGCAGTTGTTGGCGAGCAGCAGGACGGCGGTGCCGGCGAGCGCCTCGGCCGGCCGCTGGGCGGCCAGGGCGGCGAGGCAGGCGGGGAGGCAGTCGGCCTCGTCGCGGGCAGGAATGGCGATCACGGTCCGCAGCGCGGCGCCGCGCATCGCCGAGAGGGCGGCGAGCGCCGCGGGCGGGGCAGTCATCGTGCCGGCAGAACGGTGCGCCGGTCATCGCCGTTCCCATTTCGTGGTCGGCGCGGGCGCCGCGGGCGATCACAGTGTCAGGCGCCTGACGCTCGCTTTGCACCAGGCGCCCGGATCCCGACCCTCCTCCCCAGCGCCAGGGCATGGGCCGGGCGATGGCTGACCGCCCGGTCCTGGAAAACCCCTGTTTCCCTGTTCGGCCGGAAAGGGCCGTTTCCCCGTCCCGGCCTGGGGTCCCCCAACGGGCCGCGCGCAGCGGCGGTCAAGGCGGCGGCGCAGCCGCCCCGCGCGGAGCGCGGCCTGGCCTTGACCGGCGCGAGCACGGCCCGACGCTCGATGCGCCGGGACCGCCCCCGCGCGTTACCGGTGCCGCGCCTCCGCCAGGTGGTCGAAGCGGTGCGTGTAGCTGCCGAGGCCCTGGGTCTGGCTGCGCAGCTCGATGACCAGGTCCTGCAGCTCGGCCGCCGGGACCAGCGCCTCGACGCAATCCCAGCCTTCCCAGCCCTCCTTCGCGGCATAGCCGAGGATCTGGCCGCGCCGCCCGGTCAGCAGGCGCTGCGCGTTCGGCGTGTATTCCGCCGGCACGGTGACGGTCACGGCATGCACCGGCTCCAGCAGCACCGGCTCGGCCTTGGCCAGCCCTTCCTGCATCGCCATGCGCGTCGCCGTGGCGAAGGCCATGTCGCTGCTGTCCACCGAGTGGAAGCCGCCATCGAGCAGCGTCACCGCCACGTCCACGACGGGGTGGCCGAGCGGGCCCTTCTTCGTCGCCTCCTCGGCGGCCTCGCCCACGGCGGGGATGAAGCGGCGGGGCACGGCGCCGCCCACCACCTCCTCGGCGAAGGCGAAGCCCTCGCCGCGGCCGCGCGGCTCGATCCGGATCTTCACATCGGCGAACTGGCCATGGCCGCCGGTCTGGCGCTTGAGGCGGCCATGCTGGGTGACGGCGTGGCGGATGGTCTCGCGGTAGGGGACCTGCGGCCGCACCGTCCGCAGCTTCACGCCCGAGGCCGCGGCCAGCCGGTCCAGCGCCGCGCGGAGATGCAGCTCGCCCTGGCCGTGCAGCACGGTCTGGCCGCTCTCCGGGTCCAGCACCACCGTCAGCGACGGGTCCTCCTCCGCCAGGCGCTGCAGCGCGCCGGAGAGACGGACCTCGTCCTTGCGGTCCTCCACCACCACGGCGAGGGAATGGATGGGCTCGGCCGGCTTCGGGAAGTCGAGCGCCTCCGCCTGGCCGAGCGTCGTCCCGGTCGTGACGCCTTCCATGCGCCCGAGGGCGACGATCTCGCCGGCCTGGGCCTCCGGCACCTTCTGCGCCTCGCCGTTCGGGAAGCGGTGGATGCCGCCGACCCGGTGGCCGTCGAGCTGGGCGCCGTCCTTCACCGGCCCGCGCCAGACCCTGGCCCAGGAAAGGCGCCCGGCATGGCCGGCATGCACCGTGCGGAAGACCTGGGCGAGAGGCGCGCCTTCCGGCGCGATGCCGCGGCGCGCTGCGGTCTCCTCCGGCGCCGGCACGTCGTGGCGCAGCGCCTTCCAGAGCCGCTGGATGCCGTTGTTGTGCTCGGCCGCGCCGAGCAGGACGGAGACGACGGCGCCCGACAGCTCCGCCGTGTGCAGCGGGCGGTAGATCTCGCCGGGCTCGGGCACCAGGTCCTCCAGCACCTTCTCGAGCAGCGCGTCGTCGTGGTCGGCCAGCGCCTCCAGCAGCTCGGCCCGGGCCTCGGCCTCGCGCGCGCGGATGCCGTCGGGCAGCGCGATGCGCTCGGAGGCGGCGCCGCGGCGGTAGCGGTAGGCGCGTTCGGAGACCACGTCGACATAGCCGGTGACCTGCTCGCCTTCCCGGATCGGGACCTGGCGCAGCACCAGCTTGCGGTTGGTCTGGGCCTGCATGGCCGCGAGCGTGTCGCGGACGCGGCCGTTCAACTGGTCGATCTTGTTGACGAAGACGATCGTCGGGGTGCCGCGCTCCTCCAGCATGCGGAAGACGGGGCCGAGGACGGCGGCGCGGCCCGGCGCGGGCTCGGTCACCACGACCGCGAGGTCGCAGACCGCGGCGGCGCAGGCGGCGTCATGCGCGAATTCGACCGAGCCGGGGCAGTCCAGCAGCGACCAGGTGTCGCCATTGTGGGAGGCATGGGCGAGGCGAAGCTCGGTGCCCATACCGCGGGGGCCGCCGCGGCGGGGCGGCGCGCCGGCGGCGGCGAGGAGCGCGTCGAAGAGCGCGGATTTCCCGGCCCCCTGCGGGCCGATGAGCGCGACGGAACGGGGCTTGGCCCCGCCGGGTGATCTGCCGTTGGTGTCTGGCATGGAGTCTTGCCCTCCTGCTCTGCAGGCGGGCCGGAGCGGCACCGAGGCCGGACGCCGCCGGCCAGCCCGGGTCTCCCTGGGACCCTTGGTGGACGCGGGCGTCCTGGCGCCGCCGGGACGGACCCGGGCACCACGCGTGGGCCGAGCCTAGCGGGGTTCGCGGCCGGATTGCCACAGGGCTGTCACACCCGGATCGGGCCGCCCGCGGATGAACGCATCAGTAAACATAGGGTGATGCAAACCACGCGCGGCCGGCGGGCCCGCTCGGTCCGCAGTCGTCATTTCTCCACAGGTATTTTGCTGCATCGCAGCAGCGCAGCCTTCGAGGTGCATCATGCGACTGAACCTGCCCATGTCCGGCCACCAGGCCGGGACCTTCGTCCCGAACCTGATCGTGACCCTGCTCGGGGCCGCGATCCTCCTCACGGTGCTGGCCTTCCTGCCGGGTCCGGTCCTGTTCCTGGCGGTGCTGGCCGTGACAGTCGCGCTGGCGGTGAACCTGGCCGCGCTCCGCCGCCATGGCGGGCCCGAGGTGCCGCACCTGCCGCTGCTGCAGGAACACTGAGCCGCCGGGCTGTCCGCCTTCCCTGCCATCGCCGATAGTCGGCAGGGCAATCAAAGGAGGACGGCCATGGCGGAGACGAAGCCGGGCAATCTCGGCGCGTATGACCTGAAGGACCGCGTCGCGGTCATCACAGGCGGCAGCAGCGGCATCGGCGCCGCGATTGCCCGGCGGATGGCCGAGGCGGGCGCGGTGGTGGCCATCGGCTACAATGCCGGGGCCGAACGTGCCGCGGCGCTCGCGCGGGAATTGCCGGGCAGCGGCCATATCGCGCTACAGACGCCGATGGAGGACAGCGCCGCGCTGAAGCGCGCCGCGGCCGAGGTCGAGGCCCGGCTCGGCCGCTGCGACGTGCTGGTGAACTCGGCCGCGACCACGCGCGCCGTGCCGCATGCCGACCTCGAGGCGCTGGACGACGCGCTGATCGACCGCGTGCTAGTGGCGAATGTGCGCGGCCCCTTCGCCACCATCCGCGCCTTCGCGCCGCTGCTGAAGCGCAGCGGCGACGCGGTGATCGTCAACATCTCCTCGCTCGCCGCCATCACCGGCACCGGCAGCAGCATCATCTACGGGGCGAGCAAGGCGGCGCTGGACACGATCGGCGTCTCGCTCGCGCGCGTGCTGGGGCCGGACGGGATCCGGGTGGTGGGCATCTCGCCCTCGGCCGTCGCCACCGACTTCGTGCCGGGGCGGAGCCGGGAGGCAGTGGAGAAGCAGGCGGCCACCTCACCGCTCCGGACCGTGACGGAAGCCGATGACGTCGCGCTGGCCGTCATGGCGGCCGTCACGCAGCTTCGGCTGACCACCGGGACCGTCATACTCGTCGACGGGGGCAAACACCTGTGAGATGCAGGGAGGCGCTGCCTCCCTGCACCCTCCGCCAGGGGGCGAAGCCCCCCTGGAACCCCCCTTAGATTTCGCCCCAGACCTCGCGGGCGACCTCGACGCAGAGGCGGAGCTTGGCCCATTGCTGCTCGACGGTCAGCAGGTTGCCCTCCTCCGTGCTGGCGAATCCGCATTGCGGGCTGATGGCAAGCTGGTCGAGCGGCGCATGCTTCGCCGCCTCCTCGATCCGGCGCTTGAGCATGTCCTTGCTCTCGAGCTCGCCGGTCTTGGAGGTCACGAGGCCGAGCACCACCGTCTTGCCCTTCGGCAGGAAGCGCAGCGGCGCGAAGCTGCCCGAACGCTCGTCGTCATACTCCATGAAATACGCATCGACGTTGATGCCGTTGAACAGCACCTCGGCGACCGGGTCGTAGCCCCCCGAGGCGATGTGCATGGAGCGGAAATTGCCGCGGCAGAGATGCATGGAGATCACCATGTCGCTCGGCCGGCCGGCGATGGCGGTATTGATGAGCTGCGCGTAGGTCTCGAGCAGCCCCTCCACCTGCTCGCCGCGGTTCCTGAGCTGCGCGAGCTGCTCCGGGTCGCAGAGATAGGCGATGTTGGTCTCGTCGAGCTGCAGGTAGCGGCAGCCGGCCGCCGCGAAGTCCTTGACGGCCGCGGCATAGGCGGCGCCGAGATCGGCGAAGAAACCCGCCATGTCGGGATAGGTATGGGTGTCGACGGCGCGACGCCCGCCGCGGAAATGCAGCACCGAGGGGGACGGGATGGTCTGCTTCGCCACCGCGCCGCCGGCATTGGCGGCGACGAATTTGAAGTCCTCGACGAAGGGATGGCCCTGGTAGCGGATCGGGCCCGTCACCTTCAGGCCATAGGCCTTGGTCTGGCCGCCCACGAACTGGATGCCCTGGTCGGCCTCGTACATCTCGACGCCGCCGAGCTTCGCCAGGAAGTCGAAATGCCAGAAGGCGCGGCGGTACTCGCCATCCGTGACGGCCTTCAGGCCGACCGCCTTCTGCTCGGCGATGGCGTCGCGGATGCAGCCGTCCTCGATGGCGCGCAGGTCCGGCGCCTTGGCCGCGCGCGCCTCCCGCAGCGGGACCGGGCGGAGCAGGCTGCCGACATGGTCGGCGCGGAAGGGGGGCTTGCCGTTGGGCATCGTGGTCTCCCAGGGTTGGGCAGTGTCAGACATGGCTCAGCCCGAGATGGCGTTCCGCCACCTCCGGCGCGGCGAGCAGCGCGGCGCTGTCGCCTTCATGGACGATCCGGCCGCGATCGAGGATCACGGCGCGGTCGGTGATGGGCAGCACCAGCCTTGCATGCTGCTCCACGATGATCGCCGCAAGCCCCTCCTCCCGCACCATCCGGCGGATGGCAGCGAGCAGGCCCTGGACGATCACCGGCGCGAGGCCCTCGGTCGGCTCGTCCAGCAGCACCAAGCGCGGGTTCAGCATGAGGGCGCGGCCCATGGCGAGCATCTGCTGCTCCCCGCCCGAGAGCGCGCTGCCGAGGTTGCGGCGCCGCTCGCCGAGGCGGGGGAAGAGGTCGATCACGCGCGCAAGCGTCCAGGGGCCGGGGCGGGCGACGGCGGTCAGGTTCTCCTCCACCGTGAGGGAGCGGAAGATGTTCCGCTCCTGCGGCACCCAGCCGAGGCCGAGCGCGGCGCGCCGCTCGCTCGGCAGCCGGGCGAGATCCTGGCCGGAGAAGCGGAGGGTTCCGGCGCGCAGCCGCGGCCCGGCGCCCATGACAGTGGTGATCAGCGTGGTCTTGCCGGTGCCGTTGCGGCCGAGCAGCGCTACCGCCTCGCCCGGCGCGACGCTCAGCGCGATGTCGTGCAGCACCACGGCCTCGCCATGGCCGGCAGTGACGCCCCGGAGCGCGAGCAGCGGCTCAGCCATGGGCGGCCTCGCCGAGATAGACCTCGCGCACCCGCGGATCGCGCGCGATCTCGGCCGGCGGTCCCTCCACCAGCACGGCGCCCTGCGCGAGCACCGTGATGCGCTCGGCGAAGCGGAAGACCAGGTCCATGTCGTGCTCGATCAGCAGCACCGTCACGTCGCGCGGCAGGGCGGCGACGGCGTCCAGCACCGCGCGGCTCTCGCCCGGCGGCACGCCGGCGGCGGGCTCGTCCAGCAGCAGGACGCGGGGCTTCAGGGCCAGGGCGAGCGCGATCTCCAGCAGGCGCTGCCGGCCATAGGGCAGGCTGTGCGTCTCCGCCCGCATCTCTGTGGCGGTGAACCGCAGGCTGTCGAGCAGCGCCCGCGCCTCCGCCCGCACCGCCGCATGCGCCGCGACGGGGCGCCACCAGCGCCCGGTCAGACCCTCGCGCTCCAGCAGCGCGAGCGTGACCGCCTGCTCCGGCGTGAATTCGGGGAAAAGCTGGTTGATCTGGAAGGTCCGCGCCAGGCCGCGCTTCACCCGGGCATGCATCGGCAGGGCGGTGACCTCCTCCCCGCCCAGCAGCACGCGGCCGGCGGTGGGGCGCAGCGCGCCGGTCAGCAGGTTGACCAGCGTGGTCTTGCCGGCGCCGTTCGGGCCGATGACCGCATGCCGCGCCCCCTCGGCCAGCGCCAGGTCCACGCCGGCGACCGCGCGGAAGCCGCCGAAGTCGCGCGTCAGCGCCTCGGTCGAGAGCGCGGTCATGCCCGCCCCCGCCGCAGCAGCGCCGCGCCGAGGCCCAGCAGCCCGCCGCGGCCGGCGAGCGCCAGCGCCACCAGCGCCACGCCGATCCAGAACTGCCAGAAGAGCGGGCTCATCTCGGACAGCACATGATGGGCGAAGGTGAAGGCCGCCGCACCCAGCATGGCGCCGTAGAGCCCGCCGAGACCACCGAGGACCAGCATCAGCAGCCCTTCCGCCGAGCGCTGAAAAGACAGCGCGTCGAGCGAGACGAACTGCGTGGTCTGTGCCAGCAGCGCCCCGGCGACGCCGGCATAGGCGGCCGAGAGCGCATAGGCCGCGACCAGCCGCGCCCGCACCGGCGTGCCGATCGCCGGCATGCGCCGCGCATTGCCGCGGATGCCGCGGAGCGCCAGGCCGAAGGGCGAGCCGGTGACGAGCCGCGCCAGCAGGAATAGCAGGAACAGCACGGCCAGGCTGTAGAAGAAGGCCGTATGGCCGAAGAGATCGAAGCGGAAGAGACCGAGGATGGACCACATCTCCACCCCGAGCAGCCCGTCCGCGCCGCCGGTCAGCCCGGGCAGCTTGTTCGCCGCCTCCGCCAGCATGAGCGACAGGCCGAGGGTGACCATCAGCGCCGGCAGGTCGCCGCCCCGCAGCACCAACGGCGCGGTGGCGAGGCCAAGCAGCGCCGCCAGCACCGCCGCCACCAGCAGGCCCGAGATCGGCTCGCCCCAGCCCTGCTGCGCCAGGATGCCGGCGGCATAGGCGCCGAGGCCGAAGAAGGCGGCATGGCCCAGCGTCAGCACGCCGGCGAAGCCCACCAGCAGGTCGAGCGAGAGGACGAAGAGCGCGACGATCCAGACCTGGCTCAGCAGCGGCAACTGCGTTGGCAGCAGCCAGTGGCTGGCCAGCGCCAGCAGCCAGAACGCGGCTTCCAGCGCCAGCCTCATCGCGCCGCGGCCTTCGCCAGCAGGCCCTGCGGCCGCAGGATCAGCAGCACGACCATGGCCGTGTAGATGGCGAAGGCGCCGAGTTGCGGCACGTAGTATTTGCCCGCCACATCCACCACGCCCAGCAGCAGCGCCGCGAGGAAGGGGCCGATGACGGTATTCGCCCCGCCCACTGCCACGACGATCAGGAAGTAGACCATGTATTTCAGCGGGAAGGTGGGATCGAGGCCGAGCACCTCCACCCCCAGCGCGCCGCCGAGCCCGGCAAGGCCGGAGCCGAGCGCGAAGGTCACGGCGAAGAGCCGCTCCACCGGGATGCCGAGGCCGCGCGCCACGACGGCATCATCGACCGCGGCCCGCAGCCGGCTGCCGAAGCGCGTCCGCACCAGGCCGAGATGCAGCGCCAGTACGATCAGCCCGCAGAGCGCGATGAGGAACAGCCGGTAGACGCCGATGCCGACGAAGCCCAGCTCGATGCGTCCGCTCAGCCAGGGTGGCAGGGTGATGAGCTGCTGCCGCGCGCCCATGAACCAGTCGACAACCGCGCCGGCGATGAAGACGAGTCCAATGGAGAACAGCACCTGCTCCAGATGGTCGCGGCCATAGAGCCGGCGGTACAGCACCCTCTCCAGCACCAAGCCCAGCGCCGCGGCGAAGACCGCCGCCGCGACAAGGCACAGCAGGAAGGGCAGGCCCAACCGGTTCAGCAGCACCACGCAGACATAGCCCCCGGCCATGCCGAAGGCGCCATGCGCGAGGTTGACGAAGTTCATCAGCCCGAGCGTCACGGAGAGCCCGACCGCGAGCACGAAGAGCAGCATGCCGGAGGCGATGCCGTCGACGAGGACGGTCAGCATGGGCGCGCGGCCCGCAGGGGGACCCTGTCCCCCTGCACCCCCTGCCAAGGGCTTAAGGCCCTTGGATCCCGTGAGTCACCGGCAGGCAGAGGCCCCCCGCTGGGGGGCCTCTGCCTGCCGATAAACTTACGCCGGGGTCCGGGGGGTCGCTTGACCCCCCGGCGGGGGAGTGCAGAGGGGGCAGCGCCCCCTCTGCGGCCACCCCGCGCAGGCAGCCGGCTCACGTCCCCGGATCGCGCACGGCCGGCAAGCGGTCGAACTCGATGTTCCAGAGTTGCCCGCCGCGCTCCTCGACCCGGCGGATATAGACGTCCTGCACGATGTCGCGCGTGCTGGCGTCGATCGTGATGGGCCCACGCGGGCTGGTCCAGGACTTTCCCTTCATCGCGTTCAGCAGCGCCTCGCCCTCGCCGGCGCCATTCGTCGCCTTCAGCCCCTCGGCGATCAGGTGCATGCCGTCCCAGCCGCCGACCGCCATGAAGTTCGGCCGCATGGCCGGGTTGGCGGCGAAGAAGGCCGCGGTGAAGGCCTTGTTCTCCGAGCTGTCATGCGCCGCGGAGTAGTGGTGGCTGGTGACGGCGCCGAGCGCCGGCCTGCCCATGTCGTTCAGGATGTCGTCGTCCACCACGTCGCCGGTGCCGATCAGCTTCACGCCGGCAGCGGCCAGACCGCGCTCGGCGAACTGCTTCATGACGGCCGCACCCTCCCCGGAGGGGACGAAGATGAACAGCGCCTGCGGCTTCGCATCCCGCACCCGCTGCAGGAAGGGCGCGTAGTCCGGGTTGCGCAGCGGCGTGCGCAACGCCTCGACCACCTGCCCGCCGCCGGCGGTGAAGCGCTCCTTGAACACCTTCTCGGCGTCGAGGCCGGGCGCGAAGTCGGTCACCAGCGTCGCGGCCGACTTGATGCCGTCCTTCAGCGCCCAGTCGGCGATCGGCGCCGTCACCTGCGGCAGGGTGAAGCTGGTGCGCAGGATGAAGGGGCTGCGCTGGACGATGACGCTGGTGGCGGCGGCCATGACCACCATCGGCACCTTGGCCTCGGTGGCGACCGGCGCGGCGGCGAAGGCTAGCGGCGTCAGGCCGAAGCCGGCCAGCGCCCGCACCTTCTCCCGCACCACCAGTTCCTGCGCCAGGCGGCGCGTCACCTCGGGCGCGGTGCCGGTGTCGTCGCGCAGCAGCACCTCGACCTTGCGGCCGCCGAGCGTCTCGCCGGCCTGCTTCAGGTACAGCTTCACCGCCGCGTCGATCTGCCGCCCGGTGGAGGCGAAGGGCCCGGTCATGGGCAGGATGAGGCCGATGCGCAGCGCCGCGCCCTGGGCGACGGCCGGGCAGGCCAGGGTGGCGGCGCCCGCCGCCAGGATGCCGCGCCGCGAGACTCGTCCGAGCATGGGTCCCCCCCTCTTCGTGGGCGTCTCTTTCGCCGGAGGAAGGGTGGAGGGCAAGAGGTTACGCGCGGCGCACGGCAATGCGCTTCAGCCGCTCCGCCGCCGCCAGGTAGAGCAGGACCAGCGCCAGCAGTGCCGCCAGCAGCGGCCCCGGCAGGGGCGCGAAGCCCAGCACCGGCGCCACCGGGCCGAGCGCCAGGGCCAGCGCGGCGGCGAGCGCGCCGAGCGAGGTCGCGGCCAGCACCGGATGCGGCCATGCCGCCCGCCAGGCCGGGCCGGCGGTGCGGATCAGGAAGATGACCAGGATCTGCGTCGCCATGCTCTCGACGAACCAGGCCGTCCGGAATGCCTCGGGAGCAGCCGAGAAGCCCCAGAGCAGCAGGGCGAAGGTGGCGAGGTCGAAGACCGAGGAGAGCGGCCCCATCACCAGGGTGAAGCGCAGCACCGCCCGCATGTCCCAGGCATGCGGCGCGGCGAGGTCCTCCCGGTCCACCGCATCGAAGGGGATGCCGATCTCGGAGAGGTCGTAGAGCAGGTTGTTCAGCAGGATCTGCGCCGGCAGCAGCGGCAGGAAGGGGATGGCCAGGGAGGCCACCGCCATGGACAGCATGTTGCCGAAATTGCTGCTCGTGCCCATGCGGACGTATTTCATGACGTTCGCATAGGTCCGCCGCCCCTCCTCCACGCCCTCCGCCAGCACGGAGAGGTCGGGGGCCAGCAGGATCAGGTCGGCCGCGGCGCGCGCCACCTCGGTCGCCTCCTGCACCGAGATCCCGGCATCCGCGGCATGGATCGCCGGCGCATCGTTGATGCCGTCGCCGATGAAGCCGACGGTGTGGCCGCGCGCCTTCAGGGCCAGCAGGATGCGCCGCTTCTGGTCCGGCGAGACGCGGGCATAGAGGTCCACCTGCTCGACCCGCGCGGCGAGGGCGTGATCGTCGAGTCGGGCGATCTCCTCGCCCGTCAGCAGGCCCTCGGCTGGCAGGCCGAGGGCGGCGACGAGGTGCCGCACCACCGGCGCCGCGTCGCCGGAGACGATCTTGGTGCGGATACCCAGGGCAGCGAGGCGCGCCACCGCCGCGGCGGCCGACTGCTTCGGCGGATCGAGGAAGGCACAGAAGCCGAGGAAGGCGAGGTCGCGCTCCGCCTCCGGCCCCGTCACCGCCTCCCCCTCCGGCACCGCCCGCACCGCAATGCCGAGCAGCCGCAGCCCCTCCGCGCCGCGCGCCTCGGCCTCGGCCAGCAGGGCGGCGCGGTCGAAGGCGCGGCCCTCGGCGTGGGTGCAGGCGGCCAGCACCGCCTCCGGCGCGCCCTTCACCACCAGCAGGCGAGTCGCCCCCCCTTGGCCCTCGCCCGCGACCAGCACGGAGGAGCGGCGGCGCTCGAAGCCGAAGGGCGCCTCGGCCAGGGCGCGCCAGCCCGGGGGCACCGGCTGCGCCGCCAGGATCGCCGCATCCAGCGGCGTCGGCACCCCGCTGGCGAGGCCGGCATTCAGCGCCGCCATGCGCAGCACCTCGGGCGAGGTCGCATCGGCCAGCGCGATCCGCGCCTCGGTCAGCGTGCCCGTCTTGTCGGTGCAGAGCACGTCCATGGCGCCGAGGTCGTGGATCGCCGCCAGCCGCTTCACCACGACCTGCTTGCGCGCCATGCGCAGCGCGCCGCGCGAGAGCGTGACGGTGGTCACCATCGGCAGCAGTTCGGGCGTCAGCCCCACCGCGAGGGCGACCGCGAAGAGGAAGCTTTCCAGCGCCGGCCGGTGGAAGGCGAGATGCGCCAGCAGCACGAAAAGCACAAGGAAAGCGGTCAGCCGCAGGATCAGCAGGCCGAGGCCGCGCAGCCCCCGCTCGAAGGCCGTGGCCGGGCGCCGCGCCGCCAGCGCCGCGGCGACGCCGCCGAGCCGCGTGGCATGGCCGGTGGCCACCACCAGCATGGTCGCGCTGCCCGCCACCAGGGCGGTGCCGGCGAAGAGGGCATTGGCCGCCTCGGCCGGCGTCGTGCCGGCGCAGGGGCCGGGGCGCTTGGCGACGGGATAGGGCTCGCCGGTCAGCAGCGCCTCGTTCGCATGCGCCCCCTCCCCCACCAGGACCAGCCCGTCGGCCGGGACCAGGGCGCCGGCGGCGAGGTCCACGACATCGCCGGGGACCAGATCCTCCACCGGCACCGGGCGCGCCCGGCCGTCGCGCCGGACCGTGGCGCGGACCGCGACGCTGTCGCGCAGCCGCGCCGCCGCCTGCTCCGCGCGGTACTCCTGCAACACGTCCATGGCGACCGAGATGCCGACGATGCCGAGGATGATGCCGAAGCCGGGCCAGTCGCCGGTCAGGCCCGAGACCAGCGCGGCGACGATGAGGATGGCGACCAGCGGCTCCACCAGGCGCCGCAGGACCTTCAGGGCGAGGGCGGCCGGCGCGCCCTCCGCCACGATGTTGCGGCCCTGCGCGGCGAGGCGCCGCGCCGCCTCCGCCTCCGTCAGGCCGGCGGGCGAGGTACCGAGGCCCTCGAGCAGCGCCGCTGCCGGGCGGGTCCAGAAGGGGTCCTCACGGGGATGCTCATGGCGGGACGGGGCGGGTCTGTGCAGCATGGTCCCCGGGATGGAACGCCAGGGCCAAAAGCGCCTTGATCCGGCACAGGGTGCAAGGGAAATCGCCGGAACGCCGCGGCTCGCGCCGTGTTGGGCCGCCATGCCCCTCACCCGCGCGCTGATCGCGCGCCGCCTGCCGGAGAGCCGGCACCCGCCGCAACCACCCCCGACCGCGTCCGAGGCGCTTCTCCGCGCCGGCCTGCGCGGCGCGCTCTGCGGCCATCGCGCCGGGGACCCGCTGCGGGTCTTCGCCTATGGCTCCCTGATGTGGGAACGCGCGGTGGCGCCGGGCGCAGAGGCCCGGCCGGCCCGGCTCCGCGGCTTCGCGCGGCGCTGGAGCCTGCGGGACATCCACAACCGCGGCGTGCCGGAGGCGCCGGGCCTGACGCTCGGCCTGGAGCCCGAACCCGATGCCTGCTGCGACGGGCTGCTGCTGACCCTGCCCGATGCGGCGGCGCTCTGGCCGGTCTGGCAGCACGAGATGCGGCCGGGCTTCTACCGCGCCGCCTGGGTCACCGCCGTGCCGCGGCTGCAGGGCGTGCCGGCACGGGCGCTGACCTTCGTCGCCGATGCCGCGCATCCGCTGCATGCCGGCGCGCTGCCGGAGGCGACGCAGGCGCGCATCCTCGCCCGGGCGGTCGGGCCGAGCGGGCCGGATGCGGACTACCTCCTCTCGGCGCAGGAGACCCTGCGGGGGGCGGGGCTGGAGGATGCGCTGCTGGACCGGCTCTGCGGCCAGGTGGGCCGGCTGCTGGCCTGCGGCTGATCGGCATCCTGGCTCTGGCACGGGGGCTGCTTCGCCCGGGCGGTCAGTCGAGGAGAGCGCCATGCCCCGCACCGTCCAGCTTGCCGCCCGGCCCGAGCCGATCAGCGTCGTCCCGGAGGAGACGGCGCTGATCGTGGTCGACATGCAGAACGCCTATTGCTCGAAGGGCGGCTATCTCGACCTGGTGGGGTTCGACGTGAGCGGGGCGGCGCCGGTGATCGAGGAATGCGCCCGGACCATCGCTGCCTGCCGCGCCGCGAGCATTCCGGTGATCTACCTGCAGAACGGCTTCTCGCCCGACCAGCGGGAGGCGCCGCCGACCGCGCCAGTCTGGCACAAGTCGAATGCGCTGAAATTCATGCGCATGAACGAGGCCTATGCCGGCAAGCTCATCACCCACGGCACCTGGGACCATGCGATCGTGCCGGAACTGACGCCCGAGCCGGGCGACGTGGTGGTGGCGAAGTCGCGCTACAGCGGCTTCGCCGGCACCGGGCTGGAGCAGGTCCTGCAGGCGCGGCGGATCCGGACGCTGGTCGTCATCGGCGTCGCCACCAATGTCTGCGTCGAGAGCACGATCCGGGATGCCTACCACCGGGAGTTCTTCCCGGTCATGGTCTCGGACGCGACCATGGCCGCCGGGCCGGGGGCGCAGGCAGCGACCGAGTTCAACGTGCAGGCCTTCTTCGGCTGGGTGACCAGCGCGGCGGAATTGCGGGCGGCCTTCGGAGCGAACGAGGCGGCCTGAGAAAAGGGCGCCGCGTCGCCGCGGCGCCCCTGTCCGATAGCCGGGCAGGCCGCTTCTGCGGCGCGCCGCCGTCCAGGCGCTACTTCTGCAGCGCCTGCACGATCTCCTGCGTCACCTTCTTCGCGTCGCCGAACAGCATCATGGTGTTCGGGCGAAAAAAAAGCTCGTTGTCGACGCCGGCATAGCCGCTCGACATGCCGCGCTTGACGAAGAAGACCGTCTTCGCCCGCTCCACGTCGAGGATCGGCATGCCGTAGATCGGGCTGGCCTTGTCGGTCTTGGCCGCCGGGTTGGTGACGTCGTTGGCGCCGATGACATAGGCGACGTCCGCTTCCGCGAACTCGGGGTTGATCTCCTCGAGCTCCTTGACGTCCTCGTAGGGGACGTTCGCTTCGGCCAGCAGCACGTTCATGTGGCCGGGCATGCGGCCGGCGACGGGGTGGATGGCGTATTCCACCTGCGCTCCTTCCTTCTTCAGGAGGTCGCCCATCTCCCGCAGCACCTGCTGCGCCTGCGCCACCGCCATGCCGTAGCCGGGCACGACGATGACCTTGGCGGCGTTCTTCATGATGAAGGCTGCATCCTCCGGGCTGCCGGCCTTGACCGGGCCACGGTCGCCGCCGGCCCCGGCGGCGGCACCGGCCGCCGAGGTATCCGTGCCGAAGCCGCCCAGCAGCACGTTGATGATGCTGCGGTTCATGCCCTTGCACATGATGTAGGACAGGATGGCGCCGGAGGCGCCGACCAGCGCGCCCGTCACGATCAGCAGCAGGTTGCCGATGGTGAAGCCGATGCCCGCCGCCGCCCAGCCGGAATAGCTGTTCAGCATGGAGACGACCACCGGCATGTCCGCGCCGCCGATCGGGATGATCAGCAGGAAGCCCAGCGCGAAGGACAGGATGGCGATGAGCCAGAACAGCACCGGGCTGCCGCTGGCGACGAAGGAGACGATCAGCACCAGCAGCAGCACGCCGAGCGCGGCGTTCAGCATATGCTGGCCCTTGAACAGGATGGGCGCGCCGGACATGCGGCCGTCCAGCTTGGCGAAGGCGATCACCGAGCCGGAGAAGGTGATGGCGCCGATGGCGAGGCCCAGCGACATCTCCACCAGCGACTGGGTGTGGATGTCGCCATGCGTGCCGATGCCGAAGCTCTGCGGGCTGTAGAAGGCCGCCGCGGCGACGAAGACCGCGGCCATGCCGACCAGGGAGTGGAAAGCCGCCACCAATTGCGGCAGCGCCGTCATCTGGATGCGGTTGGCCACCACCGCGCCGACGCTGCCGCCGATGGCGAGGCCGGCCAGAATCAGCACGATGCCGGTGGCATCCATGCCCGGCCGGAACAGTGTGGCCAGGATGGCGATCGCCATGCCGACCATGCCGAAGACATTGCCCTGGCGAGAGCTGGTCGGATGGGAGAGTCCGCGCAGCGCGAGGATGAAGAGGACCGCCGCGACTAGGTACGCCAGCGTCGAGATCGTCGCCATGGCGTCAGCCCCTCTTCTTCGACTGGAACATGCCGAGCATCCGGCGCGTGACCAGGAAGCCGCCGAAGATGTTCACCGCGGCAAAGGTCACGGCCAGGAAGCCGAAGATCCGCGCCGCCCAGTTGTCGGCGGTGCCGGCGGCCAGGATCGCGCCGACGACGATGACCGAGGAGATGGCATTGGTCACGCCCATCAGCGGGCTGTGCAGCGCCGGGGTGACGTTCCAGACGACGTAGTAGCCGACGAAGCAGGCCAGCAGGAAGATCGTCAGCAGGAAGAGGAAGGGATCGGCCGCGGCGGCGCCCTGCTGGATGGCCGGCACCACCTGCGTCTCGGCGAGCTGCCGCGCCTGCTGCGCCAGCTCGAGCGCACGCTGCGCCGTCGCCGTCGCCTGGTTGGCGAGGTCGGTCGGATTCATGTCTCTATGTCTCCTCCGAGACTGCCGGCCGTCGCGGCGCGGGGCGCCACGGGGCCGGCATCGGGTTGGTCACGTCAGGCGGCCTTCTGGGTCGCGAAGCTCGGATGGACGACGGCGCCGCCGCGGGTGAGCATGACGCCCCGCACGATCTCGTCCTCGGCCGGCAGCTTCGGCGCCTTCGCCTCCTTGTCCCAGAAGGTGGTCAGGAAGGTCAGCAGGTTGCGCGCGAAGAGGGCGGAGGAGGCGCCGGAGATCCGGCCGGGCCAGTTGTGGAAGCCGAGGATCTTCACGCCGTTCTCGGTCACGACCATCTCGCCCGGCTTGGTCAGCGCCACGTTGCCGCCGGCATCGGCCGCGATATCGACGATGACGGAGCCCGGCCGCATGGACCGCACCATCGCCTCCGTCACCAGTTGCGGCGCCTTGCGGCCCTGCACCAGCGCCGTCGTGACGACGATGTCCTGCTTGGCGATATGGGTCGCGACCACCTTCGCCTGCTCGGCATAGAACTCGGCCGAGAGTTGCTTGGCATAGCCGCCGGCGGTCTGGGCCTGCTTGCTCTCCTCGGACTCGTAGCCGACGAAGCTGGCGCCGAGCGACTTGATCTCCTCCTTCGCCGCCGGTCGGACATCGGTCGCCGAGACGCGGCCGCCGAGGCGGCGGGCCGTGGCGATGGCCTGCAGCCCCGCGACGCCGGCGCCCATGATGAAGACATTGGCCGCCGAGATGGTGCCGGCCGCGGTCATCAGCATGGGGAAGCCGCGGTCGAAGGCGGAGGCCGCCTCGACCACCGCGCGGTAACCCGCCAGGTTCGCCTGGGAGGAGAGGATGTCCATGCTCTGCGCGCGGGTGATGCGCGGCAGAAGCTCCATGGCGCCGGCATCGATGCCGGCCTTGGCATAGGCCTGCGCCATGGCCTCGTCGGCCTGGAGCTGGCCGAGGACCAGGGCGCCGCGCGGGATCAGGGAGAGCTCATCCACCGCCCCCTCCCCGGCGCCAAGCGGGGCGCGGATCTTGAGGACGATGCCGGCGCCCTTAAGCGCCGCCGCGGCGTCCGGCGCGACCTCGGCGCCCGCCGCGGCATAATCGGCATCGGGGATGCCGGAGGCGAGGCCGGCACCGGCCTCGACGGCCACGGTGCAGCCGAGGCCGATGAACTTCTTGACCGTCTCCGGCGTGGCCGCGACGCGAGTCTCGGCCGGCCGGCGTTCCTTCAGGACAGCCAGACGCATGCGGGGTCCCCTCTCTTCCGCGGACTAGATGCGGTTTTGCTCGCAGGCGGGCAACCCCGAACGGGGCGACCAGCGGAGGGCCGCCTGATACAGCCTGCGCGAATGCCTGACCATGGGGCCGGGTCAGGCGACCGATCTGTCGGGCTCGCCCGGGCCGGCACCGGCGAGCGCTATCCGTCAGGGCGGCGGAACCTCCGCCAGCCCCGCGCGCACGGCCCCGACGGCCTGGTCCAGCCCCGGGTCCCGCGCCGACAAGGCGTCCAGCAAGGC
>NZ_JAUTWS010000119.1 GCF_030657435.1 Paracraurococcus lichenis | reverse complement strand
CGGCTTCATCGCCGAGGCCAAGGCACGCGGCCTGCCGCACCGCATCCTGTTCACGGTGCCGACGCACAAGCTCGGCGCTGAGGTCATTGACCGCCTCGACGAGATCATCGACCGCCTCGCCGCCCTCGGCCTTCGCGTAGCGCCATGGCGCGGGCGAGGGGCGAAGATCGACCCCAAAGCGTCGGACGACAGCCCGCGCATGTGTTCCAACCTGTCGGCGGTGCAGGACGCGATCGACGCTCTGCAGGACGTCGAGGAAGCGGTCTGCGGTAAGGGTGACGGCCCGCGCTGCCCGTTCTCCGGGACCTGTGCCTACCAGCAGCAGAAGGCGGCGGCGGCGACCGCGGACGTGGTGGTGGCGCCGCATGAGGTCATGCTTGGCAGCCTGCCGGCGGGGATCGGTCGCGGCTTCGCGCTAGTGATCGCCGATGAAGGCTGGCTGCAAGATGGCGTAGAGCCGGGCCGCGTCCTGATCGCGGAGACGCTGAATGCCAGCGAAGTTGAGCACCCCGTACCGCGCCGCGACGACCCAAGGAAGCGGGACGACGAAGCGACCAACGACCTGCACGTACTGCGCCGGAAGATGGCAGCGGCAGTTGAGGCAGCACCGGACGGCTACCTAACCCGCGCCGCGCTGCTGGCGGCAGGATTGACCGCGGCAGGCTGCACCATGGCCAACAAGCTGGAGTGGCAGCGCAAGGTTAAGGACGCCATGCGCCCCGGCATGTCGCCCGAGGCCCGGCGGGAGGCCAAGCGGCGGTGTGCCGGCAATGCCGCGATCCCGCGGTTGTCCGCACTGTGGAAGGCCGCTGCCGCGCTGCTTGAAGGCGGCGACGAGGCAACCGGCCGGATCGAGCTGGCGATACGCGACACGGCGGAGGGCCGGCAGCGGGTTATCCTACTGCACACCATGAGGGAGGTCGCGGAAGCGGTCACGGACCTGCCCATGCTGCTCCTGGACGCGACCTTGCCGGCCGACTTGCTGCGCCATCGCCTGCCGCGCCTTGAGCTGCTGGCGGAGGTCCGCGCGGCGGCGCCGCACATGCGGGTACACCAGGTTCTCGGCGGCTTCGGCAAGACTTCCATCGTCCCTCACCCGGAGACCAGCGAGGATGAGAGCCGGCGCTTTAACCGCATCGCGGAGCTGCGCGACTTCATCGCCCTGCGCACCGGCGGCGCCCGGACGCTGGTCGTCACCTATGAGGGCCTGGAGCCACACTTCGCCGACCTGCCCGGGGTGGAGACGGCACACTTCAACGACATCGCCGGCCGCGACGAATGGGGGCCGCAGCTCGGCCGGCCGGGGGTGCGGTACCTGTTCGTTATTGGCCGCCCGCTGCCCGCCCCGGAGGACACGCGCCGGCTCGCCGCCGCCCTGACCGGCCGACCCGTGCCGGCGGGGCAGCTCGCCCGGGTGACGCGCGGCGCCACCATGCGGGACGGCACCGGCGCCGGCGTGCCGGTCCGCGCCTATGCCGACCCGGACCTCGAGGCGGTGCGCGCCGCCATCTGCGACGCCGAGCTGGTGCAGGTCATCGGCCGAGGTCGGGGCATCAACCGGACCGCTGCCGATCCGCTGGAGGTCTACCTGCTGGCCGGCGACGTCCTGGCGCCGGTGCCGCTGGCGACCCTGACGCGCTGGGAGGACGTGGCACCCGGGCCGGTCGAGTGCATGGCGGCCCGCGGCGTGGTGCTGGCCAGCGCCACCGACGCGGCACGCGCCTACCCCGACCTGTTCCCGACCGCCGAGGCGGCGAAAAAGGCCCTGCAGCGGTCAGGTTGTTGCGGAGGCGATTTCGGGGACAAACCCCTATGGGTAGTTCCTATAGGGCCATGTCCCCGAAACCCCTTTTGCAACGATCTCCCGGATCTGGTTCCGGTCGCCTACCGCCCCGCCGGTCGGGGACAGCAGACCCGCACCGCCTGGGCCCACGCTGACCGCCTGCCGACCCTTCGGGCGTGGCTGAAGGCCGCTGCCGGCGCGCCGTTGGCCGTCTTCGAACCGGCCAGCCAGGGCGAGGCCGCGGCGCCGTCGCCGCCCCCTTCACCCCCGACCAGGACGCCGCCCATGCCCGATGACCTGCCCCCTTCGCCCCCGCCGGCCCCGCCGGAACAGGACGGCCTGCCGCCGGCCGCCTTCGGCATGCGCCGGGTCGGCCCTGGCGCGGCGGCGCCGCTGGCGGTGCCGAAAGGCATCAGCGTTCGCGTCACCCCCGCGGCGGTGCCGCTGGCGGCGACGGTCTGGGAGATCGGGCGACTTCGGCTGGCGCGGGCGCGGGGCCAAGAAGGCGACAGACCGGGATAGGAGCAACACGCCGTTCTGTTGTATTCGGCGTCGCTCATTAAAGATTTAGGTCTGTAATCTCTGTTCTTTCCTGGACATCTCGCGAACACGGGCGTTCGATATGGCGGACAGGACTGGCGATGGAGGGCCGCCATATGGCCGAGGACGGCAGCGAATACTGGCAGAGCGTCATCGAGAAGCTGGAAGGCGACCGGGCGACGGTCGCGGTCCGGGAGGCCGCTGCCGCTGAAGAGGCCCGACCGCTGGCGCTGCCGGCCGCGACCGGCGACGCCAAGGCGGCGAAGCGGCTGGCCGAGATCAATGCCCGGCGTGACGCGCTGGTCCGCGAGGCAGAGACCTTCAGCGTCGCCCTGACCACGGCCCGCGAGCAGCACGCCGCGGCAGTGGCGAAGGAAAGGGCCGCCCAGGACGCGGAGCGGCGGGCGGTGCTGGCCGAGGAGGCGAAGAGCCTGATCCAGCGAGCGCAGGAGTTCGACGCCGCTGCCCGCGCCCTGGCCGTCGCTGCTGCCGGCTATGACCAGGAGCTGACCAGCCTGTCGCGGCGCGGCCTGACCAGCACGCAGTACAACCGGCTGCGCAACCGGACCATGACCGCCGGCGCGCTGCACATCGCCGGACTGACGGGCCACGTCCCGTTGCCGGCGGTCAGCCCGGGGCATCGCAAAACCCTCGAAGCCTGGGCGAAGCAGATGCTGGGTGCGGTGACCGAGCCGCCGGCGGAGGCCGCCTGATGCCCTCCGCGCAAGACCCCGACACTGAGTTCGCGGCCCTGGCGCTCCTCGCTGTGGAAATGCCGACGAAGGGCTCGCGGAACTTCTGGATGAACCAGCTTGACCAGTTGGGCCAGCACCTCGCGCCGGACTTGCCGCCGACCCATCAGCGCGCTGCCGCCCTGAACGATCCGCGCGGCGTCGCCTTCACCGAGGCCCTGCATCAATGCGCCCGGTGACGTGCGAGGCGATCCCGCGCGAGGTGCAGACGCCGTCAGCGATCCTGGCCGGCATGAATGACCTCGAACGGCACCGGCGCGCGGCGGCGGCAGAACTAGAGCGTGTCGTCGCCGAACGCGCGGCCTTGGCGAAGGCTGTTGTCGGTGGCGACCGGCTGGCGACGGCGCGCTGCGCATGGTTGAACGCGCGGACGGCCGAACTGCTGATCGAGGTCGATGGTGCCATCGCGCGCAAGGATGCCGCGGCCGAGCAGCTCGGCGACCTTCTTGAAGCGCGGCAGCGCGGTAGGGCGGCCCAGCCGGTACAGCGCGGCGACAAGGCCGCGACGGCGCGGGCGCTGCTGGCGCAAAGCCGGCGTGTGGATGAGCTGATGGCCGAGCTGAAGGCGGCACTCGTCCAACGTGACGTGCTGGCCCGGCGCCTTCTCGGCATGGGGACGGTTTGCCGGCAGGTCCTGAACCCGGCGCGGGTCCGCGCTGCCGCCGCGCATCACGGTCTGCTTGACCAGCTCGCCGCTGCGCCGTGTCCCGAGCGCCTGTTCGCGCCTCTCGCTGACGCCGACGAGGTGGCGCTGCGCGACTTGTTCAGGCCGAGGCCCAGCGCTGCGAAGGAGCGCGTTGCATGACCGGTGATCTCGAGGACGCACCGCGCCGTCGCCGGAAGCGCCGCCTGACTGACCTGGAGCTGGCGGAGATTTCGGTCGTGGACCTGCCGGCCAACACCGGCGCCCGCCAGGTGCTGTTCAAGAACCTCGCGGCCCCGGAGGTCGCCATGCCGCTTGATCCTGACGCCCTGCGGCGCATGGCCGAGGCCGCGGTCGCCAAGGTCGCGGCGCAGATACAGGCGCATGCCGACGCGGCAGGCCGGGCCGCGGCGCGACTACAGGCGGGCGGCGACGCCGTGCACAAGACTGCGGCTGGCACGGGTGCCGCCGACCTCGCCGAGGCCCTGGAGCTTGCCCGCGCCGGCGCCGCGGCCAGGGCGCGGCAGCGCGAGGGCAGCTCGCCGCCAGCGTCTTACTGGCAGGCGGCGCTGGCCGCGCTCGGCGAACGGCTGCTGCCCGGTGCGCCGCCGTCGTCGCAGATGAACGAGGCGCTGCGGAGCCCGGAAGGCCGGCTGCTGGTCGCGGCCATGCAAGGCGACGACCGCGTTCTGACGCCGGGCGGGTGAGCTCGCTGCCCCTTGCCGCGGTCATGGCGCCGCGATGCCCAAATGGCACACCAGCGCCGCGCCATCGCCACGCTTATCGGCCTTGGGAAGTGACTATGCACGCCGCGGGCGTCCCTGCCTTCGGTCCGCCTGTCGCCCTGGCGCCAGTCCTGCGCGCCGGGGACGGCCGCGTTTGGGCGGACAGCCGCGACATTGCCGCGCAGCTAGGGCGGCGGCACCACGACGTCCTGAGAGCGTGGCGCGACCTGGATTGTCCTGACGATTTTCGCCAAAGCAATTTTGCTGTGGCTGAACGCCCCGGCGGTGATCTGTCGCACGTCACGATGAACCGCGATGGCTGCGTGTTCCTGATATCCCGACTGACCGGCGCCAAGGCGGCGGGCTACCTGATCGCCTACATCGCCGAGTTCCGGCGCATGAAGGACGCCCTCAAGGCCGCGGCGGTCCGCCCGGTTGCCACGGCCGCGCCGCCGGCCGCCCTCGATTACGAGGCGCTCTGCGGCGCCATGGCGCGGGCGACGGCCTCGGTCACGACAGGGCCAGGGCCAGCGCCGAGCCAAGTAGGGCCAGGGCGATGACCCGCATCGACGCGTCCCCCAGCATGGCGAAGGTCAGGGCGGCGGACGCCATCGACATCGCTAACCAATGCTCGGCGCTCATGGTCCCCGCCGGCCCGTCAGGGCGCGCCATGCCCGCCCGAGCCGCCCGCCCTGGGTCAGCTCCTCCGCCCTGGCCTGCGCGGCCTCCTGCGCTGCCTCGATTGCTAGCCGCGCCTTGTGCTCTAGGGCCGCCTGCGCCTCTGCCCGCGCCGCGGCATCCCGGAGCGCCGCGGCCTCGCCCTCGGCCGCCAGCGCCCGCGCCTGGGCCTGCTGGGCGGCATCGGTGGCGGTGGTTGCCCGCTGGCGCTCGACGGTCAGCTCGCCGGCGAGGGCTGCGGCCCGGGCTTCGGCGTCACGCCGGCCGTCCTCCGCTACACGTAGCCCCTCCCGCAGACCGGTCGCTTCGCCCTCGGCCCGGACCGCCCTCTCGCGCTGCTGGCCGGCCTCTTGCGCCTCCTGGTCGGCGCGGTCCTCGGCCTTTCGGAGGGCGGCCAGGAGCAGCTCGGTGTCCCTCTCGCGTGCTCCATCCGGTAGGGGATCCGAGACCCCTCGCGGTATCCCCACCGTGCCCCCTACCGCGTTCTGCCGCATGGCGGCGAGGTCGGCGGCCGGCACCAGCACGCGGCCAGTCTTCCGGGCGTCGTTATCGATCCGATGGCGCCAGCGCCCAGCGCGGATATGCCGGCGTGCCCTGGCCTCGGCCGCCCGCGCCGAGATGCCGAGTTCGTCGGCCAGCTCGCGGAAGGTCATCCAGCGCGCTTCGGTATCGCTCATGCCCTACCGCGTCCCCTCACGTGGCCCTGCCGTGACCCCTCACGCAATGGGTAGAAGCTACCCAATCGCGGCGGGAGTGTCGCTGCCGTGATGACCGCCTCTGATGTCGCCCCGGGCGCCGGTTCGGAGGTATTTCCTTTGCAGAACGAAGGCGCTCCGCTACGCTGTCCCATACCGTCAAACGGTCAGTTGGAAACGGGACATGCGGCAGGACAGGCTTACCGAGGCAGGCGAGGGCGTCGCGTGAGGCGCTTCGTTTCGTACCTACGGGTTTCTACTCAGGGACAGGGCGCCTCCGGCCTCGGCATCGAGGCGCAACGCGAAGTCGTCGGCCGCTACGTCGGGCAGCAGGGCGCGACCCTGGTGGACGAGTGCATCGAGGTCGAAGGTGGCAAGCGGAAGGACCGGCCGCAGCTCGCCGAGGCGCTGGCCGCCTGCCGCCGGCACCGGGCGGCGCTGCTGGTCCCGAAGGTGGATCGGCTCGCCCGGGACGCGGAGTTCCTGTTGGCGGTTGTCAGGGGCGCCGGCCGCGACGGGGTGGTGTTTTGCGACCTCCCGGACCTGCCGCCCGGGCCAGTCGGGAAGTTCATGCTGACCCAGATGGCGGCAGTCGCCGAGCTTGAGGCCGGCCTAATTTCGGAGCGAACCCGGGCCGCGCTCGCCGCCGCGAAGGCCCGCGGCGTGACGCTCGGCAACCCTCGCCTTCGTGCCGGCACGCCCGAGCAGGCCCGGGCCGCCGCCGCGGCGAAGGCCGCCCGGGCACAGGAGCGGGCCGCGGATTTGGGTCCGGTCATCGCCGGGATGCGCGCTGCCGGCTGCCGTACCCTGGGCGACTTCCGCGACGCCCTGAATGCGCGCGGACTACCCTCGCCGTCCGGCCGCGGGCCTTGGCATCGCTCCGCCGTGGATCGGCTTCTGCGCCGGCTGGAGGCGACAGCATGAGCGCGCCGATGAAACCTGAGACGCCGCTGGAGATGGCTCGCCGACATGTCGCCGAGGGCGAGGCCCGGTGCGTCCGGCAGGCCGAGATCCTTCGGGAGATGATCGCTGACGGCCATCCCGAAGCAGCCAGGATCGCAGAGAAGCTTCTGGCGACGCTGACGGACACCCTCGACGTCCTGCGCGAGGACCTGCGCCGAATAGAGGAGCGGGCTGCCCGAGGTCCCAGCGCATGAGGGACCCGCTCGACACCGACGTCCTGGAGCATCTGGCCGTCGTCATGGCGGAGGCGGAGGACGCACGACGAGCCACGCAGGCGACCCGCGCCCGGGCAGCGGCCACCCGCGCCCGCGCCGTCGAGGTGCGGCTGATCGCGCAGCACGAACGGGCGCGGACTGCCGCGTTGCAAGAGTTGCGATGGCACCGCGGCGGCCAGCAAGGGACGAGGGCGACGTGACGCACTGGCACAAGAGCGACAGACTGCCGTCATCAGTAGACTATGAAGCCTTGGACGCGGCAGCCGATCGCTACCGAGTGCGGTTCGGGATGACACCGCCAGCTTTCGAGTTCATGGGTTGGGAGCGGGAGTTAGTGAGCGAGCTAGACGCCGCGGTCGAGCGCGGTAAGCCGCTGACCTCGGCGGAGCTGTACCAGCGCCTTGGCATAGCCGGGCTGCCGCCGGATGTCGTCCTATGACGCGCCAGCCTGCCGATCCCTGGGCGCGGTTCGAAACTCCGCGGACGCTCGTCGTCATCGTCACCACTACCGCGGCCTTGTTCGGCGCTCTCGGCGTCTGGGTCGGCTACGACATCGGCAGCACGCCGCCGCAGCAGATCGCCTTCCAGACAGGCGCCATTCAGATCGCGCTACCGGCTGAGGCGAGGCAATGAAGCGCCCGCGCAGGACCGCCAGCCTGCCGGCGATGGATGACTTCATCGCCGTCAACGTCGCTGCCCATGCCTACGTCCGCGCCATCGGTGAGGCACCGCCGATCTATCAGTTCCGGGCCACGCCCGGCCTCGCGCGCGAGCTGACCGCGGCAGCGGAACGCGGCGAGCGGTTGACGGCAGGTGAGCTCGCCCGCCGGCTCGGGACGACTGCGCCGCCGGATGACGTGGAGGTCTAGGAGGCGCTCATGGAGACGGAGTTCCGCGGTACGCCACCCGATCCTGACTGCGGCGCGGCGTCGCCGCATACCGAATGGCTTCGTCCGCGGCTCGGCATAACGCCCGAGCAGGCCGAGGCCGCGCGCAAGATCAAAAAGCGGACCCCCGACATGACGGCGGGAGAGATCGCCGCGCTGCTCGGCGACGGCGCGACCGAGGCCGATGTGAAGTTGGCACTGGCGACGATCAGAACGCGCAATCCGCGGCGAAGCAGGGCGACGCTGAATGCGACGCTTCAAGCCGGGGCGCTGGTCGAACACGAGGCGCGGCCCGGCGAACCGCGATGGGCGACGGTAGACCGGCTGCTCGGCGAGCTAATGCAATTGCGTGCTGTCGTCGCAGGTTTGTCGATGGGCAGTCACGCCGCCGAGCGACGGTGAAGGCTTAGATATTGAGCTTTCGCTACGCCAGATTGGCGTACTGCGACGGCAGCTCGCGGCGTCGCGTACGCCATGCGGGGGTAAGCCAAGGTAAGGGGGCTGGCACTGCGGCGCGGATATAGTAGCGTCGCGGAACGGCGTATACCCGAACGCCGTGGGTCGCCTTGCCCCCAAAAGCAAGGCGGCCCCGCCGTCTGATCCACGGCAGGGCCAATAGCTTGGGTAGTGACGACGAGTGGTGACCCGCCGAGACCGCAATATTGGGTAGCTTCTACCCATTCGACAAGTCCAGCTTGATGACAGCGCGGTCAACCGCGCCGCTCCCGCTGTGTCGCGCTTGTCGCAGTGTGGCCCATTTGCACCGGTTCGCGCTAGTCCCCGCCGTCGCCGTGAGAGGCGACCATGGGCCAGAACCGCCCGCATGACCCCGTAACCCGGCGCTCCCGCCGGCCATCCCCGCCTGATCCCGCCGCCCCGCCGCGCCGAGCGCGACGCGAGGGTGGCCATGCCGCGGGATGATGCTGACGGCCTAGCGCCACCGGGCGCGCCCTTCGCCGCCCTCGCCCTTCGCCTCGCGGACCTCGGCTATTCGCCGATCCCGCTGGAGGGCAAGGCCGCGTTCCTGAAGGGCTGGCAACGCCGGCTCGTCCCTGACCTCGCCTGGATCGCGGCGCAGGTCAGCGCACACCCGGCCTGCAATGTCGGCATCGTCTGCGGCCAGCTCGCGGGCGTGGATATTGACGTCCTCGACCCGGACCTCGCGTACCGCCTGGACGCGCTGGCCGTCGCCCGGCTCGGCGAGGGACCGCTGCGCATCGGGCGCTGGCCGAAGCGATTGCGTGTCTATCGGCTGACGGAGCCGATGCCGAAGATGGCCGCCGGCATCAAGGGGGCGGCGGTCGAAGTCCTGGCCAGCGGGCAGCAGTTCGCCGCCTACGGCATCCACCCGGACACCCGGCAGCCCTACACCTGGCCGGACGGCGATTTAACGGACACCCCCTTAGAGGACCTGCCGGAAATCACGCCGGCCATGCTGCACCGCTTTATGGCGGAGGCCGCGGGACTGCTGCCGCGGCGAGAGGAAGCGCCGGCTCGCGCCCGGGCCGCCAGCGCACCGCGCGGCGACGGCGAGATTGTCCGCGACGTCACCGGCCGCGTGGTGGATGGCCGCGACGCCTACCTGTCGCGGCTCGCCTTTCATGCGGTCAGTGACGCCATTCAGCGCGGCGAGCTGCTGCACGAGGACACACTGGCCGCGCTGGTGTGGGACCGCTTCCGTGACACGGCGGAGCTTGGCAACGCGAAAGGCCGCGGGCGGCCATGGAGGGCGCGCGACGCGCTGCGGAAAGTCCGCGACAAGCTCGCCCTGCATGCCGCCGGGCAGCTCCCGGGACGTGGCGGCGCGGTGGAGACGGTGGCGCCGTTCTACCCGCTGCCGACCAGTAGCGCAGCGGAGGCACGGGCGGAGGTGGCGCGGCATGTCCACGACTTCCTGAACCGCACGCTGACGTGGCACCCGACAGTAAAGGCGGAGCGTAGCGCCGCGGAACACGCCGGCCTCGCCGTCGAAGTCGCCGCCGGCAAGACGCGGATCGCCTGCGAAGCCCTGCC
>NZ_JAUTWS010000118.1 GCF_030657435.1 Paracraurococcus lichenis | reverse complement strand
GTCCGGCGGCACCTGCGCGTCTATGGCGACCTCACCGGCCTGCCGGAGAAGGTGGCGATCCAGCTCAACGACACGCATCCGGCGATCGCGGTCGCCGAGCTGATGCGCATCTGCGTCGACCTGCACGGCATGCCGTGGGACGAGGCCTGGGCGATCACTCGCGGCTGCATCAACTACACCAACCACACCCTGCTGCCCGAGGCGCTGGAGAGCTGGGCGGTGCCCTTGATGGAGCGGCTGCTGCCGCGCCACATGCAGATCATCTACCTCATCAATGCGCACCACCTGGATGCGGTGCGGGCGGCGCACCCTGGCGATGTCCGGCTGCTCGCCAGCGTCTCATTGATCGAGGAGAGCCACGGCCGGCGCGTGCGCATGGGGCATCTCGCCTTCGTCGGCTCCAACAAGGTCAACGGCGTCTCCGCCCTGCATTCCGACCTGCTGAAGAAGACCGTCTTCCGCGACTTCAACACCTTGGCACCGGAGCGGATCACCAACAAGACCAACGGCATCACCTTCCGCCGCTGGCTGCACCAGGCCAATCCGGGGCTGGCCGGGCTGCTGGTGGAGGCGGTGGGGCCCGCGGTGCTGGACGATGCCGGGCGGCTGGAAGCGGCGATCCCGCTGGCCGATGACGCAGCCTTCCGGGACAGGTTCGCCGCCGTGAAGCGCGCGAACAAGGAGGCGCTGGCGGCGCTGATCCGCCAGCAGCTCGACCTGCGGGTCGATCCCGGCGCCATGTTCGACGTCCAGATCAAGCGCATCCACGAGTACAAGCGCCAGCTCCTCAACATCCTGGAGACGGTGGCGCTCTACGATGCGATCCGCGCCCAGCCCCATCTTGACTGGGTGCCGCGGGTGAAGATCTTCGCCGGCAAGGCGGCGGCCAGCTATCACCGCGCCAAGCAGATCATCAAGCTGGCGCATGACGTGGCGCGAGTGGTGAACAGCGACCCGACCGTGCGCAACCTGCTGCACGTCGCCTTCCTGCCGAACTACAACGTCTCGCTCGCCGAGATGATCGTGCCGGCCGCCGACCTGTCCGAGCAGATCTCGACCGCCGGCATGGAGGCTTCCGGCACCGGCAACATGAAGCTGGCGCTGAACGGCGCGCTGACCATCGGCACGCTCGACGGCGCCAATGTCGAGATCCGGGAGCGGGTCGGCGACCCCAACATCTTCATCTTCGGCCTGACCACCGAGGAGGTGGAGGCCCGCCGCCGTGACGGGTCCCGTGGCGCTGGGGCGATCCAGGCCTCCTCGCGCCTTGGCGAGGTGCTGGAGGCGATCGAGTCGGGCGTCTTCTCGCCGGACGACCGCGGCCGCTACCGCGACCTGATGGGCTCTATCCGCTGCCACGATTACTTCATGGTCGGCGCGGATTTCGACAGCTACTTCGACGCCCAGCGCCGGGCCGATGCCCGCTGGCAGGACCCCGTTGCCTGGTGGCGCAGCGCGGTGCTCAACACGGCGCAGGTCGGCTGGTTTTCCTCCGACCGCACCATCGCCGAATATGCGGCGGAGATTTGGCGGGTGCCGGTCGGGGGCTGAGGCCCGGCGGGCGCCGGGGGGATGGGACGATGTCGAAGACGCGGACCGAGGGCCCGCTCGCCCGCATCCCCATGGCTTTCGTGCTGGCAGGTCACCTCCGGCCGTTCCAGCAAGCGGTACGCCGCCTTGGCGCCAGCCCAGCCGCCGGCTGCACCGGTATCGCTGCGCCCACCATCACGGCCCGCCGCGTCCCGCAGTGGTCGCCCAGGTCAACCTCGCCCACTGCCGTTCCGCCCTGCTCGCCGCATCTCCCATGGCCTGCGGTCCTACCTGCAGGCCATGGCCCTACGCCGAAGCTGAGTTGTGGGTAAGGTCAAGCCCTGAGGGGAGGAGGTTGCGGTTGAAGCCGCTCAGTGACTGCCAGTTAGCGGGCTGTTATCTGCCATGACCATCCTCAGGGCATCGACTTTATTCTGATTTACCGTGGTCCAATCATCATTGAGAATGCCGCCCGTGTCGCCCGAATCTGGGTTCCAGGACCACCAGGACCAGCTGATCCCCTGCTGCCCGGCTGCAATGTCCGACGTGCCATCAGCATTGAAGTCGCCTCCGAGATATGCCGTCAGCTTGGTTAGCCACTGCAAATCCTTAGGGTCTGTCATTTTTGTACCGAACTCGCCGACAAAGACTGGTGCAATATTCTGTCGGTAGACATATCCCCAATGTTGGTCGAATACCTGCTCCAAATTGTTCGGGAAAGCGCTGCCAGAAAACCAGGGTTGCGGGTAGACCGAATTAGGATAGTCGTGGGTTGAGTAGACGACGTGGCCCGGCTTGTTCAAGGTCACAGGATGGCTGGCTACCCCCGACAGGTCACCACCCCACCAGTAGTTCTGGCCGGTTCCTTCGACGATGACGAGCCAATCGGAGTTGACCGATTGAATGGCGTTCCCTGCCCTGGTCGCTGCGGCTGCCCAGTCGTTGGCGCTGCCATCACCCCAGGTGGCAGCACCGTGTGGTTCGTTGGCGAGGTCGGCCCCGATCACCGCCGTGTTGCCGGCGTAGTGCTGGGCGAGCATCTTCCAGTTGTTGATCCAGGTGGTTTCGCCGTAGGTCTGGTCGTACCAAAGCCCACTGTCGTTCGGTCCGTCGCCAGATGAACTGCGATGATGATCCAGGATGACCTTCAGTCCTATGGACCCGGCGTAGTTGATGATTTTGTCCATCAAATCCAACCCGGACAGGCCCCGCAGGTCGGGGTTCTTGTTGTAATCGATGCTGGTGGGGGTGTTCCGGCCCGTGTCGAACAACTGGTCCGAGAACGGCAGCCTGATGGTGTTGAAGCCCAGGAGCTTCATCTGGTCCATCATGGCAGTGTACCCGCGCGCGTTCAGGCCGTGCGGAGCGAAGGTTGAGGTCTCGAAGCCAAACCAGTTAACCCCGGCGATCTTCACCGTGTTCCCGGCGTCATCGACGATCTGGTTGCCCTTGGTGTGGTAATAGCCCGCGTGGCTCTGTGCCGGAGGGGCGGCCACGGTGTCATCGTCCAGAATGGTGCCAATGGCGGTGTCGCGCGCGAGCGTGGCACCGGAGGCGGCGGAGAGCTTCAGGCTGAAGGTCTCCGTGGGTTCCGCGGTCGTGTCGCCGAGGACAGCGACCTGCACGGTCCTGCTCGTCTCTCCGGGGTTGAAGGTCAGCGTCCCGGATCTGGCCGTAAAGTCACTTCCCGCGACAGCCGTGCCGTTCACCGTATCGAAGTGGACCGTGACCGGAGTGTCGGATGCCTTGGATAGGCTGACGGTAAAGTTTGCTGTGCTGTCGTGGCCCTCCGTCACTGAGACATCGGCGGCGGAGATGGTCGGTAGCGCAGGAACCGGAGTAGGGGAGGTTGCCGGAGCGGAGGCGCCGTTAATGGTCAGGTGGCTCACGTCGTGGCCGCCCAACGTGCTCGCCTGGAAGCCGAAAGACACGCTCGACGTTGCAGCTACTGTGCCGCTCCAGGAAGCATTTCGAATAATGTAATGATCGCCGCTATGCGAGACGAGATCCGCGTTCCAGATGTTGGTGATGGTGAATGGCGCATCGAACTCGATCATCCAACCGTTCAGCACCGACGTGCCGGCAGTGACCTTGACATCGGCGGTGAAGCCCGTCCCCCAGTCATTCGAGGCAGCATAGGTCACCATAGCCCCGGACGAAGGTGCAGTCGGAGGTACCGCGACGTCGTCGTTCTGGATCGTGCCTGTCGCCACTCCACGGGTGATGGTCGCTCCTGTCGCATTCGACAGGGCCAGAGTGAAGGTCTCGTCGGGCTCTACGACCTGGTCGCCCAGGAGAGCGACGGAGATGGTCTTGCTAGTCTCCCCGGCGGCGAAAGTGATGGTTCCAGAGGTGGCGACGTAGTCCGAACCGGCCACAGCCGTTCCGTCGCGCGTCGTGTAAGCCAGGGAGACCGGTCCACTCGCCGCACTCGACAAGGTCACCGTGAAAGTCGCGAGTTTCTGGCCGGTATTCCCCTCTGAAGTTGAAACATCTGCGACCGAGGCTGACGGGAGGACTACTGGCGCCGCATCGTCGTTCAAGATGGTAGCGACAGCATTCGCCTTGGGCAGGATTGCGCCCGAGACTTTGGACAGGGCAAGCGAAAAAGCCTCGTTAGGCTCGACGTCTTTGTCGCCCAGGACCGCGACTTGCACGGTCTTGCGGGTCTCCCCGGCAGCGAAGGTCACACTACCGCTGGCTGCCAGGTAGTCCAGGCCGCCCTTCGCTGTGCCGTCCTGGGTGGCGAAGTCCAGCGTCACCGGAGTCGCTGACATCTTGGAAAGGGTGAGCGTAAAGGTCGCGTAGGACTGGCCGCTGTCGCCTTCAACAATAGAGAGGTCGGCCACGCTGATGGTCGGGAGCTCGACGACCGGGGGTGTCGGAGGCGCGTTCGCGACGGGTAGGTTATTCACCATGAAACTGACCGGTCCCGAGCCGGGACCAGCAATGAAGCCTAAGGAGGCTGGCGATCCGCTGGCGACAGACGCGTTCCAGTCCAGATTCCGGACGACGTAGTGGGTGCCGACGTGAGAGACGATCTGAGCGTTCCAGATCTGGTTTATGTCGTAGCCCGCGTCGAATTCGAGCGTCCAGCCATTCAGCGTTTGGTCGGGCGTCAGGCTAATGTTCGCCTGCAGGCCAGTGCCCCAGCTGTTCACTACATTGTAGTCGACACGGTTAGCCATCTCGTCGCTCCCCAGAAAGCCGCTGGGGGTCTATTGCGATATCGGTCTGGTTACCAATTGCTTTTCTGATATTAAACCCTTAATTGATATTGCAAACGCAATCTGATCATCCTGTGCTATCGGCGTTTATTGTAATAAATTTTGTTTCAAAAAATTTGAGAGGCAGCCGGGCTGGCCGCTCTCGGGGCGACCTCGCGGATCGTCCGCAAGGAAAGCTTCCCAGAGGTCGCCAGCCCCTGTGGGGCGACCAGTTCTGGTCGCCAAGCTACTGCGTCGTAAGCTGCGGCGGTGCCCCGCTCGACATCATCAAGCGATATGTCGAGCAACAACGGGTACCCGACCGAAAGAGGCGCAGCAAGAAGGACGCTTGACCCCTCCCTGAAGCGAGGAGGCCGCGCTCAAAGCGGCTCAACTGTGGTGAGGAGCGGACGCATGCTCGGGCGCTGCGGGACCAGTCCCTGCGTCCTCTGGTCGACCCCAATCCGGGCTACGCGTTGTTCGCCACGGCCCTCAACTCGGCCTCGATGACGGCCCACAAGGCCCAGTTCAGCTCCGGGAAAACTCCGATGACCTCCTGCGCCGCGGCATCCACCACGGCGTACCCTGCGACAGTCCGCTCGACCATCCAGGTGGGCATCAGGATGCCGAACTCACCGCCGGTGCTGCGGGGCGAGATGAGGCCAAGCGACACGCTACCGTCCTCGTTGAAAAGCGCCTCGGCACTCCACTTGACCCCGAGCCGTGCGCACCACGCTGCTGCGGCGATGCGCTCCTGCTGGCTGACGCCGTCTGGTCCGGTGGGTGGCGGGAAGGGCATGGCGCAGCTGCCTCGTCGGTCGTCGCGGCGGGGCGGAGTCACGGAGATGCTCGACGGCACACGAGAGCCTATTCGCCTCTCGAAGTGCCTCGCCGTCTCCTGCCAATACAAATCGCGCCGGCCGCGTGTGCGGCGCGCTCCTCAAAATGCGTCCCATTGTCTGCAAAGTCTCGAAATTGGTGCCTCATTCTCGAACAGACTTCGCCGCCCCAGCCATCACAAAGCGGTCCTGCGTCGCTCAGCCTTCTCGCGCTCGCCGCGCAAGTCCCATGCCTGGGCGCCGCAGCTCGCCCCCGGCTTTCACCTTCGCAATGCCGCCTCTACCCTAAGCACCAACGATTCCGTTGGGGTCTCCAGCGCATGCCTGTCCGCTCCTTCAACCTCAAGCTGGTTGTTCCCCGAGGCCCGGACGGCAAGCTACTTCGTGAGGCCCTCTGGACGACCCACGCCGAGGTAAACGCCGCGACCCGTTACTACGAGGAGCGCCTGCTGTGCCTGCGCGCCCTGCCGTACGAGGTATCGGCTTCCAATGAGCCGAGCGGCCAGCGGATGGTGGCCCTGGGGGAGGCCGAGAGTGCGGCATTGCGGATGGCACGGGCCGCGCAGCGGGCCAACCTCGACCATGACGGCGACTTTGACCTGTTCGACGCCGCGGGCACCGACGCCGAGGTTCTTGCGGCGCTGAGAGACCTCTACCGCCTGATTGCTCCCGACGAGACCGGCGAGGGATCTGCCCAGGCCGCGAACGGCTACATCAGCCCGTTGACCGACCCGAAGAGCCAGGGCTTTGCCATGGCGGCCGGCAAGCTGGACCGTCCGCGGCCGAACTGGCTGTCCATGGCCGACGACGACCCCGAGTTGCTGGACGCCGCCAAGGCTTGGTACGCCTCCGACGCGTCTCTGGCGTGGCGCACCGATACCGGCAGCCCCGCCGGGTGGCTGCGCGCCGCGCGTGCCGGCAAGCCGAACTGGCCCGCGCTGTTCCGCGCCAAGCTGGAAGACCTGGTTGAGCGCACCGCGTCAGGCCCCGAGGGCATCATGGCGCGTCTCCGCGTCTTACGCCTGCTGCCGCTCTTCCCGCCCTTCTTCACGCCCCGCATGGCTAATCCCAGTGGTGGCGTCACGCCTTGGGACCGCCTCGCCTTCCGCCTTGCCGTCGCGCACATCCTGTCCTGGGAGGCGTGGTGCCGGCGCGCGGTGGAGCAGCACACGGCCCGCAAGGCGACCCTGGACGGCTACCGCGCGCGCGCCGTCACGCCCGAACTGGTGCCATTGCTGGATCGCGTGCGGCGATACGAGAAGACCTGCGCCGAGGACATGAGCCGGCTGGGTCTCGGCCCCTCCGTTTACACGCTGCGCCCCCGGCAGCTCCGCGGTTGGTCGGACCTGAAGGAGGCCTGGAAGAAAGCGAAGGACCAGTCGCCAGAAACCCTGCGTGCCATCTTGGCCGAGCAACAGACCAAGAAGCGTGGCAAGTTCGGCGACCCTCAGGTGTTCCTCTGGCTGGCCGAGGCGGCCCAGCACGACCTGTGGAAAGGTGGTGCCGATGTGGTCTCCATCGCCGCCACGCTGAACGCCATGCAAGCGCTGGTGGACCGCTCCCGCGAGACCGCCACGATGACGCTGCCCGACGCACGGCTCCACCCGCGTGCCACGCAGTGGGCCGCCGAGGGCGACACCAACCTGCGCCCGTACCGTCTGCTGGACGCCGGCGACGGTGCTTTGGCCGCCAAGCTAAGTCTGTTGTACCGGCTGGACGACGGCCGGCTCGCAGACACGGATGTGACGGTGAGGCTCGCCGCATCCGAGCAGATGCGCGTCCAGCGGCTCGGCAAGCGGGACAGAAAGGCCGAGATCGTCTTCGACACCGGGTCGGGCGAGACCCTGACCGGCATCGTCGGCAGCGCCGACATGCTGTTCGATCGGCGCCACCTGGGCCACCGTGACGCCGCGGAGCTGGAGGCCGGGTCAATCGGCCCTGTCTGGCTGAAGGTCACCGTGGATCTCGACCCGATGCTCCCCGACGGCTGGGGGCCGGATCACGCGCGCTTCGTGCGCCACTTCTCGTCGGCGCTGGGCAAGGCGACGAAGGCGGAGGACATGGTGCGGGACGGCGCCCGTGTCCTCGCCGTCGACCTTGGTCTGCGCACCTTTGCCGCCTGCTCGGTTTTCACCTTGCGGGAAGAGACGCCGTTCCGGCCTGACGCGCTGGCCTTCAGGGTGCCGCTGGGCGACCGGACGCTGTGGGCTACCCATGAACGGTCCGTTCATCTCGAGTTGCCCGGCGAGACACCTTCGCGCGATGGCTTGCAGTGGCGTCGGCTACGAGACGAGGAGATGCGCCGGATGCGCCGCTTCCTGGCACGCTATCGGCGGGTCATGCGGCTGGCCGGCAGCCCGCCAGAGGATCGTGGAGTGGCCCTCGAGGCCCTGACGGAGGCACGGGTCACCGGAGACCCGTTCCCCTTCGAGGAAGCCATCCAAGTCACCTTGGCAGCCAAGGCGCAAGCACCGCAGCCCGTGTGGGATGACGCTGTCACGGCGGCTTTGCGCGAGCTGCGCATCGCCATGAACCCCGTCGTGCGCGAATGGCGCCACCGCGGGAAGGAGCGACTGGCCTTCCTGCGCACCGGCAAATCGATGTGGGCCGTCCAGCACCTCACCAATCTCCGCCGCTTCCTGCAGTCCTGGAACCTTCTTGGTAGGGCCACGGGCGAGGTGCGCCGCATGAACCGGGTCGCGCGCGGCGTCTTCGCCAGCCGGTTGCTGGCACACCTCGACAACATCAAGGATGACCGACTGCAGACCGGCGCAGACCTCATCGTACGCGCCGCCATGGGCTTCGTGCGCGACAAAGCGGGGTGCTGGGAGCGGCGCTTCCGGCCGTGTGACGTGGTCCTGTTCGAGGATCTGTCGCGCTACCGCATGCGAACGGATAGACCGCGTCGGGAGAACTCACAGCTCATGCGCTGGGCGCACAGGGCGGTGCCGGGCGAGGTGGCCATGCAGGGCGCCCTGTACGGGTTGGACATTCCAGATGACAAGGTTAGGCCCTCGGCAGCATTTACGAGCCGCTTCCACGCCCGCACGCTCACGCCTGGCATCCGCAGCCAGCCACTCGCGGCGGCCGATTTGCATGACCCATGGCTGCAGGAGGGCCTGGCCAAGTTGGAGATTGACCTCGCGGCCTGCCGGCCGGGCGACCTCGTCCCTCGCGATGGTGGCCAGGTCTTCGCCTGCCTCCGGGCCAGGAAGGAAGGCTTGCTGACGATCGATGCCGACATCAACGCGGCGCAGAACCTGCAGCGGCGCTTCTGGACGCGGCACGCTGAGGCATTCCGGCTGCCTTGCAGTCCCGGCCAACTGGACGGCAAGGAGGTCTGGGTGCCGCGGACCATGGGCAAGCGCCTGCTGGGCGCCATGGGCGGGCTGGGTGTCCTTTGTCCCACGGGCCATGACACCGGGTCTTGTCGCTGGGAGCCGGCCAGCGGGCACAAGATGAAGGGACTGGCGGCGGCGGTCGGCGACCAGGAGGCGCAGGCGTTCGACCCCGACGCCGAGGAAATGACTGGCCTGGTCGAGGAGGCCGAGGTGGAGGCGGGCCGGGTGGAGGTGTTCTTCCGCGACCCGTCCGGGGTTGTTTGGCCGGCCGACCTCTGGTTCCCGGCGAAGGTCTTCTGGCGCCGCGTGCGGCAGGCGACCGGGGTCGCGCTGAAGGCACGGCTTGGCTAGGCCGGAGGAGGCGGGTAGGCTGTTGCCGCTGGTCTAGAGGGCCGGCAGTAACTGATCGAAGTGCCTCGACGGTGGTCCGTAACTGCCGTCACCGGTCGGAACGGTTTTCCTCGCTCCTTCGAGCTGTTTATCAGCGAGACCCCCACGCGCTGCGAATGGGCTGCGCGCGAACCCTGAGTACACATGTAGTGACGTGGAGGTTCGCGCACGGACGAACTGCTGGCGATGCGATGCTTGAGGTCCGAGGGGCGGGACGCAGAGCCGGTCACGGCCGCTGCAGTCAAATGAGTTCGCACGGCTCGGACAGTATGCTGTTGCTTTGGAGTGCTTTTGCGGTCGGGCAGTCGCAGCGGGTCTCAGGAAGCTGGGGCCGTTGGCACGTCTACCACATGCGCCGTATCGGCATCGTCGCCGGCGTTGCAGCGGGTCTCAGGAAGCTGCTGGGGCCGTCGGTACGCACAGTCGGTACCAAACACCACCGGTGATCGCCCATGTCACAGCGGGTCCCAGACCCCGTTTGCGAAGTCGGGGGGGCAGGAAATCGCCTGCGATTACTAACCTGGCCACCAAATAGGTAGCATTTTGCCGTACGCTGTGCGATGGTCTGGGCATGGTGCTTCGTCGTGACTTCCGCAAGCTCGACCCGACCACCCAGGCAGAACTGCGCCGGGTAGCGGTGGCCATGGTCGAAGCAGGCAAGACGCGGCTCGAGGCCGCGGCTGCTGTCGGCGTGAACCGCCGCTTCGTTGGAGAGTGGGTCGAGGCGGCACGACGGTCCGGCGACACGGCGCTGGAGGGTGGACGGCGCGGCCGCCGTCCAGGCGAGCAGAAGCCGCTCTCGCCGCAG
>NZ_JAUTWS010000117.1 GCF_030657435.1 Paracraurococcus lichenis | reverse complement strand
ACCGCCTTTGCCATGGCGGCGCCGGCGAAGTTCGTTGGCGAGCAGCGGCGCGAGCTTGGCCTCCCACTCGCGCACAGCTTCGTAGCTGAATACGATGCCGCGGACGAGGAACATCTCGGCCAAGTCGCGCAGGGTCAGGCGGTGCCGCAGCCGCCACAGCACCACGAGGGCAATCACGTCCGAGGGGTACTGCGCGTGGTTGAGCACGGTGCCGGAGCGCTCGTTGTACTGCTTGCTGCAGGTCCGGCAGCGGAACCGGCGATAGCCCTGGGCGGTGCGCTCCGGCCACTCGCTCACCTCGGCCGAGCCGCAGGCCACACAGTCCATCTCCGCCCTCTATCCCCGTCGAGACCAGAGCCGAAGCCTACCAGCCCTACCCCGACCGGCCAAACGGGCCTATTGGCGCGAAGGCTGACAGAACCATCCCGAGCGCATCCGCACCATCGGAACCCGAGATTGGGCGTGTGTCAGTCTCAAGTAGGATTGGTATAAGATGCTCCCGCCGGGAGGCGCCTACCGGACAGCCATACAAGGGAGAGAGCCGCAAATGGCCATGCGCAACCTGCGTGCCGCCGTCCTCGCCTGCTGCATAGTGCTGCTGCCCGGGTCGCTGCTGGCCGAGGGTTCGCCTCCAGGTTCGACGGTCGAGTTGCGCGAGATGGCCACCGCCCTTCTCGGCGCCGTCTCCGCGACGCCCGAAAGCGTGGTCGGAACGCCCCTGGCCAGCCTTGGTCGCGCGCTGTTCTGGGACACGCGGCTCTCCGCCAATGGCGAGATCGCCTGCGCGAGTTGCCACTACCGCGAAGGCTGGAGTTCCGACACCCGCGCGAAGTCTACCGATGCACGCGGGCGCCAGACGGGACGGCAGTCGCAGCCTGTGTTCCACGCCATGGAGACGTCCGGACTGCGCTGGCTCGCCGACCGGCCCACCGGCGCCGCGCAGGCCGAGGGCTCCATCACCGGCTCGATGGGCTTTGCCCGATCCGCCGACATCCTCCCCGCGCTGCGCCAGCACGGCTACGAGCCGCTCTTCCGCACCGCCTTCCTCGACCAGCCCGATCCCGTCACTCCAGCGAACTACGGCTTGGCGCTGCAGGCCTACCAGGCCACGCTCCGCACCCCGGCACCCTTCGACCGCTGGCTCACTAGCGAGGAGGGCGCGATGGACGAGCGGCAGGTCCGTGGCCTACGCCGCTTCATCGAGGTGGGCTGCGCTGGCTGCCACAACGGCCCGCTGCTCGGCGGGCGGATGCTGCAGCGCTTCGGCATCGTGGAGGAGTACTGGCGCCAAACCGGCTCGACCGGCATCGACGCGGGCCTCGCCTCGGTGACGCGGAAGGAGGAGGACCGCTTCGTCTTCCGCGTGCCGATGCTGCGCAACGTCGCCAGAACGGCGCCCTATTTTCACGACGGCACGGTGGCCGATCTGCGCCAAGCGACGCGCATCATGGCGCGCGTGCAAGTTGGCCAGGAGCTCGACGAGGCGGCGCTGGACGAGCTGGTGGCCTTTCTGGAGGCGCTGACCGGCGAGATCCCGGCCCATTTCGCCCCGCCCCCCGGCGTGCCTTTCGCGCTTCCTCCGGGGATTGAACATGAGCAGAGACGCGGGAAGTAGCGGGCCTCTCCGGCGCGGAGCGACGGGCGCCGGATTCGACATGTGGTATCTCTACCGAAGCCGTCCGAGGGCCGCCGATACGAAACCACCTTGATGCCGTCCATGGTGGCGGGGCCGGTGACGCCCGGCGCCGCGGCGGCGTCCAGCGCCATCAGCGGCGCCTCGCCCCGCTCCACCGCATCCATGGCACGGAAGAGCAGCCGCCGGTTGGCGGCGATCGCCTTGTCGGAGGAGGCCAAGTGCTCCCGCGTGCGGTCCTGGATGCGGCCCTGGCTCTCCACCGCCCATTGGTCGTGGACGTTGATGTCCTCGCCCATGCCGGTATAGGTGCGGCGCCGCTGCTCCTCCGCATCGAAGCCGTAGCCGTTGTGGCGCCCGACCTTCGGGCGGTAGTCCGGCAGCTCGTAGAGGGCGAGGCGCTGCTCGCGCATGCGCGCCTTGTCCACCGGCGCGGCGAAGCTGGTGAAGATGGCGTACCAGTAGCAGCTTCCGTCATCCACGGGGACATGCCACTGGGTGATGGTCATCTCGGCGGAGAGCGGGATGGCGAAGGCCTGGGGGAAGACCAGGTTGGTCACCCGCACATGCGTATGCGCGTCGCTGAGCCGCCGCAGCGCGGTGATGCGCAGGCCGTGCGGCGCCGGCTCCACCTCGATCCGCGGCCGCGGGAATTCCCGCAGCACGCGCGTCATCGGCATGTCGCTGTCGGCCGAGGCGGCGCGGAACTGCTTGCCGTCAGTGTGGTGCACGGATCAGCGGTGTGGACGCACGTAGCCCTACCCGCATTCGGGGTTATGCGACGCGGACATACTTCGGACATCCGAGTTCAAGTATACGGTTCAGCACATTGGCAGCGATGGCGACCTCGGTGGCCTGACGCTCGTCTGTTTGCGATCGGAGCCCGTCACCGATGACGCGCTTCCAGCGCGAGATATCAGCCTCGATCAAGGCACGATCGTTGTAGCCCGAGGCTCGCTGCCAGCCCATGCGGCCGCGCTCGGCAATACACTGCAGATGTTGGTCGCGCTGTGTCGGTGCGGTCTCCGCGGTTTCGCTCGGCACCGCGTTCGCGCGGGGTGGGACGATCACGGCCGCGTCGGGGTGCTGTGTCGTGACCTCGGCGTAGACATCGTCCCGGTCGTACGCACCATCACCGCTGAAGGACGCGATCGGCTCCTCGATCTGCTCGAGCAAGGCGCCGACCTGCCCGCCGTCATCCACATCCTTGTCGGTCAGCAGCACCGCGACGATCCGGCCCGTGTCGACGCTCGTGGCGATGTGCAGCTTGCGCCAGCCACGACGCCGCTTGCTGCCGTGCTTCTCGATCAGCCACTCGCCGGCCCCCTGTGTCAGGGAAGTTGTCCGGCGCCTCGAGATGATCTCTCATTTTCAGAGGGGCGGGACGGAGGGATGAGTTGGCCTACTCGACGGAACGCCGCGCGGCGGTTTTGAGGAAGCTGGAGCCGCCGAACGCGGTGCCCGTGCGGCAACTGGCCAAGGAGGAGGGTATCTCCGCGGCAACCCTGCACACCTGGCGCCGCGAGGCTCGCAGTCAGGGACGGCTCCTGCCCGATGCCGATGCCGGCCCGGAGGGTTGGACGTCGCGCGACAAGTTCGCAGCTGTTCTCGAGACCGCCGCCCTGAACGAGGCCGATCTCGCCGCCTACTGCCGCCAGCGGGGGCTCTACCCCGAGCAGATCCAGGCCTGGCGGACCGCCTGCGAGCAGGCCAACGACTGGGAGCGCGCCAGCAGCCAGCGGCTGGGCCAGGCGACCAGGGGGGAGAAGAAGCGCGTCAAGGCGCTCGAGCGCGATCTGGCGCGAAAAGAGAAGGCGCTGGCCGAGGCAGCGGCGCTGCTGGTGCTGAGAAAAAACGCCGCGGCGATCTGGGGGGACGGCGAGGACGCATGATCAGCACCCCGGATCGCCAGAATGCCATCGCGCTGATCGACCAGGTTGCCGCGGCCGGCGCACGTCGCGCCCAGGCCTGTGCGGAACTCGGGCTCGACGAACGGACCTGTCGCCGCTGGCGGGCCAGGGACGGCGCACCCGAAGACCGTCGCCCGACGGCGCCTCGCCCAACACCAGGCAGCAAGCTGTCCGAGGCGGAACGCCGCGCCGTGCTGGATGCCTGCAACAGCGACGCCTTCAAGAGCCTGCCGCCGAGCCAGATCGTGCCCCGCCTCGCAGACCAGGGCCGCTACCTCGCCTCGGAAGCCAGCTTCTACCGCATCCTACGGGCCGAGGATCAGCAGCACCACCGTGGCCGGGCCAGGCCGCCAGCACGTCGCCAACCGCCGACTAGTCACCGCGCCCACGGTCCCTGCGAGGTGTGGAGCTGGGACATCACCTGGATGCCCGGTCCGATCCGGGGCGGGTTCTTCTATCTCTACCTCATCCTCGACATCTACAGCCGCAAGATCGTCGGCTGGGAGGTCCACACGCGCGAAGCCGCCGAGTTGGCCGCCGAGCTCGTGCGCAAGACGGTCTGGGCCGAGGGCTGCCTCACTCGCCCTCTCGTCCTGCACGCCGACAACGGCAGCCCGATGAAGGGCGCGACCATGAAGACCACCCTCGAGCGGCTCGGCGTCATCGCGTCCTACAGCCGGCCGCGGGTCAGCGATGACAACCCGTTCTCCGAAGCCCTGTTCAGAACCTGCAAATACAGGCCGGACTGGCCAGCATCGGGGTTCGCCAGCAGGGAGGACGCACAGCACTGGGTCGCCCGTTTCGTGGCCTGGTACAATCACGAACACCGTCACAGTGCGATCCGGTTCGTCACGCCAAGCGCCCGACATGCCGGCGAGGATCGCGCGCTCCTCGAGCGTCGGACCGAGCTCTACACTGAAGCTCGCGCCACCAACCCGGCGCGGTGGTCACGCCAGATCCGAAACTGGGCGCCGGTCGGCGACGTCTGCCTCAACCCCGAGCGCGACACCACCGACCACAAAATCAGAGACGCCGCCTGACGGGCACCGGACAACTTCGTTGACAAACACCGGGGGTCAGGCAGCGGCAGCCAAGGTCGGTTGGTTGTTGTTTGCTGGCGCGAACCGCTGCCCGAAGGCGGAACCGAGGGTGCCGTTGTACACAGCGCAGCGGACCTGCAGCAGGAGATCGGCACCCCGTCTGCTCCAACGCATCTGTTGGGATTTGTTCATTCGACGATTCACCAGGAAGTTGGCCGTCCCCTCAGTGATGGCCGTCCCAACCCGCAGGCCGGCACGGTGACGCTCGGCGTAGTTGACGGTCCAGTCGGCCTGGCTGACCAGATAGCGGTCCAGCGCCAACAGTGCGGTCCACAGCTTCCGCGAGGGTGCAATCGATCGGCGGCTGCCGGCCTCGCCCCGGAAATGGTGAATGACGGCCCGGATGCGCTCAATGCTGGCCTGGGCATCCTTGGCTTTGCCGTTCCACAGACGCCATCGCAGCCGGTCGGCTTCTGCGACGATCATCGCCTTTGCCTCCTGCCGCGCAGGCGTGTCGGCCGACAAGGCGCTGGTGGTTTGTTCAAGGTGCTGCAGCCGCATGGCGATGTGGAACCAGTCGAGGATCGGCGGCGCGGTGACGCCGGCGGCGGTCAGGGTTAGTCGCAGCCCAGCGCATCCATCGGTGAAGCCGGTCAATACCGTGGCCCTGGTTCGGCCCACGCTGTCGAGCGTTCGGCCGATCAGCGCCACGACGTCTGTCTCCGATCCGGCGACGGCGGCGAACACCTGCCGGCCGCCAGCATCGGTCTCGGCGTTGCCAAGCTTGACCTCCAGATGTCGCTGCCCCTCCTCGCAGCTGCGGATGTAGGTCGAGTCCACGCTGACGGAGATCGCCGCCGTTGGGTCCACAGGCGCAATCGCTGGGCGAAGCTGCAGCTGTTCACCGAGCGTCAGGGTATGGCGACGCAGGGTCTCATGATCTTTGCCAGCGTCGACCGGAAACATCTGCTCCAGCACGTCCGATGGGTCATCAGCGCCGAAAGGTGAGCCTGCAGTCGATCGAGCTCGGGCGTCGACCGGCTGTACGATGGCCAATCGACCCCGCTCTCGATACCGCCGCAGGCGACGCAGCGGAACCGCGGCAGCCGAACGGTCACCTCGCCGAACAGCGTTGCGAGCCGCCTCTGCCGGTAATCCTTCACATGGCAGGCGCCCCCGCAGGAGCGGCAGCTTGGCCGTCTCGCAGCGTGGTCCCTGGCTTGGGCGCCAACGGTCTCGAGCTGAATGGCGGCCAGCACCTGCTTTGCTTCGGCCAAGCTCAGGCCCAGATTGGCGATGTCACGCAGGTCACCCGGCTGCGCGATTTCCACCAGATCCGTGCTCTGGACATCACCACCAGCGCCCGTCTCTACGAACCGCACAATCCAGGCCACACGCGCTACCCCACAGAGAGCCTTCCACCGCAGGTTATAGTCTATCCATTCTCACCCCCAAACATGAGGCGGTCCCGGCTTTCGGGGGGCTGTCACCATCAGCGAACAACCTGGACCAGGCCAGGGCGTTGTTGCATAACCATGCCGAAGCAGGATCCGCTCAGCCAATACCGCGCCAAGCGCGACTTCGCCCGCACCGCCGAACCGCCCGGGACGGCGGTCCAGCGCCCAGCGCGGCGCGGCCAGCGCGCGCCAGCCCTGCGCTTCGTCGTCCAGAAGCACGCCGCGACCCGGCTGCACTTCGACTTCCGGCTCGAGCTGAACGGGGTGCTGAAGTCCTGGGCCGTCACGCGTGGTCCGTCACTCGATCCCGCCGACAAGCGCCTCGCCGTCGAGGTGGAGGACCACCCGCTGGAGTACCGCAGCTTCGAGGGCACGATCGACGCCGGCTACGGCGCCGGCACGGTCCTGCTCTGGGACGAGGGCACCTGGGAACCCGCGCCGGAGGTGGCGGACGCTGCCGCGGCGCTGGCCGCGGGGAACCTGAAGTTCGTGCTGCACGGCCAGCGGCTGCAGGGCGGCTGGGACCTGGTGCGCATGAAGCCGCGGCCGAAGGAGCGCCAGCCGCAGTGGCTGCTGATCAAGCGCCGGGACGCCGAGGCGCGCCCCGGCGAGGGTGGACGCCTGGTCGAGGAGGCCGCCACCTCGGTCGCCTCGGGCCGGACCATGGAGCAGATCGCCGCGGGCAAGCCCGCCAACGCACGGCCACGCGCCGCCGCCAAGCGGACCACCACCGCCATCCGCCGTGCATCATCCAAGTCGCCGCCCACCTCTCCATGGTCCGGCGCCTTCATCCCGCCCATGCTCTGCACCCTGGTCGAGCGTGTCCCCGAGGGCGAGAGCTGGCTGCACGAGATCAAGCTGGACGGCTACCGCCTGCAGGCCGTCATCATCGGCGGCCAGGCACGGCTGCTGACGCGCAACGAGCACGACTGGACCTCGCGCTTCCCGGAGACCGCCGCGGCTCTCGGCCGGCTGCCCGACGCCGTGCTCGATGGCGAACTCGTCGCGGCGGATGCCGAGGGCAATCCGGACTTTGCCGCCCTGCAGGCCGCCATGGAGCAAGGGCGGACCGGCGCCCCGCGCTACTACGCCTTCGACCTGCTGGCGCGCGGCGGCGAGGACCTGTGCAGCCAGTCGATCGAGGAGCGCAAGGCGGCGCTGCGCGCGCTGCTCCAGGGCGCGCCGGAGGCCATCCTCCTCGTCGAGGCGTTCCGCCATCCGGGCGACGCCCTGCTCCGCTCCGCCTGCCGGATCGGGCTGGAGGGCATCGTCTCCAAGCGCGCCGGCTCGCCCTACCGCCCAGGGGCGCGGGGCAGCGACTGGGTCAAGGCCAAGTGCCGCGACAATGACGAGTTCATCGTGGTCGGCCACGGCACCGGCACGAAGGGCCGCATGACCCTGCTGCTCGGTGCGCGGCGGGGCGACACGCTGGTCTATCTCGGTCGGGTCGGCTCCGGCATTGGCGCGCGGCAGGAACGCGACCTCGCCCGCCGCCTCGTGCCGCTCCGCCGCGCGACGCCCGCGGCGGCCAGGGTGCCGGCCGGGGAGCGACGGGCGACGACCTGGGTCGAGCCGCGGCTCGTCGCCGAGGTGGACTATGCCGGCTGGACCGCGGACGGCCTGCTGCGGCAGGCCAGCTTCAAGGGCCTGCGGGAGGACAAGCCCGCGGCGGAGGTCGGCGTGCCACGCCCGGGAGAGGCGGCGCTTGGCCCAGCGGGCCGGGTCCGATCGCGGTCGGCCTCTGCCGCCGCGGTCGCCGGGGTCACGCTGACCAACCCCGGCAAGCTGCTCTGGCCCGAGGACGGGATCAGCAAGCGCGACCTCGCCGCCTACTACGAGGCGGTGGGCGAGCGGCTCCTGGCCTATGTGGCGGATCGGCCGGTCTCCCTCGTCCGCACGCCCGACGGCATCGCCGGCCAGCGCTTCTTCCAGCGGCACCCTATGCGCGGGACATCGGCGCTGATCCATGCTGTCGCGCTGCCCGGCGGGACGCAGCCCTACCTTGCCGTGGACAGCGTCGCCGGCCTGGTCGCCTTGGCACAGATGGGCGTGACAGAGATCCACCCCTGGGGTGCCCGGGCGACGGATGTCGAGCATCCCGACCGCCTGGTCTTCGATCTCGATCCCGCGGAGGACGTGCCCTTCGCCCGGGTGGTCGAGGCGGCGCAGGAATTCCGGGAGAGGCTGGAGCGGCTGGGCCTCGCTGCCTTCTGCAAGACGACCGGCGGCAAGGGCCTGCATGTGGTGACCCCGCTCCGCCCCAAGGCGGGCTGGCCGGAGGCGAAGGCCTTCTGCCGGGCGCTGTGCGAGGTGATCGCCGCCGACGCCAGGGACCGCTTCACCACCGCGCTCAGCAAGCGGGCCCGGGTGGGGCGGATCTTCCTCGACTACCTGAGGAACGACCGCGGTGCGACCGCGGTCGCGGCCTGGTCGCCGCGTGCCCGGCCAGGCGCGACGGTGTCGATGCCTCTCGCCTGGCGCGAGGTGAATGCCAGGCTGGATCCGCGCGCCTTCACGCTGGCCGCGGCGCCTGGACTTCTTCGCCGGAAGGACCCCTGGGCGGAGTTCGACAGGGCCGCCGTGCCCCTCCCCAAGCTCCGTTAGGCTCTGCCGTGTCGGGGCCGATGATCGGCACGGCCGGCTGGGCCATCCCTGCCCAGCATGCCGATGCTTTCCCCAGCGATGGAAGTCATCTCCAGCGTTACAGCAGCGTCTTCCGGGCCGTCGAGATCAACAGCTCCTTCTACCGCCCGCATCGCCCCAACACCTACACGCGGTGGGCGGCGACCGTGCCCGCCGATTTCCGGTTCGCGGTGAAGATGCCGAAGGAGATCACCCATACGCGCCGGCTGGTCCAGGTGGAGGAGCCGCTCGCCAGGTTCCTCGGCGAGGTCACATCCCTTGGTCCGAAGCTTGGGCCGCTGCTGGTGCAGTTGCCGCCGAGCCTCGCCTTCGGCCCAGTTCACGCCGACTTCTTTCGCGCCCTGCGCGACCGCTTCGCGGGCGCCATCGCTTGCGAGCCGCGGCACCGGAGCTGGTTCACCGATGCGGTCGATCAGTTGCTGGCGGATCTGCGCATCGCGCGCGTCGCTGCCGACCCGGCCCTGGTGCCGCGGGCAGGCGAACCCGGCGGCTGGCTGGGGCTGTGCTACCACCGCCTGCACGGCTCGCCGCGCATGTACCACTCCGCCTACACGCGAGAGGTCCTCGACGCCCTGGCACGGCGGATCGCCGGGCATGACGGCGTGACCTGGTGCATCTTCGACAACACCGCCGAAGGTGCGGCCTCGCACGACGCGATGCGCCTTGCCGCTCTCCTGCCGCGGGTGGACGAGCAAGGACCTGCCTCACCGCACTGAACGGCCCTGCTGCAGCCCTCGCGCACGGCTTTGATACCGCATGCGCATCAAAACCAATTGCGCGCAGAGAACGGGCCGCTCTACGCTTCGTTTCACCTCGTGCCCGGTGTCGCCGCGAGCCCGCGCAGGGACACCGGCCGGCCTGCCGCCGCGACGGTGGCCGCCGCGATCCGCCCGCGGGCAGGAGGCCCACCCGCGTGCCGTCCGCTGTCGTCTCGAGCCTCGTTCCCGGCTCCCTGCCGGGCACGTTGCTGTCGCTCACCCTGCTCGCCGCGGCTCTCTGGCTCTGCGCTGTCGCGGCGGTCTGGAGCCGACAAGAGCAACTGATCTTCCGGCCCGATACCCGCCCGCTCGGTGAGGTGCCGCCGGCCCTTGCCGCGCTTCGCTTCCGCGAGGCCCGGCTGACCACCGGCGACGGCCTTGACCTGACGTTCTGGGCGGCCGCGCCGCTGCCCGGGAGGCCGGTGCTGCTGCTGTTCCACGGTAATGCCGGCAACGCGGCGGATCGCGCACCGGGACTGCCGCGAGATTGGGGGAACCAGCTGGAAGGGGTACTGTTAGGCCAGTGTTCCCGTTGAGGTAGAGGCAGCGTGACTTGGATCGTGAAGCTGGTGAGCGTCGGAGCTGCGGGCGAAGAACACAGCACCGAGGTCATGCAGATCACCAAGCCTGACGACCTCACCGATCTGGCCAGCCTGGGCCTGACCCTGGCCGAGGGCAAGCAGCTCCTGGCAGGCGTGCAGCGGGAGATCGTCGCCGCGCAGGCCCGGGTCCATGCCGTGCGCCGTCCGGCGTGCCGCGGCTGTGGTGATGGGTGCCGGGTCAAAGACTACCGCCAGCACGCGATGGCCACACTGTTCGGTCAGGTCATGGTTCAGTTGCCCGCCTTCGCTGCGCAGGATGTGGCGCGACCGAGGTGGGCGTGGAATGGCCG
>NZ_JAUTWS010000116.1 GCF_030657435.1 Paracraurococcus lichenis | reverse complement strand
GCTCGACCCCGTCCCGCGCCGGGCGGCGCCGGACCGGCTGCTCGCGGTGGTGGCGGGCATCGTGCTCAGCGACCCGGGGGCCACCCTGCGCGAGATCGGGGCGCGGCTGGAGGCGCTGCGCGAGCCAACGCCACGCGGCGGCGCCCATTGGCGGCCCGGCTCGGTCGCGCATGTCCTCGCCCGCGCCAGAAAGGCGGGCCTGCTGCCGGCCGCATAGGCGACGCCGCCAACGCCCCTGCAGCGGAGACTGGTCCGCCGCGCAGCAATCCGACGCCGCAGCACTGCCGGCCAGGGGTGCACCGGTCGCACCAACAAGGACATGCCTCGCGGGCCTCGCGCACGCCGCCGGGCCAGTCGCATCAATGAGGAACCGCGACAGGTGTCGTCAGCCCAGCCCCGACCGCGCGCCGCCCCGCGGCACCGGTCCGGGGCAAGCCCAGGGGCGCTATGGCTGCCGTGGCCGGCAGCAAGCAGCCATGCTGACCACGCCACCCCGCGCCGTCGCCAGGCCGGCCAGCGACACGGATCAGGGCACGGATGATGGTCCGATGCCCTGATTCACGACGCGACGACACGAATCAGGAAACGCGACACCCCGCCACGGAGACGCCGGCTGGCCATGCGGCGTGAAACACATGTTGCGAGGCCTTCTATTTTATGGAACATTTTGTTCATGGCTGATGCGCCTCCCCTCGACGTGCTGCGGCGCGCCCTGCCTAGCCTTCCACCCCGCCTGCAGGAGGTCGGGCGTTTTGTCGCACAGCACGACTTCGACGCCGCGACACGGTCCATGCGCGACCTCGCCGCGGCCGCCGGTGCGACGCCTGCCGCCTTCACGCGGCTCGCCCAAGCGCTCGGCTATCGTGGCTGGGACGAATTGCGCGACGCCCTGATCGAGGCGCGCCGCCCCGCCGACGTCGCCCCCTTCTCGACACGCGTCGCGCGGCCGAGTTCGGCCGATGGCCTTTCGGCGGGCCTGCTCGAAGCCGATGCGGCCGCGCTGCGTGCCCTGGATCCGGCGCCGGTCGCGTCGGCGGCACGGGCGCTCCACCAAGCTCCGCGGGTCTGGATTGGCGGGTATCGATCTTGCCGAGGCGTTGCGGCGATCCTGTACTACCAGCTCCGCCTGTTCCGGCCCGCCGAAGTGCGGCTGGTCGGCGGCTCGGGACCAGAGGATCTCGACCTCGGTGCTTTCGCGCCGGGCGATGCCATCGTGCTGTTTGGCTTCGCACCCTATTCGCGACCGAGCGTGCTGACAGCCCGCGCCGCTGTCGCCGCCGGCTGCACCCTGATCGCCCTCGCTGACACGCCGACCGCCCCCATGGCAGAAGGCGCGGCGCATTTGCTGCTGTTCGACGCCGCCACCGGGCCGGGCTTCTTCCCGAGCCTGACCGGTGCGCTGGCCACCGCCCAGGCACTGGCGGCTGCGACCTTCGCCCTGGGTGGCGAACCCGCCCTGGTCCGCCTGCGCGAGACCGAGGCTCGCCTTGCATCCCTCTCCGAATACGTTCCCGACCGGGAGAAGCCGTGATGACCCAGATCGCCCCGCCGCGCCGCACGCGCGTGCTGCACCGTTCCTCCCGTGAGACGCCACCGTTGGCCGTCGGCGGGCATGGCGTCTGGATCGTCGAGGCCGGCGGGCGGGAAGTGCTGGACGCCTCGGGCGGCGCCGCCGTCTCCTGCCTGGGGCACCAGCATCCGCGGGTCGTGGAAGCGGTGCAGCACCAAGTCGGGCAGCTCTGCTACGCGCATACCTCCTTCTTCTCGAACGAGCCTGCCGAGGCGCTGGCCGAGGAGCTGGTCGGGCACGAGCCCGGCGGCCTCGCACAGGCCTATTTCGTCGCCGGCGGGTCGGAAGCGGTGGAAGCCGCGCTCAAGCTCGCGCGGCAGTACTTCCTCGAAATTGGGCAGCCCAGGCGCACGCGCTTCATTGCGCGGCGGCAGAGTTATCATGGCAACACGCTCGGCGCATTGTCCGCTGGCGGCAATGCCTGGCGACGCGCGCCCTACGCGCCGATGCTGAGCGACGCCTTCAGCCATGTCTCGCCCGCCTTTGCCTATCGCGAGATGCGCGAGGGCGAGGACGAGCCCGCCTTCACCGCCCGCCTCGCCGCGGAGCTGGAAGCGGAGTTCCAGCGCCTCGGCCCTGGCAGCGTCGCGGCCTTCCTGGCGGAGCCGGTGGTGGGCGCGACCGCAGGCTGCGTGCCCGCGCCTACCGGCTACTTCCGCGCGGTGCGCGAGATCTGCGACCGGCACGGCGCGCTGCTGATCCTGGACGAGGTGATGAGCGGCATTGGCCGCACCGGCACCCTGCATGCCTGGGAACAGGAAGGGGTCTCGCCCGACATCCAGGCGATCGCGAAGGGGCTCGGCGGCGGATACCAGCCGATCGGCGCCGTGCTCGTCTCCGGCGCGGTCGTCGATGCGATTGAGCGCGGCACCGGTGCCTTCCAGCACGGCCACACCTACCTCGCCCACCCCGTCGCCTGCGCCGCCGCGCTGGAGGTGCAGCGCACCATCCGGGAGGAGGGGCTGCTCGCCAACGTCATCGCAATGGGCGAGCGGTTGGAGCGGCGCCTGACGGAGCGCTTCGGCAATCACCACCATGTCGGTGACGTCCGCGGACGGGGCCTGTTCCGCGCGATCGAGCTGGTGGAGGACCGCAGGACGAAGGAGCCCTTCGACCCTGCCCTGAAGCTCAATGCACGGATCAAGTCGGAAGCCTTCGCGCGGGGCTTGGCCTGTTACCCGGCCGGCGGCACGGCCGATGGCCGGCGCGGTGACCACGTGCTGCTCGCACCGCCCTACATCGTCGCAGCCCATGAGGTGGACGTGATCGTCGAACGCCTGGGCGAGGCCGTGGACGCAGCCCTTGCCGGGCTGCCCCGCTAACCGCCCCATCGCCTACCTGAGAGAGAGACCCTATGAAGCGACTTCTTCTCGCTGCCGCGGCCATGCTCGGCCTTTCGGCCGCTGCGGCGCCCACGGGTGCCGCCACACTCGACACGGTGCGCCAGCGCGGCACACTGGCCTGCGGCGTCTCCACCGGCTTCGCCGGCTTCTCCGTGGCCGACAGCCGCGGCGAGATCCGCGGCTTGGATGCCGACTACTGCCGGGCGCTCGCCGCGGCGATCTTCGGTGACGCGACGAAGGTACGCTTCGTCCAGCTCACCGCCCAGAACCGCTTCACCGCCCTGCAATCGGCCGAGATTGACGTGCTGTTCCGCAACTCCACCCAGACGTTCCTGCGCGATGCCTCGATCGGGCTGAACCAGGGACCGGTGAACTTCTACGACGGCCAGGGCTTTGCGGTGCGGCGCGACGCGGACGTGCACGACGTGAACGGCCTCAATGGCGCGACCGTCTGCGTGGCCCAGGGCACGACGCATGAGATCACGCTCGGTGACGTCGCCCGCGCCCGCCGCATCACGTTCCAGCCCGTGGTGTTCGAGCGGATCGACACGATGTACCAGGCCTTCTTCGCCGGGCGCTGTGACGCCATGACGCAGGATGCCTCGGCCCTGGCCGGCGCGCTGGCAACCGCTGCGCAAAACTCGAACGACTATACCGTCCTGGCTGAGACGATCAGCAAAGAGCCGCTCGGCCCCTTCACCCGCAACGGCGACGATGAGTGGTCGAACATCGTGGCTTGGCTGCATTATGGCCTGGTCGAGGCTGAGGAGGCCGGCGTTACCCAGGCGAATGCGGAGGAGATGGCGCGCGGCCAGAACCCGATTGCGCAACGCCTGCTTGGCGCCACCGGCGAGTTCGGAGCCCGGCTGCGCCTCGACAATCGTTGGATGCTGAACGCCATCAAGGCCGTCGGCAACTACGGTGAGATCTTCGAGCGCAACGTCGGAGGCGCCAGCGCGCTGAAGCTGCAGCGCGGGCCCAACGCGCTATGGAACCGCGGCGGGCTGATGTACGCTATCCCTTTCCGCTGAGCGGCGGGGCACGGCCGGTCGCCGCCATCGGATCACCACTGCCGTGGGTTGGAGATGCCTCTCCGGCCCCGGCCGCCTGCAGATCGGCGGAGGGCGAGTGTCTCTGCCCCGCCCCGAGCCGACCTAAGGGTGAGGACCAAGCGTTAAGCGCGAGCCATCAGGGCCCCACTCCTTCCCACTCTCGGAGCAGGACAGCCAGCCTGCAGCAGCCATCCCACAGAAGGGGCGTTATGGGGTGTGAGCAAATCGGGGCGCGTGCAGCGGTGCGACGGTAGCCGGAACCGGAGTGCGCACAGCCCGGGACCGCCCACCGGTCCCACTCATCCCTCCGCAGCAGGTCCATGTCCGGCGGCCCCACCTCCAGCCCGAGCCGTGCGGCCAAGCCCGGAAGGCGGCAATGTCGCCAACGGGCCATTGCTGGCGATTCAGCAAGCTGACCGCCTCGACCGAGGACAGTCCGGGCGCGACGCCGATCGCCGCCGGCTTATTGAAGCTGAGGTCTTCCACGTGGGTACTGATCGTGGTGCGCAGGCGGATGGCGATCATCCGCTCGGCCTGCCGGATGGGGGCGCGCATGCCCCTGCCCTACTGCCGGCCCCCCACAGCGGCCAATCCCCACACGGGGCTGGCACAAATAAGGAACAGAGAGGCTGGATGCGGGTCAACTTGGGCGCGACGGAGTTGTGGTATGTGGTGAACCTCAGCCCCGACACGCATCCGATCCAAGTTCACTTGGTGGACTTCGCAGTGCAGCGGCGCTTCGGCTTCGAACGGGACGGCGGCACAGGGGTCTTCGACCCGAGCGCCGTGACGCTGGCCCGCATCACGGCAACCGATGCGTGGCCGATCGGGCCGGAGATGCAGGGTCCGAAGGACACCGTGCGGGCGAACCCGGGCGAGATGGTCGGCATCGCCATGACCTTCGCGCCTTTTCCAAGCCACTACGTGTATCACTGCCACATCCTGGAGCACGAGGACCACGGCATGATGCGGCCCTTCGTGGTGGTCCCGCCCTGGGTGCCACATCACGAGCACGAGCCGAAAGCGGGATTGTCGGATCGGGCGCGACGAAGCTTCAGGCCGGGACAGCCGGTGGTTCATCCCGCGGGTGGGGAACCGGCTTAGGCGATCGTCGTGCCAGCCAAAATGGAGAATGGCTGGCATGGCTCCGTTCGGCGTGCGGCGGTCGAACAGCCGTTGGCCGGCCTGATGTGGTCAATGCCGAAGGCGGTCCGTGATCTGCCGTCTGTGGTCCGCGCCTCCGAAGAAGACGGCGAGAACGCTCACCTCGGCGGACGCCTCGTCGACCTCGAAGTAGAAGATGAAGCTTCTGCTGGTCACCGTACGCAGACCGGGATGGATCTGCGGATGTTCAGTGCCGCGGTGCGGATACGTCTCGAACGTGCGCATATAGCGGAGGGCTTCACCGAGGCGGACAGCGGCCCGTTCGGCCGCGTCCCCCGGATCCTCTCCCAAATCCTGGTACACCCGGACCAAGTGATCCTCGATGAGGTCGAGGTCACGCGTGACATCTGCCGCGCGGCGGACCTTATAGCGCTTCACGCGCTTTCCGCTTGGCTGCCAACATCGTGTGGGTTTGTGCCTCACCCTCGTCGAGGTCGAGGAAAGCCCCCACGCGCCGCTGCTGGATCAGGGACCGCAGCGCCTCGAGTTCCGCATCGCGCTTCTCCCGGTCATGCCGAAGCATTTCAAGGCCGCGTTGAAGGACGGCACTGAGGCTCGGATAATGGCCACTCTCGACGAGCCGCCGAGCATACGCCTCCTGATCATCCGTCAGGGAAATCGAGGTCTTCACCGTCATCAGCACCTCCAGGCCGATCATACTACCGGGTAGCACCGCCCCTCAAGCGCATCGCGTGGCCGGCCTGTCCGGCGATCGTGCCGAGCCCAGACGCAATCGCAGTCGTGGCTATTGCCGCCTGGAAGCGGCCCGCAGAGGCGACCCAAGAATCGGCGTCGGCCGGCGTGCCAGGCGCGGTGGTGGCCACCAGTTCCGGCGACCGAAAAGCCAGGGGACAGGCCTTGGTCGCACCAATCTGAAGCCTGCGCGGCGTCGTGAGGGCGGGTAGGCCGAGAGCATGGATCGCCCGTATGCGGTCTGAGATGTGCATTGTTCCCTGGACCAGCCAATGCGCGGCGCCGGTCGCAGTGGTTTGCGACGCTAGCGCCGCCATGGCGACGGCGAGTTCGCCGGGAATCGCGTCGTAGGCGCCCGACAGCGGGGCGGGGTGCGCCGCGAATGCCTAATCCATGCTCAAGAACCAATCCGCCCCGTCTTGTCTGGCCCGGTGTTCCCCTCGTCCCGGCCGCCTCGATGTTCGAAGGTCACCGTTCCCGCGCTCCCTGGCCGTTCGCGGCCAGCGCACCGTCGTGGGCGTCCCCTCACGGGCGCAGGACACCGGGGGGATGAGGCCTCGTTCCCGGCAGGCCAGCCCGGTCCGGTCACCCCAGTCCTGCGCTACCCTGACCACACGGCACCAGAAGTACGAGGGCTCACGGCCCCCGCGCCGTTGGTTCGCGGGCCTCCATGGACCACATAGACGCTCTGCACTTGAAGCGCCCCTGAGCATCCGCGGCGCAGGTTCCATTTGGGTCGGCGGCCACATCGTGCGGATCGGGTCGTGGTCTACGGAACGCAGCAGGGCGATCTTCACCAATGCAGCTGACCGTGAGGCAGCGCTTCGTAGCGGCATCGACCCGAAGCTGGAGCACCCACCAACCTGCGCCCGAGCGGGGGATCAGATGGGACCGAAATGGACCTATTTTCCCCAGTGAAACTTCCTTCGGCGTGGAGAACAGACATGCGATAATCCGCCTGCTGTCAAAGGGGGCAAGGATGGCACGCAGGGGTACCGGCTGCCGGGTGATCGTACTCGGTGGCTCCAAGGGGGGATGCGGCCGCAGCACCATTTCCCGCAACCTTCTCGTTGCTGCACGACAGGCAGGGCTTCAGGCGATCGGGCTCGATTTCGACGAGCAGCGCACGTTCCGGAAATGGGCAGATCGTCGTGCCAAGCAGCGGGAGTCCGTACCCCAGATCGTCGAGGCCGAGGTCGTGGCCATCAAGGACGAGAGCTGGGCAGAGATCGAGCGCAAGCTCGACGGCTTCGAGGTCGCTGTAGTGGACACCGCTCCAGGGGTCGAGAACAACATGGCACGGATGGTCGAACTCTGTGAGCGGGCCGACTTCGTGCTGGTGCCGACAAGCCCATCGACCGATGATCTCGAGAGCGTGGTACCCTGGTGGCGCAGCCTGTCCACCACGGGCATGCGGGGTGCCTTCGTCCTGAACAAGGCCAACCGACGGACGCGCTCCTTCGCGTCGGCACGCTCGGCCCTGCTCAAGTACGGCACTCTCGCGCCGATCGAGATTCCTCAGCTGGAGGATATCGCCGCCCCGTTCTCGGCCGGCCTGACGTCGCTCGACTACGAAAAGGCCAAAGGCGCGGATGTAATGCAGGATCTCTGGCGGCATCTGCGGCGAGAGGTCGGCTTGTGAAGGGCCCAGCGCGGCCGCGTCGCGGCGACCTGGATGCCATGGACCTGATGGCAGGCGATGACCGCAGCGAGCAGGCGAGGGCTCTCCGCCAAGTCGAAGAAGCTGGCCGCGAGATCGTCGCCGACCTCTTCTCGGGACTGAACACCGACGAGGCAAAGATCGGCGAAGTCCTCAAGGCGCGCAGCCTGATTTACGATCACTGGGCAAAGATCGGGACGGCGTCGATCTTCATCGGCAAGACCTTGCTGCATCTGTCTCGGACGCTCAGCGATGAGGAGTTTCGGCGGGTGCGGCGAGGCAGCGAGCGCCTGTTCCCGTTCAGCGACAGCGTCGCGACGAAGCTTCGCATGGCCGCGGTAAAAGCCGAGGAATGGGCACTTCCGGCGGAGCGCCTGCCGCCGTACAGCATCGTCTACGAAATTTCCACACTTTCACCCGAAGGTCAGGCGCTCGTCCGCGAACGCGGGCTCGTGCGTCCTGACGTCAGGCGCGCGGATATCATCGCCGTTCGGCGCGAACTCAAGGCGGCGTCGCAGCGCCTCGCCGCACCGCGGGTCATTGACGAAGCCGGCAATGAGGACGAGCGAGCCGCCATGACCCTGTCGAGGGCGGACATCGAGCGGATGCGACGCGAATTGCTGGACGAGCGGGCCAGACTGGCCGCGCGCATGGCGGAGATCGACGCCCAGTTGGAAGCCCTGCCGGCCGCGCCAGCGTAAAGCGGGCAGGGAGCCCGGCCCGGACGAGCCGCAGCCCATCCAAGGTCGGCTTGCCGGCGTAGAGTGGCAGCCAAGGGGCAGGCCCGTCCGCAGATGGCTGCGCGGCGGCTTACAAGGCCGGCCCCACGGCGGGCGAAGACGTCAGGATTTGATGAGGCGCAGTCCGTTGACCATCGTCCGCTGCACCGCAGGCTTGGACGGCTGCAAGGTCAACCCGTTCCGGGAAACCTCGATCTTGGCGCCCGGGTAGCCGTCCAGCACATCCGGCAGGATGGCCTTGACCCGGCGCGAGAAGTTCGACGGATCCTCGGCGCCCAGCTGCTCCATGAGCTGGCTCCACCGGAGCAGGAGAGGCGCCTTAAGGCGAGGCAGGCGGTAGGCCAGCATCGTGTACAGGTCGAGCCCGAGCGAGTTGCCGCTAAGATGCGCGATGGCGCGCTGATCCAACGGCACCGCATGCTCTCGCAAGTGGGCGTGGAACGCCTCCGAGAGCACGACCTGCCTTGGCCACTGACTCCGATCGCTCACGCCGCGCCAGAGCTCCATGCCATCGACCAAGCGGGCGTCGGTGACGATCGTACGGTCACCCTCATCCGACACTTCAGACCAGTGGAACGAAAAGCTGCAGCGGGCGATGCGCAGGACCTGCTCGCGGACCGCCGTGATGGTGCCGCGCTCCCCACCGGTGACCGCCAGCCCGAGCGATCGCATCCAGGCGGACAGGCTGTCTCCCATCTGGACGACCCGGTCCCGGATGCCCTCGCTCTGAAGATAGATCAGGATCAGACGTGCCTTGGAACCGTACGGCACCCCCACATACATGCTCTCCTGGTCGTCCGCCTTCGCCGCAGCCTTCGCTTCTCCGCGCTTCCCACGACCGGCAGGCTTCATCGGCGTGTCCAGCACGCCCGGCTGGACGATGAGGGTCAGCCGTCCGGATCGCCGCCGCCAGACATCGCGGTTGCTGTCGGGTCTGCTGTGAGGGAGGCAGGTCTGGCAGAGGCCGGAGTGCAGGAAGGCGAGATCCTCTGCTGTCGGCAGCTCGGACAGGATCGAGTGGACGGTATGAACCCGCCGGATCTGCCGTTCCACTTCGCGCTCGTTGCTGGCCGACGCCCGCGCCTGGCGAAGGGTCTGGTCGAGGCCGAACAGGGTAAGCTGGTCGCGGACACTCATCATCCGTCTCCTCGATACCGCCATACCCCGCGCCGGCGAGTCGCATGCGCAGAAATTGACGAGTGGCACGCCTCGCGCCGTCCTCGACAGCGAGCCCCTACCACTTCGCAGAATCGCACGAATCGCCCGGCTTCGACGGAGGCTCAATTATCCACGCAGAGTCGAACAGCCTCGCGCGCAGAGAATGACGAGTGGGCCGCCCCCGGTCTGCGCAGAAGAAGACGAAGAAGGGCCGGTTATCCACGCAGAGTCTGACGTGCATACCTATAAGAGAGATAATTACTTCCGTTATCGGGGACGACAGACCTCGTCACCTCCCACCAGCACCCCGGAACCAAGCTCGGGTTCGCTGGGCGTCGGCGGCCACAGACCGGTTCGCAGCCCATGGTCGGCCAGCACCAGCATTGCAGGGAGGGGAGGGCGGCGAGCCAGGTGATTTCGTCAAACTCTGCGGGACGTCCAGCACCTGCACTTCGATTTCGTCAAACTCTGCGCAGCCCTTTCCACGCCCTCGGAACAAAGCTCGGCAAGCCGTCGTCTCTCCAAGAGGAGCAAACCCCGATGCAGGTACGGGCTGCTAGCCCGAATTATACGCCGGGTTGCCCCGAGGTGGGCCGAGGCCAGGGCGATGGCCAAGCCGAGGATTTCGTTGCAGAAAACTCCATAAAGTTGGCGCCCTCGATGTCGCGCAGCAAAATCAATGGCTTGCGCTCGGCACGGCTCTCATCGTGCATAATCCAGGCTAGTCGAAGCGCAGAAAAGCACGAAACCGCCTGGCGAGCCGGACAGTCTGATGAAGGCCTCAACGCCACCCGGGCCGCCAGCGGCATCGTCAGGTTGAGCGGGGCTTGGCTGGCCGAGGTCGGTTCGGTAGAAGGCCGGAATGAGTCTGTCAGCCGCCAAGTAGCCCTATGCCGGCTATCGCTTCCCGGCCGAGATCATCGGGACCGCCGCAAAGTTGGGGGTCACGCTGCGATGGGCGCTTGCGGGCG
>NZ_JAUTWS010000115.1 GCF_030657435.1 Paracraurococcus lichenis | reverse complement strand
TGTGCAGCCTGGCGCAGGACTGGCAGGCCCGCGGCAACCCGGCACTGCGGCTCTCCTTCGCCGCCTCCTCAGCTCTGGCGCGGCAGATGGAGCAGGGTGCGCCCGCCGACCTCTTCATGTCGGCCGACGAGCCGTGGATGGATTACGTTCAGCAGCGCGACCTGATCGTGAACGACACACGCGTCAGCCCGCTCGGCAACGCCCTGGTGCTGGTGGCGCCGGCGGATGCGGCACGGCCCGTGACCCTCGCGCGCGGCACGGATCTCGCCGCGCTGCTCGGACCACAGGGCTGGATCGCGACCGGCGACCCGGCGCATGTGCCGGTCGGCAAGTATGCTCAGGCGGCGCTGACCTGGATGGGGCAGTGGGACGCGCTGGCGCCGCGCCTTGCCCGGGCCGACAACGTCCGCTCTGCCCTACTCCTGGTCGAGCGGGGCGAAGCGCCATTCGGCATCGTTTACGCTACCGATGCTGCGGAGAGCCAGGGCGTCCGGGTGGTGGGCACCTTCCCGGCTGAGAGCCATCCGCCCATCACCTATCCCTTCGCGCTCGCCCGCCGCGCCGCCAGCAACGCCCAGGCGCGCACCCTGCTCGCATTTCTCGCAGGGCCGGAGGCCGCGCCGACTTGCCAACGCTTCGGCTTCAGCCTGTCGCGCTGACGGCATCATGGAATTGAGGCTGACCCTGGAGGAGCGGCGGTGGTCCGGCTCAGCCTGAGCAGAGAGTCCCGTTCGGTCATCGTCTCTTTGGTGGCGGTGGTGGTAGAATACCGGGGCATGAAGCCAGCAACGCTGAAGACCGGATCGACCATCGGCGCCCTCAGCCTACGGATCGATCTCGCCCACGGGCGCATTGGGCCCGGCAAGATCGATCTGCTGGAGGCGATCGACCGGGAGGGGTCGATTTCCGCTGCCGGCCGAGCACTCGGCATGAGCTACAAGCGGGCCTGGGACCTGGTGGACGCGCTGAACCAGATCCTCGGCGCGCCAGTCGTAGCGACCAGCCCGGGCGGATACCGCGGTGGTGGGGCCGTGCTGACCGATGCCGGCCGGAACCTGGTTGCTGATTACCGCGCCATCGAGCGCGCCGCCCAGCGCGCGGCCGAGCCACGACTCGCAGCGCTCGCCCGGCGCGCCCGCGCCTGAAGGGCCAGGCGCACTCTGCGCTTGCGCAATGAAATCGGCGATCTGGCGAAAAGCGGGCCCTTCACAAGGACCGCGTCAAGCTCGTCGAGGGAGGGTGGGAAAGCGTGGGCACCACGCGTGGCCAGCATCGAACCGGATAGCCTGTCCTGACGGTTCCGGGTAGCAGCTGACGCGAGGGGAGGGCGATCGTGCGCCCGTCACACGCAGGAGACCGCCATGGCGAGGATTGAGACCATCGAGGCGCTGGAGGCCTTTTACGGCCCGGTCGGTGAGGCCTCCACGGCCAAGGTGGCGGACCGGGTGACGCCGGAATACCGCGCCATGATTGAGGCCGCCCCGTTCGCGGCCCTGGCCACGGTAGGGCCGGAGGGCCTGGACTGCTCGCCCCGAGGCGACCTGGCCGGCTTCGTGCGGGTGCTGGACGAGCGCACGCTCCTGCTACCCGACCGGCGCGGCAACAACCGCGTGGATAGCCTGCGCAACATCATCCGTGACCCCCGGGTCGCACTGATGTTCCTGATCCCAGGCTGGGGCAATGCCCTGCGGGTGAACGGCCACGCCCACCTCGAGGCGGATCCTGAACTGCTCGGCAGCTTCGCGGTGGAGGGCAAGGCGCCGCGCTGCGTCGTGGTGATCGCGGTTGGTGAGGTGTACTTCCAGTGCGCCCGGGCGGTGATACGGGCGGGCCTGTGGGATCCCGCACGGCAGGTCGCGCCTTGCGCCTTGCCGACCCCGGGGCGTATCCTGGCTGCGATGAGCGAGAACCGGGTCGGCGGCGACGCGTACGACCGCGACTGGGCCGGCCGGGCAGCCGCGACGATGTGGTAGTCGCACCGTACCGGGTCTGGGCGGAAGCAGGCCGCTCCGCCGCTTGGTGGCGCTATATTTTTGTGCCAATAACGCCTTGCTGATTGCCTCTCCGCAGGTGGTCTGACAGCGTCGGAGGCGCCTGTGCCTTTTCTTCTGCCTGATGCGCGGCTCGACGCCATGCTGCACGAAGGCGCCGCCTACGGCGACATGACCACCTTGGCGCTCGACATCGGCAGCAGGCCAGGCCGCGCGATGCTGCAGGCGGGCAGACCGATGACGGTCTGCTGCGTCGAGGAGGCCGAACGGCTCTTCCTGCTCGCCGGGTGCACCGTGGTGCGCCGCTTTGCAGCGTCTGGCTGTCAACTCGAGCAGGGTTCGCGGATCCTGATTGCCGAAGGACCAGCCTACGCGCTGCACTTCGCCTATCGCACCGCCCAGGTGCTGATCGAAGATGCCCCGGGTGTGGCGATGCGGGCGCGCCGTATCCTCCTCTCGGCGCGGCGGGGTCGGCACGACATCGCGGTCGCCTGCATCCGCAAGCACCTGCCCGACACCAAGGATGCGATGCTGAAGGCCGTGCTGGGCGCCGGCTGCAATGCGCACCGCCACGACCTATCCGAGAGCATCCCCGTCTTTGCGCAGCATCGCGCCCTCCTTGGCCGGACGCCCCCGCGCGAATGGCTCGCTCGGCTCCGTGCCGCCCAACCGGAACGCCGCGTCGTGATCGAGGCGGAGAGCGTCATGAGGCAGTGCTGTTCGCCAACTCCGGCGCGGACTGCGTGCAACTCGACCGCATGGTGCCGGAGCAGGTAGCCGAGGCGGTGCGTGCCATCGCGGGGCTCGGCCGGCCGGTAGCGGTGGCCGCTACCGGCGATATCCATGAGGGCAATGCCACGGCCTACGCGGCCGCCGGCGTCGACGTCCTCGTGACCTCGGCGCCCTACGCCGCCCCGCCCCTTGACGTAACCGTGGCTATGGTCGATGCCCAGGCCGCAACGCAACAAAGAGGCCAATCATGAGGATTTCCGCCCGCAACCAGCTGCCCGGCAAGATTGAGACCGTGAAGCCTGGTGCGACGACGGCGCACATCACCATCAAGCTTGATGGTGGAGCGACGGTCGTTGCTTCTATCACCAACGAGGCTGTCACCGAACTTGGATTGCAGCAGGGTGACAGCGTCTATGCCGTCATTAAGGCGTCCGACGTGATGGTCGGGAAGGCATGACCAACGCGGCGGCGACGGCAATTCCGGTCTTGCTGAGGTTGCACGCCGCGACCATAGGGCTGCGCGGCTTCACAACGGGATCGCCATTCGCCGTAAGGCCGCTGGCGGTCTGGTCGTCCACCTCCGGTTGCGCGGCCACTCGCGGCTCGGTCCTGCGGCGGGGCGCGCTGTCCGGCACGTGCTCGCGCCGGTTCAGGCCGACGCGGCAGCGGGTGGGCAGGAACGCCAGCTTGGGCGCCGTCGCCTACCCGGCGTCAACCTCATCCGCGGCAACGGAGACGTCGCCGGCATCTTCCTCGTCATGCAAGACGCGGCGGATGTTGCGCCGGATGATCGTCAGGACATGGTCCGCGGCGGCGATCTCATCGGCCGAGAGTCCGGCCAGGATCTCCGCATTCAGCCTGCGCCCTACCTCCACCATGCGGGCCTGGATCTCGTGACCCTTGGCGGTGACGAAGACCCGGTGGATCCGGCGGTCCAGGGCATCGCCCTTGCGGATGACCAGCCCCGCGGCCTCAAGCCGGTCGATCATTGACCCGACCGTGACCTTGCCCAGGCCGAGCAGTCGCGCCAGCTCCGCCTGTGTCATAGCGCCCGCCTCCTTGCGCGAGAGTTGCGCCAGCACGGACCATTGCGCCCGGGTGACGCCGTGCGGCCGCATCTCCTGGTCGAACAGGATCTGGCGCAGCCGCGAGGCATCGTGGATCAGGAAGCCAATGCGGAACTCGCCGCGTGGCCTGGTTGGGGCGCTCATGCCGGTTGCTCCGGCCCCGGTCGGGTCAAGGGGCTACTCCCTGGGCAGGCCGGCGGCCTGGGCGATGCGGCCCCAGAGCGCAATCTCCCGCCGCTGGAACACCGCCAGCTCCTCCGGTGTCGTCGTCGCGGCGATAAGGCCGAGCCCGAGCGACACGCGCCTCCCGCCCTCGCTACCGAGGATCGCCCGGATGCCGCGGTTCAGCCGGTCCTGGACCGCCGACGGGCTGCCGGCGGGCAGGAAGACCGCGACCCAGGAGGCGAATTCGTAGCCGGGCACGCCGGCCTCCTGCAGAGTTGGCACGTCGGGTAGCATCGGGATCCGCTCGGCCGTCGTGGCGCCGAGGGCGCGCAGCGTCCCGGCGCGGATGTGCTCCCCCGCGGCGGCGAGGTCGCTGACGAGGAACTGTAGCCGGCCCGCCAGCAGATCGGTCACTGCCGCCGGTGTCCCACGATAACTGATCTGCTCTGCCTCGATCCCGGCGAGACTCTTCAGCAATTGCGCCGCAGCCAAGCTGCCGATGTTACCGGTGCCATAATTCAATGAGCCGGACCGCTGGCGTGCCACGGCGAGGAATTCCCCCACGGTTCGCGCGGGAAAGTCGGCGCGCACCATCAGCACCAGGGGCGCCAAGCTGGTCAGCGTCACCGGCAGGAAGCCGCGGACCGGGTCGAAGCCCGGCTCCCGCGCCAGGTGCACGCTCGCGGCATGGGTGGAGTTGGTGGCGAAGAACAGGCTGTAGCCGTCCGGTGCCGCGCGGGCGGCTTGGCGCGCGGCGATCAGCCCGTTGCCGCCCACCACGTTCTCGACCACCACCGGCTGGCCGAGGCCCGGCGTGAGCCGCTCCGCGACGAAGCGGGCGATGCCGTCGGTCGCGCTGCCGGGCGGGAAGGGGACGATGGCGCGCAGCGGCCGAGCGGGCCAGCTCTCCGGCTGGGCGCGCGCCGCCGCGGGGGCCAGGCAGGCCGCCAGCAGCGCCCTACGCCGCATCGCCGGCCCCGCCGATGGCGCCCGCCACGCGCAGAGCCGCGATCTCCTCCGGCCCGAAGCCGTAGGCGGCCAGGACCTCCTCCGAATGCTCGCCAAGCAGCGGCGGCGGCGAGGCGACCCCGCGCGGGCGGCCGTCGAACTGAATGGGCTGCGCCAGGGTCTTCAACGGCCCGAGCGCCGGATGCTCGTAGTCCAGCACGACGCCGCGGGCCGCGGTGTGCGGGTGCGCCAGCAGCTCCGCCAGGGTGTTGATGGACGCGCAAGGAATGCCGATGCGGCCGCAGAACTCCACCCATTCCGCGACGGTCCGGGTGGCGGCGATGTCCTGCACCAGGGCGACCGTCTCGGCGAAGTGGCGCACTCGGTCGGCATTGGTGCGGAAGCGGGGATCCTCCGCCAGCTTTGGCCGGCCGATGCCGGCGGCGAAGCGTCGCCACAGGTTGTCGCTGGCGATGCCGATCAGGACCGGCCCGTCCGAGGCCTCGAAGGCCTGGTAGGGGCAGAGAGATTCATGGCCGCTGCCGCTCTTCTCCGGCAGCGTGCCCTTCTCCCAGTAGATCTGCAGGCTGTAGCCCAGCAGCGCGGCGGCGGTCTCGAAGAGCGACACCTCCAGCCGGCACCCCCGGCCGGTCCGGCCGCGCTCCAGCAGCGCCGCGAGGATGCCGGAGAAGGCGTGCATGCCGGTGCCCTGGTCGATCGGCGAGAAGGGGCTGCGGATCGGCCCGCCGCCGCGCTCGCCGGTCATCGCCATGATGCCGGAGAAGGCCTGCAGGATGACGTCGTAGCCGAGGCCCTGCGCCAGTGGCCCGCTGCGGCCGAAGCCCGGGATGCTGCAGTGGATCAGCCGCGGATTGGCGGCGCAGAGCCGCTCGGCGCCGATGCCGAGCCGCTCGGCGACGCCGGTCGCATAGCTCTCGATGACCACGTCGGCCTCGGCCGCCATGCGCCGTGCCGCCGCCTGCCCGGCCTCCGTCTTCAGGTCGAGTGCCAGGCTGCGCTTGTTGCGGTTGGCGCTGAGGAAGACCGCCCCGACCCGCACCTCCCCGCCGGTGCGGAAGGGCGGCCATCCCCGCGTGTCGTCGCCGCTGCCCGGCGGTTCGATCTTGACGACATCCGCCCCGAGGTCGCCGAGCCACTGGCCGCAGAGCGGCCCGGCGAGGACCTTGGAGAAGTCGAGGACGCGGATACCCTTGAGCGGCGTCATGCCGCCACCCCGGTCGGCCGCCGCCCGTCGGATCGCCTGCTGCTCGGCCCGGGATCGGACTCCATGGCGCTGCCTCCAACATGCCCTTGCGGCCAGATCGTACGCAGGCTTACCATAAGCCAACGAACGAACGGAGGAAAGGTCGATGCTCCGCCGGCCGCGCGCGGTCTTCAGCGAGGACCACGAGATTTTCCGCCAAGCCGTGCGCCGCTTTGTCGAGGTGGAGCTGGTGCCGCACCACCCGGCCTGGGAGGAGGCGGGCATCGTGCCGCGGGAGGCCTGGCGGAAAGCTGGCGCGGCCGGGCTGCTGTGCTGTGACATCCCGGCCGACTATGGCGGTGCGGGCGGCGATTTCGGACATTGCGCCGTGGTGACGGAGGAGCTGGCGCGGGCGAACCTGAGCGGCCCGGGCTTCGTCGTCCATTCGGACATGGTCGCCACCTACATCACCCGCTTCGGCACCGAGGAGCAGAAGCGCCGCTGGCTGCCCGGCATGTGCGACGGCAGCCTGATCGGCGCCATTGCGATGACCGAGCCCGATGCCGGCAGCGACCTGAAGGGCATGCGGACGCGGGCGGTGCGCGACGGCGGGGACTACGTCGTCAGCGGCCAGAAGACCTACATCTCCAACGGCCAGAACGCGCATCTGGTCGTCACCGCGGCCAAGACCGATCCGGCGGCCGGCGCCCGCGGCATCAGCCTGATCGTGGTGGAGACCGACACGCCCGGCTTCCGCCGCGGGCGCAACCTCCACAAGCTCGGCATGCCCGCGGCCGATACCTCGGAGCTGTTCTACGACGAGGTGCGGGTGCCGGTGGCGAACCGCCTGGGCGAGGAAGGCCGCGGCTTCGCCATGCTGATGACCAATCTGGCGCGCGAGCGACTGGTGCAGGCGGTGCGCGGCAGCGTGGTGGCGGAGACCGTGATCGACTGGACCGTCGCCTACACCCGCCAGCGCAAGGCCTTTGGCCAGACCATCGCCGACTTCCAGAACACCCGCTTCGTGCTGGCCGAGCTGGCCGCCAAAGCGGCCGCCGCGCGGGCGCTGACCGATGGGCTGATCGCGCTGCAACTGGACGGCACGCTGGATCCGGTGGAAGCCGGCATGGCCAAGCTGTTCTGCACTGACCTGCAATGCGAGGTGGTGGACCGCTGCCTGCAGCTCTTCGGCGGCGCCGGCTATATGATGGAGACATCCATCGCGAAGGCCTATGCCGACGCGCGCATCACCCGCATTGCGGGCGGCGCGGCGGAGGTGATGAAGGAGATCATCGGCCGCAGGCTGTTCGCCGATGCTGGCCAATAAATCAGGGAGGAAGCGGGCCGCATGAGCGAGCGCACGCTGCGCGGGAAGGTCGCGATCGCCGGCATCGGCGAGACGACCTACTACCGGCACGGCCAGTCGCCGGATGCCGAGTTCAAGCTGGCGCTGATCGCCATCCTGGAAGCCTGCAGGGACGCCGGCATCGACCCGCGGGAGGTCGACGGCTTCGCCTCCTATGGCGGCGACAGGTCGGAGGCGGTGCGGCTGGCGGCGGCGCTTGGCATCCGCGAGCTGCGCTTCTCCAACATGCACTGGGGCGGGGGCGGCGGCGGGGTCGCGGCCTCGGTCGCCAATGCCACCGCGGCGGTGCATGCGGGGATGGCGAATTGCGTCATCGCCTTCCGCTCCCTCGCCCAGGGGCAGTTCGCCCGCTACGGCCGCGGCAACCAGGCGGCGGTGGTGGGCGGCGACGACGCCTTCCTCGCGCCTTATGGCCTGATGTCGCCGGCGCAGCGCTTCGCCATGAAGATCACCCGCTTCATGACCGACCACGGCATCCGCCACGAGGCGCTCAGGGCCATCGCCATGGCCTCCTACCACCATGCGCAGACCAACCCGCGCGCGGTGATGAACGGCCGGCCGTTGAGCGAGGAGAAGTACGACGCCTCCCGCTGGATCATCGAGCCCTTCCACCGCCTCTTCGACTGCTGCCAGGAGAATGACGGCGCCGGCGCGGTCCTGGCGGTGCCGGCCGGGCGTGCGAAGGACCTGCCGCACAGGCCGACCTACCTGCTCGGCGCGGCGCAGGGCGGGCACCACCGCAGCGCGGCCCCCGTGCACAACGCGCCCGACTATGCCTCCGCCCACTTCAAGACCGTCGCGCGCAACATGTGGGACATGGCGAAGCTCGGCCCCGGGGACTGCGACGTGGTGCAGGCCTATGAGAACTTCACCGGCGGCGTGCTGCTGAGCCTCGTCGAGCACGGCTTCGTCGATCCGGAGCGGGCGAACGAGCAACTGGTGCTGGAGAACCTGCTGGCGCCCTCGGGGAGGATGCCGATGAACACCAGCGGCGGGAACCTGGCGGAGTGCTACATGCACGGGCTCGAGATGGTGAACGAGGCGGTGCGGCAGCTCCGCGGCACCGCCTGCAACCAGGTACCCGATGCCAAGGTCGTCGCGGTTCTCGGCGGACCGATGGTGACACCGGTCAGCAGCCTCGTCCTCGGCACGGAGGCCAGCCTGTGAGCACCACTGCCCTTCCTGCCGGACTGCCCGCGCCGGCGATCGAGTCCCTGACGAAGCCCTATTGGGACGGCACACGCGCCGGCCGGCTGGTCGTCCAGCGCTGCCGCGGCTGCGGGAAACATCAGTGGAGCCCGGAATGGATCTGCCACCGCTGTCATTCCTTCGACCTGGGCTGGGAGGAGGTGGCGCCGCGCGGCCGCATCTGGTCCTGGCAGCGGCCGCACCACCCGGTGCACCCGGCGCTAAACGGCTATGGCCCCTACACCATCGTGCTGGTCGAGCTGCCCCATGCCGATGGCGTGCGCATGGTCGGCAACCTGCTCTGCCCGCCCGACGCGCCGGTGACCATCGGCGCGGAGGTGGAGGCTGTGTTCGAGCCGCATGACGAGGCGCACCCGCCCTACACGCTGGTGCAGTGGCGCGTAGTGGGAGGCTGACATGCCCGGCTTGTGGTTCGAGGAATTCGAGATCGGCCAGGTCTTCCGCCACGCCATGCGGCGGACGATCACCGAGGCGGACAACACCTTCTTCTCCGCCCTCACGCACAACCCGGCGGCGCTGCACCTCGATGAGGAATACTGCCGCACCGAGACCGAGTTCGGCACCCGCATCGTCAACAGCGCCTTCACCCTCGGCCTGATGGTCGGCATCACGGTGGGCGACACCACGCTCGGCACCACCGTCGCCAATCTGGGCTGGGACGAGGTGCGGTTCCCGAAGCCGCTCTTCCACGGCGACACCATCCGGGTGGAGTCCGAGGTCGTCTCCAAGCGCGAGAGCAAGTCGCGGCCGGGCCAGGGGATCGTCGAGTTCATTCACCGCGCCTTCAACCAGAAAGGCGAGCTGGTCGCCCACTGCAAACGTTCCGCCCTGATGAAGGGCAAGCCGGCATGAGCGCGCCGCCGCGCTCCTGGCTCTTCGTCCCCGGCGACAGCGAGCGGAAGCTGGCCAAGGGGGGCGAGAGCGGCGCGGATGCGCTGATCCTCGACCTCGAGGATTCCGTCGCTGCCGCCCGCCGGCCGGTCGCGCGGGGGATGGTGGCGGAATACCTCTCCGCCCATGCCGGAGTGGAGCGGCGGCCGCGGCTCTGGGTGCGCATCAACCCGCTGGACGGCGAAGGCCTGATCGACGCCGCCGGGGTGGTGCGCGCCGGGCCGGACGGCCTCGTCATCCCGAAGGTCGCAGGGCCGGCGGAGCTGCTGCAAATCTCGCATTGGCTGGAGGCGCTGGAGGCGCGCGACGGCATCGCCCCGGGCAGCGTCAGGCTGCTGGCGGTGGCGACGGAGACGCCGGCGGCCGTGCTGCAGCTTCCGGACTATGCGCGCGTGCCCGTGTCGCGCCTGGCCGGCCTGACCTGGGGGGCGGAGGACCTGCCCGCCGCCATCGGCGCCGCCGGCAACCGGGACGGCAGCGGCACCATGGCGCTGACCTACCGCATGGCGCGCTCGCACTGCCTGCTGGCCGCCGTCGCCGCCGGCGTCCAGCCGATCGACACGCTCGAGCCGGACTTCCGCGACGAGGCCGCGCTGCGCGTCGCCTGCGCCACCGCCCGGCGGGAAGGCTTCACCGGGAAGATCGCCATCCACCCCGCCCAGGTCGGCCCGATCAACGAGGGCTTCCGCCCCAGTGCGGAGGAGGTTGCCTTCGCTCGCCGGGTGGTGGAGGCCTTCGCGGCCAGTCCCGGTCTCGGCACCATCGGCCTCGACGGCAAGATGCTGGACATGCCGCACCTGCGCCAGGCGCAGCGCGTGCTGGCCGCCGATGCCGCCTTCGGACCTGGAGACACCTGAACCGTCCAAGACAAGCACCTGGGAGGCATGTTGGTGCAGGGATCGTCGGATCGAGCGGGGTCGGGTAGGCTCGGGTGGGGGCGAGCCCTCGTTCGAGGGAGGGCCACCATGCCGTTCAAGGGCAATGCCGACCGCCGACACCATATTCCAGCTCAGCAGCGCCGGGTAAAGAACTGGGCCGAGTACGACGCCGGCCTGCGCGCTCGCGGCAGCCTCACCGTCTG
>NZ_JAUTWS010000114.1 GCF_030657435.1 Paracraurococcus lichenis | reverse complement strand
ACGGGAAACGCGACAGGCGGTGAGGCGCGAAGACGGCGGAATTCCAACCTCTTGCCGCGATTGGGGCAAACTTGGCTCACCTTCGATAAACCGGGCTTATCAGAGGTCAGAAAGCCCCCCAGGCGCGCTTGTCAGGTTTCCTCATCGGCGCGCATTCGGTCCTGCCGGCCGCCCCCCTTGCCCCGATTGGTCCCTGAACTCCGCGCATTGCGCTCCTGATTGGCCGGCAGATTGCCCTGCAATCGCAGGCACGCCGTCGCCCTCCCCCTCTGGGGTCGCCGGGCCGGCCCTGCCTGGACCGCTGGCGTTCAGAATGCGCGCGCGGCTCCAAACGAGTGTCGGACGGCAACTTGACGCGGCTGAAAGGGCCGCCGATCCCGGTCCACCATGCCGGTCGAGCGTGACGCCGAAAATCGCTCGCCATTGCGGCGCAGTTGCTCCTCAATGAGGGCAAATGCGCGCCGATCAGGGACAGCGGAAAGCTCTGATTTCGCTCAGTTGGCGTGCTTGCCGATGAGGAAAACCGACACGCGGCTATCCGGTGCCGCGGGCCGTATTCGGGTAAGGGCGCCGGCCGCGCGCCGGCGTCGGGAGGGGCGGAGCCCCGACCAGAGACGGCGCGCGGCCGGCAGCGCCGAAGTGATCGCCAGGACCGGGTTGAAGCCGGAGTAGGCGAGCGCCGCCGCCCGGCGCAGCACCGGCCGGGTTACGCCGCCCGCATCTCCAGCCGCCGCACTGTCGCCGGGTACCAAGCGCCTCGGCCGCTCGGCGTCAGGATGCTACGCGTGTGCAGTTGGTCCGTGCGCCGGGCGTGAGGGTCACCAGCGTGGCGCAGGTTCGTGGCGGCGCCTGAGACGTGACCATGGAGTCCTGCAGCACCGTAACAGTGAAGCTGCTGGCCGGCGCCGCCCGGGTGGAGCGGCTCGCCGCCGAGCGGATCATCACGTCATCCATCGTGCGCTTCCTTCCCCGACCACCGCCACGCGCGTCCTCACGCCCACTCGAGCCGCTATGAGAGGGTCACATGCGCGGCGGCGAATAGGTTCTTGCCGATCGGGCCAGCACCGCGCATCCCGCCTCCCAGGCGTCATGGGCGGAGCGGTAAACGCACTCGGATGCCGCTCGGGCATGTAGTTCGTCATCGAACTGAATCTCCCAGCGCCAGCGCCGAGGGGGATATGTCTGCTGTCGTGCTTTCACCACGGGCCGCGCACGACAGCCACCAGCCAGCGGAACGTCTTTGCGCAGCGCGTCGGGCATTGTTCTCTCCAGTCGGTTGAGTGACCATAAGCGGTCGACACGACCTGGACGCGAGCTTTGGCGGCGCCTCACGCCTTGCTGATGCGGCAGGCGATGGAGGTGGCGTGATGTGTTCGCCATCAGCCAGGCTGCCCTCCGGCCGACCGAATTCTCTCAAGATCAAGGAGCCCTTTTCGCGCCCCATCCCTTCACGTCGGGCGGCACCTCGGGGCGGAAATGTTCGTACAGCCTAAAGCCGACCCGGTTGAGCTCGCCAGGCTCATAACGCTTCGCTAGCGCCTCCATGGCCTTCCTGACCTCGGCCAGGTGGTCGCCGAACGCCTTAGCGACGTAGGCCTCCACAGGCTCTGCGGGTGAGGGCTTGCCATCGCCATTATCGGCCAGAACCACCCCGTCCTTGTCATGGGTGAGCCGGATCTTCCGGCCGAGCAGCTGCGCCGTGTCCTTGGGCTTTGCCGGAGCCGCGTCTCGCCGCTCCATTGCCGCATCGCCTTCCTCGGCGATGCCGAGCCGTTTGGCCTTGGCCCGCGCCGCCACGCCCGCCACGGCTTTGGCCAGGCTGAGCGCGGTTTCAGAAGGGTGCCCGAGCCGCTCCGCCACGACGGCGGCCCAAAGCGTCAGGACGGGAGCGCGGTTCACCTTGATAGGCGAGGAGGCCTTCGTCATGGGACGGACGGTAGCATCCGCCGCCGCCCATTCAGCAACGGCGAAGGCCTACGCGCTACTTTCGCCGTCCACTCCAGTGTTGCGCAGCCCGGCCCCGGCGCTCCGCCCCGGCCGTCATCCAGTTCCGGCGATGCGGCTGTCTGACCGCGGATGCCGCACGCGCCGGGGTATTAGAGACCGTGGAGGGCGCAGCAGCCGCCATCGCCGACTGGGACGCAACTACCTCAAGCTGTTCAGCTGAGTCTGGCCCGACGACCAGCGGCGCTTCCGGCACAGGGTTAGCGGGCTCGGCCACCTCGAGCGTCGGATCTGGCAGGACTGGCTCGGGCTTCACCCGTGCGGGCGTGACCAGCGGCTCCGCCTCGACCTTGGGAGGTGCTTCGACCGGCGCGGGTGGACTCGCTTCCCACACGGCCAGGTCGCGTTGCTGCCGCTCAGCATCCGCGATCAGCTGCTCCAGCGTCGCGGCGGTCTCGAAGAACACGCCATCGCGGGCCGCCGTGACCGGGGCACCGTCGATTTGAAAGATCTTCCGCTTCATCGCCAGGCGGTGCACCTCACCGGGAGATGCAGGGCGAAACTCGACGCCGACCAGCGTAGCGGCAGTGACTTGTCCAGGGGTCAACTTCAACATGACCGCGAAGCCTACCTGCTTACCGCTGCATGCCTAGTGGCGAAGGCTGGGTCCTTTCGTGCCGAACCCGGGGCGTGGCTACCCTAACAGATTGGACGACGGGGTTTGGAAGGGTGGTTATGGAGTCTGAGAACCCCCCCGGTGCGCGTGGGAGCGGCCGGCGCGGCGGCCGCGTGGCTGCCTGAGACGGACGGCGAGCGGCCCAGGACCGCTCAGCCGTCCCGCGCCCCGCAGCCCGGCCCAGCCAGCTCCGTACCAAGCGGTCCGGCAGGCCCAGCTCGGCTGCTACCTGCGACATCGAGCGGCCACCCTGACCCGCGCCCACCACCTCGAGCTTGAACGCGTCCGGAAAGACCCGACGCCGCTTTCCGCTCTCGGTCATCACCACCTCCCAGGCCCTTCAGCCTGTCAGAGATGTCCGTGGAAGCGGGGCAGGACCAACGACACCAGCCACCGCTCGGTGGACATGGTCGCCATCGGGCCGGCGGGCCGTCTCCAAGCTGCCGCTCGCGATCGGCTTTCTCGACTGCGGCCATGGAGTGCTGGGGGAACTGCCGACCAGCGAGCCCGAACCCTACAACAACGCCTGGGCGTTGGATCCGGCGGTGAACAACTGGCACCGCATGACGCATGCGGCCCGCCTGGCCCGCTTCGCCGACCGGCCGTATGTCGCCATGTCGGTCGACACCATCTTCCCGAACGTGAGCTTCCTTGACCGCCAGCCACTCGCTATCGCGCTGGCCCATTCCGACTTCCCAACCGAGTGCCAGCCTGTTGAGGAAATGGGTGACCCCACAGGGCAGTCGGGGAATTGGGGGAGCAAGCTGGGTAAACGAGTGAGCGGCCCGTTGCCGAATCAAGGGTTTGCGCAGGCTATCGCGAGGACAGCGGTGAGAACTCTGGTAGGCGGCTTGCAGGCCCGGCTGCCGATCGCACGCAAGTTCGTCGGCCCGCATATTCGGTTTATGGCAGCTTGATCGGGCCTTCTTGCCAGGACACCTGGCCCTTTGAACCGGTTAAATGTGCTCTTGCTGCAACAGTGAGGCGCGCTTGCCGCGTTTAATCGGCTCAACGGCCGCGCTCGACGCTTCTTCCTAAATGGCCCGGGCTGATAGGTTGGCGCCTGCTCACCAAGGGGGGTTGTGATGGGCGACGTTTTGGAGGCGGGCGTGGCCCGCAAGACTAAGGCTGCGCCGGCTGCGGCTCGCACGAAGCTGGTGTTGGTGTGTTCGCCGAAAGGCGGTGTCGGCAAGACGACCATCGCTAGCAATCTCCTGGTCAGAGCCGCGCAGCAGGGCGTTCGCGCCTTGGGTCTCGATTTGGACCGGCAGCGAACCCTGACCAAGTGGTTCGCAAAGCGGCCTGCCGAGGCCCAGCTTTTCAGCGTCCGCGAGGCCACCTTCTCACAATGGGCCGCTCTCTCACGGGAGATCCGATCGAACAGGATCGAGCAGGACGGAAGGCTCACCTATGAACTAGTGGTGGTGGACACCCCGCCAAGCGTCGAGGACCACCTTCTGGAAGTCCGAAACATCTTGGAGGACGCAGACCTCACGGTCATCCCCACGAAGCCGGGCGATTTCGACTTGGAGAGTGCGATTCCCTGGGGCCGAACGGTCTCTGGCATGGGCGGCAAGACCGTGATGGTGCTCAACCAGATCAACAAGCAAGCCTCGTCCTGGCAGCAGGCCCAGAACCGGATCATCAAGTCCCGCCTTTCCGTCTGCCCGGTCGCACTTCCGACCAGCGAGGACGTGACCCGTTACCTCGACAAGGGCTTGGCCCTTTTGGACCTCACCAAGGCCCGCGGCGATTCCATGGAGCGCTTCGAGGCTGTCTATGAGTTCGTCGCGCAGGAGGTCGGGCTTTGAGCGCCGCCATGAAATTCAGCCCTGGCAAGGCTGCGGCGCTCAAGCCCCGGACCCTCGATGTCGAATCGGGGGAAGCGCGGGCTGCCGCGGCCGAACGTCCAGCCAACCCCATAACCGTCCTCGACACCAGGCCGGAGGAACTGGCTGCCATCCCCTCGGCTGGCGACGTAGTGGTGGATGCGGACCTCGAGCGTGCCTTGCAGGGCTCTCCTGCCCTACGGGACCCGGGGCGCGTCAGCTTCATCAAGAAGCTGATCCGCAATGCGCATGCCCGCTGGCACGAGGCAGCAAGGACGTACCTGGAAATCGGGAGCGAGCTGCTCGCCGCATCTGAACATCTTGGCCGGGACTACGATCGTGTCGTGGAAGGCCGCCTCCTTCCTTTCAGCAAGAGCATCGAGACCCAACTGAGGGCGGTTGCTCGCGCTGTCCAGGAAAACCGGCTCCCGGCGGACCGTCTCCCTGGGTACTCGGTGGCATACAAGCTGTCGCTGTTGCCCGATCCCCTGCTCCAACAGGCCAAGGAAGACGGCTTGGTGCGGCCCAGTGTGACGCGTCGGGAGGTCGAGGAGTACCGGGCCAGGGCCGTTCGTACCCACGAACAGGCCAGCGGCAAGTCGCTGGACACCCTGACCCTTACCCGCAGGCGGGACGATCTGCTTCGCCGGCGCGGGAGGCTTCAGGGCGAGATCGACACCATCTCTGCCCATCTGGCCGACATCGAAGCGCAACTTCGCCAGCGCGGCGTGTTGCCGGAGAACTGAGGCAACCCTGTGCCTGGTGCCCGAAAGACTGTGCCTGCGCTCGGTTGGCTCGACGCGTCACCGCAACCGGAGGTCACATCCATGACCAGAGCCACAGCGACAAGGCCGAGGGGGCGCCGGCGTGCGCCCGGAACGCTGACGCTGGCGCCCCCTTGGCCGGTGCCGGGCCGGAGCGCCGCTTTTCCGCCCAGCGCAAGCTGGCCGCCGTCACCCGCCTGAGCGTGTGGCGCGACCGCGCCCTGGTCGGGGCGGAGGCGGCGATGAAAGAGCGCGAGCGCGACAGCCGCGACGGGGAGTTGCTCCGCCTCAAGGCCAAGCTCGGCGAGGTCACCATGGCGAACGAACTGGTGGAGCAGAAGATCGCCGCCCTGGAGGGTGGTCGCCCTTCGGGTCGCCGGAGGTCGAGACGGTGAGCCAAGCTGTCTCGCCGGCCACGGGTCGGCGCTATGGTCTGGCCAGGGTCGCCCGTGTCTGGCGCTTCTCCCGCGCCACGGTCTACCGCCGCCGCACGGTGGCCGGTACCACGGCCACGGCCGTCCCGATGCGGTGCGGTCCGGTTAGCGCCTGCGCCATGCCGGCATCCGCACCTCGGCCCGGCGGGTCCGGCGGCTGATGCGCCAGCACGGCCTGCTCGCGCCACACCGGGTCGGCCGCCCGGAGCAGCGCGCCCATGACGGCACCATCACCACCACCGCCGTGGATGTCATGTGGGGGACCGACATGACCGAGACCGTGACCGTCAGGGAGGGCCGGGCCCGGGTCTTCGTCGCCGTCGACCACTGCTCCGGCGAGTGCGTCGGCAGCCATGCCGCGCGCTCCGGCAACCGCTTCGAGGCGCTCGAGCCGGTGCGCCAGGGCGTCCTGCGCCACTTCGGGCGCATCGAGAAGGACGCGGCCCAGGGCCTCTCCCTCCGCCACGACCACGGATCCAACTACATGTCAGCCGACTTCCAGGACGAGATCGCCTTCCTCGGCATCGAGAGCTCGCCCTCCTTCGTCCGCCAGCCCGAGGGCAACGGTGTCGCCGAACGCTTCATCCGTACCCTGAAGGAGAACTTCCTCTGGGTGCACACCTTCGACACCATCGAGGACCTGCGGCGCGGGCTGCAGGAGTTCGTCGCCCACTACAACGCCACCTGGCTTGTCGCCCGGTACGGCTACCGCACCCCGAACCAGGTTCGCGCCGAGCAACGTAGCCTTGCTCAATGCCCACAGGCCAACCTACCCTTGGCCGCCTGGATAGCGCAGTTCCCTGTCTCAAGAACCGGCCAGCACTACAGATGCCGAGGGTCGGTTCAGCTCGTTCAGCCTTGTCGCAGACCCTGGACTTTGGGGACCGTCTCTTCGGCAGGCAAAATCACCTGAACCTGCGGTCGCGTTTCCGGCGGCTTGCTAGGATAGAGGATGAGGCCCGCATCCTCCACATCAACCCGTGCCTCAGGATAGACGGCCAGAGCCAGCGCCAAGGGCTCAGTGAACTTGTACTTGAAATTCTTCAGCTTGGCAAAGTTGGTCCCGAACTGTTTGTAGATCGCCGCCCAGGTGACCTGCGTCGGTTTCTTGAGGGCATGCAGACGGTACGCGAGCCAGCAATACACGTCCAATGCGGTTGAGTTGTTGTTCAGCCGCTGGATCGCCGCGCTCGGAATCGGCACGGGATGCTTCATGAGCTGCGCGAAGAAGCCCTCTGATAGGCGCGCTGCGTCAAGTGCCAGTGTAGCCTGCCGGCCGTCACCGCCGCCCTCGTGGAGGAACATGGCGGTTTCGAGGATGTTCTGATTGATCAGGGCAGTCCGACCGTCTCGGGTGGTCTGGAAAGTCAGCCGGCATCGGGAGATACGCTCGGCCTGCTCCCGGACCTCGGCGTAGCTCTTGCCGCCGATGGAGATGCCGAGGTTGCGCATCCAGGCATTCAGACTGCCTCCAAGCTCGATCTCGCGGCTCCTGCGCAAGATGGCTTCCGTCTGAAGGTAAAGCATGATCAATCGGGCTCGGCTGCCAAAGGGGACGCCGACGAACGGGTTGGTGCCATCCGCGGAGATTCGGCGGCCAGGCTCCACCAGCAGCGTGATGTGATCCGTCTCGACCCGCCATTCGCGGTCGTTCTCGATGCGGCGGTGGGGCAGACCCGCCAGGCAAAACCCCGAGAACAGAAAATTCCTCTCAAGGTTCTCGTCGGCCATGAACTCGTGCGCTGTCTGGACGAGGACGCGCTGCTGTTTCGTAGCCGCCCCGCGCAGAGCAACCTCAAGACCGCGGGCTGCCAGCAGGTCGTGGACCTCCGCCATAGACGCGCTCCGTTCACGTACCATGAGGAATGCAGCAGGCGCGCTGGTGCGTCCACTTGGACTTTAGGGACCGGACTATTTGCATGGCTATTTGTGACTCTTATTAGTGTGGTCCCTAAAGTCCTGTGGATATCTCCCATAACCTCTTGAAACTCAATCCCGGTTCATACGGGGTGGGTCCCTACAGTCCAACGGATGGCTTCCAGAGTCCAACTTGCCGGTGTGTGCGACTCGGAGGTGACGGTCCCCAAAGTCCAACTCGGACGATCCAGCCCGGAGCCGCAAACCGGTTCCCAGAGTCCAATCGGTCCCCAAAGTCCAAGATTCTCAACGGATCGGCACCCCGAGTCGGAGATCGGGCCCCAGCTGCGGACATGCGAGGGCGCCCGGTTCGCCAAACAAGGAGGAATTGGACTCTGGGGACCGTCCTACCCGTAGACGGGGTCGACTTTGGTGACCAGGAAGGTGGAGCGAGCTTGGACTCTGGGGACCATGGACCGCCACGCTCTCCCTGACACGCGATAACCGCCCCGGCTCACACGCCATAATGGCCAACTCTCGCGCTTTGGCGGCGACCCGAGCTAGGGCGGAGCGGCGCCGCCAGGCCGGGGGGAGGGGCCCCGGCGGCGGCGCTGGCAGGGGGCAGGGGATGCCGGACGACGCAACCGCCGGGGCGGCCAGGGACATGCCCGGCCAGCAGCACGCGCAGCTGGCCCTGCAGGACGCGGTGGAATTTGCCCGCGCCGCCGACGCCCCGGCCACCCGCCGGGCCTACGCCGCCGCCGGCCTCGCCGCCCTGCCGGCCGCCCCGGAAACCGTCGCCGCCTACCTCGCCTCGCTCGCTCGCAGTGAACCGCTCCGCCCTTACCGTCGGTGCGGATCGCGGTCGGTGCGGGCCAAGCGTGATGGCGACAAAAGCGGGTGCTCGCCAGACCTACTATTGCGGCGCGCGGATGTAAATGCGCAGGGAAGCCGCAGGAGGCCCGTGTCGTGCCCTGGTGCGGAAGGGTGCCAGCACGCCTGCTCAGAGCATGCACGCGCATCCTCGCGGCAAAGAGAAGCATATGGGGCCTGGATCGGCAAGTCAGCCGTGTACCCATTACTTACCCTGGCAGTTTACGCTGAATATGTCTGCACAACCCCGTCCTATGGGAAGATAATTTATCTTCTATAGGAATTGGGCGACAGAGTCAGCGTGGATAACCCCGCTTCGGGCGACAGAGGCAGAGTAGAATCGGCAACTTGGGGCGACAAAATCAGCGTGGAATTGCGGGGATGACTCGCCTTCGCTTCGGGCGCCTGTGCCAAGCGCGCGCCGGGGGTGCCGACCTCCGCCGAGCAGGGCTACCCGGGTTTCCGTCAAGAGGGCATCCACGGCCCGTTCGGCTGGAAGGGCATGCCGCCGGAGCTGCAGGCCCGCATTGCCGAGGAGGCGGCCGTCGTGGCCCGCAAACCGGCAACCGTGGAGCGGTTCCGCCAGGCGGCCCAGCTGGTGGGCCGGGGTGCCACACCGGCCTCCTTCGCCGCCCTGCTGGAGGAACAGCGGCAGCGCTGGGCGGCCCTGGCCTGGGAGTTCGGCGCCAACGCGTTGTAGTCGTAAGGGGTGAGGCCCACTGCCGCCTCCCGTCACCCTCGCCGGCAGCGTGGCGGGCAGGCAGCACTGGCCGATGAGGTCTGGCAGGCACGGGATGGCGGCCTGGCCGGTGATGCCGAGCCCGGCTCCGAGGCGGTCCTAGAAGCTGAGGCCGAAGAAGGCGCCGCGGCAGTTGCGGCCCCCCTAACCCGGATCCAGTGCCTTTCCGTAGCGGTCCAGGATGAGGGCGACGTCGGATCGCATCTCGTTCAAGGGAACGGGTTCTGTAACAGGCTCAAGGTGCGGCGCGAGCCTGGAGAAGAGCGCGACGCAGAGTTGCGACGGGTCGAAGCGCGACGGGTAGGCAATGCCCGCGGGCTGCGACGGGTGGTCGTGGAGCGCATCGGCCCACGCGCCGCATGGGTCGTAGGGGCCTGACAAGAAGCGGGCGTCGAGGCCGAGCCGAGACAGGCCCGGACCGGTCAGATCCACCAGCAGCATCTCCTCGTGGATAGCGACGATGGAGAGCGCGCGGGCCTCGATCTCTGCCAGGCTGATAAGGGCGCGGGCCGGGTTGCGGATGAGGGTTTCGACGAAGGCCCCCTCGAAGGCCTGCGCAGCGTACAGGACCCCGAACCGGCCGGAGGCGCTATCGAAGCGGCCGAGGGGCGGCTTGTCTGGGCCCGGAGAGAAATGGATTGGGCCGTGGGCCGCTCGATGGACGCGGACGACCGTGGCCCCACTCTCCCATCGTACGAGCGGCAGCGGCCGGGAGGCGAGATCAGCCGGCGGGAAGGGCGCCGGCTCCGTCGGGCCGCGTGTCACGCGAAGGCGTCGGCCCCGCGGGCAGCGAGGAGGCGTTGGACCGCGGCCAGCTCGCCGGCACGGAGGGCGGCGAGCGGCGTCCGGCCGCCGAGGGCGTCGTCCGGGGCGAGCAGGAAGTCGAGAATCGACCAGGAGGACGCGTCGGCCATGCCGGCGAGGACATCCGTGATGCCCTCGAGGACTTCGCCATCCCGGAACTGGACCGCCGGGTAGGCCCAGTCGCTCCGGATACGGAGGGCCAGAAGCTTGCCCGACGCGCGGCGCTTGTCGACCGCCGCCCGGGTGATGCCAAGTAGGTTCCCGACGTCATCGGCTGAGAGTAGGCCGCCGGCGGCCGTCACCAGGCGCGCCCGGACCTCGGCGCCGCGGGCAATGGCCGCTGCCAGGGGCTCCAGTTGGTGCAGTGCCTCTGAGGCGGCTTGGTCGGCTGTGGCCCGCGCCAGGGTACCAGTATCCGTCGCGGCGGCCAGGAACTCCGCCAGGGTCTCCGCTGGGGCCTCGCGGGCCATGCGATCGACAGCACCCATTGCGCGACGGCGGAATGCCTCGCGGATGGGATCGGCGTTCATGGCGGCCATAGCGACCTCCTGGTTGCGCTAGTATTAAATGCGTCGATTTTCTATTGCGTCAACCGCAACCACGCGAGCGTGACAATTGCACGATGGAGGCGGTTCTGCCAGGCTTCGCGCCAATCGGCCCGTTTGGCCGGCCGGGATAGGGCTGGTAAGCTCCGGCTCTGGGCTCGACCGGGGGACGGAGGGCAGGGATGGACTGTGTGGCTTGCGGCTCGAGCGAGGTGACCGAGCGGCCGGAGCGCACCGCCCAGGGCTAC
>NZ_JAUTWS010000113.1 GCF_030657435.1 Paracraurococcus lichenis | reverse complement strand
CTGCGGCGCATCCTCCTCGACGCTGGCATCGGTAGCCTGCCGATCTTGGATTGGTTTCACCTCGCCATGCGGCTGCAGCACCTGACGCAGGTCGCCGGCACCTTGTCGTCCGACACCCCGGAACGCGCAACGGCGAAGGTGGTGATCGTCGAGGACGTCGAGCGCCTGCGCTGGCGATTGTGGAACGGCAAGGCCCGGGACGCTGGGATCAGTCTCGATCGCATCCGGGTCGTCATGCATCACTTCCGGGGCGAGGCGGACGGCCGGCGCTCCGTCGCATCCTCGCGCAAGCTATGGACCGCCCTGCGGGCAGTGAACGACTATCTGCTTGGCCAGAGCGACTGGCTGGTCAACTACGCCGAGCGGCATCGGGCGGGGCAGCGGGTCGGCACGGCCCTGACCGAGGGCACGGCCAACTTCCTGGTGAACCGCCGGATGGCCAAGTCACAGCAGATACGCTGGACCCGGCGCGGTGCCGACCGCGTGCTCCAGGTCCGCTGCGCCGTCTACAACGGCACGCTCGGCACAGGCTTCGGGCAGCGTTTCCACGCCGCCAACGATCAGCACCCGGCAGTCGCTATCGCAGCGTGACCCCCATTTCTGCGGCAGTCCCTGCCACAACCCTTGCCCCATCCCTTGCCATCGCAGCACCTCCGCGACGGCCTACCTCTCAACGCTCATCACCCGCAGCAAGAAGGGCCACGTCCCGGCGCTTACGCTCCTTCGCCCCACACCCGAGGAGCTTACCAAATAGGCGCCCTCGCGGCCCTCCCCCCCACAGCTTTGCATGCTCTCGAGCGACACTCGGCGGCTATCCACCGGAGCACCCAGGCCGTATCAATCAGTGTTCAAGCCTCAGCCAGATCAGCCTGCCTGGGACAGGCGGGCGGCATGCCCGAAGCTTTTGACACTGCCACGCGGTTCCGCCCACCGGATTTTGCCTCGTAGAGGGCGGCGTCTGCGGCCGATACCAGGGTCTCTGGCTGGATCGCGTCGTCAGCGCTGAGAACGATCGTGGCCACGCCGATGCTCGCAGTCACCACGCCAAGAGGTAAGCTCCCGGCATGCGGCAGCCCGAGCGCTTCAATCTTGGCACGAACCTGCTCCGCCAGCGCCGTCGCGCCGTCCGCCGATGTCTGCGGCAGAAGGATTGCGAACTCTTCGCCTCCGTACCGCGCGACAAGGTCACTTTGTCGCCGCGACATTGACAGCACGGTGCTGGCAACATGACGGATGCAGACATCACCCTCGGGGTGACCGTAGGTATCGTTGAATTGCTTGAAGCGGTCGATGTCCAGCAGCAGGAGGGACAAGGGCTTCCTCGTGCGCTGCGCTCGCCGCCACTCCGCCACGATTGCCTCATCGAATGTACGACGGTTCGCCAGGCCGGTCAGTCCGTCGGTCTGGGCCAGGGTTTCCAGCCTGGTCTCGAGCGCCTTTCGGGCACTGACATCCCGCGCGACCGTCACCGCACCATTGAATGTGCCTGTGGCGGGGTCGGTCGTGGCGCGAATCGTAGTCTCGACCCAGACCAGCTCGCCGTCCGGGTGGTAGACCCGATACTCGACCCGGGCCTCCTGCGCGCCCGTGCGCAGTTCCGCCTCGGCCGCCTGAATCAGCCGAAGATCGTCCGGTAGCACATGTTCATGGGCCGAGCCGCCGATCAGCTCGGCCGGTGAGCGGCCGAGCACGCGTTCGGCCGACGGTGAAACATAGAGGCGCGTCCCGTCGGCGCCGATGCGGGAGACCATGTCGCCACTGTTTTCGGCCAGGAGGCGATACAGCGCCTCGTTCTCAAGTGCCTTGGCCCTGCTCTCCAAGGCACTCTGCTCGGCGGCGCGGCGGTGGCCCAGGGCGCGCCAGAGGAAGAAGGACATGCCGGCGAGCGCCACCACCAGGCCGAGGGCGGCAGCGCCGAGCACCAGCGCTTCCTTGAGCCATGCCTCCTCGATCTCCGACACGGCGAAGTTGACCGCCACGTAGAGGGGTGTGCCGGCCACGTTCCCGTAAAGGAGCATGCGTCGGACCTGGACCTGGTCACCTGGCGAGGTGATGATGAGGTCGCCTGTCGGCGCGGCCATGATCTGCCGTTGAATGGCGCTTGCCTGAAAGCTCCCTCCGACGACGCCTTCGCTGCGAGGTGCCCGCATCAAAACGACCCCATCCTCGCGGAAGAGGGTGACGAAGCCCTGCTGTCCCAGCTCGGCACGTTCGAACAGGGCGCGCAGTGCCGACATCTTGATGGAGCCCATGACGACGCCGTCGAAGTTGCCGTTCGCGCCGTTTAGCCGCCTGCTCACCGGCAGGAGCCATTCCCCGGTCACCGGGCTCCGCGTAGGCCGCCCGACGTAGTAGCCGAATTGCTCATGGTCGCGGTGATGAGTGAAAAACTCCTCCTCGGACAGTGCTTTCCCCAGGGTTGGGGCCCCAGGCAGCGAATCCAGTGTCACCACCCCCTGCGCGTCCAGCACGATAATGGAGGAAAGATGGCGCGCAGAACCCGCGCGATCCAGGAGAACGAGCCTCCGCAGATGTGCCGGCAGTGCTTCGAAGCCGGCAACGGCACGGTTCTGCTCCACGGCCTGCAGTGACAGATCGAGGCTCTCGAGCGTCCTGGCAAGGTCGTCGCCAATCAGGTCCCGCATGCTCCGCGCCGACTGCCTCGCCATGTTCCAGCTGTCATGCCGCAGCGTCCAGGTGGCATTGGCGACTAGGCCGCAGAGGGCGATGCAGATGGCAGCCGTCGCTGACGCCAGGATCCACCCCTCGCCCGCTGCGGCCGACATGCGGCGGGATCGAGCCGACAAAACACCACACAACGAGACTCCGAGAACGAGGACGGCTGCGATGACCAGTGCGACAGTAGGCTCGGCGAGCGACGCGGAGCTCTGGAGGGGGCTTCCGTCAAGCACTATCGACGTCGCCTGCATGCCCAGGAAATGCAGGGCGGCTACGCCGAGGACGAGCAGACCAATCACGTCGGGTCGAAACCGCAGTTTGCCCTGTATGCATGCCGCCATCGCTGCAGCGAATGCGACCGCTCCTGCAGCGATGGACAGAGCCGAATATTCGGGACTGATCTCCACGGTCCCAGGGACACGTAGCGCAAGCATCCCCAATCCGTGCATCGTACCGACCGCGATACTCAGAATGCCCCCCGCCTGCAGGGCGCGCACGGCTCCGTGGCAGCTGATGGCCGTGGCAAAAGCAATCCTAGTCCCGCCGACCGCGGCGAGCGCCGAGGCCACAGTCATCCCGAGATCGAAAGCCATGGGCACACCCGGATCCATGGCGAGGATCGCCAGGAAGTGGACGGACCAGACACCGCTACCGAAGGTGAGCGCGGCGAGAGTGAGCCACCTGCCGCAGATTTTGCCATTGCCCGCCTGTCGGGCGTAGTCGAGGAAGACAACGGCGGCGCCGACCGCCACCACGCCGAGGACAGCCGCCATCACCAGGATCGTCGGGTCGTGGTTGACGCTCAGGCAGCCAATCACTCCCAACATTCTTCGCCTCGTAGCCTTCGGCCTGCCTCGGACGTACTGATCGGCACCGGCCTCATTTTTCCTAACGTCAGCATTATGTCGGATTGCGGATCCACGAAGTAGCGGCCTAGTGCCTCACCAAACCTCTCCTCGAACGCACGCGGATGCCGCCCTTCTGCATCGTCCGACTCTCTTCAGACTCAGGATGGCAAAACTTGGCACATTACGAGCGCACACGAGCATCGTGGGATCTGGTAGCGGCGATGCGGACAGCAGGTCAGCGCGGTCAGGCTTCGCGCTATCCCTCGCCATGACTTTCCTCTGTCGAGGGGTCCTGGCAGGCTTTTTCATCGGCACGCCGCCTCTTTCAGCTCGCCATGACCACGGCGCTCAGGCTTGCCTCGAGTGCCGCACAGCGAGCTGCGCGCAATTCGTGTGCGCACTCTGGAGATTCGCACCCGCGGATTACCTTGGACGGTGTGACGACGAGCTCCGCATTTTCCTCAGCCTCGTTACCTACCACGGCCAACACGCCTCTGCTGACTGCCGTCTCGTGCTTCATCGGCGTTGTGCGACCGGCACGCCTGCCATTTTGCAAGCTGTGTGGGCAGTACCGGGCTTCATACCAGCGGATCTGGCACGAGTTCCGACGATACCAATGCGCCGGCCCTGGATTCCCGATCGAGTTTGTCGAGCAGGCCGGCGATATCCGCCGCCGGTCGCGGCTTGCTGAAGAGGTAGCCCTGGGCCTCGCGGCAGCCCTTGCGCCGCAATGCCTCAAGCTGCTCCTCGGTCTCTACCCCTTCGGCCGTGGTGGTCATGTCAAGCGCGGCGCAGAGATCGGTCACCGCACGCACGATGGCGTTGCTCTGGGGCGATCTGCCCAGCTCTTGCGTGAAGCTGCGATCGATCTTGACCTTATCGAACGGGAACTTCTGCAGGTAGCTGAGCGAGCTGTAGCCGGTGCCAAAATCGTCCATGGCGATGCGCACGCCCAAGGCTTTCAGCCGGTGCAGGGTCGTCAGCGTCGCCTCTGTGTCCTGCAGCATCACCGTCTCGGTGATCTCCAACTCCAGCTTGGCAGGGTCGAGTTTCGAGTTCCGGAGCGCCTGCGCGACCATCTCGACCAGCCCGCGGCTGGCGAACTGCGCCGGCGAGAGATTCACCGCCACCTTGGGCGATCCAGGCCAGGACACCGCATCCGCGCATGCCCTGGCCAGTACCCACTCACCCATAGGAACGATCAGGCCGGTCTCCTCGGCGAGCGGGATGAAGGCGTCGGGCGGCACCAGGCCGCGCTCGGGGTGGCGCCAGCGGATCAGCGCCTCGAGGCCGGATACCTGGCGTGAGGCGACAGCGACAATAGGCTGGTAGAACAGCTCGAACTCGCCCATGGCGAGGGCCCGGCGCAGGTCGGTCTCCAGGGCGCGGCGCAGTTGCATGCGGGCGTCCATCTCCGGCTCGAAGAAGCGCCAGCGCCCGCGCCCCTCGGCCTTGGCGCGGTAGAGCGCCATATCGGCGTTCTTCAGCAGTGTGTCGGCGTCCTCGCCATCGCCGGGCACCATGGCGATGCCGATGCTGGAGCCGACCACGACCTGGCGGCCGTCGAGATCGAATGGTGTGCCGAGCGCCTCGACCAGCCGCTTGGCCAGCATGGTCACGGCGGTGGGCTGCTCGGCGTCGGCCTGGATGATGGCGAACTCGTCACCGCCGAGGCGGGCGACGGTGTCGGTCTCGCGCACGCTGTCCAGCAGCCGGGTGGTCACTGCCTTGAGCAGGGCGTCACCGACGGGATGGCCGAGGGTATCGTTGACTTCCTTGAAATGGTCGAGGTCAAGGCAAAGCAGGGCGCAACTCGCGCCTCGCCGTGACTTTGCGAATGCTTCATTCAGCCGCTCTCGAAACAGAACGCGGTTTGGCAGCCCTGTCAGAGTGTCATGGCGTGCCATATGTTCGGAGCGCTGGGCGAGTTCGGATTTCTCTCGGCGTGCCGCCAAGATCTGCCGCACATCGGCGTACTGACGACGGATGATCGAGCAAAGCGCAACGAAGAAGATAAGGACCTGTGCCGCCTGGAACCAATGCGCAGAGCCGTGCAGAACGGCTGCGGCCACTTGGGGCGCAAGCAGGGCTGCCACCTGGGCAACGGCGAAGAACGGCGTTGCGGCATTTCGTGAGGCGCTGCCGCCAGCGGTGCCCATGGCCAAGGTGGCTGCCAGCAGCCTGCTCACCTCGTCCTCGAGCAGGGCGTAGCACATGCCGCAGAAGGCACCGGTCGAAAGCGCCCAGGCCATGCCGACGCCAAAGTATGGGCGACTTGCCCGCAGCAACGCCTCGGGGCTGGGGTCGCGCCTGCGCCGAATGGTGAAGACCAGCGCGACGCGTGAGACGAGCAGCACAAGGTCGAGGACGAGAAATATGACCGGCCATCTGGCGTCGGACCGGCCAGCGAGGAAGATGCACAGGGCAAGCGGTGCAACATGGGCTACCAGCAGCGAGCTGGTACGTTCAAACAGCGGAGCGATCAGGCGGGCAGCGTCATCAGGCGGCATGGCCACCATTGATCGCATGGACATCCAGCGACGTCCGGCGAAATGGCGCCAGCACTTCGGAAAGCAGCGATCGGCAGCAAACATGTTAAGCTGCATCGCACAGCCAGACGTAATCGAACCGAGACATTCGAGCAACTTCCATCACCGGCACGCTTGGCAGATCCTCGCTCCCAAATCCTTTCACGTTTGACCTGTTTAAGGTACATGTTGAGTGCCTCAAAGAACGACATAGCTAGAACCATTTATTCTTTGCACGAAACACTTTCCATATGTGCTACAACGTGCTGCCAAGGAAAGAATTCTGGTTCGGATATGTTGAGCGCTTATTATACGGAATGCCCATCCCGCCAGAAGAGAAGGGTTCCAGCTTGCAGCCAAGGCCGCCACCGATGCCCCGTCGGCTATGCCGCCTCGGGCTTGACCCTGGCGTCCTGCTCCAGCCGGTCGAGCAGGCCCGGCACCTCGTGGCCTGGGCATGGCCGGCTGAAGAGATAGCCCTGCGCCTCCTGGCAACCCTTGTGCAGCAATGCCGCGAACTGCGCCTCGGACTCCACCCCTTCCGCCGTCGTCGTCATGTCCAGCCCGAGGCAGAGATCGGTGACGGCCCCCACGATCGCGCCGCTCTGCCGGGACTGCCCGAGCTCGCGGGTGAAGCTGCGGTCGATCTTGACCTTGTCGAAGGGGAAGCGCTGGAGGTAGCTGAGCGAGCTGTAGCCGGTGCCGAAATCGTCCATGGCGATCCGTACGCCCAAGCCCTTCAGCCGGTGCAGCGTGGCGAGCGTGGCCTGGGTGTCCTGCAGCATCACCGTCTCGGTGATCTCGAGCTCGAGCCGGGCGGGGTCGAGGCCGGACAGCTCGAGGGCAGCGGCGACCGCATCCACCAGCCCGCGGCTGGCGAACTGGACGGGCGAGAGGTTCACTGCCACCTTCGGCGTGCCGGTCCAGGACACCGCTTCCCGGCAGGCCTGGGCGAGGACCCACTCACCGATCGGGACGATGAGGCCGATCTCCTCGGCGAGCGGGATGAAGGCGTCGGGCGGCACCAGGCCGCGCTCCGGATGGCGCCAGCGGATCAGCGCCTCGAGGCCGGATACCTGGCGTGAGGCGACAGCGACAATAGGCTGGTAGAACAGCTCGAACTCGCCCGCGGCGAGGGCCCGGCGCAGATCGGTCTCCAGGGCGCGGCGCAGTTGCATGCGGGCGTCCATCTCCGGCTCGAAGAAGCGCCAGCGCCCGCGCCCCTCGGCCTTGGCCCGGTAGAGCGCCATGTCGGCGTTCTTCAGCAGCGTGTCGGCATCCTCGCCGTCGCCGGGCACCATGGCGATGCCGATGCTGGTGCCGACCACGATCTGCTGGCCGTCGAGCTCGAAGGGGGCGCTGAGCGCCTCGACCAGCCGCTTGGCCAGCGTGGTCGCGGCGGTGGGCTGCTCGGAGTCGGTCTGGACGATGGCGAACTCGTCACCGCCGAGGCGGGCGACGGTGTCGGTCTCGCGCACGCTGTCCAGCAGCCGGGCGGTCACTGCCTTGAGCAGGGCGTCGCCGACCGGGTGGCCGAGGGTGTCGTTGACTTCCTTGAAATGGTCGAGGTCGAGGCAGAGCAGGGCGCAGCCCGTGCCGCGACGGGCGCGGGCCAGGGCTTCCTCGAGGCGCTCGCGGAACAGGGTACGGTTGGGCAGGCCGGTCAGGGCATCGTGATGGGCGATGTGGGCGATGCGCGCCTCGGCCTCGCGCCGCTCGGTGACGTCGATGACCACGCCCACCACCGAGACAGGTACCCCGTCGGCATCGTAGTCGAAGCGTGCACGGGCCTCGAAATGCCGCAGGACGCCCTCCGCCGAGGGCTGGACGCGGTACTCGAAATCGGCCTCCGCAGCTCGGTCGGCGACGGATTGCTCAATCCGCGCCCGTAGCCGCGCCTGGTCCTCGGGCACAACGGCGGCGAACCATGCCTCGTCGGGCATCGGGTTCGGACCGGCAGGCAGACCGTATAACGCCCGCGCCTCCGGGCTCGCGTAGACCAGGCGAGCCGTGAGGTCGTGGCGGAAGTTGCCAATGCGGCCGATCTCGAGGCTGAGCCGGGTCAGCGCTTCGGCTTCGCGGCTGGCGGTGACATCGATCACCACGCCGATCGAGCTGAGCGGTCGCCCTGCGGCATCGTATTCGTAGCGCGTACGCGCCTCGATGTGCCGTACCTTGCCGTCGGCCGGATGCCGGAAGCGGTACTGGAAGCAGAGTTCGGGCTCTCGCCTCGCCAGGGCATCCGCGATCTCGCCAGAAATCCGCTCCCGGTCCTCCGGCAACATCAGGCCGACCAGCACCTCGATCGGGATCGGTGCATCCCCCTGTGGGAGACCGTGCAAGGCGCGCGTCTCGGGCCCGCACTGGATGACCCCGTCAGCCATCAAATCGCGCGTGTAGATGCCGACATCGCCCGCCTCGAGGCTCATCCGCAGCATCGCCTCGCTGGCGCGCAGCCTTGCCTCACTCTCGGCCAATGCCTCGGCCGCCTTCTCGCGCTCGGCCGCCACTGCGAGCCTCGCCTCGCTCTCGGCCTGCGAGGCCAGGAGACGCCGGACGGCGCGGCGCTGCCGGTCATGCCGTTGCAGCAGCAGCACGGTCCCGAGGATCAGCATCTCGAGAAGCAGCACGGCCGAGCCGAGCCGCCTGGCCTCGCGGCGCCAGGGCACGAGGATCTCGTCCACACCCCGTGTCGTCAAGATGGCGAGGGGGTAGTCCTGCAACGCCCGCACGACCTTCAGCCGCATCCGCCCATCCACGAAGCTCGGCTCGATGATGGCCCCGTCCTGGGCGGACGGCAGGACACGCTGGAAGATGGCTCCCGCGGCCGCCGATGTGCTGGCCTCCTTCCCTGCCCGCGGGTAGCGGGCGAGCCGGATGCCGTCGCGGCGGATCAGGGACACCGCGCTGTCCGGGCCGAGGGCGAGACTGGCGAAGATCCGCTCGAAGTAGTCGAGGTCGATCGCCGCGGCGACGACACCGAGGAAGCGGCCGTCCGGGGCATTGATCCGATGGGAGAGATAGATGTTCCACTGACCGTCGACCTGGGCGCGCCAGGGGACGCTCAGCATGCTCTCGCGCCGGGGATCGTCCCGGAGAGCGTCGAAGAAGTCCCGCCCCGAGGAGTTGAGGTCCGGCGCCGGCCAACGAAGCGACGTGGCGGCCGTCCTGCCCGTCGCGTCGGTGATGAGCAGCCGCCGGACCCGCGGCAGTGATGCGATGCGCGCGCGCAGGGTGTCGTGCGTCTCGCGTGCCGCCATCCGCTCGGCGAAGGCCTCGGGGGTGCCGATCCCCTCGGCCCGGATCCAGTCCAGCACCCCGGCCTCGAGTTGCTCGACGGAGCGGAAGCCAGCCTCGACCCAGTTGGCGAGGATCAGGGAGAGGTTGCGCGCCTCCCGCTCGGCGTCGCGCAGGGCTGCCTCCCGTTCTTGCAGGAGATAGACTCCAGCGCTGACCGCGAGAACCAGCCCCAGCGCAGCACCGACGAACCCGCGCCAGACCGAAGGGCGGATGCGGGACGCGGACTGCAGCACCAGGGCGGCAAAGGAAGGCATGGGAGCACCGCGAAAACCGGGCGAGGTTGCCCGACCCCGTTATGGCTTCCCTGGTTCCACACGGGCAGTCCGGGTGGTGCCTCTGCGGCTTCGGGCTATGCGAAAAATAGTGCACATCGGACTACAACACCGCCTCCTGATATGCGGACGGGCGGTTCCACCAGCCGGGCCGAGCCTGGGGACAGCAGAATTTCAAGGTTGAGGGAGAGAAGCGAAGCCCTCAATTCGAGCCAAGGTAAGCTGGCCTGCCATTGCTCAGGCTTGCTCACCGTGCCGCCGCGGCCGTGTTCAGGAACCCGGCATGGTTTGAAACTTCGATGGTGCCACACCTCCGCCGCCCCGGAATGTAGATGCCCGAGAACTTCACTCCCGATCAGCAGAAGCGCCTCGCCGCCTTCGACACCACGCCGGCCGACCTGGCGCTGCTGCGCGCAGAGGTATCCGCGCTGGAAGGCCACATGCCCCGGCTCCTGGCTGATCTGCACGGCTCCTTCTCGGGCTGGCCGAGATCCAGAAGGCACTGATGGACCCAAGAGTCCACGCCGTCCGGGTCAGTCACTGGCAGCGCGTCGTCTCCGGCAAGCTCGGCAGCGGGTTCCAGGAGTCCGCCGAGGCCCTCGCCTCGGCCTTCTACGACAATGGCGTGCCCGGCTACGCCGTGGCCATCTGCCACGCCAGCGTCACCAGCGCCATCGTCCGGGAGCTTGGCCTCGACATCGTCCCGTCCGCCGGGCGCATTTTGGGTCGAAGCTCAGGAGCCAAGGGCGCGGCGCTCCGGACGGTCCTGAACAAGCTCGCCTGGCTCGACCTCGAGGTGATGCTGGAGACCTATGCCCAGGCCGAGCAGGCAAGCCGTGCCGAGGCCCTGCGCGAGATGGCCGAGGCCATCGAGCGCGAGGCGGGGGCCGCGGTCGAGAAAGTCAGTAGCCTGACTGCATGTTGGTGCTGGGATCGTCGGATCGAGCGGCGTCGGGTAGGCTCGGGTGGGGGCGAGCCCTCGTTCGAGGGAGGGCCACCATGCCGTTCAAGGGCAACGCCGACCGCCGACACCATATTCCAGCCCAGCAGCACCGGGTAAAGAACTGGGCCGAGTACGACGCCGGCCTGCGCGCTCGAGGCAGCCTGACAGTCTGGTTCACGGCTGAGGCCATCGAGGCCTGGCACGCGGCGCCGCGCACCACTCCAGG
>NZ_JAUTWS010000112.1 GCF_030657435.1 Paracraurococcus lichenis | reverse complement strand
GTGGGTAATTACGGGAGAAGGGCCAGGTCGAGAACCAAGTCGGGCTGGTTCGGGAGCGGTTCTTTGCGCCGCGGCTGCGGGTGCGGAGCTACGAGGGGCTGAATGGCTTGCTGCTGGACCGCTGTGTGGCGCATGCCCGGGCCAACCGGCATCCCGAGCAGCGGGAGCGGACGATCTGGGAGGTGTTCGAGACGGAGCGGCCGGGCCTGGTGCCCTACACCGGTCGGTTCGACGGCTTCCACGCCGTGCCGGCCGCGGTGTCGAAGACCTGCCTGGTGCGGTTCGACAACAACCGCTACTCGGTCGCCGCTGGCGCAGTCGGCCGGCCGGTGGAGATCCGCGCCTATGCCGAGCGGATCGAGTTCCGCCAGGACGGCCGGGTCGTCGGCGAGCACCCGCGCTGCTTTGGCCGCGACCAGACGGTCTACGACCCCTGGCACTACGTCCCCGTGCTGGCGCGCAAGCCCGGGGCGCTGCGGAACGGCGCGCCGTTCAAGGACTGGCTGCTGCCAAGTGCGCTCGAGCGCATCCGTCGCAAGCTGCGCAGCGCCGAGGATGGCGACCGGCAGATGGTCGGCATCCTCACCGCGGTGCTGAGCGACGGGCTGACGGCGGTCGAGGCGGCCTGCGCCGAGGCGCTGCGCGAGGGCGTGCACTCGGCCGACGTGGTGCTGAACATCCTGGCCCGCCGGCGCGATCCGCCGGTTCCGGCGCCGATCCTCATCCCCGACGCCCTGAGGCTGCAGCACGAGCCGCTGGCCGACTGCAGCCGCTATGACAGCCTGAGGAGCAGCATGTGATGGAACGGTCCGAGATCCTCGCCACCATGGGCGAGCTGAGGTTGTACGGCATGAAGGCAGCGTTCGACGGCATCATCGCCGCGGCGGTGAAGCGCCAGCATGAGCCGCAGCGGGTCATCGGCGACTTCGTCTCGGCCGAGATCTCGGAAAAGCAGGCCCGCTCGATCAAGTACCAGATGACCATCGCCAAGCTGCCGCTGGCCAAGGACGTCGAGGACTTCCAGTTCGAGGGGACGCCGGTCAACCAGACGCTCGTGCGCGACCTGGTGGGCGGCAACTTCCTGCCCCAGCAGCGCAATGTGGTCCTGGTCGGCGGCACCGGCACGGGCAAGACGCACCTGGCGATCGGCATCGCCCGCGCGCTGATCCGCAGCGGCGCCCGCGGCAGGTTCTACAACGTCGTCGACCTGGTGAACCGGCTCGAGGCCGAGAGCAGGTCGGGACGCGGCGGCCGCATGGCCGACCATCTCTGCCGCCTGGATTTCGTCGTGCTCGACGAGCTCGGCTACCTGCCGTTCGCCCTCTCCGGCGGGCAGCTGCTGTTCCACCTGGTCAGCCGCCTCTACGAGCAGACCTCGGTGATCGTCACCACCAACCTCGCATTCGGCGAATGGCCGACCGTGTTCGGCGATGCCAAGATGACCACCGCCCTGCTGGACCGGCTGACGCATCACTGCGACATCGTCGAGACCGGCAACGAGAGCTGGCGGTTCAAGAACCGCGCCTGATCACCCGAACGCCGAGGCCGCCGCTGCCTGGTCGGCCGCCCCTCCGCCTCCGGCTCCGGGGCAGCCGACCAGGCAGCGCATCAGCACAGCCCAAGGGGGTCCCTTTTGGGCGCCGATCCGGGGTCCCGATTGCACGCCGATTGACAGGTTTGGATGAGGGGTGGCGGCGAGGCCAGGTCGTTGGTGGTCTGCACGGCGCTACTCCAGCAGCCTCGTCGCAGGAACAGACGGTCCTTGTTGCGGGATGCGAACCGCGCCACCACGGACTGGTGCTCTGTTGTGGCACGGCGGTTGGGCAGGTCGGCGCCGGCTGGACCTGAAGCAACGAGCAGGCTCTGAACCGAAGCGTCGCCACGCCGAAAGACACAGGACGGTATGGGGTGGCTTTCATCGGCCTGCGCGATTTAGGATGAAGTATTGTAACCCGTAAACGAAGCGCCAAGACACTGTGAAAGCGGCACAAATTACAAATTGATGGCGTATCTTAGCTTAATGTGCTCGGTACAGTATTGCATGGTACTATGTCTATGCTTCGCAAGAAGAGGCGAAGCGGGCCGAGCAGGAGCTTCCACCTTCCCACCCGGCCCTGACCACCACCCCGCTTAGCAGGAGCAGGACAGTGGCTCATTTCTCCATAGACCAATCCAGCCGCGATCGTCTCGCCGCCATGCCGGGCGTGACGATCATCGACCATCCCTCGCCGCACCACCCGGGCGACATTGCCCTCGTCATGGCCGGCCTGCGCTGCTGCGAGGTCTTCGCCGACGGCGCGGCGTTCCGGGCGGCGTACCACCTGCGCTACGGCGAGTGGCTGCCGCTCGCCGAGGAGGTGGGCGAGGATGCGGCCTTCGCCGCTGTATTCACCTTCCTCACCCTGGTCGCGGCCGTGCCGCAGCACTACGCCGCAGCGCACGATGCGACCGAGCGGAAAGCCGCGGCCGAGGTGCTGGTAGCCTTCTCGGGCATCAGCGTCACCTTCACTTCCGCAGCAGCGGCGTAGGGGAGGGCAGGGCCATGGCTACCACCCCCAGACTGCCACCCGTGACGCTGTCGAGCACCTTCCTGCGCGAGGCAGCAAACAAGATGGACCTCGCCACCGGGACCGGGCGCGCCAGCGCCCGGCTTCTCGTCGCCATCGAGCTCGGCCGCACCATGGAAGCCGAGCACCTGATCCGGGTGTGCCGGGCGCATGGCGTTCGCCATGTCTGCACCGGGCATGGCGCCGCGCACGCGCTGGCGGCGCTCGCCATCCCCGTGCTTCCCGAGGTGGAAGGGCGGCACTGATGACGGCACCCATGCTTACGCGCGGCGTGCTGCACACGCCGAGCACCGTCACTGAGATGATGCGTCTCGCCGAGGTGCTGGCCCAATCGAGCCTCGTCCCGCGCGACTACCGCGGGAAGGTGGCCGACATCCTCGGCGCCTTGCTCTGGGGTCAGGAGGTCGGCCTCGGTCCGCTGCAAGCGTTGCAGGGCATCGCCGTGGTGAACGGCCGCCCTGCCATCTGGGGCGACGCGGCCCTCACGCTTGTGCGCGCGCACCCCGCCTGCGTCAGCATTCGTGAGGGCGTCGAGGGAGGGGGGGATGACCAGCACGGCTGGTGTGAAGTTGTGCGCCGCGGTCACCCGCCGGTGCGGCGCACCTTCTCGGTCGCGGACGCCAAGCGGGCGCGGCTGTGGGGCAAGACGGGGCCGAACGGGCCAACGCCGTGGGTGACCTATCCCGCGAGAATGCTGATGTTGCGGGCGCGCGGCTTCGCCATCCGCGACGCCTTCGCGGACGCGCTACGCGGCGTGATCACGGTCGAGGAGGCGGCCGACATACCGCCGGAGCCACGCGACGTGCCGAACCTCGCGGCAGAGTCGGCACCGACCGCTGATGCGTCCGCGGCGGCCAACCCGCTGCCGGCCGCGTCACCGGCGACCGACGCTTCCGCGGTGCCGGGCAACGACAACGACGTCGCGATTGGCTGGCGCGCGATGGCGTGGCCGATCCGCAGCCGCGACGGCACCTGCCGCGACATGGGCGACCCCGACCTGTGGGAGGCCGAGTTCGCCGACCGTATCCGCACCATCGAGCAGCACCCGAAGCTGGCCGCACCGGCCAAGGCGGACACAATCCACGCCGTGCTGGCCGCCAACCGCGAGGTGCTGGACTGGCTGCGCGACGAGCGTGACCAGGGAGCAGCTGTGGAGAGTGTCGAAGGCTTGTTCGTGGAGGCGCTCGGTGCCGACGCCGTGACGGGCTGACGCGAGGCCACATGGGGACGGGCAGGGAAAAGGGCCTGCCCGCCCTACCCGGGCCGCAAGTCGGCCGGCGCTGTAATCCGGCCTCGGGATGTCCGAGAAGCGGACCTTCTGGGGCCGGAGCAAGGCGGTGCGAAACTCGGGATCTCGGCGCCCGCGGCGGCTTGGCCGAGCTTGTCATACCAACCCGCCTTGCCGTTGACACATCGCGCAGGCACCGGGGACACACATCCTGATGTCGATCCGTCAGCCGCAGCGTGTGTCAGCCTCTCGGCGGACTGGTATCAGAGGCCCTGAAGGTTCTCTCCGCCGTCCACGGCGATGACCTGTCCGGTGATCCACCGCGCGTAGGGCGATGCCAAGAAGAGCGCCGCGTCGGCGATCTCCTCGGGTTCGCCCATGCGGCCGAACGGGATGCTCGCGCGGATCGCCTGGTAGAGCGGCGAGCCGTTGAGCCGCGCGCGCTCCCAACGGCCACCCGGGAACTCGACGGAGCCCGGCGCGATCGCGTTCACCCGGATTCCCCTCGGCGCCAGAACCCCCGCCAGCGACACCGTATAGTTGTTCACCGCCGCCTTCATCGCCGCGTAGGCCGGGCGCGGCGCACCGCAGCGCAGCGAGGCCACGGAGGAGATGTTGATGATGCAGGGGTGATCCCCGCGCTCGAGGAAGGCACGCGCCGCGTGCCCGGCGCGCACCGTCGCCATCAGGTCTACCGAGACGCCGCCGGCCCAACCTTCCTCGTCGTCCTTGGCGCCGAAGGCCGAAGCGTTGTTGACCAGGACGTCGATGCCTCCTAGCGCCGACGCGGCCTCCTCGACGTAGTGGAAGATGGCGTCGCGGTCCGCGAGGTCGCAGACCGAGGAATGCGTTGGGTGCCCGTTGGCGGCGATCTCGGAATGCGCGCGGGCGAGGTCCTCCGCCCCGCGCGCGCAGATCGACACCCCAGCCCCGGCCCGCGCGAAGGACAGTGCGATTGCCCGCCCGATGCCGCGGCTCGCGCCGGCCACGACGACCCGCTTGCCGCCAAAGTCGAATGCCATGGCTCGTGCCCTCCCGCTGCGAAGACCTTCTCCTGCACTCCAAGGACTCTCACGGTGGCGAGGGCGATCTTCCCGCGCCGGTACCAGACGCTGGCTGCCTCACGCCTCCTGCTCTACTGCGGCCCAGAGATCGGTGTCAGCTGTCTGCACGCCGAAGCCCGTCAGCGCCGCGTGGACTTGGCCGCGGTGGTGGACCTGGTGGGTAAAGACGTGCACCACCAGGAACGCGTTCGAGCGGCGCATCTCGGTCTGAGTGATGCGGTTGAACCAGACGTGCTCGCCGGCGAGCCAGTCCTCGCCGATTCCCCCGGCCCAGGCCACCATCCCGGCGTCCGCCTCTACCCTCCTCTCGCGCAGTTCGGCGAAGTCCGCGATGAACCCCGCGCTGTCTTGCGGGATCCCCGGTGGAGGAGGCCACCCGGCGAGGCTTGCCATCCAGCGCAGGTCGGCCCAGAGGATGTGGGCCAGCGTGCCGTGGATCGACCTCCAGAAGAGCCCGCGGTCCGCTCCGCGCTGCTCATCCGTCAGCACGCCTGCGGGGGCGTAGATGCGGCGGTTCATCTCCGCGTTGTAGGCCGCCATGGTGCGGGCGTAGGCGGGCGTGATCACGGCCCGTGACGCCCCGCGGGCCGGGCGAGGCCCGGCCCTGCGGCCTGTCTCGGCTTCGCGGGGTCGAGCAGGACGTTGCCCCGGGAGTTCCTGTGCTGTCGGAGAATGCCGTCGCCTGGGTTGCCGCCGTTGGCCATTGCCGCCTCCCTGACTGGCAGAGGATCGTGCACTTTCCGACGCAACTCAACCGGATTCATCCCGAAGACCGCCGGGGAGGCGCAAACATCAAGAGCTTTGCGCCGCACAAGGTCCAGCCTGGCGGACGGTGAACCCGGCGCCAAACTCCGTTCGGAACGTCGCCTCCGGGTCGAACCCGGCGCTCGCACCTGAGCGAGACCAAATTCATGGCAATCAGCAGGCCAATCGCTAACGAGTGCCGCCCACCGGAGGAGGCGTGACGGCGCTCGATGCCAGATGGAAGCCCGCACGGTAGAACCGCGCGGGCCAGGCACCTATCAGCCCTTCGCAGCTTTCCGCTTAGCCTTTTTGAGGCCGGCCAGGGCCGCTTCCTTCAGTGCAGGGCTCGCCTTGAACTTCACTGTGGCGCCGGCTTTCACCGCCACCTTCTCCCCCGTGCGGGGGTTCAAGGCGGTCCGCTTCGGCGTTTCGCGGACAACAAACGCCCCGAAGTCGGGTAGGGTAAAGCGACCGGTCTCAATGATCTCGCCCTTGATCGCGGCGATGATGTCGGCGGCAAGCTGGTTGGCCCGCGACGAGGGCACCTCGGCAGCCTGCACGATCACGTCGGTCAAGAATTTCTTCGACACACTCAGCTCCGTGGTTGTCCACGAGCACGACAAAGCACAAGCGGCGGTCTGAAGGAATCCCAAGTGTGCTTCGGGCTCCTTTTTGTCCGATCCTGGCCGGACTGAGAAGTAGCTCAGGGCTGCAAGGGCTGATGCTGGGGAGGACGTAGCGAGGTCAGCCTCCGCCAGACGTGGAGCCGATCAGCAGCGTGCGCCTCACCTGCGCCGGTGACCAACGATCACCGCCGCGAGGTGCCGGAATGCCGCGGGCCATAGCCGTCTCGACGGGATGGCCGCTTCACTCCCAGGAGCAGACCTTGGCGGGCCGGGTACGAAGGTCCGAGAAGGGCGCAGCCCGTGTGAAAACGCTGTGGTGTGATAGGATTCCGGCGTCGACTTGGAGGCCGGGATGAAGCGGTTTGTGGAAGGCGAGGACCGACGCCAGGCGACACTGCTGCCCGAGAGCATCGACGACTTCGTCAGTGAGGAGAACCCGGTCCGCGTCATTGATGCTTTTGTCGCCAAGCTGGACCTGGCTGAGCTCGGCTTCGAGGGCATCGTGCCCGAGCGTACTGGCCGGCCCGCCTATCACCCGGCGACACTGCTGAAGATCTACATCTATGGCTATCTCAACCGCATTCCCTCCAGCCGGCGGCTGGAGCGCGAGGCCGGACGGAACCTCGAACTGATGTGGCTGACAGGCCGGCTCGCGCCCGACTTCAAGACCATCGCCGACTTCCGCAAGGACAACGGTCCGGCAATCCGGGCGACCTGCCGGCGCTTCGTCCTTCTCTGCCGCGAGCTCGGCCTTCTGTCCGAGGCTTCGGTCGCAATCGACGGTAGCAAGTTCAAGGCGGTGAACGCCCGCGAGCGGAACTACACCCTCAACATCGTCCGGCGCCGTATGGAGCAGACCGAGGCGAGCGTGGCGCGCTACCTCGCCGCGCTGGAGACCGCAGATCGCCAGGACGCGGAGACGGCGCGTCTCCGGACCGAGCGGCTGAAAGACCGGCTTGCCCGGCTTGAGGAGCGCATGGCTCATCTCCGCAAGATGGAGGCGGCGGTTCGCGCGGCGCCGGATGGGCAGGTCTCGCTGACGGATCCGGACGCTCGTGCGATGGCGACGACCGGCAAGGATACCGGCCTCGTGGGCTACAATGTGCAGGCCGCGGTGGACACGAAACACCACCTGATCGTCGCGCACGAGGTGACGAACATCGGGAACGACCGCACCCAGCTCTCGACGATGGCGGGCAAGGCGAGCGAAGCCATCGGCACGGAGGCGCTGACGGTCCTCGCCGACCGGGGGTACTTCGCCGGCGAGGAGGTCCTGGCCTGCACGCAGGCCGGCCATATCCCGCTTGTGCCCAAGCCGATGACCTCGGGCGCCAAGGCGGACGGACGATTTGGCAAGCAGGACTTCGTCTACCTGCCCGAGCAGAACGCCTACCGCTGTCCCGCGGGCGAGACGATGAAGTGGTGGTTCAACCGCGTCGACGAGAACGGGATGACGCTGCGGCATTACTGGACAACCAAGTGCCCGACCTGTCCGATCAAGGCGCAGTGCACACCCGCCAAGCTGCGCCGCATCACGCGTTGGGAGCATGAGGGCGTCCTGGATGCCATGCAGCGCCGGCTCGACGCTCAGCCGAACGCCATGCGTCTGCGACGACAGACGGCCGAGCACCCATTCGGCACGCTGAAGACCTGGATGGGCGCCGCGCACTTCCTGACCCGCACCATGAAACGGGTCAGTACGGAGATGAGTCTCCACGTTTTGGCCTACAACATGAAGCGGGTGATCGCGATCAAGGGCATCGGGCCGCTCCTCGAAGCCATCCCGGCCAGATAGGGGCGCCGGACTCACCCGTCCGGCGCCGACCAGGTCACCGCGTGTCTGCCAAGCGCCGCGCCCCGCTGCCGACCGACGCTGGCTCCGGCCTGCAAGCTGGGTTTTCACACGGCCTCGGCGGGGAGCGGACCTTCGGCGCCACGTGACCAGCCCCGGACGCGTTGGGTCCTGACATTCGCCGGGACCACCATCCGGCCGGCGCGAACTCGCTCGTTCTCGCCCACGCCGCGCCATTGGCGGCGACGGCAGCAGCCCCGGCGTCACGGACCGGATCTCGGTGCAGAGGCGGTCGGTCACCCCGTCCGCAGCAGCGGACCCAAGGCCCGGCTTTCGGGCAAACCATCGACCTCCGGTGCAGCGTCGATCAGCCGGCCGCAGCGTTCCGCCCCAAGCACCAGAGCCATCAGGTCACCGCCCTTCCCCACAACCTCCTGTCGCGACATAGGATTCTCCGCGGTGCTATGCAGGCATGCTGCCCTCGGGGCAACGCATCCGCCTCAGAAGTGCAGGTTCAGGCCGATGACCGGCCCATGCAGCGTCACGTCCCAGACCAGGCGCCGGCTCTCGTAGTCCTGCGACAGCGCGCGGTAGCCGAAGACGGCGGCCGCATCGGTCCCGAACAGCCGGAATCGGTAGCCGACAAGGGCCTGCACGTTCCAGGTAAAGCGCGATCCGGCGCCCCAGCCGCCGATGTCGCCGCGCAGCGACGCATCCCAGCGCGGCGCGACAGCCACCCGAAGGCGGAGCCCTGCGAAGGGGTCCACCCAGTCCACGTTGCTGCTGGCTGACCCGCCACCCCGGAGATCGATCGTGTTGCCGATATAGGTGTAGCGACCGCCAGCGAGCGCCTCGAGCGACCAGCCCCGCTCCCGCCCGGAGTAGAAACCCCGGTCCAGCACCTCGTAGGCGCCGCCGAGTTCGGCGAGCGCGAAGGTGCTGGTCACGTCGACGCGGGCCGGCCCAGCGGACACGTCATCGACGCCGAGCCGGGACCACATGCCGTCGAGGAAGACCGCGATCGGCCCGCGTCGCGCCTCGGCGTGGCCGCTGAAGGCGAGCACGGAGTCCGCCTGCTTGAGGGTGTCGATGAAGCTGTTGTCCACGGGGACCCGGACTGACCCTGCGCCCGCCGTCCCGGTCATGGCCGTGAGCCAGCCGTAGCTCTCCAGGCTGAAGGTCCATCCGCCCGGTACCGACTGCGCCGCGGCAGGCCGCGGAAGCGCACCAAAAGTCGGGCCGACGACGGCCGCAACGGCGAAGTGGACCAGGAGGCAAGTCGATCGCACCATGCACGGCCATCGCTTCCCGCTGCACGGCACGATTGCCCGGGCGGTCCGTCGAACGATCACGGATCGCCGGTGAACCCGACGACTCACGAATTGCGGAGCAGTCAGGCACGAAGGCCCGAAAAGGGGCACCCGCCGCAGGGGCCGCTCCTGAATTGTCTTGAGATGCACGTTTCGATCGATGGAACCTGCCCCACATCTCCGGGGACTGTTCGGGCAATCCGCTTGGAGCCGCATCGTCAGCGGCAGGGAGGACGTATGGCCAAAGGTCACCCCGCTCTTGGCACTTCTCAGCGCACCGACCTCAACCGACGCGACATCATGACGGCGGGCTCGGCACTTGCGCTTCTCGGTCTGCCCTCGCGCCTTGTCGGAACCGCCCAGGCGCAGCCTGCAGCGAGCGGGCCGCAACCCAAGCCGGCCACCGCGGCAACCAGGGCGGCGAACGAGGCGGTCCGGAACTATCTGAACTTCAACGACCGCGATGACTTCGAGAACGCCACGCGTGGCCTGATCGCGCGGCCCGACACGCTGATAATCCGGGATGCGAAAGGCGGCATCGTCTGGGACCTGGAAGCGTACAAGTCGTTCATCGATGTCGACAGGCCCGCACCGGACACGGTGAATCCGAGCCTGTGGCGCAATGCCCAGCTCAACATGCAGTACGGCCTGTTCCGCGTCCACGACCGCATCGTCCAGGTGCGGGGCTACGACCTCGCCAATGTCACCTTCGTCCAGGGCGACACCGGCTGGATCATCCTTGACACCGGCAGCAACCTCGAGACCGGGAAGGCGGCCTATGAGCTGGTCAGCCAGCATCTCGGCCGACGGCCCGTCCTCGCCGTCGTCTACAGCCACAGCCATGGCGACCACTTCGGCGGCGTCCGGGGCCTCGTCGAAGAGGCAGAGGTGCGCGCCGGCAAGGTGCAGATCATCGCGCCGGCCGGATTCACCGAACACGCGATCAGCGAGTTCGTGATCGCGGGCAACGCCATGGCGCGGCGCGGCATCTACATGTACGGGCCTCTCCTGGCGCGCAATCCGCAGGGTGGCGTCAATGCCGGCCTCGGCCAGACGGTCGGTCATGGCAACAGCGGCCTGCTCCTGCCGACGCGCGAGATCAGGCAGACCGGCGAGGACGTCACCATCGATGGCGTCCGCATGGTGTTCCAGATGACGCCGGGCACCGAGGCCCCGGCGGAGATGAACACCCATCTCCCGCAGTTCCGCGCCATGTGGATGGCGGAGAACACGACCAACACCATGCACAACCTTCTCACCCTGCGCGGGGCGCAGGTTCGTGACGGGCTAGCATGGGCGAAGTTCATCAACGAGACGATCGAGCTCTACGGCGACGGCACGGAGGTGAAGTTCCAGGCGCACCACTGGCCGATGTGGGGCAACGCCAGGATCATCGATTACTGGAAGAAGCAGCGGGACCTCTACAAATACATCCACGACCAATCGGTGAACCTGATGAACAGGGGCTACACCGGGGTCGAGATCTCCAACATGATCAGGCTACCGTCGGAGCTCGACAAAGCGTGGTTCAACCGTGGCTACTATGGCTCCCTGAAGCACAACTCGCGCGCGGTCTACCAGCGCTACATGGGCTTCTACGACGGCAATCCATCGACGCTTGATCAGTTGCCACCAGAGGAGGCCGCCAGGAAATACGTGGAGTACATGGGCGGCGCGGCAGCGATTCTGCAAAAGGCGAAAGCCGAT
>NZ_JAUTWS010000111.1 GCF_030657435.1 Paracraurococcus lichenis | reverse complement strand
GTGGGTGGATCGTTGACCGGCTTCTCCAGGACGGGCTCCCAGTGGGTTGCCGCGGGTAGTACGCGGGTTACCAGGTTAAAGGGAGGCGCCGGCCATGCTGCCTCTCAGAGTGGCCGAGTTCGGGTGTGGCCGACGATCCGGTGCCGCAGGCAAGGCGGGGCTGCTCGATGGCCTGAGCCGCCACAGCAAGAACCGGAATGCAGCCGTGCCCCACACGGTGCATGAGGCATTCATCAGGGAGGAACGCCATGCGGTCTGTCGTTCTCGCGGTTCTGTTTAGCTGCGCTGCCCTCGGACGAACGGGAGCGGCCGAGCCCGCGCCGGCCCCTCCCGCAACGCCCTATGTGCCAAAGACGGCCAAGGAGCGCCTCAGCGACAAGACCAGCGACGAGCAGCGGGTGAACGACTGCAAGGTGTCGCCGGAGCGTCGGGCCCACGCACGACCGACAACCTGTCCCTGGGATGCGGGAAGCTGACCGGTCTGCTCGGAACCGAATGGGGGCGGGTAGGACGGCATGGCAAAGGGAGCGGCGCGCTCGCAGTATGGCCAGCAACGGATGGGATAGGTCCCCATGCAGGTCGACTGCACGAGATCGCTCCTAATCGGAGCGAGGCGGCAGCAGGGCAGGGGGCTTGATGCCGGCCGGACCGGGGCGAGCAGCGCTGGCTCGGCCATGCCCTCAGCCACCATCCGCCGCAACGCCCGGACCAGGCGTTCGGTGGTCCAGGGCGGCGTGCCCGCGGCGTGGCGGGCATCGAGGTAGCGGACGACATCGTCCCGGGCGCGGCCGTCCGCCCGCTGCCGCTGCACGGCCGGCAGCTAGGCATCGGGGCAGGCGACCAACTGGGCGAGGTAGGCGGCCGGGTGCCGGCCCGCAGGCCCGGGTTGCTCGGCTGGCTACCGCGGGTGGCGGCGGCACGCATGCCGCTGTGGTTGCGTTCGCGGATCAGAGCGCGCTCGAGTTGCGCGGCGGAGCCGAGGACCTGTACGCCCAGGATCACCTCGAGCAGGTGCGATAGCGAGCGGGCCAGCCGGTCGAGGGAGACCACCATGAGGGTGTCGCCCAGCTGGAAGCAGGCGAGGGTGCGCGCCAGCACCGGCCGGTCGCGGTCACCACCGGAGGCGTGTTCCTCGGCCACCTCGCGGCAGCCGGCGGCGCGCACAGTTCGTCGAACTGGCGCACGGTGGCCTGGTTCTCGGTGCTCACCCGGGCGTAGCCCACCAGCGCCATCCGGCGACGTTCTGCTGACTGCCGGAACGGAGGTGAGAGGCGGCGAGGCGGTTGGTTAAGTATGACCTAACGCCGAAAACCGGTCCTTCCGGGTGCCTGAATAACTGGACGGGCTCCGCTCTGGACAGCCACTCGCCTGCTTCGGGGGCGCTGGAGGGCACTTTGAACACCCAGAGGGGGAGGGATATCGGGACGCGGGACAGGCTGAAGGGCACATCCTCGGCCCGGGCGCCTCAGGAACGCCGCTTGGCCATCCAGCAGGGCACGCGCCAAACGCGCTCGCGAGCGCTTCACACTCCATAACCGCGCTTCCGGAGCCTGTTTCGGAGTTGCCCCAATCGGCGCAAGCTGCTGGAATCGTGCCATGTCCGAACTCGCCCTGCTTCCCGACGCCGAGGTCGCCCGCGCCGCCACCTATGCCCGCCAGGCCCTGTCGCCGGCGACGCTGGCCGCCTACGCCGCGGACTGGGCCGGCTTCGAAGCCTGGTGCGCGGGCAGGGGCGTTGCCGCCCTGCCGGCCACGCCGGTCACCGTCGCGGCCTACCTCGCCGCCATCGCTGCCACCCATGCCGGATCGACGCTGCGCCGCCGCCTCGCCGCCATCGGCCGCGCCCACCGCATGGCCGGCCTGCCCTGGGCCGGCTCGCACCCGGCGATCGGCGACACCCTGGCCGGCATCGCCCGCCGCCACGGCACGCCACAGCGCCGCGCCGCGGCGATCGGCACCGTCGAGATCCGCAAGCGGGTCGCCACCTGCACCGACGGCCTCACGGGCACGCGCGACCGCGCCCTGCTGCTGCTGGGCTTCGCCGCGGCGCTGCGGCGGAGCGAGCTGGTCGCGGTCGAGCGCGAGCACCTGACCATGACGCCGGAAGGGCTGCGGCTGCTGATCCCGCGCGGCAAGACCGACCAGCAGGGCAGGGGGGCCGAACTTGGCATCCCACGTGGCAAGACGACGGAGACCTGCCCGGTGCGCGCGCTGGAGGCCTGGCTGCAGGCCAGCGACTGCCGCTACGGCCCGGTGTTCCGCAAGATCGACCGCTGGGGCAACCTCGAGACCGCCGCCCTGCACCCCTATGCGCTGCCGAAGATCCTGGCGCGGCGGCTGGCGCTGGCCGGGATCAAGGCCGCCGGGCTCGAGCGACTGTCGCTGCACGGGCTGCGGGCGGGCTTCATCACCGAGGCCTATGGGGCCGGGGTGCGGGACGAGGCCATCATGGAACACAGCCGCCACCGCGACATCCGCACCATGCGCGGCTATGTCCGCCGCGCCAAGCTGGTCGGCGAAAGCCCGGCGGGGCTGGTTGGGCTGTAGGGCCCCGGTCGCCCCGGTGCGATCGTCACGCCGAGGCGCCTGACACTGGGCGGCGGAGCCCTGCGCCACGCAGTCCCTCTCCTGCTCGAGTTCCGCCAGTCCCGCATCGCACCAGCGCCACCTCAGCCGACAAATTGCCTAATGGCGCGAAACAAAGCCGTTGCAGCAGTCGCCTGAGGCCTGATTCGCACCGTCATTCAACGCGCGCACCTGAGGCGCGGACGAGTGGCGCCCAGGTCTCGATCTCCTCCACCACGTAGCGGGCGAAGCGCTCCGGGTTCCATCCGCGCATGGCGGGTGTGTTCAGTTCCTCGAGCCGCGTGGCAATAGCCGGGTCGGCCAGCGCCTGGTCCACCGCGGCTGCCAGCTTCTCCTGGATCGGGTGTGGCACGCCGGCGGGGCCGAAGAGGCCGTACCAGGAATAGGCCTTGTAGTCCGGCAGCCCGAGCTCGGCCGCCGTCGGCACATCGGGCAGCGACCGCCAGCGCTCCGGATGGTTGGTGAAGAGCACGCGGGACGTCCCCGCCTCGTGAAACGGCTTCAGCAGGGAGGGGATGTCGTGGGTGAACTGCACCTCCCCCGTCACCAGCGCGGTGAAGCTCTGTCCGCCACCGCGATAGGGCACGTGGATCGCCCTGGCGCCGACGACGCGCAGGAAGTTGGCGCTGGCGATGTGGCCGGTCGTACCGATGCCGCTGCTGCCGTAGGAATAGCCGTCCGGCTTCGCCTTCAGCGCGGCGGTGAACTCCTCCAGCGTCCTGACCGGCCAGCCGCGCTGGGTGATGCCGAGAGCGATCGGGATGAAGACCGTGGGTGCGATCGCCGCTAGGTCCTTTGCCGGGTCGTAGGGCAGGCTGGCATAGAGGCTGGCGGCGATGCCGGTCGAGGACAGCGTGGCGAGCACGAAGCTGTAGCCGTCCGGTGCCGACTTCGCGACAAAGTCGGTGCCTACGGTGCTGCCGCCGCCCGGCCGGTTCTCGATGACGATGGGCTGGCCGAGGATCTCGCTGAGCTTCGGCGCCAGCAGCCGCATGGTCACGTCCGTGCCGCCGCCGCCGGCGAAGGGCACCACCACCTTGATCGGCCGGTTCGGCCAGGGGCCGGACTGCGCCCACGACAGGGCGGGGGCGGCCAGCAGCGTGCTGCCGGCGAGGCGCAGCAGGGTCCGGCGGGCGATCTTCTCTCTCATGCGCGTTCTTCCCGCTGCATCAGAAGGACCCGCCATTCACCGGCAGCACCTGGCCGCTGACGAAGCCGGCGAGGTCGGAGGCGAAGAACAGCACGGCATTGGCGATGTCCTGTGCCTCGCCCATCCGGCGCAGCGCGATGCCCTCGATGACCCGGCGCTGGCCCTCGGGGCCGTAGCCCTCCCACTGCGTCCTGGTGCCGGGAGAGACGGGAAAGAGGCCGGGCGCGACGGCATTCACCGTGATGCCGTGCGGCCCGAGTTCCTGCGCGAGCTGGCGGGTGAGGCCGATCATGGCGTGCTTGGCGCTGGTATAGGCCTGGATCCCGGTGCGGGAGGCGCGCAGGCCCGCGCCGGAGCTGATGTTCACAATGCGCCCGCGCCCCGCGCGCTTCATCGTCCCGGCCGCGGCACGGGTCAGGGTGAAGGCGGCTGAGAGGTTGACCGCGAGGATGGCGTCCCAGTCCTCGAAGGGCGCTTCCTCGACCGGATGAAAGTCGCGGCCCAGCACGCCGCCGGCATTGTTCACCAGCACGGAAACAGCGCCCCCGGCCTCGCGCTCCACCTCGCCGATCCAGGCAGTGGCTGCGGCGCGATCGGTCAGGTCCAGCACGCGCGGGTGGATGGCCGCGGAAGCACCGGCGGTTTCCGTCAGCCCTGCCGCGTCCTTGTCGCCGGCAAAGACGGACGCGCCGCGTGCCGCGAAGCTGCGCGCGATGGCGCGGCCGAAGCCGGTTGCAGCGCCGGTGACGACGATGGTCTGGCCGGAGAAGTCGAGATCCATGCGCATGGTGCTCCGCAGCACGGCAGGATGTTTGCACCCGTCCGGGCGAGTGGCAATCTGCCGCGCCGAGATATCGAGGGATGCGTGCGATGGCGGAAGAGCCGGTGGTGATCTGGGGCGCCGGGGCGATCGGCGGTACGATCGGCGCCTACCTGACCCGCGCCGGCCGCAAGGTGCTGTTTGTGGATGTGGTGGCCGAGCATGTCGCCGCCATGAACGCGAACGGCCTGACGATCGAAGGCCCGGTCGCGCAATTCACCGTTCCCGCCACAGCCGTCACACCCGACCGCATGACGGGCCGCCATCGCCTGATCCTGCTGGCGGTGAAGGCGCACCATACCGAGGCGGCGACGCGTACGCTCGCGCCCTTCCTGGCGGAGGACGGCGCCGTCGTCTCCTGCCAGAACGGGCTGAACGAACTGGTCATCGCGGAGATCCTTGGGCGATCGCGCACCATCGGCGCCTTTGTCAATTTCGGTGCCGACTATCACGGCCCCGGCCGGATCATGTACGGCAACCGCGGCGCGGTCGTGGTCGGCGAGCTGGATGGCAGCCGCACCCCGCGGATCGAGGCGCTGCACGCCATGCTGCGGCTGTTCGAGCCCGAGGCGGTGCTCTCGGACAACATCTTCGGCTATCTCTGGGGCAAGGCCGCCTATGGCGGCATCCTGAAATCCTCCGCCCTGACCAACGATCCGATCGCCGACTTCATCGCCGACCCGGCGCGGCGGACGCTGGTTATCGGAATCGCGCGGGAGATCCTGCGTGTCGCGGCGGCGGAGGGCGTGACGCCGATCGGCTTCGACGGCTTCCACCCGGTGGCTTTCGCACGTGGCGACGCGGCAGGCATCCGCGCGAGCCTCGACCGGCTTGAGGCCTACAACCGGGCCTCGGCCAAGTCGCACAGCGGCATCTGGCGGGACCTGGCGGTGCGCAAGCGCCCTACCGATGTAGCGGCGCAACTCGCACCCGTGCGCGCCGCGGCGCGGCGGCACGGCATCCCGACACCGATGGCGGACAGGCTCGTCGAACTCATCGGCGCCATCCAGGAGGGCCGGCGGGAGATCGGCGCGGCGCTGGCCGAGGAGCTGGGGGCGCTCTCGCCGGAGCCCGTGGCATGACGCCGCGGGAGCTCGCGGCGCAGGTGGATGCCGCGCTGATGATGCGCAACCTGACGGCCATCGCCGGCTGGACGAAGCTGAGCGGCACACCGGAGGAGGCGGAGAGCCTGCGCCAAATCCGCGGCCTGCTGGATGGCTACGGCTTCCGCACCACCTGGCTGGAGCACGATGCCTTTATCAGCCTGCCGGGCGCGGCACGGGTACTGGTGGATGACCTCCCGCCGCTGTCCGCGCTGACGCATTCCATGTCGCGCGCCTCTCCGCCCGAAGGCACCGCTGGACGGCTGGTGGATGTGGGCGCGGGGACGGAAGCCGACTTCGCCCGCGCCGGCGACGTTACCGGCTGCATCCTGCTGGCCGAGGGCATTGCCAGCCCGGCGGTCGCCGCCCGCGCCGCGCGCGCCGGCGCCACGGGGCAGCTCCATATCAGCCCGCACGAGCACCTGCACGAAATGTGCATCTCGCCGGTCTGGGGCAGCCCCTCGCCGGTGACGCTGGCGGAACTGCCCACGACCGTCGCCTGCACCGTCGCCCAAGCCGACGGCATGGCGCTGCGCGGGAGGTTGGGGCGCGGCGAGGTGCCGCGCGTGGTGTTGCACGCCGAGGTGGACACGGGCTGGCGCCGCACCCCCATCCTGGTCGCGGAGCTCGATGCCCCCGGCGCCGGGCCGGAGGCGCCCTTCATCCTGTTCTCCGGTCATCACGACACCTGGTACCAGGGTGTGATGGACAACGGCGCCGCCAACATGACGATGCTGGAGGTGGCGCGGCTCTGCGCCACGCGGCGCGACACCTGGAAGCGTGGCCTCCGCCTCTGCTTCTGGTCGGGCCATTCGCAGGGACGCTATTCCGGCTCTGCCTGGTATGCCGACGAGCATTTCTCGGAGCTGGACCGCCGCTGCGCCGTGCACGTGAACGTGGATAGCACCGGTGGCGTGGGCGCAAGCGTGCTGGCGGAGGCGCCCGCCGCGGCGGAGCTCGCAGCGTTGGCCGCGGAGGCGCTGCAGGCGGAGACGAGCGCCGCGCATGCCGGCCGCCGCATGGGCCGCAATGCCGACCAGTCGTTCTGGGGCATCGGCATCCCTTCGCTGTTCTCGACGTTCAGCGAGCAGCCCCCTGGCGCGGTGAAGATGCGGAACAGCCTCGGCTGGTGGTGGCACACGCCGGACGACCTGATCGACAAGATCGACCCGGCGAATCTTGCGCGCGATACGCAGGTCTATGTGCACGCGATCGCACGGCTGCTGACGGAGGATGTTCTACCGATCGACCATGCCGCGCAGGCGGCCGGGCTGGCGGCGGAGTTGGCGAAGGTGGCGCCCGGCTGCACCGTGAACGGTGTGCCGCTGGACGGGCTGCTGGCGCAGGTGGAGGCGCTGCGCGCGGCGGCTGCTGGGCCGCATGCGGACCGCGCACTGATGCGCGCCTCCCGCGCGCTCGTCCCACTGGACTACACCTGCGGCGACCGCTTCGTGCATGACCCGGCACTGCCACTGCCGCCCTGGCCGGTGCTGGAGCCGCTGCGCAAGCTCGCCGCCAGCGCGCCCGGCACTGACGCGGCGCGGCTGCACGCCGTGGAGGCACGCTGCGCCCGCAACCGCATAGCCGTCGCCCTGGCGCAGGCTACCGAGGTGCTGGGAGGCACCGCATGACCGCCGCTCGATGGCGCTGGCCCGCGCCGTTGCGGTCGGCATAGTGGCGTGCAGCGTCGGCGTGATCGCCTTCCACGGAGCGAGTGGATCGCCGCAGGGCCGGGTGGCCCGGAAGCGTAGTGAGACCTCGCATGAGCTTTCTCCTGTCGAGGTTCTGGTGGTGGCCTGATCGACACCATAGGGCTTGGGATGGTCTAGCACTGGCACCGTCAAGTTGAGCGGGCTTGGCGGGCTGACCCCGGTCCGATAGACGACCGGAATGAGCCCGCCTGCCGCCAAGTGCCCCTATGCCGGCCACCGCTTCCCGCTCGGCCTGCGCATGGTCGAGGAAATGCTGGCGGCTCGCGACATCATCGTCAGCCACGCGACCGTGCGGCAGTGGGCGTTCAAGTTCGGCCAGGAGTTCGCCAACGGAATCCGGCGGAGGCTGCCCCGCGCCGGGGACAAGTGGCATCTGGATGAGGTCGTCATCAAGATTGCTGGGGTGAAGCACTGGCTCTGGCGTGCTGTGGATCAGACCGGGATGGTGCTCGACGTGCTGGTGCAGAGCCGGCGCGACAAGCGAGCCGCCAAGCGCCTGCTGCGCAAACTGCTGAAGCGGCAATGCCGGGCGACGCGTGTCATGATCACCGACAAGCTCCCGAGCTACGGGGCGGCAAAGCGGGAGGCGATGCCCGGTGTCGAGCATCGCCAGCACAAGGGCCCGAACAATCGGGCCGAGAATTCGCACCAGCCGACGCGACATAGGGAGCGGCAGATGAAGCGCTTCAAGTCAGGGCGGCGGGCACAGCGTTTCCTCTCCGTCCAAGACCAGATCACCAACCTCTTCCATCTCCGCCGCGACCACGTCAGCTCCAGTAAATATCGAGCTGCAAGGGCGGGTGCGTTCAAGGTGTGGGCCGACATCAGCGGGATTGCCGCCACGGCCCGAATTCCGCTACTGCGTCGCCCTCCGCCAACCAACTGCGTCCGCCCTGGGCCAACAACTTGACGGTGCCCCCCTTGGCACTGGCATCGTTGTCGACCGGCCCTCGTCCACACAAGCGGCTTACGGCCGGCGCCAACCTCAGTCCCTCGGGCTCCCGCCCGTCCAGGATAGGCTCGACGAGATCCGCCGCCAGCCGGCGTCGCTCAGGTTGCACGCACGTCCTTGTCGGACAACACTCCTGCACGCCAGCCCGCTCGCCGGAGGAAACGACATCATGCGCCCCAACCGCCTGCGCCAGAAGCTGGATGCCGGGGAGCCGACGATCGGCACGCACATCCTGTCCAGCTGGCCCACCCTTGTGGAACTGATCGGTGACGCCGAGAACTACGACTATGTCGAGTTCACTGCCGAGTATGCGCCGTTCACCATGCATGACCTCGACAATCTCGGCCGCGCCTTCGAGCTGAAGAACCTCGGCGGCATGATCAAGGTCGAACAGAAGCAGTACACGCACCAGGCGATGCGGGCGATCGGCTCGGGGTTCCAGAGCGTGCTCTTTGCCGATATCCGGACGGTGGCGGATGCCGAGGCCTGCGTCGCCGCGGTGCGCGCCGAGACGCCGGGCACCGGCGGCCGGCTCGGCGTCGGCATGCGGCGCGATGTCGGCACGGTGCTGGAGGGCGGGTCGCCGGCCTATGTCGATGCTCTGAACGAGGTGGTGATCGCCATCATGGTCGAGAAGCGCGAATGCGTGGAGGACCTGGAGGCGATCCTGTCGGTCCCGGGCATCGACATGGTGCAGTTCGGATCCTCCGACTACTCGATGGGCCTCGGGCTGACCGGCCAGCGCTCGCACCCCGACGTGGTGAAGGCCGAACGCAGGACCATCGAGACGGCGCTGCGGATGGGCAAGCATCCGCGCGTGGAACTGGCGGATATCGCTGGCGCGAAGCCCTACCTGGAGATGGGGGTGAAGCACTTCTGCATCGGCTGGGACGTGCGGATCCTCTACAACTGGTGGCGCACCAACGGCGCGGGCATGCGGGCGATGCTGACGGGCGAGGCAGCGACGGCGCCCGCGCCGCAGCCGGTGAAGACCGGCACCTACTGAAGGTCCGGCCGCAGTGGTCGGGACCATAGGCGCACCACCGGGGAGGCGACATGGACGGCAACGGACTGCACGGGCTGGAGCTGCGCTCGCGCATCAGCGGGGACGGCGTGCTGGAGCTCTCCCTGCAGGAGGCGGCGGTGCCCGAACCGGCCGCCGACGAGATCGTCGTGCGGGTCGAGGCGACGCCGATCAATCCCTCGGACATCGGCGTCCTGCTCGGCCCGGCCGCGCTCGACACGGCCGAGTTCGTCGGGACGGCGGCACGGCCGGTGGTGCGCGCGCAGGTGCCGGCGGCGGCGCTGCCGACCATCGCCGCCCGGCTCGATACCTCACTGCCCGTGGGCAATGAAGGCGCAGGCACCGTGGTGCGCGCCGGTGCCGAGGCCGCGCATCTGCTCGGGCAACAAGTCGCGGTGTTCGGCGGGGCGATGTGGGCGCAGTACCGCCGCGCCAAGGCGGCAGACTGCCTGGTGCTGCCCGCGGGGACGACGCCGCGCGACGGCGCCTCCTGGTACGTCAATCCCATGACGGCGCTGGGCTTCGTCGAGACCATGCGCCAAGAGGGTCACACGGCCCTCGTACACACCGCCGCGGCCTCCAACCTCGGCCAGATGTTGAACCGCATCTGTCTGGCGGACGGCATCGGCCTGGTGAACATCGTGCGCAGCCCACAGCTGGCGGCGCTGCTGCGCGGCCAGGGTGCCCGCCATATCGTGGACAGCAGCGCACCGGATTTCACCGCGGCGCTGACCGCGGTCCTGGCGGAGACCGGCGCCACCCTGGGCTTCGACGCCGTGGGTGGCGGGCCGATGGCCGGGCAGATCCTGGCTGCGATGGAGGCGGCGGCACGGCAGACCGCCAGCGGCTACAACCACTACGGCTCGGATCGGCACAAGCAGGTCTACCTCTATGGCCGGCTGGACACCGGGCCCACCACCTTCGAGCGCGGGCCGATCGGCTTCGCCTGGGGGCTGGGCGGCTGGCTTCTGATGCCCGCGCTCAAGAAGTTGGGCGCGGCAACGGAGGCACGGCTGCGCGCCCGCGTCGCCGCCGAGCTGAAGACCACCTTCGCCAGCCACTACACCGCCGAAGTCTCCCTAGCCGAGGCGCTGCAGCTGCAGACCATGCGAGCCTATTGTCGGCGGGCTACGGGGGAGAAGTTCCTGATCCTGCCGCAGCAGGGGTTGGGCTGAAGCTCAATCTCTCGAGGCTGGATCGCCTGCACCTGCCAGCGGGCGCAGCGCCTCTCTCGGGCTGGCCTTCACCCGGCTACGCCGGTCTACCGGTGTGCTGTTGGCTACCAGGAAGCCGACTTCCTGCGTTCGCAACCGCATCGTGCTGTACCGGCCATTCCATCGGGATCGGCTCCAACTGCTGCGGTAGGTCCAAGCCGCGAGGCATTCGCCCATCCAGGATCGCCTCGACGAGGTCCGGCGCCAGCAGCGTCAGCCGCAGCAGCGTCCCGAGATAGCCGCGTTCGGTCCTCTCCGCCGCCGCCACCTCGCTGATACTGGCGTACCGGCCCTCGTCCAGTAGCCGCTGGTAACGGAACGCCCGCGCCAGCGCCTTCACGAGCGCCGGGTCGGCGCGCGTCGGCAGCGTAACCGAGCCGTCCCGGTTATTGAGCCGGCGGTGGTGTTCTTGAAGGCCGCGGCTGCTGTACCCAAATAGCTGACATCATGAAGCACGTGGACATGCGGAGCCTGACGCCGGCGGCGCAAGAGGAGCGCCGGCGTCAGGTGATCGGGCTGCGTCAGGCGGGGCAGACCTATGCCGCGATCGCAGCCCAGGTCGGGCTGACCCAGACCGGGGTTTTCGACATCTGCAAGCGCTTCGCCGAGCACGGCCCGGCGGGG
>NZ_JAUTWS010000110.1 GCF_030657435.1 Paracraurococcus lichenis | reverse complement strand
GCAGGCGCGGCGTGCTCGGCATGCTGCTGGCCACGGCCCTGCCGTCCGGCAGTGCACGGGCGGCCCAGGGCACCCGTGTCGAGGTCTGGAAGGACCCGTCCTGCGGCTGCTGCGAGGGCTGGGTCCGCCACATGCGGCAGGCTGGCTTCGAGGTCGCCGTGCGCGAGGTGCCGGACATGCCGCCGATCAAGGCCGCCAACGGCCTGCCCGAGGCGCTGTGGTCCTGCCACACGGCCCGCGTGGACGGCTACGTGCTCGAAGGCCACGTTCCCGCCGCCGATGTCAGGCGCCTGCTGGCCGAGCGGCCGCGGGCCAGGGGACTGTCCGCCCCCGGCATGCCGCCGTCCTCGCCCGGCATGGACATGCCCGGCACGCCCTACGACGTGGTCCTGTTCGGCGCCGAGGGCGGCGACCGGACCTGGGCACGGCACTGAGGGGACACCGGGATGAGCGACCAACCCCGGCTTCCCTGGTGGCGCACCCGCGGCGGCGTGGCGGCGCTCGGCTTCGGCCTCGTCATCGCCTTCTTCGTCCTGCGCGAGCACTACGCGCACGCCCTTGGGCTGCTGCCCTACCTGCTGCTGCTCGCCTGCCCGCTGATGCACCTGCTGATGCCGCATCACGGGCATGGCGGGCACCAGCACGGCCGTGGGCAGGCGGAGGAAGGCGCGCCCCGCCGACGGGCGCCGGGCACGTGAACGGCGCGGGGTGCCGCGACTGGCTCGCCACGTCCAGGCGCTATCTGGTCGCGGCGGCCGTCGGGAACCTCGCCTGGGAGGCGGCGCAGATGCCGCTCTACACGCTGTGGCGCGACGGCTCGCCGGGCGGGATCGCCTTTGCGGTCGCGCACTGCACGGCGGGGGACGTGCTCATCGCAGGGTCGTCGCTGCTGGTCGCGCTGACGCTCTTCGGTGCGCCGGACTGGCCGCAACGGCGCTTTGCGGTGGTAGGCGCCGCCGCCATCGCATTCGGCCTCGGCTACACGGTCCACAGCGAACGCGTGAACCTCGCGCGCGGTGCCTGGGCCTACGCGTCGGCGATGCCCACGCTGCCATGGCTGGGAACCGGTCTGGCGCCGATTCTCCAATGGCTGGTCGTCCCCGCTGCTGCGCTGGCCTGGGCGGCCCACACTCCAGATCGGACTGCGACCGGGAGATGACGATGGCGCGGGCGGTCCCGGGTGGCGGCGCGGCCGCCATGCAGCGCCCGCACCACGGCAAGGAGGAAACCATGACCAGACTTCTGAAGGCTGGCGTGCCCATCACGGCCGTACTGCTCGCTGCGGGCCTTGCCGCTTGCGCGCCCCAGCAGCAGGCCACATCCGCGGCGGCGGCTCCGACCCCAGGCGCGGCGGCAGCCGCCAGCCCGGCGCCCGCCGCACCGGCCAACCATCAGGAGATGATGGCGCATTGCGCGGAGATGCGGCAGCAGGCGCGCGCCGGTGCCCCGGTCACCGCCGACATGCAGCGTATGATGACCTATTGCCAGCACATGGATCACGCCATGGGAGCCCAGCGCGGCCGATCCGGCTCACCCTAGCTCGGGAATGGCGCGGCACCGGCCGCGCCGCCCTCTCCCGTCCACACGCAGCACCCTCCGGCCCCGCGTCGATCTCGTGGGAAGTCGTTTTCAGCCGGGCCAATGGGGATGCCGGAAATCGATCACCAAGACGTGGCGGTGGCGGAAGCCGCCCTCGGCTACCGGCTCGGCGCCGACGAGATGGGCATCGTCCGGGGGTAGGCCGCGATGCGTGTGCTCCACCTCCTCGGTGTCATGTCGTGGCCAGGCCCAGGCAGCGACAGCCATGCCGATTGCGGCCAGGGCGGCGAGCATGAGGCATGTCACCGCCAGCCCCGCCAGGGCGCCGAGCCGGCCGGCGAGCGGGTAGGTGACCAGCCAGCAGGCATGGCTCAGGGCGAATTGCGCGGCGAAGAGGGCCGGCCGGTCGCCCGGGTGTGCGGACCGCCGCAGCAGCCGGCCGCTCGGCGTCAGGACCAGCCCGTTACCGAGGCCGAGCAGGGCCCAGATGGGCAGCAGGGCGGCCCATGACGGCGCGGCCGGCGCGGCCAGCAGCCCGGCAACCAGAAGCGCCGCGCCGGCCAGCATGGCCGTCCGGTCGCTCAGCCGCTCGCCGAGCAGCCGCGGCAGGGCGAGCGCGGCGGCCATGGAGCCGAGGCCGTAGGCGGCAAGCGTCCAGGCCACCTCGCTCTGACCCAGGCCGAAGCCGGCGCGCACCAGCACCACCGTGTTCACGATGACCATCGCGCCCGCCGCGGCCACCGACAGGTTCAGCGCCAGCAGGCCGCGCAGGCGTGGGGTCGCCAGGTAGAGGCGTGCGCCGCGTGTCGTGCGCGTCCAGGCTCCTTCGCCAGGGGCCGGCGGTGCCGGTGAGGGCAGCACCAGCGACGCCACCAGGACCGCCGAGGCCAGGAAGCCGAGCGCGTTCAATCCGAACAGCCAGTGGAAGCCGACAAGGCCGAGCAGTGCCGCGGCGATGGCGGGGCTGGCAAGGGATTCCAGGTCGTAGGCCAGGCGGGAGAGCGAGAGCGCCTTGGTGTACTCGGCCTCCTCGGGGAGGATGTCGGGAATGGTCGCCTGGAAGGTCGGCGTGAAGGCGGCGGAGCCCGCCTGCAGGACGAAGATCAGCAGGTAGACCTGCCAGGTTTCCGTCACGAAGGGCAGCAAGACGGCGACCGCGGCGCGCAGCAGGTCCAGCGCGACCAGCAGGGTCCGGCGCGGCAGGAGATGCACGAAGGCGCCGGCGACCGGGGCGATGCCGACATAGGCGACCATCTTGATGGCCAGCGCGGTGCCTAGCACCACACCCGCGTCGGCGCAGGCAATGTCGTAGGCCAGCAGGCCGAGGGCGACGGTGGCGAGGCCGGTGCCGAGCAGGGACAGCACCTGGGCGAGGAAGATGCGCCGGTAGGTCCGGTCGGCCAGGGGCGAGAGCATGTCGCCGGCCCGATCAGTGCGCGTGATCCCCGCCCTCCAACTCATGGGCGAGGTGATCGAGACCGAGATGGAGCAGCAGCGTGAAGGCCAGCGCCCCGCCGGCGAGCCGCCAGAGCGCCGCGCCGGCCGGTGCGGTCCGCTCGCGCGCCAGATAGGCCGCGAGCGAGAGCAGCACGCCGATCGGCAGCAGCGCCGCGGCGTAGTCCGGGAAATCGAGGAAGTGCTGGATGCCGCCGCTCAGCATGCCGAGGCCGAGCGAGAGCAGCACGCTCCAGCCGACATAGCGCCGCAGCCCTCCGCCGGGCCCTTCCAGCCCCGCGGCATGGCGCCGCCGGGCATCCGCAACCGACGCGATGATGAAGACCAGCACGCCCAGGCTGCCGATCAGCAGGTAGCGCGGCGGGTCGAGCGGCAGGTGCACCACCGACCCGCCGGTGAGGGCGACCCCAAGGTAGAGGGCGACGTAGAGGACGTACGGCTTCAGCGTCTCGGTCATGGCGAGCGTGGGCTTCCTGGCGATGGTCGCGCGGGTCACAGGTACTTCGTGATCACCTTGAAGGCCTCGATCGGCCCGCGCTGCGCGTGCGGCACGGCCCCGACCGCGTCGTCGAGGCAATGGTCGAGGTGGTCGTGAATCAGCATGCGCTTCGCATTGGCGATCGCCGCCTCCACGGCGTGGAGCTGCTGCGCGATGTCGAGGCACGGGCGGCCCGCCTCGATCATCTCGACGACGCCCTGCAGGTGGCCGGCGGCACGCTTCAGGCGCTTGACGACCTCGGGGTGGCTGGTGTGGCGGTGCGGGTCGGGCATGGCGCGGTCCTATCCCCCGGGAGAGGATAGGGGCAATCCGGCAGGATCGGCCTCGCGCTTCCGTGCAGCGGCTCAGACGGGGTGGCCGGCCAAGCCCGCAGACCGTGCCACCCGCGCTTCCGCCATGCGCGCGACGGCCGTGCGGACGATCGCGTCCACGGCCATGTCCGGGAAGGGCAGCACGGAACCGACGTTGATCTCGCATAGCACGTAGGTGTCGGCGCCGGCGGCGTCACGCGGACCGAGCAGGAAGTCGGCGTCCCAGACCGCCGGCAGGGCCGCGGGCGCCAGCCCGACGAGCCCCAGCATCCCGGGCAGCCAATCCTGCTCCATCGCCCGGCGCAGGCGGGCGAAGCGCGGTTCCGTGGCGGGGTTCATGGTCTTCGCGGACGCCATGCCGAGGGCCGGCACCGCCGCGCCCTGGGGCAGGCGGGGAAACTGCTCACCGAAGCCGACGACGGCGTTGCCGGACAGGTAGCAGCGGATCATCCCCTCGCCGACGCGCGGCTGGAAGACCTGGTCCACCACGCGGCCGCCGGCCTCGAACAGGGTCCGGCAGCGGGCGAGGAAGGCGTCGAGCGGCAGGTGCTCGACCGCATCGCTCGCGGCGGCCTGGACGGTCACCAGGGCGGCACCGGGTGCCGCCTGCACCTTCCAGACATCCTGCCCGTCATTGCCCCGGTTGCGCTTGAGCATCCGTGCCCGCCCGGGGGCGAGGCGGGCGGGGAACTCCCGCGCAAGCGCCTCGAAGCTCTCGTAGAGGTGGGTGTCGGCGCCCCAGCCCAGGCCGCGCGTTCGGACCAGCACCTCCTTCGTGCCCATCGCCAGGATCACGTCGGGATGGGCGCTCACCCAGACGCCGGCCGCCGCGACCTCACGCAGCATCGGGTCGAGGCGCGAGCGGTCCTGCCCGTCCGCGAGCGGATTCACCCAGACCATCGCGCCGTCACAGCCGAGCAGGCGGTCCCGCGTGGCCGCCACTGCCTCGTCGAACCAGGCGACCGGCTCGACTGTCACGCCCGCGGCGGCCAGGGCCGCCATGAGCGGTCGCAGGCGTTGCTGGTGGCGCGTCGGCTGGTCGGGCGCGCGCGGATCGCCGCGCCAGACCAGCGCAAGGCGCAGAGGAGCGGCCGGCGGCGCCGTCACGTCAATTCCTCCGCCTCGAGCGAGTCGAAATGGGTCAGGCTGTCGGCCTTGGTCCAGAGCCCGACCCCGCCCGCCTCCGCGAAGCTGCGATCCGTGGCGCCGAACAGCACCCGCCCGTCCAGCGAGACCTCCAGCCGGTCGCCCCGGATCGAGAGGCCGAGGCGCTGCCAGCGGTCCCGCGGCACCCGCGTATCCACGCCGGCGAACTGGATGCGCCTTCCGTCCACGACACGGTAGAGCCGGACATTGTCCTCTAGTGCATTGGCGCGGGCGACGTAGTAGTTGCGCGCGTCGCGGAAGCGCACGATGAGCCCCGCCGCCTGGTCCACCCGCCCGTCGAGCGGCCGGAAGGCGACCGAGGCCGCCACGTCGCGGGCCGCGAACCCCTCCGCGATCGCCACCGGGAAGCGCGTGTCGGTGCGGTCGCGGCTGGTCTCCGCCAGCACCTTCGGCCCGGCCGGCGCGGAGAAGTCCTCGACCACGACCCAGCGCGGCGGCGGCCCACCGCCCGTGAGGCCAAGGGTGAAGCCCGGCGGCGGGCGTCCGGTCGCCATGGCCTCGAAGTCCTGCCGGATGCTCCTGCCCTCGGCCTGCGCGGGTGCGGCCAGGAGCGCGCCCGCGGCCAGGACGACGCCGCGCCTGCCGATGTGCCGCTCGGGGTGCGCCAAGGGGTTCCCCCTCGCCGCCGATAGGTGGCTGTCCGCGCCATTGCATGTCGCGCCGGCCTGGCCGGGCCCAGCCCTGTGTCCTGATCGGGTCATTCGCACCGGAAGCTGCCCTTCGAGACATTCGCCGAAGCCGCCGGCTCCGCGGTGAATTTCGCGCCGGACGCGTTCCTCGCGCGGCAATATTGCTCGATGTCGGTCCGGAGGCGCGCGGAGTCCTCCGCCAGGTAGGTGACCGGCACCTCCGAAGCCGATTGCGGGCCGCAGGCGAAGCGCGCCCGGTGGAACGCTCCCTCCGGCGAGTTCAGGTAGTCGATGCCGAGCAGGACGGCTTCGCCGCCGCGCTCGCGGCAAAAGGCTGCCGCCTCGGCAGTCCGGCCGGCCATCGCGCCGGGCCGGAAGGTGCGCGCAAAGGGCTCTTCGGCGTGACCCGCGGTGGCCGCCGTGACGAGGAGTGCCGTGGCTGCAGCGACGATCCAGCGCATCCCTGTTCTCCCTGGACGTAGTTCGGTGGAACCAGTGCGGCATCGAATGCCGGGCGCGACGCGCTGACCGCCGCAGGGCGCCGGATCGCCCAAGTGCGGCCGCCCGCCGATCCGCCCGCCGCGGGCCACGTCCCCCGCGGGGCACTGTCTCGGCCACGGACGCCCGCTCACCATGCCGTCCAGCCGAAGGTCAGGCCGAGCCGTACCTCGCTGACGGCGTGCCCGTTCAGGCTCGCCTCGCGCAGCCCGAGGTCGAAGGACAGGTCCTCCCGCACCCGCCAGATCGCGCCGACGAGGCCGGAGACGATGGTCGTGATGCCGAACTCCCGCTCGACGAAGACCTCGGCGACCGGGCGCACCCGCCAGTCGGAGGGTCCCTCGACAATGGCGCCGAGGAAGAGGTCCGCCCGCTGCTCGTGCGTCAGCGCCGCCGCGAGGTTGAGGTGCATGGTCAGGCCGGACCAGTGCTGCGAGACGATGGCGGCCGCGGTCGCGCCGACGCCGCTCTCCTGGTGGATGCCCGGCAGCAGGAGCCCGAACTCGGTGGCGACGCTCGGCCCGGCTTTCTCCTGCAGCACGCCGTCGCGCAGCATTCCCTTCAGCAGCAGGGCATTGCCCGCGAAACTTGTGCGGTGGGCGGCGCGGGACAGCGCCTCCTGGCCGCGTCCTTGCAGCACGGCCTCCCAGCCCTCGGCCAGGCCGAGGTTCAGCACATAGGCGGGCGCGATCAGGCTCCGGTCGGAGCCGTCGCGCAGCACGCCCAGGGGGCCGAGCTCGAGCTCGAACTCCCCCAGCGGCGCCACGGCGGCGTCGGTGCTGTCGAAGGGCCGGTAGCCGAAGGCGGCATGGCTGGGCGCCAGCATGGCCGCGCCCAGCATCGCCGCCCGGCATGCCGGCCCGAGGCGGAATGGCGAGCGCATTGCCCGGATCCCTCCGCATCAGGTTGGCTCCGGCCGGAAGACCCAGAGCGCGGCGGCCGCGCCCTGGGCGGCGCGCACGGCCACGCAGAGCCGGTCGAGCGCGGGGACGAACAGCCCGGTGCGGGCGCCGGCGACCGTGGGCGCCCGCGCGAGCAACCGCGGCAGGCGCGCGGCGGCGCCACTGGCGGACGGATCTTCGAACACGTCCACTGTACCCTCGCCGCAGATCGCGTAGAGCCGGCGGCGGCGCGCATCGTGGAACAGGTCGTCGGTGTCGCCGCCGAGCGGCAGCCGGCCCAGCAGCCCGCCCCCGTCGAGGTCAAGCACCGCGAGCGCCGCCGGGTCGCGGTACCCGACGAAGAGCCGGCCGCCCGCCTCGTCCAGCGCCATGGGGTAGTTCGAGCCGAGGCCCGGCACCGACCAGCTCCCGATCTGCCGGCGCGCGATGCGGTCCAGGACCGCGACGCTGCCGCCGGCGCGAGGCAGGTTGACGAAGGCGCGCGGCCCGTTGGCCTCGAGCTGGAAGCCCTCGGGGTGCGCGGGCAGCGGGATGGATGCGCCGCTCGGCTGGCCGCTGGCCGAGGCCAGCGCGGTCAGCGCAGCCGCACCTGGCAGCAGCCCGAACACCGGCCCGCCGCCATGCCCGACCCAGACCAGGCCGCCGCCCGCCGGATCCAGGCGCAGGTTGTCGGCATCCCGGCCGAGCGGGATCGCGCCGAGCGGGCGGAGGTCCGCGCCGGCGTAGCGATGCACGGTCCCATCGCCCCCGTTGGCCACGAGCAGCAGCTCGGCCTCCGGCAGCCAGGCAATGCCCTGCGGCTCGTGCAGGCCGCGGAGCCGCTGGGTCACCCGGCCGGTGGCGAGATCGACGACGCCGACCGTGTCGTTGCCGAGCTCCGCCACGAAGACCCGGCGGCGCGCAACATCCGCGGCCAGGTGATCGATCCGCCCGGCGACGTCGCCGAGCGGGATGCGCGCCTCGACCTCCAGGGGCCGTGGCGCCGATTGCGCGCCGGCGCGGGCCGCCGCCCCGGCGGCGAGCAGCAGCCCGCAGGCGGCGCGGCGTCCGGGCCTGGAGCCATCTCCGGTGCTGCCCATGGCCGCCTACCCGCCGGCCGCGCGGCTGTTGGTGCGGTCGAGCGCCGCCCGCAGCCCGCGGCCGAGCTTCTCCGGCGCGTCCACCGCCCAGAAATGCATGAAGAACAGCCGCGGCTCCTCGCCGATCATGTGGCTGTGGATGGCGGTGACCTCGATGCCGTTCTCGATCAGCGCGCGCTGCACCGGCACGACCTCGGCGGCCGCCAGCACGAAGTCGCCGGTGATGGCGCCCTTGCCGTTCCCGGCCGCCTGCAGGTTGATCGCGGTGCCGAGGCCCATGGCCGGCGGGACCTCCGCGCCATGCTCCCGGATCGCCTCGGCGCGCGGCACGGAGACGGCGTAGACGCCGCCGGTGGCGCGCCCCTCGCGTCCCAGGGCACGGGCAAAGGCGGTGGTGTCCACCCCCTCGACGCCCTGGTCGCCGGCCGGCCCGGCCGCGCCCTGCAGCGGCGTGGCGCTCTCCTGCAAGGCGGCGCGCAGGGCGGAGGCCAGCTTCGCCGCCTCGCCCTGCCCGCCGACATGGAGGTACATCGTCGCGGGCTGGGCGCGCAGCAGATGGTTGTGCAGCGCCGTCACCTCGATGCCGCCCTCGGCCAGGCGGCGCATCACCGGCGCCACCTCGCTCTCGAGCAGCACGAGGTCGCCCATGACCATCAGGCCCTCGCCATGTGGCGCGAAGGCCACCCAGGAGCCGAGGGCGAAGCCCGGCCGGATCGGCACGCCGTCCAGCGCCACCTTCAGGTCCGTGCGCGGCATCGCCACGCGATAGATGCCGCCGGGCATCTCGGCACCCGGCTTGCCAAGGACCGAGGCGACGGTGCGTCGCCAGTCCGCATCGGCAGGGCCGTTGCCCTGCGCCCCGGCGACCACCGGCCAGCCCAGCGCGAGGCCGAGCAGCGCAACCCGGAATCCTTGTCTGCGCAGCATGCGAATGCTCCTCATCCGGTCCCGGTTGTCCCCCGAACGAGGCTCAGCCCCCCGGCATGAGCCGCATCACCAGGCCTGCCGCCGCGGCGATGCCGAGCGTCCGCAGCACGCCCAGCTTCAGCCGGAAGAGGCAGATGGCCGCCAGCACCGCGAGCCCGGCCGCCGCGGGATCGAGGCTGCCGGGCACCGGCACGTCCAGCGCCACCGGCCCCGCCCGCAGGGCGACGCGCTCATGGAACAGGACGCGCAGCGCGAACCACACGGCGAGGTTAGCGACGACGCCCACCACCGCCGCGGTGATCGCGGCGAGCGCGCCCGACAGCGCGCGGTTGTCCTGCAGCCGCTCGATCAACGGCGCGCCGAGGAAGACGAAGGCAAAGCAGGGCGCGAAGGTGACCCAGAGCGTCAGCACCGACCCGGCGACGCCGCCGGGAATGCCCGAGAGGCCGTCTGGCGCCCGGAACCCCGCGAGGAAGCCGACGAACTGCAGCACCAGTATGAGAGGGCCAGGCGTGGTCTCGGCTAGGCCGAGGCCGGCCAGCATCTCCTGCGGCGAGAGCCAGCCATAGGCCTGCACGGCATCCTGCGCCACATAGGCCAGTACCGCATAGGCACCGCCGACCGTGACGACCGCCATCTTGGAGAAGAACCAGGCGATGTCGGCATAGGTGCCGCCGACCGCCGCCAGCAGCAGCGCGACGGGCGCCAGCCACACGAGCAAGGCGATGCCGCCCGCCTGCCGCGCCGCTGCGGCGAGCCTTGCCGGGCGGCCCGGGTCCGCGGCCAGGATGGCGTCGATCAGGGCCGGGCCGTCGCGCCGCGCCTTGCCGTGCCCCGCCTGGGAGAAGGCGCCCGGGGCGAGATACCCGACGAGGCCGGCGGCGACGACGACCACGGGGAAGGGCAGGTTGAGCAGGACGAGCGCGGCGAAGGCGGCGACCGCCAGCACCCAGGCGGCACGGCCCTTCAGCGCCCGCCGCCCGATCCGCAGCAGCGCCTCGACCACCAGCACCAGCACCGCGCATTTCAGCCCGAAGAACAGCGCGGCGATGACCGGCACCTCGCCGAGGGTCGCGTAGATGAGCGACAGCGCCAGCATCACCGCGGCGCCGGGCAGGATGAACAGCAGCCCGGCGGCGAGGCCGCCGCGGACGCCATGCATGATCCAGCCGAGATAGGTGGCGAGTTGCTGCGCCTCCGGCCCCGGCAGCAGGGTGCAGAAGTTGAGCGCGTGCAGGAAGCGGCGGTCGCCGATCCAGTGCCGCTCGTCCACCACCTCCCGGTGCAGCAGCGCGATCTGCCCGGCCGGCCCGCCGAAGGAGAGGAGGCCGATCCTGAGCCAGACGCGGAGCGCCTCGGCGAAGGAGGGCAGGCGGGCGGCCTCCGGGGTGGGCACTGTCTCCAGGATGGCCTCGCTGCCCGGGGCGGTCGTGCTCATGCCCGGCCTCCCGGCGCCGGCCAGTTGTGGGTCTCGGCCGTGGCGTCGCGGGCCCAGCGATAGAAGGCGTCGTAGAGCACCATCGCCGCGTCGAGCTGGGCGAGGTCCTCACGGTATATCCGCGACAGCCCGAGCGAGGCCGCCAGCAACCCGGCCGCTTCCGGAGCGAGGTCGGGGCGGGCCGTGTCGGCGCCGCGGACGATCGCCGCCAGGCGGGACAGCGCTTCGGAGCGCAGGCCGAACTCCTCGACCATCACGTCGAAGGTGCAGAGCTCGCCCCGATGGCTCCAGAACACGCCTTCCACGTCGAAGGGGGTCGCGCCGAAGCGGTCCGCGACCGCCAGAACCTCGGACGGCGCAACAAAGAGGAAGACCGCCGCCGGATCCACGAAGCGGCGGATCAGCCAGGGGCAGGCAATGCGGTCGATCTTCGGCCGCGCTCGGGTCACCCAGAGGGTGCGGCCGACCGCGTCGCGCGCCGGCAGCCGATCCGGGCGAACCAGCGGCGCGCCGGCGGCGGCCCAGGCCTCGAAGCCGCCCTCGAGCACCTCGGCCGGCGTGCCGTAGTGCCGCAGCCAGGCGGCAACGCCCTGGCTGAGCTTCTGGCCGCGCTGGCAAACGACCACGACCGGCGTTGGCCCCACCCCGGCCGCCCAGTCGGCGACGCGGCGGTGGTCGCGCCGGAGCGAGGCAGGAAGGGTGCGAGGATCGGCGGCGAAGTCCTCATCCGTGCGGACATCGAGGATGCGCGGCGCCTCGGGCGTGCCGACGAGACGTGAGAGCTGCGGAGCGGTGATGATGTCGGGAGCAGGCATGTGCGTCCTCTCCACTGGCGCTGGGCGCCGGAGCATGGACGCGATGCTTGGGCCGAAGCCTCACGGGGCGATCGCGGAGGGCCCCTCGCCTCCAAAATGGGCCGTAGACGCCCTGGGCGTCAAGGCTCTCACAGCGTTCGAGCGCAGGGTGCCGCTCAGGCGCGTACCCCAGCGCGAGCACTCGATCGACTGCCACGACTGAATTG
>NZ_JAUTWS010000011.1 GCF_030657435.1 Paracraurococcus lichenis | reverse complement strand
GGATCGGACCCTGACGACCGCCCCGGGATGGAGGTCGGGTAGGGACGCTGAGCGGACACCGCGGCCGGTGCCCCGGCAGGCCTTCGCGGATCGGGCCACACGTCGCGCCGCCCAGGCCCCCGAGCGGAAAGCCTGCGCATTGCTTATTGCGGCGCGAACTCGAGAGGGTTGCCGAGGGCAGGCGTCCGTTCGAACGGCACCCCACCGCACCAGATCTTGGGTGGGCGCACAGACGTAAACGTGAGCGGCTGATCGTGTTATCGCCGCACGGATCCGGGATCGTTCGGATTAGAACTCTCCGGAAAGACATTGCCGGTTCAGAGCCTCGGTGATTTTCCTGCAATTCAGCTTTGGGTAGGGAACATGCCAATGCGTTCTTTACACTCAAGTTGCATGGCCTGGATTGTCGCACTTGCGACGCTGGTCCTGTCCAACGGGGAAGCGTCCAGCCAGACCCTGTACAGGACCACGCGGGTACTGGACGAGAAAGGCAATGCCTGCCAGAGCGCGTCCCCGTGCACGGCCATCGAGACGGATGAGGTCTCCGTGGATGCCGGCAGATCCAGGACCGTTCTGGTCCAATGCCCTGGCGATCATCCCAACCTCCTCGGGTGGGATGCGAGGCGCCACGAGCACATCACGGTGGGTGTCGTGGCCACTGGTACCGGAGGGCTGACGCTGGTCATCGGCAACAATGCCGACGCCACCGGATCGGCCACGGTGATCCTCGGCTGCACCGAGCAGCGGATCCGCCCCACATCCTACCTGCAGTCCGTCGGGGCCGTGCCCACCAACCGCCGCGCCGTCATCAGCAACGCACCCTAGAGCATTCTCAGGCTGACTGCGCAGCGTGAGAATGCTCCAGGCGCTTGATTTACAGAGCAGAGTCTCGCCTCCGAGCGCTTCCACTCTGCGACGACTTGCTCTGGCGAGTCTATTCTTTCAAATCTTTCAGAAGCGGGAGAACACCAATGCCGCTGATCCTCGTTCGCGCCCTGCTGGTGGGCACCCTCATCCTGATCCTCTGCCCCGGCCTCGGAGCGGCCCAGTCCAGCGTCGGGAGTTCCAGCGACCCGTGTTCCGGCATCCCGAACTGTCAGCTCACGCCGCAGGCGCCCATCAAATTCGGCGCCAGCGACACCAAGGGCTGGGCTTTCTACTGCGATGGCAACTACCCCTATTACTGGGGCGGCTACTACGCAGGCGATTACAACCGTTGGAAGCAGGACAATAACTGCTTCACGACGGCAGAGAACAACGCCGGCGAGGTCGGCGCCCCCAACAAGCTGGACGTGACGATCACCAACTGGTGCTTGAAAGACGAGACTTACAACATCTCGATCGCATGCTCCAGCAACCCGCCGCCCAGCTTCGCGCCGGCCTGCGGCTCCCGCACCGAGAGCCAGCCGATTTTCAAGGATCCGGGATGCCCGCAGAGCAACACCAAGAACACCTGCAATAACACTCAGGGGATCATGTGCCTCCAGACCTGGACCGAGCAGTGCAGCAACAACATCCAGTATTTCTGCACCCTCGACATCTACCTCGACCTGACGACCTGCACGCCCTGCACCGAGACGAACTGAACGCCGGGCTGCCCTGACGGGGGCGAGGTCGGTGCAACTCGGGACCCGTTGCCTCGGCCCTGCGCGCCGGCCGCCGCGACCCATCGGGCGGGGGTTACTTCCGCGCTGCCCGCGACGAAATCAGGGGCATGATGCAGGCTATCCTCCGCACCGCCTTCCCCCTGCCCGCCGGACGCAGGCGCCCCTTCACCTGGCCCTGGCAGGACCGCGCCGGCCGGCTCTCCCTGCTGCGCGCCGTGGTCTTCGCCCTGCTGCTGGCGCCCGCCGCCTGGGTCGCGGCCGAGGCGGCGCTCGGCCTGCTGGGGCCGGAGCCCTGGAAGGCCGCACTCAAGGAGATCGGCCTTTGGACCATCCGGCTGCTGCTGGCGACGCTGGCCATCACGCCGCTCGGGACGATCGTCTCGGAGCCGCGCATCCCGGCGCTGCGGCGGCTGCTCGGCCTGACCGTGCTGGCCTATGCCGGGCTGCATCTGGCCCTCTATGCCGGGCATGAGAGCTTCGACCTCGGCAAGGTCGTCGCGGAGATCGTGCTGCGGCCCTACCTGACCATCGGCTTCGTCGCGTTGGCCGGGCTGGCGGCGCTCGGCTGGACCTCGACGGATGGCTGGATCCGGCACCTCGGCCCGCGCTGGAAGCAGGTGCACCGGCTGGCCTTCCCCATCGCCGCGCTCGGCGTGCTGCATTTCTACTGGCAGTCCAAGTCGGTGGTCTGGGAGGCGGTGCTGGCCGGCGGCCTGCTCTCCTGGCTGCTGCTCTGGCGGCTGCTGCCCGCCGCCTGGCGGGCGCGGCCACTGGCGCTGCTGGCGCTGGCGCCGCTGACCGCCCTGGCCGCGGCCGGGTGGGAGTATCTCTGGTACGCGGTGGCGACCAGGCTGCCGGCCGAGCGCATCCTGCTCGCTAACCTCGACGTCGCCTTCGGCCTGCGCCCGGCCGTCTGGGCCGGGGTCGCGGCGCTGGCCGTGCCGGTGCTCGCCCTGCTGTGGCGCCGGAACCCGGCGCGCCGCCCGGTTACGGTCGGTCGCTGAGGCGGCGGGCCGAGTCCGCCCGGCCGGCGGATAGCCCTCGCGCGGCCCGCCGGCGACACCGCCCCACGGCGGGGCTCCGTGGCGTCCCGCCGGCGCTTCGGCACCTGGGCGGCGGCCTGCGGGCGCGCCGTTCGGCGTGCGGACGACCCGGGCGCCGCCTGGCCGGCCACCGAAGGGGCGGCTCGGCTTCAGGTGAGGCTCGCGTCTCCGCCGCCGGGTCAGCCCCGTTGCAGCCGCGCCGGCGGCCGGACCAGCGCCGTGGCCAGGCCGGCGGCCAGCGCATCCTCCGTCAGGGCGCGCGCCCAGTCGGCGCCTGATCGGGTGGTGCCGCCGCGCGCCGCCCGCCCGGCCAGGGTGCCGAGCACGGCACCCGCCAGGCCGGCCAGCGCGCCCTCCGCCTCCGAGGCGCCGCGCCCGGCCAGCGCCGCGCCGCCGGCCGCGCCGAGTGCGAGCCGGAGGAGGAAGGAGGGCGCGATCCGGCGGTCCGGCGCGAAGGGCATCTTGTCGCCGGCCATCTCGGCGAGGGCGGCCGCCATGGCCAGGTTGCGCGGTCCGGCGCCGCCCGGGATCCAGCCGGCCCGCGCCCGCCCGAGCGAGGCCGCCCAGGCCAGCGCGGCCGCCGCCGTCATGGTGCGCATGCCGGCGACGAGGCCGATGCCGAAGGATGCCCAGAGACTGCCCATGCCACCGCCCGCGCCATGCGGCCCGCCGCGGTCCGGGCCATCCGGGCCGCCGCCGCTGCCGGGCAGAAGCCGCCGGCGGGGCGATGGTTGCGGCCCGCGCGGCGGCGTCAGAAGTAGGGCGCGAGGTTCGCCCGGATGCGCTCCAGCACCGGCCGGTCCCGCGCCGGCAGCGGGAAGTCCGTGCCCGTGATGGTCTCGAAGGCCTCGATATAGATCCGCGCGGCCTCGAGATTCACCTCGGGCGGGATCTCCGGCACCGCGTCCTTGTAGGGGTCGCAGCGGGCGACGACCCAGGACCGCACGAAATCCTTGTCGAAGCTCTGCGGCGCCTGGCCGGCCTCGAAGCGCTCGGCATAGCTGCCCGCGAACCAGTAGCGGCTGGAATCCGGCGTGTGGATCTCGTCGGCCAGCAGGATCCTGCCCTCGGCGTCGAAGCCGAACTCGTATTTGGTATCGACCAGGATCAGGCCGCGCGCGGCCGCCATCTCCCGGCCGCGGGCGAAGAGCGCGAGGGCGAGGGCGGAAACCTGCTCCCACTGTGCCGCCGTCAGCAACTTGCCGTCCACGATCTGCGCCGGTGTCAGCTCCTCGTCATGGCCGGCGTCGAAGGCCTTGCTGGTCGGCGTCAGGATGGTCCGCGGCAGCTTCTGGTTCGGCCGGAGGCCCTCGGGGAAGCGGTGGCCGTACATCTCCCGCCGCCCCGCCCTGTACATCGAGAGGATCGAGGTGGAGGTGGTGCCCGCGAGGTAGTCCCGCACCACCACCTCGACCGGCATGATCGAGAGGCGCCGGCAGACCAGGACATTGGGGTCCGGGTATTCGATGACGTGGTTGGGGCAGAGGTCGCCCGTCCGCTCGAACCAGTGGCGGGCGAGCTGGGTCAGCACCTGGCCCTTCAGCGGCACCGCGGTCAGGATCCGGTCGAAGGCCGAGAGGCGGTCGGTGGCAACGATGATCCGCCGCCCGTCCGGCAGGTCGTAATTCTCCCGGACCTTGCCGCGGTAGTGGTTCGGCAGCTCCGGGATCGTGGCGTCGCGGAGGACGAAGTCGGCATAGGGGGCGAGGTCGGCGGCGCTGGTCATGGGGTGGTTTAGGCTGCCGCGGCAGGCGGGCGCCAGAGGGCGGCACGGGTGCGTCGCCCTACCGCCGCAACAGCCCCATGGCGACGGGCAGGCCGGCCATGACCACGCCGAGGCCGATCCACTGTGCCGCCTCCGGCCACTCGCCGGCCACGGGGATGCCGAAGAGGACCGCGAAGGCCGGCACCATGGCCGGGAACATCGCCGCCCGCGCCGCACCCAGCAGCGCCACGGCCCGCGAGAAGGCGAAGACCGAGAGGGCGCCGACCAGCCCGCCCTGGATCGCGGCCTGCAGCGCCAGCACCCGCCAGCCCTGCGCCAGCATCGCTGCCGGGTCCCCGAAACCGAGCCAGAGGCCAAGGCTGGCGACGCCGCCGAGGACTGAAACGACCGCCGTCGCGGTCAGCGGATCCGCGCGGAACAGCCGGCTGGCGAGGGTATAGCCCGCCCAGAGCAGCCCGGCCGCGGCGAAGGCCAGGTCGCCGCGCCAGGCGCCGCCCTCGAACCCCGCGCCCGAGACGATGCCAAGCCCGAGGAGCACGACGCCCAGGCCGAGCCAGCGCAGCGGCGCCACCCGCTCCCCCAGGACCAGCGCCGCGGCCAGCATGGCGCCGATCGTCAAGGCTGCCGGCTGCACCACCGCGCCATGGGCGAGCGGGGCGAAGCGGTAGCCGAGGGTGGAGGCCAGGATGAAGGGCGGCCCGGCGAGGACCGCCAGCAGCAGCCCGCGCCGCCAGCCGAGGCCGCCGAGCCGCAACGGCCGTCGCCGCAGCAGCACCGGCAGCAGGATCAGCCCGGCGACGCCGTAGCGCAGCAGCGAGAAGTCGAGCGGCGCGAGGCCACCGGCCACCCCGACCCGCGCGAAGGCCAGGTAGCTGCCCCAGGCGAGGGCGGCGACCAGGCCCCAGACGAGGCCCAAGAGAGCCGGGTCGAGCCCGGCCATGACGGCGGGGCGCCGGGTCGGGGAGGCGAGGGCGGCGCTCATGCCACCCTCCGCGACGCCAGCGCGGCCAGCGCTTCGGCCGGTTCCACCCGGTTGCGGTAGTCGGCCTCCGCCCGGCCGAAGACCAGCCGGCCCTCGGCGCCGGCGACGAAGGTGCCTGGGATCGGCAGCGACCAGCCCACCTGGCCGTTGATCCTCGGCAGGTCGTGGCCGAAGCGGGTGTAGAGCGCGACCAGGTCTGGCGGCAGGTCGAACAGGATGCCGAAGGCGCGCGCCGCCAGCCCCTCGCTGTCCGACAGCACGGGGAAGGCGAGGCTGTTCTTCTCCAGCGTCGAGAGCGACTCGTCCGGCGTCTGCGGGCTTATGGCGACGAGCCGTACCCCTGCCGCCTCCATCGCCGCCAGCTCCCGCTGCCAGGCGCGGAGCTGCAGGTTGCAGTAGGGGCACCAGCCGCCGCGGTAGAAGACGAAGACCGCGGGGCCGAGGTCCCGGAGACGCACCGGCCGGCCGTGCACGTCCGGCAGGGTGATGTCCGGGACCTCCGCGCCGGCGCCGAGCGCCCGCGCCTCGATCCCCTCGGCCTTGAGATCCTCGATCTGCGCCGCGATCAGCGCCTGGGCCTCGGCCGGGGCCTTCTTCCGCCACTCCGCGGCGAAGGCGTCGAGCTCCTGCTGCAGCATGGTGCGTCTCCTTGGGTCGGGGGTGGGTAGGCATCAGGCCGCGCGGCGGGAGGGCGCGGTCCAGGCGGTCTTCGCCATGAAGGCGTCGAGCGGCGTCTTCGTCAGGTGGTTGACGTAGTTGCTGATGGTCTTGGTGGCGACGGCCAGCACCACCTCCAGCACCTGCGCGCGGCTGTAGCCGGCGGCGAGGAAGGCTTCGACCTGCGCCTCCGACAGGCGGCCGCGCTGCTCGACCACCGCGGCGGTGAAGCGGGCGAGCGCATCGAGCTTCGCATCCGGCAGCGGCGTGCCCTCGCGCAGCGCCGCGATGCTCGCCGCATCCAGCCTGGCCGCGCCGGCGAGGACGCTGTGGCCGGAGACGCAGTACTCGCACTCGTTGATGCGGCTGGCGGTGATGAAGGCGACCTGCTGCTCGGCCGGCGTCAGCGTGCCCTGGCCGACCAGGCCGAAGAGCGTGTCGTAGCCCTGCAACGCGGTCGGGCTCTCGGCCAGCGTCGCGTGCAGGTTGGGGATGAAGCCCCAGCCTTTTCTGATCTGCGCGAGCTGCTCGCCGGCGGGGGCGGTCTCCGGCGTGTGGCGGGTGAAGTCGGTCATGGCCCTGTTTCCTGTTTCGGGCGCCGGCGTCATCGCCGGGCGTGGGGAGACCTTGCCGTGCCGCCGCGCCCGGCGGATCGCGGCCCGAACGGCTTGCCCCTATCCGCTTTGCTGATAGGGCAACGGTCGGGCATCCTGTCCGGGCATGGACCTGCTGCTGCATTTCCGCGCCTTCGTGCGCGTCGCCGAGCTCGGCGGCTTCTCCGCCGCCGCCCGGGCGCTCAACACCTCCCAGCCCGCGGTCTCCCGCCAGGTCGCGGATCTCGAGGCGCGCCTGGGCGCGCGGCTGCTGCACCGCTCCTCCACCGGCGTCTCGCTGACCGAGGAGGGGCGGGTCTTCCTGGATGCGGCGCGGCAGGCGCTGGATGCGGCCGATGGCGCGCTCGGCGCGGTCGGCGCCCGGCGCGGCGAGGTCTCGGGCGAGGTGCGGCTCGGGACGCCGCTCGCCTTCGGGCGGCTGCACGTGGTGCCGCGCCTGCCGGCGCTGCTGGAGCGGCATCCGGGCCTCTCGATCGACCTGGTGCTGGGGGATGCCTTCGGCGACCTGGTGCAGGAGGGGCTGGACGCGACCATCCGCATCGGTGTGGTCACCGACCCGGGGCTGATCCTGCGGCGGATCGGGCTGACCCGGCGGGTGACGGTGGCGAGCCCGGCCTATCTGGCCAGGGCCGGCATCCCGGAGCATCCCGGCGACCTCACGGGGCACGCATGCCTGCGCTTCGCGGGCCTCTCGACCGGCGATGTCTGGAGCTTCGAGCGGGGGGGCGAGGTGGTGCGGGTGCCGGTCAGCGGCCGCTTCCGGGCGAGCGCGAGCGATGCGGTCCGGACGGCTGTCCTGGCGGGCATGGGCGTCTTCGTCGCGCCGGTCTGGCTGTTCGGGCCGGAGATCGCCAGCGGCGAGGTGGTGACGCTGCTGGAGGACTGGGCGCCGCCGGCAATGCCGATCCAGGTGGCGACCAGCAGCCGGCGGCAGGTGCCGCCGCGGGTGCGGGCGGTGACGGAGCACCTGGCGGCGGAGTTCCGGCTGGACCCGCTGCTGACGGATTACGGGCTGGGGTGAGGGGCTTGCCGCCCCGCTCCGCCCCGGTCAGGTTCGCCGCCCCGATCGGAGGAACAGCCCATGGCGCGGAAGTATCGCATCGCCGTCATCCCCGGCGACGGCATCGGCAAGGAGACGACGCCCGAGGGCCTGCGCGTGCTGGACGCCGCCGCCCGCCGCTTCGGCTTCGAGCTCGAGCTGACCCATTACGACTGGTCCTGCGACACCTACGCGAAGACCGGCAAGATGATGCCCGACGACGGCATGGAGCGGCTGAAGGAGAGCGACTCGATCTTCCTCGGCGCCGTCGGCTGGCCCGGCGTGCCCGACCATGTCTCCCTCTGGGGCCTGCTGATCCCGATCCGCCGCGGCTTCGACCAGTACGTCAACCTCCGGCCGTGCAAGCTGATGCCGGGCGCCCGCACGCCGCTCGCCAATCGCGGGCCGGAGGACATCGACTTCTACGTGGTCCGCGAGAACACCGAGGGCGAGTACAGCTCCGTCGGCGGCCGGATGTTCGAGGGGACGGAGCGCGAGTTCGTCTCCCAGCAGTCCATCCTGACCCGCACCGGCACCGACCGCGTGCTGCGCTACGCCTTCGAGCTGGCCATGACCCGGTCGCGGAAGAAGGTGACCAGCGCCACCAAGTCGAACGGCATCACCTTCACCATGCCCTACTGGGACGAACGCTTCGCCGCCATGGCCAAGCACTACCCGGAGGTCACGACCGACCAGTTCCACATCGACATCCTCTGCGCGCATTTCGTGCAGCACCCCGACTGGTTCGACGTGGTGGTCGGCTCCAACCTCTTCGGCGACATCCTCTCCGACCTCGGCCCGGCGGTCGCGGGCTCCATCGGCATCGCGCCTTCGGCCAACATCAACCCGGAGAAGGCGCACCCCTCGATGTTCGAGCCGGTGCATGGCTCGGCGCCCGACATCGCGGGCAAGTGGATCTGCAACCCGATCGGGCAGATCTGGTCGGGCGCGATGATGCTGGAGCATCTCGGCGAGAAGGCCGCGGCGGATGCGATCGTGACGGCGATCGAGAAGCACCTGGCCGAGGGTGGCCCGCGCACCCGCGACATGGGCGGCAATGCCGGCACGGTCGATGTCGGCAAGGCGCTGGCGGAGGTGGTCGGGCGGGCCTGACCGCCGCCCCCGGCACCGCGCCGCGGGGGCGGGATGCGCGGGGCGAGCCCGGGCGGGGGTGATGCTCCGCCCCGGCCGCCACCTGCGAGGCGCCCTCCCGCGGCGGGACAGTGGCGACGGCCCTGGGCATCCCGTAGGATGCGCCCATGTCGGTCGCCCTCCGCCCCAGCATGACGCTGGCGGAGTTCCTGGCCTGGGAGGACGGGCAGGACCTCCGCCATGAATTCGATGGTTTCCACCCGGTCGCGATGACGGGCGGGACACGTGCGCACGCCATCCTGCAGGGCAATCTCATGGGCGCGCTCCATGGCCGTCTGCGAGGCGGCCCATGCCGGGCCTTCGGCAGTGACCTCAAAGTCGAGGTTGCCGGGTCCATCCGCTATCCCGATGCATTCGTCGTCTGCACCGGCGGAGCCAATGACAGCACCGTCGTCCGTGACCCGGTGGTGATCTTCGAGGTCCTCAGCCCCTCCACCGCCGCCAACGACCGGATCACCAAGAACCGCGAATACGCCGCCACCCCCTCGGTCCGGCGCTACGTGATGCTGGAGCAGGACCGCATCGCCGCCACCGTCTTCGCCCGCATCGAGGGCGAGTGGCGCGGCGCCCTGCTGACCGAGGCCGACACGCTTCACCTGCCCGAGATCGGCATCGCATTGCCGTTAGCCGAGCTCTACGAGGACATGGACCTGCCTCCTGACCCGGATTCTGCCGCCCGCGAAACTTGAACCCCTGTTCAGGCATCGCTAGGATATCGACTGGTTGCGAGTGATTCGCAATTAGCTCGCGACCGGAGGAACTCGGAATGGGTCAGGCTGCCATCCCCGTCACGACCATCGTCCGCCGCTGCGAGCGCGCGGTGGTGACGGCCTACCGCGAACTGCGGGAGACGGGGTCGGACGATTTCTGCGCCTTCCGGGCCTGCACGACCCTCTACCGCGTCCACCACCCCGAGGCCTCGGTGCAGGAGGCCCGCCGCCTGGTGGCCGAATGGATCGACCACCATGTCGTGCACGGCGATGCCGGGCCGACCCCGGGCTGCGACTGCGACTGAACCATCCGGGCTGACCGCAGCGCCCGGTCAGCCCCGCGCCCAGGCGATCGCCGCCCGTGCCAGGGCATCGATCGTGTCGACGACCGCGAAGGGCAGGGCCGGCCCCGCGGTGATGCCGAGCGGGATCTCCGTGCAGCCCAGCACCACCGCCCGCGCCCCGCGCGCGACGAGGCTGCGCGCCGCCTCCGCCAGGGGTTCGTAGGCCTCCGCCACCCGGTTCGCCTTCACCAGCGCGATCGCCGGCGTCACCAGCCGGGCCATCACCTCCGCATCGGGCAGCAGGCAGTCCCGGCCGGCGCCGGCCAGCCCCTCCTGGTACAGCCCCATCGCCAGCGTCGCCGCCGTGCCCATGACGCCGACCGGGCCCGGCGCCACGCCCTGCCGGTGCAGGTCCTCGGCCGCGGCATCGACGATATGCAGGATCGGCAGGCGGGTCGCCGCCCGCATCCCCGCGAACCAGCCATGCGCGGTGTTGCAGGGGATGGCGATGGCGCCGCAGCCGGCGGCCTCCAGGCCACGCAGGCCGCGCAGCAGGGCGGGCAGCGGGTCCTCCCCGGTGCCGAGCCGCGCCGCCGTCCGGTCCGGCACCCGCGGGTCGGACCAGAGCACCGTCGGGATGTGGTCCTGGTCCCGCTCCGCCGGGGTCAGCAGCGTCAGCCGCACCATGAATTGCGCGCTGGCCAGCGGTCCCATGCCGCCCAGCACGCCGAGCATCTTCTCCGTCACCCCAGCGACCCTTCCCTGCCGAAGGGGCGCATCCTGCCGCATCAGGGCAGGCGCATGAAGTTGGCGCTGGCCGCGGCGCGCGACATCAGCGCCCGCATGTCCGGATCCTCGTGCCCGTCCTCCCGCGTCAGGGCGTCCATCGGGCAGAAGAACTCGTGCGGATGCGCCACCTGGGTGCGCGCGAAGCCCTCGTAGTGCCGGTTCTTCAGGCCGAAGAGCACGCGGATGTCGCGCACCGGCAGGGCCAGGGGCCGGGTCGGCTCCTCCTGCAGCAGGCGGATCAGGCGCCAGCGCGGCGTCGGGTCGCCCGGCTGCACCGGCGCGAGCAGCCAGGGCACCGGGCACACCGCCAGCAGCGAGGAGGTGGAAGGCGCGAAGCGCGAGCGCTTGTCGAGCAGGTTCTGCAGGGAGGAACAGGCTTCGATGCAGAGGATGTCGACATAGGGATCGGCGGGCGTCGGGCTGAAATGCAGCCACAGCCCGTCCGGCAGCGTGCGCAATCGGTCGGCGCCCGGGAATTTCAGGAAGGGATGCGCCGGGCCGGCGGCATCGCCCGGGCGCCCGCGCAGCCAGGTGCCCGGCTGCTTCATGCTGTGGGCCACACCGGGCGGGCGCTGTGGCCATTTCCGCAACTGGCTGCGGACCTTCCGGTCCAGGGCCAGGTGGTGGGTCGCGGCGAGGGCCTCGCTCATGGGGTGTATTCCTGCATGCTTCATACAACAAGCAGGTTAATGCTGTGAGTTGGTTGTCGACTCTGCAAGGGTTTTTCGCGCGGAGCGTGTAGAATTACCCCCGTATCACGCGCTTTGTGAGCGATGCTTTAACTCTCAATTTGAAACTCTACTGGGGTCCGGCGCGGTCGCCGCAGGATGACCGCAGAACAAACCGAGTCTATTTCGGCGATATTTGGCCACAATTCAGGCGGGCCAGAGGCTCGGTTCCGAGGCCGGTGAGACGGGCGTCGCCCGGGACCGGCTACGGCAGCCCCGAACGCAGGACGCCCGCCGGATCGCTCCGGCGGGCGTCCCAGGATCGGGCCGGCGGTGCGGGATCAGCCGCGGCGGGACACCGGCACGTAGTCGCGCAGCGTCGCGCCGGTATAGATCTGCCGCGGGCGGCCGATGCGCTGCGCCGGATCCTCGATCATCTCCTTCCACTGGCTGACCCAGCCGACGGTGCGCGCCACCGCGAAGAGCACGGTGAACATGCTGGTCGGGATGCCCATCGCCTTCAGGATGATGCCCGAGTAGAAGTCGACGTTCGGGTACAGCTTGCGCGAGATGAAGTAGTCGTCCGAGAGGGCGATCCGCTCCAGCTCCATCGCCATGTCCAGCAACGGCTCGTCCTTGATGCCGAGCTCGGCGAGGACCTCGTGGCAGGTCTCCTTCATGATCTTGGCGCGCGGGTCGAAGTTCTTGTAGACCCGGTGGCCGAAGCCCATGAGCTTGGTGTGGGAGTTCTTGTCCTTCACCTCGCGGATGAACTGCGGGATGTTCTCGGGCTTGCCGATCTCGGCCAGCATCTTCAGCACCGCCTCGTTGGCGCCGCCATGCGCCGGGCCCCAGAGGGCGGCGATGCCGGCGGCGACGCAGGCGAAGGGATTGGCGCCGGTCGAGCCCGCGAGGCGGACGGTGGAGGTGGAGGCGTTCTGCTCGTGGTCGGCGTGCAGGACCAGGATGCGGTCCATGGCGCGCGACAGGATCGGGTTGTTCTTCCACGGCTCGGTCGGAACCGCGTTCAGCATGTACAGGAAGTTCTCCGCGTAGGAGAGGTCGTTCCGCGGGTACATGAAGGGCTGGCCGAGCGAGTACTTGTAGGCCCAGGCGGCGATGGTCGGGATCTTGGCGATCAGCCGGAAGGCCGCGATCTCGCGCTGGTGCGGGTCGTTGATGTCGAGGTTGTCGTGGTAGAAGGCGGCCAGCGCGCCGACCACGCCGCAGATCACCGCCATCGGATGCGCATCGCGGCGGAAGCCGTCGAAGAAGCGGCGGAGCTGCTCATGCACCATGGTGTGGTAGGTGACGCCCTTGCGGAACGCCTCGAGCTGCTCCGGCGTCGGCAGCTCGCCATACATCAGGAGGTAGGAGACCTCGATGAAGTCGGACTGCTCGGCGAGCTGCTCGATCGGGTAGCCGCGATAGAGCAGGACGCCCTGGTCGCCGTCGATATAGGTGATCTTGCTGTCGCAGCTCGCGGTCGCGCCATAGCCCGGGTCGAAGGTGAAGACGCCGAGATCGCCGTAGAGCTTGCGGATGTCGACCACGTCCGGGCCGATGGAGCCGGAGAGCACCGGCAGGCTCGTGCTGCGATTGGACCCGTCGAGCGTGACGGTGATCGTCTTCTTCGCCGCTCCGGTTGACGAGCTGCTCATATCATGTGCGTCCTTGAGGGTTGCGTCGCCTCAAAACGGGGCGGTCGCGTGGTGCAGTGCAAGATATCGGCGCCCTGCCGGCCTTGGCAACGCGCCTGGGCACGAAGGGCGAACGTGGCGGCCCAGACTTTGGTCACAGCCCGCGCCGCCAGGTCTCCGCCGTGGGCGAGGCGGCGCCCCAGACGCCGCGGCCGTCCTGGCGCGCCGTCGCCTCCAGCGCAAGCAGCCCCGGTGCCGCGCCGGCATCGGCCAGCGCCCAGCCGGCCGCGACGAGCGAGGCGTTGATCTCCACCCCGCCCGCCTCGCAGGTGCCGGTCGCGCGGCCCTGCCGGTCCTCGCTCCGCACCCGGCAGGCCAGGTCGCGCCCGGCGACCAGTGCGGCGAGCGCCGCCGCCGCCGCGCTGCCGCAATCCTGCGCGCCGCCCGCCGCGTCCCGGCAGGCGGCGCGGCCGCGGTCCGGCACCCGCAGCGCCTCCAGCCGCAGCACCTGCGCGCCGAGCCGCAGCGTCCCGCCATCGAGCACCCGCACCTCCGCCGCCGGCACGCTGACTACCCGCGGCGGCCCCGAGGCGCCGGACAGGCCGCCCGGCAGCGCCGCCGGGATCAGCGCGGCGGAGATGCCGAGGCAGGCCGCGACGGCAAGCGGCAGCCGCAGCCGGGCCGCGAGGGAGGGTCGGAAGATCCGCCGGATGCGCATGCGTCGAGCCCTATCAAGCCGCCCTGGCCGCGCGCAAGCTTCTCTTCACGACAGTGCGAGCCCAGGTTTTCGCGGAGTTCAGAGGCGAGTCCAGGAAGGCCCGACAAGCATCAGATCTTCCCAGGCTGCCAGCGCATGCTTGCGCGCGGCGCCGACCCGGGCGGTGGCAAAGCCCTCCACCGCGCCCACCGCCCAGGCGGGCACGCCGGGGCCGAGCGAGGCGACGAGGCTGCGCGCCACCGCCGTGTCGTTGGCGAACCCGAGCTCCTCCTGCAGGGCCGAGAGCCGCTTCTGGAAGCGCCGCGTCGCCTTGCCCGGCCAGAGCGGCGCGAAGAGCTCGGCGGCATAGCGCAGGCGCTTGGCCTCCAGTCGCACCTCGTGCAGCGCCTCGGCCGAGTGCCCCTCGATTTCCTCGCCCTCGGAGCAGAGCTTGTGCCAGCGCTTGTCGAGCAGCGCGGCGGCGAACTCCGGCAATGCCTCCTCCAGCCGGGCCAGGCGCTCGGCGCCGTCCTCCTCCCCGGCCGCCGCGCGCCAGGGCCGGCGGAGCAGCAGGCCGAGGCCGGCCAGGACGAGCCGGCGGAAGCCGGGGCCATCGAGCTCCGCCCGCAGGGCGGCATAGGCGGCCTGGCGCTTCGCCTCGGCGGCCTTCATCAGGGCGGCGATCCGCTTGTCGCCCTCCAGCGCCTCCGCCACCGCGGCGCCGAGGCCGGCGAGGAAGACGTCCCAGTCCCGCGCCGGGCCCAGCCGGTCGGCCAGCACCTTCAGCCCGACATCGAATTCCTGCGCCTCCGGGCAGCCCGCCGCGGGGCGGAACACCTTCAGCACGCTGCGCAGCCGGCGCAGCCCGACCCGCATCTGGTGCACCCCCTCCGGCCCGGCGCCGAGCCGGCAGGCCGGGGCGTGGTGCAGCATCACCTCGAGCAGGTGGCCGATGGCGGCGACCAGCGCCTCCTCCACCGTCGCGGCGCCGGCGAGGTCGGGCGGGCCGCGGCGGCGGGGCCGCGGGGCCTCGCCGCGGGCGAGCGCCCGGCCTTCCTCGGCCAGCGCCGCGCGCGGCGGCAGCAGCGGCAGGTCGGCGGCGAGCTGGCCGGCCAGCGCCAGCACCGCCTCGGCCGGGCCCTCGAGCTGCAGCCGGGCGGCCGGCCGCTCATCGGCCACCGCGCGCAGCTTGCCGAGGAGGAGCTGGAGCTGCACCGGCCCGGCGGCGGTGGCGAGCGAGAGGCTGGTCTGCCGGCCGCTGAAGGCGGAGAGGGGGACCATCGGCCCGTCCTCCGGGCTGTCGAGGCGCACGGTCTCGGGCGGGGTGCCGGGCAGCCAGGGCCGGTCCGCCTCCGGCATGGTGCGCAGCAGGCGGCGCAGGCCGCGCTCCGACTGCTCCAGCGCCAGGCCCTCGGCGGCCAGCCTGCCCTCGGCGCTGTCGAGCCAGATCAGCTCCGCCGCCGCGCTGCGGGCGCGGCCAGTGCGCGCCGCGGCGACCGTGCCCTGGCGCGTGACCCGGCCCGCCGCCTCTGGCTCGATCTCGAATTCCAGGGCGAGGCGCGGCCGTTCCGGCCCGGCGACCACCTCTGGCGCCGGCGGGGTGTCCAGTCCCAGGCTGTCCGGACTGGTCAGCTCATCGTCTCCGTCGAATCGGCCGCAAGGAAGTCCCGCGGCTGGATGAATCGTACAAGTCGTCCGCCCCCGGCCTCAAGCAGGCGCCAGGGTCCGGCGATGGTGAATTCGGCGAGCGCGCCGGTCGGGTAGCCATCCGCCAGGCGCTGGATGTCCGGCCCGCCGCGGATGATGCCCTCCGCCCCGGCCAGCGCCATGGCGAGTTCGTGCAGGCCCGGGTTGTGGCCGATGACCAGCAGGCTGCGCGCGGTCTCCGGCACCGCCTGGATCAGCTCCAGCAGCCGGCGCCAGGGCGCGAGGTAGAGCGCGTCCATCGGCTCGATCAGGGCGCCGTCCTCGAAGGGCGTCAGCGCCTCGAGCGTCTGCAGGGTGCGGCGGGCGGAGGAGACGAGGACGATGTCCGGGGTGAGGCCGAGCTCGCGCATTGCGCTGGCGATGGCGGCCGCGGCCCTTCGGCCGCGCGCATTGAGCGGCCGGGCATGGTCGGAGAGGGCCGGATCGTCCCAGGAGGACTTCGCGTGCCGCAGCAGCAGGAGCTGTCGCATCGCCGGCCATGTTGCCATGGCCGGCTGCGGTTGTCCTGCCCCCTCGGCGACGGCGGGCGATGCCCTGGATGGGAATGAAGGCGATGTCACCTGCGACGGCTGCGCCGGCCCTTCCGGCCGGCGCGCGAGCGCTTATCTCGGCGCCGGACGCATCCGGAGACCCCCGCGGCATGACCTTCGCCGATGGCCTGCCCATCCTCGGCCGGCGCGGCCTGCTGGCGCTGCCGCTGCTGGCGGCGGCGCGGCCGGCGGGCGCGGCGCCGGCGCCGCTGCGCTTCCGCGTCATGCGGCAGGGCAGCGAGATCGGCTCCCACCGCGTCACCTTCGCCGAGGCGGGCGGCCTGCTGACGGCCCGTACCGAGGTGGAGATCGCCGTGCGCCTGCTCGGCGTGACGGTCTTCCGCCTCAGCCACCGCTTCGAGGAGTCCTGGTCGGGCGACCGGCTGCGCCTCGCCACCTCGCGCCGAGACCGCAACGGCACGGTGACGGAGATGCGGGCGGAGGCGGCGGGCGGCGCGATCCAGGTGCAGGGCACGGCGGGCGCCTACCGGCTGCCGGCGGAGGCCGCGCCGCTGTCCTGGTGGGACCCGCGGCATTTCACTAGGCCGCTCTTCGACAACGAGACGGGCGAGCCCGTGACGCTCTCCTGGTCGCGCAGCCCGCTGCCCGGCGGTGGCGTGCTGTGGCGCGCGAGGGGGAAGGAGGAATCGGAAGGCAGCTACGCCGCCGACGGCACCTGGACGGGCTGGCGGACCAAGGCCGAGGACGGCAGCATCGTCACCTTCGAGCGTGCCTGATGCCCGGCCTGCTGCGCGTGGTGCTGGGCGACCAGTGCAGCCGCGGCCTCTCGGCGCTCGACGGCCTCGACCCCGCGCGCGACGTGGTGCTGCTGGCGGAGGTCATGGGCGAGTGCACCTATGTCCGGCACCACAAGCAGAAGATCGTGCTGGTGCTCTCGGCCATGCGGCACTTCGCCCGGGCGCTGGCGGCGCGGGGCGTGAAGGTGGACTACATTCGGCTGGACGATCCGGCGAATACCGGCACGCTCGCCGGCGAGGTGGCCCGCGCCGTCGCGCGGCACGCACCCGAGGGCATCGTCTGCACCTTCCCCGGCGAATGGCGCGTGCTGCAGGACATGCAGGGCTGGGAGGCGATGGCGGGCCTGCCGGTCGAGATCCGCGAGGACAGCCGGTTCCTCTGCGACCTCGCCTGGTTCCGGCGCTGGGCGCAAGGCCGCAAGCAGATGCGCATGGAGTTCTTCTATCGCGAGATGCGCCGCGCCACCGGCCTGCTGATGGAGGAGGGCGCGCCGGCCGGCGGCGCCTGGAACTACGACGCGGCGAACCGCCGGCGGCTGGCGCCGGGCGTCGCGCCGCCGGCGCCGCGGCGCTTCCCGCCGGATGCCATCACGCGCGAGGTCATGGCCTTGGTCGAGGCGCGCTTCCCCGACCATTTCGGCACGCTCGAGGGCTTCGCCTGGCCGGTGACGGCGAGGGAGGCCGAGGCGGCGCTGGCCGATTTCGTCGCGCATCGCCTGGCCGATTTCGGCGACTACCAGGACGCCATGGCGACCGGCGAGCCGGTGCTGTTCCACGCCCTGGTCTCGACCAGCCTGAACATCGGCCTGCTGCTGCCGCGCGCCTGCTGCGACGCCGCCGAGGCGGCCTGGCGCGCCGGCCGCGCGCCGCTGAACGCGGTGGAGGGCTTCATCCGGCAGATCCTCGGCTGGCGGGAGTATGTCCGCGGGATCTACTGGCTGAAGATGCCCGACTATGCCGGGCTGAACGCGCTGGAGGCGGCGCGGCCGCTGCCCTGGTTCTACTGGTCCGGCGAGACGCGGCTGAACTGCCTGCGGCAGGCGGTGACGCAGACCCGCGACCTGGCTTATGCGCACCATATCCAGCGGCTGATGGTGACGGGGAATTTCGCCCTGCTCGCGGGGCTCGACCCGCGGGCGGTGAACGAGTGGTACATGGTGGTCTATGCCGATGCCTTCGAGTGGGTCGAATTGCCGAACACCCATGGCATGGTGCTGCACGCCGATGGCGGGGTGATGGCGAGCAAGCCCTATGCGGCGAGCGGCGCCTATATCAACCGCATGTCGGACTACTGCCGGCGCTGCGACTACGACGTGAGGGAGAGCACGGGGCCGCGGGCCTGCCCGATGAACGCGCTCTACTGGGATTTTCTCGCGCGGCATGAGAGGCGTTTCGCCGGCAACCCGCGCATGGCGATGCCGCTGCAGGCCCTGCGCAGGATGCCGCCGGAGCGTCTGGCGGCGCTGCGCGCGGCGGCCGCGGATTTCCTGGCCGGGCCGGAGATGGATCCCGGCCCGCCGCTTGTCGATCGACGTCCCGGCGGGACGCTCGACACCGTCGAGCGACCCCAAGCCCTGGCCATGCTGGCGGAGCGGCGTCAAGGGTCGGCCAAAGGCCGACCGCGCGGAGCGCGGCTTCGCCCTTGACGCCGCTCCGCCAGCGTGGCTTGCAGCGATAGTCGCCTTCGACGCAGTCGAAGGCGCCGCAAGGCGCCTCGGCCGCAACGACAGGCCGGCTTGCGCTCCGCCGCCGCCCGCGCGACACCCGCGCCTCAGCCATGCCGGAGGCCCCCATGACCGTCCCGCGCCGCGCCGCCCTGCTCGGCGGCCTCGCCGCCACGCTCGCCGCGCCCGCCCTCGCGCAGGGCTTCCCGACCCGCCCCGTCCGCATCGTCGTGCCCATCGCGCCGGGCGGCGCCAACGACATCATCGCCCGCCTCGTCAGCGAAAAGCTGCCGGCCGTCCTCGGCCAGCCCGTGGTGGTGGAGAACCGCCCCGGTGCCGGCGGCAATATCGGCGGCGACGCGGTGGCCAAGGCGGAGAAGGACGGCCACACGCTGCTCTTCACCAGCGCCAATCTGTTGACCGCCAACAAGTGGCTCTACGGCCGCCGCATGCCCTTCGAGCCGCTGCGCGACCTCGCCCCCGTCACCCGCGTCGGCATCGGCACCATCCTGATGGTCTGCAACAGCGCCCGGCCCTGGAAGAGCTTCCAGGACCTGGTCGCCGATGCCAAGGCGCATCCCGGCCGCATCAGCATGGGCAGCAGCGGCACCGGCACCATCAGCCATCTCTACATGGAGAAGGTGAAGCGCGCCGCCGGGATCGACATCACCCACATCCCCTATCGCGGCGGCGGGCCGGCCATCACTGACCTCGTCAGCGGCACCATCGACATCATGTTCGACGTCATCCCCGCGCTGCTGCCGCATATCCGCGAGGGACGCTTCCGGCCGCTCGCCGCCGGCAGCGCGCAGCGGATCGGCTACGTGCCGGAATTGGCCGAGGTGCCGGGTATGGCGGAACTGCTGCCGGGCTCGGGGATCGACGCGCTGAACTGGTGGAGCGTCACGGCGCCCGCCGGCACGCCCGCACCGGTGCTGGCGCAGCTCAACGCGGCGATCCGCCAGGTGCTGGAGCAGGAGGAGGTCCGGCGCCGCCTGCTCGACCTGACCGTCCTGCCGACGGTGGACGCCACGCCGGAGGCCTTCGGCGAGTTCTGGCGCAGCCAGATGCCGGTCTGGCAGGCGCTGGTCGAGGAGAGCGGCGCGACCGCCGAGTAGGGGAGGGCAGGGCATGACCACCGAGACCGAATGGATGCGGCTGACCGCCGAGGAACTGCGCGCCCGCGCCGCCGAGGATGCGCTGGTGATCGTGCCGGTCGCCTCGCTGGAGCAGCACGGGCCGCATCTGGCGACCGGCGTCGACATCATCCTGGCGGGCGGCGTCGCCGCGCGCACCGCGGCGCGCATCGCCGAGGCCGGCGCGCCGGTGGTGGTCACGCCCTGCGTCTGGACCGGCCTCGCCGAGCACCACATGGAGTTCGGCGGCACGGTCACGCTGGACTACGAGAGCTTCGCCGGCGTGCTGCGGGGCATCGTGAAATCCGCCGCCCGGCACGGCTTCAAGCGGGTGATGCTGCTGAACGGCCATGGCGGCAATTCGGAAGCGGTGATGGTCGCCGCCGGCGAGTTCAGCATCGAGTTCGGCATCAGGGTCGCGGCCGGCACCTACTGGCACATGGTGCCGGAGGCGATCGCGCCGATCCTCGAGCGCCAGGCCGGCCTGATGCATGCCTGCGAGGCCGAGACCTCCCTGATGCTGGCGCTCCGGCCCGACAGCGTGCGCACCGGACGCCTGGCCGAGGCGCATGGCCCGATGTCCACGCGGGTCGAGGGCCAGCCCCCCGCCCTGGCGCTGCGGCGCTCCTTCCGCGCCATCTCCGAGACCGGCGTCATCGGCGATGCCCGCGTGGCGACGGCGGAGAAGGGGGAGAGGCTGCTGGCGGCGATCTCCGCGCGGATAGCCGAACTCCTGCTGAACCCGAAGCTCTGGGCATGAGCGAGACCCCGATCCTCGCCGGCCACGCCGCCTGGGCGGCGCTCGCCGTGCCGCCGCCCGGCTTCGCCTTCGCGCGGGAGGAAGGCCGGCTCGACCCGGCGGAGTTCACCGCCGTGGTGCGCGCCTCCGGCCTCGGCCGCCCGGTCGATGACGCGGCGCGCATGGCGGCGATGCTGGCCGGATCCAGCCTCGTCGTCACGGCGCGCGACGCGGCCGGGCGCCTCGCCGGCGTCGCGCGGTCCTTCACCGACTTCGCCTATGGCTGCTACCTCTCCGACCTCTGCGTCGATCCGGCCTTCCAGGGCCGCGGGCTCGGCCGCGGGCTGATCGCCGAGACCAAGCGCATCATCGGCCCCGGCTGCATGCTGCTGCTGCTCTCGGCGCCCGACCCGATGACCTGGTATCCGAAGCTCGGCATGGAGCGGGTGGCGAACGGCTTCATCATCCGCCGCGACGGCTGAGCGCCGTCACCAGCGGAGGTCGATCCAGGAGAGGTGCCCGCCCTTGCCCGCGCCGGTGTCGAGGAAGACGGCGCGGCCGCCCCACTCGCCCTCCTGCACATAGGGGCGGCCATCGGGCGAGCGCCGGTCATGCCCGCAATAGACCACCATTCCCGGCGGGATGCGGTCCACCCAGCCATGCACGCGGTCGGGATAGCCATCGGCGCGCATGCGGCCGGTCACCTGGCCGAACAGCGCGCGGGAGAGGACCGGGTCGGGCTTCTGCGCCCCGGCATCGGGCGGCGACGGCCGCTGCATCATGGCGGGATGCCAGCCGGCATGCACGAACCACCAATCGCCCATCCGCAGCCAGGCCGGCGCCGCGGTGACCTCCCGCACCACGCGCTCCGCCAGCGCCTCGCCATCCGGCGCGGCCGCGAGCTGGTCGAGCGTCCGCCCGAGGCCGTCGGGCGGGACATGCACGCGCTCCCCCACCAGGACGCGGCGCAGCTTGTGGTCGTGGTTGCCCAGCAGGAAGCGGCCGCGCCGCGCATCGAGCAGGCCGAAGATCAGCCGCAGCGCCCCGGGGCTGTCCGGCCCGTGGTCGGTCAGGTCGCCGAGCTGGAGGAGGAAAAGTCCCTCCGCCTCCGCCCCCAGCACCGCATGGCGGAAGGCCACCGCATCGCCATGCACGTCGCCCACCACGCGCAGGCCGACGAAGCCGCGGCGCCTGAGGTCGGCCATGGCGGCGTCGATCATGCGGCCGGTTCCTCGGCGGCGCCGCGAAGGCCACGCAAGGCCGCCAGCGCCCGCGCCCGCCCCTCGGCATGCTCCACCACCGGACGCGGGTAGTCGCGGCCGAGCGCGAGGCCGGCGGCGCGCCGCACCTCCTCCGGCGCCTCCCAGGGGCGATGGACGTAGCGGTCCGGCAGCCCCGCCAGCGCCGGCACGAAGCGGCGGACATAGCGGCCCTCAGGGTCGAATTTCTCGCCCTGCAGCACCGGGTTGAAGACCCGGAAATAGGGCGCGGCATCGGTGCCGCTGCCGGCGATCCACTGCCAGGAGGCGCTGTTGGAGGCGAGGTCGGCATCCACCAGCGTGTCCCAGAACCAGGTGGCGCCGGCCTGCCAGGGCTGCAGCAGGTGCTTCACCAGCAGCGAGGCGGCGATCATCCGCACCCGGTTGTGCATCCAGCCGAAGCGCCAGAGCTGCCGCATGCCGGCATCGACGATCGGGTAGCCCGTCCGGCCGCGCTGCCAGGCCTGCAGCAGCGCGGCATCGGGCTGCCAGGGGAAGGTGCGGAAACGCTCGCGCAAGGCTCGCTCGGGCATCTCGGGCCGGTGCCACAGCAGGTGGTAGGAGAATTCCCGCCACAGGATCTCGGACAGGAAGGGCCAACTCCGGGCGAGGTCCCCGGGTTGCGCCTGCCGCACCGCATGCCAGACCTGGCGGGGCGAGATCTCCCCCCAGCGGAGGTGGGGCGAGAGGCCGGAGGTGCCCTCCGTGCCCGGGTCGTTGCGGCCGGTCGTGTAGCCGGCGACGGGCCCGGCGAGGAAGCGCCGCAGGCGGTCCTGCGCCCCGGCCTCGCCCGGTTGCCAGAGCGCCGGGAATTCCCGCGCCCAGTCCGGCTCGCCGGCGACGGGGTAGAGGCCGAGCGCCTCGAGCGACTCGCCGGCGGGCGGCGAGGGCACGGGGTGCAGGCGGTCAGGGGCGGGCAGCGGCGGGTCGGGCTCCCCCATCGCGGCGACCGCCTTGGCGAAGGGCGTGTAGACGGCATAGGGCTTGCCGCTGCCGCTCATCACCGTCGGCGGCTCCCGCAGGACCGCGGAGGTCCAGAGGCGGAGCCGCCGCCTCGCGGCCTCGAGCGCCTCGGCGATGCGGCCGTCGCGCTCGCGCGCCCAGGGCTCGTGCAGCCGGCCGGCATGGACCTCCGCGGCGCCCACCGCCTCGGCCATGGCGGGCACCAGGATCTCGGCACGCCCGCGCAGGACCAGCAGCGGCGCGCCGCGGGCGGCGAGGTCTGCGGCCAGCGCGGCGAGCGAGTGCCGCAACCACCAGCGCGCCGCGCCGCCCGGGCCCCAAGGCCCGGCCGCCGCCTCGTCCCAGACGAAGAGCGGCAGCACCGGCCGGCCGGCGACGGCCTGCAGCGCGGGATTGTCGGCGAGGCGGAGGTCCTGGCGGAACCAGAGCAGGGCGGGGCGGTCCATCCCCCATATCTGGGGTGGAACGCGCAGAAGGCGACATTCGCCCCCGGTCAGGCGAAGGGCACGACCTGCCCGGTCACGCCGGGCCTGCCGCCGCCAGCCGCGCCCGGCTCGGCGCGACCGGCATGGAGTAGAGCCGGTCGCGCCCGAGCAGGAAGAGCCGCGCCCCCCGCGGGAAAAGACCGGCGATGGCGGGGTCGCCGGCATCCAGCCCGCCGGTATAGGCGCCGAAGGCGGGCAGCATGACGCGCCAGGCGTCCGCCACGAAGCAGGGCCGGGTGACGCCGCCGCAGCGCGTCGGCATGGTGGCCTTGGGGTGGAAATGGCCGCTGATCTCAGCCGGCTTCACCGGGCCGCGCCGCGCCTCGTGCCGGAAGGTCAGAGGCCCGTCCTGCATCTCCTCCACCGCCGTGCCGGGCAGGCCCTCCGGCGGGATGGGGTCGTGGTTGCCCAGCACCCAGACCAGCTCGATGCCGGCCAGCAGCCGGTGCAGCAGCGCCGCATCCTCGGCCGGCAGGCGCCCGGCGCCGTCGGCGTCGTGGAAGCTGTCGCCGAGGGCAATGACGCGCGCCGGCCGCCAGCGGCGGAGCGCAAGCTGCAGGCGCTGCAGCGTCTCCCGCGTGTCGTAGGGAGGGACGAAGCGGCCGCCCCGGGCGAAGTGGCTGCCCTTCTCGAGATGCAGGTCGCCGACGACCAGCGTGCCGCGCGCCGGCCAGGCGAGCAGCCCCGCGGGGTCGAGCATCAGCCGCTCGCCCGCGACATGCAGCGGCGCGGGGGTCATGCGCCGCTCAGGCTCTTCGGCGCGCTGCGGATGAAGCGGCTGCGGCGCCGGTCCTTGCCGTCGCGGTGGCGCGGCTTGTCCACCACGCGCCCGGGGCTCGGCCGCACGCCCTCGGTCACCTCGGCGAGCAGTTCGGAGAAGATCTCGGCGCCGTCCGTCACCTCCTCGACCAGCGCCGCGGCCTCGGCCAGCAGCGCGTCCTCGGCGCCGCCGGCGACCCATTCGCGCCCTTCCTCGATCAGCGCCGGCACGGCGAGCGGCGAGACGCGGTCGAGCCGCATGTGGCGGATGCGCCCCTTCGCGCGCGCCAGCAGCAGGCCGATGCGGGCGACGTCGGTGAGGCCCCCCGCGGCCTCCTGCCGCGTCGCGCGCAACAGGATGTGGTCCGGCTCGTGCTTCCGCAGCACGTCGTAGATCAGGTCGGAGTTCATGGTCATCTGGCGGCCGGATTTTTCCTGTCCGGGGTGGTTCTTCTCGATCAGCCCGGCGATGGTCGCGATGTTGCGGAAGGTGCGGCGGAGCATGCTGCTCTCCGCCATCCAATCCTCGAGGTCCTCGCCGAGGATGTCCTCCTCGAAGAGCGGCTCCACCTCGGTCGGCTCGAAGGCCGACCAGGCCGCGAGGACGTAGTCGGTGGCCAGATACCCCAGGGGCCCGTAGCCCGCGCGCTCCATGCGCCTCGTCACCAGCATGCCGAGGGTCTGGTGCGCGAGCCGCCCCTCGAAGCAATAGGCGACCAGGAACCAGCGGCCGCCGCGCGGGAAGGTTTCGATCAGCAGCCCGTCCTTCTCAGGCAACGTGCTGCGCTTCTGCTGCAGCCGCAGCCAGTCGCGCACGGGCTCCGGCAGCAGCCGCCACTTCCGCGGGTCGTGCAGGATCTCCCGCACGCGCGCGGCGAGCCAGGTGGAGAGCGGCATGCGCGCCCCGGCATAGGCGGGGACGCGCATCTCGCCCTCGCCGCCGCGCGTCACGATGGCGCTCATCGCATCCAGCGCCTCGAAGCGCAGCGCCTGGCCGGCGAACATGAAATTGTCGCCGGGCTCGAGCGTCGAGACGAACCACTCCTCCACCTCGCCCAGCACCGGTCCGCCGCGCAGCCGCACCTTGACCATCGGCGTCTCGACGATGGTGCCGAGGTTCATCCGCAACTGCCGCGCCACCCGCTGGTCCCGCACATGCACCATCCCCTCGGAATCGCGGAACAGCTTGCGGAAGCGCTCATAGACGCGCAGCGCATAGCCGCCATCCTCGACGAAGCGCAGCACGTCGTCGAAGTCGCGACGGGTGAGGGCGGCATAGGGCGCGGCGCGCGTCACCTCGGCATACAGGGCATCGGGGTGGAAGGGCGCATAGCAGGCCATGGCCAGCACATGCTGCGCCAGCACGTCGAGGCCGCCGGGCCGCGGCGGGTCGCCATCCAGCTCCTCGTGCCGCACCGCCTCCAGCGCCGCGGCGCATTCGATGACCTCGAAGCGGTTGGCCGGGACCAGGACAGCGCGCGACGGCTCGTCCATCCGGTGGTTGGCGCGGCCGACCCGCTGCAGCAGCCGCGCGACGCCCTTCGGCGCGCCCACCTGGATCACCTGGTCCACATCGCCCCAGTCGATGCCGAGGTCGAGCGAGGCCGTCGCCACCACGGCGCGCAGCTTCCCCGCGGCCATCGCCGCCTCGACCTTGCGGCGCTGCTCGACCGTCAGGCTGCCGTGGTGCAGGACGATCGCCAGCGCGTCATCGTTCAGCTTCCACAGCGCCTGGAAGACCAGCTCCGCCTGGGCGCGGGTATTGACGAAGACGATGGTGACTTTGGCTTCCCGGATCTTGCGGTAGATCTCGGGCGCCGAGGCGAGGCCCATATGCCCGCCCCAGGGCAGGTGTCCGGCCGGAAGCTGCACCGAGAGCTGCGGCGCTGCGCCGCCGCGTACCTGCACCAGGCGCACGTCGTCGGGCCGGCCGGAGGGCGAGAGGAAGGCGCGCAGCGGCTCCGGATGCGCGACCGTCGCCGAGAGCCCGACCCGCCGCGCCTCGGGCGCGAGGATGCCGAGGCGCGCGAGGCCGAGCGCGAGCTGGTCGCCGCGCTTGGTGCCGGCCAGCGCATGGATCTCGTCCACGACCACGGCGCCGAGGCCGGCGAAGAGCGTCGCGGCCTCGGGGTTCGCCAGCAGCAGCAGCAGGCTCTCGGGGGTGGTCAGCAGCAGGTTGGGCGGGTCCTCTCGCTGCCGGGCGCGGCGGTTCTGCGGCGTGTCGCCGGTGCGGGTCTCGATCCGGATCGGCAGGCCGAGTTCCTCGACCGGCGCAGTCAGGTTGCGGGCGATGTCCACCGCCAGCGCCTTCAGCGGCGAGACGTAGAGGGTGTGCAGGCCGGGGCGCGGCGCGCGGGTGAGGTCGATCAGGCTCGGCAGGAAGCCCGCCAGCGTCTTGCCGCCGCCGGTCGGCGCCACCAGCAGAGCGCTCTCCCCCGCCTCCGCCGCGCGCAATAGCGCGACCTGGTGCGCCCGCGGCGTCCAGCCGCGGCCGGCGAACCAGGCGGCAAAAGGTTCCGGCAATGTTCCCATGCGCGCCTGACTATGGCGTCGCCTTCCGGGTCCGGGAAGTCCCTCGCGCCGGCACTTTTTCCGCCGCGGGCCGGCCCCGGCCTGCCGATCCCGGCGATGGAGGGATGCGCGGCTGCCTCAGCGACAGGCGAAGCGCAGCGTCGCCCGCACGCCCTGGCCGCCGTCCAGCTTCAGCGAGGCATGCGCCTGCCGCGCGAGGCGCGGGATCAGGTGCAGGCCGAGGCAGCCCTGCGGCGTGTTCCGGGGATGGGCGGGCGGCAGGCCGATGCCGTCATCGGTCACCACCACCTCCCCCAGGCCCGGCCCGGCCCGCCGCATCGTCAGGGTGACGCTGCCCGGCTGGCCGCCGGGGAAGGCATGCCGGGCGGCATTCACCACCAGCTCGTTCACGATCAGCGCGATGGGGGTGGCCTGCGCCACCGGCAGGGTGAGCCGGTCCTCGAGCGTCAGCGAGAAGGCGATTCCCACCCGGCCGGCGACCTCCAGCGCCGTCCGGGCCGTCACCTCCAGCTCCGCCCCCAGGTCCACCCCGGCATCGGACGGGACGCGGAACATGCGGTCCTGCACCAGGGTGGCGAGCATCACCCGCATCGCCGCGCCGCGCAGCGCGGCCGCGACCACGGCGTCGCTCGCCCGGCTCGCCTGCAGGCTGAGGAAGGAGGTGGTGGCCTGGGCGTTGTTCTTCACGCGGTGGTGCAGTTCGGAGAGCAGGTTCTCCCGCTCCTCCAGGGCCTTGCGGTGCTCCTCCAGCGCCTGGCGTGCCTCGGTGAAGTCGATGCAACTGCCGATATAGCCGGCGAAGTTGCCCTTGACCGAGAAGGGCCGGCCCTTGTCCAGCAGCCAGCGCCAGGCGCCGTCATGCCGGCGCAGGCGATAGTCTATGGAGAATTCGCGGCGCGCCTCGAAGGCTTCCCGGTAGGTGGCGAGGCAGCGTTCGCGGTCCTCGGGGTGGACGCCCTCGGCCCAGCCATGGCCGAGCTCCTCCTCCAGCGTCCGGCCGGTGAAGTCGAGCCAGGGGCGGTTGAAGAAGTCGCAGCCCATGCTGGTGTCGGCCCGCCAGATCATGACCGGCGCGTGATCCGCGAGGGCGCGGAACTGCGCCTCCTCGCCCGGCGATTCCTGCCCGCTCTCCGCTGTCTCCTCAGCCGCCATGCGGCGCGTCCCCCAGACAGGCGCCGTTGCGCACCCGGTCGCAGGTGACGCATGACAGGCCGGGCGGTTCCACGGAAATCAAGGAGATGCTTGTTGGGCGCTGCGACGGCCACATCTTCTTGAGACGTCATGCCGAGGCATCGGGCATCCGCTGCGGGCTGCCGGCGAAGGACCCGAAATATCCATGCCTCCGCATCCGGAAACCTGGCTTCGCGTCACGCCGCAGGGCCTGTATTGCGAGCCCGGCGGCTTCTTCATCGATCCGGTGCGGCCGGTGGAGCGCGCAGTCATCACCCATGGCCATGCCGACCATGCCCGCCCCGGCCACCAGGCCGTGCTGGCCACGGCCGAGACGCTGGCGATCATGCGCGCCCGCATGGGAGAGGCGGCGGCCGGCGCCGTGCAGCAGCCGATCCGCCCGGGCGAGGCGTTGCAGCAGGGCGGCGTCGGCATCCGCCTGGTGCCGGCCGGGCATGTGCTGGGCTCCGCCCAGGTGGTGCTGGACTGGCGCGGCAGCCGCGCCGTGGTCTCGGGCGACTACAAGCGCCAGCGCGACCCGACCTGCGCAGGGTTCGAGCCGGTCCCCTGCGACGTCTTCGTGACCGAGGCGACCTTCGCCCTGCCGGTCTTCCGCCATCCGCCGCCCGAGGCAGAGGTGGCGAAGCTGCTGAAGAGCCTGGCGCTGTTTCCGGAGCGCACGCATGTCGTCGGCTGCTATGCGCTGGGGAAATGCCAGCGGCTGATCCGGCTGCTGCGGGAGGCCGGGTGGGACCGGCCGATCCACCTGCATGGCGCGCTCGCCTCGCTCTGCCGGCTCTATGAGACGCTCGGCGTGGCGCTCGGCCCGCTCGAGCCCGCGACGGTCGCCAACAAGGCGGCGCTGGCCGGCGCCATCGTGCTGGCGCCGCCCTCCGCCGTGCAGGACCGCTGGGCCCGCAGGCTCGCGGAGCCGGTGGTGGCGGTGGCGAGCGGCTGGATGCGGGTGCGGCAGCGGGCGAAGATGCGCGGGGTGGAACTGCCGCTGGTGATCTCCGACCATGCCGACTGGGACGACCTGAACCGCACGATCGACGAGGTCGGCGCGCCCGAGGTCTGGGTGACGCATGGCCGCGACGATGCGCTGGTCCATGCGCTGGCGCAGCGCGGCATCCGCGGCCGCGCGCTGCACCTGGTGGGGCTGGGCGAGGAGGACGAGGGGCCGGCCACGCCCGTCGCCGAAGGCGACGCCGCCGCGGTGCACGAGGTTGGCGGGGCGGCCGTGCACCGCGGCGAGGACATGGCCGAAGGCGACGCCGCCGCGGGGCACGGGGTTGGCGGGGCGGCCGTGCGCCGCGGCGAAGGCATATGAGCGTTCCGGCCTTCGCCGCGTTGCTGGAGCGGCTGGTCTTCACCCCCGGCCGCAACGCCAAGCTCGCCCTGCTGCGCGATTGGTTCGCCACCCAACCCGACCCGGAGCGCGGCGTCGGCCTCGCCGCGCTGACGGAGGAACTGGTCTTCACCGCCGCCAAGCCCGCGCTGATCCGCGACCTGGTGGCGGCGCGGACCGATCCGGTGCTGCTCGCACTCTCCCACGACTATGTCGGCGACTTCGCCGAGACCGTCGCGCTGATCTGGCCGGAGCGGGACGGCGTGAACGCCCCGCCGCCCGCGCTGTCGGAGGTGGTGGAAGCGCTGGAGCTGACGCCCAAGACGGAGCTGCCCGCGCTGATCGGCGGTTGGCTCGACACGCTCGACAGCTCCGGCCGCCTCGCGCTGATCAAGCTGATCACCGGGGGCCTGCGCGTCGGCGTCTCCGGCCGGCTGGCGCGCGTCGCGCTCGCGGACTGGTCGGGCCGGGGCGTCGAGGAGATCGAGGAGGTCTGGCACGGCGTAGCACCCCCTTACCTCCCGCTCTTCCGCTGGCTGGAGGGCAGGGCGGAGAGGCCCGATCCGCGCGAGGCGCCGGTCTTCCGCCCGCTGATGCTCGCGCATCCGCTCGAGGATGCCGATGTCGCCGCGCTGGAGCCCGCGGCATGGCGCGCCGAGTGGAAATGGGACGGCATCCGCGTGCAGCTCACCGCCGGGCCGGGCGGGCGGCGGCTCTGGTCCCGCGGCGGGGAGGACATCACCGGCGCCTTCCCCGAGATCGTCGAGGCCATGGACTTCCACGCCGTGCTGGACGGCGAGCTGCTGGTGATCCGCGAGGGACAGGTCGCACCCTTCGCCGATCTCCAGCAGCGGCTGAACCGCAAGCAGGTGACGGCGAAGATGCTGCGCGACTTCCCGGTCGGCGTGCGCCTCTACGACCTGCTGTTTGAGGGCGCAGAGGACCTGCGGCCCTTGCCCTTCGATGACCGCCGCGCGCGGCTGGAGGACTGGGTCGCGCGCGTCGCGCCGGCGCGCATGGACCTCTCGGCGCAGATCGCCTTTGCCTCCATGGCGCAGCTCTCCGCCATCCGCGACGGGGCGCGCGCCGCCTCGATCGAGGGGCTGATGCTCAAGCGCGCCGACAGCCCCTATGTCGCCGGGCGACAGAAGGGGTTGTGGTGGAAGTGGAAGCGCGACCCGCTCTCGATCGACGCCGTCCTGATGTACGCCCAGCGCGGCCACGGCAAGCGCAGCAGCTTCTATTCCGACTACACCTTCGGCCTCTGGCGCCCCGACGGGGAGGGGGGCGAGGAGCTGGTGCCGGTCGGCAAGGCCTATAGCGGCTATACCGACGAGGAGCTGGCCTGGCTGGACCGCTGGATCCGCAACCACACCACCGGCCGCTTCGGCCCGGTGCGGGAGGTCGAGAAGGCCCTGGTGCTGGAGGTCATCTTCGATGCGGCGCAGCTCAGCACGCGCCACAAGTCGGGTGTCGCGCTGCGCTTTCCGCGCATCGCGCGCATCCGCACGGACAAGCCCGCTGGTGAAGCGGACCGGCTGGAGAACCTCATGGCCTATGTGGATACCAAGGCCAAGGTCGGATCCCCGTAGGGGCGCCTCGTCCGGAGGCTTCGTGCAGGGCGTCCGGGGCCGCGCGCACGGCCCGCGCCGGCAAGGGCGCCAAGGTGGCAGCTTGCGGCCTGCCCGGCCCGCAACCCTCCCGGCGGCTGCCAGGCCGTCTCGTCGCAGCGTCCGCTCATCGCAGGATGATCTCGACGCGCCGGTTCTGCGGCTCGCGCACGCCGTCTGCCGTCGGTACCAGCGGTCGGCTCTCGCCGTAGGCCTGGACCCTGAGGAGGTTGCGCGGAATCCCGACGCGCACCAGCTCCGCCGCGGCGTTGTCGGCCATTCGTCGCGACAGGCGCAGGTTGTCCTCCTCCGTCCCGGACCTGTCGGTATGCGCTGCGACCTCGATCGCCGTCGCATTGACGCGCTGCGCATTCGTCGCCGCCTCCTGCAGCATTTCCCGGGCGCGGTTGGTCAGCTCGGCGCTGTTCCAGTCGAAGAAGATGAGGTAGGTCCTCGCCTGCGCGAATTCCGGGATCTTCCGCACCGGCGGCGGCTCGACCCAGCTTGGTGCCGGCACCGGCAGGGCGGCCGGCAGGAAGTAGAAGTCGCCACGGCTGAGGGGCCCCGAGAGCGTCGGGCCGAATTGCGGCACGGCGAGCTGTCGCGTCAGCGCCGCGACCCGGTCCTTCAGGTACAGGCCAAGCTCATAGGCCGAGATGATGCCGTCGCGGCTGAGATCCGCCTCGCCTTGCAGCGCCTCGATCAGGAGGTCGGCCATCGGGCTCGGCTCCGGCACCGTCTGGTTCTGGTCGCCGGCGGCGATGTAGAAGCGGACCGGCCGGGTCATCACTTGGCGCACCATGTCGACGTTCAGCGTCGCGCGCGCATTCGGCTGGCCGCGCGTCTGGAAGATGCTGCCCGAGAAGCAACTGTCGAACACGGCCATCACGTGGCGCGCCGGTGATTCCTGCGCCAGGGTGTCGAACAGGGACATGGACATTGCGGTCCGCACGGCCCGCCCCGGATCGCGGTTGGGCTGCACCGTGTCTATGCCGGTGAGATAGCCGAGGTCGCGCTGCTGGTTCTGGTCGAGATTCGTGAAGCCATGCCCGGCGTAGTAGAGGAACAGGCGGTCCTCCGGCGTCTGCGGCCGGTCCCCGAGAAAGCTGGTGACGGTGGCGCGGAGCTGCGCCGCGGTCGGATCCAACAGCGCCGTCACCGTGGCGAAGTGGGGCCGCAGCGCCGCCTGGAGCGCCGGGATGGACCGCGGGATCGAGCGCAACTGGCTCCAGCCCGTCTGCGGCTGGTATTGCGACACCCCGATGAGCAGGGCATGGCCTCGCCCGGACAGGCTGCGCACGAGATCCACCGGGATCGCCTGGGCGCGCACCGGACGCGGCGCGACGAGGAGACAGGCTGCGAGGCCCAGGACATGGCGCCGCGCGCTGCGGCGGACCTCCGGGGCGCGACAGCGCCCGGGGGCGCCAGCCCGCGCGATCGGGACCTGGTCAACGCGCATGCAGCAACTTCCCCAGGAATTCCGGCGTGACGTCCTGGCTCCTGTACTGGGTCACCTTGCCGCCCGGCTCGACCACGAAGACCATGCCGGGCGGCACCGCGTGGTCGTGTATGATGCTGACCGGGCTCGGTCGCGTGTCGATCACCACTCCGCCGAAATGCTGTTGCCGGATCATCTCGAGCACAGCCTGCCAGAGGAACGGGATGGCGAGGATCCCGGTGAAGATGAGGAAGACCGGCACCCCGCGATCCGCCGGAACCTCGCGTGCCATGGCGGCCGCCGCGGCGGAGGTGTCGGGCCGGATGTCCGAGCGCAGACGAAGCGATGCCGGGAGCCGGTCGATCGTCTCCTTCGTGCTGCGGATCTCGACCTGCACGCCGGCCGAAGCCTGGGCCAGCGCGAGCGGCGGGCGCAGGCCGGGACCAACCAGGGTGGCCAGCAGCCCCGCCCATCCGCGACGTCCACAGCCAGTCATTGAAGTCCTCCCAGGCCATGGCATGGAATAGTCGAAAGCTGACCGCCCCCGATCAAGCCGCGGTGCTGCGGGCCCGCGCCGCCTTGTGCCGTGGCGCACATCGCGTACCGCCAGAGGCGTGACCAGGGCTGGAATCGCGCAACAGTGTAGCTTGGCCGGGAACCCGCAGGACTATGGCTGCGCCGAGGGCGGACGAGCCGACGCTGATGGGTTCCGCAGTTGCAGGCGTCTGCGAGAGCGGCGCAACCGCCGCGAGGTGATCCGCCTTCCGGGAGGACATCATGCATTCCAGCACCTGCCGCGCCCTGCTTCTCGCCACCGCCGCCATTGTCTTGCCCGCTGCCGCCTGGGGGCAGGCCGCGCATGATGCGCATGGCACGCCGGCCACGTCCGCGGCGCAGCCGCATGACCACATGCGCATCAATCCGGCGCTCGCCCAGGCCGAGAGCGCGCGCGCCGCCATGCCGCGCCGCACGGAGCTTGGCGGGCAGGTGCGCGACCTGCCGCGCGGCGCCGCGGCGCCGACCAGCACGGAGCCGCCGGTGCTGAACCCGGAGCTCGGCACGCTGACCTGGCCGGCCGGCACCACCAGCGCCGAGGCGCAGGCCTGGTTCAACCAGGGCTATCGCTGGGCCTGGGGCTTCAACCATGCCGAGGCGGCGCGCGCCTTCCGCATGGCGCAGCAGGCCGATCCCGACTGCGCCATGTGCTTCTGGGGCGAGGCCTATGTGCTGGGACCGCACATCAACTTCATCATGGAGGAGGACGCGAACCGCCGCGCCCTCGCCGCCATTTCCCGCGCGAAGGAGTTGGCGCCACAGGGGGCAGGCATTCCGGGCGAACTGCGCGCGGCGCTGATCGACGCCTTGTCGAAGCGCTATTCCGCCGATCCGAAGGCGGAGCGTAAGGCGCTCGACCAGGCCTATGCCGATGCCATGCTGCAGGTGCAGGCGCGCTGGCCGGCGGACCCCGATATCGCGGTGCTGACGGCCGATGCGCTGATGAACCTCTCCCCCTGGGACTACTGGGAGGATGCCGGGCGCCGGCCGAAGGGCATGACGGCGAAGACGGTCGACCTGCTGGAGGGCGTGCTCGGCGCAAGGCCATCGCCCATCAACGCCAACCCGCTGCACCCCGGCGCCATCCACCTCTACATCCACACCGTCGAGGCGAGCGACCATCCGGAGCGCGCGGCACCGCATGCCGCGCGGTTGGCGGCGCTAATGCCGGCGGCGGGGCACATCGTGCACATGCCCGCACATATCTGGTATCGCCTCGGCCAGTGGCGGGACAGCCTCGACTCGAACCTCGCCGCCGTCGCGGCGGACGAGGCGCAGATCGGGCGCGGCGGCGCCAGCCCGCTCTACGCGCAGGGCTATTTCGCGCACAACGTCCACTTCGTCATGGTCTCTTCGCTGATGGGCGGCGACGGGCCGCGCGCGGTGGAGGCGGCGACGCGCCTCGCCGCGCTCATCGCCGACGAGGCGAAGCGCGCCTTCCCGGGCCTGACCCAGCCGGTGGCGGCCGCGCCCTATGTCGCGCATGCCCGCTTCTCGACGCCGGAGACCATCCTGGCGCTGCCCGCACCGGCGGCGGAGTTCCCCTATATCCGCGCGCACTGGCACTACGCCCGCGGCGTCGCGCTGGCGCAGTCCGGCCGGGCCGGGGAGGCGCGGGCCGAGGCCGCGGCGATCGGCGAACTGGCCAAGACCCCGGCGATCGCCGAGCTGCCCGCGCAGGGCGTCCCGGCGCCGGAGGTGCTCGGCATCGCCGGGCGGGTGGTGAATGCCCGCATCGCCCAGGCGGCGGGCGACCAGGCGCGCGCCGTCGCGCTGTTCGCCGAGGCGGCGGCGATCCAGGACACGCTGCCCTATATGGAGCCGCCCTTCTGGTACTATCCGGTGCACCAGTCGCTCGGCGCCGCGCTGCTGGCCCAGGGCAAGCCGGTCGAGGCGGAGGAGGCCTTCCGCCAGGCGCTGAAGCGCGTGCCGAACAATGCCTGGGCCGCGGCCGGGCTGCTGAAGGCGGCCGAGATGCGCGGCGATGCGGAGGGCGCGGCGATCGCCCGCGGCATGCTGCAGCGGAGCTGGTTCGGCCCGCAGCCGCCGGCGGTGGAGCGGCTCTGACCGGCGGGCCGGGCGGGCTGCGCGCTCAGCCCGATCCGCCCGGCCAGGGCGCCGACCAGCGGTCGGCATGCGCCACCTCTTCCACCGGACGGCGGGAGAGTGGGCCGTGGCGGTCGAGCGGATAGCCGATCGGCATGAGCGCGAAGCTATGGACGTCCTCCGGAAGGCCGAGGACGGTGTTGAACTCCGCCTCGCAGCGCAGGTGGTTGGTGGTGATGACCGTGCCGAGGCCAAAGGCGCGGCAGGCGAGGATGATGTTCTGCAACGCGGGATAGATGCTCGCGCCGCGGATGCGGTCGAGGTAGGCGAGCTCCTCGCCGTGGCGGGCGGCAATCTCCCGCGGCAATGCCTCGGCCGGCGGCATGTCGCGCTGCCGCAGGCAGGGCACCAGCAGCACCGGCACCTCGGCCATGTGCTCCCAGAGCCAGGCGCCGGTGTCCAGCATGCGCGCCCATTGCGCCTCGGTCAGGTGGGCCGGGCGGCTGCGGGCCGCATAGACGGCGGCGGCGATGTCGGAGCCCTTGCGGTAGACCGCGCCGATTCGCGCCCGCTGCGCCGGGTCGCGCACGACGATGAAGGCCCAGTTCTGCGCATTCCCTGCCGAGGGCGCACGGATTGCGGCATCGAGTATGCGCGTGACGAGCGCCTCCGGCACCGGGTCCGGCCGGAAGCGCCGGAGGGAGCGGGCGGAATACATGGCCTCGAACAGTCCCATCTCGGTCATCGCAGCACCTCCGCTCCCGGATAGCGCGGTCGGCAGCCTTGCCGTCCCTGGCGGAGCCTAGAGGAGATCGCCGGAAGACAGTGAGTCCTGCCGGCCTGGGGCGATGCGCGGTGGGGAAGGGCGGGTCGCGCCCCCGGGGCCCGGTGGCATGCCGCACTGTGGCCGGCCGTGTCCTGGTTGACCGGGCAGGGGCCGCATGCTGCGCTCGGCACAGCCAAGATCGGGGGAAGCATCCATGCCACTCGCACCCAACCGCCTGAAGGAACGCCTCGCCCGGAACGAGCTCGCCCTCGGCTTCGGCGTCCACCACCTGCGCACCGCGGGCACCGGCATGATCGCCGCCGCCGCGGGCTTCGACTGGCTCTTCATCGACATGGAGCATGGCGCCATGTCGGTGCACGAGGCGACGCAGATCGCCATCGCCGCGCTGAACCAGGGCGTGACGCCGGTGGTGCGCTGCTGCAAGGACGCGCTCTTCGAGGGGACCCGCGCGCTCGACAACGGCGCCATGGGCGTGGTCGTGCCGCATGTGGACACGGCCGAGGAGGCGAAGGCCGTCGCCGCCGCCTATCGCTTCCCACCCCTCGGCACCCGCTCCTGGGGCGGCCCGCCCTTCGCCTACAACATGCTCCCGCCCTCGAATGCCGAGGCGCAGGCGGAGCTGAACCAGGCGATCCTGGTCTGCGTCATGATCGAGACGCCCGAGGCGGTGGAGAACGCCGATGCCATCGCCGCCGTGCCGGGGATCGACGCGCTGATGATCGGCACCAGCGACCTCACGGCCAGCATGGGCATCAGCGGCCAGATCGGCCATCCCAGGGTCAAGGCGGCCTATGAGGCGGTCGCGGCGGCCTGCAAGAAGCACGGCAAGACCCTCGGCATGGGCGGCGTCTATGACGAGACCCATGCCAGCACCTATATCGGCCTCGGCGCCCGCTTCCTGCTCTCGGGCAACGACCAGAGCTTCCTGATGGCCGGCGCGAGCGCGCGTGCAAAGTTCTTGCGCGGCTTGCAGCCGGCGGGCTAGCGACATCCGATCGGCCCGGGGCGCGAACCCCGGGCCGGGAGGATAACGTCCATGTGCAACATCTTCGCCTCGCAGGACCCGGCGACCTATGCCTGCGAGACGCGCGCCATCCGCCTGCACGGCCATTGCACCAGCATAAGGCTGGAATCCGCCTTCTGGCGCATCCTCGAACGTATCGCCGCGGCCGAGGGCAGCTCGGTCACCCGCTTCCTCGTCACCCTGCATGACGAGGTGCTGGCGCGGCGGGGGGAGATCGGCAATTTCGCCTCCCTGCTGCGGGTCACCTGCCTGCTCTGGCTGGAGAACCAGGACCGGCACGCGGCCGAGGTCGCGGCGCGGAGCCTGCAGGCGGCGTGATTCCGCGGCCGCAGTAGCCCGCTACTACCCGGGCGCCACGCGACCCTGGAAAGCTCGCCGGGACCATACCGGGGAGCCACCATGGCCAAGCCGATCCACTCCATGATCCGCGTCCTCGAAGAGGCGCGGTCGGTCGATTTCTACCGTCGCGCGCTGGGGCTGGAGGTGATCGACCGCCTCGCCTTCGACGGCTTCACGCTGCTCTACCTGCGCGCCCCCGAAGGCCCCTTCGAACTGGAGCTGACGGTCAACCACGACCGGACCGAGCCCTACGATCTCGGCGATGGCTATGGCCATCTCGCCGTGGTGGTGGAGGACCTCGCGGCCGAGCATGCGCGGATGTCGGCCGCCGGCATCGACTGCGGCCCGATGCGCGAGATGGCGCATCAGGGCCGGCCGCTGGCGAAGTTCTTCTTCATCACCGATCCGGATGGGTACAGGACCGAGGTCCTGCAGCGCTTCGGCCGCTACCACTAGGCAATCCCAGGGAGGAACCAAGAAAATGAGAGAACTGGACAAGCGCACCACGGTGCGCCGCCGCGTCTTCCTGCGCGGCGCCGCCACCGCGCCCGCGGCCGCCACCGCGCTGGCCGCGGGCATGACCATCGCGCCGGATGCCGCCTGGGCGGGCGACCTCAAGGCGATCAAGCCGGCCACCATGACCGTGCTGGCCCGCGCCGCGCGCGACATCTTCCCGCATGACCGCTTCCCCGACCGGTACTACATCGCCGCCGTCCTGCCCTATGACGACACCGCCGCCGGCGATGCCGCGCTGCGCAAGCTGCTCGAGGAAGGTGCCGCGACGCTGGATGCGGAGGCGAGGAAGCGCTTCGGCCGCGACTACATCCGCGTGGCGTCGGAGGAGCAGCGCGTCGAAATCCTGAAGTCCATGGAGACGTCCGCCTTCTTCCAGAAGCTGCGCGGCGACCTCATCGTCTCGCTCTACAACCAGAAGGAGGTCTGGGCGAAGCTCGGCTACGAGGGCTCCTCCTATGAGCATGGCGGCTACATCAACCGCGGCTTCAACGACATCGACTGGCTGCCGGAGGCCTGACCCATGGCGAACTTCGACCTGAACGACGACGGGGTCGTCGTCATCATCGGCTCGGGCGCCGGTGGCGGCACCCTCGGCAACGAGCTGGCGCAGAAGGGCGCCAAGGTGGTGATCCTCGAAGCCGGCGGCCGGCACGAGATCGAGGATTTCGTCAACGACGAATGGGCGAGCTTTTCGCAGCTCGCCTGGGCGGATGTGCGCACCACCGGCGGCTCCTGGCGCGTGTCCAAGGATTTCCCGAACCTGCCGGCCTGGATCGTGAAAGCCGTCGGCGGTACGACCACGCATTGGGCCGGCGCTTCGCTGCGCTTCCAGGACTACGAGTTCCGCGCCCGCACGCATTACGGCGCGGTCGAGGGCGCCAACCTGCTGGACTGGCCGATCACGCTGGCCGAGCTCGAGCCCTTCTACGCCCGGGCCGAGGACAAGATGGGCGTGACCGGGACCAACGGCATCCCGCGCCTGCCCGGCAACAACAACTACAAGGTGCTGGCGGCCGGCGCGAAGAAGCTGGGCTACAAGGAATTCCACACCGGCAACATGGCGATCAACTCGGAGCCGCGGGCCGATCGCACCTCCTGCCACCAGCTCGGCTTCTGCTTCCAGGGCTGCAAGATGGGGGCGAAGTGGAGCACCCTCTACACCGAGATCCCGGCCGGCGAGGCGACCGGCCGGCTCGAGGTGCGGCCGAACTCCATGGTGCTGAGGATCGAGCATGACGCCCGCGGCCGCGCGACCGGCGTCGTCTATGCCGACAAGGACGGCCGGCAGCAGCGCCAGCGCGCCCGCATCGTCGCGGTCGCCGGCAATTCCATCGAGAGTCCCCGCCTGCTGCTGAACAGCGCCTCCGCCATGTTCCCGAACGGCATGGCCAATAGCTCGGGCCAGGTCGGGCGCAACTACATGCGCCACACCACCGGCAGCGTCTATGCCATCTTCGACAAGCCGGTGCACATGTACCGCGGCACGACCATGGCCGGCATCGTCCGCGACGAATCGCACCACGACCCGAAGCGCGGCTTCGCCGGCGGCTACGAACTCGAGACGCTCTCGCTCGGCGTGCCCTTCCTGGCCGCCTTCCTCGAGCCCGGGGCCTGGGGCCGCGGCTTCACCTCGGCCATGGACTCCTACGACCATATGGCGGGCCTCTGGATCGTCGGCGAGGACATGCCGCAGGCGGAGAACCGCGTCACCCTCGACCCGACGTCGAAGGACAAGTTCGGCCTGCCGGTCGCCAAAGTGCATTTCGACGACCACCGCAACGACATCGCCATGCGCGACCACGCCTATGGGCAGGGCCGCGCGATCTACGAGGCGGTGGGCGCGACCCGGACCTTCGAGACCACGCCCTATCCGAGCACCCACAACCTCGGCACCAACCGCATGAGCGCGAATGCGCGCGACGGGGTCGTGGACAAGTGGGGCAAGGCGCATGACCTGCCCAACCTCTATGTCTCGGATGGCAGCCAGTTCACCAGCGGCGCCGCCTGCAACCCGACGCTGACCATCGTGGCGCTGGCGATCCGCCAGGCGGAGCACATCGCCGGCCGCATGGCGCGCGGCGAGGTGTGATCCTGCGCACCTGACCGGCGGCGGCGGGACCGGCCCGGCCACGGCCGCGGGCTGACCTGCCGTCATCCCTCGAAGGGCCCGTCCCGGCGCAGGCCGGGGCGGGCCCTTCTCGCGAGCGCTTCGCATTTGCGCCAGCGCAAGGCGCAATGGTCCGGCCGCGGCGCAGGCTCCCTCAGTCGCCTGCCGGAAAGCACTTGCGAATGGTTCTCATTATCCCTATCAACAAGGCCGACGGACCGGAGTGACGCCATGACCGCCCGATCGACGCGCCGCCTGCTCGGCCTGCTGGCCGCCGGCTTTGCCGCCATCGGCCTCGCCCCCGCCGCGGGGGCCGAGGAGGTCAACCTCTATTCCTCCCGCCACTACGACAGCGACCGGACGCTCTACGAGGCCTTCACCAGGGAGACCGGCATCCGCGTCCGCCTGATCGAGGGCGATGCCGACCAGCTTATCGAACGGATCCGGAACGAGGGCGCCAATAGCCCCGCCGATGTCTTCATCACCGTCGATGCCGCGCGCCTCGCCCGCGCCGCCCAGGCCGGCATCCTCGCGCCCTTCGCCTCGAAGGTGGTGGAGCAGCGCATCCCGGCCGGCCTGCGCTCGAAGGAGGGGCTCTGGTTCGCCATCTCCCAGCGCGCCCGCGTCGTCATGTACGACAAGGAGAAGGGGAAGCCCGCCGGCCTCGCGCGCTACGAGGACCTGGCCGGGCCCGCCGGCGCCGGCCTCTGCGTCCGCTCCTCCAACCATCCCTACAACATCAGCCTCGCCGCCTCGGTGCTGATCGCCGACGGCGCAGAGAAGACCGAGGCCTGGGCGAAGGGCGTCGCCGCCAACCTCGCCCGCCCGCCGCAGGGCGGCGACCGCGACCAGTTCCGCGCCATCCCCGCGGGGCAATGCACCCTGGCGCTGGCCAATACCTATTACCTCGCCGCCTTCGGCGCCTCGCAGAAGCCCGAGGACCAGGCGCTCTTCAAACGCATCGGCGTCGTCTTCCCGAACCAGGGGGAGGGCGACCGGGGGACGCATGTGAACATCTCCGGCGCCGGCCTGGTGAAGACCGCGCCGAACAGGGCGCAGGCCGCGCGCTTCCTGGAATTCCTCACCGGCGACCATGCCCAGTCCATGCTGGCGCTGGGCAACATGGAATACCCGGCGGTGCCGGATGCGCCGCTCCATCCGGCGCTGGAAGCCATGGGGCGCTTCCGGGCCGAGCCGGTGGATGCCGAGAACACCAATGCCCATGCCGCCGAGGCGCTGCAGATCCTGCAGCGCAGCGGCTGGCGCTGAGGCCTGAGGGGGACCTGGGATCGTGATCGTCTGCCTGTGCAACGCGCTGACCGATACGCAACTGAACGAGGCGGTCGCGCAGGGGGCACGCCGGCCCCGCGACGTCTATGCCGCCTGCGACTGCAAGGCCCAGTGCGGCAGCTGCACCAGGATGATCCTTTCCATGATCCGGGACAGCCAGACGGCGGGGCTTGCCAATCCGGCCGGCCTCCCGTGATCTTGAGGTGCCGGCGCATGCAAAGCCCGGCACCAGACCTGGGGGAGGAAACGCCCGCGAGAGCGGCAGCGGCGGTCTGACGGCGGGGGATGCGGGCGAAGGGTGCGGTGCCGATGGCAGGCGCGGTCCCCGCGCCGGCCCGCGCCGGCAGCCTGCCGCGGCGATGTCCCACCCACCCCCGATCCGGGAGCCGCGTCATGAAGTCCGATCCGAAGGTCATCGAGTTCCTGAACACCCAGCTCACCAACGAGCTGACCGCGATCAACCAGTACTTCCTGCATGCGCGAATCCTGCGGCACTGGGGCGTGACCAAGTTCGGCGACCACGAGTACAAGGAATCGATCGAGGAGATGCGCCATGCCGACTGGCTCATCGAGCGCATCCTCTTCCTCGGCGGCCTGCCCAACCTGCAGCGGCTGAACCAGCTCCTCATCGGCCAGACGGTCGAGGAGATCCTGCAGAGCGACCTCAAGCTGGAGGAGAAGGCGATGACCGACCTCCGCGACGGTATCGCCTATATGGAGGGCGTGCGCGACTACGTCTCGCGCGACCTCTTCCGCCGCATCCTCGACAACGAGGAGGAGCATGTCGACTTCATCGAGCGGCAGTTCGACCTGATCAAGCTGATCGGCATCCAGAACTACATCCAGCTCAACAGCGCCGCGGCGCCCGACCAGCACGGCGACACCGGCACGGGCGACTGACCGGGGCCGGCGGGCGGGCGCGCCGCCCGCCCCCTCCTCCGGCGCCAGGCCCCGACGCGCCGGGCGGCGATCCGCTCCCGGCACCCGTCGTGAGGAGCAGAGTCCCGCCGTCGGGCGATCTGCTCTGGCAATCCGCCCCGGGGACCTGCATTAGCAAGCCTCATGCGAATCTACCTGGCCGGTCCCGAGGTCTTCCTGGCCGATGCCGAGGCCGTCGCCGCGGCCAAGCGGGCGGTCTGCGCCGCCCATGGCCTCCTCGGCGTCTTCCCGCTCGAGCCGCCGCCCGTCGCGCCCGATGCCGCGCAGCCGGAATGGCTGCGCATCTACTGGGCGAACGAGGCGCATATCCGCGGCTGCGACGCGCTGATCGCCAACCTCACGCCCTTCCGCGGCGCCTCGGCCGATGTCGGCACGGTCTACGAACTCGGCCTCATGCGGGCCCTCGGCCGGCCGGTCTTCGGCTACAGCAATACCGCGCGGCGCTTCGGCGCGAGGACGCTGGCCGCGCTGGGCGGGGCGGCGCGGCGGCGGGCGGACGGGACCTGGGAGGATGCGGAGGGCATGGCGGTCGAGGAATTCGACCGCCATGACAACCTGATGCTGGAAGGCGGCATCGCCGCCTCGGGCGGCGCCTTCGAGGCGGAGGAGGTGCCGCCGGAGCGCCGCTGGCACGACCTCGCCGCCTTCACCCGCTGTGTCGCGGCGGCGGCGCGGGTGCTGCGGGCCGGCTAGCTCTCCTCGACGTCGAGCGCATAGCCGGCCGAGCGCACGGTGCGGATCACGTCCGCCTCGCCCTCGCCGTTGATGGCCTTGCGCAGGCGGCGGATATGCACGTCCACCGTCCGCGGCTCGACATGGATGTCGCGGCCCCAGACGGCGTCGAGGAGCTGCTCCCGGCTGAAGACCCGGCCGGGATGCTGCATCAGGAATTCCAGCAGCCGGTACTCGGTCGGGCCGAGATGCAGCGCCCGGCCGTTGCGGGAGACGCGATGCGCGTCCTGGTCCATGGTCAGGTCGCGGAAGGCCAGCATGCCGCGCGTCGCCAGGCTGCCGGACCGCCGCAGCAGCGCGCGGATGCGCGCCATCAGCCCGTCCATGGCGAAGGGCTTGGTGATGTAGTCGTCGGCGCCGGTGTCCAGCGCGCGGACCGTGTCCTGCTGCTCGGTCCGCGCGGTCACCATGATGATCGGCAGGTCGCGCGTGCCCGGCCGCCGGCGGAGCTGCCGGCAGACCTCGAGGCCCGAGAGCTGCGGCAGCATCCAGTCGAGCAGCACCAGGTCCGGCTTCGATTCGGCGACGCGGACCAGGGCCTCCTGGCCGTCCGCCGCCTCCTCCACCCGGAATCCCTGCTTCTCCAGGTTGTAGCGCAGCAGGGTCAGCAACGGGACCTCGTCCTCCACCACCAGGATGGTCGGGCGCGCCCCGCCGGGGACCAAGTCGGGCATGCGCGGCTCCTCCTGCTCAGACCGGCGGGCGGACCACGGCGAAGGCCGAGCTGTCGGCCTTCGGCCGCTCCTCGGTCAGGGCCTCGCCGCTGACGGCATAATGCACCGTTTCCGCGATGTTCGTCGCGTGGTCGCCGATCCGCTCCAGGTTCTTGGCGACGAAGAGCAGATGGGTGGCCGCGGTGATGTTGCGCGGGTCCTCCATCATGAAGGTCAGCATCTCCCGGAAGATGCCGTTGTAGACCTCGTCCACCGGCTGGTCGGCGGCCCAGACCTCGTCGGCGCGGGCGGCGTCGTCGTTCACCAGCGCGTCCATGGCGCCCTTCAGGTTCTCCTGCACCAGCCGCGCCATGCGCTGGAAGCCGTTGAGGCTGCCGAGCGCGGGCTGCTGTGCCAGCACCACGCTGCGCTTGGCGGCGTTGCGGGCATAGTCGCCGACGCGCTCGATCTCGTGGCTGATCTTCAGCGCCGCGACGACGAGGCGGAGATCGGCGCCGGCCGGCTGGCGCAGCGCCAGGATCCGGATGCAGAAGGCCTCGATCTCACGCTCCAGCGCATCGATCTCGACATCGCGCGCCATCACCTCGGTCGCCAGCTCGGCGTCGCGGCGCACCAGCGCGGCGACGGCATCGGCGACCTGCCGCTCCGCAAGCCCGCCCATGCGGGCGACCAGCTCGCGCAGCCGGCGCAGCTCCTTCGCATAGGACTTGACGGTGTGTTCCTGCATCCTGTCCATCCTGGCCTCCGATTCCCCGGGCCGGCGATCGCCGGCCAGCCTCAGCCGAACCGGCCGGTGATGTATTCCTGGGTCCGCGGGTGCCGCGGGGCGGTGAAGAGCTGCGCCGCCGGCGCCACCTCGATCAGCTCGCCGAGGTAGAAGAAGGCGACCTGGTCGGCGCAGCGGGCGGCCTGCTGCATGTTGTGGGTGACGATCGCGATGGTGAAGTCGCGCTTCAGCTCGTCGATCAGCTCCTCGATCTTCAGCGTCGAGATCGGGTCGAGCGCCGAGGTCGGCTCGTCGAAGAGGATCACCTCCGGCCGCACCGCGATGGTCCGCGCGATGCAGAGCCGCTGCTGCTGCCCGCCCGAGAGGCCCATGGCGCTGCTGTTCAGCCGGTCCTTCACCTCGCCCCAGATGGCGGCGCGCGACAGCGCCCATTCGATCCGCTCGTCCATCTGCGGCTTCGACAGCTTCTCGTGCAGCCGGATGCCGAAGGCGATGTTGTCGTAGATCGTCATCGGGAAGGGGGTCGGCTTCTGGAAGACCATGCCGATCCTGGCGCGCAGCTCGTTGACGTCGACGTCGTCGCCGATCAGGTTCTGGCCGTCCATCATCACCTCCCCCGTGGCGCGCTGGCCGGGGTAGAGGCTGTACATGCGGTTCAGCACGCGCAGCAGGGTGGACTTGCCGCAGCCCGAGGGGCCGATCATGCCCGTCACCTGCCGCTCCGGCAGGTTGAAGTTGATGCCCTTCAGCGCCCGGTTGTCGCCGTAGTAGAAGTCGAGGTTCCTGATGGCGACGCGGACGGTCTCGTTCAGGGCGGCGCCGGAGCGCGCCTGCATGCCGCCGAAGCCGGCCGCCTGCCGGTCCTGCGCCGGGGTCTCGGTGGTGGAGCTCATGGGTCCCGTCTCCTGGCTCGGTTCTTGGGGGCTCGGTGGTTGGGGGCTCAGTGCCTGGGCCGCACGACGAGGCGCGCGACGATGTTGATGGCCAGCACCCCGGCGGTGACGATCAGGGCGCCCGACCAGGCGATGGCGATCAGGTCCGGGAAGCCGCTATTGGCCTGCTGGTAGATGGCGATCGGCAGGCTGGACATGGACCGGCCGAGGTCCCAGGACATGACGCTGTTGCCGAAGCTCGTCAGCAGCAGCGGCGCCGTCTCGCCGGTGATGCGGGCGACCGCGAGCAGGACGCCGGTGACCATGCCCGACAGCGCCGCGCGATAGGCGACCAGCGTGATCATCTTCCATTTCGGCGCGCCGAGGCCGACCACCGCCTCCCGCAGGGTATTGGGCAGGAGCTGCAGCATGTCCTCGGTGGTCCGTACCACCACAGGGATGACGATGATGGCGAGCGCGAGGCCGCCGGCGAGGCCGGAGAAGCCGCCCATCGGCAGCACGACGAGCTGGTAGACGAAGAGGCCGATGAGGATGGAGGGCGCCGAGAGCAGCACGTCCGAGACGAAGCGGACCGCGTTGCCGAGCGCCGAGCCGCGGGCGTATTCGGCCAGGTAGGTGCCGACCAGCAGGCCGATCGGCGTGCCGACTAGCGTGCCGATCGCGGTTTGGATGACCGAGCCGAGGATGGCGTGGCTGAGGCCGCCCTTGGGCGCGTCCGGGTCGCCATAGGTGGTCGGCTGGAACTCCCGGGTGAAGACCGCCCAGTCCAGCGACCCGAGGCCGCGCCAGAGCAGCGTGAGGAGGATGGAGGCCAGGAAGAAGAGGCCGATCGCCGTCGCGCCGAGGCAGAACCAGCGGACCAGCGTGTCCATGCGGCGGCGGCGGCGGCCGAGGGCGCGCGCGGTCGCGATGTCCTTGACCGGCGAGAGGGCGGGCAGGGTGGTGGCGCTCATGGGATCAGCCCTTCAGCCGGGAGCGCAGCAGGAAGCGCGAGATGGCAAGGACGATGAAGGAGATGACGAAGAGCAGGAAGCCGAGCGCCAGCAGCGAGGACTGCTTCAGGCTGCCCATCAGGCTCTCCGGGAACTCCATGGCGACGATCGAGGCGATGGTCGTCGAGGGGTCGAAGAGGCTGCTCGGCATGCGGTTGGCGTTGCCGATGACGAAGGTGACCGCCATGGTCTCGCCCAGCGCGCGGCCGAGGCCGAGCATGATGCCGCCGACCACCGAGACGCGGGTATAGGGCAGCACGACGCCCTTCATCACCTCCCACCGCGTGCAGCCGAGGCCGTAGGCGCTCTCCTTGTAGACCGGCGGCACCTGCTCGAAGACGTCGCGCATGGTCGCGGCGATGAAGGGCAGGATCATGATCGCCAGCACCAGCGAGGCGGTGAAGACCGAGGTGCCGGTGAAGCTGTTGCTGGCCAGCAGGACGCCGATCAGCGGCAGCTCGCCCAGCGTCTCGCCGATCGTGAGCTGGATGTATTGCTGCACGAAGGGCACCAGCACGAACAGGCCCCACATGCCGTAGATGATCGACGGGATGGCGGCCAGCAGCTCGATCGCGGTGCCGATGGGCCGCCGCAGCCAGGGCGGCGAGAGCTCGGTCAGGAAGAAGGCGACGCCGAAGGCGGCCGGCACGGCGAGGAGGATGGCCAGCACCGCCGAGACGATGGTGCCGAGCATCGGCACCAGCGCGCCGTACTGCTCCCGCCCCTCGACCGGGTTCCAGGCGGTGCTGGTCAGGAAGCCCGCGCCGAATTCGCGGAAGGCGGGCAGGCCGCCGACGAACAGCGTCAGGATGATCGCGCCGAGCAGGAGCAGCACGAGGATGCCCGATCCGCGGCACATCCATTCGAAGATCAGGTCCCCGGTGCTGCCGATCTTGCGGCGCGTGCCGGCCGGGGCCTGGAGGGCGGCGGCGGTGGTCGACAAGGCTGGTCTCCCGCTTCGTGGCGACGGGCAAGGGGTGGCCGGGGGCGCGCGGCCCCCGGCCCTTGGCTCAGGCGGTCCAGACGGCCTGGCCGTTCGGACCCTTCACGCCCTTCCAGGCCTGCCGGATGCGCTCGGCGACCGCCTCGGGCAGCGGGATGTATTCCAGGCGGCGGGCCGCCTCGGCGCCGTTCCTGTAGGCCCAGTCGAAGAACTTCATGGTGGCGAGGCTGCCCTGGACGCGGTCCGCCGCCGGATTGGTCGGCAGCAGGATGAAGGTCGGGGCGACGATCGGCCAGACATTGGCGCCGCCCAGGTCGATCAGGTCGGCGGCGAAGTTCGGTGCGTTCCAGTCGGCGCTCTCGGCCGCGGCGATGAAGTTCGCCATCTCCGGCTTGACGAAGGCGCCGGACTTGTTGCGGAGCTGCGTGGTGACGAGCTTGTTCACCGTCGCATAGGCGTTCTCGGTATAGCCGATGGCGCCGGGCGTGTTGCGGACGGTATTGGCCACGCCCTCGTTGCCGCGGGCGCCCTGGCCGCCCGGCCATTGCACGCTGGTCGCCGCGCCCGGGCCGGACTTCCAGGCCTCGGAGACGCGGGAGAGATAGGTGGTGAAGACGAAGGTCGTGCCGGAGGCATCGGCGCGGTAGACCGGGGCGACCGGCAGGTTCGGCAGGCGCAGGTCGCGGTTCAGCTCGGCGACGCGCGCATCGTTCCAGCGGCCGATCTTGCCGAGGAAGAGGTCGGCCAGGACCTCCGGCGTCAGGCGCAGCGCGTTGTCGGCGACGCCCGGCAGGTTCACGATTAGCACGACCGAGCCCATGACGGTCGGGAACTGCAGCAGGCTGCGCTCGGTGAGCTGCGCCGCCGGCAGCGGCGCGTCGGAGGCGCCGAAATCCACCGTGCGGTTGGTGATCTGGTTGATGCCGCCGCCGGAGCCGATGGACTGGTAGTTGAGCTGGACGCCGGCGGCCTCGCGGGCCTGCTGGCCCCAGCGCTCGTAGACCGGGCGGGGGAAGCTCGCTCCGGCACCGGTGATCTGCGCCTGCTGGGCGAAGGCCGGACGGCCGAGCAGCGGGACGGCGGCGGCGGCACCGGTGGCGATGAGAAGGGAGCGTCGATTCACGCGGTTTTCTCCGACAGGGAGGGGCCCGGAACGGAGCGGTCCCGGGCGGCGCCCCTACCTAGTCGCACCGAAAGTCCACAAGGTTGCAGTTTTGCGAAGGTTCGATGACAGACCAGCGGATGACCGGCCCGGTTATCCATCCGTCAAGGATTGCCTGATCCGCCCTCCGGCCGCCCGGACCAGGAAGGCCGCCGCTTCTCCCGGAAGGCCGCCAGCCCCTCCCGCCCCTCGGCCGAGGCGCGCTGCATCCAGCCCTCATGCGCCAGCAGCGCCATCTGCCGCGCATCCAGCTTCAGGCCATTGGCGCCGAGCAGGCTGTCCTTCGTCACCGCCACCGCGCCGGGGGCCGAGAGCAGCGTCTCCTCCAGGATCGCCGCCAGCCGCGCCTCGATCGCCGCGGCCTCGTGCACCTCGTGCACCAGGCCGATCCGCAGCGCCTCCGCCGGCCCGAAGCGCTCGCCGGTGATGGCGTAGCGCCGGGCCTGCCGCAGCCCCATGGCATGGACCATGTGGGTCGAGATCGGGGTGGGGGAGACGCCGACGCGCACCTCCGTCAGGCCGAAGATCGCCTGCGGCGTCGCCAGCGCCACGTCCACGCAGCAGGCGATGCCGGCGCCGCCGCCGAAGCAGGCGCCCTGGATGAGGGCGAAGGTCGGACGGGGGAATTCGTTGAGCTTCTGCATCGCCTGGGTCGTGGCCAGCGAGGCCGCGAAGGCGCGCTCCGGCGGGTAACCCGCCACCTCGGACAGCCAGTGGATGTCGGCGCCGGCGGCGAAGTGGCGCCCGGCGCCGCGGATGACCAGCGCCCGGACGGTGGGATCGGCGGCCAGGGCGTCCAGCCCCTCGATCAGGGCGCGCAGCAGCGCCTCGTTATAGGCATTGCCGCGCTCCGGGCGGTTGAGCGTGGCGGTGACGACGCCGCGCGGGTCGCGGTCGAGCAGGACGGGCGGTTCCTCGGGCATGGCGGCCTCGTTGGCAGGGTTGCCGCCCTTGTGCCCCTGCGCCGCCCGGCCCGCCAGACCGCCCGCCGCGCCGCCTGCGCCCCAGGCCCGGCCCGCGGCCGTTGACAGCCGCCGGGCGGGGCGCGGACCCTCTCGGACGACCGACCCCGGAGGCCGTCCCATGTACGCCACCCGCCCGACGCTCTACGGCACGCGCCACGCCGTCTCGGCCGGCCATTACCTCGCGGCGTCAGCCGGCTTCGCGGTGCTCGAGGCCGGGGGCAATGCCATCGATGCCGGCTGCGCCGCCGGCATCGCCCTCGGCGTGCTGCTGCCCGACCTGGTCAATGTCGCGGGCGTCGCGCCCATCCTGATCCGCAAGGCGGACGGCACGGTCGAGACCATCGCCGGCCTCGGCCACTGGCCGCGCGGCATCCCCGCCGACCTCTTCATGCGCGAGCACGGCGGCCGGATCCCGAACGGCGTGCTGCGCACCGTCGTCCCCGCCGCACCCGATGCCTGGATCACCGCGCTCGAGCGGCACGGGACCATGGGCTTTGCCGATGTTGCGCAATACGCGATCCGCTATGCGCGGGACGGTTTCGCGGTCTACCCGCTGCTGGCCGACAATATCCGCGACCACGAGGCCGACTACGCGCGCTGGCCGGGCAATGCCGCCATCTTCCTGCCGGGCGGGCGCCGACCGCAGGTGGGCGAGCGGTTCGTGCAGTCCGACCTCGCGGCCACGCTGCAATACATGGCCGATGAGGAGGCGAAGGCGGCGGGGAAGGGGCGCCTCGCCGGCCTCGCCGCCGCGCATGCCGCCTTCTATCGCGGCGACATCGCGCGCGAGATCGCCGCCTTCATGCGGCGCGAGGGCGGCTACCTGACGATGGAGGACCTGGCGGGCTACCGCTCCCGCCTCGAACCGGCGGTGCGGCGCCCCTGGCGCGGGCATGAGGTCATCACCTGTGGCCCCTGGTGCCAGGGCCCGGCGCTGCTGGAGGCGCTGCTGCTGATGGAGAAGGGCGGCATCGCCGGCCTGGCGCATAACAGCGCCGAGTACCTCCACCTCCTCACCGAATGCATCAAGGCGGCGATGGCCGACCGGGAATACCATTTCGGCGATCCGGCCTTCCTTGAGGTGCCGGTCGAGGCGCTGCTGTCCGACGCGCATCTCGCGGCGCGCCTCGCCGAGATCGACCCGGACCGCGCCCTGCCCGGCATGCCCGGCCCGATCCTGAATGGCGGCACCGCGCTGCCCGGCGCCGCCGACCGCGCCGCGCCGCTGGTGGAGGCCGATACCTCCTATTGCTGCGTGGTGGACCGCTGGGGAAATGCCTTCTCGGCGACGCCCTCCGACGGGTCCTGGAACTCGCCGGTCGTCCCTGGCCTCGGCCTCATCCCCTCCAACCGCGGCAGCCAGAGCCGGCCCGACCCGGCGCATCCCTGCGGCGTCGCGCCCGGCAAGCGGCCGCGCCTGACGCCGAACCCAGCCATGGTGGTCACGGCCGAGGGCGGCGTCATGCCCTTCGGCACGCCGGGCGGCGACGTGCAGATCCAGGCCATGATCCAGGTGCTGCTGAACATCCTGCAGCACGGGATGGAGGTGCAGGAGGCGATCGAGGCGCCGCGCGTCGCCTCCTACTCCTTCCCCTCCAGCTTCGCGCCATTCGACTTCTTCCCCGGCCGCCTGGCGGTGGAGGAGGCGATCCCCAAGGCCACGCGGGACGCGCTGGCGGCGAAGGGGCACGACATCAGGGACTGGCCGGCCAAGACCTGGCTCGCCGGCACGGTGGAGGTGGTGAAGTCCGACCCCGCCACCGGCCTGCTGGCCGCCGGCGCCGACCCGCGGCGGCCGGCCTATGCGGTGGTGGGATAGGCGACCGGCTGCGGCGGCCGGCGGAGATGCACCAGGTCGCCGGTCGCCAGATAGCCCCTCTCCTCGGGCGTCGAGGCCCGGCCGAGCAGGGCGTTCCGGTGGGGATAGCGGCCGAAGCGGGCGATCACCGCCTGGTGCCCGCGCGCCTGCTCGGCCGAGAAGCGGTAGAGCGGCAGCAGGGGCTCCGGCGCCGACCAGGCCACCGCCTCGGCCATCGCCACCACGCGGATCATCCGCTCCCGGTGGTCGGGCCCCTCGGCATGCGCCAGCGGCAGGAAGAAGAAGGTCCTCTCCCAGGGATGCGCCAGCGCGTCGTACTGGCCGTTGCGCAGCCCGTCCTCGGCGATCCGCAGCGCATCCGCATCGCCGGCATAGGCCTCCGGCGTCCCGGCGCGGAACTGCCGCGGCGCCTGGTCCAGCAGCAGGATCAGCGCGAGCCTGCCGAGCGGCGCGGCTGCCCATTCGTCGAGTTGGCCCCGCAGCGCGGCCTCCGCCAGCGGCGCGAAGGCGGCGGGCAGGACCTGGCCGCCGCCGAACCACTGCCCGAACATCCAGTGATGCGTCTCCGCCCCCGCCTCGGCGAGGCCCGATGGGAACCAGGCCTCGATCACCGGCCGCCAGTCCTGCTTCGCCAGCCCTGTCATCGTCCGACGCCTCCCGCAGGAATGTCCATGACAGGAAAGCTGCCCGGCAGGGTCCACCGGGGTCTTTGCGCCAGCGCACACCGCCTGCTGCATCGCACCCGGATCAGGCCATGGACGGGCGGGCCGGCCGCCGGCACACTCGGTCGTCCGACCAAGCGGCAGGAGGAGGGCGCGGGCCATGCATGACGTCGTGATCCGGGGGGGCACCATCGTCGATGGCACCGGCGCGCCCGCCTTCGCCGGCGACCTCGCCATCACCGGCGACCGCATCGTCCAGGTCGGCGGCAAGGCCGGCCCGGGACGGCGGGAGGTGCAGGCCGAGGGCCGCCTCGTCACCCCCGGCTGGGTCGATGTGCACACCCATTACGACGGCCAGGCGACCTGGGACCCGGTGCTCGCGCCCTCCTCCTGGCACGGCGTGACGACCATCCTCTTCGGCAATTGCGGCGTCGGCTTCGCGCCCGTCCGGCCCAGCCATCACCAGGCCTTGATCGACCTGATGGAAGGTGTCGAGGACATCCCCGGCATCGCGCTGGCCGAGGGGTTGAAATGGGACTGGGAGAGCTTCCCGGAATACCTCGATGCCCTCTCGCGCCTGCCGCGCACCATCGACGTCGCGGCGCAGGTCGCCCATCACCCCCTGCGCGTCTATGCCATGGGCGAGCGCGCCATCAACCGGGAGATGGCGACGGCCGACGACATCGCGCTCATGGCGAAGCTGACGGAGCAGGCGCTGCAGGCCGGCGCCTTCGGCTTCACCACCAGCCGCACCGACCAGCACAAGACCCCGGCCGGCGAGCTGGTCCCTGGCCGCTACGCCGAGTATGAGGAGCTGATCGCCATCGGCAAGGCGATGGGCCGCGCCGGCCGCGGCGCCTTCGGCATGCTGTCCGACTTCGAGGACGAGGCCACCGAATTCGGCTGGCTGCGCCAGGTGGCGAAGGACAGCGGCCGTCCCGTCTGGTTCCTGCTGACCGACCGCAGCTACGACCCGGATCGCTGGCGCCGGCTGATGGACGGCATCCGCGCCGCGCGGCAGGAGGGCCTGCCGCTCTCGGCCCAGGTCGCGGGCCGGCCGGTCGGGCTCATCCTCGGCCTCACCACCTCGCTCAATCCCTTCGCGCTCCGCGAGGGCTTTTCCGAGCTGTCGCGCCTGCCGCCGGCGGAGCAGCTTGCCCGCCTGCGCGACCCGGAGGTCCGCGCGCGCATCCTGGCGGAGGAGGCGAGCCCGCGCCTGCTGGAGATCCTGCCGCCGCTGTCGCGCCAGATCGCCACGCGCTGGGACCGCATGTACATCCTGGGCGACGATCCGAATTACGAGCCGCCGCCTGAGCGCAGCATCGCCGCCATGGCGGCGCGCACGAACCAGTCGGCGCCCGAGTTCTGCTACGACTACCTGACCGGCGGCGATGGCGGGCGGATGCTCTATTTCCCCGTCACCAACTACGTCCATGGCGACCTGGAGGTGGTGCGGGAGATGATCACCGACCCGCACACCATCCTTGGCCTCTCCGATGGTGGCGCGCATTGCGGCGTGATCTGCGACGCCTCGCTCTCCACCACCATGCTGACGCACTGGGTGCGCGACCGCACGCGCGGCGAGCGGCTGCCGCTGGAATTCGTCATCAAGCGCCAGACCAGCGAGACGGCGGACTTCTTCGGCTTCCACGACCGCGGCCGGCTGGCCCCGGGCAAGAAGGCCGATGTCAACGTCATCGACTTCGCGGCGCTGCGGCCGCACCACCCGGAGATGGCCTATGATCTGCCGGCCGGCGGGCGGCGGCTGGTGCAGCGCGTCGATGGCTACGAGATGACGCTGGTGAGCGGCGTGCCGATCTTCGAGCGCGGCGAGGAGACGGGGGCAAGGCCAGGGAAGCTCGTCAGGGCGGAGTAGCCTCAGGGAGGGCTCTGCCCTCCCCGAACCCCACCCGCCAAGGGCTTAAGGCCCTTGGAACCCTTGAGTCGGGCGCGCGCGGGTCGGTACGCTTCCTCTAACGATCGATGGGAGGAACGCCATGTCCCCGACGCGCCGCGGCCTGCTGGCCGCCGCCGCGCTGCTGCCCGCGCCGGCGCGCGCCCAGGCCTGGCCGACGCGGCCCGTGCGCCTCGTCGTCGGCTTCACCCCCGGCAGTTCCACCGACGTCACCGCCCGCATCTTCGCCCAGGCCTTCTCCCAGGCCTGGGGGCAGCCCGTCGTGGTGGAGAACATCCCGGGCCAGGGCGGCGCCATCGGCGCCGACCGCGTCGCCAAGTCGCCGCCCGACGGCGCGACGCTGCTCTGGGGCGCGAACGGCGCGCTGACCATCGTGCCGACCCTGCAGCCCGTGGGCTTCGACCCGCTGAAGGACCTGGCCGCGATCGGCCGGACGCTCTCCATGGCCTCGGTCTTCCTCGTCGCCAACGGGTCGCCCTTCCACAGCCTCGGCGACGTCATCGCCGCCGCACGGGTGCGGCCGGGCGGCCTCGCCTACGGCACGCCGGGTGTCGGCACGCCGCAGCACATCGCGGTCGAGATGCTCTGCCGCCTCGCTGGCATCCGCATGGAGCACGTGCCCTATCGCGGCGCCAACCTGGCGGATGTCATGAACGGCGTCCTGCCGCTCGGCGTGCAGAATTCCGGCGTCGCCATGCCCCTCGCGCAGGAGGGCCGCATCCGCGCCATCGCCGTCTCCTCCCTGCAGCGCTCGCCCGCCATGCCGGAGATCCCGACCGTCGCCGAGCAGGGCTTCCCCGGCTTCGAGGCGCTGTCCTGGTTCGGCCTGATGGCGCCCGCCGGCACGCCGCGCCCCATCCTCGACAAGGTGCATGCCGAGGCGATGCGCGTGCTGGCCGATGCCGAGCAGCGCGCGCGCTTCGCGCAACTCGGCCTCGACCCCGCGCCGAGCACGGGCGAGGAGATGCAGGCGCTGATCGCGGCCGACATCCAGAAATGGGCCAGGGTGATCGCCGAGGCGGGGATCCAGGCGGGGCGGTAGCCTTCGCCGCGGCGCCACCGATCCCGTCGCCACCCGTCACGCGGGGGCCTGACCCGCGCATCTCCCGCCCGTCGGGTGCCGCGTCGCCAGCGATGGCCGGCCGGGCGCGGCCTGCTACCCCGCATCCTCCGCCAGCGCCGCCACGGCCCCGCGCAGCGGCGCCCAGAGCGCGGCGCGCTGCGCCGGCGTCATCCCCGCGGCCAGGCCGCCATCGATGGTGAGCGCGATGCCGGTGACGAAGCCGGCGCGGTCGTCGGCGAGGTAGAGCACGCCCTCCGCGATGTCCTCCGCCCGGCCCTCCCGGCCGATCGGGTGCATGGCGGCGGCGTTCCGCGACGCCTCCTCCGCCACCTTCGCGTCGAGTTGCGTCGGCAACCCCGCCGAACGGCCGAAGATCGGCGTGGCGATCACGCCGGGGCAGATGCAGTTCACCCGGATCCCGTGCCCGGCCAGCTCCAGCGCCGCGCATTTCGTCAACTGGATCACCGCCGACTTCGCCACCGAATAGGCCGTGGCGGTGGAGCCGGGGATCAGCCCGGCGACGCTCGCCGTGTTGACGATGGCGCCCGAGCCCTGGCGCGTCATGACGGGCGCCGCGTGCTTGATGCCGAGCATGACGGAGCGGACCAGCACCGCCATGGTCGCGTCCCAGCCCTCGGTCGGCATGGTCTCGATCGGGTCCGGCACGCCGGGGCGGCCGGCATTGTTGAACATCAGGTCGAGGCGCCCCCAGCTGCTCTCGGCCAGCGCCACGGCCGCCGCCACCTCCTCCTCCCGCGTCACGTCGCAATGGACGAAGCGGGCCGCGGGGCCGAGCGTCTCGCAGAGCCGCTCGCCGGCCGCGTCCTGGATATCGGCGACGACGGCGCGGCCGCCTTCCTCGAGGAAGCGCTCCACTGTCCGCTTCCCGATGCCCGAGGCGCCGCCGGTGATGACGGCCACCTTGCCCTGCATGCGCATGGCGCTTCCCCCTTCTTGTGGTGCGCCGATCCTGCCGGGCTTCGGCGCGGCGGGCGAGGGGGGATCAGCAGCAGCGGAAGCCGCGCGTGCCGCCGCCGAAGCGCGCCGCCTCGCGGTCGCGGAAGAACTCGGCGTGCGTCATCGGCGCCTTGTCGGGATGCAGGCGGCGCGCATGCTCCAGATAGGCCTCGTAGCTCGGCTGCCCGACCATCAGCCGCGCCGTGTCGCAGAGGCAACGCAGCCAGGCGCGCGGCGCATCCGCGCGCGTCATTCGGCCGCCACCCGCGCCGGGCCGCCCACCTCCTGCGCCGTCCAGCGCTCGGCGCGCCAGGCCTCCCAGCAGGACTTCACGCCGAAGGCGATGATGGCGACCACGACCGCGACGAAGAGCGCGGCGAGGGCCGCGTCGATGCGGTCGTTGAAGACGATCTGGCGCATCTGGTCGAGGTTCTTCGCCGGCGCCAGCACCTGGCCGCGGTCCAGCGCCTCGGCATAGCGGGAGGCATGCGAGAGGAAGCCGACCCGCGGATCGGCCGAGAGGATCTTCTGCAGCCCGGCCGTCAGGGTGCAGGCCGCCAGCCAGAGCGTCGGCAGGATCGTCACCCAGGCGTATTGCTGCCGCTTCATCCGGAAGATGACGACGGTGCAGAGCGTCAGCGCGACCGCTGCCAGCATCTGGTTGGAGATGCCGAAGAGCGGCCAGAGGGTATTGACCCCGCCCAGCGGGTCGGTGACGCCCTGGTAGAGGAAGAAGCCCCAGGCGGCGACGCAGAGCGCGGTGGCGACGACCCCCGAGGCCCAGTTCGCCGTGTCCCTCATGGCGGGGACGAAGACGCCCAGCAGGTCCTGCAGCATGAAGCGCCCGGCGCGGGTGCCGGCATCGACGGCGGTCAGGATGAACAGCGCCTCGAACAGGATGGCGAAGTGGTACCAGAAGGCCATCATCGCCTTGCCGCCGATGACCTGGTGGAAGATATGCGCCATGCCGACGGCCAGCGTCGGCGCGCCGCCGGCGCGGGAGATGATGGAGGTCTCGCCCACGTCGCTCGCGGCCTGGGAGATGTCGGCGGCGGAGACGGCGAAGCCCATGTTCGTCACGGCCGTCGCGGCGCTCTCGGCCGTGGTGCCGATGACGGCGCCCGGGCTGTTCATGGTGAAGTAGATGCCCGGCTCGATCACGCTCGCCGCGATCAGCGCCATGATCGCGACGAAGCTCTCCATCAGCATGCCGCCATAGCCGATCAGCGGCGCATTCGCCTCACTGTCGATCAGCTTCGGCGTGGTGCCGGAGGAGATGAGGGCGTGGAAGCCCGAGACGGCGCCACAGGCGATGGTGATGAAGAGGAAGGGGAACAGTGCCCCGGACCAGACCGGCCCGCTGCCGTCCACGAAGCGCGTCACGGCGGGCATGCGCAACTCGGGCAGCACCACCAGGATGCCGATGGCCAGCCCCATGATCGTGCCGATCTTGAGGAAGGTGGAGAGGTAGTCGCGCGGCGCCAGCAGCAGCCAGACCGGCAGGATGGAGGCGACGAAGCCGTAGCCGATCAGCATCCAGCAGAGCTGCGTGCCGCTGAAGGTGAAGGCGGCGGCCCAGGCCGGGTCCTCCGCCACCCATTGCCCGCCGAGGATCGCCAGCATCAGCAGCACGAAGCCGAGGACCGAGACCTCCCCGATCGCGCCGGGCCGGATGACGCGGAGATAGATGCCCATGACAAGGGCGATCGGGATGGTGGCGGCGACGGTGAAGGTGCCCCAGGGGCTCTCGGCCAGCGCCTTCACCACGATCAGCGACAGCACCGCGAGGATGATCACCATGATCAGGAAGGTGCCGAAGAGCGCGATGACGCCGGGCACGGGCCCGAGCTCGGCGCGGATCAGCTCGCCGAGCGAGCGCCCGTCGCGCCGCATGGAGACGAAGAGCACCATGAAGTCCTGCACCGCGCCGGCCAGCACGACGCCCGCCAGGATCCAGAGCATTCCCGGCAGGTAGCCCATCTGCGCCGCGAGCACCGGGCCCACCAGCGGCCCGGCGCCGGCGATGGCCGCGAAATGATGGCCGAAGAGGACGGTGCGGTCGGTGGGCACGTAGTCGAGCCCGTCGTTGCGCCGGACCGCCGGTGTCGGCCGCGCCGGGTCGAGCCGCATGACGCGGCCGGCGATGAAGCGCGCATAGTAGCGATAGGCGATGAGGTAGGTGGCGACCGCGGCCGCGAGGACCCAGACGGCGCCCACCGGCTCGCCCCGCGCCGAGGCGATGACCGCGAGCGCCCCCGCCCCGACCAGCCCGACCAGGACCCAGGGCAGGTGCCTTCCGAGTGTTCCTTGCATGCGTCCCTCCCGTCACCCGGTGCGCGGACGGGAGAGCGCATGGCCGCGCACCCGGTTGCGCCTGCGGTCAGGGCGCTTCCCAGTCCTCCACGGCGAGGTCGGGGATGCGGGCGAATTCCCGGATGTTGCGGGTAACGAGGGTGAGGCCGCGCGCCCTGGCCTGGCCGGCGATCAGCAGGTCATAGGGGCCGATAGGCGTGCCGCGGCGGACGAGCTCGGCGCGGATGGCGCCGGCGGTGCGGGCATCCTCGGCGTCGAAGGGCAGGATCGGAAAATCCAGCCGTTCCAGCCGGTGCAGGTTCAGTCCCGAGCGCTGGCTGCGGAAGGCGCCGAAGGACAACTCGTGCCAGACAATGGCGGAGACCTGGATGTCTTCCCCGCCATGCTCCCGCACGCGGCGGGCGACGGGCCCGCGCGGATCGCGCATGATGGCGATGACGGCATTGGCGTCCAGCAGCCAGCCCATCAGTCGTCGAACAGGGTGTCGAGTTCCGGCCGCGCCTGCATCGGCGGCTGCTCCAGCGCGTAGCGCGCGGCATCCTCATCCAGGGGCTCGAGCGCGTCGAGCCAGGCCCAGTCATCCGCGATGGGCTCGAGGATCACCGCATTGCCCTCGCGGCGGATGCGGACCTCCTGGCCCTTGAAGCGGAATTCCTTGGGCAGCCGGACCGCCTGGGATCGGCCTGACCAGAAGAGCTTGGCGGTCGGCATCGCGGCACCCCACGGTAGCTACCACTGCTATATACCGTGGTGCCCCTCTGCTTCAACGCCGCCAGCTATGCCGCGGCGCGTAGCCCAGCACCCGCTTCGCCTTCTCGACGGAGAGCAGCGTGCCGTGCTCGGCCAGCTCCCCGCGGATCGGCACGCCGGGAAAATGCTCGGCCATCAGGTCGCGGCTCGGGCGCTCCATCACCGTGTCGGCGGCGGCGATGGTGAAGGCGTCGCAGCCCGCCACATCGGCCTCCAGCGCCAGCCGCGCGGCCTGGGCGACGTCGCGCGCATCCACCCAGCTCCAGAGATTCCAGCGCCGCAGCGCCGCGTCCGCCTGGAAGCCGGGGATCAGGGCGTAGTCCGCCTCCTCCAGGATGTTGCTGATGCGGAGCGCCGTGAAGCGGGTGCCCGGGTTCCAGCGGTGCATCTCCTCCGCCATCCGCTCGCAGAGCGCCTTGGCCAGCGCATAGCTGCTCTCGGGCACCAGCGGATGGTCCTCGGTCACCGGGGCAAACAGCGGCGGGCTGCGGGTGAGGGGAAGGCCGTAGGTGGTCTCCGAGGACGCCCAGACCACCCGCTCCACCCCGGCCAGCGTGGCGGCGGAGAAGATGTTCCAGGTCGTCATCATGTTGTTGTGGAAGGTCGCCGCATCCGTCGCCAGGCCGGGCGCCGGGATGCCAGCCATGTGCACCACCGCGAAGGGCTTCCCGAGCGGGTCCCGCCGGCGGTCCAGCGTCCCCGCCATGCGCGCCAGGCTCTCCACCGCCGAGCCGAAGCCGGTCAGGTCCACCCGCATGAAGTGGCACGGCGGCCCGCCGGACGGCGGCGGCTCGGCGGGCGGCCGCACGTCCACGTTCAGCACGGCATAGCCATGCGCGAGCAGTTCCCGCACGATGGCGGTGCCGGCCTTGCCGCTGCCGCCGGTGACGACGACGCTGCGCATCGCTCAGTGCCGCTCGAGGAAGGCGAGCACCGCGGCATCGAAGGCCGCCGGGTTGTCCTGGCTCATGCTGTGCGCGGCATTCGGGATCGAGACGCGCGCGCAGCCCTTGATGTGCTTCTCCAGCGCATCGGCGTTCGCCACGAAATTCGGCAGGGTCTGCGCGCCCACCACCAGCAGGGTCGGCGCCCGGATCGCCTCCGCCGCCGCGCGTGAATAGGGGCGGCGCTGCTCGTGGCGCTGGCCGAGCAGGGTGCGGGCATTCGCGCGGTTGATCGCCTTGCGCGCCTCGCTGCGCTTCTCCCAGGCGCCCGGGCCGCCGGTATGCTCGGCGATGCGCCTGAGGCCACCCTCCACGTCGCCGGCCTCGATCAGCGCGGCGCCCTCGGCGAAGGCGCCGGCCTGGGCGCCGCTTGCGGGCCTGCCGCCCAGGCTCTCGTCCAGCTCGCCCCCCGGCTCGGCCAGGACCAGGGCGCGGACGAGGTCCGGATGCCGCTCGGCGACGCGGAAGGCGATATGGCCGCCACGCGAGTGGCCAACCAGCCGCACCGGCCCGGCGCCGAGGCCGCGGATGAAGGCGGCCACGTCGGCCACGTGCCGGTCGATGGTGAAATCCCCGTCCGCGGTCCATTCCCCGGGCCAGCAATGCCGCAGGGACAGCGCCAGCACGCGGTAGTGCTTCCCGAGCGTCTCCATCTGCGGCGCCCAGTAGCGCTGGTCGCCGAGCGTCCCGTGCACCAGCACCAGCGGCTCGCCGGCGCCGCTCTCGGCATAGCTCAGGTCGTAGCCGTCCACGGTGAAGCTCGGCATGGCGTTCCTCCTCGTCCCGGCCGGACCATGCGCCGGCCGGCGCGCGCCGCCAAGGCTTGGCGCCGCCGCGACCACGTCCCATGTCATCGCAACGACATCCGGGGTCCGTCCATGCAGCGCCGCAGCATCCTTGCGCTCCCGGGGGGCCTCGCCGCCGCACCTGCCGCCGCGCAGGTGCCGGAGGTGGACACGCTCCTCGTCCTCGCCGTCGATGCCTCCGGCTCCATCGATGCCGACGAGTTCCGCCTGCAGCGCGAGGGCTATGCCGAGGCGCTGTCGCATCCCGCCGTGCTCGCGGCCATCGCCAGCCGGCCGCGCGGCGCCATCGCGGTCGCCATGGTGGAATGGGGCTCGCCCGGCGGCGCGGCGACGGTGGTCGATTTCCACCGCATCGCCGATGCCGCCGATGCGCGGCGCCTCGCGGAGGCGGTGCTGGCCGCGCCGCGCAGCCCGCAGAGCTGGAACGCGATCGGCGATGCGCTGGACCATTGCGCGCGCCTGCTGCTCGCCGCGCCCTTCCGCGCGGCGGAGCGGGTGATCGACCTCTCGGGCGACGGGCCCGACCTGCGCTCGCTGCGGCCCGCCGAGGTCGCGCGCGACGAGGCTGTCGCGGCCGGCATCCGGATCAATGCGCTCGCCGTCGCCGCCGCCGGCCAGGTCACCCGCTTCGGCGAGCCGCTGGCCGAGACCTATCGGCGGGAGGTGGCGGGCGGGCCCGGCGCCTTCGTGGTGACGGCGGAGGACCGGCGCGACATCGCCCGCGCGCTGCGGGCCAAGCTGGTCCGGGAGATCGCCTGACATCCAACCGCCGACGGGCGTCGCGCGCAGGCTCGGGCCGACACGAGACCGGCCGCGCCCGTCCAGACCGAGGGGCCGATCCGGGGCGCCGGGCCGGCGACCGGCGCCGTCAGGCCAGGGGCGCGGTCCGGTACAGCGTCACCCGCAGCCCGCCATGCGGCACCGGCGGGCCGGGCGGCAGGAAGGGCAGCCCGGTCACCTGGGCCAGCCGCGGCTCGGCGGTGACCAGGCCGACGCGCCAGCCCGAGAAGCGTGCCCGCAGCACCTGCCCCAGGGCGCGGTAGAGCGGCCCCAGCGCCTTCCCCTCGCCGAGGCGCGCGCCATAGGGCGGGTTGACGATGACCAGGCCCGGCGGCCCCTCCGGCGGCGCGGCGTCGCTGATCGTCGCCTGGCGGAATTCGGTGCCGGCCTCGACGCCGGCCCGCGCGGCATTGGCGCGGCTCATCTCCACCGCCCCCGCGTCCCGGTCGCTGCCGAAGCAGCGGAACGCAGGCTCGCGCCGGCTCTGCACCGCGCGCATGCGCGCCCAGGCCTCGGCGTCGAAGCTGGCGAGGTCCTCGAAGGCGAAGCGGCGCGCCCGGCCGGGATTGAGGCGCGCCGCGATCTCCGCCGCCTCGATGACGAAGGTGCCCGCGCCGCACATGGGATCGAGCAGCGGCTCGGTGCCGGCATAGCCGCACTGCATCAGGAAGAGCGAGGCGAGGGTCTCGCGCATCGGCGCCGGGTTCACCGCCTCCTTGTAGCCGCGCTTGTGCAGCGGCTCGCCGGAGGTATCGACGCTGATGGTGCAGAGGTCGTGCTCGAGCCGCGCCCGCACCAGGATGCCGCCCGCCTCGGCCTCCGGCGCGCCGAGCGTCTCGCGGATGGCGGTGGCGATGCGCTGGGCGGCGGCGCCGCTGTGCCAGATGCGGGAGGCGGCGCAGGTGGCCTCCACCCGGAAGGGCCGGTCGGGGCGCAGCACGCTCGCCCAGGGCACGCGCCGCGCCCGCTGGTCGAGCTGCGCGAGGTGGACCACGCGGAACTGGTCGAGCCGCGCCAGGACCCGCCCGGCGCCGCGGATCCAGAGATTGGCGCGCCAGACCTCCGGCCAGCCGCCCTCTATGACCACGCCGCCGGGCACCGCCCGCGGGCGGCGGAAGCCCTTACCGCGCACCTCTTCGCAGAGCACCGGCTCCAGGCCCGGCGCGGCCGCCAGGAAGATCTCGAATGTCGTGTCCGTCGTCATCGCATTGGCCGGGCGGGGCGCCCGATCCGGGGCGGGGCCGCCGGGGTTGGAGGGCCGGGCGGGAAAGGCGTGGCCGCGCTGTACCATCGCGGGGGAGGGGCGGCCATCCCGGCCGAGGGGCCTGCCGCCCGGGATCACATCCCGAGCCCGGCCGCCACCTCCGCCGGCGTGCCGAAGACCCAGCGCGGCCCGCGTGCCAGCAGCGCCGCCGGCGCCGCATAGCCCCAGGTCACCGCGGCGAAATCCATCCCCACCTTCGCCGCCGCCTCGGCATCCCGCGTCTCGTCGCCGACATAGACCGCCGCCGCCGCGGGTAGCCCCGTCGCCCGCAGCACCTGTCGCAGCTTCGGCGCCTTGCCGAAGAGCGAGGCGCCGCAGGCGAAATGCGAGACCGCGGCGGCCGCCGCGCCCAGGGTCCGCCGGATGTTCGGCTCGGCATCCGAACTGGCGATCGCCACCACCGCGCCGCCCGCCGCCAGGCCGCGCAGCATCTCGGGCACGCCGGGGAAGAGCGGGATGCAGGCCGCCGCCTCGGCCTTCATGGCCCTGAGGTCGCGCGTCAGCGCCGGCAGCTTCCAGGGCGGGACCTGCATCGCCCGCAGGATCTCCGGTGTCGGCAGCAGGCGCAGCGACTCCACCTCCTCCGGCGCCACCGGCCGCAGCCCGTGCCGCGCCCCGACCTCGTTCAGCACGGAGCGGAACCAGGGAAAGGAATCGGCCAGGGTGCCGTCGAAGTCGAAGATGACGAGGCGCGGCGGCGGAGCGGGCGGCATGCCGGCATCCTGCCCTGCGGCGCCGCGGCCGTTGAGGGGGAGGCGGCGATGACGTCGCTGCGCGGCGGCAATGGGGTGCTGGAAATTCTGAATATATTCCTATAAGCTGGTCGTGGACTGTTCGGCGGGGCAATCATAGCGGCTGGGCTGGACAAGGCGGCGGGTGATGGCGAGGCGGGGGTGGGCCCGGAGGCTGCCGGCCGGGCCCGCCCCGGTACCGTTCCGGTGCCTCTCGCGGCGCGGTGCAGGGCCGGTCGTCGCAGGCGCGGGTGGCATGTCCGGGGCCGGCCCGGCGGCCGCCCGACACCTCATGCCGAGCCGTCGGGCCATGGCCTGCCACGATTCCGCCGCGATCCGCCTGCGACCTTTGTCCGAATCCAGCACGCCGAGGCGTCTTACGGCCATCGTCCGACGCCCCGGTGCTCCCGGCGGTCGCCTGGGCCGGTCCCGGTGGCCGGCGATCCGCCCGGATCCCGCATCCCCGCACGGCCGGCTCGTTCCGCTGACCGGCCTCCCGCCGCGGCGCTCCTCCCCTCGGGGTCCGGGGCCGGCAATCCGTCCGGAGTCTGCATCTCCGCTCCCCTTGCGCGGCCCCGCCCCCGCTGCCACACCCGGCCGGTCATGACCGACGACGACGCGCCCAACCCCGCCCTGCTGCCCGCGGGCCTGATCGACCTGCTGCCGCCCGAGGCCGAGCGCGAGGCCGCCCTGGTCGAGAGCCTGATGGCCGCCTTCGCCGCGCATGGCTACGAGCGGGTCAAGCCGCCGCTGCTCGAGTTCGAGGACAGCCTGCTCGCCGGCTCGGGCGCCGCCGTCGCGGAGCAGACCTTCCGCCTGATGGACCCGGTGTCCCAGCGCATGATGGGGCTGCGCGCCGACACCACGCCGCAGGTCGCCCGCATCGCCGGCAGCCGGCTCGGCCTGCAGAAGCGGCCGCTGCGGCTCTGCTATGCCGGCCAGGTGCTGCGGGTGAAGGGCACGCAGCTCGCCCCCTCCCGCCAGGTGGCCCAGGCGGGGGTGGAGCTGATCGGCAGCGACGCCGCGACGGCGGATGCCGAGGTGGCCGCCGTCGCCGTCCAGGCGCTGGCGGCGATCGGCGTCACCGGCCTCTCGCTCGACGTCACGCTGCCCACCTTCGCCGCCGCGCTCTTCGAGGCCGCGGGGCTCGAGCCCGGGCTGCGGCAGCGCCTCGGCCGCGCGCTCGACCGCAAGGATGCCGCGGCCGTCGCCTCGCTCTCGGCCGAGGCCGGGCCGCTGGCCGCCGCCCTGCCGGCGCTGCTGCAGGCCGCCGGCCCGGCGGAGGGGGCGCTCGCCGCGCTCCGCGCCGCCACCCTGCCGCCCGCCGCCCAGGCGATCGCCGACAATGCCGCCGCCGTCATCGCCGCCATCCGGGCGCTGATGCCGGAGCTGCGCATCACCCTCGACCCCGTCGAGTTCCGCGGGCTGCGCTACCATGTTGGCGTCGCCTTCACCCTCTACGGCCCCGGCGCGGCGGGGGAGCTGGCGCGCGGCGGCCGCTACCTCGCGGGGGAGGAGCCGGCGACCGGCATGACCCTCTACCCCGAGGCGGCGATGCGCGCCGCGCCGCTGCCGCCGGTCCGCCCGCGCGTCTTCGTCCGCCTCGGCGAGGAGGCGGAGGCAGCCCGGCTGCGCGGCGCCGGCTTCGTCACCGTCGCCGCCCTGACCCCGGCCGATACGCCGGACGGGCTGCGCTGCACGCATATCCTCCGGGACGGCCAGGCCGTCCCGCTCGGCGGAACGCAGACCCACCCCGCGCCGCAGGGCGCCGCGGGCCGGGGCGCGGCGCCGTGACGTGGCCAGCTCACATCAGGAAAAGGGACTAGCCCGATGGCCAATGTCGCCGTGATCGGCGCCCAGTGGGGCGACGAGGGCAAGGGCAAGGTGGTGGACTGGCTGGCCAGCCGCGCCGACATCGTCGTGCGCTTCCAGGGCGGCCACAATGCCGGCCATACCCTGGTGGTGGGCGACCAGACCTACAAGCTCAGCCTGCTGCCCTCGGGCGTGGTGCGCGGCAAGCTCGGCATCATCGGCAATGGCGTGGTGCTCGACCCGCAGGCGCTGCTGGACGAGATCGCCAAGGTCACGGCGCAGGGGCTGGTGGTGACGCCGGAGAACCTCCGCATCGCCGAGAACACGCCGCTGATCCTGCCCCTGCACCCGGCGCTGGACAAGGCGCGGGAGGCGGCACGCGGCGGCGACAAGATCGGCACGACGGGGCGCGGCATCGGCCCAGCCTATGAGGACAAGGTCGGCCGCCGCTCCATCCGCCTCTGCGACCTCGCCGAGCCGGAGACGCTGTCGCGGAAGCTCGACGAGCTGCTGCTGCACCACAACTCCCTGCTGCGCGGGCTCGGCGCGCCGGAGTTCGAGAAGCAGGGGCTGCTCGACCAGCTCCTCGGCTGGGCGCCGAAGCTGCTGCCCTTCGCGGAAGCGGTGTGGGAGCGGCTGGACCAGGCCCGCCATGCCGGCCAGCGCGTGCTCTTCGAGGGCGCGCAGGCCGTGATGCTGGACGTCGACCACGGGACCTATCCCTACGTCACCTCCTCCAACACCGTCGCCGGCAATGCCGCCGCGGGCGCGGGCGTCGGGCCGGATGCGGTCGGCATGGTGCTCGGCATCGCCAAGGCCTATTCCACGCGGGTCGGCAGCGGGCCCTTCCCGACCGAGCTGCATGACGAGATCGGCCAGGGCCTCGGCGACCGCGGGCGGGAGTTCGGCACGGTGACCGGCCGGCGGCGGCGCTGCGGCTGGTTCGATGCCTGCATGGTCCGCCAGGCCGTGAAGATCGGCGGCGTGCAGGGCCTGGCGCTGACCAAGCTCGACGTGCTGGACGGGCTGAAGGAGCTCAAGATCTGCACGGGCTACCGGGTGGGCGGGCAGGTGCTGAAGCGCCTGCCTTTCGCCATGGGGAGCCAGGCCGCGGCCGAGCCGATCTACGAGGTGCTGGAGGGCTGGTCCGGCAGCACCGCGGGCGCGCGCAGCTATGCCCAGCTTCCGGCGGCGGCGGTGAAGTATGTGCGGCGGATCGAGGAGCTGGTCGAGGCGCCGGTCGTGCTGCTCTCGACCAGCCCCGACCGGGACGACACCATCACCCTCCGCGATCCCTTCGCGGGCTGAGAGGGCGGCGCGCTGCCGCGCCGCCCCTTCCTGCCCGGGGCGGTCAGATCAGGTTCAGGTCCTGGCCGATGCCGGTCAGGCCGTCGCGGACGGTGGTGAAGGCGTCGTTGGCCGGGGGCTGCAGGGTGTCGGCGATGTCCTGGCCGGTCTGCTGCAGGTCGTCGCGCAGGTCCTCCCCGAAGCGGCCGAGCAGGTCGTTCACGACAGCCTGCTCCGCGCCGGGCGTGCGGTTGTCGCCGTCGTAGAGCGCGTGCAGGAAATCGAGCTGCTGGTCGCCGGTGGTGGCGTCCGGCACGACGCGATAGCCCGGGCCGGTGCCGGACCAGGCCGCCTGCACCTCGGTGACGTAGTTCGAGACGTCGTGCCGGTCGGCGTTCAAGGCGGCGACGCCGGCGATGGCGCCGGCATAGTCCAGCTTCCCGTCGGCCGTCGGCAGCAGGACGATGTTGCCGTGGTTGTCGTAGTTCACCGTCAGGTTGGGCAGGGACTCGCGTGCCTGGGCCGCCGTGATGCCCGGCAACTCCGCGGCGATGCGCTCGGCGGCCGGATCGACCAGGACGGTGTTGTTGCGCAGGAAGTCGCCGATCTCGGCGCGGTGCGCGCCGAGCACCACCGCCGGGTCGTCGGCGATGACGTAGTTGGTGATGCGGTCATCCGTGCCGGCCGGCAGGATGGCGCCGGCCGAGCCGAAGGTCACCGCGGCATGGCCCGGCTCGCCCGCGACGTTCGGGTGGCTCGCCATGTAGAGCTGCGCCATGGAGCCGCCGAGGCTGTGGCCGGTGACGACCACCGGGATGCCCCAGGCCGCCGAGGCCTGGTCGACGGCGGCAACCAGCGAGGTGAAGGCGGGATAGGCGGCGTTGATGCCGTTCAGGTCCTGCAGGCTGTCCTGCGTATCGTCGCTGCCGCGGAAGGCGATGACGATGGTCGGCAGATCCTCGATGAAGCCGACGGTCACCAGCGCCGCGCCGTTGCCGCTGGTGTAGATGCCGTTCGACAGGCTCTCGCCCGCCTGCAGGGCGATGCCGAAATTCGAGGTGTCGAGGGCGGTGAAACCGGCCGGCAGCGTCACCGGCGTGGCGGAATAGGCGTCGCTCGAGAGCTGCGCCAGCAGGGCGTCGGTGGTGGGCGTCACTCTGTGTCTCTCCTGCAAACCCGTGGGAGCGCGTGCCCCGCGCACGGGCGTGGATGCGGCAAGCGGACCGGTTCGGTCGCTGCGCGTTGCGGCCTAAGAACACTGGGAACCGGCGGCGGTTTCCGGTCCTGCAACATGCAGCCAGGCCCGGCGCGCCGCGTTGTGCCGCCCCGGTCCCATCCGGGAGCGGGCGATGCAGGGATGCGGAGCCCGGCCCTGGCGGGGGGCCGGACGGCGTTGCAGTCAGGCCAGGGCAGCTTCGGCATCGGCCTTGCGGATCGCCGATGCGCCTTTCATCGAGCCCGATATTTCCTGCACCAACGGCCTGGTCCATAACATTGACCACCTGCTGGTGCATTGAGCCGAGAGGGGAACGGTATGTGGGACATGGCGGTCATGGCGCCGCGGATGCGCGCGATCCTGCGCATCGTGGCGGCGCTGATCTTCCTCGAGCACGGTACGCAGAAGCTGCTCGGCTTCCCCACGCCCATGGGCGGCACGCTGCCGCCGACCTTCGGCCTGCTCTGGTTCGCGGGGCTGTTCGAACTGGTGGGCGGGCTGCTGCTGATGCTCGGCCTCTTCACCCGGCCGGTCGCCTTCGTGCTGGCGGGCGAGATGGCCTTCGCCTACTGGATGTCGCATGCGCCGCGGAGCTTCTTCCCGGCGCTGAACGGCGGCGACGCGGCGATCCTCTACTGCTTCGTCTTCCTCTACTTCGTCGCGGCCGGGCCGGGCGCCTGGGCGATCGATATCGGGCGCGGCGCCGAGGCGGAGCCGGTGCCCTCGCGCCGCGACCTCAGCGTGGCGAACCGGTAAGGGCCGAGAGCACCACCCCGCCATGGGCGGGGTGAGGGCGAGGCTCAGCGCGTCGCCGCGATCAGCCCGTGCTGCTCCCGCACTGCGTGGAAGCGCAGCATGGGCCATTCCTCCTCGGCCCGCTTGCGCCGCCAGTCGGAGCCGAAGAAGGCGACGAGCTCGCCGTCATGGTCCTCGCCGGCATCGCGCCGGTTGGCGGCGGCGAAGCGCTCGAGCGCCGCCTTATCCTCGCCGGTGACCCAGCGCATCATGGACCACATCGTGTCCTGGAAGCGCGCGGGGACGCCGTATTCCACCTTCAGGCGGGACTGCAGCACGTCGAGCTGGAGCTGCCCGACGACGCCGACCACGGGCAGCGAACCATCGAGCGGGCGGAAGAGCTGCACCACGCCCTCTTCCGCGAGCTGCTCGAGCGCGGTCTTCAGCTTCTTCGCCAGCATCGGGTCCTCGAGCTGGACGTGACGCAGGATCTCCGGCGCGAAGCTCGGCACGCCGCGGAAGTTCAGCGCCTCGCCCTCGGTCAGCGTGTCGCCGATGCGCAGCGTGCCGTGGTTGGCGACACCCACCACGTCGCCCGGCCAGGCCTCCTCGGCCACCTGGCGGTCCTTGGCGAAGAAGAAGAGCGGTGCGTTGACCGGCACCTGCTTGCCCGTCCGGACCTGCTTCAGGCGCATGCCCTTGGTCAGCTTGCCCGAGCAGAGCCGGACGAAGGCGACGCGGTCCCGGTGGTTCGGGTCCATGTTCGCCTGCACCTTGAAGACGAAGCCGGTCAGCTTGTCCTCGCCCGGCTCCACCGCGCGCGGGTCGCCCTCGCGGGGGCCCGGCGGCGGGGCGTAGCGGGCGAGGCCGTCCAGCAGGTGGCCGACGCCGAAGTCGCGCAGCGCCGAGCCGAAGAAGACCGGCGTCAGGTGCCCCTCGCGGAAGGAGTCGAGGTCGAAGGCGTTCAGCCCGGCCTCGGCCAGCTCAGCCTCCTCGCGCAGCGCGGCAGCGCGCGCCTCGCCGACCAGCTTGGCCAGCTTCGGGTCGTCGAGGCCGGAGAGCGGGATGGCGGCGGCGTCGTCCGCATCCACCGGCAGGAAGTGGCGGTGCAGCAGGTCGTAGGTGCCGGCGAAGTCGCCGGCGCGGCCGACCGGCCAGGCGACCGGGGCGGCGTCGAGGGCCAGGGTCTTCTCGATCTCGTCGATCAGCTCGAAGGGATCGCGGGCTTCCCGGTCCATCTTGTTGACGAAGGTGATGATCGGGATGTCGCGCAGGCGGCAGACCTCGAAGAGTTTTCTCGTTTGACTCTCGATGCCCTTCGCCGCGTCCAGGACCATGACGGCCGCATCCACCGCCGTGAGCGTCCGGTAGGTGTCCTCGGAGAAGTCCTCGTGGCCCGGGGTGTCCAGCAGGTTGAAGACCAGCCCGCCCCGCTCGAAGGTCATGACGGAGGTCGCGACCGAGATGCCGCGATCCTGCTCGATCTTCATCCAGTCGGAACGGGTTCGCCTGGCATTGCCCTTGGCGCGCACGGCGCCGGCAAGCTGGATGGCGCCGCCCTTCAGCAGGAGCTTTTCCGTCAGGGTGGTCTTGCCGGCGTCCGGATGGGCGATGATGGCGAAGGTGCGCCGCCGGGCCGCTTCGGCGGCGACCGGCGTCGGGGCGACGAGGGCGTCCACGGGCGATGTCTCTGGATCTGGAGCGGGGAATGTCGCGGATCATGTAGGCGCCCGGGGCCGCGAAAGCCAGCCTGACGGGGGTGCCGCCCTCCCCCGCCCGGGCCGGGGCGGGCGGTCAGGGCGCCGCCGGGGCGGGCAGCGGGACGGTTTCCGGTTCCGCCGCCGGCACGACCGGGGCCGCCTGCGGCGCCACCGCCGCGAGGGCGATCACCCGCTCGGCCGAGGCGCGCCAGGTCGCCAGCCGCGGCATGTGCTGCACCGGCCAGCGCAGCGCCTCCGAGACCGTCTGGAAGGCCTGCGCCGCCTGCATCAGCCACCCGAGGCTCGCCACCCCTGCCAGATAGGCCGGCGTCGCCACCAGATAGGGCAGGCCGAACCCCACCCGGGTCACGGCGCAGACGAAGAATTCCAGCCGGGCGAAGGCGCGGCTCTGCCGCTCGAAGACGGCGGCGAGGTCGCCGAAGAGGCTGGCGAGCAGCCCCGCCTCGCCGCGTCCGGCCCGGTCGGCATCCCGTACGCGGACCAGGGCGGCGCGGTAGTCGGCCTCCCTCGCCTGCCGGTGGTCCGTGCTGCGGACCAGCGGCCGCCCGGCCAGCACGGCGACCGTCATGCCGAGCAGGGCATAGAGCACCGCGAGCCAGAGCAGGTAGCCGGGCAGGGCGAAGGAGACGCCGCCGAGGAGGGTCGGTGGGTGGTCCGACAGCGCCCAGAGCACGCCGACGAAGATGCCGAGGGTCATGGTGGCGTGGAAGAGGGAGGCGGCGAGTTCCACCGCCTCCTCGGTCGCCACGCGGGCGTCCTCGGCGATGCGGCCATCCGGGTTGCCCGGGCTGCCGTCGCGCGCGCCGATCCAGCCGGCGGTCAGCCGCCAGCCGAGCCAGGCGCGCCAGCCCAGCGCCAGCCGCCGCCGGCAGAGCAACTGCCCGGCACTGGCGATGCAGAAGCCGCCGACGATCGCCAGCAGCACGCCGACCTGGAGGAGCACGGCATGCGCATCGCGCCGCTCCAGGGCATCGAAGAGGTCGCGGTTCCAGGTGTTGAAGCGCAGCATCAGCGCCACCTCGGAGCCCGCGAGGAGCATGAGCGCGCCGGCGGTGCCGAGGGCCCGGCGGCGGCTCTCGGCGCCGGTCCAGAAGCCGCCGGCGAGGGCCCAGAATTGCGCGACGGTCGCCCGCCAGGTCGCCTGTGGTGTCTCCGTCGGGGTCATCACGCGCGTCCCAGCTTGCCCGGCCTCTCCTCCCTAGTCGTCCTGGCCGCCGGAAGTTCCGCCCGGCAGCGCGGTCCCGAACGTCATCGCGCGGGGCGGGAGACCGGCCGTGGCTCAGCCGGCGCGCGGCAGTTCCGCCAGCAGGGCCTCGAGGTCGAAGCGGCGGTTGGTCATGCGCAGCCGGCCCGCCTCGTCGCGCGGCCATTCGATGCGCGGGCGGTCGCGATAGAGCTCGACGCCGTTGCCGTCGGGGTCGCGGAGATAGATCGCCTCCGAGACGCCGTGATCGGAGGCGCCCTCCAGCGGCACCCCGGCCTGCAGCACGCGGTAGAGGGCGGCGGCCAGCGCCGGGCGGTCCGGGTAGACCAGGGCGACATGGTAGAGGCCGGTGGTGCCGCGCGGCGGGGGCGGCCCGCCGGCGCTCTCCCAGGTGTTGAGGGCGATGTGGTGGTGGTAGCCGCCGGCCGAGAGGAAGGCGGCCTGCCCCGCCATGACCTGCTGCACCTCGAGGCCGATGACGTCGCGCCAGAAGGCGAGGGCGCGGTCGAGATCGGCCACCTTCAGGTGGACATGGCCGATGCGGGCCTCCGGATGGATGGCCGCGGCGGGGTGCGGGGTGTCGGGCATGCGGGCGGGCTCCTCGTCTCGGGGGCGAGGATGCAGCCGCGACCGGCCGGGCGCCAATCGGGACCCGGGATGGGCGATATGGGCGGGGGGAATGACGGCGGCCGGGGGAGGGCGGCGCTCCTGGCCTCCCTCCCCCGGCGCGGGTTCAGGCCGGCGGCGGCGCGGTGCGGGTCATGGCGGGCAGCGCCGCCACCTTGGCGTACCAGGCCTCCAGCTTCGGGTGTCCCGGCCGCCAGGGCTCGTGCGGGTAGCGGAAGTCGAGATAGCCGAGCGCGCAGGCGATGGTGACCTCGCCGATCGTCGCCAGCGCGCCGAGGCGGTCGGCCTCGGCCTCCAGCACCTCGAGCGCCCGGGCGACCTTGCCCTGCTGCAGGGTGATGTATTGCTGCCGCCCCTCGTCCTGCGGCAGCGCCACCTCCCGCCGCCGGGGCTGGGTGGCATCCAGGATGCCGTCGCCCAGCGCCTCCTGCCGCAGGGCATTCCAGCGCGCCGGGCCGGGCGCGGGGAAGAGCGGCGGGGCATCGCCGATGCTGTCGAGATATTCGCAGATGACCGGGCTGTCGTAGAGCACCGTGCCGTCATCGAGGACGAGCGTCGGCACCTTCGACAGCGGGTTCACCGCGGCCAGCGCCGGGTCGGTGGTCGGCACCGTCCAGAGCTCGATCCGGTCGTCGATGCCGCGCAGGATGGCGCTGGCGAGGCATTTGCGGACATAGGGGCTGGCGGGCGAATAGGCGAGCTTCATCGTGCCGGGTTCCTCCGATGGCGGGAGGAACCTTCCGACGGCGGCGCCCTCCCGTCCAGTCGGGCCGGAGGCCCGCATCAGGCGTCATGCCGAAGGCATGCATCAGGCGTCATGCTGCATGCCCCAGATCAGCGACAGCACCCGCTCCCGCGCCGCGATGAAGTCCGGGCTGGACTTGACCTGGCGGATGTCCTCCTCGGCCCGCTCCCGCGCGAAGGGCAGCGGGATGCGCTCGACGATCCGGCCGGGGCGGGGCGACATCACCACCACCTCGGTGCCGAGATAGACGGCCTCCTCGACGCTGTGGGTGATGAAGACCACGGTCATGCCGGTGCGGCGCCAGACGGCGTGCAGCTCCTCCTGCATGTGCTCGCGGGTCAGCGCATCCAGCGCGCCGAAGGGCTCGTCCATCAGCAGCACCAGCGGCTCGTTGCACAATGCGCGGGCGATGGCGAGGCGCTGCTGCATGCCGCCCGAAAGCTCGTAGGGGTAGCGCGCCCGGAACTCCCAGAGGCCGGTGGTGCGCAGCCAGTATTCCACCCGCTCCGTCGCCTGGCGCGGCGCCTCGCCGCGCATGCGCGGGCCGAAGCCGGCATTGGCGGCGACCGTCATCCAGGGGAAGAGCGTCGGCTGCTGGAAGACCACGCCGCGCTCCGGCGCCGGGCCCGTGACGGGCCTGCCGTCGAGGAAGACCGCGCCGCCGGTCGGGCGCAGGAAGCCCGCCAGCGTCTGCATCAGCGTGGTCTTGCCGCAGCCGGACGGCCCGACGATGCAGACGAAGTCGCCGCGGGCGAAGCCGAGATCCGCCCGCTCGAGCGCGAGCACCGCGCCGGCGCCCTCCCCGTAGCGGACGGAGACCCCGTCGAAGCGGACGAAATCCGTCACGCCACCGCCTTCTGCAGGAAGGTGGAGTTGAGCGCCTTGCCGAAGGCCTCGATGCCGGGGGCGGAGCGGATGGAGCGCTGCTCGACCAGGAAGTCGGCGGTGCCCTTCAGGACCTCGGCGAACTTGCCGGGCTTGCCCGGCACGCCGAGCCACTGCTCGCCGGCCTGGGCGGCGAGGTCGACGAAGTCGTAGGCCTTCATCTCCGCCAGCGCGACCTCGGGCGTCACGCCGGCCTGCTGCGCCACGATCTTCGCCGCCTCCTCCGGCGTGTCGCGCCACATCTTCAGCGCGCGGCCATAGGCGCGGAGGAAGCCGACGACCGAGTCAGGGTAGGTCTTGGCGAAGTCGTTGTGGACGATGATGACGTCGGCGATGGCATAGCCCGCCTTGTCCAGCGTGTCCCAGGTGCGGAAGGGGGCGCCGCCGGCCTCGATGATCTTGCTCTTGGCCGGGGCCCAGACATAGGCGGCGTCGATCTCGCCCTTGATCCAGGCGGCCTGGATGGCGGCCGGGCGCATATCGAGCACCGTGACGTCGCGCAGCGTCAACCCATTGGTCTTGAGGAAGCCGAGCAGGCGGAAATGGCTGGTCGAGCCGAAGGGCGTCGCCACCTTCTTCCCCTTGAAGTCGGCGGCGGTCTTGATGTTGGCCGCGGTGCGGACCGTCATCTCCTCGGCCGGGCCGATATTGTCGACGAGGCCGACGACCTGGAAGGGCAGCCCCTGGGCGATGCCGGAGGCGGTGGCGACCGAGCCGGTGGCGAGGCCGATGTCGCAGGAGCCGCCGATCATCGCCGTGTTGATCTCGGCGCCGCTGCCGTACTCGGTCCAGGTGATGGGCGCGCCGACGCCCTCGGCGAACCAGCCCTGGCCCTTGGCGATCATGGTGGGCTTGGCTTCGGTGAAGAAGCCGACCTTGGCGCCGGCGGGCTTGCCTTGCGCGCCGGCGCGGCCGGCGACCAAGGTCGCGGCGGCCGCGGCCAGCGCGGCGCGGCGGGTGATGGCGGTCATGGTATTCTCCCCCGTGGTGTGCGGATGCATCAGCGGCCGGCCCAGTGCACCACGCGGCGCTCGAGCCAGAGCAGCAGCCGGTCGATCAGCACCCCCGTCACGCCGATGACGAGGATGCCGACGAAGGCGTAGTCGGAGCGCAGGAAGCGCCCGGCATCGAGGATCATCCAGCCGATGCCGTTGGACCCGGCGATGATCTCGGAGGCGATGAGCGTGCCGTAGACGATACCGAGCGCGAGGCGCGCGCCGGTCAGGATTTCTGCGAGTGCGCTCGGCGCGATGACATGGCGGAAGATCTGCCCGCGGCTGGCGCCGAGGGATTCCGCCATGCGGATCCGCTCGGGCGGGATGTTCCGCACGCCGTCCCGCGCCGCGACGGCAGCGACGGGGAGCGCGGCGAGGAAGAGCATGGTGATCTTGCTCGCCTCCCCGATGCCGAGCCAGACGATGAGCAGCACGAGATAGGCAAGCTGCGGCAGGGGGCGGAGGAACTCGATGAAGGGCGCCGCCGCGGCGTCCAGGCGGCGCGACATGCCCATGGCGAGGCCGAGTGCGGTACCGGCGATGGCCCCGGTCAGGAAGCCGGCGCCGACGCGCAGCAGGCTCATGCCCAGATGCTCGAAGAGGCTGCGGCCCTTGTAGCCGTCCTCCCAGAGCTCCTCGAAGCCGAGCCAGAGGTCGCGCGGCCCCGGCAGGAAGAGGTCGCGGACCCATCCCATCTGCGTGACGAGGATCCAGGCCGAGAGGACCAGCAGGACCGAGAGGGTGGTGACGAGCCAGTTCGGGAGGGCGCGCATCAGTCCCGTCCCCGCCAGTGGACGATCCGCCGGTCGAGCGCCCGGAGCGCCCAGGCAAGCGCCACGCCGAGCAGGCCGAGCACCAGGATGCAGAGGATGATGACGTCGTTGCGGAGGAAGTGGCTGGCCGAGATGACCATCCAGCCGAGCCCGTCGGTCGCCGCCATGAGCTCGGCCGAGACGACGGTGGAGAAGGCGGCGGCGAGGGCGATCTGCAACCCCGTGAAGATCATCGGCGCGGCGGAGGGCAGGACGATGTGGCGGAAGACCTGGGCGCGGGAGGCGCCGAGCGCCTGCGCCGCCTGGATGCGCTGGCGCCGGACGCCGCGCACGCCGGCGGCGCTGGCGGCGACCACGATCGGGAAGGCGGTGAGGAAGAGCAGCGCGGTCTTCGAGGCATCGCCGGTGCCGAGCCAGAGGATCAGCAGGATCATGTAGGAGAGCGGCGGCAGCGGCCGCAGGAACTGGATGATCCAGTCGATGGCCGCGGCGGCATGGCGGTTCAGCCCCATCCAGAGGCCGAGCGGCACGCCGGTGAGCACCGCGAGGCCGAAGCCGCCGCCGAGTCGGCCCAGCGTCGAGAGGATGTTCCCGCCGAGGGTGGTGCCGCGATAGCCCTCTCGCAGGATCTCGCCGAGGGCGCGCCAGACCTCGGCCGGGGAGGGGAGGAGCGCGGCCGGGACGACGCGGCCGCCCGAGACTGCCCACCAGGCCAGCAGCATGGCGAGGACGGCGGCGGCGCCATAGAGCGGCCGGGGGAGGGCGGCATGCGGCCGGCGCGGCGCTGATGCGGCCGGGCGCGCCAGGGCCAGGGATGGATCGGACATGAGCGGAAGAGCCTCGCCGCAGCGGGCGTGGTTTTGCAATGCCCATGCCAGGGGCGGGACGGAGATCCCTGCCGCTGGCCGGCCTATGCTGCGCATGCAGCGCGCGGCAGCGCCGGGCCGACGGGACCAAGTGCTGCGGCGGCCTCCTTGGCCACTGCCATGGTCTCATGCCGCGAAAGTTGAGTGGTGACTGCGATTAAATACTTGCGCGTTATATGAGCGACAGGGCCTTGTTCCGGCACAAGTCTGGCGTGTTGCATTCTTCTTCCACACCACCACGGCCGACTGTAGGCTCGCGCGGGTCTGCTCCATTGAGGAGGCGCCTCGTGCCGGTGCGCTGCCGTGCCACCACCATGACCAGGCTGTGCCCGGCCTTGCATCCGCTGGGCGAAGCCTTGGTCGAGGCCGAGGCTCGCGCAACCGGCGGCCGGCAGCGAGGACCGGCCGTTGCCAGAGTTCAGACCACTCGCGCCTGACGCCCGCATCCAAAGAGGTGCGGGTCACCGCCTGCAATAACGGGAGGAAGGAATGACCACGAAAGCATGGAAGCGTGCCGGACTCGCCTGCGGGCTCGCGGCGGCCTGCATCCTGGGGGCCGACGCACAGCGCGGTGCCAAGGCCCAGGGCGATGCGGGCCAGACAGGGGAGGTCGGCGCGCAGAGGCTGCTGAACGCCGACCAGAGCCCGAACGACTGGCTGATGTACCACCAGTCCTACAAGTCGCATCACTTCAGCGCCCTCGACCAGATCAACACCGAGAACGTCAAGAACCTGCGGATCGCCTGGCTGCATACGCCGAGCGGCGCCAAGCGCGGCGTGCAGTCCTTCCCGCTGGTGGTGAACGGCACCCTCTACTACACCACCGCGAACAGCCAGGTCTGGGCGCTCGACGGCGCGACCGGCGCCTTCCTCTGGAAGTACGAGCCGCAGCTCGACGAGGAGCGCGCCCAGGGCACCATCTACAATCCCTATAACCGCGGCATCGCCGTCGCCTATGGCAAGGTCTATGTCGGCACGGTCGACGGCCGGGTCATCGCGCTCGACGCCAAGACGGGCAAGGAGATCTGGGACACGCAGGTCGTCGGCAACGACGAGAGCAACAAGGGCTTCACCGGCGCGCCGCTGATCGTCAAGGACAAGCTGATCATCGGCACGACGGGCGGCGAGTATTCCGGCTGCTGCGGGCCGATCTACGGGATCGACGCGCAGTCGGGCAAGAAGCTCTGGCAGTTCGACACCATCGGCGGCGACGAGAGATCGCGCGCGAGCTGGGGCAACGAGAGCTGGAAGATCGGCGGCGGCGGCGGCTGGATGACCGGCGGCTACGACGCGGCGACCGACACCGTCTACTGGGGCACCGCCAATCCCTCGCCCGACTACGACTGGGGCGGGGCCAATTGGAAGACCGAGGGCGCGCGTCCCGGCGACAACCTCTACACCTCCGGCATCGTCGCGCTCGATCCCAATACCGGCAAGCTCAAGTCCTACTTCCAGGAGAACCCGCACGACGCCTGGGACTTCGACGGCGCGGTCGGCGAGTTCGTCATGGTCGAGCGCGACGGCAAGAACTACGTCGTGCATCCAAACAAGGGCGGCTTCGTCTATGTCTACAACCGGGACACCAGCCAGGTTCCGCTGAAGGTCGAGAATGTCTGGCAACTCGGCAAGACCGCCAATTTCGTCAAGGGCGTCGATCCGAAGACCGGCGCGCTGATTGGCCGGCGCGACCTGCAGATCGGCATGAACAAGGCGGTCTGCCCGGCGATCGACGGCGCGATCAGCTGGAATGCCGGCAGCTACGATCCGGCGAACAACCTCTACTTCAAGGTCGGCATGGAGTTCTGCGCCGATATCGACGTGCAGAAGGTGGAGCGGCCCGGCTCGTCGCAACTGCACCTCGGGGCGAGCTACGAGTTCATCGCCCCTCCGGGACACCAGAAGGCCTTCGGCCATGTCTCGGCGCGTGACCCGATCAGCGGCAAGGTGGCCTGGGAGGTCGAGTACAAGTACCCGCCGCTCGCCAGCCTGCTCGGCACCAAGGGCGGGCTGGTCTTCGTGCCCGGCGCCGATGGCTGGTTCGACGCGCTGGATGCGAAGACCGGCAAGAAGCTCTGGACGCACAACAACGGCATCGGTCACCACGGCGGCGTGATTTCCTACAAGATCGGCGACAAGCAGTACATCGCCGTCGTCACCGGCTGGGGCAGCCATGTCTCCGGCGACTACAAGGTGCTGTTCGGCGAACCCTTCAACAGCATGCCGACCAACAACGGGCAGCTCATCGTCTTCAGCCTGCCGTAACGCGTCGATGCTTCCGCACCGGCCCGCGCACCGCGGGCCGGTGCCATGTCATGCGAGAACACGAATGCAATCTGGAATAGCGTTGCGCATCGCCGTCGTCGCGGCATGCCTCGGCCTCGCGCATCCCCCGGCCCTGGCGGCGGAGGAGGGGGCGCAGGCCCCGCCCCAGGCCGCCGCCGAGCACGGGGGCGCCGAGGACGGGATCGACGTCAAGAAGCTCTTCGCCGCCCAATGCGCCTGGTGCCATGCCGACTACGGCCTGAAGCCCGGCAAGGGGCCGCGGCTGGCAGGGACGCGGCTGACCGAGCGGCAGGTCGCCAATACCATCCGCAACGGCCGGGCCGATGCCATGCCGTCTTTCAAGAAGACGCTGACGGACGAGCAGATCCAGGCCTTCGCCACCTACATCAAGGGCCTGGAAGTGCCGAACTGAGGTTGCGTGGCCGGACGGGGCGGAATCCGCGCCTCCGGCCCCGCGACGGACAAGGAGGCGCCCCGGAACAGGACATGGCCGGATCGGGCCCCGACGGGGATCGATGCCGGCCATGCCGTGGCGCTGCGGCGAGGGAGAGCGGGCCTGCGGCCCGCCCTCGGCGATCAGACCGCGAGCCGCCGCAGGCTCAGACCGCGAGCCTGCGCTAGCTCAGACCGCGAGCCGCCGCTCGACGATCTGCGTCTTCATGCTCTTCTGCAGCTTCTCGAAGGCGCGGACCTCGATCTGGCGCACGCGCTCGCGGCTGATGTTGTACTGCTGCGAGAGCTCCTCGAGCGTCGTCGGCTCGTCCTTGAGCCGCCGCTCGATCAGGATGTGGCGCTCCCGCTCGTTGAGCGTCTTCAGCGCCTCGCCCAGCAACTGGCGGCGGTTGGTCAGGTCCTCGCGCTCGGAGAGCTCGCTCTCCTGCGTCTCCTGGTCGTCGACCAGCCAGTCCTGCCACTCGCCCTCGGAATCCGCGCGCACCGGCGCGTTGAGGGAATGGTCGGGCGAGGCCAGGCGGCGGTTCATGGAGACCACGTCCTGCTCCGGCACCTGCAGGACCCGGGCGATCTTCTCCACCTGCTCCGGCTTCAGGTCGCCGTCCTCGAGGGCCGCCATCTGGCCCTTCAAGCGCCTGAGATTGAAAAAGAGCTTTTTCTGGGCTGCCGTCGTCCCCATCTTCACCAGCGACCAGCTATGGAGGATGTATTCCTGGATGGCGGCACGGATCCACCACATGGCATAGGTGGCCAGGCGGAACCCGCGGTCCGGATCGAACCGCTTCACCGCCTGCATCATGCCCACATTGCCCTCGGAGATGAGCTCGCCGACCGGCAGGCCATAGCCGCGGTAGCCCATCGCGATCTTCGCCACGAGGCGGAGATGGCTGGTGACGAGCTTATGGGCCGCGCCTTCGTCGCCGTCGTCGCGCCAGCGTTTGGCCAGCGACAGCTCCTCGTCGGGCGAGAGCATGGGGAATTTGCGGATCTCCTGCAGGTAGCGGGAGAGGTTGCCCTCGGGGGCAATCGGAATGACCGAGCTGGAAGCCATAGGGGACATCTGCCTCCTGCGCGCGGCGGACGACCCCGTGACGGCGGTGTCCTGGCCGCGACCGATCCTGGCAGTTCGAACGTCATGCAGGCCCACCGGACGACGCCTGCCCCGGTCACGACGGGGCGAGAAGGCGGCGGGTCCAGCTTTCTCGGCACCTGATGCGCTGCCGTCGGAGGGTTTGTACCGCTTGCGCCGCGTCCTGTCCAGAAAAACCGAGTATCCCGGTTGGTTACTCAGCGTTACCCGACAGCAATGTCGTCAGCGCAACAAAATCCGCCGGTGGCGGGACCGAGAAGCTGAGGGGCTGGCCGGTCACGGGGTGCCGGAAGGCAAGGCTTTCCGCGTGCAGCGCCTGGCGGGGGAAGGCCAGCAGGGCGTTCCGCACGGCCTCCGGCAGGCCACGCGCCGCGGCGGGCACGCGACGAAGATAGACCGGGTCGCCTACCAGCGGGTGATTGATCTCGGACAAGTGAACGCGGATCTGATGCGTCCGCCCGGTCGCCAGGCGGCAGCGCAGCAGGGCGCAGGCGGCGTCCCAGGCGCGTTCGGTGCGGTAGCGCGTCAGCGCCGGCTTGCCGCCCTTCTGCACGACGGCCATCCGCTTGCGGTCGGCGGGATGCCGGCCGATCGGTCCCTCGATCTCCCCCGCCGGCGGGTTCGGCACGCCCCAGACCAGCGCCAGGTACTCCCGCTCGAGGTCCCGGTTGGCGAAGGTCTCGGATAGGACCCGCAGCGCCCGCTCGGTCTTCGCCACGACCATGACGCCGGAGGTGTCCTTGTCCAACCGATGGACGATCCCCGGCCGCTTCTCGCCGCCGATGCCCGGCAGGTCCTCGCCGGCATGGGCGAGCAGCGCATTGACCAGCGTGCCGTCCTGGTTGCCCGGCGCGGGATGGACGACGAGGCCCGCCGGCTTGTCGAGGACGATCAGATCGACATCCTCGAACAGGATGGTCAGCGGGATGTCCTGCGCGACCGGCAGCGCGGGGGCCGCGGCCGGCATCGCCAGGGCATAGGTGCTGCCGGGCCGTACGGCCTCCGATGCGTCGCGCAGCGGCTTGCCGTCGCGCGTCGCGGCGCCGGCGGCGATCAGCGCCTTGACGCGCGAGCGGGAGAGCCCGCCTATCGCCTCCGCGAGGAACCGGTCCGCCCGGAGGCCGGCCTGCGCCGGCGCGGCCGTGACGGTGAAGGTCTCGCCGGATGTGGTCTCGGGGGAGTGGTCGGTGCGCGCGCTCAAGGTCCTGGTCGTCGTCATGGGGGTGCTGATCGTGGGCGGCACCGTGACCCTTGCCATGCTGCTCGTCCAGCGGGTCGGTGGCGCGGGCGGCGGCACGCGGTGGGAGGCGGCGCTCGACCAGCCCGAGGGCACGCGCATCGCCGGCGTCGCGGCGACCGAGAGCGGCATCGGCGTGCTCGTGACGCGGCCGGATGGCGACCGCGTGCTGGTGGTGGAGCCGAAGCGCGGCCGGGTGGTCGGCGAGATCCGGCCGGGGCGCTGATGCCGCATCGCAAGCCGCACCTGCCGGAGAAGACCTGCGCCGCCTGCGGCCGGCCCTTCGCCTGGCGGCGGAAATGGGCGCGGGACTGGGAGAGCGTGCGCTACTGCTCGGAGGCCTGCCGCGACGGGCGTCATCCGGCGGCCCGAAAGGGTGTTGACCCCCAGCGCCGCCGGCCCTAGAAGGCGCGCCTCGCCTCCACGTCCCATTCGTCTAGAGGCCTAGGACACCGCCCTCTCACGGCGGCAACAGGGGTTCGAATCCCCTATGGGACGCCATCCTCCCTGGGGAGTTGGCTGACGTTGGCAGGGCGACCTCCGATTCCGTCTTCAGAAGCGCTCTCGGCCACTCAGGATCGCGGCCGGCGACAGTGCTGATGCGCCTGGTGTTCTGGCGAGGCTGAACCGGCCGGGTCTTCGGCACCTCCCGACATTCGCCCATCCGGTTGCCCGGCAATCTTCAAGATCCGTCCGCCAAGGCCCGGTAACATCGAAGGTCGTATGCAAGCGATTCCCCCCGCTCACAGCAACCTGCCGACGCGATCGCTTTTGCTGCCCGCCAAATAGGATGGGCCAGCACAGCATTGGCGTGACCAGTTCGGATGCATTCTGGGCTGGCTCGAAACCTCTTCTTCTCACGCGATCACCTGTGCACTATAGCGGATCAATGCACACGCATTCGCGAGGAAACTATGGCCGATTGGCGTAGGGAGGAATTTCTAAATACAATCAAAGCTGCGATCCCGGGAAAGCAGGCCCTCCGTCAGGGGATGCGTCGGATCAAGCCTTACCAAACTGACCCACAAATAGACAACAATCTTTTCGAGAATGCCATTAGGCAGATCGAGATGTTGCGCCGCGCTGGCCTGGATGTCCGAGGACGTCGGGTTCTGGAAATCGGCTCAGGCTGGCACCCCATATTGCCTGTGGTCTTCATTGCATCGGGTGCGGAAAGCGTCGCATTGACAGACGTTGAGCGACTGCTGGACCTGCGCCTTATACGCTCTGCCATTCAATTTGTGCTTACAAAGCGTGAATTGCTCGCCGAAAGAGTCGGGGCAGACAGATTCGATCGCCTCGAAGTTGATGATACCAATCTGATCACTCAACTCAACAGATTGGGACTGACCTATCAGGTACCCTATAGGACGTCCGATACGCCGGATGCAGCGATGGACCTCATCGTGTCATGCTCCGTCCTGGAGCACATTTCTCCAAAGCTTCTTGAAGCCATGATGTCGGACTTTTGGCGCATCCTCGCCCCCGGCGGCGCGATGGTGCATTTTGTCGATTGTTCCGACCATCGTGCCATGAGCGACAAGTCCCTCTCACGCTGCGACTTCCTGCGCTACGAAGACCGCGTGTGGCGCCTGCTTTGCCTGAACCCTCAGTCTTACCATAACCGACTTCGCCATTCGGATCTGAAAGCCGTTCTGCAGAAGGCCGGTTTCGAGATTCGTGCCGAATGGAGGGAAACCCGTTCCAGAGAGTTGGAGGAGTTGTCCACCATACCCTTGGCCAAGCGGTTCCGTAGCCGGAATCTTGAAGATCTGGCGGCAATCAGCTCCCACTTTGTGGCCTGCGTCTAAGCCTGACTTCGGCCCATTCGGCGATGCCGTTGGTGCTGGTGTTTACTCGTAGGACGGACGGCGAAGCGGGTCTCAGACATCCGATCCCGCCCTTCTCATCCAGCCGCGAAACCGGAGCGGCAGCCCCGCGCTTGGTGCGACGCACACCGGAATGTCGCAGGCATGGACGACGCCCAGACGGCGGAGCAGCAGAAGCCGGCCGCCAAGGGCAGCGCGGACGGGGATGATCGCGCCCGGCAGAATGAGGGGCCAAAGGAGAAGCACGCGAAGCAGCCGGCCGCGCCATCGCCCGGCCGCCGCCGGCTGCTGATCGGCGCCGGCGTGCTGGCGGCGGTGCTCGTGCTCGCCGGCGGCGGCTGGTACTGGTGGCAGGCGCGCCAGTGGGAATCCACCGACGACGCCTTCCTCGAGTCGCATGTCACCCGGCTCGCCCCGCAGGTCTCGGGCCGCGTCGCGCAATTGCTGGTCGACGACAACCAGCGGGTCGAGGCCGGGCAGCTTCTCGTCCAGATCAACCCGCGGGACTACGAGGTCTCGCTCGAGAATGCCCGCGCGCGCCGCGGCAGCGCCGCCGCGCAACTGGCCGAGGCCGCCGCCCAGGTCGCCGTCCGCCGCGCCGCCATCGACCAGGCCAAGGCCAACCAGGTCGTCGCCGAGGCCGATCTGGAGAATGCCGAGACCACGCTGCGCCGCTTCCGCAGCGTCGATCCGCGCGCCGTGACCCGCCAGCAGACCGACGATGCCGAGGCCACCTCCCGCAGCTCCCGCGCCCGGGTCGATGCCGCGCGGCAGGAGGTCGCGGGCGCCGAGGCGCAGGCCGCCGCCGCCGAGGCGCAGCGCCGCGCCGCCGAGGCCGCGCTGCATGAGGCGGAGGCCGCCGTCTCGAATGCCGAGTTGCAGCTCTCCTATACCCGCATCGCCGCGCCGGTCGCCGGTCGCGTTGCCAATCGCGGCGTCGAGGTCGGCAACTACGTCACTCCCGGCCAGGCGCTGCTCTCGGTCGTGGAGCCGACCGTCTGGGTCACGGCCAATTTCAAGGAGACGCAGCTGCGCGAGATCCGTCCCGGCCAGCCCGTCCGGGTGAAGGTCGACGCCTATCCCGACCCCGTCCTGAAGGGGCGGGTGGACAGCCTGCAGCGCGGCACCGGCGCGCGCTTCTCGGTCCTGCCGGCGCAGAATGCCACCGGCAATTACGTCAAGATCACCCAGCGCGTGCCGGTGAAGATCGTGATCGAGGATGACCGGGCGAAGGACATGCCGCTCTCGCCCGGCCTCTCCGTGGTGCCGAGCGTCAGGGTGCGCGAGGAGTGACGGATCTCCCGCGCTCGGCGGCCGGCGGCCGCTCGCCCTGGCTGATCGCCTCCGTCGTCTCCATCGCCACCTTCATGGAGGTGCTGGACACCACCATCGCCAATGTCGCGCTGCGCCACATGGCGGGCGGCGTCGGCGCCAGCCAGGACGAGAGCACCTGGATCCTGACCACCTACCTCGTCACCAATGCCATCATCCTGCCGGTCTCCGGCTATCTCGCCACGCTGATCGGCCGCAAGCGCTTCTACATGGGCTGCGTCGCGGTCTTCACGCTCGCCTCGCTCGGCTGCGCGCTGTCGCCGAGCCTGCCGGTCCTGCTGGCCTGCCGCGCCATCCAGGGCCTCGGCGGCGGCGGCCTCGCGCCGGTGGAGCAGTCCATCCTGGCCGACACCTTCCCGCCGGAGAGGCGGGCGGGGGCCTTCGCGCTCTATGGCCTCACCGTCGTCACGGCGCCGGCCATGGGCCCCGCGCTCGGCGGCTGGATCACCGACAACTACTCCTGGCACTGGATCTTCCTGATCAACCTGCCCTTCGGCGCGCTCTCGCTCTTCCTCGTCTCGGTCTTCGTCAAGGAGCCGGAGGCGGTGCGGGAGGACCGGCGCCGCGCGCGGGAGGAGAATGCCGGCATCGACTGGGTCGGCTTCGGCCTCGCCGCCGTCGCGCTCGGCAGCCTGCAGGTGGTGCTGGACCGGGCGGTGATCGATGACGGCTTCTGGTCGCCGCTGGTCACCTGGCTGACCGTCGCCTGCGTCGTCGGCTTCATGCTGCTGATCCCCTGGGAGCGCCGGCAGGCGCGGCCGGCGGTGGATGTCCGGCTTTTCGCCCACCGCTCCTTCCTCGCCGCTGCGCTGATCATGTTCCTGGTCGCCTTCACGCTCTTCAGCACCACCCAGCTCCTGCCGCAGCTCACCCAGGACCTGATGGGCTACGATGCGACCACCGCCGGGCTGACGCTCGCCGTCGGCGGCCTCGGCACCGTCGTCGCCATGCCGATCGCCGGGCGCGTCACCGGCCTCGTGCAGCCGCGCTGGGTGATCCTGGTCGCGCTGCTCTGGTCCGGAGGCGCGCTGCTCTATGCCACGAACATCGACCTGCAGATGGGCTTCTGGCACGTCTCCACCCTGCGCGTGCTGCAGGTGATGGCGCTGCCCTTCCTCTTCGTGCCGATCACGACGGCCGCCTATGTCGGCCTGCCGCCGGACAAGACGAACGACGCCAGCGCGCTGATCAACCTCATGCGCAATCTCGGCGCCTCGGTTGGCATCTCCGTGATGAACGCGGTCGTCACCCATGGCGCGCAGTTCCACCAGAACCGGCTGATCGAGACCGCGACCGAGGCCAACCCGCTCTGGGTCGAGCAGCTCCGGCAGACCGAGCAGGCGCTGCGCGGCGCCGGCGTCGGCGCCTGGGAGGCCTCGCAGGCCACGCTGCAGCAGCTCTCCGGCCAGGTCGCGGGCCAGGCGCAGGTCCTCAGCTACATGGACGCCTTCTGGCTCCTCGGCGTGGCCGTGCTGACGCTCTGGCCGCTGGTCTTTCTCATGCGCGACATACCGAAGGGGGCAGCGACGGGTGGGCACTAGGATTCCGGTGGCGACACGCCTTCTCCCGCTCGCCGCGCTGCTGCTCGCCGGCTGCACTGTTGGGCCGAACTTCACCGCGCCCGTGCCGCGCGCGCCCGACCGGTGGTCGCGCGCGAGCCTTGAGGCGCCCGCCTATGCCCGCAGCCGTGCCGAGGCGCGCGCGGTGGACGAGACCTGGTGGGAGGGCTTCCACGACCCGACGCTGACCTGGCTCGTCATCACGGCCGACCAGGGCAATCCGGATATCGAGGAGGCCGCCGCCCGCATCGCCGAGACGCGGCAGCAGCGCAGCGTCGCCTATGCCGGCTTCTGGCCGACGGTCGAGGCCAATGCCTCCGACACGCGGCTCCGCCTGTCGCAGAACAGCCCCTTCGCCTCCATCGCCGGCGGGCAGGTCTCGGCGGGCGGTGGCGGTCCGCCGAATGCGGGGCAGGGCCTGGCCATCCCGACCGGGCCGAAGCCCGGCTTCGCCATCTACCAGGGCAGCTTCGACGCCGCCTGGGAGCTCGACATCTTCGGCCGCACCCGCCGCGGGGTGGAGGCGGCGGAGGCCGACATCCTCGGCGCCGAGCGGCTGCTCGACAATGCCCGCCTGTCGCTGCGGGCGGAGGCGGCGCGGACCTATCTCGAGCTGCGCGGGCTGCAGGCGCGCCAGGCCATCGCGCGCCAGAGCCTCCGGCTGCAGCGCGACAATCTCGGCCTCACACGCTCCCGCTTCACCTCCGGCTTCGCCACCGAGGTGGACGTGGCGAATGCCGAGGCGCTGGTCGCCAGCACCGAGTCGACCCTGCCGCTGCTCGATGCCCAGGTGACGCAGGCGATGAACCGGCTGGCGCGGCTGCTGGGGCAGGAGCCGGGGACCCTGTCGGGCCAGCTCGCCGCGCCCGCGCCCGTGCCGCCGGCGCCGCCCGCGGTCGCCATCGGCCTGCCGATCGAGACCATCCGTCGCCGCCCGGACGTCGCCTCGGCCGAGGCGGCGCTGGCCGCGCAGACCGCGCGCATCGGCGTCGCCACCGCGCAGCTCTATCCCTCGCTGCGGATCAACGGCTCGATCGGCCTGCAGGCCGGCAACACCGCGAACCTCTTCGACACGGCGAGCCGCTTCTTCTCCATCGGCCCCTCGCTGCTCATCCCGATCTTCGAGGGTGGGCGGCTGCGCGCGCAGGTGCGGCTGGAGGAGGCGCGGCAGCGCACTGCCGCCATCGCCTGGCGCCGCACCGTGCTGGATGCGCTGCACGAGGTGGAGAATGCGCTGGCGGCCTACTACGGCGACCAGGGCCGGCGCGACGGGCTGCGCCGCCAGGCCTCGGCGGCGCGGCGGGCGGCGGATACCGCGCGCACGCGCTTCTCGGCCGGCCTCGGCACCTTCCTCGAGGTGCTCGATGCCGACCGCACGCGGCTCTCGGCCGAGCTCGCGGTCGCCGAGACGACGGCGGCGGTCGCGACCGACCTCGTCGCGGTCTACAAGGCGCTCGGCGGCGGCTGGCAGCCGGGCGGGGCGGGGCCCGTCGCCACCCCGTGACCTCGGATGGCGCCGCCGGGCGCCACGCCGGGCCGGCCGCTACATCTCGACCCGCGTGCCGAGCTCGACCACGCGCGGCGTCGGGATGCCGAAATAGTCGGTCGCGCCCACCGCATTGCGGGCGAGGAAGGCGAAGAGCTTCTCCTGCCAGGGCGGCAGCTCCGGCCGCATGGACAGCACCGGCACCTCGCGCCCGATGAACCAGCTCGCCGCCGTCGGGTCGAAGCTCAGCAGGTCCTGCCGCTCGCCCAGCGCCTGCATGACGCAGGGCCGCTCGGCGAAGCCGAAGCGCAGCAACACGCGCCGGAATCCGTCGGCCAGCGGCTCCACCGTCATGCGCTCGGCCTCCGGGATGCGCGGCACCCTCTCCCCCTGCACGGTCAGCAGCACCACGCCCTCATGCAGCACGCCGTTGTGCTTGAGGTTCAGGGCGAGGGCGGCCGGCACGACCTGCCGCCGCGTGGTCAGGTAGATGGCGGTGCCCGGCACGCGGGCGGGGCTCTCGGCAGTCTCCAGCCGGGCGAGGAAGCGCGCCAGCGGCTCGGCATCGCCGTCGCGCCGCTCCAGCAGGATGGCGCGGCCGCGGATCCAGACGAGCACGAGCGTGAGCGAGATCGTGGCCACGACCAGCGGGAACCATCCGCCGCCCGGGATCTTGTGCGCATTGGCCGCGACGAAACCGACATCCAGCGCCAGGAAGGCGCCGGCCACCGGCAGCACCGCCGCCAGCGGCAGGCCCCAGCGGCCATGCGCCACCAGGCTCACCAGGATGGTCGTCACCAGCATGTCGCCCGCGACGGCGATGCCATAGGCATTGGCCAGCGCTTCGGAGGAGTGGAAGCCGAGGACGAGGGCGAGCACCGCGGCCGCCAGCAGCCAATTGATCTGCGGCACATAGACCTGGCCGGCCGTCTCCTCCGAGGTCTGGTGCACCTCGAGCCGCGGCACCGCGCCGAGCTGGATCGCCTGCTGCACCAGCGCAAACGCACCTGAGATGACGGCCTGGCTGGCGATGACGGTGGCCGCCGTCGCCAGCGCGACCGCCGGCAGCAGCAGCATGCTGGGGAAGAGGTGGAAGAAGGGGTCGGAGGCCGCCGCCGGGTCGGCGAGCACCAGCGCGCCCTGGCCGAGGTAGTTCAGCACCAGCGCCGGCATGACCACCGCGAACCAGTCGATGCGGATGGCCGGCCGGCCGAAATGGCCCATATCGGCATAGAGCGCCTCGCCCCCGGTGACCGCGAGGAAGACGCTGCCGAGCGCGGCGAAGCCGCCGCCCATGCCGACGGCCTGCAGCGCATGCCGTGGGTCGAGCGCGGCGAGGATGCCGGGACGCCCCAGCGCATGCCACAGCCCCGCCGCCGCCAGCACGATGAACCAGGCGGCCATGACCGGGCCGAAGAGCCGCCCGACATGCGCGCTGCCGCGCGACTGGATGAGGAAGAGCCCGGCCAGCACCGCCAGCGCGGCGGGGACCACATAAGGCTTCAGGACGGGCTCGGCGACCGCCAGGCCCTCCACCGCCGAGAGCACCGAGATCGCCGGCGTGATCATGGCATCGCCGAAGAAGAGCGAGGCGCCGGCGAGCCCCACCGGCAGCAGCCAGGCCTTCCAGCGGCCGGCCTCCGGCATGGCGAGGGAGAGGAGCGCCATGGTCCCGCCCTCGCCCTGGTTGTCCGCGCGCATGACGAAGACGACGTATTTCACCGCCACCACCAGCGCGACCGCCCAGAGGATGAGCGAGACGACGCCAAGCACTGCCTGGTCCGGCGGCGTGCCGTGCTCGGCCGCGGTGCGCAGGCTCTCGCGGAAGGCGTAGATCGGGCTGGTCCCGATATCGCCGAAGACCACGCCGAGCGCGCCCAGCATCATGGCGCGGCCAGCGGGGTGCTCGGCGACGGCGGGGGTGGAGATGGCGGCGGTGCTGCCCGACATGCGCGGAGCCTCCCCTGTTCGGGAGCGGCAACGCGCCGAGGGGGCCGGAAGTTACTCGGGCAGGATCTCGGCCTTCAGCGGCAGGGGCGGGCCCATCCAGAGGGCATGGCGGGTATGGTCGGCGCGCTGCCGGCCGGTCTCCGGATGCAGCAGGACGGAGAGGTCGCGCCGGTTCAGCGCCAGCCAGGGCACGAGCGCCGGGAAGAGCCCGGGCGGGAAGGCCACCTGGTACATCGCGGCCGTGTGCGGCCCGACCGGCACGTCGTGCCAGCGGCCGAGCACCGCCTCCGGGAAGCGCTCGGCAAGGCCGGCCCGCACCGCCTCGGCCGCGGCGCGCGTCGCGGCGGGGTCGTAGTAGACATGGGCGTGCCAGCCGGCGATGGGCGTCTCCATGCGCCGAGGGTCGGGCGGCGGGGCGGCCCGGGTCAAGTCACAGGATCGCCCCGAGCAGGTCGCCCAGCCGGTCATAGTCCTGCGGTCGGTTGTAGGCGGCGGCCGAGAGGCGCAGCCAGAACCGCCCATCGATCGCCGTGACCGGCGCATCCGTGCCGGCCGCCAGCAGGCGGGCGCGCAGGGCGACCGCCGCAGCACGGTCGGCGGGGCCGGGCAGGGGCAGCCGGACCAGCGCCATGCTGCCGGCCATCTCCGGCCGCGCCCCGACCTCCGTGCCGAGCCGCGCCGCCAGCCGCGCGCCGGCCTCCCGCGCCAGGGCGCGGTTGCGGTCCATCAGCGCCGCGCCGCCCAGCCGTTCCAGGAAGGCGATCGCCTCGGTCACCGCGAGCCAGGCGCTCGGGTCGCGGGTGCCGGTCCAGTCGAACTCGGCGAGGTAGCCCTCGCCCAGGCCATGCGAGAGGATGGGGGCATGCGTCCCGGCGCGGCGCTGCGGCGCGGTCCAGAGGAAGGCGCAGCCCTTCGGCGCCATCAGCCATTTGTGGCAATTGCCGGCATACCAGTCGGCGCCGAGCGCCCCGAGGGCGAGCGGCACCTGGCCCGGCCCATGCGCGCCGTCGACCAGCACCGGCACGCCACGGTCGCGGCAGGCGGCGACCATGGCCTCGATGGGCAGGACCAGCGCGCTCGGCGAGGTGATGTGGTCCAGCACCGCGAGGCGGGTGCGCGGGGTGATGGCGCGGGCGAGGGCCTGCACCACCGCCTCGGGCTCCGGGCGCGGGAAGGGCAGGGGCGCCTCCACCACGCGCGCGCCGGCCCCGGCCGCGATGTGCTCCGCCGTCTTGCGCACCGCGCCATAGGCATGGCCCAGCAGCAGGATCTCCTCGCCGGGCGCGAAGGCCAGCGAGCGCAGCACCGCATTGCAGGCGGCCGTCGTGTTGTCCACGAAGCCGAGCCCCTCCGGATCGCCGCCGAGGAACCCCGCCAGCCCAGCCGCCGCCGCGCGCAGGGCGGGGGTCAGGACCTCCACCATGAAGCGGCTGGGCTGCGCCTCCAGCCTGGCGCGCCAAGCATCCTGTGCTGCCAGCACGGAGCGCGGCGCGGCGCCGAAGCTGCCGTGGTTGACGGTGTTGAAGCCGGGGTCGAGGAGGAATTCCGCCGCGATGTCGTCCATGCCGGCAGCAGACCCGGCCGGGGCGCGGACGGCAAGCCCGGTCCATGGCAGGATGCCGGGCATGATCGACCTCGCGGCCACTGGCGGCCTCTTCCTCGTCGCCTTCGGCGCCGCGACCATCCTGCCCTTCCAGAGCGAGCCGCTGCTGGTCGGCCTGCTGCTGGCCGGCGACCAGCCGCCCTGGCTGCTGGTGCTGGTCGCCAGCCTCGGCAATACGCTGGGCAGCGCGGCGAACTGGGTGCTGGGCCGCTGGATCCATCGCTGGCGCGACCGGTCCTGGTTCCCGGTGAAGCCGGCGGCGCTGGCGAAAGCCGAGGGCTGGTACCGCCGCTGGGGCCGCTGGTCGCTGCTGCTGAGCTGGGCGCCCGTCATGGGCGACCCGCTGACCGTCATCGCCGGCGTGTTGCGGGAGCCCTTCTGGGTCTTCCTGCTGCTGGTCGCCGCCGCGAAGACCGGGCGCTACGTGGTGCTGGCGCTGGTGACGCTTGGCCTGATGTAGCGGCCTCGCTTGTTCCCGGCGGGGGCGCGGCGGTACGGTTCGGTCCGGGGAGAGACGGGGACACGCCAATGCCCGACATGCAGGCCGATGGCCGCCCGCACGCCGTCGTCATCGGCTCGGGCTTCGGCGGGCTGGCCGCCGCGATAAGGCTGGGCGCCCGCGGCTGGCGGGTGACGGTGCTGGAGAAGCTCGATGCCCCGGGCGGCCGCGCCACCGTCTTCGAGCAGGACGGCTTCCGCTTCGATGCCGGCCCGACCATCATCACCGCGCCCTACCTGCTGGAGGAGCTGTGGCAGGTGGCCGGCGCGCGGCTGGCCGACGACATCGACCTGCGCGCCATCGACCCCTTCTACCGGATCCGCTTCGACGACGGCGGCACGCTGTCCTGCCATGCCGATCTCGACGCCATGCGGGCCGAGGTCGCGCGGATCAGCCCGGAGGATGCGGCGGGCTTCGACCGCTTCATCCGCGACAGCGAGAAGATCTACGACGTCGCCTTCACGCAATTGGTGGACCAGCCCTTCCACAGGATCGGCACCCTGCTGCGGGAGGTGCCGGACCTGGTCCGCCTGCAGGGCTACCGCACGGTCTACCGCAAGGTTTCCGACTACTTCCGCCACCCGAAGCTGCGCATCGCCTTCAGCTTCCACCCGCTGCTGATCGGCGGGAATCCCATGACCACCACGGCCTATTACTGCCTGGTCGGCCACCTCGAGCGCACGCATGGCGTGCACTACGCCATGGGCGGCATGGGGGCGCTGGTGAAGGGGATGGCCGGGCTGATCCGGCGGCTCGGCGGCACGCTCCGCTGCAAGGCCGAGGTCGCGCGGATCGAGGTGGCGCAGGGCCGCGCGACGGGCGTCACCCTCGCGTCCGGCGAGGCCATCGGCGCCGACATCGTCGTCTCCAATGCCGATATCGGCTGGACCTATTCGAAGCTGCTCGGCCACCACCCGCGCCGGCGCTGGACCGATGCGAAGCTCGACCGCGCGCGCTGGTCCATGGGTCTCTTCGTCTGGTATTTCGGCACCGACCGGCGCTGGGACGGCGTCTATCACCACACCATGGTGCTCGGCCCGCGCTACGAGGCGCTGCTGCGCGACATCTTCACCCGCAAGCAACTGGCCGAGGATTTCAGCCTCTACCTGCATCGCCCGACAATGACCGACCCGTCGTTGGCGCCGCCGGGTTGCGATGCCTTCTACGTGCTGGCGCCGGTCCCCCATCTCGGCAGCGGGACCGACTGGGCGGCGATAGCGGAGCCCTATCGCGCCCGCATCCAGCAGCGGCTGGAGGAGACGGTGCTGCCCGGCCTCGGCCGGCATGTCGTGACCTCGCGCATCCTGACGCCGCAGGACTTCCACGACCGGCTGCTGAGCACCAAGGGCGCCGCCTTCTCGCTCGAGCCGCAGCTCTTCCAGAGCGCCTGGTTCCGGCCGCACAATGTCAGCGAGGAGGTCGAGGGCCTCTACCTCGTCGGCGCCGGCACCCATCCGGGCGCCGGCGTGCCGGGGGTGATCAGCTCGGCCAGGATCCTCGACCAGGTGGTGCCGATGCCGGCGGGCCTGCGGTGACGCATCGTCTCGGCCGGATCGGAAAAGACCTCCTCGACAGGATGGCCTGCGTCACGGCTGAAGGCGCCGCTGTCCCCGTCGGAATCAGCCATCCTTTCAGTACGGCGAGACGAGTCCGGTCCCCGACCGGGTGAGGTGGCAGCCTGCTCGTCAACCCCCGCGGTAAAGCCGTCCGGAGCAGCGCTTCCGCCCCGAGCGCAATGCCGAAGCCTTCCAGTGCGGCCGGTCGTGCCGGACCTCACCGTGCCGGTCTTCGGTCCGACAGGTCGGTGTCCGGGGAAATTGGGGGCAGCCGGGCCAGACCGGGGGGGTCGGTGGCGAAGCAATCTTTCCTTTACGAAGCAGAAGGAAAATGGTCTTGAGGTGACCGTAACGTATAGATCCGGGGAATATCTTGCCATGAAGCAATGAAATGTTCCGGCATGGCTGCGCTGGGTGCCGGATCGTCCGATCGAGCGCGCATTCTCAGGAAGGGTAAGTGATGACCGTACTGACGGTGGGCGCGGGCCAAAGTTACAAGACCATTGCCGCAGCAGTTGCGGCGGCACACGACGGCGACGTCGTGAAGGTCGCGGCTGGAACATACACAAACGATTTCGTCACAGTGAATGCCAGCATCACGCTGCAGGCGGTTGGCGGCATGGTCAACATGGTCGCAACCGCCTCGCCGCCGGATGGCAAGGCGATCATGACCGTCAACAAGAGTCTCACTATCGACGGCTTTGCTTTCTCCGGTGCCAAGGTCGCGGACCACAACGGCGCCGGCATCCGCTATCAGGGCGGCGACCTCGTCATCCGGAACTGCTACTTCCACGACAACCAGGAGGGTATCCTCGCTGCATCCAATCCGAGCGGCCACATCACCATCGACCACAGCGAGTTTGCCCGGAACGGGTACGGCGACGGCTATACTCACAACCTGTACGTCAACAAAATTGCCAGCCTGACGATCACCGACAGCTACTTCCACGACGCCATTGTCGGCCATGAGATCAAGAGCCGAGCCGATGTCACAACCATCACCAATACCAGGATCTTCGATCTCGGCAGCACGGCAAGCTACAGCGTCGATCTGCCCAATGGCGGAAAAGCCGTGATGGCCAACAACACCATCCAGCAAGGTGCCAGTTCCCAGAATCCCTACATCGTGCATTTCGGCGGCGAGGGCACGCCATACGCCGGCTCTTCGCTGACCATGACCAACAACATGGTTCTGAACGACCTGCATTCGGGTAGCGCGAAGCTCCTTCTTAACCAGAGCGGCTATACGCCGGTCCTGCAGAACACCAAAGTCTTCGGGCTCGACGCCGGCCATCTCGCAACCGGCACTGCCAGCATCGCCGGCACCAGCTTTCTCGCCAGCGAGCCTGCCCTCGATACCCGCTCGCCCTTTCACCCGGGCGTTGGCTATGTCGATCTCGGGACCGCTGCCAACCAGCACCTGACGGCAAGCGCCGCGCCGGACTACTTCATCTTTCGCGGTGGTAGTCTGGGCCATGACAGCATTGCAGGCTTTTCCTACGCGGGCGGTGACCGGCTTGATCTCACTGGCCTGCTCGGGAATGTCAGCCACAGTGTCGCAACCCTCGAGCAGAAGGGCTACCTTGCCGTCGTGCAGAACGGCTCGGCGGCCGAGGTGCAGATCGACCTCGCTGGCAATCACCACTTCACGGTGCTCGTCGACCTGGCGGGATTGCGGGCAAGCCAGCTTCCGAGCGACTTCCTCCTCGTCTAAGCAGGTTCTGACGGCTTGCCCAACGGATGTATCTGCGATTCGCTGTGCATCGATTCGCGGATGGGTGGGATGGCGGGCAAGTCGCCGTTGCGGGCGGATGCGGCTGAGCGGTTGGCGCTGGAAGCTCTGGCGGGGTCGGATGATCGCGGTGAGGCGGACCGGGCCCGGGCGGTGATGCTGACGCTGTCGGGCTGGACCAGCGCGCGGATCGGCCAGGCGTTCAGGGTCCGCGAAGACACGGTGCGGCTGTGGCGCAGCCTGTTTGCGTCCGGCGGTGCGACGGCGCTGAAAACCCGCGTCGCGCCCGGACCGGCGCCGGTGAAGAGCGAGGCGGCATTGCGTGTTGCGACGCCGCTGCTGGAGGCGGCGGTGGCGGATCGGCCGAACTGGATCATCGCCCGGCTGCGTGCCGAGATTGAGGCTTGCGAGGGCGTGCGGATCAGTCGCTCGCAACTGTCCAAGATGTTGCGCAAAAAAAGTTCCGCTGGCGACGGCCGCGGCACACGCTGAAGGGGCGCCAAGTGGCCGCCGAGGTCGAGCGGGTCGGACTGCGCCTGCAGTTGCGCCAGCAGCAGGCCGAGGCCGGCGACATCGTGCTGCTGTATGGCGACGAGAGCGAGGCACTGACCCACCCCTACCTCGCGCGGGCCTGGGCGAAGGCCGGCGCCGACCTGCGGGTGCCGGCGCCGGGGCAGGCGAAGAAGATCGCCATGCTCGGCTCGCTCGATCACCTCACCCGCCAGTTGATCGTGCATACCAGCCCGACCAAGCGCAGCAGCGACTTCGTCGCCCACCTCCAGCAACTCGATGAGGTCTACGGGCCCAAGCCAGGTCGGCCGGCCAAGCCGGTCGTGCTGGTCGAGGACAATGGCCCGATCCACACCAGCAAGCTGTCGCGGGCTGCGCTCGCCGCCCGGTCGCACTGGCTCACCGTCGAGTGGCTGCCGAAATACGCGCCCGAACTCAACGACATCGAAGCCGCCTGGCGCGACCTCAAAGCCCATCACCTCGCTCACCAGACCTTCCAGGACGTCGACGCCCTCAATCAGGCCATCCACGCCGCCGTCCAGGCCCGAAACCAGCAACGCCGCACCCATCCGTTGGGCAAGCACCGAATCTCTGCTTAGCATACCATCGCACTCTCCTGGTGCCGACGCATTGCCCGCTTTCGCCCAAGGGTGCGCTTGCGGGTGCGGACCGCGCCCCTCCGGCGCGAGCGGTTCGGGCGCTCGTCGGAGCGCCCGGCACCTCGAGCTCCATCAGCCGCTTGGCCGCGAAGCCGAGACTCCCGCGAAGAGGATCGGCGTCTGTGCCCTTCGCCAGGGGCTCGCGAAGGGCAGTCTCCTGCTCGGCCATCCTGGGCTCCCAGGGCAGAGGTCGCGTGCCGCACATCAGCCCGACCCAGGTTCACCGCGATGGCCGCCTCCTGCACCACGCCAGGGGGCATGACATCCACGGATCGGGCGACTGCCTGATGCTGCTTGCCCACCGGACCGTCGTGCTGCCCGGGCAGACGCTCAGAAGGGCAGCAGGATGTCGAGCAGTTGCGAGCCCAGCCGCGGCTGCTGCAGGTCGGAGAGCGTGCCACGCCCGCCATAGGCGATCCGCGCTTCCGCCAGCCGGTCGTGCCGGATGGTGTTGTCGCTGGCGATGTCCTGCGGCCGGATCACGCCCTGCACCGATAGCTCGCGCATCTCGGCGCTGACCCGCACCTCCTGCTTGCCGGCCACCACCAGGTTGCCGTTCGGCAGCACCTGCGTCACCGTCGCGGCCAGGCGCAGCGTCACGCTCTCCGTCCGCTTCACGCTGCCGTCGCCATCCGTCGTCTGGTTGCCGGAGGCGCTGACCAGCGTGTCCGGGCTCGCCGCCCGCGGCAGCCAGCGCGTCTGCATGCCGAAGAGCTGCGGCATGCCCATCGTGTCGCTGCCGCTGCGCGCCCGCTGGGTGCGGTTCTGCAACTGCGCCTGGTCGTCGATGCTGACCAGGATGGTGATGAGGTCGCCAACCTGCGCCGCCCGCTGGTCGCGGAGGAAGGTGCGGCTGCCGGGACGCCAGAGGCTGTTGGCCGCGGCCGGCGGGTCCTGCAGCCCGGGCATGGGCATGGAGACCGGCCGCCAGGCCGGATCGGCCGTCGGGTCCTGCACGGCGGAGAGCTCCGGCGCCCGGCCGACGCGCGACAGCCTCTCGAGCTGCCCGCAACCCGCGAGCAGCAGCGCGGCGAGGAGGCAGAGCCCGCGCATCACTCGCCCGCCATGCGGATCGGCGCCGCGCCCATGGCGACGCGCACGTGGCCGGGGCCGATCACCTGCCCCTCCACCACCGTCCGGCTGGCGAGGTTCATCACCGGCACCAGCCCGCCGCGCGGCCCCGCCTCCAGCGACCGTCCCTGGGCGGTCAGCGCCAGGCCCGGCGCCTCCACCACCATGGTCACCAGCGCGTTCTTCTCGACCAGCGGCGGCGGGCCGAGATCGGCGCGGAGGAAGGGCGCCTCGGCCCCCATCGGCCGCCGGAGCTGCTGGCCCAGCACCTGATCGAGCTGGTCGGCCGTGCCGGGCCGCACCCGCTCCGCCCGCAGCCGCAACAGCCGCGCATCGCCCGGCCCGACCACCTCGCCGAGCGAGAGGCGGCGCGTCGCCACGACCGCCGCCAGGGTCGGCAGGGCGCGGCCGGCGATGCGCTGCCGTAGCACCGGCATGCCCTCGGCGATCACCGCGAGGGTCGCCGCGAAGCGGCCGCTCGTGGCATCGAGGCTCGGGCTCTCGGCCAGCAGCCGCGGCGGGGCGCCGGGCGGGACCATGAGGGACGGGAGCGGCCCCAGCTCCAGCTCCGCCTCCGGGTCGAGGCCGAGCCGCAGCAGCTCCGCCCGCAGCGCCGCGGCGATGTCGTCGCGCGGCACCGCCTGGCCCGGCCGCTCCACCACCACCCGTTCCTGCGCCGAGACCGGGCGCCAGGGCAGGCCTTGCGCGCGGGCCAGCGCCGCGAGCTGCGGCGCCTCGATCACCAGCCGCCGGCCCGGCGCCGGCGCGGCGCCGATCGGCTGCGCCGCGCGCGGCCCGGCGCCCTCGAAGATGTCGCCGAGGCGGAGCACGGTGTCCTCGGTGACCACCAGCGGCCGCGGTCCGGCCAGCTCCTGCGCCGCGGCGGGCAGGGCGAGGAGCAGCAGGAGGAATAGCAGGCGCATCGCCCTCACCGCATGCGCGAGAGCGTCGAGAGCATCTCGTCGCTCGCCGTGATGACCTTGCTGTTCATCTCATAGGCCCGCTGCGCCGTGATCAGGCTGGTGATCTCCTGCACCACGTTGACGTTCGAGCTCTCGATGAAGCCCTGCAGCACCTGGCCGTGGCCGGGCTGTCCGGGGGCCGCGAGCTGCGGCTGGCCGGAGGCGGGCGTCGCCAGCAGCATGTTGTCGCCCATGGCCTCGAGCCCGCCCTCGTTGGCGAAGATCGCGGTCTGGACCTGCCCGACATTCTGCGGGTTCACCTGGCCGTCGAGCTTGGCCAGCACCTCGCCCGCCGCATTGATCGTCACGTCCCGCGCGGCCGCGGGGATGGTGATGCCGGGCAGCACCAGGAAGCCTTCCGCCGTCACGATCTGGCCCTCGGCCGAGAGGCCGAAGGTGCCGTCGCGGGTATAGGCGATCTCGCCGGAGGGGAGCTGGACCTGGAAGAAGCCATTGCCGCGGATCGCCAGGTCGAAGCGGTTCTCGGTCTGCTGCAGGCTGCCCTGCTCGCCGATGCGGTAGATCGCCGAGGTCTTGACGCCGAGGCCGACCTGCGCGCCGGAAGGCAGAATGCTGCCGGTCTCCGAGCTCTGCGAGCCGACGCGGCGCATGTTCTGGTAGAGCAGGTCCTGGAACTCGGCCCGCCGGCGCTTGTAGCCGGTGGTGCTCATATTGGCGATGTTGTTGGAGATGACCTCGACATTGGTCTGCTGGGCCAGCATCCCCGTGCCGGCGATCTCGAGCGAGCGCATGTCCCTCTCCTCAGCTCCGCTTGCGCAGGATGCGGTCGACCGCAGTCTGCAGGCGCTCGCCTTCCCGGTCGGCGAAGGTCACGGCGTTCTGGAACTCGCGCACCTCCTCGGTCATGCGCACCATCTCCAGCACGGAACTCACGTTGCTGCCCTCGACCGCGCCCTGCACGACGCCGGGCCGGTCCATGGGCTGCGGCGCCTCCTCGGCGGCGAAGAGCCGGTCGCCGACCGGGCGCAGCTGCTGCGGCGCCTCGAACCGCACCACGCGGAGCTGGCCGACGACGCCGTTCTCCGATTGCACGGTGCCGTCGCCCAGCACCCGCACCCGGCTGTCGCCGGGCCCGAGGGTGAGCGGCGCGCCGCGCGCATCCAGCACGGCATTGCCCTCGGCATCCACCAGCCGCCCGTCGCCCGAGAGGGTGAAGCGGCCGGCGCGGGTGTAGCGTTCCTCGCCGCCCGGGGTCTCGAGGACGAAGAAGCCCTCGCCGCGGAGCGCGAGGTCGAAGGGATTGCCGGTGGCGGTCAGCGGGCCGGGCGCGGTCTGCCGCCAGGTGGCGCGGTCGATGCTGTAGGCGACGCCGCCGCCGGGCTGCGGCCGGAGGAAGCTGGCGAAGACCGGTCGCTGCGCCTGGAAGCCGGGCGTATCGGCATTGGCCAGGTTGTTCGCCAGCACCTGGGTGGCGCGGAGCTGCGCGCCGAGGCGGGAGAGGATGACGTAGCCGGGCGTGTCCATGGCGGTTCCGGTCGGGCGTGACGGGGCGGCGCCGTCCTGGCGCCCTGGGCTTCGGCGCCGTCCTGGCGCCTGGGCTTCGGCGCCGGATCCGCAACCCGCGTGCCAGCCCCGCCGCCGGGATGGGGCGGCGGCTCCTGCCGGCCGCGGCAGATCCTGCCGCCCGCCCGGCCGGCCCTGCCGGTGCAAAGCTTCCTTAAGCCCGGCCCGGCCAGGATGCGCCGGCAGGACCGGGGCAAGGGATGTCGGCGCAGGCTGAGGCAGCGGAGGGCGCGGGGGGCGCGGCGAAGGGCGGCAGGCGCAGGCTGCCGCTGCTCGCCCTTCCCGCCGTGGCGGCCGCCCTGGGCGCCGGCCTCTGGTTCACCGGGGTGCTGCCCGGGCTGCTCGGCCTGGACGAGCCGGAGGCGCATGCGGCGGCCGAGGGCGCTGCGCCCGCCGCGCCGGCGCCGCCGCGTCCGCCGGTCTTCTTCGACATGCCGGAGATCACCGCCAACCTGAACGTGCCCGGCCGCCGCGCCAGCTACATCCGGCTGCGGAGCAAGCTCGAGCTCTCGAAGCCCGAGGATGCGGCGGCGATCCAGGCCGCCATGCCGCGGCTGCTCGACCTCTACACCACCTACCTGCGGGAGATGCGGCCGGAGGAGCTGCGCGGCAGCGCCGGCACCCAGCGGCTGCGGGAGGAGCTGATCGCCCGCGCCGCCATCGCCGCCGCGCCCGCCCGCGTCACCGACGTGCTCTTCACGGAAATCCTCGTGCAATGAGCCCGTCGTCGCAGGAGGAAGACGATCTCGCCGCCGCCTGGGGCGAGGCGCTGGAGCAGGAGGGCGCATCCCCCGCGCCGGCCGCGCCGACGCCCGATTCCACGCGCGTGCTGAACCAGGCGGAGATCGACAGCCTGCTCGGCTTCGGCAGCGACAGCGCCCGGCAGGAGGAGCAGACCGGCATCCAGCGCATCGTCAGCGCCGGCCTCGTCTCCTACGAGCGCCTGCCGATGCTGGAGATCGTCTTCGACCGGCTGGTGCGCATCCTCTCGACCTCGCTGCGCAACTTCACCTCCGACAACGTGGAGGTCTCGATCGACAGCATCGTCTCGCTCCGCTTCGGGGACTACCTCAACAGCGTGCCGCTGCCGGCGATGCTGGCGGTCTTCAAGGTGGAGGAGTGGGACAATTACGGCCTGCTGGTGGTCGATTCCGCGCTGATCTACTCGGTGGTGGATGTCCTGCTCGGCGGCCGCCGCGGCACCGCGGCCATGCGGATCGAGGGCCGGCCCTACACCACCATCGAGCGCACGCTGGTCGAGCGGCTGATCACCGTGGTGCTGCAGGACCTCTCGGACGCCTTCGGCCCGCTCTCGACCGCCACCTTCCGGTTCGAGCGGCTGGAGGTGAACCCGCGCTTCGCCGCCATCTCCCGCCTCGCCAATGCCTGCATCCTGTCCCGCCTGCGCGTCGACATGGAGGATCGCGGCGGCAAGATCGAGCTGCTGCTGCCCTATGCGACGCTGGAGCCGGTGCGCGAGCTGCTGCTGCAGCAGTTCATGGGCGAGAAATTCGGCCGCGACTCGATCTGGGAGACCCACCTGGCCGAGGAGCTGCGCCATACCGAGCTCGCGCTCGACGTGGTGCTGGACGAGCAGACCATGCCGCTCGCCTCCGTCATGTCGCTGCAGCGCGGCGACCAGATCCTGCTGAACGTCGCGCCGGGCGCGCCGGTGATGCTCCGCTGCGGCGAGGTCCCGCTCTTCGAGGCCGAGCTCGGCCGGCGGGAGAACCGCCTCGCGGTGCGCATCGCCCGCGAGGTGCGCCGGCAGGAGGAGGCCTGAGCCATGGGCTGGTTCGAATGGCTGCTCCAGCTCGCCGTCGTGCTGCTGCTGGCCGTCGCCCTGCCGCTGGTGGTGCGGCTGGAACGCGCGCTCGCCGCGGTGCGGCGCGACCGCGCGGCGCTGGAGGGCAGCGCCGGCAACCTGACGGAGGCGACGCGGCTGGCCGAGGCCGCCTCCATCCGGCTGCGCGCCGCGGCCGAGGGCGGCGGGCGGCAGCTTTCCGAACGGCTCGCCGCGGTCGAGCCGCTGCGCGACGACCTGCGCTACCTCGTGGAGCGGGCCGAGGGCCTGGCCGACCGGCTGGAGGCGCTGGTGCGCGCCGCCCGGCCCCTGGCGCAGGACCCGCCCGAGCCGGCGCCGCCCGCCGAGGCCGGCCGCAGCCAGGCCGAGCGCGCCCTGCTGCGCGCCCTGCGGGCAGGCCGCTGATGCGCCCGCGCCTGCTGCCCGCCGTCATCGGCGCCATGGCGCTGCTGCTCGGCGTGAAGCTCTACGGCCTCGCCCGGCCAGGCGGCGAGGCGATGTCGCCCCTCGCCCTGGTCGCGCCGGCCCGCGCCGGCAGCGAGGCCAAGCCCGCCGCGGCCGCCTTCGCGCCGACGCCCGCCCCGGCGCGCCCGCTGCAGACCCTGGCGCCCGAGGGCCCGACGCCCGAGCAGCAGGCCGAGCGCGCGGTCCTGGAGGGGCTGCGCGCCCGGCGCGGCGAACTCGAGGCGCGCGAGCAGGCGCTGGCGGCGCGCGAGATGGTCCTCGCCGCGGCCGAGAAGCGGCTGAGCCAGCGGGTCGAGGAGCTCTCGGCCCTGCAGGAGCGGCTGGCCGCCTTCGACCGCAGGCTCGGCGAGCGCGAGGAGGCCGGCTGGCGGCAGATGGTCCGGCTCTACGAGGGCATGCGGCCGCGCGACGCGGCGGCGATCTTCGACGAGCTGGACCTGCCCGTGCTGGTGCAGATCCTCGACCGCATGGGGGAGCGCAAGGCGGCGCCGGTGCTCGGCGCCATGAAGCCGGAGCGCGCCCGGACCATCACCGCGGAGCTGGCGCGCCACCGCGCCCGCCCCGCCGACTGACCCGCAACCCCGCAACCGGCAAAGGAAGGCGCAGCCGCCCCATGGACAAGAACACCAATGTCCTGATCGTCGACGACTACAAGACGATGCTCCGGATCATCCGCAACCTGCTCAAGCAGCTCGACTTCAACAATGTCGAGGAGGCGACCGACGGGCAGGAGGCGCTGGCCAAGCTGCGCGCCGGCAGCTTCGGCCTGGTGATCTCGGACTGGAACATGCAGCCGATGACCGGCCTCGACCTGCTGAAGGAGGTGCGGGCGGATGCGCGGCTGAAGGACCTGCCCTTCATCATGATCACCGCCGAGAGCAAGACGGAGAACGTGGTGGCGGCGAAGCAGGCCGGCGTCTCCAACTACATCGTCAAGCCCTTCAACGCCGAGACGCTGCGCGAGAAGATCGAGAAGGTGATGGCGCATGCCTGACGGACAGGGCCAGGACCGGATCGAGGAGGCGGTGCGCGCCGTCCTCGGCAGCCTCTCCGGCGCCATGACGGTGACCGAGGCCGCGCTGCTCGCCGAGCTCGAGGCGCTCGGCCGCGAGGTGGCGCGCGCCAAGTCCGAAATCGCCGCGCTGCGGGTCGAGGACATCAACCACAGCCACATCCCGACCGCGACCGACGAACTGGACGCGGTGGTGGAGCACACCGCCGAGGCGACCAACGAGATCCTCGACTGCTGCGAGAAGCTGGAGGCGCTGCAGCCGAGCCTCTCCGGCGAGGCGGCCGAGGTGGTCGGCTCCGCCGTCACCCGCATCTACGAGGCCTGCAGCTTCCAGGACATCACCGGCCAGCGCATCGGCAAGGTGGTGGCGGCGCTGAAGGCGATCGAGAAGCGGGTGGCGGCGGTGACCGCGAGCTTCGCGCCGGCCGCGGGGGAGGCGCCGCCGCCTGCGCCGGAGCCCGAGGCGGATGGCCGGACGGAAGGCGAGAAGCTGGCGAACGGCCCGCAGCTTCCGACCGCCGCCACCTCCCAGGCGGATATCGACCGGCTGCTGGCGAGCTTCGACTGATGCGCCGGCGGCCTGCCGGCGAGGGGCGGCGTCCCGCCCCGGCGTGGATGGGTGGCGCCCGGCCTTGGCAGGTCCTGGCGCTCGCGGCCGCGCTGGCGCTGCCGCCCGCCGCCGCGCTGGCGGAGCGGGTGACGGTCCGCAGCGGCGACCATCCGGGCTTCGGCCGGCTGGTCTTCGACTGGCCGGCGCTGCCTGCCTGGTCGCTGCAGCAGCAGGGCGACGGCGTGCTGCTGCGCGTCCCGGCCGGGACCACGCTGCAGCCGCCGGCCCGCCTGCCGCGCAACCTCCTGTCGCTGGCCGAGGAGCCGGAGGGCATCCGCCTGGTCCTGCGGCCCGGGGCCAGCGCGAAGGCCTACCGACTCGGCGCCCGGGTGGTGGTGGACGTGGCGGATCCACCGGCACAGCCGCCCGCGCCGGAACGGACGCGGGCGGCGGCGCGGCCCGTGGCGGCGTCACCTCCGCCGGCCGGGCCCGTCGAGGCCCGCTCCCGGGCCCGCCGGACGCGCGGGGCCGCGCCGCCGGAGGCGCCGTCGCCACCGCCCGCCCTGGCGGCGCCGTCGCCCCCGGCACCGGCCGCATCGGTCGCGGCAATGCCCACATCGCCGGCGGCGCCCGCAGCGGCTGCACCGGCGCCCCCGGTCGCGCTGCCTGCCGCCCGCCCTGCGCGGCCCTTGCCCGGCGGTCAGGCCGTGCTGCTGCCCGTCCCCGCCGGCACCGGGGCCGCGGTGGTCCGCCGCGGTGGCGAGGTGCTGGCGGTGCTCGACAGCGCGGAGGCGCCGGACCTCGCCCCGCTGCGCGGCCATCCGGTCTTCGGCGCCCTGGTGGCGGACCCGCTGCCGGGCGCGACGCTGCTGCGCCTGCCGCTGGCGCCGCCTGGCCAATTGCGCGCCCGGCGGGAGGCCGCGGGCTGGGTGCTGGAGGCGATCCGCCCGGCCCCCGCCCTTGAGGGCGCACCGGCGCTGATGCCGGAGGCCGAGCCCGGCCCGCCGCCCCGCCTGCTGCTGAAGGCCGCGGCCCCCGGCCGGGTCGTGCCGGTGGCCGATCCGGAGACCGGGCTGCCCCTGCTGCTCGGCACCCTGCGCGAGGGGGCGGAGGCGCTGCCCGTCGGGCGCCGCCTGCCGGAATTCGACCTGCTGCCGAGCCTGCTCGGCGCCGCGGTGCTGGCGCGGTCGGACGGCGTCGCGGTCCAGGCCCTGCGCGGCCGCTTCGGCATCGCCGCGGCCGGTGGCGCTCGCTTCGCGCTGGATGCCGGCGTCACCCAGCCGCCGGCGGCACCGGCCATGACCCGCAGCTTCGACCTGCCGGACCAGCCGCCGGCCGAACTCCTCAACCGCGCCCAGGCGCTGCAGGCCGCGATTGCCGGCGCCGCGCCGCTCACGCGCCTGGCGCAGCGCCGCGCGGCCGGGGAGGCGCTGCTCGCGCTCGGGCTGCCGCAGGAGGCGCAGGCCATGCTCGCCCTCGGCTTCGCCGAGGATCCGCGGGCCACGGCCGATGCCGGCTATGCCGCGCTCGCCGGGGCCGCCGCGCTGCTGGCCGGTCGCCTGGCCGAGGCCGGGGCGCTGCGGGCGCCGGACTGGCCGGAGAGCGACGAGGCGACCCTCTGGCGCGCGGCGCTGGCCGCGGCGCAGGGCGAGTGGCGGGAGGCCGGGCCGGGCTTCGCCGCCACCATGCCCCTGCTGCTCGCCTACCCGGCGGCGCTGCGCGCCCGGCTGCTGCCGCTCGCCGCCCTCGCGCTGGCCGAGGCGGGGGAGCGCGCCGCGCTGGCACGGCTGCTTGGCAGGGCGGGCGAGGCGGCGGAGGACCTGGTCCTGCCGCGCGCCATCCTCGCCGAACTCGACGGCAAGCCAGAGGAGGCGCTGGCCCTCTATGACCGTGCTGCGGCCGGCCGCGACCGGCAGGCGCGGGCGCGGGCGATCCGCCGCGGGGTGGAGCTGCGCCTCGTCACCGGGGCGATCGATGCGAAGGCGGCCGCGCGCGCGCTCGAGGCCGCGCTCTATGCCTGGCGCGGCGATCGGCAGGAGCTCGAGACACGGCTGCGCCTCGCCACGCTGCGCCGCGGGTCGGGCGATGCGCGCGGCGCGCTCGCCCTGCTGCGGGAGACCGCGGCGATGCTGCCGGAGCAGGCAGAGGCGCTGCAGCCGGCGATCCGCGACGCCTTCCTGGCCGGCCTTGCCGAATCGCCGCCGCTCGCCGCCGTCGCGCTCTTCGACGCCTTTCCCGAGCTGCTGCCGGCCGATCCGCGCGGCGAGGAAGCGATGCTGGTGCTGGCGGACCGGCTGCTCGCGCTCGATCTCGGCGACCGGGCGGCGGCGCTGCTGCGGCAGGCGATGGAGCGCGCCGCCGGCACCTCGCGTGCGGCGCTCGGTCTTCGCCTCGCCGCATTGCGGCTGCAGGAGAGTGATCTCTCCGGCGCGGAGGCGGCGCTTGCCGACAGCGCCGCGCCCGAACTGCCGGCCGGCCTCGCGCAGCCCCGCGCCGTGCTCGCCGCGCGGCTGGACGCCAGGCGCGGCCGGGTGCCGGAGGCGGTGGCGGCGCTCCGCGCCCTCGGTCCCGCGGGCGGGGAGGCCTTGGCGGAGCTGCTGACCGAATCCACCGACTGGGCCGGCGCCGCAGCGGCGCTCGGCACGCATCTCGCCGCGACGCTGCCGGCGCCGCCCGCGACGCTGGCCGATGCACAGCGCCGGCTGCTGCTGCGGCAGGCGGCGCTGCTCGCGCTCGCGGGTGACGAGCCGGCGCTGGCCGCGCTGCGCGAATCCGCGGCGGCGCGGATGGGCGAAGGGCCGCTGGCGGAGGCCTTCGCCCTGCTCACCGCCGATCCGCTGCGCGGCCTCGCCGATCTGCCGCGGCTGCAGCGGGAGCTGCAGCTTTTCCGGAGCCTGCCTGCGCGGCTGGAGGCATTGCGGGCAGGCGCGCCGGTCACGCGCTGAGTCCCGCGTCCCCCGCGGGGGAGGGCGGCAGTTTTTCCGGCCGCCGATCGGAAAAAATGGGTTGCACCCCCGACCCCCTTGCCCCATATGCCGCCGCCGTTGACCTGATCGATCCCCGATCACCCTGGTCATCTGCTGGTGGGAACAGGAGCCCGCGATGGACGCTCTTCTCCAACTGGGGATGGTCTCGGAGCAGCTCCCGAGCGAAGCCCAGAATTCTGCGACCTCGGTGAGCGAGGCCAAGGATTACTTTGTCAGCCGTGACGGCGTGAAATTCGCCGGCACGCACCTGATCATTGATCTATGGGACGCCACCAACCTGGCGGATCCCGAGCACATCGACGAAGTGCTGCGCGAGGCGGCCGTCGCCACCGGTGCGACGATCCTGCACGGCCACTTCCATCATTTCGGCCCGAACAGCGGCGTGTCCGGCGTGCTGGTGCTGGCGGAGAGCCATGTCTCCATCCACACCTGGCCGGAGCGGGACTACGCGGCGCTCGACATCTTCGTCTGCGGCGCCTGCAACCCGTATCTCGCCATCCCGGTGCTGAAGAAGGGCTTCCAGCCCGGTCGCGTGCAGCTCGCCGAGCACAAGCGCGGCCTGGTCGGCTGACATAGAACCGTAGCGTGCGAAGGCCGGGGCGGGGCCGCAAGGTCCCGCCCCGTCTGTGTCAGGGACACCGCCATGGCGACCGATTCCTGGGTCAACGAGACCCTCTACAGCGCCTGGGGCCAGCGCTTCCGGGTGGTGCGCGAGCTCGCCCGGGTGCAGAGCGCGTTCCAGGACATCATGATCTTCGAGAGCGAGACGCATGGCCGCGTCATGCTGCTCGACGGCGTGGTGCAGATCACGGAAGGCGACGAGTTCGTCTACCAGGAGATGCTGACGCATGTGCCGCTGCTGGCGCATGGGTCGGCGAAGCGCGTGCTGATCATCGGCGCGGGCGATGGCGGCGTGCTGAAGCGCGTGCTGCAGCACAAGGGCGTCGAGCGCGCCGTGATGGTCGAGATCGACGGCGAGGTCATCCGTCTCTGCAAGGAGCACCTGCCGGGCATCGGCGGCGACGCCTGGACCGATCCGCGGGCCGAGGTGATCGTCGGCGACGGCATCGACCATGTCCGCAAAGCCGCGGCCGGCAGCTTCGACGTGGTGATCGTCGACAGCACGGACCCGATCGGCGTCGGCGAGGTGCTCTTCACCGACGAGTTCTACGCCAATGCGGCGCGGCTGCTGTCGGACCGCGGGCTGGTGGTGAACCAGTGCGGCGTGCCCTTCATGCAGGCCGACGAGTTGCGCGAGACCTCCATCCGCCGCGGCAAGGCCTTCCCCGACATATCGGCCTATGTGGCGGCGGTGCCGACCTATGTCGGCGGCTTCATGACGCTCGGCTGGGCCTCGAAGGACGCGGCGCAGCGCCGCGTGCCGGTCGAGGAGATCCGCCGCCGCGCCGAGGCGGCGGGCATCCTGGGCATCACGCGCTACTGGACGCCGGAGATCCATGTCGGCGCCTTCAACCTGCCGCCCTATATCGCCGAGACCTTGCCGCAGGGGTGAGTCAGGTGTCGCGGAACGGCCAGTCCGGGCCGTCCCGCACGTCCTGCAGGACGCGCTGCATGCTCTTGCCGAGCCGCGGCAGCGCCTCCGCCCAGGGCAGCACGGCGAAGGCGTCGAGTTCCGGGATCCAGCGCCCGTCCGGCAGGCGCATGAGCGAACGGCATCGCAGCGCGGCCGGATCCGGCATGGCCTCCGGCCGCCAGGCGAAGAGGGCGAGGTCCTTGCCGCGGAGATAGGCATGCAGGCCGAGCGGGATCAGCGCCTCCGCCGGCGCCGCCAGCCCCGTCTCCTCCCGCAGTTCGCGCAGCGCGGCGCTGCGATGGTCCTCGCCCGGCTCGGCCAGGCCCTTCGGGATGTCCCAGAGCGCCGAGCGGGTTGCATGCCCGATCAGCAGCCGCTCTCCCTCCGTGACGATGACGCCGCAACTGGTGCGGCGCGGTGCGCGGGGCCTGGTCGTAGCGGGAAAGAGCTCGCCCTGCGGCGGCTTCATCCGCCGGCGCGGGCCCAGGGGCTGCCGGCCGCGACGCCCGCCTCGCCCTTCAGGGTGACGGCGGTGCCGCTCACGCTCACCATCAGCATGCCGTTCTTGCTGCCGAGCACCTCGTAGTCGAGGTCGATGCCGAGGACGGCCTGCGCGCCGAGCGCCTCGGCCTGCGCCACGAGGCCCCGCATGGCGGCGTCGCGCGCCGTGCCCAGCTCCCGCTCATAGGTGCCGGAGCGGCCGCCGATGATGTCGCGCAGGCCACCGAGGAAATCCTTGAAGGCATTCACCCCGAGCACGGTGTCGCCGAAGACGATGCCGAGATAGCGGTCGACCTCGCGGCCCTGGATGACGGTGGTGGTGGCGAGGATCATGCGCGGCGGCTCTCAGTTGGAAGCCGATTCTACCGCATCCGGCCCGGTCGTGCCTGTCCCGGGTGCCGCCGATGCGCCATGCCAGCCAGCACAGGTGCTGTCCGCCATGGCTTGTTGTTTGGCGCGCAGCCGCCACGCCAACCCTGCGCGCGATACCGACCGGCAGACGTCGTGACGTCTGCCGGTCGGTATCAGCTCGGCACGGCCACCGGCGCGAGCGTCCGGAAGCGGGGACTGTCGAAGCGCTCGCCGAAGATGTTCTCGGCGGTCGCCGCCGCGGCCTCCTTCGCCTGGGCGAAGGCGGTATCGGCTGCCGCCGCATCGGCCGGGGCGGCGCTTCGCGCGGCGGCCGCGGCGGAGCGGACCAGGGTGATCTGCTGCTCGAGCTGACGCAGCGTCTCGTTCGGCACCAGCTTGCCGAAGACATAGATGCCCTGGCTGAGCCCGAGCAGCGCCACGATGCTCTGCGGCAGCGCGAATTCGGCGAGGTTCGCGGCGCCGTTCACGACCAGGGAGGCGATGGCGAGGCCGGAGAAGATCAGCGCCTGCACGCGGGTGACGTCCACCTCGCCATTCGCGGTCACCACGTCCCGCCAGCCCGGCAGGTCGGCGCCGAGCGTCAGGCTGCCGGTGCCGAGCAGCAATTGCCGGCTGCGCGCCGAGAGGCCCGGCGTCGAGCCCGCGAGCTGCGCGAGGCTCGATCCCGCCGCGGTGATGCCGAGCAGCTCGAGCACACCGGCGGACATCTCGGACAGCGCGCCGCTGCGCAGGAAGACATAGAGGGCGACGCCGCCGACGGTCAGGGTGAAGGCCAGGATCTGCAGCCGCGCCATGCTGCCGCTGCCGAGCGCGTCCTGGCTGATGAAGACCGGGTCGATGGCGCGGAGCGCCTTCCAGGCCAGGCGCCGGCGCACCAGGGGTTCGCCCAGGTCATGCCACCGGGCGGGCCGGCCGAAGGGATCGGCCGGGTCCTGGCCGGCCTGCGCGGCGGGCGGCGGGTGCCGCGCCCAGCAGGCCTGCAGCCGGTCCGCATGCTCCGACCAGGCCCAGCGCGCGACGCCGAGCCAGACGACGAGGGCCGCGCCCGCCGCGATCACCACCGACCAGCCGAAGGGGTTCACCCGCACCTCGGTGACGCCGAAGCCCAGCATCTCCCCGTTCGCCGGGTCGCAGGCGGCGACCACGAAATACCAGACCTCGTTGAACCAGCCGGTGCGGTTCTCCGGCACCTCCATGCGCAGGGTGACCTGGCCGTCGTCGCGGGCGCCGACATCGACGCGGCGTCCGGTGCGGGCGAAGTCGGTCCGCACCGGCGTGCGGAGGAATGTCGGGAAGCTCCCCTTCGGGTACTTGGCGACCACGGCCTCCTTGCTGCGGGCGCCGCCGATGAAGACGGCGCCGCGCCAGCGTTCCGGGGCGACGCTGCCGCCCGACCTCAGGGTGAGGGTGGCCATGGCATCGGCGGCGGCGCTCGGCCGCGTCGCCTCGACCGGCAGGGGGCTCGGCTCGCCCACCGGCGCCGCCTCCAGCGTGCGGGCCAGGAATGCCTCGATGCCCAGCGCGCCGCCGGCGCCGCGGCAACTGGCCGGGGCTGCCGCGAACCCGACCCGCGGCGCCAGCAGGAGGAGAAGGGCGAGCAGGGCGGCGCGGCTCGGGTGCATCGCGGTTCGGGCCCCAGGCGGTCCCGGCAAGGCTAGGACCCGGCATGGCCGTTCCGCAACGACCTCGTCACGCCCCGAAGCCCTGCACCAGCCCCCCCGCCACCAGCCGCCAGCCATCCACCAGCACGAAGAAGATCAGCTTGAAGGGCAGCGCCACCACGTTGGGCGGCAGCATCATCATGCCGAGCGACATGAGCAGGCTGGCCACCACCATGTCGAGCACGAGGAAGGGCAGGAAGAGCAGGAAGCCGATCTCGAAGGCGCGCTTGAGCTCCCCGATCAGGAAGGCCGGCAGCAGGGCGCGCCAGGGGATCTGCTCGGGCGCCGCGCCCTCCGGCAGGGGGGGCAGCCTGGCGAGGTCGAGGAAGAGCGCGAGGTCGGCCTCCGTCGCCTGGGCGGCCATGAAGCGCCGGAAGGGCTCGGCCGCGGCCTGCAGCCCCTCGATCTCGCCGACCCGCGCCTCCATCAGCGGCTGCAGCCCCGCGGTCCAGCTCTGCTCCAGCACCGGCTGCATGACGAAGAGGGTGAGGAAGAGCGAGAGGCCGATCAGCGCCGGGTTCGGCGGCACGCCCTGCGCGCCGATGGCGCTGCGCAGCAGGGCCAGCACGATGGTGATGCGGGTGAAGGCCGTCGCCATGACCAGCAGCGAGGGCGCGAGGGAGAGCACCCCGACCAGCGCGGTCAGCAGCACGAGGCGCGAGGTCGCGCCGGGCTGGCCGGCCGCGCCGAGGTCGATGCTGACGCTCTGTGCCGCGGCCGGCGCCGCGGCGAGCAGCAGGAGGAGGGGCGGCAGGAGGATCCTCATGGCGCCTCCCGCGGCGGCAGCCAGCCGATGACGGCGTCCTGCGCGCCGCCGGTGAGCAGCAGCACCTCCCGCCCGTCGCAGCGGACCAGCAGCAGCCGGCGGCGGGCATCGAGGGCCAGCGCCTCCTCCACCGCCAGCCGGCGCCCGGCCTTCTGCCCCGCGCGGCTGCCGCGCAGCGCGCGGGCGATCAGCCAGAGCGGCAGCAGGATGGCGAGGAGTGCGATGCCGGCCCGCAGGACGGCTTCGGGATCGGGGAACAACCGGCGGCCTCCTGCCGACGCGGTGGATGGGTCAGGGCGGGGGCAGGGCGGCGCCGAGCCCCTCCACCTCCTCGAGCAGCGCGACCAGCGCGGGGCGCAGCGGCCTCGCCTGCCCGGGCGGCAGCATGGCGATGGCGGCGCAGAGCGCGGCGGCGCCGGCATCGAGGCCGGCGAGGTCGATCCGCCGGCCGGATTCGGCGAGGGCGCGCGCGACGACCAGCGTGCCGTGCAGGGAGTCGATGGCGGCGGCGGGCGAGACCGGGGTGTGGGCGCAGGGGCTCATGCGCCGCAGTCTCGCCTGCCGCGGGTTAAGGAAGCCTCGCCGGCCCGGCAGGCTTTGATGGCCTGGTTTGGCGCACGGCTCGAGGGGGTCGCCCGGCGCGCTTCGCTTTACGGAATCTTCGGCCTCCTCCCGGCATGCTCGGCGCATGGACCCGTCGCAGAGCGCCCCCGTCGCCCTGGCCGAGCGCCGGCTGGCCTGGCTCGATGCCCGCCAGCGGGTGCTGGCGCAGAACATCGCCAATGCCGATACGCCCGGCTACCGGCCGCGCGACCTGCCCGACTTCGCCCGGCTGGTGGCGAAGCAGGGCGCGATGGCCGTCGCCCTGATCCGCACCGATGCGCAGCACATCGCGCCGGCACGCGACCCGCGCGCCCGCATCGACCGCACGGCGACCGAGGCCTCGCCGAACGGCAATGCCGTCTCCCTGGACCGGGAGGCGCTGAAGGTCGCCGATACCGATACCGCGCATGCGCTGGCCATCGGCCTGCACCGCCGCTGGCTCGGCCTGTTCCGCACCGCGCTCGGGCGGACGCAATAGGGCAGGGAGGGGCCGCATGGATCTCGAACGGGCGCTGCGCATCTCGGCCGCCGGCATGGCGGCGCAGTCCACCCGGCTGCGGGTGGTGGCGGAGAACCTGGCCAACCGCGACAGCACCGGCGACGCGCCGGGCGCCGATCCCTATCGCCGCAAGACCGTCACCTTCGGCGCCCGCCTCGACCGCAGCCTGGGCGCGGAGACGGTGGCCGTGCGGCAGATCGGCACCGAGCCCGGCGACTTCCCGCAGGTGCACGATCCCTCCCACCCCGCGGCGGACGAGAAGGGCTATGTCAAGCGCCCGAATGTCGACAGCCTGGTCGAGATGATGGACATGCGGGAGGCGCAGCGCAGCTACAGCGCCAACCTCTCGGTGCTCGAGGTCACGCGCGGCATGCTGACCCGCGCCATCGAATCGCTGCGCTGATGCCGCCCGCCCTCGGTCCGCTCGCCGCCGCGGCTGCCTATCGCGCCGCGCAGTCGCCCGGCGCCGGCCTCGCCGCCCCGGGCGCGGAGGGCGGCGATTTCGGCGCCGCCCTGCAGCGCGCGGTGGAGGGCGCGGTCGAGATCGGCCGCGCCGCCGATGCCGCGAGCGGCGAGGCGCTGGTCGGCCAGGGCAGCGTGACCGATGTCGTCCTCGCCGTGGCACGGGCCGAGATGGCGCTGCAGACCGCGGTCACGCTGCGCGACAAGGTCGTCGCCGCCTACCAGGACGTCATGCGCATGCCGATCTGATGACGGAGGACCCGACCGCGCTCGCCCTGCGGGAGGCGCTGTGGCTGGCCCTGCAGCTCGCCTGGCCGCCCCTGCTGGCGATGCTCACCATCGGCCTTCTCGTCTCTGTGCTGCAGGCGATGACCCAGATCCAGGAGGCGACGCTGGCCTTCCTGCCGAAGCTGGTCGCCATGGCTGTCGTGCTGCTGCTGACCGGACCGGCCATGACCCTGGCGCTGCAGGGCTATGCCACGCAGCTCTACGAGCGCGTGGTGGCGCTGGGCGGGCAGCCGCGGTGACGGAGGCGCTGCCCGGCCTCGTCTTCCAGGCCGTGCTGGTGCTGGCCCGCATCGGCGGCGCAGCGATGCTGCTGCCCGGGATCGGCGCGGCGGAGGTGCCGGCGACCATCCGGCTGGCGCTGGCCCTGACCCTCACCGCCCTGTTGCTGCCGGTGGCCGCGCCCGGCCTGCCGCCCCTGCCCGGAGAGGTGCCGGAGGTGCTGCGGCTGCTGGCGACGGAGACGGCGATCGGCCTCTGGCTCGGCCTGCTGGCGCGGCTGGTGGAACTGGCGCTGGCCCAGGCCGGTCAGATCATGGCGCTGATGATCGGCCTCGCCAGCCCGCTGCAGGCCGATCCCGCCTTCGGCGCGCAGGGCACGGCGCTGTCGCGCCTCTTCGGCCTGGTCGCGGTGATGCTGGTCCTCTCGACCGGGCTCTATGCCCTGCCGCTGCGGGCGCTGGCCGAGAGCTATGCGCTGCTGCCGGCCGGCGGCGCGCTGCCGGTGCCAAGCCAGGCGGCGGTGCTGGCGCAGGCGGTGGCGGACAGCCTCTCCCTCGCGCTGCGCCTGGCCGCGCCGCTGCTGCTGGCCGGCATCCTCGGGCAATTCGCGCTCGGCCTGCTCTCGCGGCTGGCGCCGACGATGCCGGCCTTCGTGCTGCTGGCGCCGGGGCAGATCCTGGCGGGGCTGCTGCTGCTCGCCCTGGTCCTGCCGGCGCTGCTCGACACCTGGCTGGCGGCGGCGCGGGACGGGTTCGGCGCCCTGCCGGGGCTGGGCTGAGCCATGGCCGAGGGCGAAGCGAAGGAGGCCGAGGACCGCACGGAAGCCCCGACCCAGCGGCGGCTGGAGCGGGCGCGGCAGGAGGGCCAGGTGCCGCTGTCGCGGGAGGCGGTGGCCTTCGCCACGCTGCTCGCCGCGACGCTCGCCGGCTTTCTCGCCTTGCCGCCGCTCGGGATGGAATGGCTGCGCGCGCTCCGCGGCCTGGCGGAGGCGCCGGAGGGCGGCGACGAGGCCGTCTTCGCCCTGCTGCGGGCGGCGGCGCTGGCGGTGCTGCCGGTGCTGGGCGCCGTCGCCCTCGCCGGCATCCTGGCGAGCCTCGGCCAGACCGGGCCGCTGCTGCGGGCCGAGGCGGTGCTGCCCGACCCCTCCCGCCTCAGCCCGCGGGCGGCGCTGCGCCGGATGCTCGGGGCCGAGGCGCTGCTGGACCTGCTGCGGACCCTGCTGAAGCTCGGCGTGGTCGGGGCGGTGCTGTGGCTCTCGGTCGACCTCGCGGCGCTGCAGGCGGCGCTGCACCAGCCGCCCGGTGCGCTGCCGGCGCTGATCGGCCGCGGTGCGCTGCAAATGCTGGTCGTGGCGCTCGGCGCCTTCGGCGCGATCGCCGCGCTGGACCTGCTGGTCGTCCGCCTGCGCCACCTGCGGCAGATGCGCATGAGCCGTGAGGAGTTGCGCGAGGAGTTGCGGGAGGCCGAGGGTGACCCGCAGGTGAAGGCGCGGCTGCGCCGGCTGCGGGAGGGTCGGGCGCGCCGGCGCATGCTCGCTTCGATTCCCAATGCCACCGTTGTGATCACGAATCCGACTCATTTCGCTGTCGCGCTGGCCTATCAGCGGGGTGGGGCGGCGGCGCCGCGGCTCGTGGCGAAGGGGGTGGATGCGATGGCGGCGCGGATTCGCGCGGCGGCGGAGGAGCATGGGGTGCCGATCGTCGCCAACCCGCCGCTGGCCCGCGCCCTCTACCGGCTCGAGCTCGAGACCGAGATCCCGCAGGAGCATTGGCAGGCGGTGGCCGAGATCATCGCCTATGTCTGGCGGCTGCAGGGCCGCGCCGCGCATGGCTGAGCGCGCGCTGCTGCGCCGGGCCGCGCGGCCGCCGGGCTTCGTCGAGGCCTTCCGGATCCTCGCCGCGACCGCGCCGGAAGGGCTGGCGCTGCTGGACGCCGAGGGGCGCCTGGTCGCGGCCAATGCGGCGCTCGGGCGGATGGGTGGACCCATGGCGTCGCTCAGGCCCGGCGCGCCGGTCATCCCGATCCTCGCCCCGGCGGGGCGAGCGGCCTTCGCCAGCGCGCTGGCGCTCGCGGCCGGTGGCGGCGCGCCGGCGCCGCTGCGGGGCGCGCCGGCCGATCCGGCGGCGCCCACCGATACGGAATGGGCGCTGCGGCTCGGCTGCCTGCCGCCGGAGGCCGGGCCGGAGGCGCGGGTGCTGCTGCGGGTCGAGGACCGGACGGAGGCGCGGCGGGCCGAGGCGCGGCTGGCCGAAGCCGGTCGACTCGAGACGGTCGGGCGCCTTGCCGGCGGCATCGCGCATGACTTCAACAACCTCCTCGCCGCCATCCTGGGTGCGGCGGAGGCGGCGCGGGCGGCGGGCCTGCCGCCCGCGGCCGAGGCGGATGTCGCGCAGATCGAGGAGGCCGCCCGCCGCGGTGCCGGGCTGGTCCGGCAATTGCTGGCCTTCGCTCGGCAGCAGCGCCTGCAGCCGCGGGTGATCGAGCTGAACGAGGCGGTGACGGCCATCGCCCCGCTGCTGCGCCGCGTGCTGGGCCGGCAGGTGCAGGTGGAGCTGGCGCTGGAGCAGCCCGGGCGGCGCGTGCGGGTGGACCCGACGCAGCTCGACCAAGTGATGCTGAATCTCGCGGTGAATGCGCGGGAGGCCATGCCGGAGGGCGGCCGGCTGCGCATCGCCACCGGCCACCGTCTGGTGCTGCGACCGGAGGGCGAAGGGGCGGGCCGCACCGCCCTGCCGCCCGGCCGCTGGGTGGTGCTGGAGGTGAGCGACACCGGCCGCGGCATCCCGCCCGAGGTGCTGCCGCGGCTCTTCGAGCCCTTCTTCACGACCAGGCCGGAGAAGGGCGGGACGGGCCTCGGCCTTGCCACCGTGCAGGGCATCGTCGCCCAGTCCGGCGGGCAGGTGGCCGTCGAGAGCCGGCAGGGCGAGGGGACCACCTTCCGCATCTACCTGCCGCGGCAGGAGGGGCCGGCCATGCCCCTGCCGGACCTCATGGGGGCGGCACGGCAGGCGGCATCAGACCTGCCCGCGCCCCTGCCGCCCGCACCGGGCGCTGTGCCGCCGCCGGCATCGCCGATCCTGCTGGTGGAGGACGAGGCGCCGCTCCGGCTGCTCGGGACGCGGCTGCTGGAGCGGGCGGGGCATGGCGTGCTGGCGGCGGACAGCGCCGAATCGGCACTCGCCCTGCTGGAGGAGGGAGCGAGGCCGGCGATGCTGGTCAGCGACGTGGCCATGCCGGGGATGGATGGGCTGGACCTGGCGCGGCGGCTCAGGGCGCGCTGGCCGGCGCTGCCCGTGCTGCTGCTCTCCGGCTATGCCGAACGGGTGATCGAGGAGGTGCCGGACATCGAGGGGATCCGGTTCCTCGCCAAGCCCTTCGGCGCGGCCGAATTGCTGCGGGAGGTGGCGGCGGCGCTCGGCCCCGGGGCGCCCGCGTTGGGCTGAGCCGCCGCACCGTGTTTACCAAATGTTCTTGTTTTCCGGCCTCCGCGGGCCCATAGTCTGGGCACGGCCCTGCTGGTCAGGGCGAGTCGGATCATTCCGGTTTCTCCTGCTGCGCGGGGCATGCTAACCTGCAGGCAATACAATCGTATGCAAATCAAAGCGACGATTGTGGAGGGGAACCGGGTACAGGACGCGTACCGCGAACAGGGGCAGCCAGGATGGACAAGTCAAAGGCGCTCGACGCCGCGCTCAGCCAGATCGAGAGGTCCTTCGGCAAGGGCTCGATCATGCGCATGGGCGCCAAGCAGCAGGCCGAGAACGAGATCGAGGTGATCTCGACCGGCTCGCTCGGCCTCGACATCGCGCTCGGCATCGGCGGCCTGCCCAAGGGCCGCATCGTCGAGATCTACGGCCCGGAGAGCTCGGGCAAGACCACGCTGGCCCTGCATGCCATCGCCGAGGCGCAGAAGAAGGGCGGCACCTGCGCCTTCATCGATGCCGAGCATGCGCTCGACCCCGGCTATGCCAAGAAGCTCGGCGTCGACGTGGACAACCTGCTGATCAGCCAGCCGGATGCGGGCGAGCAGGCGCTCGAGATCTGCGACACGCTGGTGCGCTCCGGCGCCGTCGATGTGCTGGTGGTGGACAGTGTCGCGGCGCTGGTGCCGCGCGCCGAGCTCGAGGGCGAGATGGGCGATTCCCATGTCGGCCTGCATGCCCGCCTGATGAGCCAGGCCCTGCGCAAGCTGACCGGCACCGTCTCCCGCTCCAACTGCCTGCTGATCTTCCTGAACCAGATCCGCCTGAAGATCGGCGTCATGTTCGGCAATCCGGAGACGACGACGGGCGGCAATGCGCTGAAGTTCTACGCTTCGGTCCGCATGGAGATCCGCCGCATCGGCTCCATCAAGGACCGTGACACCGTGGTCGGCAACCAGACCCGGGTGAAGGTGGTGAAGAACAAGATGGCGCCGCCGTTCCGGGTGGTCGACTTCGACATCATGTATGGCGAGGGCATCTCCAAGCTCGGCGAGCTGATCGACCTGGGCGTGAAGGCGACCATCGTCGAGAAGTCGGGCGCCTGGTTCAGCGCCGAGGGCCAGCGCATCGGCCAGGGCCGCGAGAACGCCAAGCAGTTCCTGCGGGACAACCCGCAGATCGCCGCGACCATCGAGAACAAGGTGCGGGCGCAGGCCGGCGTGGTGGCGAATGCCATGCTGATCGGCGACGAGGGCGAGGGGGCCGAGGAGGCCGCCGCCGCGGAGTAGGAAGAGGCGGGGGAAGGTATTCCCCCGCACCCCCATCTATTTCTCTGAGTTTTTGGGCGCGGGTTTTACCGCACGGCCCATGCAAGACTCTGGCCGGTCCAGGGGTCGCTTGACCCCTGGCGGGGGATTGCAAAGGGGGCAGAGCCCCCTTTGCGTCAAGCCGCCCCGCGGCTCCCCTTGGTCTGGTCGTTCGCCGCCGTCTTCAGCGCCGCTTGGTTCACCTCGGACTCCGCAAGCTGCGTCAGCAGCTCATCGGTGTCCTTCTCCTCCTTGAGCGTCTGCGCCAGCAGGTCGGCCGCCTTGGTCTCGCCCATGCTCTTCAGCATGGCGGTGAGCGTCCCGTAGGCGGCCATCTCGTAGTGCTCGACCTTCTGGGCGGCGCCGATCAGGGCGGCGTCGAGGACCGGGCCCTCGTCGAACTGGTCCATGATCTCCTCGCCTTCCTCGACCAGGCCCTCCATGGCCTCGCAGGTCTCACCCTCCGGCTCGATGCCGAGCTGCTGGCAGACCTGCTCCAGCCGCTCCACCTGGCGCTGGGTGACCTGCAGGTGCTCCTGGAAGGCCTGCTTCAGCTTCGGGTTGGTCGCGGAGTCCTGCATCTTCGGCAGCGCCTCCAGGATCTGGGTCTCGGCGCTGTAGGTGTCCTGCAGCTCCATCTTGAGCAGGTCGCGGATATCGCTGGCCATGACGTCCTCCTCTGCCGCGGCCGGCAGGCGCCGCCGCGGGCAAGGGGAACGGGCGCCGGGCGGGGCCGGTTGCCCCTGGCCATCGCAACGTCATGCCCGCCCCTCGACGCTCCCGCCCCCGCGCGCTACAGGGTCCGGTCAGGGCCGGGGTCGCGGGATCGGCGGAATCCGCCCTGTATTCAAGGGGCTGATGGGCGACCATCGGCATGGAGCGTGCCCCGGGCCATAGGGGCTGGAGACGGGACCCCCACCGGCGATGACCAGCAGCAACGACATCCGCGCCACCTTCCTCGACTACTTCGCCCGCAACGGGCACCAGGTGGTCGAAAGCTCGCCGCTGGTGCCGCGCAACGACCCGACGCTGATGTTCGCCAACAGCGGCATGGTGCAGTTCAAGAACGTCTTCACCGGCCAGGAAAAGCGGTCCTATTCCCGGGCGACCACCGCCCAGAAATGCGTCCGCGCCGGCGGCAAGCACAACGACCTGGACAATGTCGGCTATACCGCGCGGCACCACACCTTTTTCGAGATGCTGGGGAATTTCAGCTTCGGCGACTACTTCAAGGAACAGGCCATCGCCCATGCCTGGGAGCTGCTGACCAAGGATTTTGCGCTTCCGAAGGACCGTCTGCTGGTCACGGTCTATTCCGAGGACGAGGAGGCGCCGGTCTACTGGAAGAAGGTCGCGGGCTTGCCGGACAGCCGGATCATCCGCATCCCGACCTCCGATAATTTCTGGCGCATGGGCGATACCGGCCCCTGCGGCCCCTGTTCCGAGATCTTCTTCGACCACGGCCCCTCCATCCCTGGCGGCCCGCCCGGCAGCCCGGAGGAGGATGGCGACCGCTTCATCGAGATCTGGAACCTCGTCTTCATGCAGTTCGAGGAAGGCCCGCCCGGCACCCGCGTGCCGCTGCCGCGCCCCTCGATCGATACCGGCATGGGCCTCGAGCGCTTCGCCGCCATCCTCCAGGGCAAGCACGACAACTACGACACGGACACGCTGCGGGCGCTGATCCTGGCCTCGGCCGAGATCACCGGCCAGGACCCGGACGGCAAGTTCCGCGTCAGCCACCGCGTGGTCGCCGACCATCTCCGCGCCGGCACCTTCCTGATCGCCGACGGCGTGCTGCCCTCGAACGAGGGGCGCGGCTATGTCCTCCGCCGCATCCTGCGCCGCGCCATGCGCCATGCGCACATGATGGGCTCGCGGGAGCCGCTGCTGCACCGCCTGGTCCCCGCCCTGGTCCGGCAGATGGGCGCCGCCTATCCGGAGATCCAGCGGGCCGAGGCGCTGGTCACCGAGACGCTGAAGCTGGAGGAGACCAAGTTCCGCTCGCTGCTCGAGCGCGGCCTCGGCCTGCTCTCGGAGGAGAGCGGCAGGCTCGGCGAGCGCGGCACCCTGCCGGGCGAGGTCGCCTTCCGCCTGTATGACACCTATGGCTTCCCGCTGGACCTGACCCAGGACGCGCTGCGCTCCGAGGGCAAGACGGTCGATGTCGAGGGCTTCAACGCGGCGATGGCCGAGCAGCGGCGCCGCGCCCGCGCCGCCTGGGCCGGCAGCGGGGAGGCCGCGACGGATGCCGTCTGGTTCGACATCCGGGAGAAGGTCGGGGCCAGCGAGTTCCTCGGCTATTCCACCGAGACGGCCGAGGGCGAAATCCTCGCCATCGTGCATGAGGGCAAGCCGGTCGAGCGCGCCCCGGTCGGCGCCGAGGTCGCGGTCGTCCTGAACCAGACGCCCTTCTACGGCGAGAGCGGCGGTCAGGTCGGCGATACCGGCCTGATCTCGGCCGGCGAGGCCTGCCGCATCGTGGTGCGCGACACCCAGAAGAAGCTGGGCGACCTCTTCGTCCATCTCGGCACCGTGGCGCATGGCGAGGCAACCCTTGGCCTGGCCGTGCAGGCGGAGGTGGACCATGGCCGCCGCTCCAACATCCGCGCCCATCACAGCGCGACCCACCTGCTGCACGAGGCGCTGCGGCGCCGCCTCGGCACCCATGTGGCGCAGAAGGGGTCGCTGAACGCGCCGGACCGGCTGCGCTTCGACGTCTCCCAGCCCACGCCCATGTCCGACGAGGACCTCGCCTGGGTGGAGGAGGAGGTGAATGCCCGCATCCGCCAGAACACCGAGGTCACGACGCGCCTGATGACGCCGGAGCAGGCGGTGGCCGCCGGCGCCATGGCGCTCTTCGGCGAGAAATACGGCGACGAGGTGCGCGTGGTCGGCATGGGCGCCGACCCCAATGCGACTGAGAAGCACGGCATCTACTCGCTGGAATTGTGTGGCGGCACGCATGTCCGCCGCACCGGCGATATCGGCCTGTTCAAGATCGTCGCGGAGGGCGCGGTCTCGGCCGGCGTTCGCCGCGTGGAGGCCGTGACCGGCGCCTTCGCGGAGAAGCTGGTCGAGCAGGCCGATGCGCGCCTGCGCGAGGTGGCGGCGGCGCTGCGCGTCGCGCCCGCCGACGTCCCGGCCCGGGTCGCTGCCCTGCTGGAGGAGCGCCGCAAGCTCGAGCGCGACGTCGCCGAACTGCGCAAGCAGCTTGCCACCGGCGGCGCGGCGGCGGAGGTGGAGACGATCGCCGGCCTGCGCGTCGCGCTGCGCAACCTCGGCGAGGTGCCGGCGCGCGACCTGAAGGGGCTGGCCGAGGCGATCCTGAAGGGCGGCACGGCGGATGTCGTGGCGCTGGTCTCGACCGCCGAGGGCAAGGCCAGCATCGTCGCCGGCCTCGGCGAGGGCGCCAAGGGCAAGGCGGATGCCGTGGCGCTCGTGCGCGCCGCGGCGGCAGCGGTGGGCGGCAAGGGCGGCGGCGGCCGGCCGGAGATGGCCCAGGCCGGCGGGCCGGAGGGCGGCAAGGTCGACGAGGCGCTGGCCGCGGTGCGGGGCGTGCTGGCGGGCTGACCTGCCCGCTCTCCTGCCAACCTCCCTGGTTTTGGGGGGGGTACCCGTCCGCGTTAGCGGGATGCTGACCCACCCGGTGCATCCTGCGCGCCGATGGTGGAACTTCTCGGCGTGCTCCTCGGTGCGGCGGTCTTCGCCCTCGGCGTGCTGGCCTGGCGCCTGCTGCGCTGGCTGCGGCGCAGCCTCGGGCTGCTGCTCGGCGCCGCCGGCCCCGGCCATCGCCTGGCGGCGCTGCGGGGCGCCAGGCTGCGCGCCTCCCGCGCCCTGGCGCGGCACCAGGCGGCGCGCATCGCCGCCCTGGCCGCCGAGCTGGAGCGCGCCCGCCGCGACCTCCGCCTGGCCCGGGCCGGGCCGGCCGATGACCGCTTCCGCCGCGCCAAGCAGGCCTTCGCCTTCCATTTCCACCCGGACCGGCTGACCTGCGCCGAGCCCGAGCGCGGCATCCGCACCCGCATCTTCCAGCAATTCTGGGGCGTGCTGCGGCGGATCGAGCGGGGCTGACCCGGACCGCGCCGGACGGGCTACCCCTCCCGCAGCGCCTCCCGCACCACGCTGCGGAATTCCCGCCGGTAAAGCTCCTGCACCACCCAGAGGCTCGCCAGGATCAGCGCCAGCGGGTGGAGGATCCAGGCCAGCGCCGCCAGCCCGAAGTAATAGGCCCGCAGCCCCGTGTTGAAGTGCCGCGCCGCCCGGTTGGCGACCTTGGCCGCCATCTCCGCATGCGTCTCCCGCGTCGGGTCCGCCGGATCGTGGGAGATGCCGCCGAGCACGATGGAGCAGTAGTTGAACTGCCGCAGCGCCCAGGTCAGCTCGAAGAAGGCGCGCACGAAGATCAGCAGCAGCAGCGCCACCTTCATCTCCCAGGCCGCCGGATCGGGCGTGGCGGCGAAGGGCAGGGCGCCGAAGACCCGCGCCCCCAGCTCCGGGCTGCCCATCATCGCCACCAGGCCGCCCAGGATGAAGATGGCGGTATTGGCCAGGAAGCTGGTGCTGTTCATCAGGTTGCCGATGATGTTCGTGTCCATGATGCGGTTGTCCCGCGTGACCATGATGCGCAGCCAGCGGCGCCGGTGCTCGTCCATGGCGGCGATGACGCTGCGGGCCTGCAGCCCCGGGTGCCGGTCCACCAGGGTCGAATAGGTGAGCCAGCAGGCGACGAAGACCACCAGCGCGACCCAGTCGAGGAGGGAGAGGGAGTGCATGGCGGGGATGTCTAGCCCGATTGCCGCCGCCTCGGCAGGCGCGAAGCACGACCGAACCCTGTGCTATGCTGCCGCCCAAAGCCGCCAGGGTCCGCCGGGGCCCGGGATGGCGGGACAGGAGGCTTCATGAGCGACGCCCAGTGGTACCTCACGATCCGGCGCTACGGCGGCACCGGCGCGCCGGAGGAGATCGCCCAGCGCATCCGGGACGGGCTGCTGCCGCGGATCCGGCAGGAGGCGACCTTCCGCGCCTACTACGTCGCCCGGCTCGACGGCGGCGGCGGCATCTTCTCCGCCTCGGTTTTCGAGGATCGCGCGGCATCCGTCCGCGTCAGCGAGGCGGCGGTGCAGTTCGCGGAGAGGGACCTGGCCGGGCTGCTGACCGGCGCGCCGCTCATCACGCGCTCCGCCGTGTCCGTCCATCTCGACGCCACGCGCCCGGGCACGGATGCCTATATGATGGTGCGGGTGACGGAGGGTCTCGGCCCCAGCACCGGCACCCTGCCGACGGTGCAGGAGAAGCTGGTCCCGCTGACGCTGGAGCAGCCGGGTTTCCGCCACCTCTATACCGGGCGGGACGAGGAGCAGCCGGACCGCTCCGTCGCGCTCGCCGTCTTCAGCAACCGCAGCACGGCGACGGCCGCGCATGCCCAGGTGGCGGCGCTGATGGCGCAGCACCGCGACATCTGGCCGCAATCCCCGAAGGTCCTGCTGGCCGGCGAGGTGATCGTCGCGGCCCTGGCCTGACGCGGTCCGGAGACCGGGGGCCGATCAGCCCGGTCGGGGCGGTGGCCAGGCGCGCCCGGTTGGTCCTACCCTGCCGCCGACGCCGCCCGTCCGCGGCGTGCCGATGACCGAAGGGCCGAAGGGGTCCCCACGAAGCGCCGCTTCGTGGGGTGCCCCGGATGGCCCGGAGGTCTGAATCGGCTCGCCCAACATGCAAGGCGGCGCGGGAGGAAGGCGACCATGGCGCTGCGCACGCGCATCTGCGACCTGCTGGATATACGCTACCCGATCCTGCTCGCCGGCATGGGCCGGGCGAGCACGCCGGAACTCGCCGCCGCCGTCTCCAATGCCGGCGGCCTCGGCGTCATCGGCGCGGCGAGTTGCGGCCCGAACCAGCTCCGCGATTGGATCCGGCGGGTGCGGGACCTCACCGACCGGCCCTTCGGCGTGGACACGCTGCTGCCAGCCTCCGTCCGCCGCGGCGGCAGCAATGCCGGTGGCCCCTCGGCCGAGGACCTGGTCCCGCAGCACCGCGCCTTCGCCCGCGACGTCATGGCGAAGGAGGGGCTGGAGGCGCTGGACCCGGAGGCGCTCGACCGCGTCCTCGACCGCCACCCCGCCGACCGGGACGGGCCGGCGCCGCTCTCCCGCGCCTTCTTCGAGGCGCAGATGGAGGTGGTGATCGAGGAGCGCGTGCCGGTCTATGCCGCCGGCCTCGGCAATCCCGCGCCCTGGCTGGACCGACTGCATGCCAACGGCACCAGGGTGATGGCCGTGGTCGGCACCACGCGCCACGCGCGGCAGGTGATGGAGTCCGGCATCGACATCATCGTCGCGCAGGGCCATGACGGCGGCGGGCACAACTCTCCCATCGGCACCATGGCGCTGATCCCGCAGGTGATGGATGCGGTCGCGGGCCGCGTGCCGGTGGTGGGCGCCGGCGGCATCGGCGACGGCCGCGGCATCGCCGCCGCGCTGATGCTGGGCGCCGAGGGCGCCTGGATCGGCACCGCCTTCCTGGCGACGGAGGAGGCCGGCATCAGCCCCGCCCAGAAGCAGGCCCTGGTCGAGGGCAATGACGAGGGCACGACCGTCTCGCGCTCGGTCACCGGCAAGCCGGCGCGGATGGTGAAGAACCGCTGGGCCGCGGCCTATGCCGAGGCGGGGATCGAGCCGCTGCCCATGCCGTATCAGGGCATGGTCTCCACCCCGGTGACGGCGGCGGCGCTGGCGGCCGGCCGCGCCGATGTCTGGGGCGGCTTCGCCGGCCAGGGCCTCGGCATGGTCCGCGCGGTGCGGCCGGCGGCGGCGGTCATGCAGGACCTCGTCGCGGGCGCCGAGCAGGTGCTCGGCCGCGCCGGCGGCTTCCTCGGCGGCTGAGGCTCAGGCCAGGCGCGCCGCCGCGGCCGCGGGCTCGTCGGGGTTGATGTCGAGGCCAGGTCCCGCGTCAGCCAGCCGAGGACGAGGACCATGGACCGCGCGTAGCGCCGCGCGCGGGAAGACGAGCCAGTGCCGGTGCAGACCAGATCCTCGCAGCGGCCGGCGAGCGGCTGCACCAGCCGGCCGGCTCGATCGGCACCTTGCCGTAGAGGTCGCGCGCGCTGCGGAATCGCGGCACGAGCACCGGCGCGCGGAGCGGCGTCACCACCTCCGCATCGACACATTGCGGTCGAGGTTTGATCCAGATCAAAGATCAACCATCGAAGCGTCGCGAGAATGAAGCGGAACCTCACATCACGCTGGTCTCTGCCCGCGCTTCCCGGCCTGCCGGGCCCGAGGCACCAGGGGGGAAATTGATGGCGCACCAGGAGACCTTCTACGATGTCATCCGCCGGCAGGGGATCAGCCGCCGCAGCTTCCAGAAATTCTGCGCGCTGACCGCCGCCTCGCTCGGCCTCGCCCCCTCCTACGCCGCGAAGATCGCGCATGCGATGGAGACGAAGCCGCGCATCCCCGTGCTCTGGCTGCACGGCCTCGAATGCACCTGCTGCTCGGAGAGCTTCATCCGCAGCGCGCATCCGCTGGCGCGCGACGTCGTGCTCTCCATGATCAGCCTCGACTACGACGACACGCTGATGGCGAGCGCCGGCCACCAGGCCGAGGCGATCCTCGACGACATCCGGCGGGAGTACAAGGGCCGCTACATCGCGGCGATCGAGGGCAATCCGCCGCTCGCCGAGGACGGCATGTACTGCATCATCGGCGGCCGTCCCTTCGTCGAGCAGTTGCGGGAGGTCTGCGCCGATGCGATGGCGGTGATCTCCTGGGGCTCCTGCGCCTCCTGGGGCTGCGTGCAGGCGGCCAAGCCCAACCCGACCCAGGCGACGCCGGTGGACAAGGTCATCACCGACAAGCCGATCATCAAGGTGCCGGGCTGCCCGCCGATCGCGGAGGTCATGACCGGCGTCGTCAGCTATCTCCTCACCTTCGACCGGCTGCCGAGCCTCGACCGCCAGGGCCGGCCGCTGATGTTCTACGGCCAGCGCATCCACGACAAGTGCTACCGCCGCGGCCACTTCGACGCCGGCCAGTTCGCCGAGGCATTCGACGACGACGGCGCGCGGCGCGGCCATTGCCTCTACAAGCTCGGCTGCCGCGGCCCGACCACCTACAACGCCTGCTCCACGGTGCGCTGGAACGGCGGCGTCTCCTTCCCCATCGCCTCCGGCCATGGCTGCATCGGCTGCTCGGAGGACGGGTTCTGGGACAACGGGCCCTTCTACAAGCGGCTGGCGAATGTCACCGCCTTCGGCGCGGAGTCGAATGCCGACAAGCTGGGCCTGCTGGCGGCCGGGACGGTGACCGCCGGCGTCGCGGCGCATGCCGGCATGTCGGCCATCCACCGGCTGCGCAAGAAGGCGGCGACGCCCGAGCAGGAGACCGTCTGAGATGACCGCGATCTCCACGCCGAACGGCTTCTCCCTCGACCGCTCCGGCAAGCGCGTCGTCGTCGATCCGGTGACGCGGATCGAGGGCCACATGCGGGTCGAGGTGAACCTCGACACCGACAACGTCATCCGCAACGCGGTCTCGACCGGCACCATGTGGCGCGGTCTCGAGGTCATCCTGAAGGGCCGCGACCCGCGCGATGCCTGGGCCTTCACCGAGCGGATCTGCGGCGTCTGCACCGGCACCCATGCGCTGACCAGCATCCGCGCGGTCGAGGATGCGCTCGGCATCCAGATCCCGGACAATGCCAACTCCATCCGCAACATCATGCAGCTCACGCTGCAGGTGCACGACCACATCGTGCACTTCTACCACCTGCATGCGCTGGACTGGGTGGACGTGGTCAGCGCCCTGAAGGCGGACCCGAAGGCGACGAGCGAGCTGGCGCAGTCCATCTCGCCCTGGCCGATGTCCTCGCCGGGCTATTTCCGCGACCTGCAGGGGCGCCTGACCCGCTTCGTGGAGAGCGGCCAGCTCGGCCCCTTCCGCAATGGCTATTGGGGCCATCCCGGCTACCGGCTGCCGCCCGAGGCCAACCTGATGGCCGTGGCGCATTACCTGGAAGCGCTCGACTTCCAGAAGGAGATCGTGAAGATCCACACGGTCTATGGCGGCAAGAACCCGCATCCGAACTGGCTGGTCGGGGGCGTGCCCTGCCCGATCAACCTGGATGCCGCGGGCGCCGTCGGGGCGGTCAACATGACCAGCCTCAACATGGTCTCCGACATCATCGACCGCTCCATCGAGTTCACCCGGCAGGTCTATATCCCCGACCTGCTCGCCATCGGCTCCTTCTACAAGTCCTGGCTGCACGGCGGCGGCCTGTCCTCGAAGTCGCTGCTCTCCTACGGCGACATCCCGGAGAAGGCGAACGACTATTCCGCCGCGAATCTTAAGCTTCCCCGCGGCGCCATCATCGACGGCGACCTGACCCGCGTGCACGATGTCGACCTGCGCGACCCGCAGCAGGTGCAGGAATTCGTCCCGCATAGCTGGTACAAGTATGCGGACGAGACGCGCGGCCTGCATCCCTGGGACGGCGAGACGGTGCCCAACTACGTCCTCGGCCCGCAGACCGTCGGCACCCGCACGAACATCAAGGAGATCGACGAGGGCGGGAAGTATTCCTGGATCAAGGCGCCGCGCTGGAAGGGCCATGCGATGGAGGTGGGCCCGCTCGCCCGCTACGTCATCGGCTATGCGCAGGGGCGGCCCGAGTTCAAGGAGCCGGTGGACAAGGCGCTGCGCACGCTGGACGTGCCGGTGCAGGCGCTGTTCTCGACCCTCGGCCGGACCCTGGCCCGCGGCCTCGAATGCGAATGGGCCACCCTGCAGCTCCGCCACTTCCAGGACAAGCTGGTCGCGCGCATCAAGGCGGGCGACACCAGCACGGCCAATACCGCGAAGTGGGAGCCGGAGACCTGGCCGAAGGAGACCAAGGGCGTCGGCTTCACCGAGGCGCCGCGCGGCGCGCTCGGCCACTGGATCCGCATCAAGGACGCGAAGATCGACAACTACCAGGCGGTGGTCCCCACCACCTGGAACGGCAGCCCGCGCGACCACAAGGGCAATATCGGCGCCTTCGAGGCCAGCCTGCTGGACACGCCGATGCAGGTGCCGGACCAGCCGCTCGAGATCCTGCGGACGCTGCACAGCTTCGACCCCTGCCTCGCCTGCTCGACGCATGTGATGGCGCCGGGGGGCGAGGAACTCACCCGCGTCCAAGTCCGCTAGGGGAGGGCGCGCCATGCCGGACACCCGCGTCGAGGTGCTGCCCGTCCGCAACATGGGCGCGGCGCACGAGGTCACGCGCGAGACCTCGATCTATGTCTACGAGGCGCCGGTGCGCATCTGGCACTGGGTCAATGCGCTCTGCATCGTGGTGCTGGCCGCGACCGGCTTCCTGATCGGCCGGCCGCCGCCGGCCGTCGCCCCGGGCGCGACGGACGACCTGCTCTTCGGCTATCTCCGCTTCACGCATTTCGCCGCCGGGCAGGTGCTGGCCATCGGCTTCCTCTTCCGCATCCTCTGGGCCTTCGTCGGCAACCACCATGCACGGCAGGTCTTCCTCCTGCCGGTGTTCAACCTGCGCTGGTGGGCCGAGGTCTGGCACGAGGCGAAGTGGTACGCCTTCCTCACGCCCGAGCCGAAGAAATACGCCGGCCACAACCCGCTGGCGCAGCTTGCCATGTTCGTCATGTTCACCGCCGGCATCGCGCTGATGATCCTGACCGGCCTCGCCCTCTATGCCGAGGGCGCGGGCCAGCAGAGCTGGTGGTGGGCCGCCTTCGGCTGGGTGCATGGCCTCGCCGGCGACAGCATGACGCTGCACACCGTCCACCACCTCGGCATGTGGGTGCTGGTGGTCTTCGCCATCGTCCATGTCTACGCGGCGATCCGCGAGGACATCATGAGCCGGCAGTCCCTGATCAGCACCATGATCAGCGGCCGCCGCATGTTCAAGGACGACCGGCCGTGACCCTTCCGGCCGATCCCGCGGCCTGCGAATGCCTGGTGCTGGGCATCGGCAACCTGCTCTGGGCAGATGAGGGCTTCGGCGTCCGCTGCGTGGAGGCGCTGCACCGGGGCTGGCGCATGGCGCCTGGCGTCGCGCTGATGGATGGCGGCACCCAGGGCCTCTACCTCGTCCACCATATCCGCGCGGCCCGCCGCCTGATCGTCTTCGACGCCATCGACTACGGCGACGAACCGGGCCGGCTGCGGCTGGTGCGGGACGGCGAGGTGCCGGCCTTCGGCGGCGTCCGCAAGATGAGCCTGCACCAGACCGGCTTCCAGGACGTGCTCATCGCCGCCGAGATGCTGGGCGGCGGGCCGGAGCGCATCCTCCTCGTCGGCGTGCAGGCCGGCGAGCTGGAGGATTACGGCGGCAGCCTGACGCCGCCGGTGCGCGCGCAGATGGGGCCGGCGCTGATGGCGGCGCTCGCCCAGCTCACGGACTGGGGCCTGCCGGCCGTCCCGCGCCCGGAGGAGGAGGCGGTGGCGCCGCTGCTCGGCCCCGGCCTCGGCCTCTCGGACTACGAGGGCGGCCGGCCCGGGCCGGAGCAGGCCTGGCGGCGCGGCGACGCCCGCTTCCTCGCCGCGGACTGAGCCGGCATGTGCATGGGCATCCCGATGCAGGTGCTGGACGGCGCGGCCGATCCGGCCCCCTGCGCCACGCGCGACGGGCGGGAGGAGGGCGTCTCGATGCTCCTGCTCGGGCCGCAGCCGGCCGGCACCTGGGTGCTGGTGCATCTCGGCACCGCCATGCGGGCGCTGGAGGCGGCTGAGGCCGCGCAGATCGCCGATGCGCTCGAGGGCCTCGCCGCCGGGCTCGAGGGGCGGCCCTTCGAGCATCTCTTCGCCGACCTCATCGGCCGTGCGCCGGAACTGCCGCCGCATCTGCGCCCGGAGACGCCCGCATGACCCATCCCGCCTTCGCGCGGCTCGATGCCGCCGGCTGCCCCGCCCTCGATGCCGCGGCGCTGGAGGGCTTCGCCGCCGGCCCCGGCCTGCGCGTGCTGCTCGTCGCCGGCGATCCGGCGAAGCGGCCGGAGGCGGTGGACGCCGCGGTGATCCTGGTTGAGCTGCTGAAGGCCTATCCCGTCGCCGCCGCCCGCGCCGCGCCGGCGGCCGAGGCCGCGGCGCAATCCCGCTTCGGCGCCGCCGTCCTCCCCTGCCTGGTCTTCCTGCGCGACGGCACGCCGGTCGGGAAGCTCCCGGGGGTCAAGGACTGGGATGCCTACCGCGCCGCCTTCGACGCCCATCTCGCCACCGCCTGAGGGACCCGGCATGCAGCCCCTGAATCCGATGCGCTGGGACCCGGCGGAGGAGGAGGCCCCGGAGGGCGTCTTCATCGGCGAGCCCGATCCCGCCGCCGCGCCGCGGCTGCTCGGCATGCCGGCCGCGGTCGTCGCGCGCGCCCGGCCGGACCTGCAGGAGGCCGGCGCGGAGGCCGCCTTCCTCGCCGAGGCCCTGGCCGGGGTGCGGGCGGCGCTGGCCGGCCGCCGCCCGGGCGATCCGCCCGTCGCCTTCCCGCTGGACGGCCTGGCGCCCGCGCGCCGGCGGGCGCTGGACGGGCTGCTGGGCCAGGGCGAGGTCTCCATCGTGGTCGCCGGGCAGCATACGCGGGAGATCCAGGAGACGGTGCTGACCGGGCTCTGGCGCGTCCGCACCACCGACGCCACCGGGCGCGTGCTGGCCGAGGAGCTGGAGGTCGCGGAGATCCCGGATGCCGTGCTGCTCGCGGCCGAGCATGGCACGCTGCCCGCCGTGCCCCCGCCGCCGCCGGCCGAGGGGCTGATGAACGCCCCGGCGCTGATCGAGGAGATCCGGGCGCGCGCCGCGTCCTGGCGTCCGGGCGCGCCGAACCACGTCATCTCCTTCACCCTGCTGCCGGTGAACGAGGCCGACATGGCGCTGCTGCGGGCGACGCTCGGCACCGGCCCGGTGCTCGGCCTCTCCCGCGGCTATGGGCATTGCCGCGTGCAGCTCACGGGCTGCCGCCGCGTCTGGTCGGTGCAGTACCTCAATGCGCGCGACGCCATCGTGCTGGACACGCTGGAGATCGGCGGGGTGCCGGAGGCGATCCTGGCCGCCGCCGAGGATTTCGCCGACAGCGCGCTGCGCCTCGGCGAGATCCTCGAGGCCTATGCGCCGTGAGCGAGACGCTCGAGGCCGCGGCCGACCGGCACGAATGCGGCGTCTGCTGGCATGTCTACGACGCCGCCGCCGGCGACGAGGCCTGGCAGGTGCCGCCCGGCACGCCCTTCGCCGCCCTGCCGGCGCATTGGCGCTGCCCGAATTGCGATTCGGGCAAGGAGCGCTTCCTCGCCCTCGGCGCCGACTCGCCCATGGCGGCGCGGCTGCGGGCCCTCGCCGCCGGCTACCGCGCGGCCGAGGCGCGCCTGCGCGGCCTGCCCGTGCACAATCCGGCGCTGGAGGTGGCGCTGGTCGGCTTCGTGGCGCAGGGCGAGGGCTTCGCCGGCGTCGCCGTGACGCCCTGGAGCATGAACCTGGTCTGGCTGCCGGCGCGCGCGGAGGCCATCGCCGCCGCCCTCGGCGAGACGGTGGAGCATGTCCTGCCGGGCGGCGCCTTCGATTTCCTCGTCGTGGAGCTCGACGGCGTCGGGCGCTTCCTCTCCTGCTCGCTCTTCTCCCCCATGGCGGAATTCGCCGATGCCGAGGCGGCGCGGCTGGCCGCCGAGGCGGCGGCGCAGGAGGCGCTGACCCCGCCGGCGCCGCCGCCGCCGCCTGCGCGCGGCCGCCGCGCGCTGTTCGGCGGATGAGCGCGCCGGGCGCCGGGGCGATCACCGTCACGCTCGGCGTTGAGGAGGGGCGCGTCACGACGGCGCGCCTTGTCTCCTCGCGCCCGGCCGCGATCGGCGCGGTGCTGGTCGGCCGCAGGCCAGCGGAGGCGCTGGCCATCCTGCCCCGGCTCTTCGCCCTGTGCGGGGAGGCGCATGCGGCGGCGGCGCGGGCCGCGCTGCACCGCCGGCGGGTGACGCCCGCCGAGCAGCGGCGGGTCCTGGCCGAGATGCTGGACAGCCATGGCTGGAACGTCCTGCTGGCCTGGCCGGCCCTGCTCGGCGAGCCGCCGCGACGCGAGGCGCTGCTGGCCCTGCGGCGGGCCGCGGCCGTGCTGCGCGGCGGCGACCTGCCGGCGCGACGCGGCGCGCTGCGGGAGGCCGAGGCGCTGCTCGCCGCGGAGGGCCTGCTCGTGCCGCCCGGGATCGAGGCCTGGGCGGCAGCCACGACGGCGCCGGCGGCGCGGCTGGTCCGGGCGGTGCTGGACGGCGGCCTCGCCGGCTTCGGCGCGACGCCGCCCGACCTGGCGGAGGCGGGACCGGCGCTCGATGCCGCGGGCGCGGACGCGCTGGCGGCGATCGTCGCGCGGCATGGCCATGGGCTGCTGGCGCGGCTGGCGCGCCGTCTCTGGGCCCTGGCGGCGCTGCCGCGGCGCCTGGCCGCGGTGCTCGAGGCGGAGGACGCGGCGGAGCCTGACGTGCCGGACGGCGATGGCGAGGGCAGCGCCGAGACCGCGCGCGGCCGGCTGCGGCATCGCCTGCGGATCGAGGGCGGCACCGTCCGGGACTGGCAGGTGACGGCGCCGACGGACCTGAACTTCCACCCCGACGGGCCCGCCCTGCGGGGGTTGCTCGGCGCCGCGGCCGGCCCGGATCTGGCGGCGCGGGCGGCCTGGCACCTCGCCGCGCTCGACCCTTGCGTGCCCGCGACGGTGCGGGTGGAGGCGCCGGCCCATGCATGAGACTGCCCTCGCCGCCGGGGTGATCGACATCGTCCGGGACGCGCTGCGCGAGCGGCCGGCGGAGCGGGTCGCGGTGGTGCGGCTGTCGATCGGCGGGCTCTCACATGTCGAGCCGCGGGCGCTGGAATTCTGCTTCGATGCCGCGGCGCGCGGCACGCCGGCGGAGGGGGCGAGGCTGGCGATCGACCGGCCGCCGGGCCGGGCGCATTGCCTGACCTGCGACCGGGAGGTCGGGCTCGCCTCGCGCGCCGATGCCTGCCCGGGCTGCGGCGGGCATCGGCTGCTGGTGACGGGCGGGGAGGAGATGCGCGTGACCGAATTGGAGCTGGCCTGATGTGCGGCGTCTGTGGCTGCGGCGGCGCGGAAGCGCGGATCGAGGGGGCCGGCGCGGCGCATGCGCATGAGCACGAGCATGTCGGCGCGGACGGCAAGGTCTACCGCCACAGCCGCGCTGCTGCGGGCGGGCATGCGCATGAGCATGAGCATGTCGGTGCGGACGGGAAGACCCACCGGCACAGCCACGCTGCGGCGGGCGGGCATGCGCATGAGCACGAGCATGTCGGCGCGGATGGGAAAGCCCACCGCCACAGCCATGCCGCGGCGGCAGGGGACGTGCATGAGCACGTGCATGTCGGTGCGGATGGCAAGGCATACCGCCATAGCCACAGCCCGGCGGATGGCCACGCCCACGGCCACGCCGCGCCGGGCGAGGTCCGTGGCGCGCGCATCCTGGCGGTCGAGCGCGACATCCTCGACAAGAACAACCGTTTCGCCGCGCTGAACCGGCGGCTGTTCCGCGCAACCGGCACGCTGGCGCTCAACCTCGTCTCCTCGCCCGGCTCGGGCAAGACGACGCTCCTGGTGCGCAGCCTGACGGATCTCCGCCGCCGCATGCCGGCCGGCGTGATCGAGGGCGACCAGCAGACCAGCCTCGATGCCGACCGCATCCGCGCGACCGGCGCGCCGGCGGTGCAGGTGAATACCGGCAAGGGCTGCCACCTCGACGCCGCCATGGTGGCGGAGGCACTGCCGGCGCTGGACCTGCCGGACGGCGCCGTGCTCTTCATCGAGAATGTCGGCAACCTCGTCTGCCCCGCGGGCTTCGACCTGGGGGAGGGGGCGCGGGTCCTCGTCTGCTCGGTGACCGAGGGCGAGGACAAGCCGCTGAAGTATCCCGACATGTTCGCCAGCGCCGATCTGCTGCTGGTGAGCAAGGTGGACCTGCTGCCGCACCTCTCCTTCGACCTGCCGCGGCTGCTCGAGAATGCGCGCCGCATCCGCCCGGACCTGCCGGCGATCGAGGTCTCCGCCACCACCGGCCAGGGCCTGGAGGAGTGGTATGCCTGGATCGCGGCGCGGCGTGCCGCGCTGACGGGCTAGGCCATGGACGGCGCCCTCGCCCCTGTTGTCCCGCGCGCCCGTCTGCGGGTGCGCGGACTGGTGCAGGGCGTGGGCTTCCGGCCCTTCGTGCACCGCCTGGCCGGCGAGTTCGGCATCTCCGGCTGGGTCAGGAACGACGAGGCCGGCGTGCTGATCGAGGCCGCCGGCGAGCGCTTGGCGCTATTCCGCGCGGCGCTGGCGGAGCGCCCGCCGCCGCTCGTCAGGCTCGACGCGCTGGAGGAGGAGGCGCTGGCGCCCGCGCCACCGGCCGCGCCGGGCTTCGCCATCCTGGAGAGTGCCCGCGCCGGCGCGGCGACGACCGCCATCGGGCCCGATGCCGCGGTCTGCGGCGACTGCCTCGCGGAACTCTTCGACCCGGCGGACAGGCGCCACCGCTACCCCTTCCTCAACTGCACCCATTGCGGCCCGCGCTTCACCATCGCCGCGCGGCTGCCCTATGACCGGCCGCAGACCAGCATGGCCGGCTTCCCGCTCTGCGCCGATTGCGCGCGGGACTATGCCGACCCCGCGGACCGGCGCTTCCACGCCCAGCCCATCGCCTGTCCCGCCTGCGGCCCGCGGCTCTCCGTGCCGGTCGAGGAGATCCTCGCGCGCCTCCTCGCCGGGCAGGTCCTGGCGATCAAGGGCATCGGCGGCTTCCACCTGGCCTGCGATGCGCGGAACGCCGCCGCCGTCGCCCGCCTGCGGGCGGCGAAGCGGCGGGAGGCCAAGCCCTTCGCGCTGATGGCCGCCAATGCCGCGAGCCTCGATGCCGTCGCCGCCATCGCCCCGGCCGAGCGCGCCCTGCTGGAGAGTCCCGCCCGCCCGATTGTGCTGCTGCGCCGGCGCGGGGCCATCGACTTGCCCGATCCGGCGCCGGGCCTCGGCTGGGTCGGGGCCATGCTGCCCTATGCGCCGCTGCACTGGCTGATCTTCCACGAGGCCGCCGGCCGCCCCGCCGGCATTGCCTGGTGCGCCGCGCCGCAGGACCTGCTGCTGGTGATGACCAGCGCCAACCCGCCCGGCGAGCCGCTGGTGCTGGACGGGGCGGAGGCGGCGCGGCGCCTCCACGGCCTCGCCGATGCCGTGGTGGACCACGACCGGCCCATCCTGGTGCGGGCCGACGACCCGGTCGCGCGCGTCGTCGCCGGGGCGCCGCGCTGGCTGCGCCGCGGCCGCGGCTGCACGCCGGCGCCGATCCGCCTGGCGCGCGGCGGCCCGCCGGTCGCCGCGCTCGGCGCGCATCTGAAGGCGGCGGTCTGCGTCACGCGCGGCGAGGCTGCCTTCCTCTCGCAGCATGTCGGCGACCTCGACAGCGGCGCGACGCGCGACTTCCATGCCGAGGCCCTGCGCCACCTGCTGGCCCTGACCGAGGCGGCGCCGGCGCTGCTGGCGCATGACCTGCACCCCGACCTCGCCAGCACGGCACTGGCGCAGGCGCTGCCCGTCCCGGCGCTCGGCGTGCAGCACCACCACGCCCATGTCGCCGCGGTGCTGGCGGAGCATGGCGTCGAGGGACCCTGCCTCGGCCTGGCGCTCGACGGGCATGGCCATGGCAGCGACGGCGCGGCCTGGGGCGGCGAACTCCTGGCGGTGGAGGGGGCGCGGTTCGAGCGGCTGGGGCATCTGGCGCCGCTGGCCCTGCCGGGGGGCGATGCCGCGGCGCGGCAGCCCTGGCGCCTGGCCGCCGCGGCACTGCATGCGCTCGGCCGCGGCGAGGCGATCGCCGCGCGCTTCGCCGGGGAGCCGCAGGCGGCCGGCGTGGCGGCGCTGCTGGCGCGCGGGCTGCGCTGCCCGCCCAGCACCTCCTGCGGCCGGCTCTTCGATGCGGCGGCCGGGCTGCTCGGGGTCAGCGCCGTGCAGTGCTACGAGGGCGAGGCGGCGATGCGGCTGGAGGCGCTGGTGCGGCGCCCGCGGGTGCTGCCCGGCGGCTGGGCGGTGCGCGCCGGCGTGCTGGACCTGCTGCCGCTGCTCGCCGCGCTCGATGGCCGCGACCCGCAGGAGGGCGCCGAGCTGTTCCACGGCACGCTGGTCGCGGCGCTGGTCGACTGGACCCTGCCGCTGCTGGCGGGGCGGGGCGAGCGGCGGATCGCCCTCGGCGGCGGTTGCCTGGCCAATGCGGTGCTGGCGGAGGGGCTGGCGGAGGGCTTCGCGCGGCATGGCATCGCCGCGCTGCTGCCGCGCCTGGCGCCGCCCGGCGATGGCGGCCTGGCGCTGGGCCAGGCCTGGGTCGCGCAACATCATCTGCAGGGAGAGGTCTGATGTGCCTGGCGGTGCCCGCGCGCATCCTGGAGCTGCGCGGCGAGACGGAGGCGGTGGCGGAGCTCGGCGGGGTGCGCATCCCCGTCTCGCTCGCCCTGGTCGAGGATGTCGCGGTCGGTGACCATGTGGTCGTCCATGTCGGCTATGCCCTGGCGAAGATCGACGCGGCGGAGGCGGCGCGCATGCTGGACGCCCTCGAACAGCTTCCGCAGGTGGCGTGATGCGCTACGTCGAGGAGTACCGCGACCCCGGCCTGGCCCGTCGCATCGCCGCAGCCCTGGCGGCCGAGGCCGATCCCGCCCGGCGCTACCGGCTGATGGAGTTCTGCGGCGGCCATACCCATGCGATCTGCCGCTATGGCCTCGAGGACCTGCTGCCGCGCAACGTGGAGCTGATCCATGGCCCGGGCTGCCCGGTCTGCGTCCTGCCGGTCGGCCGGCTGGACATGGCGATCGACCTCGCGCTCAGCCGGGGCGTCATCCTCTGCACCTTCGGCGACATGATGCGCGTGCCCGGGCGCGACCGCCGCAGCCTGATGCGCGCCAAGGCGGAGGGCGCCGATATCCGCATGGTGCTCGGCAGCGCCGATGCGCTGCGGCTGGCGCGGGAGAATCCCGGGCGGGAGGTGGTGTTCTTCGCCATCGGCTTCGAAACCACGGCGCCGACCACCGCCGTCGCGCTGCTGCAGGCGGCGGCCGAGGGGCTGCGGAATTTCTCCGTCTTCTGCAACCACGTGCTGACGCCGGCCGCCATCGCCGCCATCCTGGCCGCGCCCGAGACCGGGGAGGGGCGGCTGCGCATCGACGGCTTCATCGGCCCCGGCCATGTCAGCACCATCATCGGCAGCGGCCCCTACGAGGTCTTCGCCGCGCTGCACCGCCGGCCGATCGTCGTCGCGGGCTTCGAGCCGCTCGACCTCATGCAGGCGGTGCTGATGCTGGTACGGCAGATGAACGAGGGCCGCGCCGCGGTGGAGACGCAGTTCGCCCGCGCCGTGACGCGGGAGGGGAACCGCCGCGCCCTCGACCTGCTGCAGCGGGTCTTCGTCCGGCGGGACGGCTTCGAGTGGCGCGGCCTCGGCCATCTGCCGGACAGCGCGCTGGCGATCGCACCGGACTATGCGGCCTTCGACGCCGAGCGGCGCTTCGGCATGGCCTACCAGGCGGTGCCCGACCACAAGGCCTGCGCCTGCGCCGAGATCCTGCGCGGCGTGAAGAAGCCGGCGGATTGCCGCATCTTCGGCACCGCCTGCACGCCCGACATGCCCATGGGGTCCTGCATGGTCTCGCCCGAGGGCTCGTGCGCCGCCTATTACAGCTATGGCCGCGCCCGCATGGAGGCAGGGGCATGAGCGCGGTGAGGCGCCGACGCCTCGACCTCGCGCAGGGGCGGGTCGAGCTGGCGCATGGCGGCGGCGGCCGCGCCATGGGCCAGCTCGTCGAGGAGGTGTTCCGCGCCGCCTTCGACAACCCGGTGCTCGCTCGCGCCGAGGATGCCTCGCCCATCGGCGGCGGGCTGGTGATGACGACGGACAGCTTCGTCGTCTCGCCGCTCTTCTTCCCCGGCGGCGATATCGGCTCGCTCGCCGTGCATGGCACGGTGAACGACCTTGCCATGGCCGGCGCGGCGCCGGTCGCCCTCTCGGCCGCCTTCGTGATCGAGGAAGGGTTCCCGCTCGCCGACCTCGCGCGCATCGCGGCCTCCATGGCCGCGGCGGCGCGGGAGGCGGGCGTGCCGGTCGTCACCGGCGACACCAAGGTGGTCGAGCGCGGCAAGGGCGACGGCGTCTTCGTCACGACGACGGGCATCGGCCGCTGCCGGCCGGGCATCGCGCCTTCGGCCGGGCAGGTGCGGCCGGGCGACGTCATCTTGCTGAACGGCCCCGTCGGCGACCACGGCGTCGCCATCATGGCGGCGCGGGAGGGCATGGAATTCGCCGAGCCCCTGCTCTCCGACAGCGCGGCGCTGCACGGGCTGGTCGGCGCGCTGCTCGCGGCCGCGCCGGGGGTGCGCTGCCTGCGCGACCCGACCCGCGGCGGCCTCGCGGCGACGCTGAACGAGGTCGCCGACCGCTGCGGCTGCGGCATGCTGCTGCAGGAGGCGGCGATCCCGGTCCGCCCCGCCGTCGCCGCGGCCTGCGAGCTGCTCGGCCTCGACCCGCTGCACGTGGCCAACGAGGGCAAGCTCGTGGCGATCCTGCCGCCCGGGGAGGCGGAGGCGGCGCTCGCGGCGCTGCGCGCCCATCCCCTGGGACGCGAGGCCGCCCGCATCGGCACGGTGACGGAGGATGCGCGGCGCTACGTGCAGATCGACACGCGCTTCGGCGGCCGGCGCATGGTGGACTGGCTCGCGGGCGAGCAGCTTCCGCGCATCTGCTGACCGGGCCGGTCCGTCCCCACCCTGCGCCGCCGCGTCAGTGCGCCGCCTTCAGCCCGGGGATCCCGGCCTGCCGCAGCACGCGGGCGAGCCGGTCGAAGAGCGCCTCGGGCGCGGCGGGCTTGCGCAGCAGGGCGAAGGGGCCACCATGCTCGGCGAGCTCCAGGCGCCCGGGCCCGGCATCGCCGGCATGCCCGGTCACCAGGACGGAGGGCAGCCGCGGCAGCCGCGCCCGCAGCGCGGCGAGGAGGTCGAGGCCGTCCATCGGCCCAGGCATGGCGAGGTCGGTGACCAGGGCATCCGGCCGCAGGCCCGCCTCCACCAGGTCCAGCGCCGCGCCGGCGTTCTCGGCCTGCCACACCGCATAGCCCTGGTCCTCGAGCTGCGCCGCCAGGACCGTCCGCACCTCGGGCGTGTCCTCGGCCAGCAGCACCCGGAGTTCGCCGGAAAGCGGCGGCATTCGGGAGACGCCGTCCCGGGTCCCCTCGGGCAGGCCGGCATGGCGGTCCGGCACGCGCGGCAGCCAGACCGAGACGGTGGTGCCGCGCCCCGGCGCGCTCTCGATCGACAGGCCACCGCCCGACTGCTCGGCGAAGCCGCGCGCCATGGCGAGGCCGAGGCCGGTGCCCTTGCCCTTGGGCTTGGTCGTGAAGAAGGGCTCGCTGACCCGCGCCAGCACCTCGGGCGGCATGCCCTCGCCGTCATCGGCGACGAAGAGGCGGACATAGACGCCCTCCGCGAGGCCGGGCGGGGCGCCCGCCGCGCCCGGCACCGTCGCGGCCTCGGCGCCGAGGGTCAGCCCGCCGCCGCCGGGCATGGCGTCGCGCGCATTGTTGGCGAGGTTGACCAGCACCGCCTCGAGCTGGCCCTTGTCGGCGAGCAGCGGCGGCAGGCCCGGCGGCACCTCGGCCCGCAGCGCGATGTTCGCCCCGATCATCGGCCGCAGGAAATCCATCAGGCCCGCGAGCAGCGGCGCGGGGCCGACCGGCTCGGCCTGCAGCTCGCCGCGGCGGGCGAAGGAGAGGAGACGGCTGGTCACCGCGGCGCCGCGCCCGGCCGCCTCGGCGGCAAGGCCAAGATAGCGCCGCGCCTGCTCCGGGTCCCGCAGCAGGCGCTTGGAGGCGAGCGTGATGCCGCCCTCCACCGCCTGCAGCACGTTGTTGAAGTCATGCGCGATGCCGCCGGCGAGCCGCCCGAGCGCCTCCATCCTGGCCGCATGCGCCAGCCGCGCCTCGGTCGCGGCCAGCGCCCGGCCGCGCTCCTCGGCCAGGCGGTCGAGTTCCTCGGCCAGGCGGTCGAGTTCCTCGGCCTCGCGGGCCAGGACCTCCCGCGCATGGACCATGTCGGTGACGTCGAAGTTCAGGCCGACCAGGCGCAGGGCATGACCATCGGGCCCGGGCATGGCCTGGGCATGGCTCCGCAGCCAGCGGACCGCGCCGTCCCGGTGCACGATGCGGAACTGGTGGCCGAAGGTGCCGTTGCCCGCCGCGACGGCGGTGGCGATGGCGGCGTTCAGGCCCGGCGCGTCGTCCGGATGCACGCGGGACAGGGCCTCGGCGCCGCCCGGCGGCTCGCCCGCCGGGTCCAGGCCGAAGAGCGCGGCCACCCGGGCATCCATCTCCACCCGGTCGGACAGCAGGTCCCAGGACCAGTGGCCCATGCCGCCCGCCTCGAGCGCGAGCTGCAGCCGGGCCTCGCCCTCCAGCCGGGCCTCCTCGGCCCGCTTCTGGTCGTCGATGTCGGTGCAGGTGCCGACCCAGCCGGTGATTCGGCGCTCGCCGTCGCGGATCGGCGCGCCGCGGCAGAGGAACCAGCGGAAGGCGCCGCCGCGGTGCCGGAAGCGGAACTCCTGCGCATAGGGCGTGCCGGCCGCGACCGCGGCGGACCAGGCCGCATGGGCGGCGCCGCGGTCGTCCGGATGCAGGGCCTGCTGCCAGCCATCGCCCATCAGGGCATCGGCCGCGATGCCGGTGAAGGCGGCATAGCGAGGGTTGACGTAGAGGTTGCGGCCCGCCGTGTCGGTCTCAAAGACCAGCGCCGGCAGGGATTCGGCGATGGCGCGGAAGCGTGCCTCGCCCTCGGCCAGGACGCGGGCGGCCAGCACCCGCTCGGTCACGTTGGTGATGACCACGACCACGATCGGCTCGCCCGCACCGGTCGAGCCCGGCTCGTAGGTGACGGCGAAATGCTCGTCGGCCACGCCCGCCGCACCAGGCCGGTGCAGATCGTACTCGACCCGCTCGCCGCCGAAGGCGCGATCCAGCCGCGGCCGGATCTGCCCGGCATAGACCGAGGGCAACACCTCGGCGACCGACCGGCCGAGGATGTCATGCGTCGGCAGGCTGAGGATCTCGGCATAGGCGCGGTTGGCGAAACGGTAGCGGTGATCGCGGCCGACCACGACGAGGCCGACCCGCGCATTCTCGGTCGCGGTCCGCAGCCGCGACTCGCTCTCGGCCAGGGCCTCGCGCGCCCGTCGCTCGCTGTCCACGTCCAGCAGCGCCACCACGCCGCCGGTGACCTTGCCCTCCGCATTGCGCACCGGGCGGCCCATGATGCGGGTCCAGGCCCGGGTGCCGTCGCCGCGCTGGTAGAGGACCTCGATGGCCGGGCTCTCCTCGCCCTCCTGCACCATGCGGGCGAGCGGGTATTCGTGCCCGTCCACCCGGCTGCCGTCGGCGTGGTAGGAGACCCACTCGTCATAGCTGTCGATGTCGGGCGAGTGCAGCACCGGGTGGCGCAGCATCTGCTCGACATAGCGGTTGCCGCCGATGATCCGGCCCGAAGGCAGCTCGGCCATGACCAGGCCGACGGGCACCGTCTCCACCACGGTGCGGAGCTGCGCCTCGCTCGCGGCCAGCGCCGCCTCGGCACGCCGCTGCCGGGTGAGGTCGATCAGCACGCCGAGCCCCCGCAGTGGCCGGCCCGCGGCATCGCGCTCCACGATGCCGCGGGAGACCAGCCAGCGTTCGCCGCCATCCGCGGCCGGCTCGGCCGAGCGGAAGCTGGCCTCATAGGGCGCGCCCTCCGCCATGGCCCGGCGCCAGGCCTCGGCCGCCGCGGCCCGGTCGTCCGGGTGCAGCGCCTCCACCCAGGTCTCCGCGCCGGCCTCCAGCGGCCCGATGCCGAGGAGGTCACCGGCCTCGCGCGACCAGCGGCCCTGGCCCGTCACCAGATCCAGCTCCCAGGTGCCGACGCCCGCCCCGGAGGTCGCCAGCCGCAGCCGCGCCTCGCTCTCGGCCAGCGCCTCGGCCGCGCGGCGCTTGGCGTCGATGTCCAGGGTCGCCACCACCGCGCCGGTGATCGTGCCGGCGGCGTCGCGGATCGGCGCGGCATTGGAGCGCAGCCAGGCGAGGCGGCCGTCGCCGCGGCGGTAGCGGTATTCGAGGACCGGCGTCGCCTCCCCGGCCAGGGCCCGGGCCAGCGGAAACTCGCTGCCGGCGACGCGCCGGCCGTCCGGGTGGTAGGCCTCCCACTGGCCGTACTCGGCGATCCCCGCGGCGGTCATCACGGGATGGCCGAGGATCGCGTCGAGCCGCAGGCTGGAGAAGGTGATCCGCCCCGAAGGCGCCTCGGCCAGGGACACGCCGACGGGCATGTGGTCCAGCACCGTGCGCAGCCGCGCCTCCCGTCCGGCGAGCGCGGCCTCCGCGGCGGCGAAGCCCTGGCGCAGCGCCTCCAGCTCCGCCACCCCCGCGGGTGGGATCGCCGCCGCGGAGCCGGCCGCCGGCGGCCCATCGGCTTCCGCGAGCGCGCGCGCATAGACCTCCAGCCGGCGGACCGGCAGCAGCACGCCGCGCGCGATGACGACCGCAAGGGCGCCGCCGAGTGCCAGGGCGAGGGCGGCGCCGGCGCCCAGCGCCAGGGCCGGGGCGCGCCAGGCGGCGTTGAAGGCGGCGGCGGGCTGCGCCACGACGGCCGCCCAGCCGGGGGCGCTGCCGAGCCGGTGGACGCCGAAGACCCGCTCGGCCCCGTCGAGCGCGACCGCGCGGTAGAGGCCCGAGGGGGCGGCGGCCAGCCGGCGCCGGCTCTCCTCCGGGATGGTCTGCCCGGGCAGCCGGGCGTCGAGCGCATCCGAGCGGGCGACCGGCGCGCCATGCCCGTCCGTGACCGCGGCGAAGAGGCCTGCCGCGAGACCCTCCTCGGCGAGGAGGCGCCGGAGATCCTCGGGGTCCAGGCGCAGCGCGAGCACGAAGGGAATGCGGCCGTCGCGCAGCACCGGCACGGCGACGCCGACCACGGGCCGGCCCGCCACCGCGCCCGCCACCAGATCGGTCACGAGGGGCCGGCCGGTCTCCGCCACCGACCGGAAGTCGGCCGCGGCCACGGCCCCGGCCGGCCTTCCCGGCGGCAGCGCGGTGTTGACGACCTGGCGGAGCGAAGCGGCGTCCAGCAGCACGGCGGTGGTGCCGAAGCTCGCCAGGACACGGCGGGCCTGCGCCTCGAAGCGTGCCAGGTCGGGCTCCGGCCCATCGAGGGCCTCTGCTGTGGCGAGGCCGCGGGCGAGGTCGATGTGGCGGTCGATCTCCCGGTCGAGCGCGAGGGCGAGGGCGCGCGCCGTGTCGCGCAGCCGTGCCTCGGCGGCGGCCTGGCGGCCTTCCACCGCCTGCCAGGCGGCGAGGCCGCCGAAGGCGAGGGCGGGCAGCAGCACCGCGAGCACGAGGCCGAGCAGCAGCGTCGTGAAGCGCACCCGGGGCAGGCGGGGAGGGCGCCGATCGCCGTCCGGCGGGACATCGAGCCCCGCCGGGCAGGAGCGATGCCTCACCGGCCGGCCTCCGGTCCCGGCAGCAACCGGCCATAACGGCAACGGAGGGCGGCGTGGCACTCGCAGGCGGCGCCCTCCAGCCCGGCGCGGTCGAGCACCCGGACGCCGCCCCGGCTCAGCCGCACCAGCCCCTCGGCCTGCAGCGCGAGGGCCACCTCGCCCACGCTGGCGCGCCGGACGCTCAGCATCTCGGCCAGGACTTCCTGGGTCAATGGCAGGGGCGCGGCGGCGTCGCCAGACCGGTCCTGGGCGGTGAGCAGCCAGCGGGCAAGGCGGGCGCGGAGCGGATGCTGCGCATTGCAGGCGGCGGTCTGCAGCGCCATCGACATCGCCGCCTCGGCATGGCGCGCCAGCAACTGCCGGAGCGCGGGCGAGGCAGCGGCCGCCCGGGCCAGGCTGGTGGTCAGGATCCGCGCCGCGGCGCCGGGCATCTGCACCACGCCGCGGGTATAAGCCTCGACGGCGGCATCCGCGGCATCGACACCGAGCCCGACGGCGCCCTCCAGGCCGACGGTCACCGTCTCGGTCGTGCCGCCGTCGCGCAGCGGCAGGACCAGCGAGATGATGGTGCCCGCATGCGGGAAGTGGACATGCGGGGGGACCTGGCCCGGCTCGAACAGGATCTGGCCGCGCACCAGCCGCACCTCCTCGAACTGGTCGGCGAGGCCTGCCAGGTCCTGGCGCGGAAAGGCTGCGAGCAGGCGGTTGTGCGCAGCGGGGCGGGTGGGATGGCGGGCCGGGCGGGTGCGGCGAGCCGAGGCGTCCTGTGAAACCATCAACCCCAATCGTAATTGCATTGAGCACAACGCGCGGCACGATGGTCATCTCGCGCATTCGGGGGATAGCCATTTCGTATACCGACTTTCTGCACGGTAGACGGCAGATCTGTATATTTTTTCGATCCGTTACGCCGGGCGATGGTGGGAGAGCCTGGGTTCTGCCGGCGCGATGCTGCCTTCCCGGCCATTGGCAGCGCCCTCCCGGTGCGTGATCCTCCGCCCGGCGAGCCCGCGTCCTGCCCTCCACCCGACCGGGCCCCATGACCGACGAGGAAGACCGCGATGACCAAGGCGTCCGACCTGCTGGTGGCGGCCCTCGAGAACGAAGGGGTGGACCGCATCTTCGGGGTGCCGGGCGAGGAGAACCTCGACGTCGTCGAATCCCTGCGCGGCTCGCGGATCGACCTCGTGCTGACCCGGCACGAGCAGCCGGCCGCCTTCATGGCGGCGACCCATGGCCGGCTCACCGGGCGGCCGGGCGTCTGCCTCAGCACCCTCGGGCCGGGCGCCCTGAACCTCGTCACCGGCGCCGCCTATGCGCATCTCGGCGCCATGCCCATGGTCATGCTCACCGGCCAGAAGGGGATCAAGGGCAGCCGGCAGGCGGGCTTCCAGATGGTCGACACCGTCGCGGCCATGCGGCCGCTGACCAAGATGACGCGGCAGGTCGTCGCCGGCGCCACCATCCCCACCCTGGTCCGCGACGCCTTCCGCACCGCCATGGAGGAGCGCCCCGGTCCCGTCCACCTCGAACTGCCCGAGGATGTCGCGGGCGAGGAGGTCGGGCCGCCGCCGCTGATCCCACCGCACCCGATCGAGATCCCGGTGGCGCACCGCGCGGCGCTGGATCGTGCCGCCGAGATGATCCTGGCGGCGGAGCGGCCGCTGGTCATGCTCGGCGCGGCCTGCAGCCGGCCGCGCACCACCGCCGGTCTGCAGGGCTTCGTCCGCCGCACCCGCATCCCCTTCTTCACCACGCAGATGGGCAAGGGGACGGTCGCGGGCGGCTCCAACCTCTACATGGGCACCGCCGCGCTGTCGGAGCGCGACTACGTGCACGAGGCGATCGAGCGCGCCGACCTCATCATCGCCATCGGCCACGATACCGTGGAGAAGCCGCCCTTCCTCATGGGGCCGGGCGGGCCGAAGGTGATCCATGTCAGCTATACCCCGGCGCATGTCGAGCAGGTCTATTTCCCGCATGCCGAGGTGGTGGGCGATGTCGGGCCCAGCCTGGAATTGCTGGCCGACCGGCTGGATGGGCGGCTGCACCGGGCCGGCGCCCTGCTGCCGCTGCGCGAGGGCATCCTCGGCCGCATCGCCGACCGCGCCGAGGAGGACCGCTTTCCGCTGACCCCGCAGCGCCTGGTGCATGACGTCCGCCGGGTCATCCCCGAGGACGGGATCGTCGCGCTCGACAACGGCATGTACAAGATCTGGTTCGCCCGCAACTACCGCACCACGGTGGCGAACACGCTGCTGCTGGACAATGCGCTGGCGACCATGGGGGCGGGCCTGCCCTCGGCCATGATGGCGGCGATGCTGCATCCGGACCGGCGGGTGCTCGCGGTCTGCGGCGATGGCGGCTTCATGATGAACAGCCAGGAGATGGAGACGGCGGTCCGGCGCCGGCTGAACCTCGTGGTCCTCGTCCTGGAGGACGGCGCCTTTGGCATGATCCGCTGGAAGCAGTCGGTGGACGGCTTCCCGGACCATGGCATGACCTTCGGCAACCCGGATTTCGTCCGCTACGCCGAGGCCTATGGCGCGCGTGGCCATCGCATCGGCGCCGCCGCGGAGCTGGTGCCGACGCTCGAGGCGGCCTTCCGGGCCGGCGGCGTGCACCTCGTCGCGGTGCCGGTCGACTATGCGGAGAACCGGCGCGTCCTGGTCGAGGAACTGGCCGCGCGCCTGCCCGTCGCCCCGCCGGCCTGATCCGCAGACCTTGTCGGGTGTGGCGCCGATCGGCGCCGCTTTCCGTCGTCCCCTGGCGATTTAGGCACCGGTCCGCTCGGTTCGTGTCGGGCGCGCGCTGTACACGGCGCCACCGCTTGCACACGCGACCAGGGGCACCATGGACGGCGACGCGAACAGAATGGGGCGCGAGCTCTCGCCGCCGGCCGGTCCCGGCGCCGGGGAACGGCAGGCGGCTGACGCTCTCCCGGCGCCGCCGCAGGCCGCCTCCCCGAGGGCAGGCGGCCTGCGGCTCCTGGTCGTCATGGCCTTCCTCCTCGGCCTCGGCGTCGCCGCGAATGCCGCCCTCTCCGTCGTCAGCCAGCGGGACCGTGCGCTGCATGCGACCGGGGAGCATCTGCAGCGCCTCGCCCTGATCCTGGCGGACCAGGCCGAACGCTCGTTCCAGGGCGTGGAGCTGGTGCAGACCGGCATCGCGGAGCGGCTGCGCGCCCAGGGCGTCACGACCCTCGACGCCTTCCGCGCCGCGACGAGCGGCCTCACGGTGCACGAGGAGCTCCAGGGGCGCATCGCCGGCCTCGAGCAACTCGACGCCCTCACCCTCGTCGATGCCGATGGCAGGCTGATGAACTTCAGCCGCTACTGGCCGATCCCTTCCGTGGATGTCTCGGACCGCGACTACTTCAAGGCGCTCAAGGCCGACCCGGCGCTGACTCACTTCATCGGGGAGCCGGTGCCCAACCGCGGGACCGGGACGCTGACCTTCTACATCGCCCGCCGGGTGTCCGGCCCCGGCGGCGAATTCCTCGGCATGATCCTCGGCGCGGTCGAGCTGGCCTATTTCGAGCGCCTCTACGCGGCGGCCGCGGCCGGCGCGGAAAGCCGCATCTCGATGCGGCGCGACGACGGGCTGCTCCTCGCGCGCTACCCCGCCGCGGCCGGGCAGGCAGGGCAGCAGCGCGCCAATGCCGACCTGCTGCAGGCGATGCTGCATTTGGGCACGCCGGAGCGCCTCACCCGCGGCGCCAGCTCCATCGACGGCGTGGACCGCCTCACCGCGACGCGCCTGCTGAAGCGCTATCCCGTGGCGGTATCCACGAGCCTGACCGTGGAGGAAGCCCTGCGGGACTGGCGCAAGGAGGCGTTCTATCTCGTCTCCTCCGCGGTCGTGCTCGAACTCGCGCTCGGCTGCGTGGCGATGGTCGGCTTTCGCCGCGCGCGCGACCAGATCCGGCTCGCCGCCGCGCAGAGCCAGGCGGAGCGGGCCGAGGCGGAGCGGGCCCGGGCGGAGACCGAGCTCGCGGCGGCCATGCAGCGCGAGGCCGCCGAGCGGTCGGCGCGGCTGTTGAACGCCCGCTTCGGCGCCGCCCTCGATGCGATGTCGCAGGGCCTCTGCATGTTCGATGCCGAGGCCCGGGTGGTGGTGGCGAACGGGCGCCTCGGCGCGCTGTTCGGCGTGCCGGCCGGCGTTCAGGCCCTGGGCCTGCACTACGACGACATGGTGGACCACGCCGTCGCGGCCGGACACCTGCCGGCCTCCCTTGCCGCGATGGTCAAGGCGGAGACCGCGGCGCGCGTCGCAGCGCGGGAGACAGTGTCCTATGTGCGCGACCTCGGCGATGGCCGGAGCGTGGCGACCTGCCTCACGCCGATGGAAGGGGGGGGCTGGCTCGCCACCTTCGAGGACATCACCGAGCGCCGCCGCGCGGAGGCGCGCGTCGCCCATATGGCGCACCACGACACGCTGACCGGGCTGGCCAACCGCGCGCTGTTCATGCAACGCCTGCAGGAGGCGCTGGCGCGGGCAAGGCGCGGCGGCGGCGTCGCGGTGCTCTGCCTCGACCTCGACCGCTTCAAGGCGGTCAACGACACGCTCGGCCACGGGGTCGGCGACGGGCTGCTGCGGCAGGTGGCGGCGCGGCTGCGCGAGAGCGTCCGCGAGACGGACACCGCCGCCCGCCTCGGCGGCGACGAGTTCGCGGTGATCCAGGACAGCACGGACCAGCCCCGGGACGCCCGGGCACTGGCCGAGCGCCTGATCGCGGTTCTCTGCGAGCCCTACGAGGTCGAGGGGCACCGGCTGTCGATCGGGGCGAGCGTCGGCGTCGCCCTCGCGCCGACCGACGGCGACACCACCGAGACCGTGATGCGGAATGCCGACCTCGCCCTGTATCGGGCGAAGTCGGAGGGCCGCGGCGTCTTCCGCTTCTTCGAGCCGGAGATGGACGCGGTCATGCAGCGCCGGCTCTCGCTCGAAATGGATCTGAGGCGCGGCCTCGAGGCCGGCGAGTTCGAGCTGTTCTACCAGCCGGTGGTCGATGCGGTCACTGGGCGCATCGGCGCCTTCGAGGCGCTCGTCCGGTGGCGCCACCCCGGGCGGGGTTTCGTCCCGGCGGAAGAGTTCATCCCGCTCTGCGAGGAGACCGGCCTCATCGTCCCGCTCGGCGCCTGGGTCCTGCAGCGGGCCTGCGCGGATGCCGTGTCCTGGCCCGGCAGCCTCAAGGTCACCGTGAACCTCTCGCCGGCGCAGTTCGCCGGGGCGGGGCCGGGTGCCGCGGTGGCGGCGGCGCTGGAGGCCTCCGGCCTCCCCGCGTCGCGGCTGGAGGTGGAGATCACCGAGGCGGTGATGGTCAGGGATGCCCCGGCGACCCTGGCGATCCTGCGCGCGCTGAAGTCGCTCGGCGTCAGCGTCGCCCTCGACGATTTCGGGACCGGCTACTCCTCGCTGAGCTATCTCCGGGAGTTCCCCTTCGACCGGGTCAAGATCGACAAGTCCTTCGTCTCCGACCTCAGCCGCGACGAGGGCAGCGCCGCCATCGTCACGGCCATGATTGCGCTCTGCGGCAGCCTCGGCATGGCGACGACCGCCGAGGGCGTCGAGACCGTGTCGCAGATGGCGGCGCTCGGCTCCATCGGCTGCACGAACCTCCAGGGTTTCCTGTTCAGCCGCCCGGTCCCGGCCTCCGAGGTGCCGGCGCTGTGCCAGCGCCTCGACGAGGCGGGCGCGCTGCGCGCTCTCTGACCCGGTCGCGCCGGCGGCGGCGCGGCGAACCCGATGCATGCCGGTCGGCATTCATGCAGGCCGGCATCGGGCCGCGGCAGGGGTGGGATCGCCGCCCGGACCGCCGGTGTGGAGGCGGCGGGGCAGGGGCCGCGCCCGCACCGGGTCGCCACCTGGGTCACCGGCGTGAACCGCAGCATCGGGGCAGGCGGATCCGCATCATCGCGCGCGGCAGCGGCTGCGCGTGGTCTCGGCCAGCGGCTCCGCCGCCGGCCGCGGCGTCCCGGCCCGGACCGCCGGTCGCTCGCTGACCAGGCTGGAACCCTACGCGGGCTACCTGGCACCCCGTCGCCGACCACCCGGGGCGACCCTCGGCGGTCATGACCCGGGCTGTCGTCCGAAAGCGCGATTTGCCCGCATCCCCGCCCGGCCGCATGCTCGCGCTCCCGCGAAGGAGGCCGCATCCCATGCCCGCCGTGCCCGACATCTCCCCGGCCGAGACCTGGGAGGCACTGAAGAGCGATCCCGATGCCGTCCTGATCGACGTGCGCACCGATGCCGAATGGAATTTCGTCGGCCTGCCGGACCTGTCGGACCTCGCCAAGCAGCCCTTGCTGATCCCCTGGCAGGTCTATCCCAGCATGGCGGTGAACGGCGCCTTCCCCGACCATCTGCGCAAGGCCGGTCTGACCGAGGCAAACAGGCTGTTCTTCATCTGCCGCTCGGGCGCCCGCAGCCTCTCCGCCGGCATGGCGGCGCAGGCCTCCGGCTTCCCGCATGCCTTCAACGTCGCCGACGGCTTCGAGGGGCCGGTGGATGCCGAGGGGCATCGCGGCACGGTGGCGGGCTGGAAGGCCACCGGCCTGCCCTGGCGGCAGCGCTGACCACGAGAGAGGGAGGAGACGCGCATGGCGATCGAACCGCTGCCGCTGAAGACCGAATTCCTGTTCCGCATGGTCCTCGAGGCCGGCACGCCGCAGATGGCCGCCGCCGGGCCGGGCAAGGAACTGCGGGTGATCCCGGTCACCGGCGGGACCTTCGAGGGCCCGTCGCTGAAGGGCAGGCTGGTCCCTGGCACCACGGCGGACTGGCTGCGGGTGGAGGCGGACGGCACCGCCCATATGGATGTCCGCCTAGTGATGCGGACCGAGCAGGGGCAGACCTTCTTCATGCACTACAGCGGCGTCCGCAGCGGCCCGCCGGAGGTGCTGGCGCGGCTCGGCCGCGGCGAGGCGGTGGACCCGGCCGACTACTATTTCCGCATCGCCATCCGCTTCGAGACGGGCGAGCCCGACCTCGCCTGGATGAACCGCGTGCTGGCGGTGGGCGTCGGCCAGCGCCCGCCGGCCGGCCCCACCTACGACGTCTACGCCGTGCGCTAGGGGTGCGCGCGGGACGGATCGCCGCCGCCGGCATGGCTGCTCCCGCGGCACCGGCGGGGGCCATCAGTCCGGCCGCACCCCCAGCCGTTCGAAGAGCAGCAGGTGCCGGTCCCGCTCCCGCAGCGCGAAATCCTGCAGCGCCGCGCCGTCCAGCGGGAAGATGGACAGGCCGGCGCCTTCCAGCCTGCCCGCCACCTCCGGCTCCGCCCGCACCTGGCGCACCGCCTCGGTCAGCCGCGCCTGCAGGGGCGCGGGCACCGCGCGGTGCACCGTCACCGCGAACCAGGCGGCGATCTCGACCGCGGGGATGCCGAGTTCGGCGAAGCTCGGCACCTCCGGCAGCAGCGGCGAGCGGGCGCGCGTCGTCACCGCCAGCCCGACCAGCTTGCCCGCCCGGACCTGCGGCGCGGCATCGCCGAGGAAGCCGAAGGCGCAGTCGACATCGCCCGAGAGCAGCGGCGTGACCGTGTTGCGGAAGGCGACCCCCATCGGCCTGATGCCCGCCGCCTCGGCCAGCAGCGCCATGGCGAGGTTCGGCACGCCGGCATGCCCGGCATGGGCGAAGCCGAGCCGATCGCCCCGCGCCCGCGCCAGCGCCAGGAACCCGGCGAGGTCCGTCACGCCGAGCGCGGGCGGCACCAGCAGCACCATCGGCGCCTGGCCGGTGCCGGCCAGCGGCTGCAGGTCGGCCACGTCGAAGCCGGAGACCCGCTGCACCGCCGGCAGGGCGGGCACGAATTGCGGCATCATCATCAGCGTGTACCCATCCGCCGGGGCGCGCAGCAGCGCCTCGGTGGCGAGCGCGGTATTGGCGCCCGGGCGGTTCTCCACCAGCACCGGCTGGCCCAGCCGCTCCCCCATGCCGGGCCCGAAGACCCGGCCGATCAGGTCGGGCGGGCTGCCGGGCGGGTATCCCACCAGCATGCGGATCGGCCGCGTCGGCCAGGACTGGGCGAGCGCCGGGGCGGCCAGCGCGACGGCGCCGAGCAGGGCACGACGGGTGGGCAAGGGCGGATCCTCCGGGACGTTGCGGCGTCCGAGCATCGCCCGCCCGCCGCCGCCCGGCTACTCCGGCTGCACGCCGAGGCGGCGGAACAGGCCGAGCTGCCGGTCGCGCTCCACGGCGGTGAAGGCGGCCAGCGCCGCGCCCTCGAGGTCGAGCGGCAGGCAGCCCGCCGCCCCCAGCCGTGCGCGCGTCTCGGGCATGGATCGCACGGCGCGCACCGCCCCGGTGATCCGCGCCTGGACCGCCGGCGGCGTCGCGCGCGGCACCGCGACCGCCCACCAGGCACCGATCCGCACTGCGGGCAGGCCAAGCTCGGCGAAGTCCGGCACCGCCGGCAGCAGCGCCGCCCGCCCGGCCGCGGTGATGCCGAGGCCCTGCAGCCGCCCGCCGCGGATCTGCGCGCTGGCGCCGGCGAGGAAGCCGAAGCCGCATTCGACCGCGCCGGTCAGCAGGCCGTTCAGGATCTCCGGCTCGCCCTTGTACGCGACGGCGAGCGGCGCGATGCCGGTCGCGTCGCGCAGCAGCGCCATGGCGAGGTTGGGCGCGCTGGCGAGGCCGGAATGGCCATAGGGCAGGGACTCGCCGCGCGCCCTGGCCAGGGCGAGGAAGCCGGCGAGGTCCCGCACCCCGAGCCCGGGCGGCACCAGCAGCACCAGCGGCGCCTGGGCGGTGCCGGCGAGCGGCAGGACATCGCCGACGTCGAAGGGGACGTGCCGCTGCACCGCCGGCAGCACCGGCAGGTACTGGGCCATCATCATCAGCGTCTGGCCATCGGCCGGGGCGCGCAGCAGCGCCTCGGCGGCGAGCGCGCCGCCCGCGCCGGGGCGGTTCTCCACCACCACGGGCTGGCCGAGCGCCTCGGTCAGCGCCGGCGCGAGGATGCGGGAGACCAGGTCCGGGATGGCCGAGGGCGGGAAGCCGACGAGCAGCCGGACCGGCCGGGCGGTCTGCGCGGCGGCGGGCAGGGCGAGCGGCGCGGCGAGCAGCGCGCGGCGGGCCAGGGCGCGGCGAGGCGGGGCGATCGGCATTCTCTCGGACCGTTTCCGCCCCCAGCCTGCCCGCTGCCGGCCCGCATGCGCAACCGCGCGTCGCCGGAGATTGAGGCGCCGCGCCGCGGGCCGCAGGATGCCGTTTGGCGCAGCGGAGCGGAGGCGGCGATGGCAGCGGGGACCACATCCATCAGGGTCATGGCCGACATCCCGCTCGAGCCCGCGCTGGCCGCGCTGGCCGCGGACTTCGCGCGCGCGGAGGGCATCGCGGTGGACCTCGCCTGCGCGCCCTCGCCGGAGGTCGAGGCGCGCATCATCGGCCAGGGCGAGGCCGCCGACCTCGTCATCGTCCAGCCGGAATTCCTCGCCCGCCTCGCGCGCGCCGGCCGGGTCGCGGCCGGGGAGGGCGAGCCGGTCGGGACGGTCGGCGTCGGGCTCGGCAACCGGCCGGACGCGCCGGCGCATGATGTCTCCACGTCCGAGAGGCTGCGGCAGGTGCTGCTCGGCGCCGACCTCGTCGTGTTCAACAGCGTCGCCTCGGGCCAGGTCTTCGCCCGCGCGCTCGAGCACCTCGGCATCGCCGATGTGCTGCAGGGGCGCATCCGGCGCACCACGCCGACGGGGATCTTCGCGCCGGTGCTGGCCGGCCGGGGCAACGAGATCCTCGCCGGCACCATGACGCTGATCGCCGAGGAGCCGCGCATCCGCCTGCTCGGCCCGCTGCCGGGGGACCTGCAGGCGCCGCTCGTCTATCGCGCCCTGGCGATGGCCGGCGCGCGGCAGCCTGCGGCGGCGGAGCGGTTCCTCCGCTTCCTCCGCAGCCCGGAGGGGCAGCGGAGGCTGCGCGAGCGCGGCGTGCTGTGAGGCGGCGTCTACTGCCGAGCCGCGAGCTGCCGGTTCTCCAGCCGGCTCAGCAGCCGCACCACCGGCCAGAGCAGCAGGAAGTAGATCACCGCCGCGGCCATGATGGGCGTCGCGTTGTAGGTCACGCTCTGCGCCTGCCGCGCCTGGAAGAGCAGTTCCGGCATCGCCACCACTGAGGCGATGGAGGTGAGCTTGACGACCTCGAGCGTGTTGCTGATCAGGTCGGGCAGCACGTTGCGCACGGCCTGCGGCAGGATCACCCAGGCCATGGCCTGGCCGCGCGTGAGGCCGGTGCTGCGCGCCGCCTCCATCTGGCCCCTCGGCACGCTCTCGATCCCCGCCCGCAGGATCTCGCCGTAATAGGCGCCGGTATTGAGGAAGAAGCCGATGGCGACCGCGCCGAGCGCCGAGACCTCCAGCCCCGCGAAGGGCAGGCCGGCATAGACGAAAATCAGCAGCACCAGCGGCGGCAGGGCGCGGAACAGGTCGACCCAGGCCATCAGCGGCCAGCGCACCAGCGGGTGGTGGATGGTCGAGAGCAGCGCGAGGATGACGCCGCCGAGCAGGCCAAGCGGCACCACCAGCGCCGAGAGCAGCAGCGTCTGCTGCAGCCCCTGCCAGAGGATCGGCCAGGCCTGCTGCAGGATATCGAGCGAGAAGAAGGCGAGCAGGAAGTCGTCGAATGTCATGTGTTGGCCATGCGATTCACGCTCCGGTCCTTGGCTCCGCCTGCGGGCCTCCGCGATCGCATGGCTACCTCTTCCACGCGAAGCGCGTCTCGATCCAGCGGCCGAGGATCACGACGGGGACGAAGAGCACGACATAGGCGATGGCGCCGAGCGTCAGCGGCGTCGGGTTGAAGGAGAAGGACACGCCCGCCTGCGCCGCGCCGAGGATCTCGGAGACCGCGACGACCGAGCCGAGCGCCGTCCCCTTGGTGATGGCGATGGTGCGGTTGGTCAGCGGCGGGATCACCATCCGCACCGCCTGCGGCAGGATCACCCAGCCGAGGGTCTGCAGGAAGGAGAGGCCGGTGCTGCGCGCCGCCTCCCACTGGCCGCGCGGCGTCGCGGTGATGCCGGCCCAGAAGATCTCCTCGGCGAAGGCCATCAGCACCAGCGAGAGCGACAGCCAGGTCGCGGCGAAGCCCGAGAGCTGCACGCCCGCCGCCGGCAACCCGAAATAGAGCAGCGCGATGATCACGAGCGGCGGCAGGGCGCGGAACAGGTCGACGGTGAAGACGATGAACCAGTTCAGCGGCCTGAGGCCGAGGCTCCGCGCCACCGCCAGCACCAGCCCGGCGAGCAGGCCGCTGACGATGATGCAGAGCGCGAGCAGGATGGTCAGCCAGAAGCCGTCGATGATCTTCGGCAGGTAGTCCCAGGCCACCTTCGCGTTGAAGAAGGACTGGAGGAAGCGGTCCCAGCCGCTCATGCCAGGATGCCCTTGAACCCGAACGGCCCGCGGGTGCAGACCTGCGGGATGCCAGGATGGAGCCCGATGCGATGACCCTGCCCGGACGACACGCCGCCCGCTGGGCCCTGCCGCTGCTGGCGCTGCTCGGCGCCGCCGCCTTCGGCCCGCCGCCGGAGGCCGAGCGCGCCGTCCCCGGCCAGCGCTCCGGCTTCATCGCCGATGGCGCCGGCGGCTGCTGGCTCTGGGTGGGCGGCCTGCCCGCCTCGGCGGAGGCGCTGACGGGAAGCTGGACCGGGTCCTGCCCGGAAGGGGCGGCGGAGGGCGAGGGCACGGCCGTGACCACCTGGCGCGAGGCCGGGCGCGAGCGGCAGATGGTCTACGAGGGCACGCTCCGCCGCGGCAAGGCGGAAGGGCCGGGGCGCCTCTCGCACTACGACGCCGGCCGGCTCGTCGTGCAGGAGGAAGGGCAGTACCACGAGGACTACTTCACCGGCGGCCGCTTCAGCATCCCGAATGCCGGCCTGGTCTACGAGGGCGCCTGGTTCCGCGACGGGCCGCATGGCCAGGGCAAGCTCAGCGTCGACGGCAAGGTCTTCGAGGGGAAATGGGAGTTCGGCTGCTTCGATGCGGGGCATGCCTGGATCGCCTTCACCCGCTCGCCGCAGAGCTGCGAGGACAAGGCGACCTGACGGCGGCGCGTTGGGCGGCATGGATCAGTGCCGCTCCACCTGGCCGATGAAGGCCCGGGTCCGCTCCTGCCGCGGCGCGCCGAAGATCTGCGCCGGCGGGCCTTCCTCGACGATCCGGCCATCGGCCATGAAGACCACGCGGTCGGCGGCGGCGCGGGCGAAGCCCATCTCGTGGCTGACCACCACCATGGTCATGCCGTCCTCGCGCAGCTCGCGCATCGCCTGCAGCACGCCGCCGACGAGTTCCGGGTCCAGCGCGCTGGTCGGCTCGTCGAACAGCATCACCCGCGGCTCGAGCGCGATGGCGCGGGCGATGGCGACGCGCTGCTGCTGCCCGCCGGAGAGCTGGCTGGGATAATGGCCGGCACGGTCGGCGAGGTGCACGCGCTCGAGCGCCGCGCGGGCGCGCGCCTCGGCCTCCGCCTTGCTCTTCCCCTGCACCTTGCGCAGGGCGAGGGCGACATTCCCGAGCGCGGTCATGTGCGGGTAGAGGTTGAAGGACTGGAAGACCATCCCGATGCGCTGCCGCGCCTCGTTGATGTCGGTCCTGCGGTCCAGCAGGTCGATGCCGTCCACGGTGATGGCGCCGCTGGACGGCTCCTCCAGCCGGTTCAGGCAGCGCAGCAGCGTCGACTTGCCCGAGCCGCTCGGGCCGATGACGAAGACCAGCTCGCGCTCCGCGACCACCAGGTCCACGCCCTTCAGCACGTGCAGCGGGCCGAAATGCTTGTGGATGGCGCGGGCCTCGACGATCGGGCGATTGGGTTGGAGCGGCCGATTCAGACCATCGCGGCCATCGGGGTCCCCACGAAGCGCGGCTTCGTGGGGCACCCCTTCGCCGCTCCGGTCATCGGGCGCTCTCACGAACAGGCCGCCTTGTTCGGCGTCTCGTCATAGCCGGGCAGGCCGGGCGGGCCGAAGCCGGGGAAGACGACCTTCTCGGCATCGTCATCCCTCGGCTCGGCGCCGAACCACTTCTTCGACAGCGCGGCGACGGTGCCATCCTTCTTCAGGCACTCGATCGCCTGCTCCACCTGGTTGCGCATCGCGCCGCTGTCCTGCCGGAAGGGCGTCGCCCAGTGGAAGCGCGTGCCGGGCAGGGCGTAGTCCGCCACGTATTGCGGGGTGCGGGAGGCGCTGTACCTGATGACCGTATTGCCGGAGAGGTTGGCATAGGCGCGGCCCTGGATCACCGCCTGCGCCGCATCCGCCTGGCTGTCGAAGGCGAGCAGCGTGAGGTTCAGCCGCTCGGCGTTGCGGGTCACCCACTGCTCGTAGGGCGTGCCCTTGTTCACGCTGATCGCCTTGCCGCGCAGGTCCTCCTCGGACTTGATCGGCGGCGTGCCGCGCCTGATGCCGAATTGCAGCTCGGTCCAGAGATAGCCCTCGGTGAAGAGCAGGTTGGCCGCGCGCTCCGGCGTCACCGTGGTCGGCGCGCAGAGGAAGTCGTAGCGGCCGGCGTTCAGCGCCGGGATGAGGCCGGAGAAGCTGGCCGAGGTGATCTCGAGCGGCCGCCCCAGCTTCTTCGCCACGGCATCGAAGAGGTCGATCTGGAAGCCCTGCACGCCGCCCTGCAGGGAGGGGAAGGCATGCGGCGCGAAGGTGCCGTCGACACCGCAGCGGAGCGGCGGCTGGCCGGAGTCCTTGGCGCCCACCGTGATGGTCTGCGCCCCGGCGGCCGTGGCGAGGCCGGCGGAGAGCGTGAGGGCGGCGAGCAGCAGGCGCATGGGCGGATCGGCTCCGGCAGGGGTCTTCTGGGCGGCCGGAGGTTCCCGCATCCGCCCAGGGGGCGCAACCGGGCGGGGGGCGGTGCCGGCGGCCCCGCGGCGCGCGGTTGCCCGCCGCTTGGGCAGAAGCACGGCCCTTTGCCTGCCGCCGCGCCGGGCGGGGGTATCGGCCACGTCGCAGGCGGCACGGTGCCATCCGAGGCCCGGTCGCGCCCGCGCGAGCGGCCTCCCTGCCACGAAATCGCCCCAGCCTCTCCCCCTTCGCGCCCCGCTGCGGGTGTTCAAACCATGCCACGGGCGATCCGCCCGCAGGCCAGCCGAAGGGACAGAAGGCACCATGCAACGCTTCGCCTGCACACTGATCGGTAGCGCGCTGGTGCTGATCACCGCGCTCGTCGGGCTGCTGCTGAGCGACGCGCTCGCGCCCGGCCGCGTGCCGCCCATGCTCGCCTTCTGGGCCGCCTGCGGCTCCGGCGCCCTGCTGATCGGCGGCCTCGCCCTACTCGAGCGCGGCAATACCGCGCTCCAGGCCATCCCCTCCCGCCTCGGCTGAGCGCGGCCGCGGCGCTGGGCTGCCGTAGCGTGAACCCGTAGGGTTCTTGCGCTAGCCTCCGGCCACCGCAGGAGAGGATGGCGATGCCCGAGACGATCCGGATGGGCGGCCTGGAGCTGCGCTTCCTGCGCAGCCGGGAGGACACGGAAGGCAGCCTCGACCTCTTCGAGATGGTGGTGCAGCCCCGCGCCCGCATGCCGGTGCCGCACTACCACGAGAGTTGGGACGAGACGGTCTATGGCCTCTCCGGCACCGTCACCTGGCGCATCGACGGGCAGGACGTGCCGGTCGGTCCCGGCGGGACCGCCTTCATCCGCCGCGGCGTGGTCCATGGCTTCCGCAATGACGGCGAGGCGCCGGCGACCTGCCTGAGCGTCCTGACGCCGGGCATCCTCGGCCCGGCCTATTTCCGCGAGATCGCCGGGCTGCTGCGGGACGGTGCGCCGCCCGAGCGGCTGGGCGAGGTGATGCGCCGCTACGGCCTGATCCCGGTGCCCTGATCCCGTGCGGGGCGGCTGGGCGCCGCCCGGCCCGGGGCACGTCTCAGAAGGCGAGCTGGGTGCGCAGCGCGACGGTGTGGAAGCGCTGGCCGATCTGCTGCACGCCCGCGGCGTTCAGCCGGTCCACGTTCACGATGTCCCAGTTCAGCATGAAGCGCAGGTAGTTGTTGGGGTACCAGGACAGGCCCATCCCGACCACCTCCTGCCGCCCGCCATAGACGCCGCCGGTCGCCGCCGCGGCGCGGCCGCGCGTCACCCTATCGTTCAGGTCGGCGACGCTGTAGCGGGCCATCGCCTCCCAGGCGCCCCAGCCGCCGCCCGCGAGGTCGAAGGGATGCGCGGGGTTGGGCCGGCCGAAGGCGCCGGACGAGGTGCTGTAGCGCCGCGGCTCGCCGGTTATGACCCAGCTCCCCTCGACATAGCCGCCCTCGAAGGTCAGGTCGGGCCGGACGGCGCCGGCGGCCTGCGCCTGCTCCACGCTGATCTGCTGGTACTCGCCCTGCAGCATGAAGTTGCGCCAGCGGACGCCGAATTCCGGGCCCCAGGTGGAGGCGCTGTCGGCGTTCAGCGCGCCGGTGTCGATCAGCCGCGTCTGGTCGATCCGCAGCTCCGGCCGGTCGCGCAATTGCAGCGTCTGGCCGCTGGCCGTGCGCCGCAGGTCGAAGGCGTGCGAGCCGGTGAAGCCGAGATGCACGTCGGTATCGGCATCGGCATAGGGGCGGCCGGCGATGCGGCCGACGAAGCCGGTCTGCCCGGTGGTGGATTGCGTGGTGTTGTTGCTGCCGGTGCTGTCGCCGGTGAAATAGGCCGAGACGAACCAGCGATCCGCCGCCCAGCGGCCGCCGAGCGAGGCGCGGCCGTCGCCGCCCGAGACGTTGCGCGCGATCTCCATGATGCTCGGCCGCTCGAGGAAGAGGAAGTCGTTCGAGCTCATGGAATCGGCCAGGCCGAAATAGGGCTTGTAGTAGCCGAGGGTCAGCGTCAGCGGCCGCAGCGGCGACCAGTTCAGGTTCGCCTCGTAGAGCGAGGGCGTGCCGTCCGGCGAGCCGCCGAAGTCCGGCGTGACGTTGAGCTGGAAGTCGTCGTACTTGAAGCCGAAGAAGAGCCGGCCGCGGCGGAGGTTCTGCCCGAAGGTGTCGAGCCGCGCGGCGGGCGAGCCGGCGACGCCCGCATTGCCCTGCAGGCTGCCGCCGATGTCGTACTGGAACTGCCCGCCGAGGGAGGCCTGGAAGCGCCCATCGCCGGAGGTCATGGTCGGCCGGCCGCGCTCGAAGGCGAGGCGCACCTGGTCGGCCGGCGGCGCCGCGGTCAACTGCGCCTGCTGGGCGCCGGCGGGCGGCCCTGCGGGCGTGGTGTCGAGCCGGCGCTGCGCCGCCTGCGCCTCGCTGCGGGCCTGCGCGGCCTCCTGCTTGGCGGCGCGCGTCTCGGATTCACGGGCCTGCATGTCGCGGCGCATGCGCGTCAGTTCGGATTGCAGGGCGCGGATCTGGCGCTCGATCGCCTCCATGCGGGCGGCATCCTGGGCGCGGGCGGCGGTCGGCACGGCAAGCCCGAGGGCCAGGCCGCCGGCCAGCAGCGCGGCGCCCGTCCTCATCGGTTGTCGCGGCATGGGCAGGTCTCTCCCCTGATTTCCACCGTCAGACACCAGCATTGCGCCGCAGCATGGCAAGTCATTTCTGTGATGTTTACACAACGGGACGTATTTCCGGCAGAATCTATCCCATACTATTGAGTGATTCTGCTGTCGTTCCGGGCCAAATCAGCGAGGAGTTGAGACGTATCGGCAGATTTCAACCGAAACAGTATTGGCGATAGTCATATACATTTCTTGGAATCGGCATTGCCCGGCCTGGAGGGCTGCGGTGATTTGGCAACGCCGGGCATAGCGGCTCCGCCGCACGCCCTGCCTTCGACCACGCAGCCGGGAGAGACGCAGACCCATGGCCAGCACCGGACCCTCCACCAGTCAGACGCCCTACATCGTCCCGAGCATCGACGGCGTATCCTTCGCCAGCCTCCTCAGCGCCGGCGACACGGTCCGCGGCTGGGACAATGCCGACGGCAATCCCTGGCGCTTCGTCGGCACGCCCGACGGCATCGGCGCCTATGACAATGGCGACGGGACGGTCACCGTCCTGGTGAACCACGAGATCGGCGCGGCCGACGGCATCGCACGTGCCCATGGCGCGACCGGCGCCTTCGTGGACGAACTCGTCATCGACACCGCGACGCTCGAGGTGGTGCAGGCCGGCGACCTCGCCCACCGCATGTTCCTCTGGGACGCGGAGGGCGGCCATTACGTCGAGACGGCCGAGGCGCTGGCGCGGCTCTGCTCCGCCGACCTTGCCGCGCCCACCGCCTTCTACGACCCGGAAACCGGCCTCGGCACCACCGCCCGCATCCTGCTGAACGGCGAGGAGACGACGCCGAACGGCCGCGCCTTCGCCTGGGTGGCGACCGGGCCGGACCAGAACCGGGTTTATGAGCTGCCGGCGCTCGGCAATTTCGCCATCGAGAACGTCCTCGCCTCGCCCTATGGCGGCGCGAAGACCGTCGTGATCGGCAATGACGATGCGACGCCCGGCCAGGTCTATGTCTATGTCGGAGAGAAGCAGGCGAGCGGCAGCACAATCGAGAAGGCCGGCCTTGCCGATGGCCAGCTCTACGGCATCAGGGCGGAGTTCGCGGTCGAGAGGGCGGAGGGCACGCCGCTCTCGGGCGACTTCACCCTCGCGCCGCTCGGCGATGTCCGGGACCTCGACGGCGCGGCGCTGCAATCCGCCAGCGACGCGGCCGGCGTGACGCAATGGCTGCGGCCGGAGGACGGCGCCTGGGACACCGTCAACCACAACCGCTACTACTTCGTCACGACCGACGCCTTCGACGCGCCCTCGCGCCTCTGGGCGCTCGACTTCAAGGATGCCTCGCGGCCCGAGCTCGGCGGCAGCTTCACCGCGCTGCTCGACGGCACCGAGGGGCAGAAGATGCTCGACAACATCACGGTCGCGGCGGACGGCTCGCTGATCCTGCTCGAGGATGTCGGCAACAACCCGCGGGCCGGCAAGGTCTGGCATTACGACCCGGCGACCGACGCGCTCACCGAGATCGCGCACCATGACACCGCGCGCTTCGGCGACGAGGCGACGCCGCCGACCCCGCCCTTCACCCAGGACGAGGAGAGCTCGGGCGTGCTCGACGTCACCGCGCTCTTCCCGCACGAGGCCGGGGAGAAGGTCTACCTGCTCGACACCCAGGCGCATTACGCCTTCGGCGAGGCCGGCAGCGCCGACCGGACCGAGGTGGTGGAGGGCGGCCAGCTCATGCTCATGCGCGTCGCCGCCGATGCGCTGAGCCCGATCGGCTGAGCGTCCGGATCGGCACCGGTTCCCGTCACCCCGGCGTGCGGGCCTTGCACTGTGCGCGAGCGCGAAGGCCCGCATGACCTCGCGCCGCCGTGTGGCGCAGAAATTCCCATGAAAAGGCATGATGTCCCCGCCGCGCCGCTTGGCGTGGCGGGAAAGGAACGACGCCACTCATGCCGAATACGATCAGTGATTTCGAAGGACTCGTTGTGCCCCTTCCGAGTGCTTCGGCGGGCCAGATTGCCTATGGCGAATATGGTGACAGCACCGGCACGTTGGCCGGCCGCAGCCAGGCCGGGCCCCAGTCCTTGCCGCTGCACCTGACTGATTTCCTGGGACAGCACCAGACCGGCCCTGCCTCCGTCTACCTCACCCTTACGGGCGATGCCGATACGCTGTCCGGTCAGGCCAGCGGCGGCGACGACCACCTCTTCGGCGCCGGCGGCACCTCGGTCCTGTTCGGCGATGCGCGCCTCATGCAGGGCCAAGCGCAAGGCGGGGCGGACGTGATCACCGCCGGCGGCTTCCGGATCATGGCTTTCGGCGATGCCGAGCTGATGTCCGGCCATGCGCAGGGCGGCCATGACGACATCACCGGCAGCTCCGGCCAGGGCGCGCGCGCGGTGGCGGTGAACGACCTCTTCGGCGATGCCTATGCGCTGGCCGGCAATGCGCAGGGCGGCAACGACCACCTGGTGGGCGGCGGCACCTTCGCCGGCACGGTCAACCGGCTCTATGGCGATGGCTACCAGCTCTCCGGTCATGCCGTCGCCGGCGACGACGTCCTGGTCGGCGGGCGGAACGCGGTGAACGACTTCTGGGGCGATGCCGCGGTGATCGAGGGGCCGAACGTCACGACGGGGCACGACACCTTCGTCCTCCGCCCGGACAGCCAGGCCAATACCATCCACGACTTCGAGGCGGGGAAGGACCTGCTCGACATGACGGCCTTTGCCGCGGCCGGCATCCATTCCTTCGCCGACCTCGCCGGGCTCATCCAGGACCGCGCCGAGGGCAGCTTCCTCCTGCTCGGCAGCACGCCCGCGAGCGGCTCATCGCCGGCGATGCAGAACAGCCTGCTGGTGCTGGGCGACCACGCGCTGGCCGCGGGCGATTTCCTCTTCGCCTGAGCGCGGCCCGAAGACCTGAACCGCCCCACCCGAGGTCCGGGCGGGGCGCCCCTCCCGGATGCGGCCGGTCTCAGGGCGTCTCGGGGTAGAGCCCGCGCAGCCCGGCCTCGGAAGCGTCGCAGCGCCCGCGCTCGGTGATCAGGCCGGTGACGAGGCGGGCGGGCGTGACGTCGAAAGCCGGGTTGGCGGCGGGGCTGCCCTCGGCCGCGACGCGCACCGTCTCCAGCCGCCCGTCGGCGGTGCGGCCGGTGAGGTCGGTCACCTCGGCCTGGCTCCGCTCCTCGATCGGGATCTCGAGGACGCCGTCGGCGACGCGCCAGTCGATGGTGGAATGCGGCAGCGCCACCCAGAAGGGCACGCCGTTGTCGCGCGCCGCCAGCGCCTTCAGGTAGGTGCCGATCTTGTTGGCGACATCGCCCTGCCGCGTCACCCGGTCGGTGCCGGTGATACAGATATCCACCTCGCCATGCTGCATCAGGTGGCCGCCGGCATTGTCGGCGACGACGGTGTGCCGGACGCCGTGCTTGCCGAGCTCGAAGGCGGTCAGCGCCGCGCCCTGGTTGCGCGGCCGGGTCTCGTCCACCCAGACATGGATGGGGATGCCCGCGTCATGCGCCTGGTAGATGGGGGAGAGGGCGGTGCCGTAATCGACCGTCGCCAGCCAGCCGGCGTTGCAATGCGTCAGCACGTTGACGGTCTCGCCGGGCTTCCTCGCCGCGATCTCGCGCAGCAGCGGCAGGCCGTGCTCGCCGATGCGGCGGCAGGTCTCGGCATCGTCGTCGGCGATCGCCTGCGCCTCGGCATAGGCGGCGGCGACGCGCTGGTCCGCCGGCAGGTTGTGCAGCCGCGCGCGCATGCGGTCCAGCGCCCAGCGGAGGTTGATCGCGGTCGGGCGGGTCTCGCCCAGCATCGCCACCGCGCGGTCGAGCGCCTCGGTCGAGGCATCGGCGCGCAGCGCCAGCGCCACGCCATAGGCCGCGACCGCGCCGATCAGCGGCGCGCCGCGCACCTGCATGGTGCGGATGGCATGCGCCGCCTGCGCCGCATCGGTCAGGCGGAGGATGTCGAGTTGCCAGGGCAGCTTCGTCTGGTCGAGGATGCGGACGGACCAGCCATCCGCATCCACCCAGACGCTGCGATAGGGGGTGCCGTCGATCTTCATGCCCGCCATGTGCGGCGCGCGATGCGGAAAGGCAACCGCCCGCGGCGGTCGGGAAAGGCCACCGTCAGCGGCGAGGGCGCCGCGCCGCAGGCTTTTCCGCCCGCGCGATGCCGGTTCCGCTTGCGTCCCGACCGGGACCGGGGCCATGCCCTGCCCGCCGGGGCCGCCATGCCGCCCCGAGTCCGTAGCAGAGAGATGGGTCCCATGAAGATCGTGCCGGCCGCCGCCCTGGTCCTTGCCCTGTTCGCCGCGGCCTGTTCCGACAGCACCGAGAATGCCGCGGCCACCGGCAATGCCGCGACCGACCCGTCCGGCCTCGCCGGCTCCGCCCTGACCGGCGGCCGTGCCGGCGCCGGCCGCCCCGGCAGCCAGGAGGACCTGGCCGCGACCGCGGGCGACCGCGTCTTCTTCGTGACGGACAGCGCGACGGTCGGCGCCGACCAGCGCCCGACGCTGCAGAAGCAGGCGCAGTGGCTGCAGCAGTACCGCCAGGTGCAGGTGACGGTCGAAGGCCATGCCGACGAGCGGGGCACACGGGAATACAACCTCGCGCTCGGCCAGCGGCGGGCCAATGCGGCGCGCGACATCCTGGTCGGCAACGGCGTCGCCGGGACGCGGGTGCAGACCATCAGCTACGGCAAGGACCGGCCGGAGGCGCTGGGCTCCTCCGAGGAGGCCTGGGCGCAGAATCGCCGGGCGGTGACGGTGGTGCGTTGAGCAGGCCCCTCGGGGGTTTGCGCTGCAACAGCCCTCCAGGCAGGCTTTCGGCTTGAGGGGGCGGGCCGCACGACGCGTGGCCCAACCCGCGACAGGCCGCTGAGACCGGCCGCGCGCCTCTCGTCCGCCTGAGACATCCGGCAGGGCGGGCCGCGTCATGCCGGTCCGCCGAGGTCCCGCCGGCCTGCTCCGGCCTGGGGCCTTTTCGCCCGGCCCATTGCCATCCGGCCGCCGGTCCGGCGGTGCACTCCCCATGCGCGCCGCGGCGCCTGAAGGAGGCGGATGTCAGGTGCCCGACTCGGAGCGGCGAATTCGCGTTCTTGTTGTGGAGTCTCCATGAACCACAACCGCATCCGGTGCTTACATCTTCGTTGTAGAGCAAGCGGGGTGGTCCGCCATGGATGTCCTCGTCGTCGAAGACGAGCCTCTCGTGCGCGAGGTGGTGACGGACGGGCTGCAGAACGATGGCCTGCACGTGGTCGAGGCGCCGACTGCCGAGGATGCCGTGGCGCTGGTGGAGAATGATGGCCGCCCGCAGGTCATCGTCACCGATGTCAATCTGGGTCCCGGGATGAACGGGCTGAGGCTGGCCGAGTGGGCGCGTCGTCGCTGGCCGGACGCCGGGGTGGTGATCATGACGGGCAATCCGGCCAATGTGCATGGCCGTCCCCCTGACCCCTGTGAGCGCATCCTCCTCAAGCCGTTCGGGCCTGCGGTCCTGACCCGGTATGTGCGGGAACTGCTGGGTGGCGCATGCCGCCAGGAGGACCGTGCCGCGGCGAGTTGAGGCCCTCGGGAGCCTGCCTTGCCGGCGCCGGGACGCCGGATCCGCCCAGGCGGGGCGACAACCTCCCGTGGCGGCGGAGAAGGATCCGGCAGGAAGGATGCGGACCGAACGCGCCCCGCCTCCCACGCCGTCATGGTCGGCGCGCGTGCCGGCAGGTCCTTTCGCGTGCGTGCCGGCCAGCAAGAGCCTTGGCCTGCTCCTCACAGGGCCAGGCCAAGGCCCGCGACGATCAGCAGGAGTGCCACGGCCGTCCCGAACTGGCGGTCGGTGAGCCGGCGGAAGATCGCGAGCCCGGCCAGGCTCCCGAGGAGCGCCGCGGGAATGCAGGCGAGGGCCACGCCACCAGGCGCGGCCGCCTTGCCCTGCAGGAGGTAGAGCAGCAGCAGCGCTGCCAACTGCATCGCCAGGATGAAGGGCTGATAGACGCCGCGCTGCCGCGCCTTGTCCCAGCCCTGCAGGCCGCACCAGATCGTCACGAAGGCGCCGGGGAAGGCGGCGAGCCCTCCCGTGATGCCGCTCGCCGCGCCCACCAGGATGTCCGGCACCGCGCCGCCCTGCACCCGTCCGGGCTTCCGGAACAGCGAGACGGCGCCATAGGTCACCAGGAGAAGGCCGATCGCGCGGCCATAGCCGGCTGCCTGGATGTGCAGCAGGAGATGGAGACCCACCGGCAATCCCAGGATGCCGCCGGCCAGGAAGCGGGCCAGGCTCGGCCAGTCGATGGCATGCCGCAGCGTCCAGACGCTCAGGGCCTGGATCGCCACGCTGCTCAGCAGCATGATGCGCACGACCTGCAGCGGTTCGTGCAGCAGGGGCAACAGCATGGCACCGCAGATCGCGGAGAATGCGAAGCCGGCGATGCTCGCGGTGGTCGCGGCGACCAGCACCGCCGGCATCACCAGCAATTCCGGCCAGCCCGACAGCAGCCCGGCCCGCTCAAGGAGGAGGTCGTAGAGGCCAAGCGTCATGGCGCCGAGGGCCAGCAGGAGCAGTGGCCTTGCCAGGAGCAATGGCCTTGCCAAGCGGTGCGGCACCGGGGCGGCGGGCGCGGCGAGGGCGGTGGTATCGGCCTGCGCTGTGGCGATCCGGGACATGTGCTTTCTCCGCCTGTCTTCGGCGGGACGAATGCGACCCTTCGCGGGATCCGTCTGTGCAATGCGCCACTCTGTCGCCCCGGTGACTGCCTCCCGCCACGGTGCCGATCGCCGGCCGGCAGGGACTCGGCCCGCCACGGAAGACAAGGCCCCGCCATGGGGAGCGGCGCGCTCCGGATGGCCTGACGCGAGGCACCGGGATTGCGGACCGGCTCGCCGCCTCCGGCCAGCCGCACCCTTGCCATGCCTCCCCGCGCGCGGCCCCATGACGGGGCGGCACCTCGGGGCAGCACGATACGCCAGGGGGGAAGATCCGGCCTGCAGCGAGTGCGAGCGGCACAAGCTGGACCTGTTGCGGTTCTCCCGCGACCGGATGCCCGGGGACCGGCGGGCACGGCGGCGGGGTGCCGAACCGGGCCCGATGCCCACCCCGCATCATCGCGCCGGTGATGCCAGGCAAGCGCCTCGGGCTTCGCGCCGCAACAACGTCCCAGGCAGGCTTTCGCCAAGGGTCCGGGCCGCACGACGCGTGGGCCCGACCTGCGGAAGGCTGGTCAGGGTGACGGCACGACCGCCTGATCCCGCGCAGTCCGGCGGCGATGGTCCCGCTGCGCGGGATCGTCCCCGGCCATCGGGTGGCCCGCGAGGGGCCGGACGGGTTCCGGCGGCGTCAGATCCGCTGGTGCAGCGCGCAGACCAGGGTGAAGAGCCGCCGCGCGGTCTCGAAATCCAGCCCGATCCGCCCCTCCAGCCGCTGCGTCAGCAGCTCGGCGCCCTCGTTGTGCAGGCCGCGCCGGCCCATGTCGATCGCCTGGATCCGTGCCTCGTGCCCGCCCTCGGCCACCGCCTGCTCATGGCTCTCGACGATCAGGTGGTAGTCCTTGATCAGCCGCCGGAAGGGGCCGAGGGCGAGCGCCACCGCCCGCACCGGCACGTCCAGCGCATCGCGGATGTCGAAGACCAGCCGCCCCTCCCGCACGCAGAGCAGCAGGGCGAAGGGCCCGCCGGGCACGCCCACCGGGTCGAAGCGGTTCTCGGTCAGCAGGTCGGCCACCGCCTGGCGCCGGTCCGCCTCGGCATAGGCCGAGGGCAGGGGGGAGGCATCCGGCAGCACGATGTTCTCCAGCCGCCGCAGCGCCGGATCCTCCGGCGCCGCCGGGCCGGGGGCCTTGCGGGCGCGATCAGGCATGCGGGCCCCGGTCCGCGACCCCGCCCTCGCGGGCCAGCAAGGCCTCCTGCTCCGAGGCGACGAAACCGAGCGTGCTCATCCACCCCACCACGGCACCCTTGATCGGCCGGAGCAGCAGTGTGCAGACGATCGCAAACAGCGGCAACCAGACCACCATGTGCAGCCACATCGGCGGCTGGTAGGTCTTCTCCACCCAGAGCACGCCGGGCACCAGCAGGTGGCCGGCGATGAAGATGGTGAAATAGGGCGGCGCGTCGTCCGCCCGCAGCAGGCCGAGCGGCGCATGGCAATGGCTGCACTCCGGCACGACCGTGAGGTAGCCGGCGAAGACCTTGCCCTCGCCGCAGAAGGGGCAGCGGTTGCGCAGGCCCCGCCGCAGGGCGAGCCAGAGCGGCGGCACGGCAAGGCCGGCCGCCTCCGGCACGACGGCGGCGGGCGAGGCGGCGCTCTCGGGGGTCCAGCGCATCGGCGATTCTCCTGGGCGGCGGCCCTTGGCCCCGGCCCTCTCGTTCTGTTGGCGGCCCGACGGGCGCGGTGACCCGGCCGCAGCGCCCGCGGGCCCGGCCGGACCGCGACAGCGTTGTGCGGCGCAATATCGGGCCACCACCCGTCCCGGATCAAGCGCCGCTGGGCGGCCCCGCGTTCCAGGCGGGGCTTGCGCCATCCGCGCCGCCCGGGCGAGGGTCCCCAGGCCATGCCCATGCCCATGCCCATGTCCGAACGCATCCTGGTCATCAACCCCAACGCCTCGCTCTCCTGCACGCGCGGCATCGCGGCGGCGCTGGCGCCGCTCGCCCTGCCGCCCGGCCTGCGGCTGGAGGTCACCCACCTGCCGGAAGGCCCGCCCGCCATCGCGAGCTGGGAGGACTGGCATTCGGTCGCCCTGCCGCTCTGCCGGCTGGTCGAGCGCGAGCCGGCCGCGGCCTATGTCATCGCCTGCGTCTCCGACCCGGGGCTCGAGGCGGTGCGGGCCGCGACCCGCCGCCCGGTGCTCGGGATGTTCCGCTGCGCCGTCGCCGCCGCGATCACCCGCGCCGAGCGCTTCGGCATCGTCGGCTTCGTCGCCGCCAGCCAGGCCCGGCAGCGCCGCGCCCTGCAGGCCATGGGGCTGGAGGCACGGCTCGCCGCCTGGGAGCCGCTCGACCTGCCGATGGAGGTGCTGACCGACCCGGAGGCGCCGCGGGCGCGGATCGCGGCGGTCGCCCGGCGGCTCGCCGCGGCGGGGGCGGAGGCGATCGTCCTCGGCTGCACCGGCCTCGCCGGCCATGCCGCGGCGGCCGAGGATGCCTCGGGCCTGCCGGTGATCGAGCCCTGCCGGGCGGCGGGGGCGATGGCGCTGCTCGCGGCGGCGGGCGGCACGGCCCACGGCGTGCCGATGACCGGAGCGCCGCAGGGCGCAGAGGTCTGAATCGGCCCGCCCGACATGCCGCGCGTGCCGGTGACCGGAGCGCCGCGGGGCGCAGAGGTCTGAATCGGCCCGCCCGACAGGCACGGCTCTCGCGCCCGCGGCAAGCCGGCGCGGGCCAGGCCGGCGGGATCCGCGCCTGGCCATGGGAGCCGGCGCCATCGTTACGGAGCGTCCGCGCCCCTCCGCCGCGGCACCGATCGCCAGCGGGCGGACTCGGCCAGGCCCGTGCATCCAGTGTACCATCCGCGGATCGCCGCCCTTCACCCCTGCCGGCCGGGGCGATGCCGATCCGGGGCCGAGGACACCGACCGCCGATGCCGCCTTCCGCCTGCCAGGACTTCGGGCGCCATGCCGGGCCGCGGCCGCCGGCCCGGCCCGCGCCATGAGCGGCCCGCCGCCGGCGGCCGCCCCCTCCCGCGCCGGGCGGGTGCTGCGCGCCGCCCTCCGCGGCCGCGGCAGGCTGACCGCCATCGCCATCCTGCTGCTCTGGGCCGGCATCCTGCTGGCGATCCGCGCCGATGACCATGCCGCCGGCGAAGGGGCGCTGCGCGAGAGCGCCAACATGGCCCGCACGGTCGAGGCGCAGGTCGCCGGCCGCATCGAGGCGATCGACACCAGGCTGCGCTTCGCCCAGGCGCTCTATGCCCGCGACCCGGAAGGCTTCCGCTTCGGGCCCTGGAGCGGCATCGACCCGCAGGGCGACATCCCGGTCGGCTATGTGCTGGACCGCGCCGGCTTCCTGCGCATCGGCCGCGACGGGCCGACGACGGACGGGGAGGACCGGTCGGGCCAGGACTATGTCCGCGCCCATCTCGAGCATCCCGAGGACGACCGGCTGCTCATCTCGGCGCCGATCATGGGGCGCATCGCCGGGCGGCAGATCATCGTCTTCTCCCGGCCGCTGCGCCGGGACGGCGTGCTCGACGGCGTCGTGCTGCTCGCGGTCGATGCCCAGAGCTTCTCGCGCCTCTATCTCAGCCTCGACATGGGGCAGGGGGTGATCGCCCTCATCGGCTTCGACGGCATCGTCCGCGCCTGGGCGCCGAACCCGGAGGAGATGGTCGGCCGCCGCCTGCCCGATGCGCCGACCGCGGCGATCCGCGCCGGCGCGCCGCAGGTCTCCGGGCGCCTGGCCGGCATGGCCGACGGCCTGGACCGCTTCGTCACGCTGCGCCGGGTCGGCCACCATCCGCTCGTGGTCTCGGTCGGCCTGCCGGCCGAGGCGGTGCTCGCCCCGGTGCGGGCCGATCGGAACCGCCTGCTCGCGCTCGGCCTCGTGCTCTCGGTGCTGGCGGTCGCGGTCTCCGCCATGGCGGCGCAGCGGCGCCGCGCCGCCGGGCGGGCGCGCGCGGCGCTGGAGGCGGCGGTCAGCCATGTCAGCCAGGGCATCATGATGGTCGATCCCGACGGGCGGGTCGCGGTGGTCAATGCCCGCGCCGTCGAGCTGCTGGGCCTGCCGCCCGGCCTCGGCGTGCCGGGCCGGCCGATCGCCGACATCATCGCCTGGCAGGCGGCGACCGGCGAGTTCGGCCGCGACCCGCCGCCCGAGCTCCGCTACCGCAGCCTCGCCGCCGCCCCCGGCACGCCGCCCGACCGGCATGAGCGGGTGCGGCCGAACGGCACGGTGCTGGAGATCCGCACCGAGCACCTGCCCGACGGCAGCCATGTGCGGACCTATACCGACCTCACCGAGGCCCGCCGCGTCGCCGCCTCCATCGCCGAGGCGCGCGACCGGGCGCTGGCCGCCGAGGCCGCGCTCGCCGCGACGGTCGAGAACGTGCCGCATGGCGTGCTGATGATCGATGCCGCGAACCGGATCGTCATCATGACGCGGCGGGCGCTGGAGATGCTCGACCTGCCGGAGGAACTCGGCCGGCCGGGGACCGATGTGCGGGCGCTGCACCGCTTTCAGGTCGCGCGCGGCGACCTGGCCAATGCGCCGCGCATCGGGACCGAGACCCGCATGGCGCTGGCCGAGCGCCCGCCCTCCATCCCGACCTATGAGCGGGAGCTGGCCAATGGCCGGGTGATCGAGGTGCGCACGACCCTGCTCGCGGATGGCCGCGCGGTGCGCACCTATACCGACGTGACGGAGCGGCGCGCCGCCGCCCGCGCGCAGGAGCAGGCGCGGGTCGCGGCCGAAGCCAACATGCGCGCGCGCACCGAATTCCTGGCCATGGTCAGCCACGAGCTGCGCACGCCGCTCAACGCCGTCATCGGCCTCTCGGGCCTGCTGCTGGACCAGGGCCTGCCGGAGGCGCAGGCGCAGCAGATCCGGCTGATCCGCGAGGCGGGCGACCACCTGCTGGCGCTGGTCAACGACATCCTCGACATGACGCGGCTCGAGCGCGGCCAGCTCTCGCTGCAGGAGGCGCCGCTCGACATCGAGGCGGTGGTGCAGGCGGCGGTCGGGCTGATGGCGCCGCAGGCGGAGGCCAAGGGCCTGGGGCTGCGGCTGGAGGTGGCGGGGCCGCTGCCCGGCCCGCTGCTCGGCGATGCCGGGCGGCTGCGGCAGGTGCTGCTGAACCTGCTCGGCAATGCCGTGAAGTTCACCGATGCGGGCAGCATCGCGGTCAGGCTCGCGGTCCTTTCGGAGGCGGCCGGGACGGTGCGGCTCGGCCTCTCGGTCGCTGATACCGGCATCGGCATCCCGCCCGAGACCCAGGCGCGGCTCTTCGACGCCTTCGTCCAGGGCGAGAGCGGCGCCACCCGCCGCTTCGCCGGGGCGGGCCTCGGCCTGACCATCTGCCGCATGCTGATCGAGCGCATGGGCGGCAGCATCGCGCTGGAGAGCGCGCCCGGGTCTGGCAGCACCTTCCGCTGCGAGATCCCGCTGCGCCGGGCGCCGGCCGTGGCGGCACCGCCGGCGGGCGGGCTGCGGGTGCTGGTGGCGGAGGACATCCTGGCGAACCGCCTGCTGATCACCCACCAGCTCGGCCGTCTCGGCCATGCGGTCGAGGCGGTGGCGAATGGCGCCGAGGCGGTGGCCGCGGTCCGGCAGGCGCCCTACGACCTGGTGCTGATGGACGTGATGATGCCGGTCATGGACGGGCTGGAGGCGACGCGGCGGATCCGCGCCCTGCCAGGGGCGGCCGGGCGCATCCCGATCATCGCGCTGACGGCGCATGGCTCCCCTGAGGCCGAGGCGGAGTGCCTCGCGGCCGGGATGGACCGCTTCGAGTCGAAGCCCCTCGGGCCGGATGCGCTGCGCGCCGCGATCGCCGCGGTGCTCGAGGCGCGCGCCATCGCCTGATCGCCTGATCCCGGGTGGGCGGGCGGGCGCGACCGGCCGGCACGCGGCCTGGCCGGCGGCGGGTCAGCGCTGCGGGTTGCGGCCGCCGCCGGTCGCGGCGCGCTCGCCGCCCGTCACCGGCGCGGCATCCTCCTCCGGCCGGCCGACATCGGGCTGCAGCGAGCGGCGGTCGGCATCGAGTGCGCGGACGGTCGGCGTCGCCTCGGGCGGCCGGGGCCCTTCCGGCCCGCCGGCCTCCGCGGCGCGGTCGCGGCGGAGGTCGCGCTGCAATTGGCGCGAGGCCTGCTCGGCCGGGCTCTCGGCGCGGGCACCGGCGATGGGCGTGAGGGCGAGCAGCAGGATTGGGCGGCGGCGCATGCAGGGACTCCCCGGGCGCCGCGACAGTGCGATGCCCGGAATTGCAGCGCGCCGGCAACCCGCGGGTTGCCGGCGGCCGCTTCGCCGCCCCGGGAGGTGCCGGCGGGTCAGATCACCTTCACCCAGGTGGTCAGGTGCTGCAGGAAGTCGTCCTTGCCGACGCCCTCGAGGCGGATGCTGTCGTCGCCGATCTTGATGGTGGTGTGGTTGGCGTCGCCGGAGACGAACTGCGCCACGTCGCGGGCATTGGTGATGCCGGAGTCGTTGATGTTGGCGGAGAGCCAGATCTGGTCCTTCGCGCCGAAGTCGGCGATCACGTCGTCGCCGAAGTTGCTGTCGAAGACGAATGTGTCATTGCCGAGGCCGCCGATCAGGGTGTCGTCGCCGGCGCCGCCGTCGAGCGTATCCCAGCCCTTGCCGCCGTCGAGCAGGTCGTTGCCGCTGCCGCCGAGCAGCGAGTCCTCTCCGTCGCCGCCATAGAGGCTGTCGTCGCCCAGCCCGCCGGTGATGCTGTCGTCGCCCTTGTCGCCCCAGAGCTCGTCGGCGCCCTTGCCGCCATCGAGATGGTCGTCGCCGGCATCGCCGTGGACGGTATCGTCGCCATTGCCGCCGAACAGCACGTCGTTGTCGGCGCCGCCGCTGAGCTGGTCGTCGCCGTCCCAGCCGTAGAGGGTGTCGTCACCCCGGCCGGCCGCGAGCGCGTCGCCGCCGAAGCTGCCGAGGAGGTCGTCATTGCCCGACCCGGTGGTGACGTCGATGGCGTGGTGGTTGTCGGTGCCGTCGATGACGTCGTCGCCCTTCCGGTCGGACAGGTCGAGCGTGAACGACTTGGTCGCGAGGTGGTAGTAGGTGCTGAGGTCCTTCGGTACGTCGCCGAAGTGGTCCACGCCATAGAATGACCCGGAACCGATTACTGATGCGAAATCACCCATCTCTGGCAGCCTCCACAGGGGAGCTCACAAAGCTGCGAGCCGTGCCTGCTTCTCACAATCAAATGCTTCCGAATTGCTAATGCGATAAACCCAAGGTTGTAAGACGCACATGCAGCGCGAGCACCCCGGGGCGGCCGGCGGACGCGGACCGCGCCGCCCAAGTTCGCCGCAGAACCCTTTGAGAAGTCAGGAATCCCGGCCGCTCCCGCAGGGCGACCAGACAGGCGGCACGACGCTGCCGACCTGTGCGGTGATGCGCTCATAAGCCTCGGGCCGACGATGTGCCGAAAAGTTGAAGATCGTGGACCGGCCCAACGCGCACATGGCGAGATCGCAATCTGCGACGATCAATTCGTCGTGCCAGCTCGTGGCCTGCGCCATGATCTCGCCCTGCGGATTGACGATGATGGAATGGCCGAACAGCTCGTGCCCGTCCTCCGTCCCGGCCTTCGCCACGGCGGCGGCGAAGCAGGCATTCTGATAGCAGCCCGCCTGGACCGAGAGGTGGCTGTGGAAGACCCGGAGGTGGTGCGCCTCGAAGCCGCGGTTCTCCATGTTCAGGCTCGGCGTGTTGTAGCCGAGCATCACCAGTTCGACCTGCTGCAGGCCGAGCACACGCCAGGCCTCCGGCCAGCGGCGGTCGTTGCAGATCAGCATGCCGATATTGACCTCCGTCCCGCCGACGGGGGCGCGCACCACGGGGAAGCCGAGGTCGCCGACCTCGAAATAGCGCTTCTCCAGGTGCTGCACCCGGCGGTCCGGCGCGTATTCCGCATGGCCGGGCAGGTGGACCTTGCGGTACTTCAGCACGACCTCGCCCGAAGGATGCACGTAGATGGCGGTGTTGAAGCGCCTTCCCTCCGGCGTCCTCTCGGCGAAGCCGAGATGGAAGCCGATGCCGAACTTCCGCGCCGCCGCGAAGAGCGGGGCGGTGGCGTCGGAGGGCATCGCCGACTCGAACCAGTAATCCGCGGCGGCGAGGTCCTCCTCGTACCAGCGGGGGAAGAAGGTGGTGAGCGCGAGCTCGGGATAGACCACCACCTCCGCACCGCGGCGATGCGCCGTTTCCATCAGCCGGACCATGCGGCCGACCGCGACCTCGCGCCCCTCGGCGCGCTGGATGGGGCCGAGCTGGGCGGCGGCGAGGGTGAGGCGGCGGGACATGCGGTGGAGTCCGGGACTGTGGTGGCGGGCAGGGTAGACCCATGGTGCCGAGGCGGGGAGGGCGCTGCCCTCCCCACACCCCACCCGCCAAGGGCTTGAGGCCCTTGGAACCCGGGAGTCGGCCGGTGGGACGGCGGCATCCGCGGGACTCCGCCGTCGGCGCGCGCGCGGGGCTATGCGGCCGCGGCGTCGATGCGGGCGCGGAGTTCGGCGGCCGCCTGCGCGATGCTGCGGCCGGCCGTGTCGAGCACGATCCGTGGTCCGGCCCATGGCTCGTAGGCCTGCCGCTGCACGCTGTCCCAGCTCGGTCGGACCAGGCCGGGCAGGTCGATGGGGCGCGTCTCCACCCGGCGGCGGTGCTCGACGGGATCGGAGCAGACGACCTCGACCTCGAGGATGGGGGAGGAGGCCGCGGCCGCCACCCCGCGCCAGGCCGCGCGCGTCACGCCCAGCGGATTGACGCAGTCCGCGATGACGCCCTGCCCCTGGCGGAGATTGGCCTCGGCCAGGGCATAGGCGACCATATAGCCGGACGGCCCGACATCCCCCCTGAGCATGCCCGAGGACCGCAGCACCTGCTCGATGGCGTCGATGCGCAGCCAGGTGGCGCGCCGCTCGCGTGCCAGCAGGGCGGCGAGCGTCGTCTTGCCCGTCCCGGGCAATCCTCCGAAGACGATCAGCACGACTCCGTCCCTCCGGCGGACAGGGCGGACACGCCATGCGCCGATGGGCTGCCTGTGCCCGACCTGTGGAGAGGCCGCAACGGGGCGAACCGGCGGCCCTGCCGCCCATTGGCCCGGCAGGAGGAGCCGATCGGACAGCGAAGCGCGCGGCGTGGCCATGCGAGGGAAAGCCCGCCGCGGTGCTGCCCGGGTGCCGCCCGCAGGCGATCCGCTCAGCCCGGCAGCGTCGCCGCCAGGACCCTCGCGTAATTGCCGCCCAGGATCCTGGCCGCCTCGGCCGGCGCGAAGCCCTGCGCCAGCAGCGCCTCGGCCAGCGCCGGCGTCTCCCGGTAGTCGCCGAAGGCCGGCGTGGCGAGCAGCCCGAGCATGTCGCTGCCGATCCCCACATGCTCGATGCCGACTGCATCCACCATGCGGGCGATGCCCGCGGCATAGGCGCGCAGCGTCGGCGCCTCCGCCCCCATCAGGGGCCAGACGCCGACCACCCCGCCGGTCGCCGCCACCAGCCGCGCATGCTCCGCCGTGATCCAGCGGCTGCGCAGCCCGGGCCGGCCGGACAGGCCGGTATGGGAGAGGACGAGCGGCTTCTGCGTCACCTCCGCCGCGCGCTGCGTCAGCCAGTAGGTGCCATGCGCGACATCGACCACCACGCCGAGCCGGTTGCAGGCGCGGATCACCTCCGCGCCGAAGCCGGTCAGCCCCTCATGCACCGGCGCCGCGGTCTGGATGTCGCCCAACTCGTTCACCCGGTAATGGACGAGCTGCAGGTGCCGCAGGCGGTGCGCCTGCACGGCCTCCTCCAGCCGCTCCAGCCGGCCTTCCAGCCAGTCCGCGCCTTCCGAGGCGACCACCACGGACGGGCCGGCCCCGGGCTGCAGGGCGGTCCGCAGCGAGGCCTGGTCGGTCACCACCGCGAGGCCCTGGCCGGCGACCAGCGCGGCCAGGCGCGCGAAGGCCTCCTTCGAATGCGCGTACAGCTCGCCGGGCGCGGGCGAACGATAGGCTTCGATCCGGCGGTCCGGCGTGACCGTGGTGGTCGGGCTGTCGGCGACCATGGCGAGCGCGATCAGCCGCATCCCGCCCTCGCGCATCGGCGCCGCCACCGGGTCGAAGGGCCGCAGCCGCGTGCGGGAGAGGATGACGTGGCCGGCATGGCTGTGCAGGTCCATGGGCGCGGCCGCCTCCACCAGCGCCCGCGCCGCCGGGGAGGGGGCCGGCGCCTCGGCGCAGGCCGCGGCGGCGCAGAGCAGCGGCCCGGCGGCGAGCAGCGCCCGCCGCCGCAGCCAGGGGCCCGGCGCCGCGGCGGAGGGCAGCGCGCGGGCGCCGCGAAGCTGCCAGCGCCAGCCCGTGGGATCCTCGGCCGGCAGGGCATGCCAGGTGCCGGCCAGGCGGTGCGGCCCGGGGCCGGCCGGCGCCTCGTCGGCGAAGAGGACCTCGACCGCCATCGCCGGGTCGGGCCGGCAGCCCAGGCAGCAGGCCGCCTCCGGCAGCAGGATCGCATAGCCCCGTGGCATGTCCTGCGGGGCGAAGGCGACGCCTTCCAGCTCGACCGTCGCACCCGGCGGCGGCAGGCCATGTCCCGTCGCCAGCGCATCCCAGGGGAGTTGCATGAGCCCGATCCCGCCTCGACGGCGAAGGCTAGCCCGGGATCGTTGCCGTGTGGAAGCGATGCGGGCCGGGCAGCGCCGCTCAGGCGTGGCGGTCCTCCCCGGCATCGCCGCCCGCGGGCGGTGTCAGGATCGCCTGCGCGATGACGTCGAAGAGGTGATCGGCGCGCGACGCCAGCGAGGGCTGGTCACCGATCCAGGCGAGCGCGCCCAGCACGCCGAAGAGGTCGGTGCCGTCGATGTCGGCCCGCGCCAGGCCCTTCTCCTGGGCGCGGCGGAGGAGGCGGGTGCCGGCCGCGCGCATCGTGACGCAGGAGGCGTGCAGGGCGGACTCCTCCGCCGCGATCGCGGCCACCATGGCGGCGATGACACCGCTGTAGTGGCGCGCGACCGCGACGGCCTCCCGCAGCCAGGACAGCAGCGCGCCATCGGGGCTACCCGAGGCCTCGAGGTCCGCCGCCCGCTCCGTCAGCGCATCGAAGCTCCGGCGGAGCAGGGCCTCCAGCAGCGCCTCCCGCGTCGGGACGTGGCGGTAGAGCGTGCCGAGCCCGACGCCGGCCCGGCGGGCCACGTCGCGCAGCGAGGCCTCGGCGCCCTGCTCGGCGACGGCAGGCTGCGGATCGCCATCGACAGCACCTTCCCGCTCGCAGATGCGCGGGAGGCGCATGCGCGGGCCGGCCAGGGCCATATCCGGGGGAAGATCGTGCTGACGGTCGGGTGAGGGTGCCTGGACTGCCTGGCGCGACCGCCGCCCGCAGGCTGGCCCGACCGCGACGCAGCCAACCCGGTGATCCGGCGCCCGGAGGTCGACCCTGGCGTCCGGGCCTGGCGTCCGGGACCTCGGCGGCGGCGCGGATGACCGGCATGGGTGGGACGCGGTCCTCCGGCGCCGTGTCACTTGCGCTGTGTCAACGCAGGCGGGCACCATCGCCACCATCCTGCCGCCCGGCGGGGGCCGCCGGGGCCTGCCGCGAAATGCGGGAGGACAGCGTGAAAGCACGCGACCTGATGACCACCAGCCTGGTCCTGGTGCCGCCGGAGATGCCGGTCGGCGCCGTGGCGCAGACACTCGCCGGCCGTGGCATCTCCGCGGTGCCCGTGACGGATGCCGAGGGAAAGCTGCTCGGCCTGGTGACCGAGGGCGACCTGATCCGCCGGCTGGCGGAGGAGAAGCGGGGGCCGCTCGGCTGGTTCCTGGCGCTCTTCGGGGATAGCCGGAAGCTGGCGGACCGCTTCGCCAAGGCGCATGGCGCCAGGGCGGAGGACGTGATGACCCGCGACCTGGTCACGGTGGGCGAGGATACGGGCGCCGACGAGATCGCGCGCCTCATGGAACGGCACCAGATCCGCCGCGTGCCGGTGCTGCGGGACGGCAAGCTGGCCGGCATCGTCAGCCGGGCGGACCTGCTGCGGGCGGTGCTCAATCCGCCCGCCCAGGCGCCCGCCGCCGAGGCGACGGATACCGCCATCCTGCGGAAGGTCATCGCTGCGATGCGGGAGCAGCCCTGGGTCGATACCTTCTACCTCTATCCCGACGTGAAGGAGGGCAAGGTCACCTTCTACGGCTTCCACCGCTCGGCCGAGGTGCAGCGCGGCCTCGAGGTGCTGGCGCGGGAGGTGCCGGGGGTGACGGCGGTCGAGGACAGGACCGAGCCGATGCCCTTCTTCCTCCGCGGCTCCCTCTAGCGGCAGGGCCGCGCCAGGACCGCGATGCAGCGGAGGGGGCTCAGCACGGCGGAGGCCGCGGCGCGGCTCCGCCGGGAGGGGCCGAATGCCCTGCCCGATGCCGCCCACCGCTCCCTCGCCCGCGTCGCGCTGGACGTGGCGCGGGAGCCGATGTTCGCCCTGCTGCTGGGGGCCGGGGCGCTGTACCTCCTCCTCGGCGACCTGGCCGAGGCGCTGGTGCTGCTGGTCTTCGCCTGCCTCTCGGTCGCCATCGCGGTGGCGCAGGAGGCGCGGACCGAGCGGGCGCTGGAGGCGCTGCGCGACCTCTCCTCCCCCCGTGCCCTGGTGGTGCGGGACGGGGAGCGCCGGCGCATCCCGGGACGGGAGGTGGTGCGGGGCGACCTGCTGGTCCTGGCCGAGGGCGACCGCGTCCCGGCCGATGCCCGGCTGCTGGCGGCCGAGGCGTTCGAGGTGGACGAATCCCTGCTCACCGGCGAATCCCTTCCCGTGGCGAAGCGCGCCGGCGCCGCGCCGGGCAGCGGGGCGCCGCCGCGCCCGGGCGATGATCCTGCCGCGGTGTTCTCGGGCAGCCTCGTCGTGCGCGGCACCGGCGAGGCGGTCGTGCAGGCGACCGGGCCGCGGACGGAACTCGGCCGGATCGGCGCCGCCCTCGGCGGCATCAAGCGCGAGCCGCCGCGCATGCGGGCGCAGACCGCGGCGATGGTGCGCAGCTTCGCCGTGCTCGGGCTGCTGGCGAGCCTCGGCCTCGGCCTGCTCACCGGCCTGCTGCGCGGGGACTGGCTGCAGGCGGCGCTCGGCGGCATCGCGCTGGCGATGGCGATGCTGCCGGAGGAGTTTCCCCTGGTCCTGACCGTCTTCGCCGTCATGGGCGCGCGGCGCATCGCCCGGGTCGGGGTGCTGCTGCGCCAGGCCTCCGCGCTGCAGACGCTGGGCGCCACCACCGTGCTCTGCACCGACAAGACCGGCACCCTGACCCGCAACCGCATGGCCGTCGCGCTGGGGCAGCCGGAGCCGCCGCTGGACGGGCCCGGCCTGCTGCGGCTCGCCGCCGACGCCAGCGAGGACTCGCCCTTCGACGCCATGGAGGTGGCGCTGCGGCAGGCGGCGCCGGAGGCCGCGGGCGGCACGCCGCTCCGCCACTACGGGCTGCGTCCGGACCTGCCGGCCATGGGTCGCGCCTGGGCCGCGGGCTCGGGGGCGCGGCTGGCGGCCAAGGGCGCGCCGGAGGCCATCCTGCGGCTCTGCGCCCCGCCACCCGCCGTCGCGGAGCGCATCGCCGCCGCCGCCGCGGCGCTGGCCGCCCGCGGACTGCGGGTGCTGGGCGTGGCGGAGGCGGCGGGGCTGGAGCCGGCGCGACTGCCGGCGCGGCTGGAAGAGGCGGGCCTCGTCTTCCGCGGCCTGGTCGGCCTGGCCGACCCGCTCAGGCCGCAGGTGCCGGAGGCGGTGGCGGAATGCCGCACCGCCGGCATCCGGGTGGTGATCGTCACCGGCGACCATCCGGACACCGCGCGCGCCATCGCCGCCGAGGCGGGGCTCGACACCGCGCCGGTGGTGACGGGGGCCGAGCTGGCAGGGCTGGACGCGGCGGGCTTCGCCGCGCGCGCGGGCTCCGCCGCCATCCTGGCGCGGGTCCTGCCGGAGCAGAAATTGCGGCTGGTGCAGGTGCTGAAGGCGGCCGGCGAGGTGGTGGCGATGACCGGCGACGGGGTGAACGACGCCCCGGCGCTGAAGGCATCGCATGTCGGCGTCGCCATGGGCGCGCGCGGCACCGACGTGGCGCGGGAGGCTGCGGCGGCGGTGCTGCTGGAGGACGATTTCGGCGCCATCCTGCGCGCCATACGCCTGGGCCGCCGGATCATCGACAACCTCCGCAAGGCGATGGGCTACATCGTCGCGCTGCACGTGCCGATCGCCGGCATGGCCTTCCTGCCGCTGGCCTTCGGCCTGCCGCCGGTGCTGGGGCCGCTGCACATCGCCTTCCTGGAGATGGTGGTGGACCCGGTCTGCTCCTTCGCCTTCGAGGCCGAGCCGGAGGAGGCCGATGTCATGCGCCGCCCGCCGGAGGATCCGCAGGCGGCGCTGCTGGCGCCGGGGCTGATCGCCTGGGGCGTGGTCCAGGGCGTCGTGGCCTTCGCCACCACCGGCGTGCTCTATCTCTGGGCCTGGGGGGCGGGGCTGCCGGAGCCGGCGCTGCGCGCCATCGCCTTCACCGCGCTGGTCGCGGCGCTGGTGGCGCTGATCCTGGTGAACCGCTCCTTCAGCGCCTCGCCACTGGTCGCGCTGGCGCGGCCGAACCCGGTGCTGCTGGCGGTGCTCGGCACCGTCGGCCTCCTGCTGGCCCTGGTGCTGGTGGTGCCGCCCGTCGCGGCGCTGTTTCGCTTTGAAGGCTTCGCAGCCTGGCAGGCGGGGCTGGCGCTGGCGAATGGCGCGGCCGTGCTGCTGATCCTCGAGGCGGGGAAGCGGCTCCGGAATGCCCTGCCCCGGCGGTGACGCGGCACGCTGCCGATCCGGCCCCCGTCGCCGGCGTCGCTGCCGGGCGACCTTCCGGCGAGGCGGCGGAGGTCGGACGCGGGTCGCGTCCACCCGGTGCATGCGCGTCGCGGTGAGGGGGGGCCTGGAACCGGTCTAGGAAAATTATCTTCTCTGCGGTCCGCTCGTTGCGCTATCCTGCGCCGGTGACGAAGGGGTCCGCTCGACATGCCGCGCATTGCCCTGCACCGCGCTGCCCGAAGGGTCCTCCCGCCCCGGCCGCCGGGCGGCCCGTCCGCGCCCTGCCGCTCCACCCCCGCCGGACCCTGCGGCGCCGTCCTCCTGGCTCCGTGCCCCGAAGCCGCCGCAATTGCCCCCGCAGCTTTGTCCGAATCCCGCAAGCCGCCTCTCCGCAAAACGCTAATATTCCTAAAATGTCTCACCGTCCACGCCCAGGCTGCCTGGTTGATCAAGGCCTTGCCGCCGAAAGGTCCGCACCGGACTCAGCCCGCCCTGCTGCCCCACGGCTTGCCCGTCTCGCCACCCTCGGCCATCACGGCGGTGCCATGACGCACCCCACCCGCCGCGCCCTGCTCGCGCTTGCCGCTCCCGTCTCCCTCGGCCCGCTCGCCGCCCCGGCGCTCGCCCAGGGCGAGTTCCCCAACCGTCCGCTGCGGATGGTGATCCCCTTTCCGCCGGGCGGCGGCAGCGACATCCTCGGCCGCCTGCTCGCGCAGCGGATGGGCGATGCGCTTGGCCAGACCGTGGTGCCGGAGAACCGCTCGGGCGCCGGCGGCAACATCGGCACGGAGGCGGTCGCGAAGGCGGCGCCGGATGGCTATACCCTCGTCACGGTCTTCAATACGATCGTGGTGAACCAGTTCGTCTATGCGAAGCTGCCCTTCGACCTGAAGCGGGACCTCGTCCCGGTCGCCAAGGTGGCGCTGGCGCCGACCCTGATCTGCGGCGGCCCGAAGCTGCAGGCGAGGGACCTGCGGGAGGTGGTGGAGATCTCCCGCCGCCAGCCCGGCCTGCTCAACCACGGCACCCCCGGCCTCGGCACCATCACCCATGTGAGCGCCGAGCTGATGGATTCCATGTCCGGCGGCAAGCTGACGCATGTGCACTACCGCGGCACCGGCCCGGCCGTGACCGCCTGCGTGAGCGGGGAGGTGGAGCTGGTCTCCGCCCCCCTCTCGGCGGTGGAGGAGCTGGTCAAGGCCGGGCGCCTCCGCGCGCTCGGCAATCTCGCCGGCCAGGACAGCCCGCTGATGCCGGGCATCCCGACGGTGGCCGAGGCCGCCGGCCTGCCCGGCTATGCCGTGGACAATTGGGGTGCGGTCCTCGCCCCGGCCGGCCTGCCGGAGCCCATCCGCCAGCGCCTCGAGGCCGCCGCTCGCCAGGCGGTGGACACGCCGGAAGGCCGCGCGGCGCTGGCCGCGCGGGGGATCGAGGCGAGCTTCGCCGATGGCGCCGCCGTGTCGCGCATCATCGAGGAGGACAGCCGCCGCTGGGAGCCGGTGATCCGCAAGGCCGATATCCGGGTGGAGTAGGCGGATGGCGGCGGCGCTCGGCGGGCGCCCAGGCCGCCCGCGCCGCCTTGTATGTTAAGCGAGCCGATTCAGACCTCTGGGCCATCCGGCCCTTCGGTCATCGGCGCGCCTCAGGCCCGCGCCTCGGCAATCAGCGCCTGGATCGGGGTTTCGGTCGCGCCCTCGCCATAGCGGGCGGCGATGGCCCGCGCCGCGGCCTCCGTCGCCCGCGCCGGCCCGGCCGGATCCCGCGCCTCCAGCTCCGTCCGCAGCGGCGAGCCCTGGCAATAGCCCATCGCCGGCGCGTGCGGGGAGGGCGCCGGCCAGGTTGCCGGCACGGACTCGATCCGGATCTCGCCGAAGCCGGCGGCGGCGAGATCGGCCCGCAGCACCGCAGGGTCGTGATGGCCGAAGGGCGTGCGGCCTATGAAGCCCGGCGGGTCCGCCGGCCAGAGCGCCGCCACCACCTCCTGCACCAGCGCCGCCACGGGGTTCAGGTCCAGCCGGTCCCAGAGGCTGAGCAGGTAGCGTCCGCCCGGCTTCAGCACGCGCCGCGCCTCGGCATGGGCGCGCCTTCGGTCCGGGTAGAACATGGCGCCGAACTGGCAGACCACGGCATCGAAGCTGGCATCGGGGAAGGGCAGGTCCTGCGCATCGGCCGGCCGGAAGGCGACGCGCGCGAGGCCGGGCTTGCGCGCGGCGTGGTCGAGCATGGCCTGGTTCAGGTCGGTCGCGGTGATGGCGACCGTCGGGGGCAGCGCCGCCGCCAGCACCTCGGTGGCGATGCCGGTGCCCGCCGCCACCTCCAGCACCGCGCCCGCCTGCAGGTCGGCAAGGCGGTGCGCCACCGCGGCGGCATGCGGCCCGAACATGCCGGGGCCGAGGCAGCGGTCATAGATCTCCGGGATGGAGCCGGTGAAGCCCGCGTCGCCTGCCATCCTGCCCTCCTTCGTCGCCATGCCGGTTTGAAGCCCGGCTGCCGGCGGTTGCGCCAACCCTGGCGGCACACGAGACCGCGCGGCATGGTGCGGCGGCAAGGGAGGACGCGCCGATGACCCGCTGCATCATGGTCGCGCTGGACGGGCTGCGGCCGGACATGGCGACACCCGCCCTGACGCCGCATCTCTGCGCGCTGGCCGCCCGCGGCACCCGCTTCGCCCATGCGCGCAGCGTCTTCCCCTCCGAGACGCGGGTGGCCACGCCCTCCCTCATCACCGGCTGCCGCCCGGGTGGGCATGGCATGGTGGCGAACACCGTCTTCGACGCGGCGGTCGCGCCGGACCGGCTGCTGCGCACCAAGTTCGTCACCGACGTGCTGGCCATGGCGCAGGGCCGGGAGAGCCCGCTGCAGCGCCCCTCGCTGGCCGAGCGCCTGGCGCCCGCCGGCCGCAGCTTCGCCCTGGTCAGCGCCGGCACCCATGGCGCGGCGCATCTGCTGCACCCGGCCGCCGAGCGGCTCGGCAGCTTTCGCTGGAACGTGGAGGACGTGGAGGGTACGACCGCCGCCGCGATGCGCGAGCGCTTCGGCCCGACCCCGCCCGCCGGCGTGCCGAACACCGCCCGCGTGGCCTTCGCCGGCCGCGTGCTGCTGGAGCATGTGCTGCCCGTGCTCCGCCCCGATGTGGCGCTGCTCTGGCTCTCCGAGCCCGATATCGCCTTCCACTATCTGGGCCTCGGCCATGCGGCGACGCTGGCGGCGCTGCGTGCCGCGGATGCGGTGCTGGGCCAGGTCGTCGCCTGGCGGGACGCGCAGCCCGATGCGGCGGAGATCGCGATCCTCGTGCTCTCCGACCACGGCCATGTCACGGGCCAGGGCAAGCGCAGCCTGCGCGAGGACCTCTGCCGCGCCGGCTTCCGCGCGGGCGAGGGGCTGGCGCCCGGGACCGACATCGTCGTCGCGCCCGCCGCCGCGCCCGGCCTCTGGCTGCGCGATGCGGCGTTGGCGCCGCAGGTCGCGGACTGGCTCGCCGCGCAGGCCTGGGCCGGCCCGCTGCTGGCGCGCGACCCCGCCATCCTGCCGCCCGGCCGCGCCTTTCCGCTGGCCGCGCTCGGCAGCGCGCATGCCCGCAGCGCCGACCTGGTCGTGACCTTCGCCGGCGGGGAGGGGCCGGATGCCTGGGGCCTGCCCGGCACCGCGGGCTTCGACACGCCGGACGTACCGGAGGGCGGCGGCATGCATGGCGGCCTGCACCGGGCGGAACTGGCGACGGTGCTGGTGATGCAGGGCGGCCCCGTCCGCGCCGGGGCGGTGGCGCAGGAGGCCGCGGACCTCACCGACATCGCGCCGACCGTGCTGCACATGCTGGGCATGCCGACCGAGGGCATGGAGGGCCGCCCGCTGCGCGCCGCCTTCGACGCCGCCGCCGATGCGGAGCCTTTGCGCGAGATGCTGGACCTGCCCGGTGGCTTCCTGCTCGAGGCGATGCGGGCCGCCCCGGGCGGCCGCCTCTACCCGACGGCGCTGCGCCGGGCCGGCTGATCGCGCGAGGCGAGCGGCAACGGCGGAACGCGCCGCGCGGGCCGCCGTTCTCCGCCGCAGGCGGCGACCCGTGCGGGGAAGCGCCGCCAGCGGAGGAACGACCCATGCGCCCCATCCTGCTGGCCGCGGCTGCGGCCCTGCTCGCCACGCCGGTCCTCGCCCAGGGCGTGGACCCCAAGGCCAGCGGCGACCTTGCCGCGCTCGACAAGGCCTGCCGCGACGGCAGCGTGCAGGCCTGCACGGAGCTTTCGGTAAAGAGCGGGCCCTCCGGCCCCGGTGCCCCGGGGAGCGGCCGGGCCGGCGCGCGGGAGCGGGAGGAGGCGCATGGCCATCCGCCCGCGGACAGCGCGGCGGGCGGCAATGCCGTGCCGCGCGCTTCCGGCGAGGGCGGCGCGATGCCTGTCCCGTCGCAGAACCGCCGTTAAGGAAGCGCCGCCGGAGCCTGCCCGCGCCGGCCTCGCGCGCGGGTCGGCGCAGTGCGCCGGGGATGCGGCGGCTGCGCGCCGATCAGGACGCCGGACCGGTCAGCATCCATGCGGGCCGGCATGCATCGATCCGCCCGGGCCCGCGCCGTGCCCGGGCGGCGGAAAGGGACCGACGCTCCGGCCCGGGCCGGAGCACCGCGTGGATGGCCGCATGGCGGCGCAAGCCCTGCGCCGCCATGCGGGGCGCTAGACGCCCGGCACCCAGGCGCCGTGGAAGCCATGCGGCACGCGGCCGGGCAGGGTGACGGTCGCCACCGGCCCGGCCGCGACATCCTGCGTGTCCAGCACCAGCACCTCGCTGCGCTTCTCCGCGCCGCGCCAGGCGACCGTCAGCAGCCAGCCATCGCCCTCCGCCGCCGCGGCGTCGCGCGGGACGAAGACCGCCTCCGACAGCGCGTCGCCCTCCGGCACCGTGAAGCGCGCGCGGCCGCCGTTTGCCAGGTCGCACCAGACCAGCGTGTCGAGCGCGAGGTCGCGCCGCACCGCCGGCGACTGGCCGACGAAGACGCCGTGGCGGTTCGGCAGCCCGGCGCGCCGCTCGTCGAGACGCGGGAACTCGCCGGTCATGTCGTCCAGCCTCTCCCGCCGGAAGGCATCCGTCCCCGCCGCCGGGTCGAGCGTCCAGCGGGTGAGGTGCGCCTGCGTCTCCTCCGGCCGGCTCGGCGTGCCGTCGGCGCGGGGGAAGAGCGGCGGCGCGGCGAATTCCATTACATCGGCCAGCACGCGGCCCACTGCGTCCTCCCAGGCATTCAGCACATGGAAGGCGAAGCAGGACTCCGCGCGGAACCAGCGCAGCGAGGCGACGCCCGCGTCGCGCCGCAGCAGGCCGACCTGCCCGCCGAGCTCCGGCTCCCACGCGAAGGGCGGGCCGCCGCGCATGGCGCGGCCGAGGCTGCCGGTCAGCGGCATAAGCGGGAAGAGCACGTGCCGCGCGGTGACGGCAAAGTCGTGCACCATGGCGCAGAAGGCGACCGGGAAGTGCTCGAGCCGTGTCACGCGCCCCGCGGCCGAGAGCGTGCCCCAGCTCATCACCGGGCTCAGCGGGCCGCCTGCGGAATAGCCGAAGAAGACCAGCTCGCCGGTCGCGGGATCGGCCTTGGGATGCGCGGTGAAGGGGCCGGAGAGCGCCCCGAAATCCTCGACGCCGAGCGTCTCGACCGTCGCGGGGTCGAGCGCGAAGGGCAGGTGCGCCTCCTCCAGCGCCAGCAGCCTCCCGGCATGCCAGGCCAGGGAGGTATTGGCGAGGCCGGTATCCGGCACGCCGATGGCGCGGCCGCCGCCGAAGCCGACGGAGAGCGCGTGGCCCGCCGCGCGCTCCGCCCGGAATTTGTCGGTGCGGACCCAGCGGTTGCGCCAGCGCGCGCGGCCGTCGCGCAGGGTGAAGGCATGCACCATGCCGTCGCCGAGGAACCAGTGGTGCCGCGCCGGATCGGGCGGCGCGAACTGCGGGTTGGGCCCGTTGCGGAACAGCGTGCCGTCGAGGCCGCGCGGGATCTCGCCGGTGACCGGCAGGTCGCCGATATCGTGCTCCTCGGCGATCGGGGCGAAGTTGCCCCGCTCGAAGAAATACTGGCCGTCCTCCATATACGCGGCTCCTGCCCCGGACCCGCCCATGCTAGCGCGGTTCGGCAGGCCCGCGGCGAGGGAGGAGAGGACATGCTGGAACCCTGGCGGCAATTCGCCGATCCGGACCAGGGCCCGCCGGGCGAGGCGATGCGCGCCACGCTCGATCGCTGGGAGGAGGCCGCGCCCCACCTGCTGCAGGTGCTGGACTCCTATGCCGAGGGTCGCGACCGCTCGGACGCCGCGGCGCGCATAGCCTTCCATGCGATTTACCTTGCTGCGCAGAAGCGGGAGCGGCGGGCCTTTCCTGCCCTCTGTCACCTTGCGCGTGACAACGACGCGCTGGAGGCGGCAATCGGTGACGGAATAACGCAGGATTTTGGTTCAATCCTCGCGCAATGCTTCGATGGCGACCTGGCCCGGCTGCGGGCGCTCGCGCTGGAGCCGACGGCGGACGAATACGTGCGGCACGCTGCGCTGGACGCCATCACGCTGCTGCATCTGCAGGGCCGGCTGCCGATGCCGGGCGCGGAGCCGCTGCTGCGGGACCTGCATGCGCAATTGCTGGCGCAGGCCGAGGTCCCCGACATGGTCTGGGTCGGCTGGCAGCAGGCTGTCGCGGTGCTGGGGATCGAGGCGCTGCGACCGGCGGTGGAAGCGCTGTTCCGCGAGGGGCGGATCGACGCGAGCTTCATGGGATTCGAGGATTTCGAATCCGACCTGCGGCAGGCGACCGAGCCCGGCGCCGACCGGATGGCGCTGCTCGAGCGGCTGGGCGTGCATCCCGTGGAGGACGTGCCGGCGCTGTTCGACGAATGGCACCGGATGCGCCAGCGGGAGGAGGCGGAGCGGGCGCGGCTGCGCGCCCGCGGCCTGCCGGCGCGCGATCCCGATGCCTGGGTGCAGCAGCCCGCGGTGAACCCCTATCGCGGCGTCGGCCGCAACGACCCCTGTCCCTGCGGCAGCGGCAAGAAGTTCAAGAAGTGCTGCATGCCGGCCTGAGGCGCTGCGTCAGCCCGGCGGGACCGCGCCCACCCGCTCGGTGATCATGCCATACCACTGCGGCCGGCGGTGCGCCGCGAAGTTGAACATCTTCTCCTTGCCCTGCCGGCAGGCGTCGAAGTCCACATCGGCTACGATCACCTCGTCGCCCAGCGTCTTCGCCTGCGCCACCACGATGCCGTTGGGATCGACGATGCAGGAGCCGCCGATCAGCCCGGCGCCGTCCTCGTCGCCCGCCTTCGCCACCGCCACCGCCCAGGTCGCGTTCATGTAGGCATTGGCCTGCGCCGCGAGCGTGGAGTGGAAGGTCCGCAGCTCGGCGCTCTCGTTCTCGCCGCCGTTCGGGTCGTAGGCCGCCGAGTTGTAGCCGACCATGACCAGCTCGACCCCCTGCAGGCCGAGCACGCGCCAGCCCTCCGGCCAGCGGCGGTCGTTGCAGATGAGCATGCCGAGCACCGGCGAGCCCCATCCCGCCGGGCCGCGCGCGGCGGGGAAGCCGGTGTCGCCGTACTCGAAGTACATCTTCTCCAGCTGCTGGTAGCGCTGGCCGGGCTTGACCGCGTCGCTGCCGGGCAGGTGCACCTTGCGGTACCTGAAGAGGATCTCGCCCCCCGGCCCGACGGTGATGGCGCTGTTGAAGCGCTGCCCGTCCGGCGTCAGCTCGGCATAGCCGACATAGAAGCCGACCCCGAGCGCGCGGGCGCGGTCGAAGAGCGGCTGCACCGCCGGGTTCGGCATCGCCGCCTCGAAGCAGCCGAGCAACTCCGGGCTGTCGCAGTCCATCGGCCAGCGCGGGAAGAAGGTGGTGAAGGCGAGCTCGGGGAAGACCACCAGCTTCGCCCCTTGCGCCGCCGCCTGCTCCAGCAGCGCGACCATGCGGGCGAGGATGGCGGCGCGGCTGTCGGCGCGCTGGTTGGGGCCCATCTGGGCGCCGGCGAGGCGAAGGATGCGGGACATGGCTCAGGCCTCTCCGAGGACGCTGTCGCGGTGCTGGCGCGGGACGAAGCGGCCGGTGCCGGGCTCCGCCAGCACCTCCCGCCCGTCCCAGATGCAGGCGCCGCGCAGGAAGGTGGCGGCGACGCGGGCCTTCATCGCCCGGCCGTCATAGGGCGACCAGCGTGCATCCTCCCGGTCGCGGATGTCGCTGGCGTCGAAGGTGAAGTCGCCCCGCTCCAGCACGCAGAGATCGGCGTCGCAGCCGATGCGGAGGGCGCCCTTCCTCGGGTAGAGGCCGTGGAAGCGCGCCGGCCGCTCGGCGCAGTAGAGGGCCATCAGGCTCGGGGGCAGCCCGCGCTCCGCCAGCAGGCTGTACATCAGCGGCGCGAAGCTCTGCATGCCCGTCAGCCCGGCGCCAGGAGCGAAGATGTCGCCCGTGTAGAGCTTGCGCTCGCGCGGCCAGGGCGCGTGGTCGGTCGAGACATAGGCGACCTGGCCGGCGGCGAACGCCGCCCACATCCGCTCCACCTCGGCCGCGGTGCGGAAGGGCGGGTTGCACTTCCCGAAGCCCTCCAGCCGGACCAGGTCCTCCTCCGTCATGCAGAGGTACTGGATGCAGGCCTCGCCGCTGGTCCTGGCGCCGGAGCGGCGGAAGACCTCCGCCAGCTCGAAGCCGCGGGCGATGGAGCTGTGCGCGATATGGACATGGCATCCGGTCTCCAGCGCCATCTCGAAGATCTCGAGGTCGGCCATGCTCTCGGCCAGCGGCGGGCGGGTGCGGGCATGCATGATCGGGTCGGTGCGGCCGGCGGCCCTGGCCTCCTCCGTCAGGCGCAGGACGAGTTCCTGATCCTCGTTGTGGATGGCGCACATCAGGCCGGTCTTCGCGATCTCGCGGAAGGCGGCCAGCATGGTCGGGTGGTCGATGCGCGGGAAGCGCACCGCGTCGTATTCATAGGTGGAGAGCTTGAAGGAGCAGGCCCCCGCCTCGGCGAGGCCGGCGATGGCCTCCACGCCGCCGGCCTTGGTGATGGTGCCGTAGAGCGCCATGTCGACATGCGACAGGCGGTTCACCCAGTCGATCTTCTCGTGGAGGATCGCCGCGTCGGTGACCGGCCGCGGCACGTCGTAGGGCATGTCGACGCAGGTGGTGACGCCGCCGGCGGCGGCGGAGCGGGAGGCGCCCTCGATCCCCGGCCAGCCCGTGGAGGAGGAGGTGTGCATGTGCCCGTCGACCAGGCCCGGCAGGATCAGCCGGCCGCTATGGTCGGCCGTCTCGCGCGCGGGTGGCGGCGCGCCCTGGCCGATCGCCGCGATCGTCTCGCCGCGCACCGCCACGTAGCCGCCGGGCAGGACGGCATCGGGCAGCACGAGGTCGCCGAGGATGACGCGGTCGAAGGGGCTGGCGGTTGGCATGCGACTCTTCCTGCTGGAGAGCCGCCAAGGTGGAGCGCGATGCGGCCGGAGGCCAGCCCCCGGGGCCGGCTGCGTCGCGCGTCGCGGTCAGGCCTTGCGGCGGCGGGTCGCGGCGAGGCCGGCGAGGCCGCCGAGCAGCAGGGTGAAGGCGGCAGGCTCCGGCACGGCGGACCAGGTACCGAGGGTGCCGGACACGGCCGCGGAACCTCCTGCGTCCCAGACACCGGTGAGCCGGGTCTCGAAGTAGTTGCCGTACCTGTCGTCGATCGACATCAGCGCCGGGCCTGGGATGGTTTCGAAATGGCCGAGAACCGGGGTGCTGTCGACGGGCGTGATGGTGAAGGCGCCGAGCAGGTTGGTGCCGTCGTAGTGGAAGGAGACGAAGGACGGCGCGAGCGGGTCGCCGAGCACGTAGCTGTCCTGCAGGGTCAGGGTCGCGCGGGCGAAGACGTCGTGGCCGGCGGCGGTGCTGCACGCCGTGCAGAGGCCCTCGAATTGATAGGTGATGGTGCCGGCCGCGGCGGGCGCGGCGATGGCCAGGCCGGCGGCGAGGAGGAGCGCGAGGCGCGAGGCGGACACGAGGATGCTCCGAAATCGTTGCGCCGGCATCCTGGCCACAAACCGCGGTTGATACAACCTGGTTGGAAACGATTATCCAATATTCCTGGTCCGGCCTCACCCGGCCGCGGCGGCCTCGCCATGGCCCGCGGCGAAGAGCCCGCGCGCCACGCTGACCGCGAGCCGCGCCGCCTCGCTCTCCCGCTCCCCGTTCCAGACCAGCGCGACGCCGACGCTGGCGACCGGCCCGGCGAGCTCGCGGAAGCCGACGCCGGGCGGCCGCAGCACCGCCATGCCGGAACTGACCAGCGCGACGCCGAGCCCGGCCGCGACGAAGGCGAGCTGCGCCATGGCCGAGCTGACCTCGCGCACCGCCACGGGCTCGAAGCCCGCGGCGCGGCAGGCGCTGACCTGCGCGTCGAAATAGGCCGGGCTGATGCTGCGCGGCAGCAGCATCAGCGGCTCCCGCGCCAGCGCCGAGAGCGGCAGCGGCCCCGGCCGGCCCAGCAGCGCATGGCCCTCCGGCAGCGCCACGACCAGCGCGTCGCGGCCCAGCGGCAGGACGCGCAGCGGCAGGCGGTCGCGGTCGAGCCGGGCGAGGGCGAAGTCCACCTCGCCGCGGCGCAGCGCCTCCACCGCATCGGCCGTGTCCATCTCCTGCACCGCCATCGCGGCGTCCGGCTGCGCATCGCGCAGCGCCCGGACCAGGGGGGGCAGGAAGTCGAAGAGGGCGGAGGTGACGCAGGCCAGGGCCATCGGCATCTGGCGCCCCGCGCGCAGCTCGCGCGCGAGCACCTCGACCTGCTTGGCATCCTCGGCGAGGCGGCGGATGACGGGCAGCAGTGCCTCGCCCTCCCGCGTCGGGCGGGCGCCCTTCCTCGTCCGCTCCAGCAGCTTCACGCCGAGCTCGGCCTCGAGCGCCTGGATCTGCGCCGAGAGCGGCGGCTGGGAGAGGCCGAGCCGCGCGGCGGCACGGCCGAAATGGCCTTCCTCCGCCACGGCGAGGAAATGCGC
>NZ_JAUTWS010000109.1 GCF_030657435.1 Paracraurococcus lichenis | reverse complement strand
CAACGTGGTGCCATCCTCGTCGCTGCCTGGGTGGATGACGGCCATGTCGATCGCGCCCTGGCCACATACCGCGAATACGGCGCTGCGGCCCCTGATGCGTGCGAGCCCAGGGGAGCCGATCACCTCGCACAACAGGTCCGGGTGCGCGCCTACCACCTATGGGAGCAGGCAGGGCGACCCGATGGCCGGGATCTGGAGTTCTGGCACCAGGCCCGCCACGGCATGACGGGCGAGGACGGAGAGGCCGCGCCCAGGTCCGAAAGCCTCGGCAGCCCCACGAGCCAGTACCGCCACCACGACGCCACGCCGGGCTCAGCCCCCGACCGCAGCGTCCAGGCCGCGGTGCCCGACACTTTCCCCGCGAGCGATCCGATGGCGACCACCGCCGCGGTGGGCTCCCGCGCGGCGGACCCGGCCGCGCTGATGGACGCGCGGGGTGAGGTGGAGGTGCGCGACGCAGCCACGGTCGTCGCCCACTTCCCGGACCAGGAGCGGGCGAAGCTGGCCCTTGAGGGCTTGGTGCGCGACGTCCCGCTGGACCGCCGCTGCGGCACCATCTCCTGCGACGGCGGCCAGGCCACGCTGAAGGTGACCGCCCCGGGCGCCGACGCTGCGCGTGTCGCCGAGATTCTGCGCCGGTGCGGCGGGCAGGGCTGCTAGGCGGCCGCGTCCGGTGAGGCTTGAGGAGAGGGACGATGTCGAACACCGTTCTCGCCGAGAAGACCTGCACCCCGTGCCACGGGGGCGTCCCACCGCTGACGCCGGAACAGGCGGCGGGCTACCGGGTGAATGCGCCCGACTGGTCACTGATGGACGACGCCACGCGGATCGAACGGCGCTTCCGGTTCAAGGACTTCGGTTAGGCGTTCGCTTTCGTGGCGCGCGCCGCCGAACTGGCCGAGGCGGAAGGGCATCACCCCGAGATCACCTTCGGCTGAGGCTACGCGGTGGTCTCGCTGCGGACCAAGAAGATCAAGGGCCTGCACGAGAACGACTTCATCATGGCGGCGAAGCTCGACCGCATCGCAGGCCGGCTGGGCGCGGCGCGCCGGGAAGGTTGACCCCCGGCGCGCCGCCGTCCGAAATGGCGCGACCGGAAAACGTGGATCGCGCATCCATGGCCGCGCTCACTGGGTCGCGCCCAAAGCTTTGATAAGGGCGGGCTTCCTGGTGAACCGTCGGATGGCCAAGTCGCAGCAGATGCGCTGGACCCGGCTCGGTGCTGACTGCCTGCTCCAAGTCCGCTGCGCCGTCTACAACGGCACGCTCGGCACCGGCTTCGGGCAGCGCTTCCAAGCCGCCAACGATCAGGACCCGGCAGGTGCTATCGCAGCGTGACCCCCAGAGATGCGGCAGCCCCCATAGCGGATCGTTATGAATTAACTTGATTTCGTGCTTTTGTTGGCTAAAATACGTTTTTTGGTTGAGAAACGCTCTATGCGGACCGTGGCTTTAACTGCGTTGCTCGTCCTGGCGGGCTGCACGACCTACAAGCCAATGGGTTTCGCCGGTGGTTTTCGTGAGGTTCAACTGGCGCAGAACGCCTACCGCATCGAGACAAGAGGCAATGCCTTTGCCAGCGCTGAGAAAGTCAGCGAGATGGCTGTCGTGCGCGCGGCGGAACTGGCGCAGCAGCGCGGCTTCCGCAGCTTCATCGTCATGGATTCCGAAGACTATGAGCAGCAGGGTAGCGCCGTTATGGGCAGCGGCACCTACTCGTCCAATACGGCAGTCTACGGCAACCTCTTCGGTGCAACGGCGGTGACAAGCGGGGCCTACACACCGCCGCCTACCTTCAACTATAGCAAGCCACGTACCAGCTTGGTGGTGCGCATGTTCCGCAGTGGTGAGCCGGGAGCGCAGAACGGTCTAGAGTCGGCCGAGGTGCTACGCACGCTTGGGCCCCGGGTCGGTTACCAGCCTCCCACAGTGCCTGTCCTAGCAAACGCGTCAGCGGTGATGCCCGTGGCGCCGGGCGGGTCACCAGCTTCGGCACCGCCTGTGACTGACCGGCCGGTTATGCCGGTGAGTGTCAGTGTTGCGCCAGCGCGGGCGACAGACGTAGCGACCCCCTCGTCGGTTGCCACAAGTCAGGATGGGCGTGTGCGCCTGACCTTGCCACTTGGCTGGGCGGTATCACCGCCGCCCGCAGCGCTCGCCCACGTCCAAATCCACGCCCGTCACGCCGAATTTGGCAGCTTTCTGATTGTCACGACAGATAACCGCGCTGACATCGTCGACATGCATCAGTATGGCGAGACGCTGCGCAGCGGCGTCGTGGCCCGGCTTTCTGGCGCGCAGGGAACAGAGGTCGGCCGTATCAACGTCAAGGGACGCTCCGCCATCCGGTTTACGGTCATTGGTGTGGCCGGTGGCGTCCGGCTGCGCTACATGCTCACAGCCATCGAGTTCGGTGACCAAATCCTTAAGCTGACCACCTGGGCGACGGAATCTGCCTTCTCGCCGCACGCACTCGAATTCGAAGCACTGTCAGACGGCTTGAGCACAGGCTCCGCGCGAGTGGCGCAAGCGCGCTGAGGGCCATGGCAAAGGGAAAGCGTCAGGGTCGTACGCGCTGTGCCGGGCTGCAGGTCCGTCTCGCCGCTATGGCCTACAATCTGCGGCGCACAGTCATCCTGCTGCGCGCCGTGACGGCCTGCTACGGGACGAGTCTGCCCGGAGCACGTGCCCCGCTCGGACCGAGGATTAAATTGGTGCGCATAATGGTGCCCCAGGCATTCAGAACCCCGCTCCACAGCACCACGCACTTCCTGGCGCATCCGCGCACAGTTCTCATAAGACCTCTTGAAGAGAAAAGCCCTTAGACAACGGCGGTGGTGTGGCTGATAACCTTTCATGACCTAAGCCATTTTGTTACATATATCAAATATGATAAGGTTGAAAGAAAAGCATGTCAGACCGGCCCGCATCCGTGTTCCAGAGCGATCTTCCGATCGCCTTAAAACTAGAAAGGGCACGGGCGGAACTGCTGGACCTGTCGGCCCGCAACCGCCTCCTGAACGTCCCCAGGTTCTCGTCGTCGGCTAAGACGGTCGACGTCGTCGATGAACGGTCTTCCGAGGTCTTCCGGCTTCTCGTCCGCGAGAACAAGGTCTGCACCTTCCTGCCCGGACGGGAGACGGCACAGGAGAAGGCGGACTTAAAGGCCGCCGAGGAGGCCATCCTCACGGAGCTGCCCCAGCCCCCCGAGGACGAAGCCTTCGAGGAGAACGGCGTCGCGAGCCGCCATTCCGACACCCGGCTCCAGACCCGGATGACATCCAAAGGGCTGCAGAGGCGGCTCCTTGACTTGTACATGGACGCCCGCACCCTGGAGGAGGAGCAAGGCGTCAACGTCCTTTATCTAGCCTTGGGTTTGCTTAAGTGGATCGACCCCCAGAACAAGGAGAACGTGCGGCACGCGCCGCTCGTCCTCGTGCCGGTTCGGCTGGAGCGCGGCACCGCGGGTGAGAGATTCCGTGTCCGTGCGCGGACCGAAGATCTGTCGGCCAACCTCTCCCTCGAGGCCTACCTGGATCGGGTCCACGCTGTCACTCTCCCGGAACTCGACCCGGACGACGAGTTCGACCCGACCGCCTACTTCAAGGAAGTCGCCCGGGCCGTCGAAACGAAGGAGGGTTGGGAGGTCAAGCCGGACGACATCGTCCTTGGCTTCTTCTCCTTCGCCAAGTTCCTGATGTACCGGGACCTAGATCCGTCCAATTGGCCCCAGGGCGAGACCATCGCCGACCGTCCGCTGATCCGCTCTCTGCTGGCCGACGGCTTCGACGGCCGGGACGAGCTGATCCACGAAGATACCCCAATCGACCGGCACATTGCCCCAGCCGACATGTTGCACATAGTGGATTGCGATAGCTCCCAGACCCTGGCCGTCCATGACGTGCGGCAGGGACGCAACCTCGTCATCCAAGGGCCACCCGGGACCGGCAAGTCGCAGACGATCTCCAACGTGATCGCCGCGGCCATCGCCGATGGGAAGACAGTGCTCTTCGTCGCCGAGAAGATGGCCGCCCTCGAGGTGGTTAAGCGACGCCTGGACATGGCGGGGGTGGGCGATGCCTGCCTCGAGTTGCACAGCAGCAAGGCCAACAAGCGGTCGATCCTGGACGAGCTGCGGCGGACGTGGGACCTGGGCACCCCCAAAGGCGAGGGACCGGAGAGCGTCACCCGTCGCCTGACGGAGGCCAGGGACGTGCTGAACGCCCACGCCGAACGGATCCACCACTTCCATCCCATTGCCGGACTGACGCCGTTCCAGGTTTTCGGGCAGCTGGCGCGCCTAAAGCAGGACGGCCGACGCCCGGCTGACTTCGATCTGCCGGAAGCCTCTCGCTGGTCGCAGGAGGATGTCGCCAGACGCCAAGCCCTGGTGGGGGAGATGGCTGAGCGCGTCCTCGAAATTGGTCTGCCCGATCGCCACCCCTGGCGCGGCGTTGGTCTCGACGTGATCCTGCCGACCACTGTCGAGAGGCTGATGGCCCGCCTGGCAGAATTGACAATCCGTTTCGAGACCTGGGCCGCTGCCCAGCGTGCCTTGTCCCTGATCCTGGAGGTGGATGCCCCACCGAGCTTCGCCACGACGACCACGCTCGTCGGGTTGGGCCGACGTGTCTCTTCCGCACCGGATTTGGATCCGGCCGCCCTGTCTTGGCCTCACTGGTCTGACCGTGCCGAGGCTGCGGTACGTTTGCTGACCATCGGCCGGGAATTCGAGCGCCTTTCAACAGGCCTGGAGGGCCAGGCCACCCTTGCTGGCCTGGATGCCTCGGTCGGGGATGCGATCCTCACCTTCGCCAATCTTCCGCCAACGTACGGGACGGTGGCATTCGGGCACATTCGGCAGTTGCGTGCCCTCCTCCCCCGCCTACTGGCGGGCGCCGACCAGCTCGATGCCGAACTCGGGCGCGCCAGTGGGGAGCGAACTCTGGCGGCGATCGACCGCCTCGTCGCAACAGGCGAGCGGGTGGCGGCCGCGCCGGACGCCAGCCCAGAGGCATTCGCAGCCACGGTCTGGGACCATGGCGTGGAGCAGGCGGGGGATTTGGCAGAAGCCGTCGCATCTCTGGAGCGCGCCAAGACGACCCTGGGCGACAGCCTTCAGGAGGCTGCGTGGTCAGCGGACGTGACCCGTGCCCGTCAGGCGCTGGCCACGCACACCGGCTTGCTCAAGATGCTGAACTCGGAGTGGCGGCAGGCCAATGCCCTGGTGCGGACCGTGGTCCGCGATCCCAAGGTGCCTTTTCCGGAATTGCTCGAACGGCTGGATACCCTCATCAAAGCGCAGGCGGCGGTCCGGACGATCAAGGAGGGCCAGGAGTTTGGCAGGTCGGCATTCGGTGCCGACTGGCGAGGCGAGAAGTCGACCTCTGCGCCACTGATCGCTCTCGTGGACTGGATGCGCACGCTCCGCGGGCTGGGTGCCGAGCCGAGGCTGATCGCTGGCCGGACCCCTCAGCGGACAGCCTTGGCGCAGATGACGTCCGGGCTGAAGGAGCTTTACGCGGAAGTCCGCGCAAAGATAGGAGCGCTGCGGGAAGAGGCGGGAGGTAGTCTCTCGTCCCTCCTCGGCGACAGCCTGTCTGATGACCGCCTCATCTTGCCGGATTTCGCAACGCGTATCGTCGCTCTGGCCGCAGCCGACGATGTCGCCCTGTCTGCAGCACCGTCCGCCACCACGGTAACGGACCGCCTGAACGTGCTGCGGCGAATCGCTGCGAGACAGGACGCAGTGTGCTTCCTCGACGACGGCCTCCAGCTCGGCGCCGAGGCCTTCGGGAAGGCTTGGAAGGGAAAAGAATCGGACTGGCGTGGGCTGGCGCAGGCGGCCCACTGGATCACCTCCAACCACGACATCCGGATGCTGGCATCCCGCGTCACGGACCGGGCCACCTTCAGCGAGACACTGCGGGAGGTCGAGGAGGGACAGGCCAGCCTTTCTCGAGAGACTGAGGAGGTTTTCTCCTCGCTGCAGGCCACCACAATAGGTCTGTTCGACAAAGACACTCTCGAGACCGTCCCCCTTGTCGACCTGACGACGCGTTTTGCCGAATGGCAGGTTCAGGAGGAACAGCTCTCCAAGTGGGTGGCCTACCGCGAGCGAGCGGACCGTGCTCAGGCTGCAGGGCTGACGCCCCTGGTGCAACGACTTCAAGACGGTCGTCTGGCTCCGGTGGATGCCATACCCTCCTTCCAAATGGCCTACCATGAGGCATTGCTCGCCGATCTCGTTAGGCAGGATCCGGAACTCGGACGCTTCGATGGCGCCCTGCATGGGGCGCGGGCGAGGGAGTTCGCAAAACTGGACCTCGAACGGATGGACGCGGCCCGCCTCCAGGTCGTCCGCGCGCACCACAGCCGCATTCCCGCTAAGTTTGGCATGGGGCCCGTGGGCATTCTCCGCGCCGAGATCGCGCGGCGCCGAAATCACATGCCCATCCGACAGCTCGTGCAGAAGGCGGGCCCGGCAATTCAGGCCCTGAAGCCGGTCCTCATGATGAGTCCGCTCTCGGTGGCCCAGTTCCTGACCCCGGGCCGCATGATCTTCGACCTACTCGTCATGGACGAGGCCAGCCAGATCCAGCCCGTGGACGCCCTCGGCGCCATCGCCCGCTGCCGCCAGGTCGTCGTGGTAGGCGATGAGCGCCAGCTCCCGCCGACCCGCTTCTTCGCCAAGATGACTAGCGGCGATGTGGACGACGACGAAGACGGTGCGTCCGTCGCCGACATCGAGAGCATCCTCGGGCTGTTCACGGCACGTGGCCTACCCCAGCGCATGCTGCGCTGGCATTACCGCAGCCGCCACCAGTCCTTGATCGCGGTCTCCAACCGTCAGTTCTACGAGAGCAAGCTCTTCATCGTCCCCAGCCCCTATACCCGGGAAGCCGGGATGGGGCTGTCCTTCCGCCATGTGCCGGATGGCGTGTTCGAATCTGGCGGAACCGGCACCAACGTGGTCGAGGCCAAGCTGGTCGCGCAGGAAATCATACGTCACGCTAAGACCTCGCCCGGGCACTCGCTTGGAGTTGCGACTTTCTCGAGCCGGCAGCGCACGGCAATCCAGGACGAACTTGAGCTTCTCCGGCGCCTGAACCCGGACACCGAGGAATTCTTCCACGCCCACCCTGGCGAGCCATTCTTCATCAAGAACTTGGAGAACGTGCAGGGTGACGAGCGCGACGTCATCATGATCTCCGTCGGCTATGGGCGGAATGCCAACGGCACCTTCTCCATGCGCTTCGGGCCGCTCGGCGCTGACGGAGGGGAGCGGCGCCTGAACGTGCTCATCAGCCGAGCCAAGCGCCGCTGCGAGGTCTTCTCCTCCATCACGGACGAAGACATCGATCTGGAGCGCGCGAAAGGACGTGGCATCTTCTCCCTGAAGCTGTTCCTCCACTATGCACGCACGGGGCGGCTCGACATCGCGCATCGCACTGGCCGCGAGCAGGACAGCGTTCTGGAAGAACAGATCGGGAGGGCGCTACAGGATCGTGGCTACCAGGTTCACCCGCAGGTCGGCCTCGCGGGTTTCTTCGTCGACCTAGCCATCGCAGATCCGGAGCAACCGGGCCGCTATATCCTCGGCATCGAATGCGACGGCGCGGCCTATCACAGCTCCCGGTCCGCCCGAGATCGCGACCGCCTGCGCCAAGCTGTGCTCGAGGATCATGGCTGGATCATACACCGGGTCTGGGGATCCGACTGGTTCCAGCGCCCGCGGGAGCAACTTGAGCGGATGGTCGGCGCCATCAACGACGCCCGTGCCGAACTAGTCGAGAGGGAGAAGGTAGGGCACCTCGCCGGACGCGCCGTGCCGATCGACATCGTCACCCTCGAGAGGGCCGACACGTCGGAGGACGATGCGGAGGGTTTGGAGGGCGACGGTGCCCAGGTCTCCATGTACCAGGAAGCAACGCCTCAGGTGCCGCTGGGCCAGGCGATGCACGAAGTGTCCAGCGGCGTGATGGCGGAACTCGTAGAGCAAGTGGTCGCCGTCGAGGGCCCGATTCATGTCGACGAGATCGTGGTGCGGCTCAGGACGGCTTGGGGTCTACAACGCGCCGGTGGCCGCATCCAGGCCGCTGTCGAGCGTGGTACTGACATCGGCGTGCAGCGGGGGCGGCTGGTGCGGGAGGGCGCGTTCGTATCAGTTCCCAACCAACTCGTGATCGTCCGCGACCGTAGCAGCGTTCTCTCCGGAACCCTTCGCAAGCTGGAGGCCCTGCCACCCAAGGAACTAGAGGCGGCAGTTCTTCGGGTCGCACGGACCGGGCTGGGAGCGACGCCAGACGAGGTTGCTACCGCAGCTCCACGCCTCCTTGGCTTTAAGTCGGTCAGCGGCCAGCTCCGGCAAGCCGTGTCGACAACCATCGCCCGCCTTGAAGAGATCGGCGAGCTCGGCCGTGAGGCCGGATTACTCGTCGTCAAGGATGCAGCTGAGGCGACTTCTTCAGCGACATAGTGTGCGGGAGCGTAAGCGGCACGTTGGCAGCACGTTGAGCCTCGCGCGTCGTTGAGCGGGCTGGCTTTCCGCGTCCTGTCGGACGCCGGTGGTGAGGTGAGAGCATGCAAAGTTGTGGGGCTGATCAGGCTGCCTTTGCCATGGCGTGTTGCTGACCTTCGGGGGGACGAAAGCCCGGGTAGCGCTGCCGAAAGGCAGCCTCGAGCGTGCCGTTCAGAACCGCCGTGCGGACGTCCAGGAAGGGCTGCACCGTCGCCCGGCTCCAGCGCATCTGCTGGGCTTTGTTCATCCGCTTGGCCACGATCTCGTTCACCGCGCTCTCCACGAAGGCGGTCGAGATCGGCAGGCCGCGCCGGCGCCGGGCGGCATAGGGCACCAGCGCTCCCTCGTTGCGCTCGAGATAGCCCAGCAGATCGGTGACGTGACGCTGCAGGCGGTCACTCCCTTCTGCCTCAACCACGTCCGCACGCCTGGTCCAGCGGAGCAGGGCAGTGAGCTTGGCCCGGCATCCCGCCCAGCGCCCATGCCAAAGGCGCCACTTCGCCCGCTCCAGGTCGCGCTCGGCACGGTTGGCGAGGGGCGCCTCAAGCCTACGGCCCGCCCTGATTGCGTGCTCGAAGCGCAGCGCGGCGTGCCACCAGTCCAACACCGGCGTGGCGCCGGGCAGCACCTCGCGCTGCAGCCGCCACAGCCCGGCATCGCCGTCGCACAGCACGGTCGCGGGTGTGGCCGCGGTCACGCCTGCTGCGGCAAGCGCTTGGCGCAGGGTCACAGCCGACCCCGCCTGGCCGTCCCGGGCCAAGGCGAAGCGGTGCTGGGCGCCATCGGCCCCGATCACCTTGCCTGCGACCACCTCGAAGTGGCGCCCCTCCTCGGGATGCCGGCTGCGCACGTAGCCGCCATCCAGCCCAACCACGACCGCGCCGCCCGGCCGCACTGCGGGCCGCGTCACGGCCGCAGCCATAGGCGGCTGCACCACCTCCTTGCCGACCCGCTGTGTCCGGTTCCGCACCGTGCCGGCGTTCGCCGCCCCGGCGATCGGAAGCAACTCGGACAGGAGCGCGGCGACCTTGCCGAACGGCGCCAGCGCCGCATACCGGGCGGTGACGCAGGCGAGCTCGGGCGCGACGGTACCTCCGCCGAGCTCCAGGGCCGCGAAGCTCTTCGGTTCGCCCGGACCATGGCAGGGGCAGACCAACAGCCGTCGGACCTGGACCGGCACCGCACCAAACAGCGAACGGAACGTCGCCTGGTAGTGGCCCTTGCTGGCCAGCAGCTGGCCGCACGCCGCGCACCAGCGGCGGCGCTCGCCCACCGTAGTCACCTGGGCCGGCACGATCTCGGCCTGCAGCGTGCGGATTCCGGGGCATGTCGGCCACCCATTCCAAAATGATGTCGGCCGGTGATTCTGGGATGAAGTCGGCCATTCCGATCTGAAGTCGGCCACCCCCTTCGGGGGTGGGTGGTTGCTCGACCGCTGGGCGGGACCCGGGTCCCCTTCGCGCAGGACGCGAGGGGGACCGGATGCCGGCCGAGAGAGTGTCGATGCGACGTGTGAGAGAAATACTGCGGCTGAAGTACGAGGCGGGCGCCTCCGACCGGGCGATTGCGCGCTCGGTGGGGGTGGCCCGCAGCACAGCGCGGTTGTGCCTGGACCGGGTCGCGGCAGCCGGGCTGACCTGGCCCCTGCCGGAGGGGCTGACGGACGGGGCGCTGGACGCGCTGCCAGTCGAGCCCTTCGTCTACGCCGAATGGCGCCGTCGCCGGGTCGGGCTCGACTACCACGTCGATGTCGACGGCCACTACTACTCGGCGCCGCACCGGCTGCTGCGCGAGCAGGTGGAGGCCCGCGTCACCGCCCGCACGGTGGAGCTGTTCCACAAGGGCGAGCGCGTCGCCGTCCATGTCCGCGGCGGGCTGCGCGGCCGGCACACCACCCTGCCGGAGCACATGCCGCAGGCGCACCGGCGCCATGCCGAGTGGACCATCGAGCGGATCGGCCAGGAGGCGGCGGCCGTCGGCCCGGCCACGGCGGCGCTGACCGCGCTGATCCTCAAGGACCGGCCGCATCCCGAGCAGGGGTTCCGCGCCTGCCGCGGCATCCTGCGGCTGCTGCGCACCTACGGCCGCGACCGGCTCGAGGCGGCCTGCGCCCGCAGCATTGAGATCGGCGCCCGCAGCTACGGCTCCGTCGCGTCGATCCTGCAGCACGGCCTCGACCGGCAGCCGGCGCCGCGGCCGGCGCGGGGCAGCGAGGAGTTGCCCCTGCTGCACCCGAACATCCGCGGCTCCGGCTACTACCACTGAGGAGAGACAGCCCATGCTGACCCATCCCACCCTCGACCAGCTGCACCAGCTCGGCCTCGCCGGCATGGCGCGGGCCTTTGAGGAACTGCAGGCGAACCCGCAGGGCGGCGAGCTCGCCCCGGCCGAGTGGCTTGGCCTGTTGCTCGACCGCGAGATCGCCGAGCGACAGGACCGCCGGCTCAAGGCAAGGCTGCGGTTCGCCAAGCTACGCCACCAGGCCAGTGTCGAGGACATCGACTGGCGCACTGCCCGCGGCCTCGACCGCGCCCTGTTCCAGAAGCTCGCCCAGGGCGGCTGGATCGAGGCCAAGGAGAACCTGATCCTGGAAGGCCCAACCGGTGTCGGAAAAAGTTGGTTGGCCTGCGCCCTCGGCCAGAAGGCCTGCCGCGACAACCACTCCGTGCTCTACCAGCGGGTGCCGCGGCTGTTCGCCGATCTCGCCCTGGCCCGTGGCGACGGACGGCATGCCCGGCTGATGCGCACCCTCGGGGCGGTGAAGCTCCTGATCCTCGACGACTGGGGTCTCGAGCCGCTCGGCCCGGAGCAGCAGCGCGACCTGCTGGAACTGGCCGAGGACCGCTACGGCCGCGGTGCCACGCTGATCACCAGCCAGGTGCCGCCCGACCGCTGGCACGACCTGATCACCGGCAACCCCACCCTGGCCGACGCCATCCTCGACCGTCTGGTCCACAATGCCCACCGCATCCAACTGCGCGGCGAGAGCCTGCGCCGAAAACGAGCGCCCAAGGCTGCCGAGGCTTGACCCGGACCACCCACACGATGGAGACAACCACCCGTG
>NZ_JAUTWS010000108.1 GCF_030657435.1 Paracraurococcus lichenis | reverse complement strand
GCACGGGCAGAGTGAGACCGAGCAGCTGCAGGATGGAGCCGATCAGCCCCTCGGTCTGGCGCAGCGGCAGGCGGAACACCGCGCGCAGGGTCAGGGCGGTGGTGATGGCCAGATCGGAATAGCAGGGCTGCCCGCCTGGAGTGGTGCGCGGCGCCGCGTGCCAGGCCTCGATCGCCTCAGCCGTGAACCAGACGGTGAGGCTGCCGCGAGCCCGAAGGCCGGCGTCGTACTCAGCCCAGTTCTTTACCCGGTGCTGCTGGGCCGGAATGTGGTGCCGGCGATCGGCGTTGGCCTTAAACGGCATGGTGGCCCTCCCTCGAATGAGGGCTCACCCTCGTCCCAACCTACCCCACGCCAGCCGATCCGGCGATCCCTGCAACATCTGTGGACGCCCCCTTCTGGGCAAGGGAAAACTGCAGGAGTGCGGTGACGCGTAGTCGGATGCTGCCATCTGTCCGGCCTCTCTCGCGGCCATAGGCCGCCGGCCTGCATGGGAGTTCGCGGAGCGGGTCCAGATCAACGTGGCGTACTCGAGGTACGTTGTTGCAGCCTGGTTGTCCCGATCCCGTCTCGCCGACTGTTGCGCCATGTCCTCCGTTCGCTCGCCCTACGCCTCGGTGGCCGCGGTGGGCTTACGCCGCCACGGCCGGAGCCTTGTACGTTCCGCCCTTGACCAGCAGGGCCCAGACGATCCGGGCCGTCTTGTTGGCCAGCGCGGTGGTGACCAGCATGCGCGGCTTGCGCGCGAGCATCTGCGCCAGCCACGAGCCCGGCGCTGCCCCACGATGGACCGCCCAGCGCACTACGGCGCTGGCGCCCAGGATAAGCAGGCGTCGGATGGTCCGCTCGCCCATCTTCGAGATGGCCCCGAGCTTCTGCTTGCCGCCGGTTGATTTCTGCATCGGCGTCAGCCCAAGCCAGGCCGCGAAGTCCCGCCCGGCCCGGAAGCCCTCCGGTGCTGGCACCAGGGCGACGATCGCGGTCGCCGCGATCGGGCCGATACCCGGGATTGTCATGAGCCGCCGTGCGACAGGGTCGTCCTTCGCGCGCCGGCCAATCTCGGCATCAAGGTCGTCGATCTGCTTCCCGAGCGCCTCGATGCTGTCGATCATCACCTGCAGGATGCCTCGTGCAGCCTTCGGCACTGACGATGTCTCGTCCTTGACCAGAGCAACCAGCTGGTAAACGTGATCGGCTCCCTTCGGCACGACATGACCATACTCGGTCAGGTGTCCGCGCAGCGCGTTGATGCACTGCGTCCGCTGCCGCACCAGCAAGTCGCGGGTCCGGAATACGAGGGCGTTCGCCTGCTGCGCGTCGGTCTTCACCGGCACGAAGCGCATGCCCGGCCGCTGCGCCGCTTCGCAGATCGCCTCGGCGTCGGCCGCATCGTTCTTCTGCCGCTTGACGAAGGGCTTGACGTAGGCCGGCGGGATCAGTCGCACCGTATGGCCCAGCTTGCCGATCTCCCGTGCCCAGTGATGCGCGCCACCACAGGCCTCCAACGCCACAACACACGGTGCCTGTCGCGCGAGAAACTCGACCACCTTGGCCCGTACCAGGCGCTTGCGGAATACCACATGTCCCGCCGCATCGGCACCGTGCGCCTGAAAAACGTTCTTTGCGAGGTCGAGCCCAATCGTAGTAGCTTGTCCCACGGACGCCTCCTCTGGTGATCGTTCAACACCGCCACTTTGGCACATCGATGCCGTCGGGGGGCGTCCACACCATCAACGTGGCGTCGGGCCACACCATCTCCGGAAGCCGCCGCTCGAGATCGTGGCAGGGGTATCCCCTGGAACTCATCTCCGCGGTGCCTGAGCCCGCTTGCGGTTAGAGACGCCGACCCATCGTGTTGCATTGGTCGGCAATATGGACGCATTGATCCCTGCCCCGTGCGGGATCATGCGATCCGGATGTACTCCGGCCGCCCGAGATCCAGCATCCGGTTCAGGACGTTGGTAGCGATGGCCACTTCGGTTGCTTGCCGACCGTCGGTTTGCGACCGAAGCCCGTCACCCATGACGCGTTTCCAGCGCGGTACATCAGCCTCCACCAAAGCACGCGAGTTGTACCCCGACGCTCGCTGCCAGCCCATGCGGCCGCGCTCGGCAATACATCGCAGATGCACGTCCCGCTGCGTCGGTGTGGTCTCAGCAGTGTCGCTCGGCACCGCGTTCGTGCGGGGCGGCACGATGACGTCAGCTCCCGGATGACGCGCCTCGACCTCGGCGTAGACATCGTCCCGGTCGTAGGCGCCATCGCCGGTGAAGGACACCACGGGACTATCAACCCGGTCGAGCAGGGGACCGACCTGCGAGCCATCGTCGGCGTCCCTCTCGCTCAGCACCGAGGCGACGATCTGGCCGGTGTCGGCGTCCGTCGCAAGGTGGAGCATCTTCCAGGCCCGGCGCCGCTTGCTGCCATGCTTCTCCTCCAGCCATTCACCGGGGCCGCATAGCCGCAGCCCGGTGCCGTCGACCAGCAGATGCACCGGCTCGCCCCCGCAGCGTGGCCGCGGCACCTCCAGCGTCTCGGCCCGGCGACTGAGGGTGGTGTGGTCTGGCACCGCGAGATCCAGGCCAAGCAGCTGCAAGATGGAGCCGATCAGCCCCTCGGTCTGGCGCAGCGCCAGGCGAAACACGGCCCGCAGCGTCAGGGCAGTGGCGATCGCCAGGGCCGAGTACTTCGGCTGCCCGCCTCGGCCAACGCGCGCCTCGGCCCGCCAGCCCGCGATCGCCTCGGCCGTGAACCAGACGGTGAGGCTGCCGCGGGCGCGCAGGCCAGCATCGTACTCAGCCCAGTTCGTGACCTTCTGCCGCTGGGCCGGAATATGGTGCCGGCGGGCAGTGTTCGATTTGAACGGCATGGCGGGTCCCCTCAATCGAGGGCTCACCCTCCTCGCCAGCTTACCCGACCGCCCGGGACCGGGCGACCCCTGCAACAACATGGTCCGATACCCCAATTCACGACGCGACGACACGAATCAGGAATCGCGACACAAGCGGTGTGGCTGTATTTCCGCTTCCCACTCAGCCTGCGCATGGTCGAGGAGATGCTGGCAGCGCGCGGCATCATGGTCAGTCATGAAACCGTGCGGCAGTGGGCGCTCAAGTTCGGCCAGGAGTTCGTCAAGCGGATCCGGCGGAGGCTGCCCCGTGCGGATGACAAATGAGACCTCGACGAGGTTGCGATCAAGATCGCCGGGGTAAAACACTGGCTCTGGCGTGCGGTGGACCAGACCGGAATGGTGCTCGACGTTCTCGTGCAGAGCCGACGCGACACGCAGGCTGCCAAGCGCCTGCTTCGCAAGCTGCTGAAGCGGCAGATGCGCCCGTCCCGCGTCATGATCACTAACAAGCTTGCCAGCTACGGTGCGGCGAAGAAGGACATCATGCCTGGCATCGAGCACCGCCAGCACAAGGGCCTGAACAACCGGGCAGAAAACTCACACCAGCCGACGCGGCGGCGAGAGCGGCAGATGAAGCGCTTCAAGTCAGCGCGGCAAGCGCAGCGTTTCCTCTCCGCCCACGACCAGATCGCCAACCTCTTCCATCTCCGCCGCGCCCACGTCAGCGCCAGTGACTATCGAGCCGCAAGGGCGCGTGCGCTCGAGGTGTGGGCGGATATCAGCGGGGTTGCTGCTGCCGCCTGAACTCTGCTGCGCTGTCGCCTTTGGCATGTCCGCGCAGCGGCTTCAGGCCCAGCAAGTTGACGGTGCCCCCAAAACCTCGCTTACGGTAGAACTACTTCAGGCGGAACAGGTTCGGACGGGTCTGCGGGTTCGCCGCGGCGGGCCCGGTGGCCCTCGTCAGGAGACCGGGCGACACATTCCAGTGGTGCCCGTCATCGGTGATCACCGTGACCGACTTGCGATTGTAGCGCGTCAACATGCCTTCCACGGTGCCGCGCCCGTCCGCCTGGAAGGCGACCCGGTCGCCGATGCGGAACTCCAGCATCTGCTTGTGCGCCCGCATTTGCTGCAGGAAGCGCAGCCGCTCGACAATCCTGTGGTTGAGGTCGATGAGCTCTGCCTCGGTCAGCCGGTCAATATCGATCGTCACCCATCCCTCCCCTCCGCCCTGTCTGGGCATGGCAGCCTATAGCGGGTTGGCCGGCCGAGTCAGCACACTGCCAGATTCGATTCGGGAAGCCTCGCTATGCCTGCGCCACCTGCACCCGATTTCGGCTGGCGGCAGTAGGATGGGGCATCTCGGCACGATCCCGAGGAGGCCTGCCGCATGGACCAGGACATCGACCCGGACCGCATCGACGACGCCGTTCTGGCCCTGCTCTGGCTCGGGCTGCACGATGGCTGGCGCACCTGGAAGGGCTTCGACTGGGACGCGATGGACCGCCTGCACCGCAAGGGCATGATCTCGGACCCGGTGGGCAAGGCCAGGTCGGTGTTGTTCACCGAGGAGGGCCGCCATGAGGCCGAGCGGCTATTTCGCGTCCTCTTTTCCCGCCGCTGATCTTGTCTCTCGCCAGCTCGCCCTTCCCCGGCCTTGCGGGCGCGGCCGCAAGGGCTGAGGCTGTGCCTCGCACCGGCCGGACTGGAAGGGCTTCCCGGACCTGGCCTGCCGCAGCAGGATTCCACCGAGCAGCCCCATGACGACGATCCCCGCCGACCTTGCCGCGCTGCTCGCCACGGTCCGTCGACCTGGCGACTTCTTTGCCGCCGGCACGGCCGAGCTGCTCGCGCCCCTGCTGGAAGTCGAGGGGGTCGGCCCCGTGGCGCTGCCGCTGCTGCCGACGCAGGCTGGACAACTCGCTGCCGTGGCCGAACCGGCGCCCTATGGCCGCGGCGCGGAGACCTTGATCGACCCGGCCGTCCGGCACTGCCGGCAGATTGGCCCGGATCGGGTGCATATCCGCGGCCGCCACTGGGCACGGACACTCGAGGCGATCGTCGCCCGCGCTGCCGAGGGGTTGGGCGTGGACGGGCCGGTCGCGGCCGAGTTCTACAAGCTGCTGCTCTACGAGGAGGGCGGCTTCTTCGTCGGCCACCGGGACACCGAGAAGGTGCCCGGCATGTTCGCCACCCTCGTGGTGGCGTTGCCGTCGTCCTTCGCGGGCGGCGAGCTGGTCGTGCGCCACAAGGACCGCGAGGCCCGGCTCGGCCTGCAGTGTGACGACCCGGCGGAGGTGGCCTTCGCCGCCTTCTACGCCGACTGCGTGCACGAGGTCCTGCCGGTCACCGAGGGATGCCGACTGATCCTGGTCTATAACCTGGTGCGCCGCGGCCGGGGACGAGCGCCCGAGCCGCCCGATTACGCGGCCGAGCAGGCCCGCGCGACTGTGCTGCTGCAGCGCTGGCGGCGCGGCAAAGGTGGCGAGGAGGATGACACGCCCGAGAAGCTGGTCTACCCCCTCGAGCATGCCTACACGCCGGCGGAGCTCGGCTTCGCCGCGCTGAAGGGCGCCGATGCCGCGGTTGCCGCGGTCCTGGCTGCGGCCACGCGGGAGGCACGGTGCGACCTGCATTTGGCACTGCTCACCGTCGAGGAGAGCGGCGCGGCAGAGTATGCCGAGAGCTACGGCTCGCGCCGGGGGCGGTGGGACACCGAGGAGGACGAGTTCGAGGCCGGCGAGGTGTTCGACCGGAGCATGACACTGTCGGACTGGCGGCGTCCCGACGGCGGCGCGCCCGCGCTCGGCGAGATCCCGGTGGAGGCGGAGGAATTCGTGCCGCCCGACGCCTGTGACGACCTGGAGCCGGACGAGGAGCACTTCCGCGAGGCGACCGGCAACGAGGGCGCCTCCTTCGAGCGCAGCTACCGCCGGGCGGCGCTGGTGCTCTGGCCGAGCGACCGGGTCTTCGCCGTCCTGAGCCAGGCCGGGCTGCGGGTGACCCTGCCCTATCTGGACGGCCTGGCCGGGCGGTGGGCCGAGGGCGGCGGGGAACAGACGTCGCCCCTCTGGCGCGAGGCGCATGACCTCGCGGGACACATGCTCGCGCAGTGGCCGAGGCGGGACGGGTATCCGCGGTCGGACGAGACCCCGGGCGATACCGCCCGCATGCTCGATCTGCTGACCCGGCTGGACGACACCGCACTCATCGAGCGCTTCCTGGCCGAGGTCACCGCCGCGGGCGTCTACGGCAAGGGCGACAATGCCGCGATCGTCGCCGCGCTCGGCCGCCTGCCGCCGCCGCGGGCCGCGGGCCGCGGCGCTGGTCGAGCACATCCTGTCCGGGACGGCCACCTCCAGCTTCGGCGCCTGCGCCGACCTCCTGGCCCGGACGGCTGCCGCCCTGGGTCCGCAGCACGTTTCCGGCCTTGCAGGCGCCGCAACCAGGCTGATCGAGGCGCTCCCGGGGAACCGTGCCCGCGCGGCGCCGGATGAGGCCCGGCAGCGCGGGCCCCGGGTGGGCCCGGCCGCGGTCGTCGATCTCCTGACCGGCCTCGGCACGATCGACACAGCCCTGGCCGATCGGGCGGTGGACCATATCCTCGCCCATCCCAGGACCTACGGTCTGGATGCCGTCCTCGTCCCGGCAGTTCGCGGGCTGGTCGGCGCAGGCAGGATGCAGGGCGTGCCGTCGGTCGAGCGACTGCGGGCCGCCTGCGTCGCCCATCTGCGCGCCAGGGCGGCCGAACCCCTGGCGCCACCCGCCGACTGGCGCCGGACGGCCACGCTCCCCTGTCGTTGCCGGAACTGTACCGAGCTCGCTCGCTTCCTCGCCAACCCCGAGCGGCAGGCCTGGACCCTGAAGGCCGCCGAAGCGGAGCGCAGCCATGTCGAGGACAGCATCCGGCGGGCCCAGGCCGACCTCGACCTGGCGACCGATCGCCGCGGCCGGCCCTACAGCCTGATCTGCACCAAGAACCAGGCCAGCTACGAAAGGCTTGCCAGGCAGCGCCGGCAGGATCTCGAGGACCTGGCGCTGCTCGCGGGCTGACGCCCCTCTGCTGGACGACGGGCCGGATCAAGCGCCGGGGCGGGACAGCGCCATCCGTACGGCCTGCCGGAATGGCTCCCGCCCGGGGGCGCACGGGGCTTCCACCAGTCCGTCGAGTTCCTGCCGTGCCCAGTCCGCTGCCTCAATCCGGGACGCCGCCGCCAACAGGTGCCGGACCGCCTCGCTCGCCTCCGACACCACGGGGTCGTAGCCGCCGCCTGCCAGCAGGTGCCGAACTGCGAGAAGCCCGACGGCCGTCGCGAAGCGAGGGTCGGTGTCGCGGAAGTCGCGCGCCGCCCGCACGAGTGTCGCCGGATCGGCACTGTGCTCGGCGGCGCAGTCGAGTGCCACGTCGAGGAATCCGGCATCCTTCGCCGCCGCGAACCACTTGCCCTTCTCGCCGCGCCTCTCGATCAGGTCGAGCAAGATGCCGCGCCGGTCACGGTCGGGATAGGCGCGGACCAGTGCGCGGTAGACAGCGAGGTTGGTCGCCCCGGCTGCGGTGCGCAGGCCGTAGTGCCGGTAGGCCTCCTCGCCCCGTCCCTGGCGGAGCAGCACGCCTTCGCAGAACTTGTCGATCGCCCGGTGATCGTAGCGCCCGCCCCTGTCGTCGCGGGTGGCCTCCGCATGGGCGATCGCCGCCTCCCAGAGCCCCTGCCGCAGCAGCGCCTCGGCGCCAAAGCGGTGCCAGGACCAGAAACGCATGCGCTGCATCGCCAGCAGGTCCTGCAGCTCCGTGTAGCGCCCGGCCTCAAGCAGGCACGACAGGCAGATGGCGGTTCCGGCGACGTAGGCGAAATGCTCCTGGTCTGCCCAGGCACGACGCAGCATGGGCAGCAGCCGGTCCGCATAGGCGTGGATCAGGTCGGGATATCGGGCGATCTCGCCCCACCGCTCCTCCACCGGCGCCAGGTACTGCACCCCATCCTCCTGGACCGCGTCGAACAGGCGCTCGAGCCAGCTGGCGCGGACGGCATGGTCCGCGGGAGCGTCGGCCAGGATCGGGATGAGCTGCTCCAGGGTGCGGGTGACGGCCGTCCCGAGGGCGCCCGACGAGGTGTCGATGTCCTGGAAGGCCGGCCAGATGCGCTCCATCAGCGACACTGTGCCCTCGCCTGCAATGACGGGGTCGGACTTCGCCACGGCCTTGATTTCCGACAGCGCCTCCTTGAGGCGGGTCACGGCGAGCGCCGAGCCACGCCAGCCATAGGCGCGGGCGCGCAGCTTCGCCTTGAAGTGCCATCCGTGACTTGCTGACACGCCCTCCTCCACAGCCTGTCAAAGACGACGGCCGAAGCCGCCCCCTTCCCCCAGAGGCGTTTGCCTCAGATCGCCTCCTTGGCTTCCTTGGCGGCGGTGAAGGCCAGCCTCTTGCTTTCGGCAATCTGGATTTCGAAGCCGGTCGCCGGGTTGCGTCCGGTCCGCGCAGCACGCTTCTCAACCTGCAGCATGCCGAGACCGGTCAGGCGGACCTTCTCGCTGGCCTGCAGGCGCTGCACAACCTCGGAGACCAAGCCGTTCAGCACCGCCTCGGTGGTCTTCTCCGGAAAGTCATGCGCTTCGGCCAGGCTGGCAGCCAACTGCTTCAGCGTGGTGGTGGGGGAAGCTTTGCCGGCGAGCTTCGCAATGGTGGTCGTGCTCGACACGGGTCCCTCGGTCGTCGGTTGGGCCCAGGAATCACTGGTGGCCAATTGTTGCAAGGCAATACGCCCCGGTCCAGGCCGGCAAAGGCGGCACCCGGACCGACGCCGGCGAGACCGCTCCGGTGTTCAGACCTGCTCGGCGCTCCGTGCCCGGTCGACCAGCGCCTTTACCGAACTGGGCGCCCAGGCGGCGCCGCTCGGCGGCTTGATCTTGGCGTCTTCCGCGAGGTGCCGCGCGATCTGCACCAGCGTCGGTGGCCGGTACGCCTCAGCCGGCACGCCCCGCTCGGCGGCCTCGCGCCGGTGGCCGCGCAGGTAGCGCGCCACCGCCTCCGCCGCCCGGACTACCTCCGGCTTCCGGCGCCTGGGGCGCGGGCCCGCCGCCTCGAGGAGTTGCCGCTCCGCCAGGCCCTCGTCCGCCAGGATCCGTACGCACCGGACGAGCCGATCACGGGTGAACCGGCGGCGGCTAGCGGGCAGCGCCGCGTTCACCGCCGCGACCACATCCTCCCAGGACTGCCCCGGGCGGAGCCGACGCACCACGGGCAGCCACTCATCAAGGCCCGGCAGTAGGTCGGCCAGCCGCGTCCGGCGCTGGCCGTCGATCAGGGCGCGCCGGACCTGCGGGTCGCCGGCGATCAGCCGGGGGTTGCCAAGCGTCTTGCCGCGCGCCTTGGCCACCGCAAGGCCAGCCTTGGTCCGCTCGGCGATGAGGTTGCGCTCGAACTCGGCGATGGCGCCGATGACCTGGACGACGAGCCGGCCGGTGGGCGACGCGGTGTCGATCGGGTCCGAGAGGGAGCGAAAGTGCGCGCCGGCGTCCTGAAGCCGGTCGATCACCTGGAGCAGGTGGGCGAGCGAGCGCGCCAGGCGGTCGATACGGACGACCACAAGGCTGTCGCCGCGCCGGAGCCGGCCGAGCAGGCGTGCGAGTTCCGGCCGGGCACGGTCGGTGCCCGAGGCCTTCTCCTCAACGATCTCGGTACAGCCAGCGGATCGGAGTGCGGCCAGCTGCGGCTCTAAATCCTGCCCCTCGGTCGAGACACGGGCGTAGCCATAAACCGTCATGCGCAGCCGGCCCGCAAGCCAGCGGTCCTCATGCCCGCTTCGGCAGCGCTGCCCAGTCCGCCTCGCCGTAGACGAGGTAGTGGGTGACTGCCGAACCGTCCCATCGATACAAGAGGTGGCGCGCCTGGATGATCGGCAGGCGGAGCAGATCCGGCCAGAAAGCGGCCGCCGCAAGGCCTTCAGGCCAGCGCACGCTCGGGTAGACGATGCCGTTGGCATTCTCCGCCCGCAGCCGCCGGGCCAGGGTCTGCGCCGGTGCGTAGTCGTCGGGATCGAGGCAGGCCCCGAAGCCCCCTCCCCTCAGGTCATGGAATGCCCCGCGCAGGCCGCAGACCAACTCGCGCCGCTGCGTCTCGGCGGCAGGCTCGGATGTCCGCCGGAAGAAGGCCTCGGCGTGGTGGACCGTTTCCATCAGCGCCACCTCGAAGCGGTCGCCGCAGTACCAGGCGCCGAAGCTCCCGTCATGGAAGCGGCCAGGGCGGGCCGGGGAGACATGGCAAAACGGCGCCATGGCGATGCTCGCCGTGGGGCCGAACACCCGGCGGGCTGGCGGCACGAGGGACAGATCGCCAATTTGGTCCCGGACGCGCGGATTGGTCTTCGCCTCGAGACTGGCGAGCAGGTCCCAGTCCGCGGGGTCGGTGGCCAGGTCCTCGAAGAGATGCACCGGCGGGTAGACGGTGGCGATGATCCGGTGAGCGCGCTCCCAATGGAGCGGCGTGGTTGGCGGGATGGTTGGACGTGCTTCGGGCATGCCGCTCACCAGCCCGATCGCTCCGCATCAAGGTAGGCCCGAACGGCTGCGATGTCGCTCGGGGCGCCTGCGAGCATCCGGTCGAGTGCGGAGCGGCCACCGAAGGCTGAGTTCGGCTTCCTGATCCACTCGTACCCTCGGACCGGATCAGCGAAGAGGTAGCGGAGCGCCTTGTGGATCCCCAGTAGGTCGCCGATGCGCCAGGCGCAGTCATGCGGGACCTGCCCGACCTTCCCGGCCTTCCAGCGGTAGAAAGTGGCCGGGCTCGGCTGGCCAAGGAGGGTTCTGGCCTGCTCGGCGGTGAGCCCCCAGAGATCGAACAGCCGAAAGGCCGCCCTGAGCCCAGCTGCAGCCTCGGCCTGCGTGATCTCGGCAGTGCTTGGTGCATGCGGGCGGTCGATCAACGGGGCTGCCATGGCCGGAATCTCTCTTTTGAGCGCAGTATGCCGATTTTTCTCAGCAGAGACAAGGACGGCTCACGGTCGGCCGGGGTTTTTCAGACATAAAGAGTTGTTGTCTGACGGTCGTTTATTGGCCCGCTTTCATCCTGAAAGTCCGGCGTCTCGGCCGTCGCCCAGTGCCCCATGCCCCGGCTTTGTCCGGTCAATCAGGGAAATTGTCCGGCCATGAAGGGCAAAGAGTCCGGCGATGCAGGGTCAGACTGGCGGGGCTGGGCCTGCCCCAGACCCGTTCGTCCGGTCATCAAGGAACACTGACATCCGTTACCGCCGCGAGCGCCGTCCTGTCTCACGCTCCATAACGCCAATTCTGGAGCCTGAGCAGAAGCTGCCACATTCGTCCTGTCATCCCGGCCGCGCTCTCGGCCAGCAGCCCGCGCCAACAGAACAGGCGCTTGCACGTTTCTGGTGGCGCGGGCCGCCCCGAGTTGCTGGGGCGACGGCACAGCTTCCAGGAGACGACCATGGCGTCCGCTGAGCCTGCCTTGCGCTACAGGGAACTGCGCGCTCAAGTGCTGGCCCTGGCTGACACAGTTCGGCATTTCGAGACAGCGGGCGGTGGCGCCCTCGGCGCTGCCCGCGTCATTGTCCGGCGCTATGCCGCAGGGGACGACATACCTTTGCCGTACCTCGTGGCAGCGCTGGAACAGATACGGCTGGCACTGCGCGCCGAGGGGCTGCGTCCTCACCCCTGATAAGCCCGCTCCACGAGGCGAATCAGGGTGGTCATCGTATCAACGATTGACACATGTGGCACTGGCGAACCATGAAAAGGCATGGTGTTTCGCAAGACGATGAATGTCTCCCTGACACCCGAGATTGAGGCCTTCGTCACTGACCGGGTTGCGTCAGGGCGCTACCGTACCCAGA
>NZ_JAUTWS010000107.1 GCF_030657435.1 Paracraurococcus lichenis | reverse complement strand
CATGTGGACCAGGCAGGACTGCAGCAGGTGCAGCGCATGAACGGACACCTCCGGCGCCTCCAGGCGGTTGATCGCCAACTCGCCGCCCTTGCCGAAGACGGAGGAGGAGCGGGCGGCACCCCGATGCCAGAGGCGGGTCGGTGAGAGAATGACAGGGACCCCGGCGCTTGACGTGCCGTTTCGGACGGACCGTGCGGTGGCTTTGGCTATCACGGTGATGTTGGTTTGGAGGTACCTGCGTACCTGCGTACCTGCAGACCAATGCATTGCCCCTACTCCGGCGAGTTTTTCCAGTGATGCATGCGTGGCAGATACAGGGCAGGTGTATGCCGTTGTGTGGCAGATGCGTGGCAGCTTGCATGGCAGATACGCGGCAGATCTATGCCAGCTAGCAGGCAGATGCAGGGCAGATGAGTGGCACCGACGCGGCAGTAGATGGAGCCGTGAGGCATGTTCATTGAACGTAAGTGCAGCTTCCAGGCCCTGCACTGGGCCGCTTGACGCGAGCGCCTTCTCGGAAAAGTTCGGCAATGCGTTCTTGCAGTGCTTCGTCGCCCTTGACCGCGTGTAAAGCCTGCTCTCGCGCGAGGTGGCGTCTCGGGTGACCTTGCGGGAACTCCTGCAGCTCGAGCTGACCGCCTACGGCGTGGACGATGACGAGGCTCGCGTGACGCTCAACGGGCTCAAGGTGGTGCGGCCGGCACGCGCGGTGCACGAGCTGACGACCAACGCGCTGAAGCACGGCGCACTCGGACGCCTGGGTGGGGAGCTGGCGGCCACCTAGGCTACAGACGGCGCGACAGGGACAGAAGAACTACGTCTCGACTGAGCCGAGAGTGGCGTCGGGGTGGTGGGCGACGATCCCCCCGCGCGCCGACGTTTCAGGCTCGATCTGCTCGAGCAGTTGCTACCCTACGAGGTCGACGGGGAAACCCACGTCGTGTTCAAACTCGATGAGCTGTGATGCTCAGTGCGGCTGCCGCTGGAGGAAGGGAGGGGCGCCGCCCTTCCGACGGCGGTCCTACCGCTTGCCGCCGCTGAGGTGACACTCACATTTTCATCTCGCGGAGAAGGTCGGCCAGAAGTGACCGCTCGACATCGCCAACACGCGCCCACTCGCCGTAGCGTTCGACGACCCTGGCCTTGACTTGCAGGCCTGCGATTGTCTGCGCAGGTTCTGCAGTGATCGCATTCTCGACTTGCTTCATCATTTCCCAAACTTGCTGCTGCAGTGCGCCCAATGCCTCGCCCTCCACTTCATCGGTGGCTTCGTCGAGAAGGCAGCTGATTTGGTCATGCTCCTGCATGAGCTCCTGCCATTGCTTTCCGAGCTGGAGAAGTGGCTCGGCGCCTGCCGCACTCAGGAAGCAGGCATGGCCCGCGGTCGATTCGGTCACCGCGATGGAGACCAGCCCGAAGAGGGTGCGGCGGTCGGGAGTGCTGCTCATGGACGCTTCTCCACCAGCACAAGATTGCGGAGAGCGGCCAAGGCCCGCCTCCTGTGATCCACCAGCCGCGCCATGCCGGCCGGCAGCTGCTGGCGAAGATACGCTGGCACCACCGCGTCGTCGCGGTGCCGGGCCTCGACGGCCAAAGCGGACAGCGCGTCGGCAATCCGGCCGACCTGGTCGACGTCCCCTGTCGCGTCAGCAAGCTCGTCGACCAGCCGCAGGAGGCGCGCCGAAAGGCTGTTGCCGCCCCGGGGGATCTGGCGATGGACAGCCAGCCCATGCGCCGCCAGCCCATCCAGGAGGTCCCGCGCCGCGTCACGCGCCTCGCCAGGGTGCAGCGCCGCTCGGACCGTGAAGCCGTTGTCCAGGCTGTCATGGACGACCTCGTGGCTGTTGAGCCAGCAGTCGCCACTATCCCGAACGGCACCGTTCCGAGCCACGACGGTGCCGAGGCCTTCGCTAATCGTGTCGAGCACGAAGGAAGAGGCCGGCATTAGTGCATCTCCCGGCTGGCGGGGGCGGGGATGGCGACCACCGCAAGGGCGTAGGCGGCCTGGTGCCCCTGCGCGACGTGCCGCATACCCAGGACGCGGCAGATGGCCAGCAGCGCCTCGACGGTCAGGCTGCGGGCGAAGCTGGCGGCAAGCCGCAGGCGGGCCGCGATGCAACCCTCCTCGGTTTGGATGTCGAGGCCGGCGATCGCGGCAGGGACGTGGGCCCGAGACAGGGCGGCGAGATGCTGCATCGTGCACATGGTGCTGCCCTCCCTCACGCCAGCCCGCGGGCGATGTAGAGCGAGGCCCCATCCGGCCCGGGATGGCACTCCGTGGTGCCGGTGCGCAGGACCCGGCGGGATGCCGCGGCCAACTCCGGATGGGCCGCCACGAACGCAGGCGGTGAGAGGCGAGCGGTGGTGGTCAGAGACCGGTCAGTCGGGTGCGCGACGGTCAGGATCACGCAGGAAGGGCGACGCATGGGCTGGGCCTCCCTCACGCTGCGACCAACAGGGGAAAGGCGAAGCTGGCGAAGACCTCCGCCGCTGCGGCGCGCTCGGCCGCGTCATGCTCTGGCGCGTAGCTCTGCGGCACGCTGGCCACCACCGAGACGAAGGCGAGGATCGCCGCGAAGGCCGCGTCCTCGGTCACGCCGTCGGCAAGCGGCAGCCACTCGCCGTCGCGCACATGGATGGTGGCGCGGAAGCCATCGCCGTCGTGCCGCACGTCGATGCAGCGGACGCCAGCGATGACCATCGCCAACGTCGCAGGGTTGCGAGGGGAGGGGTGGGCGATGACGGTGACGCCCCGCATGGCAGTGAGGCGCGAACGGGCTGATTGGTCTATAGAGAAAGCAGCCATGACCCATGGTTCCTTGCAGGGTTGGGTTGTGGTCAGGGCCGGGTGGGAGGATCGGACCCCTCCTACTCGGTCCGCTCTTAATCTTGCGATCAAAATATAATCGTCTTCACCTCTTTCCCGCAAGAGGGAAAAGATGATATTTTGATCGCATGATTAAGCCCGTTCAGAGCCGCATGGCCCGTGCCGCGCTCGGCTGGAGCCTGCAAGACCTTGCTCGCGAAGCAGACCTCGGCATTGCTACGGTCAACCGCTTTGAGGTCGGCACAGCCGCCACGAACCGGACCACGCTTTCACGCATTCGGCGGACCTTTGAAGCTGCCGGACTGCGATTCATGGAGAATGGGTGCGTGTGTCCGCCGCCTGAGCCCGAGGCGCAGGACAAGACAGCATGACCCGCTGCTGGTTCACCCTCACCGCAGCGCTCGTCAGCCTGGCCACCACTCAACCAAAAAGAACAATCCGGAGGAGCGAGCAATGACCGTTCCAGGCGAGCCCGAGGTCGCCGGCCGGCTGCAACGAGCCCTGGAAGCGTTCCAAAAGGCTCAGACCATGCTGCTGACCGCCCATCGCAAACTGAAGGGACAACCAGCCGCCGAGGTCGATCGGTTCTGGATGGCACAGGGTCGCTGGATCGAGCAGCACCTGCACGCCACCGCGTCCGAAGCCGTCGCCGCCTTCCGGGCATTCTCTGCCGCCGGTCTGGTCGCCAGTGCAGCCGACCGCCACTTGGTCAATGAGGCGCAGCGACTTCTTGCCGAAGGTGGCCGATGACGCAGAACCAGCCTCCAAAGCCGAAGCTCACCTCCGCCGAGCAGCGCCAGCGCCGCGAGGACCGGCTCGTGTGCATCCGCCTGCGCATGGCCATCGGCCGATACCTCGACGACCGCGAGATCACCACGTCGGCCGCGATCGGCGAGGCGCTCGGGATGCCGGCGAAGGAGGCGCAGGCACTGATGACACGACACCGCTGGCATGAGGGCGACGTGCCGGCGCTCCAGGCCATCGCAGCGCGGCTCGGGTTGCCTGTGTGATCTCCGGGACAGCCTTTGCCCGGAGCAGGTACTGCCGGGCGATCTGCGGCGTCATGCGGACCACCCAGGCCAAGGAGGACGGTTGGCTGCCGGCACTGCTGCACACATGCGGATGCGGCGCGGGGCAAGCACAACTGAAGCCGGTGACCGAAGCCGAAAGTAGGTGCGTGACCGCCGGCGGGCGGGTGCTGCCGATCCTGCTGGTGCCGGATGAATGGCCAAGCGCTGGGGCCTGACCTTCCTCGGTACCATGAGGGAAGGGGTCGTCCGACCCCAGCCCGCCGCCCGCGTGTTCCCCCCCATCGCACTGGGGGCTGTATCGCGGACCGGACCCCTTCCGGCCCCCCGTGAAAGGCTACCTATCTTCCCACCATTGCCCAAACCACAGCCGCAACGATGCGTTCGCCAGCCTGATCGGAGGGGGGTAGCTTCTCCGGTTTCAAAGAGGCCGTCCCGCATGGGGAAGACACGGGGCGGCCTCAGCGACATTGTGGATGATGCCGACATGACCGAGCCCGCCGAGATCCGGCTAGACCTCGCTGACGTCCTCGCCGAGCTTTTCCTCGGCGCGATGGCGCGTGAGGTCGAGATGGACGAGGACGACGAAGAGGACGCGTGAGCATGCGCCCAGGGCCGAGACGGCGCGGGAGACGTGGATGACGCTTAACGCGGTGGCGCGGCGGGCAGCGAAGCGCCGGTGAGGGTGAAGCGGAGGAGGGGCCAATCCTCTGGCCACCGACGGCTACGGATCTGTATCGTTCGAAGCGAAGGAGACAGCCGGTGCCGGACTTCCTCGCCAACGACTTTGGCGCCATCGCACGCGCCATGCGGCGCGAGGCTGCGGTAGCAACCAAAGTAGTACTGCACTTCTGGTATATGCTCACTCCTCTGACGAGTGAATACGAGAGCGTCGACGCCGCAGTTGCAGAAGCTTTTGAACTCTGGACGGATCTTACGACCGATCCGGAATACATCACCGCAGCCGACGGTACCGTGCTGATGGGGCGGGACGCTTTGATCGAGGCTATGACGCGCTACGCTGAAGGAAAGCCGATTTAGCCGGCCACAGAGGAGGGGGCCTTCTGGCCCCGACCTGTACCCACGGTTGGTGACAGCGGGCAGGCCCCTTCCGGCTCCCCATTGAAGTCTAATGAGCTTACCGCTGCCGCTCAAACCGTGTTGGCGAGGGCGCGTTCGGACAATGGGTACCTTCCTCGGTTGCGAACAGGCCGCTCCGCTTTGTCTCTATGCGGGGCGGCCTTAGCGACGTCTCCGCACCAGATCTGGAAAACTTGCGCCGCACGGTCCGTCCGGCCTCCAGTCCCGCCGTCGATCGCAGTCGGCCGAGAGTGCCACCAGCACCTCGGGCAGTGTCGCCGTAGGGCCAAAGCGCTGGAGCAGCGTGGCTAGCCTGTAGCGGCCGCGGCGCGGGCAGCGCCGGCATTCCACCAGCACCACGTTGACGGGAAACTCGCGTAGCAGGACGGCACCGGGATAGGTCGCGCTCATCGGCCACCAAGCACCTCGCGCACCAGCGCCCAATCCGCCGCGCTGACGATGCCCTTCGCCACCGCCTCGCGGCCGGCTTGCAGCAGGTCGAGACGCTGAGCCCGGGCGAGCATCATGACCCTCAAGTACACGCCGCTCAGCCGGTCAGCTTCAGCGTCGATGGCCAGACGATCCAGGTCGGTTGCTATGGCGATTCGCCTTTTGGGACAGACCGAAATCTAGGCGAAACCGCCCGACATATTCTATTTTTGTTCGCGTATGTCGCGGCACCTGGATGGCAGCCCGAAGCCGGTGGACCCGCTCTGGTTTCGGCAGCACGAGGTGCTGCACATCCGCTGCCGATGCGGACACCGAGCCAGCGGCGTCATCGGGATGCTGGCTTGGCGCGGGCGCGGCGCTCGTTAGAGTCCGGGTTGCCCGTTGGGCGGGGCGGCGGTCGGGACAGCGCTCGCCAAACCAAGGCGCTGCGCGGTCTCCTCAGCCAGCACGATTCCGTACCACGCGAGGGCGGCATCGTATGCCTTCTCTGCCGCGATTTTGGCGCCGGTGGCAGCGGAGACGTTCGCGGCTCGCTGCACGGGCGAGATGCCGGAGCCTGGCGGCGGATGCACAGCGTGGAAGGTCGCGTCGCGAGCGGCGAGCATCTCGGCGAGGGTATCAACAAGGGCGGAATGGGCGCCCGCCAGTGTGTGGGGCTGGATGGATGGGATGACCACGGCCTGGACCTCGTTCGTTGGGTCGCGAGAACGGCGGGCGGCGGCGGGCGGTTCGTCGTGCCTGGAGCGGTCTCACGAGGCCCCGGACATGAAAACTCCCCGGCCACGCGATCCGGCGCAGGGGGCGGGAGGCTTTCGTTATTGAGCCGGCCGCGACGTTCTTGAAAGTCTGGCCTGCTGTACCCAAATAGCTGACATCATGAAACACGTGGACATGCGGAGCCTGACGCCAGAGGCGCAAGAGGAGCGCCGGCGTCAGGTGATCGGGCTGCGTCAGGCAGGGCAGACCTATGCCGCGATCGCAGCCCAGGTCGGGCTGACCCAGACCGGGGTTTTCGACATCTGCAAGCGCTTCGCCGAGCACGGCCCGGCGGGACTGAAGAGCAAGCCGCGCGGGCCGGAGCCGGGGCATGGCACCCTGCTGACGGCAGAGCAGGAAGCCGAGGTCCAGGCGCTGATGCGCCAGCAGATGCCGGACGAGCTGGGGCTGGACTTTGCCCTCTGGAGCCGGGCGGCGGTGCAGGCGCTGGTCTGGCAGCGCTTCGGCGTGGCGGTGGCGGTGCGGACGATGGGCACCTACCTGGCGCGCTGGGGCTACACGCCGCAGAAGCCGCTGCGGCGGGCCTATGAGCAGGACCCGGCGGCGGTGCGGCGCTGGCTGCGGCGGGAGTACCCGGCGATCGCGGCGCGGGCCAAGGCAGAGGGCGGCGTGATCTTCTGGGGTGACGAGAGCGGCCTGCGCTCGGACGACGTGCGCGGCCGCAGCTACGCCCCGCGGGGCGAGACCCCGGTGGTCCGCCCCAATCACCGACGCGCCAATGTCGGCCTGATCTCGGCGGTGACCAACAGGGGCGAGGTGCGCTGGATGATCCTCAATGGCGCGATCAAGGCCCCGACCCTGATCCGCTTCCTCGAGCGCCTGATGCGCGACGCCGGGCGCAAGGTGTTCCTCATCCTCGACCGCTTGCAGGTGCACCGGGCGCGGCTGGTCCGCGACTGGCTGGCAGGGTGCGAGGCTCAGATCGAGGTATTTCACCTTCCGGCCTATAGCCCCGAGCTGAACCCGGACGAGGGTGTGAACGGCGATGTCAAGCAGGTGGTCACCGCCAAGCCGCTGGCGCGCAGCAAGTCGCAGCTCAAGCAGACCGTCGTCAACCACATGCGCAGCCTATCCAGGCGACCGGACCGCATTCGCGCCTTCTTCCGCCATCCGCAGTTCCGCTACGCAGCCTAGCTCAAGAACACCGCGGCCGGCTCAATATAAGTGTTCGGAGCCGTTTGGACTCGGCATGCGGGTCGAAGTTGCCGATGCGGTGATGGGAGAACCGGACGAAACCCGGTTGCCCAGCGACGTGATAGCTGAGGTCGAGCCATTGGCGAAGCATGGGGAAATCGGCAATGGGCGGAGTAGAGGTAGTGACACTACCTCTACAGCAATCGGTCGCGGGGCCGACTACCTCGCCGCCCGCATCAAGCGCGATCGACCAGACATCGCGGCGCGCATCGATGATTTCTCCAGCATGGTGGCGGCTGCGCCCTCAGTGTGATGCGGGGCACAGCCAAGCGCCCCGCCGAGGCATACCCTCGCTTCGACTTCGGATGATGTTTCCCCTCCCCCCAACCTTCGGCCGGTGAGCAATCGCCGGCCATCTTTTTGTGCGATAGCCCGCTGGTGATAGCGCGCCGCCACGCGGGCGGGTATTCGACCCCATGAACGACGACAGCCCCAACAAGTCATTGCCTGCTACAACGCGGGCCGACGCCTTCCGAGAGCGCTTTCGCCGAGCCCAGACCATTGCGGCACAAGCGGCTCGCACGCCTGCCTCAGTGAGCCGCTTCAACCCCATTACTTGACCTGGCGGACTGCTCTAATCAGCGGCTTCGCTTCGCGGCCAGGTCGCGGACCGGTGCTTTAGGCCTGCCAACACTTCCTGGAGTTCCATTGGCGACACTGGCTTGCGCAGGACCCGCAGGCCTTCATTCAATGCTTCCGCCGCGAAGTCGGTCGCCACCTCCGGACCCGCCACCAGCATGGTCGGCAGCCCTGGACGACGGACCCGCGCCGCCCGGGCCAGGGTCATGCTGTCCGGCCCAGACAGCGTTGGATGTGCGATGCACAGCAGGCCGAAGGAGGTGTCCGCGTCGATCACCTCCAGTGCCTCGCCCGCACTGGCGGCCTCCGCCGCGTCCCAGCCCGCCTCCCGGAGGCAATGGACGAGGTAGCGCCGTGTGAGGGGAACGGCATCCACGATGAGAGCTCGGGACGGCATGCCAGCGGCCGGAGGCGGCATGGCTGTCACCGTCGCAGCTTCGGCTTGCGGCAGCCAGAGCGTCACGGTGGTGCCGCGCCGTGGTTCGCTCTCCAGCCGCAGCGCGCCGCCCGACTGCTCGGCAAAGCCGCTGGTCATGGACAGTCCGAGCCCGGTGCCCCGGTCCGCCGGCTTGGTGGTGAAAAAAGGCTCGGTGGCGCGCGCCAGGGTCGCCGCGTCCATACCGCTGCCAGTGTCGGCAATGCTCAGTCGTATGTACCTGCCGGGCTGCAGACCGGCCGGATGCTCGGTGCTGCTGTCCACCACCTCAGGCGTGGCAGCGAAGACGACCTCACCGCCCTCGGGCGGCATCGCGTCCCGCGCGTTGATGGCAAGGTTGATCAGCACCGTCTCGAGCTGCCGCCGGTCGGCCCGCAGCGCCGGCAGCCCCGCCGGCGCCTCGGCCCGCATCCGGATGCCCGGTCCGAGCGCGTTGGCGAGCATATCCCGTAGCCCACTCAGCAACTCGGCCGGGTCGACGTTCGTGGCGTTGAGCGCCTCGCGCCGCGCGAAGGAAAGCAGGCGGCGGGAGACTGCGGCCCCTCGCTCGGCCCCGTCACGCAGCCCTGCCAACAGCCGTAGGGGGCCCGGCCCCGCCGCGGCGAACGTGGCGCCGTGGCGCTTCTCGAGCAGGGCGATGCCTGCCAGCACGGCGGCGGAGGCGTTGTTGAAGTCGTGCGCAACGCCGCCCGCGAGCTGGCCCAGCGCCTCCATCTTCTGCGTTTGCCGCAGCCGCTCCTGTGCGGCCTCGCGCTTGGCCGCCTCTAGGGCAAGCTTCTCCTCGGCACGCTTGCGGGCGGTGATGTCGACCAGGGCGGCCATGGTGCGGACGAAGCGACCGACCTCGTCATGCTCAATTCGGGCGGAGACGAGGACGTCAGCAATCTCGCCGGACCGCTTGATCAAGCGGTATTCGACGTCGTTGAAGCCGCCTTCGGCAAGCAACCGTGGCCAGTGCGCCTCCCGGTGCTGGCGGGCCGCCTCCTCGGTCATGAACTCGGTAATGCAATGACCGACCACCTCGTCGCGGCCGCTGTAGCCTATGAATGCGAGCCAGCGGTCGCTGACGCTCAGCAGTCGGCCCTCGGCATCCAGGGAGTGCAGCGGGATAGGTGTCTGCTGGTAGAGCGCCCGGTAGCTGGCCTCGGCCCGCGCCCGCTCGGCCGCCTCGGCCGCGAGGGCACGGGTGCGGTCCTCAACGCGGGCCTCCAGCGTCTCGGCGGCGAGCTGCAGCGCTTCCAGGTGGCGCCGCGTCTCGTACTGCCGGGCACGGGCCCGCAGAGCATTCCGGGCGGCGCTCCGCAGCGTCTCCGGGTGGAGAGGCCGATCCAGCAGGGTGACATTGCCCAGCCCTTCGAACAGCGCCCAGCGCCCGCCGGACCTCTGCAGGCGGCCTCCCGTCGTTAGCACCATGATCGGCAAGTCCGACCAGGATGGCTGCCGCGCCAGGCAGGCCACGAGCGCATCCGACCCGCGGGCGAGCGCCTCCTCCGCGATGACGAGAGCGGAGGTGACCGTGCCGCCATTCAGCCGCAGCTCGTCGCAGAGCGCGGCGAGGTCGGCGCATGGCGTGGTCGCTACGCCCATCCCGTCCAGGACGCGCCCGATCTCCGCCGCGTCGCGGCCAATGGGCGCGACGACAAGAATCGAGCCTGGGTTCGAGATGTCAGCCGGCTCCTTGGCTCTCGGAGCCGAGGAGTTGCTCCTGCGGGCCGACATGAGTTGGCACCCCGGTGAGCACCCCCCGCAGATCCATCAAGGGCGGGCCGACCTCCATGCCGCGGGGGAACAGCCGGTACTCGCGGATTGAGAGCTCGTGGACCCCGGTGCGCTTTTTGACGACGGAGATCGCCTTCCGCACCTCGCCAGCCGCCTCGAAGAAGCGCAGCAGCACCACCGCGTCACTCAGGAAGCTGAGGTCGACCGGGTTCTGCACATCGCCCACCACGCCCTGCTGTGCCAGGATGAGGATCGTGACCACGCCCTTGTTGTTGAGGTAGGTCAGCAGCTCGTGCATCTGCAGCACCAGCGATTGCTCCTCCGGCATCGTGCCGAGATACGAGTTCAGGCTGTCGATGACCACGACAGCCGCTTGTCGATCCTCGACCTCGCGCCGGACCTGCCAGACAAACTCACCAGGCGAGAGGCGTGACGGGTTGGCGCGGCGCCAGTCGAGCTCACCCGCTTCCACCGCCTCCACCACCGGCAGGCCGAGCGCGGCGGCGCGGCGCGAGAGGGTCTCGAAGGTCTCGTCGAAGGAGAAGTAGGCGGCATGCTCGCCCCGGCCGACCGCGGCCATCGCGTAGTGCAATGCGATCGAGGACTTGCCCGCACCGGAGGGCCCGACCAGCATCGTCGTCGTGCCCCGGTCCAATCCACCGCCGAGCACCTTGTCCAGACCGGCGACCCCACTCGAGATAGCGTCGTGGTTTGGCTGCTCTTTGTGCTCCTCCGCGATCAGGCTGGGGAACACCAACACCTCGCCGGTGGTGAGAGCGAAGTCGTGCCAGCCGCTCTGGTAGTCGGAGCCGCGCATTTTGGCGATCCGCAGCCGCCGGCGCGAGGCGCCGTAGTTGCGCTCGATCTGCTCGAGCGAAATCACGCCGTGCACGAGGCTGTGCAGGTCGGCCTCGCCGCGGCCCCCGGTCAGGTCGTCGAGGACCATCGTGGTAATCCTGCGCCCCTGAAGGAAGCGCTTGAGGGCGAGCAGCTGCCGGCGGTAGGGCAACGAGTCTTGTGCCAGCAGCCGCAACTCGGCCAGGCTGTCGATCACCACGCGCTCGGGCCTCGTCGCCTCGATGTGCCCGGTGATCATCTGCATAGTCTGGCCGAACTCGGCCTCGGCCGGATACAACACCGTCTGCTGGTTTTCGATCTCAGCCTCGGCCGGCACGAGTTCGAAGACGTCGATGCCCTCGAGTGACCAGCCGTGGGAGGCGGCCGAAGCGGCGAGTTCCTCCGCGGTCTCGGACAAGGTAACGTAGAGACACCGCTCGCCATTGGTGGCCCCCTCGAGCAGGAAGCGGAGGGCAAAGGTCGTCTTGCCCGCTCCTGGCATCCCTTCGACCAGATGCAGCCGGTGCCGGGGCAAGCCGCCGCGGAGGGTGACGTCGAACTCTGGTATCCCGGTGCACAGCGTCGGGATTGGCCGTGGTTCAGGCATAGGTTGTCTCCGTTTTTGACCACCACGGCTGAGCGGACGCAGGGCTAGGCTAATTGGACCGGCGGGCCTTCTTCGGCGTTCGGCCGCTCGGTGCAGGTTGGCTCAACACCGAAGGGTCGCGGCTCTTGCCGCTTGACGTAGGATGTAACTCGCCGGCGACGCGGGCCTTCAGAACGGTTTCGACGAAGTTGGTGAGGTTCCGGTTCTCCGCGGCGGCGCACCGCCGCACTGCCGCCAGGAGGTCGGGCTCAATCCGCAAGGCAAGAGGCTGCTCCATGTCGGTACATACTAATGCATGAAAACCGTGATACTGCCTGCGGCAGTACATAGCAATGCTGGATCCGTGGGCCGACCGGACAAGTCTATTGCCCCGCTGAAGGACAGCTTCAGTTACAGGCTGTGTGAAAATGCGGTAGAGCTATGCGGGAAACTGGA
>NZ_JAUTWS010000106.1 GCF_030657435.1 Paracraurococcus lichenis | reverse complement strand
GATCGGGGCGACGCCGGAGGGCAAGAAGGAGCTGGTCGGCTTTCAGGTCGGGGTGCGCGAGAGCGCCCAGAGCTGGCACGAGCTGCTGGCCGGGCTGAAGGCGCGCGGCCTGGCTATCCCGCCCGAGCTGGCCATCGGCGACGGCGCGCTCGGCTTCTGGAAGGCGCTCGAGGAGGTCTTCCCGACGACCCGGCAACAGCGCTGCTGGGTGCACAAAACCGTCAATGTCATGGACAAACTGCCGAAGTCCGTCCAGCCCGCGGCCAAGCAGGACCTGCGCGAGATCTGGCAGGCGCCCGACCGCGCCACCGCCGAGGCGGCGATCACCACCTTCACCGAGAAGTACGTGGCCAAGTACGAGAAGGCGGTCAGCTGCCTGCTCAAGGACCGCGACGCGCTGCTCACCTTCTACGACTTCCCAGCCGAACACTGGGATCATCTGCGGACCTCGAACCCGATCGAGAGTGTGTTCGCCACCGTCCGACACCGCACGGTCAGGAGCAAAGGTGCGCTGTCGCAGGACACTGCCCGGCTGATGGTGTTCAAGCTCGTGATGGCAGCTGCCAAGAGCTGGCGCCGCCTCAAAGGCGAGAACCAGTTGCCGAAGGTTGTGCAGGGTGTCAGGTTCCGCGACGGCGTCGAGGTCATCCAGACGCCGGCACAGACCGCCGCCTGATCAGCAGGCCGTCACCCAGTTTCCCGCATAGCTCGCTTGGGTGGTCGAGGCGCTGGTGTTCCTGCTGACCGGATTGCAGGCCCGGATCGTGATCGGCACGCTGGCCAGCAACGGACTGGACCACGCGCTTGCCGTTGGTTTGGCGATCAGTGCGACAGTGATCGTCGTACGCTTTGCCTGGGTGTTCCCGGCGACCTATCTGCCACGCCTTATTCCGACCGTGAGACGGCGTGACCCATGCCCCGACTGGCGTTTGCCCTTTCTTGTTGGATTCACCGGGCTACGCGGCGTGGTAAGAGTCTGAACGCGAAATAAGCAGGTTTTTTGGGTCGCACTCGACACGTTCGGCGAGCGCTGGGCCGTCCCCACCATATGAGGGCAATGCCTTCTGCTGGTATTCTCGACCTCGTTGATGTGCGGCCCCCCTCTATCCGCCGCATTCCTCACCCCAGCCCCGGCGACGGCTGGAACGTCCTGGCCGACATTGAGGTGTTCATCTTCGCTGTCGAGGCCGAACTGGCGGCCATGGACCGCGAGCGGGTCGGCGTGCATCGCCGCGGCTGCAAGCCGGACCTGAGCTTGCGACGGCGCGTCATCGGGCTGATCTGGATGCTGAGTTTCGGGGGCATGCAGTGGCGCATCGCTGGGCTGCTCTCGGGCATTCCCTTCACCACGCTGCACACCAGCTTTGCCCGCTGGTCTCGCCGAGGGCTGTGGCGCCGGCTGGGCCAGCGTCTCGCGTTCGATTGGCGGCTGGCCTGCGGCGACGAGGTCCTGCCCTCGGCGGTGGTGGCCGACAGCCGCTCGCTGCGTTCGGCCCCGACCGCCTGGACGCGCGGCATCGATGGCGGCAAGCTGGTCAAGGGCATCAAGCTTTGCGTCGTATGCGGCAAGCATGGCTCGCTGCTCGATCTCGAGCTTCACCCGGCCAACACGGACGACCGCGCGGGCATCCTGCCGACGCTGCCACGGCTGGCTGCGCTCGGCTTCCAGGGTGATCTCCTCGGCGACAGCGGCTACAAGGGCGCTCCCTTCGCTGAAGCGGCACTCGCGCACGACATCCATGTCTCTGTTTCGCCCGGTGGCACGCGGGATGGGCGCTTCCTGCCGAACGGGATCCGTTGGGTGGTGGAGCGGCTGTTCGCCTGGTTCAGCCGCTACCGCCGGCTCAACATCGTGTACGACCGCGCGCCCGACCTCTTTGCCGCGCACGTCTGGATCGCAATGATCTCAATCATTTCGCGCCGCCTCGTCGCGCACACTCAGGCACAATAAGGAATGGCTCTTATCGGGATCCGGGGTGACGGCGCGGAGGGGCATGTCAGGCCACCAGCGCGGCGATGAGTTGCCCGAGGAGGGCTCTGCCGCGGCGGCGCGCGTTGTGCAATAACGCGAAGAAGGTGAGATAGAGTGGCAGCTTGTCCTGGGAGATGCCCCGGTGCGGCCGCAGCCACGACCGCAGGAGCGACCACACCCCCTCCATGGTGTTGACGTGCACCTCGCAAAAGCCATCGCCATCGTCGTCGCGGGCGTACTCGCCGTGAGCATGGCAGACCGTCTGGTGTCCATAGCCCCAGGCCTCCAGACGGGCGTAGATGTCGTACTCGTCGGTGTAGACTTGGCTCCCCGGCGCGACCGTGGCGGTGATGATCGGCTGGATCGTCCGCTGCTGCACATTGGGCAGCATGCGCATGACCAGCTGGCCGCCACGCTGGACCAACCCGAGGACGGGTGGTTTGTCCTTCTCCAGCGTGCCGCGTCCCGGCGCACCTGCCAGGCGGCGCCGGCGCCCGAGCCGCCCCTTTTTGCGACCGCAGCAGGCTGGCCTTTGTGGCCGGCCACGACGTAGACCTCGTCCACCTCGACGTCGCCCTCCAGCCGCACGGGCGGGGTCTTGGCGGCAAAGCCGCAGCGCAGCTGCTCCGTCATGCTCTGCACGTCCGAGGCGGACAGGCCCAGTTCCGCGGCGATCTGTCGGTTCGACAGGTTCAGGCCCATGAAGTAGAGGCACAGCACCCAGACACGCAGGGGCTGGTGATGCCCGGCCAGGACCGTGCCGGTCAGGTCATCGAAGCGCTTGCCGCAGGCGTTGCATCGATAGCGTTGGCGATGCGGCTGGCTATCATCATGGCCAGCGCGCACCACCGCCTTGCTGTCGCAGCCAGGACACTGCACCTGCTCCGGCCAGCGGTGCTGCCGCACCATGGCGAAGCACTTGGCGTCGTCCAGCAAAGACGCGAGGTTGACCAGCTCTGCGCCGACCATGACAGGGCCTCCAGCACCGGACCGCACCCGCCCTGCATCCCATCAGGTTCCGGTCAGGCCGGCCAGTCCTCATCTCCCCGGATCCCGACAAGAGCCAGGTTTTATACGCAGCGCCAGTTCGACGGCGTACCGCTCTTCATCAATGTCGCCGTGGCCGTCGACGACGTCTACTCGGCTTGGCGGCGCAAGGCCGCCGTGATCGGCGGGATGACACTCCTCCTCGTGGGCGCGATGGCCGTCCTGGTCATCCGTCTGAACCGCGAGTTGGCGCGGCGCCGAACCCTTGAGGAGGCCGCGCGCGCTAGCGAGGCCACATTTCGCCTGCTGGCGGAGAACTCGGGCGACGGCGTATGCCGCCTCGATGCCGAGGGTAGGCGGCTCTACACCTCGCCCGCGAGCGCCGCGATATACGGACGCCCCGTGGAGGAGCTCGTCGGTCGCCACCTACTTGACGATATCACATCGGAGGACGCAACCGCCGTCCGGGACGCCATCGCCCGTCTGCGGGGAGGTGAGGCGGCCACCCGAATTGAATTCCGTGCCGTCCGACCGGATGGGGCGCCGGTCTGGGTCGAGGCATCTTGGCGCGCGCTGCGGAACCCTGTGACCGGCAGGACTGAAGGCATTGTCGCTGTCAAGCGCGACGTGACGGAGCGCAAGGCTCTAGAGCGCAGGCTGGCTGCCCTGGCGCGTACCGACGGTCTGACCGGCCTGCCCAACCGTCGGGCCTTCGATGAGGCCTTGGCGTTAGAGTGGAGCCGGGCTCGACGCGAAAGCACGCCGGTCTCCCTGCTGTTACTCGATGTCGACCGCTTCAAGCTCTTCAACGATACCTATGGCCACCCCGCGGGTGACGCGTGCCTGCGGGCCGTCGCCGGGGCAGTTGCTTCCGCCGTCCATCGCCCTGCGGACCTGGTGGCGCGCTACGGCGGCGAGGAGATCGTGGTGCTACTGCCAAACACCTCGGCAGCGGGCGCCGAGATGTTGGCTGAACAGGTGCGTGCCGCGGTGGAGGCGGTCGGGCTGACGCACACGGCGAACTTGCCCTCGAGCGTGGTCACGGTAAGCGTCGGCGTCGCGACGGCGTTGCCCGCGGCTGATCCGGATCTGTTTGCCGAAGCGCTCTTGGCGGCGGCGGACGCGGCGCTCTATTCAGCCAAGCACTCCGGGCGCAACCGTGTTACGGTTGCCGCCTCGGTGCCGCCTCCTGCGGTACCGCCTCCCGTGCCCGTGGACGAGGAAGCGCGCTTGGCTGCGCTTGCCGCCTATCAGCCCGTTGACGAAGTGGCCCTGGCTTGATTCGGTTGGTCCTGGACGCGAGCGGCAGGTGTGGCATGGCGCTGGGACGGCAGAAGGGGCGGCAGTCGGATCTGCTGGTGACCTGGGCGGAGATGCCGCGCTCGCCCGGGCACGCGTTCTACGACCGGCTGCAGGCTGAACTGCTCAGCGCCGAGTTCGATGGCTTCGTCGAGGGCCAGTGCGCGCCCTACTACGCGGCGCGGCAGGGCCGGCCTTCGCTGCCGCCGGGGCGGTACTTCCGCATGCTGTTGGTCGGCTACTTCGAGGGGATCGACAGCGAGCGTGGCCTGGAGTGGCGCTGTGCCGACAGCCTGTCGCTGCGCGAGTTCCTTCGCCTCGGCGAGCGCGAAGCCGTGCCGGACCATTCTTGGCTGAGCCGCACCCGCGCCCGTCTGCCGCTCGAGGTGCACGACGCAGTGTTCACCTGGGTACTACAGCGCCTGGCTGAGCGTGGCCTGATCAAAGGCGAGCGGATCGGCGTCGATGCCTCGACCATGGAGGCCAACGCCGCCCTGCGGGCGATCGTGCGGCGCGACGGTGGCGAGAGCTACCGCGAGATGCTGGTGCGCATGGCTAAGGAGAGCGGCATCGAGACGCCGACGGCCGAGGACCTGATCCGGCTGGATCGCAAGCGCAAGGGCAAGACGCTGTCCAACGCCGAGTGGGAGAGCCCGACCGATCCGGATGCGCGCATTGCCAAGCTGAAGGACGGCCGCACCCACCTGGCCTACAAGCCCGAGCACGCGCTGGATCTCGACACCGGCGCGGTGGTCGCGGCCGAGATGCACAGTGCCGACCGGGGCGACACCGCGACCCTGCCCGACACCCTGGCGAGTGCGGCCCGGCACCTGGCCGCGGTTGAGGCGGCGCCGAGCGCCGCGGCGCCTGCCGAGATGGTGGCCGACAAAGGATATCACTCGCGCGAGGTGCTGAAGACGCTCGGCGACGGGCCGTGGAAGACCCGGATTGCCGAGCCCAAGCGCGACGGCTTCTCGCGCTGGCATGGCGATGACGCGGCCCGCCGCGCCGTCGTGAACAACCGCACTCGTCTGCTGTCCGGCATTGCCCACGTCGCGTTCAAGCTGCGCGCCGAGGTGGTGGAGCGGAGCTTCGCGCTCATTCTCGACCGCGGTGGCATGCGTCGAGCCTGGCTGCGCGGGCGGGAGAACCTGCACAAGCGTTATCTGATCCACGTCGCCGGCTACAACCTCGGCCTGATCATGCGGCTGCTGACGGGGGCGGGGACGCCTCGGGGGTTCCAGGCCAGGGTTTCGGCCTTGCTTGCTGCGATCTCCACACAGAACGGTGGTTTGGTCGTCATTCTGATCGTCGCCGCCGGCGATCAGACCGCCGCCATCGCCTTCAGCATTGCACCAGACCCGTTCGGCTGACTGACGGCTTTCTCAACGGGCTGCTATGAGGGGGTGGGGGTCGCCGGTCCGAGCAAGGAAGAGCTCGATCGGGTCACCCGCCTCGCGGCGGCGCTGCTGGGGACGCCGATCGCCGCCATTTCGCTCGTCGGTGAGGACCGGCAGGAATTCGTTTCGCGCGTTGGTCTCGAACAAGAAGGCACGCCGAAGGATGTCTCTTTCTGCGGCCATCTTGTCGCCAGCGATGAGGAGATCCTTGTCGTCCCAAACGCAGCGCTCGACCCGCGCTTCTCCACCTTGATGGTGTGGACGCCCCCCCGACGGCATCGATGTGCCAAGGTGGAGGTGTTGAGCAACCATCAGGGGAGGCGTCCGTGGGACAGGCTAGCACAATCGGGCTCGACGTTGCGAAGAACGTATTTCAAGCGCATGGCGCCGACGCGGCCGGGCATGTGGTATTCCGCAAGCGCCTGGTACGGGCCAAGGTGCTCGAGTTCTTTGCCCGACAAGCACCATGCGTCGTGGCGCTGGAGGCCTGTGGTGGCGCGCACCACTGGGCGCGAGAGATCGGCAAGCTGGGCCACACGGTGCGGCTGATCCCGCCGGCTTACGTCAAGCCCTTCGTCAAGCGGCAGAAGAACGACGTGGCCGATGCCGAGGCGATCTGCGAAGCGGCGCAGCGGCCGGGCATGCGCTTCGTGCCGGTGAAGACCGATGCGCAGCAGGCGAACGCCCTTGTTTTCCGGACCCGCGACCTGCTGGTGCGGCAGCGGACGCAGTGCATCAACGCGCTCCGTGGGCACCTGACCGAGTATGGCCATGTCGTGCCGAAGGGGACCGATCACGTTGACCAGCTGGTTGCTCTGGTCAAGGATGAGACATCGTAAGTGCCGAAGGCTGCACGGGGCATCCTGCAGGTCCTGATCGACAGCATCGAGGCGCTCGGGAAGCAGATCGACGACCTCGATGCTGAGATTGGCCGGCGCGCGAAGGACGACCCTGTCGTACGGCGGCTCATGACGATCCCGGGTATCGGCCCGATCGCGGCGACCGCGATCGTTGCTCTGGTGCCAGCACCGGAGGGCTTCCGGGCCGGGCGGGACTTCGCGGCCTGGCTTGGGCTGACCCCGCTGCAGAGATCAACCGGCGGCAAGCAGAAGCTCGGGGCCATCTCGAAGATGGGTGAGCGGACCATCCGCCGGCTGCTCATCCTGGGCGCCAGCGCGGTGGTGCGCTGGGCGGTCCATCGTGGGGCAGCGCCGGGCTCCTGGCTGGCGCAGATGCTCACGCGCAAGCCGCGCATGCTGGTCACCACCGCGCCGGCCAACAAGACGGCCCGGATCGTCTGGGCGCTGCTGGTGAAGGGCGGGACGTACAAGGCTCCGGCCGTGGCGGCGTAAGCCCGCCGCGGCCACCGAGGCGTAGGGCGAGCGAACGGAGGACATGGCGCAACAGTCGGCGAGACGGGATCGGGAAAACCAGTGTGCAACAACGTACCTTGAGTACGCCGCTTTGCTCTGGACCTGATCCGCGAATTCCCATGCAGGCCGGCGGTCCATGGCCGCGCAAGAGGCCGGACAGATGGCAGCATCCGACTACGCGTCACCGCACTCCTGCAGTTTTCCCTTGCCCAGAAGGGGGCGTCCACAGATGGTGCAGCAATCGCCGGATCGGCTGGCGTGGGGTAGGCTGAGACGAGGGCGAGCCCTCGTTCGAGGGGGCCCACTATGCCATTCAAAATGAACGCCGACCGCCGGCACCACATTCCGGTCCAGCAGCACCGGGTCAAGAACTGGGCCGAGTACAACGCCGGCCTGCGCGCTCGCGGCAGCCTCACCGTCTGGTTCACAGCTGAAGCGATTGAGGCCTGGCACGCGGCGCCGCGCATCACCCCAGGCGGGCAGCCCTGCTACTCCGACCTGGCCATCACGACGGCCCTGACCCTGCGCGCGGTGTTCCGCCTGCCGCTGCGCCAGACCGAGGGGCTGATCGGCTCCATTCTGCAGCTGCTCGGTCTCACTCTGCCCGTCCCGGACTACACCACTCTGAGCCGTCGGGCTGAGACGCTCGAGGTGCTGCGGCCAAAGGCGGGCAGCAAGCCCGTGCACCTGCTGGTGGACAGCACGGGGCTGAAGCTCTGTGGCCCCGGCGAGTGGCTGGTTGAGAAGCACGGCAGCAAGCGGCGGCGCGGCTGGCGCAAGCTGCACATTGCTACCGACGCCGACACGGGCCGGATCGTCGCGGTGCTGCTGATTGACAAGGATGCTGACGATGGTTCGCAGGTCGGCGCCTTGCTCGAGCAGGTTGAGGAGCCGATCGCGTCCTTCAGCGGTGATGGCGCGTACGACCGTGACGATGTCTACGCCGAGGTCACGGCACGGCATCCCGATGCTGCTGTGGTCGTACCACCTCGCGCGAACGCGGTGCCGAGCGACGCTGCGGAGACTGCACCAACACAGCGAGACTGCCATCTGCAGTGTATAGCCGAGCGCGGCCGCATGGGCTGGCAAAAGGCCTCCGGCTACAACGACCGTGCCTTGATCGAGGCCGACATCTCGCGCTGGAAACGCGTCATCGGTGATGGGCTCCGATCGCAAACAGACGGACGTCAGGAGACCGAGGTCGCCATCGCCGCCAATGTGCTGAACCGCATGCTCGAGCTCGGACGCCCGACGTATGTCCGCGTTGCATAACCTCGAATGCGGGTAGGGCTACGTGCGTCTACACCGCTGATCCGTGCAACATCTGTGGACGCCCCCTTCAGGGCAAGGGAAAACTGCAGGAGTGCGGTGACGCGTAGTCGGATGCTGCCATCTGTCCGGCCTCTTGCGCGGCCATAGGCCGCCGGCCTGCATGGGAGTTCGCGGAGCGGGTCCACATCACACTGGCGTACTCAAGGTACCGTGTTGCACACTGGTTGTCCCGATCCCGTCTCGCCGACTGTTGCGCCATGTCCTCCGTTCGCTCGCCCTACGCCTCGGTGGCCGCGATGGGCTTACGCCGCCACGGCCGGAGCCTTGTACGTCCCGCCCTTCACCAGCAGGGCCCAGACGATGCGGGCCGTCTTGTTGGCCAGCGCAGTGGTGACCAGCATGCGCGGCTTGCGCGCGAGCATCTGGGCCAGCCACGAGCCCGGCGCTGCCCCACGATGGACCGCCCAGCGCACCACCGCGCTGGCGCCCAAGATGAGCAGCCGGCGGATGGTCCGCTCACCCATCTTCGAGATGGCCCCGAGCTTCTGCTTGCCGCCGGTTGATCTCTGCAGCGGGGTCAGCCCAAGCCAGGCCGCGAAGTCCCGCCCGGCCCGGAAGCCCTCCGGTGCTGGCACCAGAGCGACAATCGCGGTCGCCGCAATCGGACCGATACCCGGGATCGTCATGAGCCGCTGTGCGACAGGGTCGTCTTTCGCGCGCCGGCCAATCTCGGCATCGAGGTCGTCGATCTGCTTCCCGAGCGCCTCGATGCTGTCGATCATCACCTGCAGGATGCCTCGTGCAGCCTTCGGTACTGACGATGTCTCGTCCTTGACCAGTGCAACCAGCTGGTCAACGTGATCGGTCCCCTTCGGCACGACATGGCCATACTCGGTCAGGTGCCCGCGGAGCGCGTTGATGCACTGCGTCCGCTGCCGCACCAGTAGGTCGCGGGTTCGGAACACCAGGGCGTTCGCCTGCTGCGCGTCGGTCTTCACCGGCACAAAGCGCATACCCGGCCGCTGCGCCGCTTCGCAGATCGCCTCGGCATCGGCCGCGTCGTTCTTCTGCCGCTTGACGAAGGGCTTGACGTAAGCCGGCGGGATCAGCCGCACTGTATGGCCCAGCTTACCGATTTCCCGGGCCCAGTGATGCGCACCGCCACAGGCCTCCAGCGCCACGACACACGGTGCCTGTCGCGCGAAGAACTCCACCACCTTGGCCCGCACCAGGCGCTTGCGGAACACCACATGTCCGGCCGCATCAGCACCGTGCGCCTGAAAAACGTTCTTCGCGAGGTCGAGCCCAATCGTGGTAGCCTGTCCCACGGACGCCTCCTCTGGTGATCGTTCAACACATCCACCTTGGCACATCGATGCCGTCGGGGGGCGTCCACACCATCACACTGGACGCTGAGACCCACCCCTTTCAGGGTGTTGCTGCCTTGGCCTCGGCGAGGACGCGGGCGGTTGAGACGTGCGTTCGTGCGGTCTTGCCATCGACGTAGCCCTTCTTTGCGGCCGGTTTGGGCTTGCGTGGGCTGGCCGCGACCTGCCGCGGCACGACGTTGCGGGCGAGCCGTAGCAGATGCGCGGCGACCGCAGTTGGGTCGGAGTTGCCGGATAGCCACGGCGCGTCGGGTAGCGCGATGAGCATGCCCTCGTAGCCGCCGCGAACTTGCAGAGCCAAATGGTAGAGCGACACCTGCAGGGCGGGGTGAGTGGCCAGATGCGCCTGCTCGATGCAGCGTTGCAGCAGGACGAGGACATTGTAGGCGAGCACGGCAACAGCGAAGCCGAGCAGGGCGGCACGCGGATGACCGAGGCTGCGCAGCTCGCTGTTCAGTGCCGCTTCCAGCCGCTGGAACATGCCTTCCACCGACCACCGCCGACGATACAGCTGGGCAATCTGTCGCGCGTCAACCCGCTCAGGCAGATTGCTCCACAGTCGGATCACGCTCTCGCCCGCCTCGGTCGGCGTGTCGAGAGTGAGCTCAATGCGCCGCCAAGCCTGGGACGATCCGGCCAACTCGATCCGCTGCTCGCGCACCACACCAGTCTCGCTGCGGCCGCAGTCGCGCCAGGGTCCCTCTGCCGCCAGCTTCGGATGACGGCTGTGCTCGCGCACCAGGAAGCCGGCCTGCGCCGCCTGCCAGCCCAGCAGGACCGTTCGCGTGCAGAACTGCCGATCGGCAATCCACAGCTGCCCCGGTTCAGCGCTGTCGAGCAAGTCAACGACGGCGGCGCGCTCGCTCTGGTGTGCGTCCTCACAGGGCAGGATGTCGGTGACCAGCCCGCAGTCCGGATCATAGACCACCAAAGTGTGCCCCGGCAGCGCCGCGCCGCGGTGCCCGCGCAAGGGGGCGAGGCGCTTCTCGCTGGCCGGCAGGTGGTTGCCGTCGAGTACGCGCAACTGCCAGCCCGGCAGGCTGGCGCCGCCATCCCAGCCCACGGTCACCGGCGCCAGCCGCTCGGCACTGCCGCGGACCAGCGCCCGCAGCACGCCAGGCTCGGTGCGATTGACCTTGTCGTAGAGCGCGCCGAGCGACACCGGCAGCGTCTCCAGGCTCCGCGCCGCCGCGTGCAAGGACGGGCGCAGGCCGAGGGAGACCAGCGTCACCAGCTCGATCACGGTTGAGAACAGCAGCTCGCGCGAGTACTGCCGCTGCCGATGCTCTTCGAACACCGCGTCGATCCACTCGCTCGGGAGGGCGTGCTCCAGCGCAATCCGTGCCATCACGCTCGCCGGCGCGCGCTGCTCAAAACGCTCGAGGACAGAGGTCTGCATGGCGTCGCTTCCGTTCCTGCCCGCAATCGCAAGCCGAAAGATGGTCCGACCTCAACACCCTGAAAGGGGTGACGCTGAGACCAGATGCTAGACGTTGTGGTCTGTGTGTCGACGCCCTCCTGCCGGCCGAGCACCAGTGCGGACCTGCTCCATGACGTTCAGCACGGCAGGAACAAGCGCATCGTAGCCGCCGGGTTTGTGGAGCCTCAGTGTCGGCCAGCCAAGGCCACGCAAATCGGCTTGCGGTGCGTCGTTATCGAAGCCGGTGATGACCACCACAGGCAGGTTTGGAGCGTGCTGCCGCAGAGCACGGATGATGCGCTGACCGGCAACGTCGTCGCCAAGATGTAGGTTCACGACTGCGACCGTGATCCGGTCTGCCACTGCGGCCTGGGCCATGGCCTCTGTCTCACACACGGCGAAGATCGTGTCGAACCCCTCCGCGGCAAGCAGGCTCTCGGTCAGAAGGGTAAGCAGGGCCTCGTCCTCTACGATCAGTGCCAGTGGCCGTGCCTCGCTCACCGTATTGCCGTCCTACATAAGAGTGGAAGATCAGCAACACGTGCCCTGGATAGTTCAGTTCTTCAAAGGTAATATAACAAACAAGATATATTCTTCAGAATGAAGTTTATCGCGCATATGGCGATAAGGCGTTCTACTCACGTTTGAGTGAGGCGCGTTGTATACGTTCTAGTCGTCTTTGTGACGCTTCCTAGGTGATCTGTACGGCGACCTGGAGTTGGGCACGCTGATCGCCACTCGGGTCTGTAAGCAATTACGAACGGACTGTACGGAACAGATCAACCTTCAAAGCGAGACCTATATGCGCAAGGCACGGGAAGTGAGTGGGCGTAGGCTCCGTAAATCGGCACCACTTCTCTTGGCAGTCTTGCAAGATGCAATTACTGCTTTCGATGATGGAAGGCGCGATGATTGCCTTGAAATCATAGACTATATAGGCCGAGATGCTGTTGCTGAGGCTACATTTAGCCCATTAGTTTTCAGAAGCGAGATCAATGGTTTTCAGAGAAACGTTCATTCTAGTAACAATGAACGGGTCCGACGGGGCCTGCCCGCTTAGG
>NZ_JAUTWS010000105.1 GCF_030657435.1 Paracraurococcus lichenis | reverse complement strand
CCGCATGTCGCGTCCACCAACCCTCCGAACCTGCCCCTTTCTCATCATCGCTATCACCTCGTAGCCCGCCAGTGTTCGTCGCGCCGTGTGGAATCCACCAAAGCCCAACCCCGGCCTGATCAGACGTTTAACGCGCCGATGGTCTTGTTCCACTATGTTATTGAGGTACTTGAACTGGCGTAGCCGCGAGCGTCGCCACAGCTCACCATCCTCCTTCAGCTGCTCGACCGCACACGGGCATGTCGGGTTCTTGTCCACCATGGTGGTGCGCGGGTTCACCGTGTGCGGCTGACCCAGCGCCTTGCGGAAGAACCGCTTCGCAGCCTCGGCGTCCCGCTTGGCCGAGAGCAGGAAGTCCATCGTCTGGCCGCGGCTGTCGACAGCACGGTACAGGTAGGTCCAGCGGCCCTTGACCTTCACGTAGGTCTCATCGACCCGCCACGAGCCATTGCTCGACCGCAGATGCGGCCGGATCCGCTTCTCGATCTCCGGGGCGTAGGCCTGGATCCAGCGGAAAACCGTCGTATGGTCCACGTTCACGCCGCGGTCAGCGAGCATCAGCTCGAGGTCACGGTAGCTGTTGGGGAACATGAGGTACCAGCGGACTGCCCAGAGGATCACCTCAGCGGTGACCTGCCGCCCCTTGAAAGACTGGTCCGGCCTCACCGAGGCTGTCGATGCCGCTTTGCCATGCCGGTGATTGTATCCGGTCGGTGTGGATGCCGAAACTTGCAACAGAACCCGCCGGCTTGACACCATGCCTTTGGCGGCCCGCATTGCCGCCGCGACAGTCGAGGCATTCCAGCGTCGTTGAAGTTTCTGGGCGGCCAATCATAGCAGTCCATGGCACACGGACGAAATTTTGTTCGATTTACGCAGTTGCCGCATAATACAGTTTATGGAAAATAAATATTTTATTCGCTGACTCTCGCTTTCGATTTGAGTCGGCATTTTCGTATTATCGAGATATCTGATGTGTCTTCAAAGCAGGCATCGATGCGGCCCTCCTGTGGACATTCGTTTCAACAGAAGCGGTATGCACAAGCCGTGCATTGGACGATCGTCTCCCACTTGATTGTTGGTGAGCTCGCTTGCTCGGAGGGGGTCGCCCGATGTCACGACCTTTTCCGGAACCAGTTGAGCCAGAAGCGAGCCGCCGTTGGCGCAGCGTAGCCGCACTCGCGCTCAAGCGCGACGAGGTCAAGGGTAAGCGCGTCAGCAATTCGACCGCGCAGCACCTGGGCGGGCACCAGCTTCTCGAAGCGCAACGCGGCGTTCGTGTCGCCAGCAAACCGCAGGCTCATCACTCCAGCCCGGCGGTCGACCGTTACCTGACCCGAGGCGCGCTCAGTCAACTCGGCCAAGGCTTCCAGGAACGGTCGGTCTCTTAAAGTGTCGACATCCTCTGACTGCAACGCCGGCGCCCAGTCGGGAGCCTCACCGAGAGCCGCGGCCAGGGTCAGACGGAGACACGCAGCCGAGCACGCGATCAGGTCGGGCGGCTCACCTGGGTCGGCGGCAATGGCGGCGAGCATCTCTGGGATCCGTGGCGCCAGGCGGTTCAGGTAATCACGGTACAGCCCGGTGCCGATGGCCATAGCGCGCTGTGCCGGCACTGTAGAGAGCGCTTTCGGCTTCGAGCCAGCCACTTGCACCACGACCATGCGCTTGCGCAGCTCGGGTGCCACTGCCTGAACGTCGCGGTTTGTGCTGATCAGGATTGGGGCGTACCGTTCGGAAAACTCGCGGTCAGCCTTGACCAGATCCGGCAGGTGCTCGGTCATCTTGCGATTGTTCAGGTCGTCAACCACCAGCGGGATGGCCGCCATTCGATCGCGTAGACCAAGCGCCCTTGCGGTCGTGAAGTCTCGCCCGGGAAGCTCCTTATGGACGCCGAACATAGATCGCACCAGCACGCGCGACAAATGGCTCTTGCCACCATGCGACTGACCATAGACCAAGCCGCAGACGGGATAGCGGAAGGTCTCTCCGTCGTGGCGCGTCATTGCCGAACGCAGCAGCGGCGCGAAAGGCGCAGCGTAGAGCCAGGCCATGAGTGCCCAGTAGCCGCGCTGAATGCGCGCAGTGTCGCCGTAAAAGCCCGCAAAGGAGCGCATGTAGGCATCAAGCAACTCGGCATCGCGCCGCACTTCTTCGAGCGCAACTTCCTTGCCGATCTCGTGCCAGGGTACGCCGTCAAGGCTGACCAGTCCGCTCCCGAGGTCAACAAGACCAGTGTGCAGACGGTCACTCTCATGCACTACAGGTTTCGAGGTGAGCGTGCGCCAGGCCTGCAGCAGGCTGCGGGCGGTGACGACCGTCGCCCCTTTGCGATCTCGCTCAAGACTCATTTCCCGAAGCTCCGCACCAAGGCGGCCCGCCTCGCGCAACGCTTCGGCGCCAGGCGTCGCGGCAATGATGCGGCGGGGTTGTTCCACCACCACCAGCCCAGCCTCCAAGCTTCGCACCGCTGGCAAGGCCTCGATCGGCACGGGCTGCGCCGCGACCGCAAGCTCGGACGGCTCCGCATCGTTGGCAGGCGGAGTTCCGGCAGGCAATTCGGAGACAACCAATAGCTCCGGCCGGATCGCGTCAGCTCGCTCCGCATCGCGCGCGGCGTAGTCAGCGAAAGCAGAATAGGCCGCGGTGCCATCAAAAACCACGAAGGTTTCACGCTGGCGCCCCGTCAGGGCCGCGAGCGAGAGATTAGCCGAGCCGAGAATTACCCGCTGGCCTGCTCCACCCTGCAGAAGATAGAGCTTCTCGTGGCTCGGCGCCTGCCGCAGAACGGCAAAGCGTAGGCTGCCCTCTTGTACCCGCCGCAGCAATGGCTGCCCACCTCGGCGCAGCGCCGGGCGAAGGAGATGCTCAATAGCCGCCTTCTGGTCAGCAAGCAGGTCGGTGAAACGATAGCCAGCGAGCGCTGTGGCATCCTCGAGCGCTCCGAGTTCCCTGCCCAGAACTCGCTCGGAGCCAAACAGTACCTCCATATCCTCAAACAAGTCGGCCATCGCTAGCAAAGCCGGAATGCTGGAGGAGAAAGTGATCGCCTTGAGGCTATGGTAGCCCTGGAACAGGCTGGGCCAGTTAGTCCGACGCTGCCCTCGCAGCTCAGCCTCGAACACCTCTAGTGGAGCTACTACGTCGTCCTCCGGCGCGGCGGCGGTCCGGGCGACACGGCTGCGGGCGGGGTGCGTGGGCATCGAGAAGAGATCAGCCATGCAGGAGGCTCCGGTCGACGACTGCGGAAGTGACAGCAGAAAGCCGCTTTTTTTCGAACCAGCGGTAGGCGCCTGTCCAGTGCCTTTTCAATGACCAATCTCGTCCCGCAGCCCGGCTATTTCGTCCATGTGCCGCTCGTGGTCACCGGCAAAGCGCAGGCAGAAGTGCTCTACCCCCGCGGCGGCATAGGCGGCGAGCCAGTCGCGCGCAGCGTCGCGCGACCCGGCGAAGCAGGCCTGGCGCTTGCGCATAATGTCGGGGCGCGTGCTGTAGTAGCGTTCCAGGAATCGACTCATCCGATCCTCGGCACGGTGCGCGTCATCGTCGATGGCCAACGTCAAGTAAGCCGCGCCGGTGATCACGCTGGGTGAGCGGCCCGCGGCGCACGCGGCCTCGCGCATCGCCCGCCAGGTTTCGGCGTATTGCGTCGGGTCAGGGCCGTTCGGGAACCAACCATCGAAGTGTCGGCCAACCCGCTCGATCGTCGCAGGGGCGCTGCCGGCAACCCAGATCGGCGGGCCGCCCGGTCGGTGCGGCGTAGGGCCGAGGACCGTGCCAGGTTTCAATCGCCAACGGCCGTCCCAAGTGACGGGTTCTCCAGACCAGAGCGCGCGGCAGAGGCGCAGCGCTTCCATCATGCGGCCCAGGCGCTTCTCCCAGGACACACCACAGGCTTCGAATTCATCGCGGATGTTTGGCACGTCTGAGCCGATCCCCGCCCCGAGGATGACCCGTCCCTCGGAGATCCGGTCCAGCGTCGCCCATTGGTGTGCCAGCAGCACCGGGTTGCGCAGCGCCGGCAGCAGCACCGCGGTACCGATCGAGAGGTGTCGGGTGCGCGCGGCGACGGCGGCCATCAGTGTCATGGGGTCGTGGCGCGGCCGGGCTGTCACGCTGTCACCGACCCAAACGGAAGCGAAGCCGAGGGCCTCGGCCCGTTCGGCCAAGGCGAGAAGTGGACCAGTCTCGTGCTCGCCGGTCATGACGCGCTCGCGTGTCGGCAGCAGGTACCCGATGCTCGGCGCCGTCATACTCCGTATCCTCCTCCGGCAGTGGCGAAGCATAGGAACCTTCGGGTGTCGCGTCATGTGCGACCTGAGATCGCCACATAGGGGTTGGGTCACCTGTTAGCATGGGAGCCCAGGCCAACACCACGCCACGAAACGGAGCTCGTCGGCCGCGACGCAGGTTGCCTGCCTCACGGCGTGGCTGGCTGGGTGCTACTGGCGCCGATCTGCGTCCTCTTGGCGAAGGCAATCAAAACACTGCAGTCTCGCACCGAGCCGGCAATCTTTGACGGTTGTGTCAGGACTCGCGCCAATCCCTCTTCAGCCAGCAATGTTTCAACCGCGCCCACACTAAACAGAGCCAGATGCTATTAACCTGGCCACCAAATAGGTAGCACTTTGCCGTGCACTGTGCGACGGTCTGGGCATGGTGCTTCGTCGTGACTTCCGCAAGCTCGACCCGACCACCCAGGCAGAACTGCGCCGGGTAGCGGTGGCCATGGTCGAAGCAGGCAAGACACGGCTCGAGGCCGCGGCGGCTGTCGGCGTGAACCGCCGCTTCGTTGGAGAGTGGGTCGAGGCGGCACGACGGTCCGGCGACGCGGCGCTGGAGGGTGGACGGCGCGGCCGCCGTCCAGGCGAGCAGAAGCCGCTCTCGCCGCAACAGGAGCAGCGGATCCGGCGCCTTATCGCGGACCGCTGCCCGGATCAGCTGAAGCTGCCATTCTCGTTGTGGACCCGCGAAGCGGTTGGCGCCCTGATCGAGCGGGAGACCGGGGTGCGACTGTCAGCCTCAGCTCTCGGGCGCACCCTGCGGGCCTGGGTCTTCACGGCACAGCGCCCGGCACGACGGGCCACCGAGCGGCGGGAACCCGAGGTCCGCGGGACTGCCGCAAAGTTGGGGGTCACGCGGTGATAGAGGCTTTTGGTCGAAGGTCGTCAGCCGGAGGAAAGCGTTGCTCGGGGCCGAATTCAGGGATGCCGGTGTAGGCGATGCGGCGGACCTGCCGCAGCTGACCCCCAACTTTGCGGCAGTCCCTCTCTCTCGCTGGCTCGACCAAGTAACCTCAGTATAAGGCAGTTCGCGCCGTCATCGCCGTCCGCGAACGGGTCGGCCAAATGTCGGGCTATCTCCTCCACTCCACGTGGCTCTTGGCCCCGCAGCTTGCGCTGCTTCCTCACCGCAGTTTCGCCAGGTGGCACGGCAGGCTCCATATCCAGCGGTGCGGGCTGCGGCACTTGTGTGATGGTGCCGGCTTCGCTGCAGGCCGAGCCCGTGCTCAAGGCAGCACATACTGCTGCTGAGAAGAACGGAAGCTCAACCCTCACGCGCCCATCGCCTCCACCGCGGGCCTCTCGGCAGCCATGTCGCGGCCGCTGGCGGCTCGGACTGGTTCCAACCGGCACAACCCGCCACATTGAAGGCAATGTCCTCTCATCGTGCCCGCACCCCCTCGCCCTCCGCAAACATCGTGGACGGCCTGCTTCCCGATGACGCCGCGATCCTGCGGACGGTGTCGCGACGGGCCAGCTTCGACGCCGGCCGGCGTCTGGCGGAGCTGGACCGCGTCCGCTCGATCCTGGTGTCCAACGACGGTCGCCGGATCAGCGCCGTCGTCATGGACCTCCCCAGCGGCTCGTACAGCCCGAGCATCCAGCTGTTCGACCCCCGCAGCTTGGGGAACGCCTTCTACGGCCGGTGCACCTGTGGGACGCGGCAGAACTGCAAGCATGTCGTTGCCGTGCTGCTGGCCGTACGGGAACGGGAGGAACAGCCTGCTGCCCCGACCAAGCTGGCACCGCCGCGGAGACGCGCGGCAACGCCGCCCGGCCAACCCGCTCTCCCGACCCTGCTGCCGGGCCCACCGCCAGTAGATCCGGCACTACCCGCCGACTTGGCGGCCTGGCTCGGCACCCTCGACCCCGAGGAGGTGGACGCCGCCGAGCGCGCCGCACCGCAGGGCCAGCAGCGGATGTTCTACGTGCTGACGCGGGCTGATGCGCCGCGCGGCACACCGACGCTCCACCTCGCCTGTGTCTCGGCACGGCTACGCAAGGACGGCACGCCTGGCACGGGCTCTCCCTTGCAGGGCTATCGGCCAGAGGCGCCCCCGCGGCACTTGCGGACCGCCGACCGCGTCATCCTGGCCCGGGTGGCGCGTCGTGGGCCGGCCCTCGGGCTGATTTCGGTCGACGAGGAGCCGGCCGACCTGCTGCGCCGCGTGCTGGCGACCGGGCAGGCGCGCTGGGGCACGCTCGAAGGGCCCACCCTGTCAGAGGGTCCGCCGCGCCCCGGCCGCGTCGCCTGGGCGGTGCAGGAGGACGGCTCCCAGCGCGCGACGTTGGAACTGGACCTGACTGCGGACGATCCGGACCGAGCGCCTGACCAGCCCTTCATCGCCGTCGGCCTGCCCGAACCCTGGTATGTTGACCCGACCGCGGGCTTGGTCGGACCGGTGGAGACCGGGCTTCCGGCACCCCTGGCCGGACGTCTCCTGGCTGCACCGCCGGTGCCGCTGGCGCTCGCCCCGAAGATTGCGGTCGAACTGGCACGCCGGGCGAAGGCACCGTCCCTGCCGGTGCCGGTGGAACTGCCGGCACCTCAGCCTCTGCGCGGCCCGGTGAAGCCGCATCTGCGGCTCATGCTGGCGCCGCTGCCCTTCGACCTGACCATGCACCATCGCGGCTTCGCCTTCCTGCCCCACCTACCGCGCGAGGTGCCAGTGGCGCGACTCACCTTCGGCTACGGGCCCGTCACGGTGGCGGCCTCCGACCCCACATCCGCTCCCATCGTGGTGCGGGAGGGCCGGCCCTACCGCGTGCAGCGCGACACGGCGGGCGAGCGGGCCGCGGTGGAGCGGCTGGAGGAGATCGGCTTTCTGCCCGCCCGCGATGCCGCGCAGCGGTTGCTCGGGTATGCCGGCGCGGCGGCCTTCGCGCGACGGAACGACGACTTCCTGCTCGGCACCGAACCGGACGAGGCGGACTGGGTGGACATTCTGCTCGATGACATTCCGGACCTGCGCGCTGAGGGCTGGACAGTGGAGGTCGCCGCCGACTTCCCGATCCGCCTTGTCGAGCCGGAAGGCGGCATCAGCGGGCAGATCGAGGAAGGCTCGGGCATCGACTGGTTCGAGCTGCATCTCGGCGTGACGGTCGAGGGCCAGTCGGTCGACTTGGTGCCGGCCCTGGTCCGCCTGATCTCCAGTGGTGAGGCGACGGAGCTGATCGCGGCCGGGGCGGAGGAGACCGAGGACGACGCGCCGGTGCTGCTGCCGCTGCCGGGCGGGAGGCTACTGACGCTCCCGGCGCAGCAGGTGGTACCGATCCTGGCCGCGCTGATTGAGCTGTTCGCCGATCGCACCGGCGCTGAGGGCGAGGGCACAAGCGGGCGCTTCGGCTTCATGCGCACTGAGGCCGCGGAGCTCGCCTGGCTGGAGGAGCGGTCGGGCCTTGCGCTGCAGGGGGGCGAGGCAGTGCGGCAGCTCGGGCGGCAGCTGCGCGAGGCCGGCGGTGCCATCCCGCCGGTGCAGCTGCCTGGGAGTTTTGCCGGTGCGCTGCGGCCCTACCAGGCGCAGGGCGTCGCCTGGCTGCAGTTCTTGCGTGGCGCCGGACTTGGCGGCGTGCTGGCCGACGACATGGGTCTCGGCAAGACGGTGCAGACCCTGGCTCATCTCGTGGTGGAGCAGGCTGCGGGGCGGCTCGACCGGCCGGCGCTGGTGGTCTGCCCCACCAGCCTGGTGCCGAACTGGATGCGCGAGGCGGAGCGCTTCGCGCCCTCCCTCAGCGTGCTGTCGCTGCACGGTCCGTCGCGCAAGCAACACTTCGCCGACATTCCCCGGCATGATCTGGTCATCACCACCTACCCCCTGCTCGGCCGGGACCATGCTGTGCTGACCGCGCAGGACTGGCACGTGGTGGTGCTGGACGAGGCGCAGACGATCAAGAACCCGAACGCTGAGACCACGCGCCAGGCGCTGCGCCTCAAGGCACGGCAGCGGCTCTGCCTCTCCGGCACGCCGCTGCAGAACCATCTCGGTGAACTGTGGTCGCTGTTCGACTTTCTCGCGCCCGGCTTTCTCGGCAGCCCCTCGGCCTTCCGCAGCCGCTACCGCACACCGATCGAGAAGCACGGCGACACCGAGCGGCAGGCAATCCTGGCGCGGCGCGTGCGCCCCTTCCTGCTGCGCCGGACCAAGGAGGAGGTGGCTCAGGACCTGCCGCCGAAGACCGAGATCCTGGAGCCGGTTGAGCTGGAGGCCCAACAGCGCGCCGTGTACGAGGCGATCAGGGTCGCCATGCACACCAAGGTGCAGGCCGCGATCGCCGAGCGTGGGCTGGCACGGTCCGGCATCATCATCCTCGACGCGCTGCTGAAGATGCGACAGGCGTGCTGCGACCCACGGCTCCTGAAGATGGCTTCGGCGAAGAAAGCCGGGTCCGCGAAGCTCGATCGGCTCATGGAACTGCTCGAGGTACTGCTCGGCGAGGGGCGGCGCGTGCTGGTATTCTCGCAGTTCACCTCGATGCTGGCGCTGATCGAGGCGCGGCTGAAGCAGGCGGGCACGCCTTACGTGCTGCTGACCGGCGACACCGTGGACCGCAGCACGCCGGTGCGCCGCTTCCAGGCCGGCAAAGTGCCGGTGTTCCTGATCAGCCTGAAGGCTGGCGGGGTCGGGCTGAACCTCACCGCCGCCGACACGGTGATCCATTACGACCCTTGGTGGAACCCGGCGGTGGAGGACCAGGCGACTGACCGCGCCCACCGCATTGGTCAGGAGCGGCACGTCTTCGTGCACCGCTTGGTTGCGCTCGGCACCATCGAGGAGAAAATGCAGGCGCTGAAGGACCGCAAGCGCGCCTTAGTCGCCGCGGTGTTGGATGCGGAGCACGGCGGCGCGCTACAGCTCACGGAGGCGGAGGTTGAGGAGCTGTTCGCGCCGGCATGATACGGCGCGGAGACGTCTCACGTTGCCCGGAAGGCCCCCTACCCAGCCCTCGTGGCAGCAGGCAAGCTAGCACGACGGTACGCCTGAAGCTGGTTCCCGTTTGCGGTGAACCGCGCTACCCGCAAGCTGACACCCAGCCCCTGAAAGCTCATATCCAGCATGGTCGTGCTTCGAGTGGATCAGATCGGAGGGTGCGCCAATGGCCGCTGCGCTGCCTGTTACAATTGAGGCTCTCCGGGTCAGCACTAGGCTTTCGGAGCCACTCTTCGCCACCGCGCCCGCATCGGATCCGGCGCACCTCTTCGTCGTCGAGAAAGGGGGGCGGATCGAATCTCTCGACCTCGCCACGGGCACCCTCGCGCCGTCGCCCTTCCTCGACCTGTCCGGAACGATTTCCACGGCCGGTGAGGAAGGACTGCTCGGGCTAGCCTTTCACCCTGACTTCGGCGCGAACGGGCGCTTCTTTGTCTACCTTTCCAATACCATTGGCGACACCGAGGTTAGGGAGTACCGCACCCTGGCCGGCGACCCGTCCCACGCGGATCCCGCGAGCGGCCGGCTGGTCCTCGGCATCGATCAGCCGGACGGCCTGAGCAACCATAAAGGTGGCTGGATCGGCTTCGGCCCGGACGTCAACCTATACATCGGCACCGGCGACGGTGGCGGCGCGGGTGATCCGTTCGGCAACGCCCAGAACACCGGATCCCTGCTCGGCAAGATGCTGCGCATCGACGTTGACGGGCCCGATGCCTATCCGGCCGATCTGGCCCGCAACTATGCCATTCCCGAGGACAATCCGTTCATCGCTGGCGGCGGTGCGCCGGAAGTTTGGGACTGGGGCCTGCGCAACCCCTGGCGCGCCTCCTTTGATCGCGTGACCGGCGAGCTCTGGATCGGTGATGTCGGCCAGAGCACCTCCGAGGAGATTGACCTCGGCGTGCGGGGCGCGAACTACGGCTGGAACCGCTTCGAGGGCTCCGCCCCCTACCTGCCCGGCGCAGTTGCCGACGCGTCAGGGTTGACGCCACCCGTGTTCGCCTATGGGCGTGATCTCGGCTTCGCGGTCACCGGCGGCTACGTGTATCGCGGGCCGGGGGAGACATTGCAGGGCGCCTACGTCTTTGCGGATTTCGGCTCGGGTCATGTCTTCGCCCTCACCAGGGACAGCGGGGCTGGGGCGACGGTCAAGAACCTGACCAACCAGCTCCTCTTCGCCCCAGGGCAGCAACTCAATGCTCCATCCTCGTTCGGCGAGGACGCCCTCGGCCATCTCTACGCAGTTGACTTCGACGGTGACGTTTTCCGTCTCGTGCCGCATGGCGGCTCCGTCCCGGGTTCGGCGGGCGATGTGCTGTTCGACTCGACCTTCTACCTCGCCGCCAATCCCGATGTGGCGCAGGCGGGAGTGGATCCGCGCGAGCACTACCACCTGTTTGGCTGGCGTGAGGGGCGCGACCCGAGCCCGGGCTTCAACACCTCTGCCTACCTTGCAAACTACCCGGACGTTGCCGCCGCTGGTGTCGATCCGCTCGAGCACTACCTTGCCTATGGCCGTGCCGAAGGACGGATGACGTTCGCTGACGCCGCCTGGATGTGAGCGGGGGTTGGTACACCCTGGAGCACCGAGAAATGGTCTATCGCTTCGTGGCATCCAGACGTGTGGTAGTGAACCTTGCCGCAAGCCAGCCGAGGCGCCACAATTGGGGAAAGCCGCAATCGGATAAGCACTTGCCGATGCCGCCGTCAGCCCATCACCTACATCGACGCAGTTTGTGCTCTACGACGCCAAGCCGGTCGTCTAGGTGTGAGGCAGCGCCGCTTCTGCCCGGTGCAAGCGTAGGTACTGGGGCGGCACCGCGTCGGTGAGCCAGACGCCGTTCGCGCTGCGCAGGAAGGCGTATCCATCGGCTGTCATTGCTGCCGCGTCCACCTCCAGAATGACCGGATTGCCACGCCGGGCCCCAACCGCTGTGGCAGTCTCGACATCGGGTGATAGATGCACGTGATGCCGCTGCATCTTACGCAGACCCTCAACGAGGATGGCGTCGAGCACGCTCCGGACCGTGCCATGATAGAGCCTGAGAGGCGGCGTGGCAGCCTGCAGCCTCAGGTCCACAGCCACGCTATGCCCCTGCTGCGCCCGGATGCGCTGGCCATCGGGTGAGAGGGCATAGCGGCCCTTGGCGTCCGCCTCGACCAGTGGTGCTAGCTCATCTCGCGACAGCGGCCGCCCCGCTGCCCTGAGACCTCGCAATAGGTCCTCGACGTCTGTCCAGCCCTCGGCATCTAGGGTCAGGCCTGCCACCTCTGGTTTATGTCGCAGTATGAGAGCGATGAACTTGCTGGCTCGCTTGAGATCCAGATCTGACATTGGCGGTCTCCGGCGATGAATCGGCAGCGCAATGCAGCATGGGTCAAGCTGTTTCAACCCAGTCTAGCCTCCCCTAACCGCGCTTGCCGCACGCCACACCGGGGCGCCATAATCGCCCTGCCCCCCCTTTCAGCGCTGCCCGCCAAGTGCCTTCCGCAGCAGATCGTTGGCGCGGGTCTGCCAGCCCGGCCCGGAGGCGCGCAGCGCCTCCACCACGTCGCGGTCCAGACGGATCGAAACCATTTCCTTGATCGGCGTCTTCTGGGGGCCCCGACCACGCCGGCGCGCATGGTCAGCGACGATCGCTGGCACGACCTCGTGATCCGTCCGTGCTTCGGCAAAGGCTGTCTCAGTCCACTCGGGGGCATCCGGGTCGGCCATGATCCCACGCTGGATATCCGCCTCCTCCTCAGGGGTATTGCGCTGCAGTTTCGGCCTCATACCGGTCGATCTCCCTATTGCTCGCCTTGCGCAGGCTGATCACCCAGACCATCCGGCGTTCGACGGTGAAGGTCAGGTGGTGCAGCCGGTCGCCGATCGGCGCCAAAGCGTTCAGTCGGACCTCGCCGTAGTCGAAGCGGGTGGAGAGCATGCAATGTTGTGGGGGCTGATCAGGCTGCCTCTGCCATGGCGTGTTGCTGACCTTCGGTGGGACGAAAGCCCGGGTAGCGCTGCCGGAAGGCAGCCTCGAGCGTGTCGTTCAGAACCGCCGTGCGGACGTCCAGGAAGGGCTGCACCA
>NZ_JAUTWS010000104.1 GCF_030657435.1 Paracraurococcus lichenis | reverse complement strand
ATCTGGCTCTTGTCGCGGCCATCCACGACCATCCACGGCTCGTCGCAAACTTTGCAACACAACCGTGTCGACCCGCTGTCCGAAGGACGTAGCAGTGTCAGGCAAGGCCGGAGGATGCGAGGGTTATGCGACACAGGACGCCGTCCGGTCGGAACTCCACCTTCGCGCTCCCTGATGCCTGGCCTAGACCGCGCGCGATAACGGACTGGCCAAAGCCATGGTGTCTGGGGGGCGCGACCGGCGGGCCGCCTTCTTCTTGCCAGGTCAGGGCGAAGCTGCCATCGGGCTGCCGTGTGCCTGTGACGGTCACGCGGCCCGCATCGTTCGATAGCGCGCCGTACTTCACCGCGTTGGTGGTCAGCTCGTGCAGCACGAGGCCGAGTGACACTGCCGCATCCCGCGTGACCTGCTCGGCAAGTCCGGCGAGCGTCACGCGCGGGCCGCGCGGCGCAACGTATGGCGCGAGTTCGGCACAAATCAGTTCCTCCACCGTCAGGCCGGTCCAGCTCTTCTCAGCGAGGAGGTTCTGCGTGGCGGAGAGCGCCGAGATGCGCTGAGTGAAGCGCGCGCGGAAATCGGCCAGGTCCTTGGCAGCAGCGAGCGTCCGGCTACTGATCGCCAAGACCAGGGCCAGCATGTTCTTCATGCGGTGATCGAGTTCGCCCATCAGCAACGTCTGGCGTTTCTCCAGCGCCTTTCGCTCCGTCAGGTCAACCAGCGTAAGGATGCAGCCATGCACCCTGCCGCCCGGGCCATGCAGCGGCGCGGCATTGATCACCAGTTCCAGCGCGCGGCCGCCCACCTGCAGCGAGGCTTCGATACCACGGACTGAGCTGCCGCCCGCCGCGATCGCGACCAGGTCCTCGGCACCCATCGCGGCGGCCCCGGGCGCAAAGACGAGGGGAAAGGCCTCCTCGAAGGCACGTCCAACCGGCGAAGCCTCCTGGATGCGGCTGACTGCGGGGCTGGCGTGGGTGATGCGACCGGCCTCATCGCAGACCAGCACCGCCTCATTGGCGGAGGCCATGACGGCGCGGCCGATGCGCTCGCTCTCCTCCGCCGCGGCCGCCTCGACACGGTCGGTGATGTCGGTAAAGGTGAGGGCGAAGCCCTCGGCGAAGGCGAGGTGCAGTGGTGCGGCGGTGACCACGACGTGCCGCGCTCGCCCGCCAACAACCAAGCCAACCTGCGCGGTCATTTTGCCGGAGGTTGCCGAATCGAGCAGCATCTGCACCTTCGCCGCGGCCGGGCCGAGCACGGCGAGCAATCCCTCGCGCTGGAGCGTGTCCGCAGGGCAGCCGAGGAGCGTCTCGAGAGCAGCATTTGCGTAGATCGGGCGCCGCTCTGCATCGAGGGCGGCGGCGCCCAGATCCATCGCCTCCATGAAGGCACGGAAAGATTCACCACTGTCGAGACGAAAGACCTGCGGCTGCTCGGCCCCCCCCACGACGAGAGCATCCACCTCGCCCTCGCGTATGGCGCGCAACGTTTCCTCCGCCTCCGCCAGGCGCTGGCGGAGTTCCGCGACCTCATCCCTCGCTGCGCTCATCGGACAGTGTCGATCTGCAGGCTGACCAGAACCTTCTGTGTGTCGGAGAGGTCGCCGATGATCTTCTGGATCGGCACCGGAAGCTGCCGAACGAGGGTCGGAATGGCGACGATGTTGTGTTCCCGCGCCAAGTGGGGCGACTTGCGTAGGTCCACGACGTCAATGATGCATCGGTCGGGGCCGAGGTGCTCGCCACAGATCCGCTCAAGGTTCCGGATGGCAGCGACTGATTTCGGCGTCTGCCCCGCCACGTAGAGCGTCAGCCGGAGCGGCGCTGCCGCCCCGTTCGCGTCATTCGTGTCCGACATCGGCTGCCTCCGCCCTTCGGGACTTCACCATCTCAAGCCTATCCGACTCCGCTTGGACCTCCAGCCACCCTGTGTTATCCGCGATGCTACGGAATTCCAGCTCTTCTGCTTCGAGCTCGGCTCGGAGGGCGTCGATTTGGGCGAGGGTGCGGCGCCGGCGCTGCTCCATCCTCTGTTCGAGCAGCGCGGTATCCAGGCGGCGCTGGGCCTGTTCGCGACGCAGTCGCGCTTCCTCGGCGCGGCGGGCCGAGCCGGTCAGCGCGCCGCGCTCTCCCAGATAGGGCTGGACGAGGGAGATGCCGTGGTCGGTCATCACGAACTCCCGCACCTGATTGGAATGCGAGATGCCACGCGCCTTGAGGAGGTAGAGCTCCCTGTTGAACTCACCATTCGCTTCGCGGTTCAGCAGCAGGATCCAGGCATCCATGAGGGAGGACAGGCCGGCATCGGTCTGCACTGAGCCCTGCTCGTGCGAGAGATGCGTGAAGACCCCGGTGATGCCGTGAGATTTCAGGTAGTCGATCATGCGCAGCAACATGGCCTGCACCTCACGATGGTCGCCGGCATCCACGAAGGCGGAGATCGGGTCGAGCACGACAAGAGAGGGTCGCAGGCGCGCGACGTCGCGCAGCATGACCGCCAGGTGCATTTCCAGGCTGAAGAACGTCGGCCGCGACGCCTGCATGGTGAGCAGGCCGCTGTCCAGGTACCGGCCGAGGTCGAGACCGATGGAGCGCATGTTGCGTACGGTCTGCGCCGCGGACTCCTCGAAGGAGAAGTAAAGCGCGCGCTCCCCGGCGGCGCAGGTCGCAGCAAGGAACGACGCGGCAATCGAGCTCTTGCCCGAGCCGGCCACTCCGCTCAGCAGGATGCTGCTGCCGCGGTGAAAGCCACCGCCGTTCAGCATCGCGTCGAGGTCAGGAATTCCGCTGGAGATGCGGTCCTCATGGACCGTGTGCCCCAAGCCGAGCGCGCTGACCGGCAGGACGCTGAAGCCGTCCTCCGCAATCAGAAAAGGATATTCGTTCGTGCCATGCGCGGTCCCGCGATACTTCACGATGCGTAAGCGGCGGGTGGAGACTTGATTCTCCACGCGGTGGTCAAGCACGATCACGCAGTCCGAGACATACTCCTCAAGACCCTGGCGGGTGAGCGTGCCGTCGCCCCGCTCGCCGGTGATGACCGCGGTCAGCCCCCGCTCTTTGATCCAGTCGAACAAACGACGGATCTCGGCCCGGAGAATGGCGAGGTTGGTGAAGGCCGAGAACAGACTCTCGATGGTGTCGAGCACGATCCGCTTGGCACCAACCGCCTCGACGGCCAGTTCCAGCCGCATGAAGAGGCCTTCGAGGTCATAGTCACCGACCTCGGCAAGCTCGGTTGGATTGATGGTGATGTGCTCGATGAAGATCCGGCCCTCCGCGACGAGCTCGTCGAGGCCGAAGCCGAGGGAGGCGACGTTATCGATAATGTCGCTGGGCCGCTCCTCGAAGCTGACGAAAACGCCATTCTCGCCATGGTCGCGGGCACCCTTGATCAGGAAGGTGGAGGCAAAGAGCGTTTTGCCGCAACCGGCTGAGCCGCATACGAGGGTCGGACGGCCACGAGGCAGGCCGCCCAGTGTCAAGTCGTCGAAACCTTCGATCCCGGTTGGAACCTTATGAATGCCGTCAGCCATGTGGTACCCGCAAACCACCTCGCTCGGTGTTTACAACTAGTGTCACGGCCGCGCAATGTACTTGGCGACACGCCTGCCCGGATTTGACGGCAGAACCCGCGGAGGTGGTGCATCTTCCGGGTTCGACCGGGGCCTGAGGCTGGGGAGGCTACTGCGCATCGGCCCTGACCTCCCGATCGAGCCTGTCCAGCAATTCAGCGGTGTCCGCTGCCAGTCTGGGCTTGCTGAAGAGGTAGCCCTGCGCCTCAGAGCAGCCCGTGCGGCGGAGCACGGCGAACTGCGCCTCGGTCTCGACGCCCTCGGCGGTGGTGGTCATGGCCAGGGCGGCACAGAGCTCGACGATGGCGCGCACGATGGCGTTGCTCTGGCGCGAGTGCTCGAGCTCGCGGGTGAAGCTGCGGTCGATCTTGACCTTGTCGAAGGGGAAACGCTGGAGATAGCCAAGCGAACTGTAGCCGGTGCCGAAGTCGTCCATGGCGATGCGCACACCGAGCCACGTTGGTGCAGGGATCGCCGGATCGGCTGGCGTGGGGTAGACTGGGATGAGGGCGATCCCTCGTTCGAGGGAGGGCCACCATGCCGTTTAAGGCCAACGCCGACCGCCGGCACCACATTCCGGCCCAGCAGCACCGGCTAAAGAACTGGGCCGAGTACGACGCCGGCCTGCGCGCTCGCGGCAGCCTGACAGTCTGGTTCACAGCTGAGGCCATCGAGGCCTGGAACGCGGCGCCGCGCACCACTCCAGGCGGGCAGCCCTGCTATTCCGATCTGGCCATCACCGCCGCCCTGACCCTGCGCGCGGTGTTCCGCTTGGCCCTGCGCCAGACCGAGGGGCTGATCGGCTCCATTCTGCAGCTGCTCGGCCTCACTCTGCCCGTACCGGACCACACCACTCTGAGCCGTCGGGCCGAGACGCTGGAAGTGCTGCGGCCAAAGGCGGGCAGTGAGCCCGTACACCTGCTGGTGGACAGCACGGGGCTGAAGCTGTGTGGCCCCGGTGAGTGGCTTGTTGAGAAACACGGCAGCAAGCGTCGTCGTGGCTGGCGCAAGCTGCACATTGCCACGGATGCCGACACGGGCCGGATCGCCGCGGTGCTGCTGACTGACAAGGATGCTGACGATGGTTCGCAGGTCGGCGCCTTGCTCGAGCAGGTCGAGGAGCCGATCGCGTCCTTCAGCGGTGATGGCGCGTACGACCGTGACGATGTCTACGCCGAGGTTACGGCACGGCATCCCGATGCTGCTGTGGTCGTACCACCTCGCGCGAACGTGGTGTCGAGCGACGCTGCGGAGACTGCACCGACGCAGCGCGACCGTCATCTGCAGTGTATAGCCGAGCGCGGCCGCATGGGTTGGCAAAAGGCCTCCGGCTACAACGACCGCGCCTTGATCGAGGCGGATATCTCGCGCTGGAAACGCGTCATCGGTGACGGGCTCCGATCGCAAACAGATGGGCGTCAGGTGACCGAGGTGGCCATCGCCGCTGATGTGCTGAACCGCATGCTCGAGCTCGGATGTCCGAAGTATGTCCGCGTCGCATAACCCCGAATGCGGGTTGGGCCACGTGCGTCCACACCGCTGATCCGTGCACCACACTGGCGACAAGGCCCAGGGCCCAGGCGGCAACCGCGGGACTGAAGCCGACCTCGGTGAGATACCTCGTCTGGTGCACCTGGACGGCGTACCAGGCGAAGAGCGCGCAGCAGTAGCCGAGGGCGATCCACCAGAAGCGACCGGTCCGCATCGCCCGCGCCAGCGTCCATTCGACCGACACCCAGGCGGGATCGACGATGTTCGACGGCCGCGGTGTGCCGGACGCCGCCGGCCTGTGCGGTGCGCCGTCAGGTAGCAGGCCGAGATCCTCCGGTCGCCGGCGGACGAGCAGGGCCAGTGGCCCGATGACGAGCAACACCAGCAGCCCCATTGCCCAGCAGGCGCTGCGCCAGCCATCACGGTTGATGACCGCCTGCAGCCAGGGCAGCAGAAGGATCGCACCGGCGCCGACGCCGGAGAAAGCAAGGCTGATGGCGAGACCGCGGCAGCGGACGAACCAGTTGGGCAGGTAGAGCGACTGCGCTGTAAAGCTCATCAGGTTGGCCCCGGCGCCCACCAGCATGCCGAGCGTTGCGTAGAGCTGCCAGGGCACGGCGATGGCTGGGGCGGCGAGCAGGCCGGCGGCCATCAGGCACACACCGCTGCCGATCACCGCACGGGGGCCTTGCCGGTCCATGATCCGACCAGCGAGGGGGCTCAGCACCGCCGAGACGAGAAAGCCGAAGGAGAAGGCACCGGCAACCAGGCCGCGGTCCCAACCGAACTCGTCGATCAGTGGCGGCAGGAGCAGGGAGAAGGCCGTGCGCGCACTCACGCTGATGGCCATGGTGATGAACGAAACGCCCACGATCAGCCAGCCGTAGTAGAAGGGCAGGCGCGACGACCAGTGTCGGCTTGCATCCCGCATCGAGCCCTCCCTCCCTGGACCATGCCGCCGCGCGCGAAGCGTGCAGAGGGCCTATCCTGCCTTTGGCGATGGGCGAAATGGCCAGCCACTCGCCCAGATCCTGACACGCTTGGTGAGCCGCGCAGTCGGATCCGGGCGGCGAGACCGCCGTCAGGCCCGTGCGGCTTTCCGCTTGGCTTTCTTCAGGCCGGCCAGCGCGTCCTGCTTGAGGTTCGGGCTCGCCTTGAACTTGACCGTGGCGCCGGCCTTCACCTTGACCTGTTCGCCGGTGCGCGGGTTCAGCGCAGTGCGGGGCTTGGTCTCGCGCACCGCGAAGGAGCCGAACTCCGGCAGGGTGAAGCGGCCGGTGTCGATGATCTCGTCACGGATCGCGCCGATGATGTCGGCTGCGAGGACGCCTGCCCGGCTGGCCGGCATGCCGGTGGCTTCGACGATGACGTCGGTGAGGAACTTCTTCGACATGCGCTGCAGACCTCCTGGATGCCCCGGCACATCTTGCGGTGGGGCTGCTGATAGAGTCGACGTCCGGCGTGTCGTCAAGGCGTGGGTGGCGGCAATTGCGGCCAACATCTCCGGCCCGGTGGCCTGACCTGGCTGACTTACGCGGCACCCTCCGGGCCGAAGTCGATAAGCTCCATTCGGCGGAGTTGAAGAACCCGGGAGTTGAGGTCATGCGGCCAGTCTGACCGCTGGTAATAGCCTGCGAGCGGCGACGAAGCCTGGGCGCGCCGAGATGTAACCTTCACGCTCTCAAGAGCGGCACGGCAAGAGCAACGCCGTCCCCTGGCAGTCGCAGCAGGCACAGGCCGCCGCCGAGCCGCCTGCTCCACCCACTTCCCGGGCGGCTGGCTCGCTTGCGCTTCCCGGCAGTTGTCCCAGGCAAGCGACGCATCCTTGGTCCCCTCCGCTCCGGGCAGCTTCAAATTTCAATCTGTCGGCATGGCTTCAAATTCAAAGTCGAGTTCCTATAATGTTCGCACGCACCCGGAGGGGCAGGGACTATGGCCAGGATCGCTCGCGACGAGTACCCGAAGATCCAGCACCTGGTGGACGTCGAGGGCAAGAAGGTGGCCGAGGTGGCCGCCAGTTACGGCTGCACCCCGGCGAACATCTACGCCATCCTCAGCAAGACGCGCCGCTCAGCCGGCGAGGCGAGCTCGCCGGCCGACCCGGAGGCACCCGCTGCCCCTGTTGCAGCGGATGCGGGCGCGCCGGCGGAGCCACTTCCGGGCCCGATCACCCCCGCGGATCCGGCGCCGCCGGCCGATCTGTTTGCCGACCTGCCCGGACAGGCCGCCCCCAGACAGACGGATCCTATTGAGACCGAAGGCGTTCCAGCGCCCAGCACGCCGGCTACCTCCAGCGGATCTGCACCGGGTGCTGAGGCGGCAGCATCAGCATCAGAGCCTGAGACGCAGGGACAGGTGGTCGCTCCACCAATCCCCGCCCCGGCGAACGGCCCGCCAAGCCGAGCCAGCAAAGCGATCCCGGCGGCCTCGCGGGCGCTGCGGGATGCGACGAGGGGCGGGAAGGGCAGCGGGATGGCGCTCCTGATGCGGACCTCCGACGGCGAGGAGACAGCCCATCCGTTCCGTTCGCTCGAGGAGTTGCTGTCCGCCTCGAAGCCGATCCTCCGCTCCGCCTCCCGCAGCGCTGAACCGATCTGGTTCTCGATCCAGCAGGTCGACCTTGACGCTTTTGCGGCGGAGGATTTCTGAGGACCAGGAGAGCGATGCGGCCCGCACGCGGAGCCGCACACGCTACGCCATTCTTGCTGCTTCGCGCTCGCGACAGAGACCTTGGCCTCCGCCCCGTCCAGGACGATGTGGGACACCGCGATCGCGGACATGCCATCCACGATACCCGGACTGCAGGCAGTCTGAAGAGCTCTGGAGACCTCTGAAGGTATGGCGTCGAGGAAGACCGTCACCCCGGACAACCTGGCGGCGCTGGGTGCGGAGCGTCTTGCCGCGATCCTCGTCGAACTCGCGGAGGGTGACGCCGAGGTGAAGCGGCGCCTGCGACTGGAACTGGCCGCGCAATCCGGCGGCGACACCATCGCCGCCGAGATTGGCAAGCGCATCACCACACTGAGGTCCGCGCGCTCCTTCATCGACTGGCAGAAGCGCCGTGACTTCGTCAAGGATCTCGATCTGCAGCGGGCGATGATCGTCGACCGGGTGGCCCAGAGCCGCGCTGACCTGGCACTCGACCTGATGTGGCGGTTCATGGACCTCGCGGAGCCGGTGCTCAATCGCGTTGACGACAGCAATGGCTCGGTTGGGGATGTCTTCAGGAGCGCGTGCGCCGACCTTGGTGCAATCGCGCTCAAGGCCAAGCCCGATCCGGTGAGCCTTGCAGACCGGGTCTTCGCCGCCGTAATCGCCAATGGATACGGTGTTTTCGACCGCTTGGTGAGGATCATGCTCCCGGCGCTCGGTGATGCGGGGGCGGCGCGTCTGAAGGATCGGCTGACCCGGGCGCTGGCGGACCGGTCCAGGAAGGCAGCCGAACGAGACTACCAGTCGCTGGTCCTGCGCTCTGCACTCCAGGCCCTGGCGGACGGCCAGGGAGACGTTGACGCCTACATCGCGCTGGTACCGTCGGAGGAGCGGCGTATGCCGCACGCGGGCACGGAGATCGGCCGGCGCCTGCTCGCCGCCGGGCGGGCAGCCGAGGCGCTTGCCGTGCTGGAACAGGCGAGGCCGAGGCGCAGCGCGGCCAGAGCTGCGCCTGACGACGACCTGTTTGCCACCGGATTTCCCGCCGACAACGATTGGGAGGAGACCTACATCGAGGCGCGCGAGGCCACGGGGAAGAAGGTCGAGGCGCAGCGGCTCCGCTGGGCGGCATTCGAGCAGCGGCTTTCGGCCGGTCAGCTGCGCGCGTACCTGAAGCGGCTGCCGGACTTCGAGGATGTGGAAGCCGAGGAGCGCGCCATGCAACACGCCCTCGGCTTCAGGAGCTTCTCCGCGGCGCTGGACTTCTTCACGAGCTGGCCGGATCAGGCGCGGGCGGCTGAGCTCGTGCTGGCGCGGTCCAAGGAGATGAATGGGAACTTGTACCACCTGCTCGAGCCGGCAGCGCGGCTGATGGAGGGCAAGCACCCGCTGGCCGCGACCCTGCTCCGGCGCGCCATGATCGAGGACACGCTCGATGGTGCGAAGTCCACCCGCTACAAACATGCCGCACGGCATCTCCTGGAGTGCCGCTCACTCGCGGCTGGTATCCCGGACTTCGCACCATTCGAGGCGCATGAGGCTTTTGTTGCCCGCCTGCGCTCCAGGCATGGGCGGAAGACCGGTTTCTGGAGCCAGGTGAGCGAAGGTACCGGAGATCGCGGGTGAGGCTCTGCGTTCCTTCGCGTGGCCAGTTTGCCCGGCTTCGTGGTCTGCCTGCCGGCAACGGCCTCGCGCCCTGCTTCCGGCTCGTCGCCCGGCTCCACACAGGTAGCTGCGCACGATGACCGCTGCGCCCGCGTCGGGACCGAGCCCGATGATGCAAGCCTATGCTGGCGTGCGTGCGGCCGCACCGGGCCACCTCGTCCTGTACCGGGTTGGCGAGTTCTACGAGGTGCTCGGGGACGACGCAGCCGTGGTCTCGCGTGCCCTCGGCCTGCAGCTCACCCGACGGCGGCAGAAGGATGCGCCCGACGTGCCGATGTGCGGCATCCCGGCTGGCTCGGCTGACGGCATGGTCGCCCGGCTCCTCGCGGCCGGCCACAAGGTCGCCATCTCCGAGCAGCCACCCGAGCCTGGCGGCGAGAGGCCGCTGCGCCTGCTGACGCCGGGGACCACGGTCGATGATGCCGTGCTCGCTGCCGGCCGCCCCAACATCCTTGCTGTCGCGCTCGCGGCGGGGCAGTCGGTGGGATTCGCCTTCGTCGATCTCTCCACCGGCGAGACAGGCACCCTGATGGCCTCGCTTGACGGCTGCGGCCCCGCACTCACCCGCATCAGCCCTACCGAGGTGCTGATTGCCTGCTGGCCGGAAGGGTCGGAGGCGCTCGCGGTGGCGGCGCGCAGCCAGGGTGCACCCTTCTCCGATCTGCCGGCTGGCGCGCCTGACGGCGCGGCGACGGCAGGGACGCTGGCCACCGCCTACGGCGAGCAGTGGCAGGAGACGCTGCAGGGCTTCTCGCCACCGGAGTTGGCCGCCCTTGCCGCCCTGCTGCTGCACATCCGTTCGATAACCGGCCGGCTGCCAGAGGCGCCGCTGCTGCCGCGCCGGGCGCCGTTCGGTGACACCCTGGAGATTGACGCCCCGACACTGCGCGGCCTCGAGGTGCTCTCCTCCGCCTCCGGAGCTGGAGGGACGCTGCTCACCGTCATCGACCGCACGGTCACCGCGGCTGGTGCCCGCCTGCTCACGCGCCAGCTGGCGGCACCGCTGACCAGCCCCGAGACGATCCGTCGCCGCCTGGCCATGGTGCGCTTTCTCGTCGGTACGCCGAAGGTGCGCGTCGGCTGCCGCGAAGCGTTGTCCAGCATGCCGGATGCGCTACGGGCATGCGGCCGGCTGGCCATGGGCAGTGGTGGGCCGCGTGACCTCGCCGCGGTCCGGGACGCCCTACGCCAAGCGACGGAGGCTGCGGCGATCCTGACGGGAACACCGGACACACCTGTTCCGCTCGCGGCCACAGCCCGCGAGCTCGCGGCGGCGGGGCAGGGGGCTTGTGGCGAGCTAGCCGCCACGCTCGCCCGTGCCCTGGTCCTCGTGCTGCCAGCCTCGGCGGAGGCGGGCGGCTTCATCGCCGAAGAACACAGCCGCGACCTCGACGAGGTGCGCCGCGAGGTCACTTCGCACACGGCCGCGATCGAGGCCCTGCAGTCCCGCTACGCCGCCGAGACCGGCGTGAAAGCCCTGCGGGTCCGCGCCAACAATGCCATCGGCTGGCATGTCGAAGTGCCGGCCGGACAAGCGGCGGCGCTGGGGAGTACCTTCGTTCTGCGCCAGGGGCTGGCCTCGACGACGCGCTTCACGACCTCTGAGCTGGACGGCTTGGCCTCGGCTCTGGAGGCGGCCAGGGAGCGCGCAGTCCGCCTCGAGCGCGCCGCCTTCGAGGATCTCCGCCGCCGCGCGCTCGCCATACGCGCCGAGTTGGCGCGGATCTGCCACGCCGCGGCTGCCCTCGATCTCGTCTGCGGGCTGGCCCAGGCGGCAGCCGAGTACCTGTGGTCGGAACCCGAACTCGACGAGGGGACTGGGCTCTTCATTGAGGACGGGCGGCACCCGGTGGCGGAGCCGCTCCTGGAGGGGCAGGGCCGCACCTTCGAGCCGAACGGCTGCCACATGGACGAGGGCCGCCGCCTGTGGCTGCTCACCGGCCCAAACATGGCGGGCAAGAGCACCTTCCTGCGCCAGGTGGCGCTGATCGTGCTCATGGCCCAGATCGGCTCCTTCGTGCCGGCCCGGCGCGCCCGGATCGGGGTTGTCGACAAGCTGTTCAGCCGGATTGGGGCGTCCGACGACCTCGCAGCGGGGCGCAGCACGTTCATGGTGGAGATGCTCGAGACGGCGGCGATCCTGAACCAGGCAACCCCGCGCTCCCTGGTCATCCTGGACGAGGTCGGGCGCGGTACCTCGACGCATGACGGGCTGGCGATCGCGCAAGCGGCGATGGAGCACTTGCACGACCTGGGCTGTCGGACCCTGTTCTCGACGCACTACCATGAGTTGGCGGATGCGGCCGAGGCGATGCCGCACGCGGTCTGCATGGCCATGGACGCCTCCGCCGGCCGGCACGGCGCTGTATTCAGCTACCGCGTCGTGCCTGGGCGTGCGGGACGGTCCTACGGCCTGAAGGTGGCGGCCCTCGCAGGCTTACCGCCCGCAGTGTTGCGTCGGGCCGAGCAGCTTCTGGCGAAGCACACAGGGGTGCCCAATCCTGTTGAGGATCACGCGTAATCCAAATCTTGATCGGGAAAAGTGAAAACGCGTACAAAAACAGCAAATTCGCTTTGCCGCATAACATAATTTATGGAAAGAAGGGTAATGGTGCCATTCAAGACTGGCAAGATTGAGCGGAGCTGGTACCTTTATGATTGGTGCCGGCCTGCATTAATCCTGACCTGATCCACCTTGGCGCCTATCGAGGCAGGAATGGGTCAGCAACAATACGGGTTGGTATGAGACCGCCTTGCCATCGGATTTGGCAGGCGTCGCCGATGGTCTCATCACTCGGGTAACCCGGCGAGCCGCAATGCTTCGGCATAGGTTGCCACCATGCTCGCCAGCGGCACCGGAATGCGCGCGAGAAAGCCTGAAATCGTCAGACCTGGGTCGACGGTCAGCAGATCCTGCACCACCCGTCGAGCGCTCTCGTGCCGTCCGGTCCGCACCAGCGCGACGGCGAGCACGCGCAGGGCCACCGCGAAACGCCGGTTCTGCGCCAGCGCCCGCTCGGCCCAGGCAGCCGCACCGGCGAAGTCCTCGTCGATCACTGCAGCGATCGCCAGCGCGCCGGACATCAGCCAGCCGCGCGGATCGCGCGGGTTCAGCCGCTGCGCGCGCGTGATCATGGCGCGGCCCGCGCCCTGGTTGCCCGACATGATCTCGATCCAGCCGGCGAGTGTCAGGGCCATGGCGGAATTCGGATTGATCAGCAGCGACCGGCCGAACAGGTCGCGCGCCCTGTCCCGGTCCACCTGTGCCATGTTCCAGATGGCGAAAGCCGCCATCCACAGGACCTGCGCGTTGTTCGGCGCGATCTCGACGGAGCGCCACGCCAGCTGCAGCGCCTCCGTTCGCGTCGTCTCCTCCGACAGCGACCAGCCCTGGAAGTGGCGCTGTGCATGGAGGTACGCTGCCGTGGCCATCGCCGCGGCATAGGCCGGATCGATCGCCAACGCCTC
>NZ_JAUTWS010000103.1 GCF_030657435.1 Paracraurococcus lichenis | reverse complement strand
TGTTCCCGGCAACGCCGCCGCGAAGATCGGGCTGTAACTGCTGGCTGAGCAACGTCTCCACCGCGCCTTTCGCGGAGGTAAAGGCTGGAGCGATTTGTCCGGACGCGCGACGAACGAAGCCATAAGGAGCGTCAGCCAGGTGCCGTACATCCCTCTGCCGCTCTCTCAGCTTCGTTCGCCGCAACGGGTTAACGGGTCATATGTGACCCCGTTAGTTTCACAACTTTGAGCTGTATTCGCAACCTATGGCTGTGTGACAGCCAGAGCCACTAGCGATTCCCGGAACGTCTCACGCCCGCACAGTCGCGGTGACATTCGTTCTCGATTCACACCATTCATTCCGGGGTGTGGGCCTCAACCGATCTCTCAAGCAACTGCGGCTGTTGCGCTAGGAGGCGCTCCAGGGCTGCCGTCGCCGCATAGAGGCTGACGGCCGTGCCGCTGGCGAGAGTGCAATCGGTCTGTGAGAGCCGCCAGAACCACGTGCTGCCGTGGCCGACTACGGTGAGGCGGCGGCCTTCTAGGAAGGCGACACGGGTCATGAACTGCCCAGCCGGCATCTCGGCCCAATCGACCCTGGGCATCGTCGGATCCTGGCGGCGCTGCAGAGCGGAGCGGAGGCGCGTGGCGAGGTAGACTGGGATCTGCACTTCGTGGACGCGACGGTGATCCGTGCGCATCAGCACGCTGCCGGCGTCCGCCGCGACGGTGCTGGCGGCAGCGAGACCCAGGCCAGGGAGGCGCTGGGCCGCAGCCAGGGTGGGTTCTCGACCAAGCTGCACCTGCGGGCTGAGGGCAACGGCCGACCGATCACGGCGGTGCTGACCGGCGGCGAGCGGCACGAGCAGATCGCGCTTGAGGCGCTGCTGGACCAGGGAGCGATCCGCCGCCCTGGTGGGGGTCGGCCCCGGCTTCGACCGCGGCGGGTTGCCGGCGACAAGGGCTATAGCAGCCCAACCGTCCGTGGCCGACTGCGTCGGCGGCATATTGGGGCGGTGATCCCGAGTAAGAGCAACCAGCGCCGGCTGCCGAACTTCGACCGTGCTGCTTATGGGCAGGCCCCTTCCAGCTCCCCCGTGGAAGGCTACCCACCTTCCCGCTACCGCTCAAACCGCAGCGGCATTGGCTAAACCTTGCTGACCACCCGACAGGGGCAGCCTTGATTACGGCCGGTAAGATCGCGGTAATCTGTGGCGGTAACGGTAGCAGCCGTGCCGAGCTTTCTTTTCCTGATCGAGAATGGCGCGGGTGGGTATCTGGAGTGCGCTGACCTGACCGAAGCGCGCAGCCGCGCGGAGCGAATCAGCGCGACAGGTTGGCTATTCCGCTGCTGGAGCGCCGGTTATTCCATGGGCCGCCGTCGCCGGAGCAGCCGCAAGTTGGTCCAACTGGAACACGTCTCGACGTTGGGCAAACCACCCTCAGAAGCGCTCGCCACGGCTCTCGATGCGCTCGCCAACCGGCACCATGTCGATTTCGAGTTCCCCGCGCGCGACTACGAGTGAGTATGGTCAGAACCGAAGGAGACGCTTGGTGCCGGATTTCCTCGCCAACGACTTCGGCGCCATTGCGCGCGCCATGCGGCGCAAGACCTCAGCATCGCCCAAAGTGGTGCTGCACTTTCGATATTTGCTGACCTCCTTGACGAGCGAATACGAAAGCGTTGACGCCGCGATTGCGGAAGCCTTTGAACTCTGGACTGATCTTAGGACCGATCCGGAACACATCACCGCAGCCGATGGAACTGTGCTGATGGGCCGGGACGCCTTAATCGAGGCGATGACGCGCTATGCAGAGGGAATGCCAGGGCTGTCCAACGCTCTGGAATGTTGAGGAGATCGAAGAGTTAATCGACGCCACCGATGGCGGCGCGGTAGCGGTCCTGCGGGAGTGCTCAAGGATCCCCTCATTTTTATCGTGGCAAATCAGCACGTTAGCCATCATGCGTTCAGAGGTCGAAGAAGGGCCGTCGCCACCAAATCGATTATCTCGCTGTGAAGCCACGCTGCTGGAAGAATAGAATCAGCTTGAGCAAGTTAAAGCAGACGGCCGATAAGAAAAAATCAGTATAGAATGAGGGGATCCCTGAGGCGGGAGTGAGCTTCGGCGGTTGGACTTGAGGATGTTGAAGGCAAAGCTGCGGAGGCGAGCGAAGAGACCCGGGCGGCATCGAAGACGGTGACACTGCGCTCCTCTTGGCGGTTGCGCCCCCAATCACGGCTACTGGCCGTGGAAAGCGGGGCGGCGCTGGCGCAGAGGTCCTTGGCCTGCTGATGCAGGGTGGGCTGGTTGTCCTTGACCTGTATGATCAGGTCGGCGCCGGCCTTCACGGCGAAGTTGAAGGTTTACGCTGGCAGTGCAAGGTGTCGAGCGTGACCAGGTGGCCAGCCAGGCCGAGTTCAGCGAGCAGCGCTTGGGCGGCCGGGATCTCGTTGGATTTCTCCTCGACCTCGCTGTGCGCCAGCACCAGCGCGGTGTCGGTGGCGAAGACGCCCAACAGGTGCGCGGTGGTGCGGTCGCGGAACGCGTCAAAGCTGCCGCGCAGGGTCTTGCCGTCGATCGCAAGGCTACCCCCGTCGAGCTTGGCGTGAGCCGCCTGCAACAGCTTGGCGTGGCCACGGAAGGCTGTCTCCACCGCGTCACAGTCCAAGCCTTGCAAGATGTAGCGGATGGCGGTGTGCGCCGGCGCTCGCCGCCAGGTCAGGCCGAACACCTCGTTCAGCCGGGGGCGGTGCATCTCGATGAAGGTGACGATGCTGCGATACGAGTTACCGCCGCTGATGATGGCCAGGATAGAGAACAGCAGGACGTGCGCCAGCTGGTAGACCTTGCCCTCCGCCCGGCGGTGATCAGGCACCTCCTCCAGCAGGCCTAGCAGCAACGCGAACGCGGTCACGGCGACCTCTCTCTCGGTTGCCGCCCTATGAGGCAGAGGATTGGCGATCCGGGAATCCTGCCATTGCCCCGCCGGCGCCGTTCTCCCCCGACCTGTGGCAGCCAGGACTCACCCCGGCTACCGCACAGCGTTGAACAGCCCTGGAGGGAATGCCGATCTAGCCGGCCACAAGAAAAGGAGAGGGGACCATCCAGTCCCGGCCCGCCGCACGACGGGGCCACCCGCAGGCCGAGCCCCTTCCGGCTCCCCCCGTGGAAGACTACCCCATCTCTCCATTATCTCGAAACCGCACCCGCAACGACGCGTTCGCCAGCCTGATCGGAGAGGGAGGACTTCTCCGGTTGCGAACGGGCCGTCCCGCGTGGGGAAGACACGGGGCAGCCTCAGCGACATGGATGATGCCGACATGACCGAGCCCGCCGAGATCCGGCTAGACCTCGCTGACGTCCTGGCCGAGCTTTTCCTCGGCACGATGGCGCGTGAAGTCGAGATGGACGAGAGCGACGACGAGGACGCGTGAGCATGCGCCTCGCCGAACGGTGCGGCGCAGTAAAAGGGGAGGGGATCAATCGACCCCGATCTGTCCCGTCGCCCCCGGGTGCCTCGTGTCGCCGGCAGGTCCCTCCCGGCTCCCCCGGTAAAAGGCTACCGGCTTTCCCGCTGCCGCTCAAACCGTGTTGGTTGCGAGACCCTCAGCGACTTGTACGCACCAGGTCCGGAAAACCCGCGCCGCATGGCCCATCCGGCCTCCAGTCGCGCCGACGGTCACGAGCCCTGGAAGCATTCCAAAAGGCTCAGGGCATGCTGCTGACTGCCCACCGCAAGCTGAAGGGACAGCCGGCCGCCGAGGTCGATCGGTTCTGGATGACGCAGGGCCGTCGCATCGAACAGCACCTGCACGCCACCGCATCCGAAGCCGTCGCCGCCTTCAAGGCATTCTCTGCGGCCGGCCTGGTCGCCAGCGCAGCCGACCGCCACTTGGTCAACGAGGCGCAGCGACTTCTTGCCGAAGGTGGCCGATGACGCAGGACCAGCCGCCAAAGCGTCCAGTTGATGCTCAAAGGAGAGCCATCCGTGTGGCCCTTTAAGTCCAAGCCGATGACTGATGTTTGGGCTGTATTTGACGGTAAAAGCGCAGTCGGATCGCCCAACGTGGGGTTTGTCCGGGGGCAGAAGCGCCGCGAGGCGGCCAAGGCTGCCCGCGCCAGGTGGCCGGGAATGAGCGTCCGTCTCAGCCGCGTCAGCCAAGCTAGTATGCGGGAGTGCGGCGTGAACCCGAGCCAATTTGAGGTCGTGACGGCGCGCCTCACCGGCGATCCGCTGCCACCCCGCTAGTCCCAGAGAGGAACCCATCCATGACGATGTGCGACCAGTCGCCGCGCGCTGTATGACGCCCTCGCAGGCCGAATGGGTGCCCACCGAATGCCCCTGCCTCCCAAAACGAAGCTCACCTCCGCCGAGCAGCGTCAGCGGCGCGAGGATCGCGTCGCCTGCATTCGCTTGCGCATGGCAATCGGCCGGTATCTTGAGGACCGCGACATCACCATGCCGACCGCGATCGGCGAGGCGCTCGGGATGCCGGCAGCGGAGGCGAACGGCCTGCTGACCCGGAGGCAGTGGCGGGAAGGGGATGTGGCCGCACTGCAGGCCGTCGCAGCACGGCTGGGATTAGCCGAAAGTCCCGAATGAGCGCACCACTAGAGTCAGACACCGCGAACCGGCTTGCCCAAGCCCTGCTCGCCTTTCAGAAAGCGCAGAAGCTTGTCCTGAGTGCTCACCGCAAGCTGCAGGACAATCCGCGAGAGAAGACGGGCAAGTTCTGGGCTGGCACTGGCGAGCGGCTTAAGCAGCACCGTCGCGCATGCGCGAGAGAGGTGATGGCCGCGTATCGGCTCTTCTCAGCCGAGGAGGGCATTCCCGTGGCCCGCGACAGGCGTCTCGTCAACGAGGCGTATCAAATATTGGCCGAGAATGCCGGCGGCCCTGAAGCCAAGCCGCAGATCAGCATTGCGCAGAAAAGCGCGGAGCTTAAGCTGTCACAGCGACTGCGGCTGGCAATCGGGGCTGAACTGGAGCGCCGCGAGATCAGTCACCCATCAGAGATCGCTGCTATCCTCGGTACTTCGAGTAGACAGGCAGATAGGGTACTGTGCCGGAGAGCTTGGAAGGAGGGCGACTTGGCGCTGCTCCAGGCCGCCGCGGCACGGCTCGGGCTGCCAGTGTGACCTTCGCGACGGGGTTCGCCCGCTGCAGACGGTGCCGCACGGTGTCGGGCATCATGCGGTTCAGTGAAGCCAAGGCGAGTGGCTGGCTGCCGGCCCTGCTCCGTACCTGCCGCTGCGGCGCGAGTGTCAGGCGGCTAGAGCCGGCGACGGCCGGAGAGGGCAGGCGCGCGGTCGCTGCCAACGAGTTGCTGGAAGTCCTGCTGGTGCCGGATAACTGGCCGGGCGCCGATCCCTAACACGCTGCAGCAGGCGGGGAGGGGGCCTTCTGGCCCCGGCCTGTACCCATCAGTTGGTGACAGTGGGCAGGCCCCTCCCGGCTCCCCAGTGAAGTTTAACTACCGTTCCGCTAGCGCTTAAACCGCAGCGGCGATAACACGTTCGCCAGCCTGATCGGAGGGGGTAGCTTCTCCGGTTGCAAGGAGGCCGTCCCGCGTGGGGAAGACACGGGGCGGCCTCAGCGCCATGGATAATGCCGACATGCCCGAGCCCGCCGAGATCCGGCTAGACCTCGCTGACGTCCTGGCCGAGCTTTTCCTCGGCGCGATGGCGCGCGAGGTCGAGATGAATGAGGACGACGAGCAAGACGCATGACCACGCGCCCGACCGGCCGGCCATCTCAGGACGACATGTCGAACGACCATGCCTGACCGAGGTCGAGGCCCGCGCGTTGCTGTGGCCCATGCATGGCCTGGAAGGCTGGATTGCCGAGCAGCTATGGTGGCCGACCTCGACCGGGTGGGAGGTGGTGCCGCGCCTGGGAGGCTGGCGCTTCCAACTGGATCCGATACCACTTGGCTTGCAACTGCGCGCTTGGATGCCAGGCGTCGAGCGGCCGGGCGAGTGGCAGGTGCCTAGCTAACAGTACGACCTCGGGGAGAGGATCCTCAGCAACGCTGCTGCACCAGGTCGGGGAATGCCCGCGCCGCCGCCCGTTGTCAATTGTGCAGCACGCCACACAGAGACAGCGCAGCGGCCCTCTATAGCGGATGCGATAGCGCCCGTGGCTGCCCAATAGCCACCCGCCGAAGAGGTCCTGCTGTGTTCATCTATGCGGTTCTGATTGCCGTCGCACTCGTCGCACTCGCGCTGATGCCGCCCGGCTTGCTGCCGTCTCGTGGCATCTGCCGGGCCATCCGCTACCGCACTCGCCGCCTGCGCCGCTGAAGCAATGTGCAGCCTCCGACGCGTTATCCAATCACGTACACTGCGGCCTGCCCGACTAGTAGCGCTGCACAGGGGGTTTTGACCGGTTGCCGGAGCGGTTTCGGCTCGTCGGCTTCACCAAACTTCACTTATTGCGCCGGCCATGGCGAACTTGAACGTCTCCATACGAACTTTGCAGTCCACATGACACTGTTTTTGGTGCTGACTTTCCACGAATGCACAAGCTGGCTCAATAGTTTGGCAGCCGCTTCGGGTAGAAGGCGGACATCCGCAGCAGTCCGCCAGCCGTCTCTTCAATCAGCTTTGTCGACTAGCGCCGGGGTTCCAAAGCGTGTCCCTGTGGCCTTCATCGTTCTCGACGCGAGCGAGAACGAACAGGAGGTCAGAGAGCCGGTTCACGTAGCGCAGGGCGGCGGGTGTCACCGGTTCCTGATAGGCGATCTCGGTCACCTCGCGCTCCGCACGGCGCACCACAGCACGCGCGACATGCAGCAAGGCCGCGCCCTCCGATCCACCCGGCAGCACGAACGAAGTCAGCCCGCCGAGTCTCTTGTTAGAAGCTGTACGCGAATAAATCCCTTACTGCAGTCGGGTTTGTGCCACGAGCCGGCGTGAGAGGATGGAGATCATTGCGATCCAGACGTGCGCCGCGAAGAGGTCGGGCGCGCGGTCGTACACGATGTTGAGCCGGCGATAGCGGCTTGTATGGGGCAGTCCGGTGTCAACGGATTTCAGATGGCATTGCTCCTTCAGTCTGCCGGCATGAGCGGGTGCGGGTAGCCCGTCTATGGGGTTCGTCGGCAGGTTCTTGCCGTCGTTCGATCAGAAGCCAACGACGACCTGTCGGGCCCCTGTCAATGCCGTCAGCCGCCGAAGGCGGTGGCCGAAGGCCAGCATTGATCATATCTCACGTGAGATGAATGGCATACAGGCAACGGCCGCAGACGTCGTAGCTGCACTGAGTTCGATTCAGGGTGCAATTGGGATTTGTACGCGAGAATGTCACCAGAATAGCTACTGCGATCGACGAGCAGAGCGTGGTTATCAGCAATATGTCGCGGACTATGCAGGACGCATCAGCAGCAGTCTCGACCGTCAATGCCAATGTTGCTCAGATCTCCAACGCAATTCACGAAGAAGAACAAACCGTGCTGAAGACCCGCGAGGCAGCAAAGATCCTGGTGCGCTGACAGACTGTATCAGCCACGCTCGCTTACGTCCCTCATTGTGAGGGCGGGGAGCAGCAAAGCCGCTGGTGGTAGCGCGCCATCACGCGGACGCCTATTTCGACCGTATGAACGACGACAAACCTGACGACGCGCCCACCGCTGCAACGCGAGGCAGCGCATTTCGGGAGCGCGTGCGCCGATCCCAAGCTATCGCGGCACAGGCGGCTCGCTCTCGGGCCGCAGGTGGACCTCCGAGCGACGACGAGGCAGCGCGCCTCGTCGCCGAGTTCCAGGCCAAGGGCGGCCAGGTCACCGTCTGCCCGCCAGCCGAGAAAGAGTCGACCGACGCAGAAACCGAGCGCTAGACGTTGTAATCCGTCTTGCGGCGCCCTTCCTCTGGCCAAGCACCGGTGCGGACCTGCTTCATGACGTTCAGCACGGCAGGGACAAGCTCGTCATAGCCGCCGGGCTTGTGGAGCCTCACCGTTGGTCCACCGAGGCCGCGCAGGTCGGCTTGTGGCGCTTCGCTGTCGAAGCCAGTGATGACCACCACGGGCAGGTTTGGAACGTGCTGCCGCAGAGCGCGGATGACACGCTGACCGGCGACGTCGCGGCCGAGATGTAGGTTCACGACCGCGACTGCGATCCGATCCGCCGCTGCTGCGGCGTGGGCCATGGCCTCTGTCTCATGTGCGGCGGAGATCGTGTCGAACCCTTCTGCGGCAAGCAGGTCCTCAATCATCAAGGTGAGCAGGACTTCGTCCTCCACGATCAGTGCCTGTGGTCGTGCCTCACTCACCGTGTTGCGGTCCTGCTTCAGATTGAAGGATCAACAACACGCATCATGAGCGCTGAGTTTTTCAAAGCAAAAGTATCAACTTGATACATTCCTGAGAATAATATTCCCCGAAAAGTACTATACAGCCCATTACTCACATTGTAGTGATTTTCGCCATCAATATTCTAGTCGCTTATGCGAAGCTCTTTATGTGATCAGCGCTGTTGTTTGGGCGGGTGTGACAATTGCCGCCTGAGCTTGTTGTTGACTATCAACAAGCGATGCGTAGTGGGTAAAAAATTATAAGCAGAGATCAACATGCACAAGGCACGGGAAGTAAGATTGCGAAGAATTCGTAAGATGGCACCGCTTCTACTGGCGGTTCTGCAAGATGCAATTGCGGCGTTTGATGCTGGACGCCATGAGGAATGCCTCGATATCATTAACTTAATTGGCCGCGATGTTGTTGCTGACGCCACGTTTTATCCGGCGGCTTTCAAAAGTGGGGCGGATGTTTGATCACTTTCCACGCCGCTGATGATACCGCGCCACCGCGCCGCGTCCGGCCTTCAAATGCTCGACGTAGCGGGCCGGCATGACCGGCGTTTTCCACCGCCCGGCCTGCTGTACGGCGGCCGTGTCCGCACCGCTCGCCACCAAGTCCTGTGCCATCCCGACGCGGCACGAATGCCCAGAGACACGCGAGGCATCGAGACCGGCACGGCCAGCCATCCGCTTCAGGATCGTCGCTACCTTGCTCGGGTCCAGCGCGTCGGCGCCAACACGGCCACCCTTGTTCACCGGTCGGAAGATCGGCCCGGCGACGATGCCGGCGGCGTTGAGCCAGTCGCGCAGGGCCTTCACCGTGGAGTGGCCGAGGAACAGCACCACGCCCTCACCGGCTTGGTCGGTTTTGCTGCGGCGGATCAGCGCGGTGGCCGTGCCGTTGGTGGCGAACTCCAGATCCTCGACCTGCAGCGCGACAACCTCGGAGCGGCGGGCCAGCAGGTCGCGGGCGACCAGCAGCATGGCGAGGTCCCGCAGGTCCGACAGCTTCAGCCCGGTGGTGGCCTGGATGCGCGCGACGGCAAGCTCGCCGAGCGGCGCGGCCTGGCGCTGGCGGGAGCCGCTGGCGCGAACGGCGCGCTTCATTGCCAGGGCGACGACCTGGTCCTCCGTCGGGCTCTCCAGCCGCGCCAGCGTGTGCAGCCGGCCGATGGCCCAGACCGCCTGGCGGATGCCGGCCGGTTTGCGGCCTTGCTCATGCAGGTCATCGACATAGGCAGCCACCACGTCCGGCACGGCGGGCAATGGGCAAAAGCCACGCGGCGCACACCATGCGGCAAAGGCCGTGACACCCTTGCGCAGCGCCCGCACGGTCTCCTCGGCCATGGTGCCGCGTGCTTCGTGCAGACCATCCTCGATCCCGGCCCGCAGGTCGTCGGACAGCACCAGGGCGGTGCTGGCGGCGGCGGCGGCCGGAGCCGGACTTGCAGCCGTATCGTCTATGGATCGAGCCCTGCCGAATAGCGTTCGGTAATGGCAATTACCAAACTCGATAGAGATAGAGAAGAAAGATCGCGAGCCGTTGCAGTGCCGAAGTGGAATATGGTAGGTCACTAGCCGCTGCCGCTTGCCCCCAGCCCCAGGCGGCAGCACTCAGGCCCGCTTCCCAGCCCCCCGGTCCCGGGAAGCGGGCCTTCCCCAGACCCACGGCGCCAGTGCACTTGGCCTTTAGAAGTGAGGCTCCCTGCCAGCCTCGGCCGCCGCGATGTCTTCCGCCTCGATCGCGATGATCGGAGGAAGCCGACGATTCTCGAGCGGCCATGCGTCATCTGTTGGTGCGGTATTTATCGCCGCCTGCCCAGAGCGATGCGACGCGACCTCCCGAGCACGCTGCTCGAGCGCCGTCGGGATAGCAAGAATCCAGCGCGCGAGGTCGGACTTACCGCTCTTGTCAGCGCGCGCTAGAGCCAGCGCGTGGTCCGCGGCGCGCCAGGGGACAGGCTGCTCGAGATATAGAAGCCTGGACATCGCGCGGAAAAGCGCGGTGGACAGGACGCCCATTGCCTGGCAGGCGATCGGCCAGGGCGTGCCCCAGCGCGACCAGCGTCGCCTTGCGTTCCTCACGTCGCGCCTGACGCTGGCGCTCGCCCTGCCGGGCCAGTTCGGTCTGAGGAGCGCTGCTCACAGCCGGCCACTCCGCATGCGAGCGCGCGCTTCGGCAGCACTGCGCGGAGGCTCGGACGCATCAAACCGGGTGCGCTTCTGCGCTTCACGCTGCGCCACGTCGCGCAGCACCTGCAGCCAGACCTCGTCGCTGTACGTCGCCCCGGCTGGCTTCGGCGGGAAGCGCTCCGGAAGTCGCGCCTGACGCTGTCGGTCCGCCCAAGCTGCATCTCGGGTAGCCTGGCGGGCGTCAGGACGCGCCGCTACATTATAGCGCCACTTTTCGCCGGTCTCGGCATCACTGCGCGCCTCGCGCCGAGCTCCATCAGCCGGAGCCTCCAAGTGATTGCTGCTGCCGCGCCCGCGCATGATGTCACGCGCCTGCGCGGCGCTCCGAACGTCACTCATACAAACTGAATCCTTGCGAATTGAGATCAGGCTTTTTGCCGCGATGATCGGCACGCCAGCCGCACGGGCGGCGGCGAGGTCCTGCTGCCTGAGGCATGCCAGCACGGGCACCACGACCGCGGCGCCGTCGCGCACGGCCATGCGCAGCGTTGAGGCGAAATGCGCTCCGGCGCTGCCATTATTGCGCCGGCCATGGCGAACTTGAACGTCTCCATACGAACTTTGCAGTCCACATGACACTTTTTTGGTGCTGACTTTCCACGGATGCACAAGCTGGCTCAATAATCTGCAGAGAGTAGCCGCCAAGGCGAAGGCCGTGGCTGCGCGCCGCGGTGTAAATTTGGTCTATGTCGCCGGAAGGCAGATCGCGCAGCGGCATGCCGATGCCGTAATGCGCGTATCCAATGGCAGGGCGGGGCATGTCACCCGCTCTCAGCGTGCTGCTGCGCCTGATGCGCATCGCGCCAGCCGAGATGTCGGCCAGTCTTTAGACCGGCGCCGTACCAATACGCCGCGGAAGCCGAGACTCGGCCTTGGCAGAAGGTGCAGACCGAAAAACGGCGCCCGTCATCGTCTGTTATAGAAATAAAATTGCGCGATTCGAATTGACAGCTATCAAGCCGCTGCAAATTGGCTTATCTGTTGGCCTTACTGTAAAAGATCATCGTATTTAGTGCCTAAAATAGATGCATCGGAAGTCATATGTGCTGCAGATACTATAACTTTCGACCGACCCGGCGAGTTCTATTTGGTTCGTTGGCTTTTTAGGGTAATGCAATAACGGAATTGAGAGCGAAAAGATGGCGGCTTAGCTCGTCCATCGCAGCGAAAAGGGCGGGTCGCCTCAGTGAGGCAATCTGAGGCGACCCATTGCCAGAGTAGGGCCGTGCTTTGGCTGAGATGCGGAGTTCCTGCACGGCTCCCAGCCGCCAGCGTTGGCAGCAACGGCATTCAGCCACGGTTAGAGTGCATGCACTAGAACTGATTTCCCAGGCATAGGTGCACAATCTGGAGAGGTTTGAGCCGGGGCAGACCTCAACCTTGGCGCTCGCGAGCCCTTTCCATGCGGGCGCAAGCGATAGCGGGTAAACAGCCGTCGCCGCTTACCCCCAAATCCTAAGCGGCATAAACGGCGCCCGCTTCTTTCCCCCCGATCGAAGCGGGCCGCCCCCCTTGGATGGCCGAGCTCCTGTCACTGCTGGCAGCCAGCTACCATGAAGTCGCGCAGGGCCGATCGGGCTATCGCTGCAAGCTTGTCGTTGCCCAGCACTGCTAGCGCCACCTCTGCCTTGGCTAGGCGCCCCGCATGGCGGTTTCAGACGCCAGTTCTCCGCCGCCTCATCGTGCAGGACCATAAAGCGGCTGCTGGTTACGAGCAGCGCCGCGTCAGAGTGCGACGTAGCTAGATCATCCGCCATGGCGGCTAGGGCGCATGCCCTCCATCTCCCCGGTCCGGCGCCTACCGCACTGCCAGCAACGCCATCGCAGTGCCGGTCAGGGCGAGGGCAGCGGCGCTGCAGACCCAACGGCTCGGACCCGTCGCCGAGGCACTACGAACAGCAACCGGCAGAGCGGCAAAGGCAATAGCGAGTGCGGCATAGGTCATGCCGCATAGAGTGTCTCATGTCTATATCGAATCGAAATCCACGTCCGCGCGAGCGGCAGCCCCACACCCTCCATAGATTCTTTCGGTGCAAGCCACGTTACGGCACCGTTCAGCCTCCACCAGCTCTCCAGCGGGGCTACTTCAGCCGCCTTTACCTCATTGAAGCCAGATCACGTGGATGGAATAAAGAGCCATTCGGCTCCCGCGACCGGGAACAACAAAGTGCCTACAGTGCCGCCCATGGAGCGAGAGCGGGCAACACCGAGGGTCGAGTGGGCCGAGATGCTGGCTGGGCAGTTCGTGGCCCACGTCGCCTTGGTCGAAGGCTATCGCCTCGCCGTAGTCAGCAACGACAGCACCTGGTTCTGGCGCCTCTCGCGCGATGACCGCACCCTCGCCAGCGGCACAGCTACCAGCCTCTACGCCGCGAAGGCGGCCCTGGAGCGCCTCTTGGCGCAGCAGCTTTCCACCGTTTGCAATAATGCTCCATTGGTAAGCTAATTAACG
>NZ_JAUTWS010000102.1 GCF_030657435.1 Paracraurococcus lichenis | reverse complement strand
ACCGCGACCAGGTAGAGAAAGCCACGCCGCATTGGCAGGTAGGTGATGTCGGCGCACCATCTGTGGACGCCCCCTTCTGGGCAAGGGAAAACTGCAGGAAGGCGGTGACGCGTAGTCGGATGCTGCCATCTGTCCGGCCTCTATCGCGGCCATGGACCGCCGGCCTGCATGGGAGTTCGCGGATCGGGTCCACATCAAACCTGCGTACTCGAGGTACGGTGGTGCTGCCTGGTTCTCCCGATCCCGTCTCGCCGACGGTTGCGCCATGTCCTCCGTTCGCTCGCCCTACGCCTCGGTGGCCGTGACGGGTTTACGCCGCCACGACCGGAGCCTTGTACGTCCCGCCCTTGACCAGCAGGGCCCAGACGATGCGGGCCGTCTTGTTGGCCAACGCGGTGGTGACCAGCATGCGTGGCTTGCGCGTGGGTATCTGCGCCAGCCACTAGCCCGGCGCCGCCCCGCGGTGGACGGCCCAGCGCACCACCGCGCTGGCGCCCAGGATGAGCAGGCGTCGGATGGTCCGCTCGCCCCTCTTCGAGATTGCTCCGAGCTTCTGCTTTCCGCCGGTTGACTTCTGGAGCGGCGTCAGCCCCAGCCAGGCCGCGAAGTCGCGCCCGGCCCGGAAGCTCTCTGGCGCCGGCACCAGAGCGGTGATCGCGGTTGCCGCGATCGGGCCGATACCGGGGATCATCATGAGCCGCCGCGCGACAGGGTCGTCCTTCCCGCGCCGGCCAATCTCGGCATCAAGGTCGTCGATCTGCTTCCCGAGCGCCTCGATGCTGTCAATGAGCACTTGCAAGATGCCTCGTGCAGCTTGCGGCATAGACGATGTCTCGTCCTTGACGAGAGCAACCAGCTGGTCAACGTGATCGGTTCCCTTCGGCACGACATGACCATACTCGGTCAGGTGCCCGCGCAGCGCGTTGATGCACTGCGTCCGCTGCCGCACCAGCAGGTCGCGGGTCCGGAACACGAGGGCGTTCGCCTGCTGCGTGTCAGTCTTCACCGGCACAAAGCGCATGCCCGGCCGCTGCGCCGCTTCGCAGATCGCCTCGGCATCGGCCGCGTCGTTCTTCTGCCGCTTGACGAAGGGCTTGACGTAAGCCGGCGGGATCAGCCGCACCGTGTGGCCCAGCTTACTGATCTCTCGCGCCCAGTGGTGTGCGCCGCCACAGGCCTCCAGCGCCACGACACATGGCGCCTGTCGCGCAAAGAACTCGAGCACCTTGGCCCGCACCAGGCGCTTGCGGAACACCACATGCCCAGCGGTGTCGGCGCCGTGCGCTTGACATACGTTCTTCGCAACATCGAGCCCGATCGTGCTAGCCTCTCCCATGGACGCCTCCCCTGGTGGTCGCTCAACACCTCCACCTTGGCACATCGATGCCGTCGGGGGGCGTCCACACCATCACACTGACAGGGGGGGCCGGCGCTCTTCGCGCGCCCGTGTGACCCAAAATCGGCTGCTTCTGAAACACGCCCTCGAACGGCATGGTGGCCCTCCCTCGAACGAGGGCTCGCGCTCGTCCCAGCCTACCCCACGCCAGCCGATCCGGCGATCCCTGCAACAAAATGGTGCACCGAGCGCAGTTCCGCCGGCGGTCCAACCTCGACAACTCGCCCTTCCGCCAGAACCACACCGTATTCGCAGTTTCTCAAGGTATCTAGGTTATGACTGACGACCACGATGGCCATGGGCCATTTTGGCTGCCTCAGAAGTGCAAGGATCGCGTTTTCCGACAAGGCGTCGATCGAGTTTGTAGCCTCGTCCAGGATCAGTAGGCTGGGCCGACGCACCAGGGCGCGTGCGATCCCGATGCGTTGTCTTTGGCCGCCCGACAAGCCGAGCCCGCGATCGCCGATCTCCGTCTCATAGCCGGACGGGAGCCGGGATATGAAGCTCTCTGCATCGGAGAGCTGTGCCGCCTGCCTGATCTTCACCATTGTAGCGTCCGGAAAGCCGTAAGCGATGTTTTCCGCAACTGTGCCGTCGATGAGTTCGACGTCCTGGCCGGCAAGTCCGATTTGCCGGCGCCAGCTCACGGGATCGATTCTGCTCAGGTCGATGCCGTCTACCTCGATCGAGCCGCTGGTCGGTTGCAGCAGCTGACAAAGCATGTTGACGATGGTCGACTTGCCCGAGCCCGAGCGGCCAATCAGCGCGGTTGCCGCGTTCGGCCGGATGGTGAAGCTCACCTCCGACAGGACAGAACCTGCTTCGGGGCGGTGCGCATAGGTGAAGCCGACCTTCTTGAAGGTGATACCTTGAGTGATCCCCTCGTGACAAATTTCGCCGGAGGGCGGCATGGGCTTGCCAGTGGGATCGAGCAGCCACTCCACCTCCTGGATGGAGGTCTGGCTGGCAGCCAGTTGGAGACGTGCTTGGCTTAGACTACGGACATAGGGCTGCATCCGGTATAGCAGCGTCAGGAAAGCAATTAGGACCGGCACACTCACGCCCGTTAGATAGGCGCTCAAGAGGATTCCGATGAACAGGGCCGCATGCAGCACCTCGACCAACGCGTCCATAAGCACCGCCAGTCGTTCCACGCTCATCAACGCCTTCCGGACCTCTCCGGAGCCTCGCTCGAAGCGCTGCTGCTCCCGGTGCTCCTGGCCGAAGACCCGCAAAGCACGGCTGATATCGAAGCCGATCAGCCGCATCCGGTCGCCGAGGTCGTGGTTGGCAGTGGTCGCCCGCTCGCTCAGCGTCTTGGCATGGAGGATGAAGCGGCTCTGCAAGGCACGGATCAGAACCACGCCGGCCATAGTGAGCAGAAACAACTTCCAACTCACAATGCACAGCAGAACGGAGAACACGATGGTAGCGCCGATCGCCGTAATCATCGAGAAGAAAACGCGGACAGCTTCAGAGGCCTTCCAGGCTTCGGTCGAGATCACCCCGATGAGCCGCGCCGGATCCTCGGCCAGAAAGAAGGGGTATCCCACGACGAGCAATCGATGTGCGAGGCGGCACCGGATTTCATGACCCGCACTGCTGTCCACCCAAGCTACGAAAATGCCATTGATTGCCTGAACAATTGCCTTCACTAGCACCATGAGGAAAATGATAGTGGCCACGGCGGGCAGCCCAGGCTTGGCCGCGAAAAACAAGGATATCTGGGTCAGGAAGCTTGGGATCGGGAGCACGCTCACGGAGGCCGGGTCGGTGAGCAGCAACGAGAGCAGGGGAATGAGCAGGCTGATTCCGAGACCTTCGAGGCCGCTGGCGACGAAGCCAAGTATGCCAACGATCGGTACAGCCCAGATATAACTCCTTATGATCACGAAGAGCGGGCTCTCCCTTCGGACTGGAAACCATGCGAGCAGGCCACGACAGATGAACATGAAGCCGTCCGGATGATGCTTCAGAGTCGTTTACCGAAGAGGCCATATACGGGCTACACCTCGCGTGAGCCGGCAGCAACTTCTCTGGGCAATTGTATGGATGGGAGCGTGACCGGGACTGAAGGAGCCGCCTTTCTCGCGGCGATGTGATAGAAGTTCACGCGCGGAGCCGCGGGCGTGGCTCTGCGCGAGGCTCGCAGCAAAGGCGGAGTACCGCTCGTGACGCGCTTCACCCTTCCCTGGCGAGCCAAATTTCGCAATCTAAGATCGCCGAGCGAGGCCCGTCCCTTTCTGTCAGCTAATCGTCGCAGGCTGGTAGCGCTCCAGAGAAATGTTTCATAACGTTGATCGCTGGAGACTTAATTCAATGTCAGAGAGCTCGCCTGAGAGCATGGGGTGCCTCGAACGCAATCTTACCACGTCATCCGCGAGAGATCGCGTGCAGGTCGCAACTCGCGCGCCCACGCCAGACGTTACGGTTGTTGTCAACTGTTGCAACGACCTTGAGTTTTTGGAACACGCTCTGGGTAGTGTTCTCTCGCAAACTCGGCAAGCAAAAGAGATTATCGTGGTAGATGACGGGTCGGTCGAAGACCCCGCCAGGATCACGGGGCGCTATACGCGGGTACGGCTGATCCGGCAGAGCAATCAGGGCCTAGCCGCCGCGAGGAACACTGGCCTGAGCGCGGCGAGCGCGGAGATGATTGTGTTCCTGGATGCCGACGACCTTTTGCTGCCCCATGCCCTCGATGCTGGCCTGGCCTGCCATTTGCGCGCGCCTGGGAGCGCCTTCGTGTATGGCGGACACCGACGCGTCGACCAGCACGGCCGGCCCATTGGCCCGGACCGCTACGATGCGGTCGGCAATGAACCGTACCGTAACTTTCTATGCGGCAATATCATCGGCATGCACGCAACCGTTATGTATCGCCGCGACAAGCTGCTCGAGGCGGGAGGCTTCAGCCCGGCGCTCCGCCGCTGTGAGGACTACGACCTGTATCTGCGGTTATCGCGCACGCTCCCAGTCGCCTCACATCCCGCGATCGTGGCCGAGTATCGCTGGCACGGTGGCAATATGTCTGGCAATCGGCGCACAATGCTGCGCTCGGTCCTGTCCGTACACGGATGTCAGGCAATCTTCGCCGATCGCTCGCCTGACACCGCGGCGGACTGGCGCCGCGGCCGACGCATTTGGCGTGACTATTACGCATCCGAAGTGATGGAGGACGCGAAAGCCGCGTGGCGCAGCCGAGACATTTACGGTACTGTGAAGGGAGTGGCGATGGCCGCGACGATGTCACCGCAGCTGGCCGTCCGGGACGTGCTCCAGATGGCCTGGCACCAGGCAAAGCGGGTGCTGCTGCCCGGCTTGGTGGATCGATTGAAGCGATCTTACGGCTATCACGTGCCGCCGGCGCTGGGCCAAGTGTGCTTCGGAGATCTCGACACGCCTAGTCCGGTCAGCCGCGATTTCGGCTTCGACCGGGGCACGCCGGTGGACCGATATTACATCGAGTCTTTCCTGTGGACGCACCGCTCAGACATTGCGGGGCGCGTGCTTGAGGTTGGGGACGACAGCTATACGCGTCGGTTCGGCGGCAGCGCCGTGACCCGGCGGGACGTGCTCCACATCCATGCGGAGCATCCCGCCGCCACCATCGTGGGCGACCTGTCTGTGCCCGGCACCCTGCCAACGGATGCCTTCGACTGTCTGCTGCTGACCCAAACGCTGCACTTAGTCTACGACATGCGGGCGGCGGTCGCCGAGATCTTCCGCGCCCTGAAGCCGAACGGCGTGGTGCTGCTGACAGTGCCCGGCATCAGCCAGCTCGACCGTGGCGAGTGGAGTCGGAGCTGGTTCTGGTCGCTGACGCCCGCCTCCGCTCGGCGCCTCTTCGCCGATGTTTTCGGCGAGGACACCGTGATAGTGGAGGCGCACGGCAATGTCTTCGCTGCCATAGCCTTTCTCCAGGGCGTGGCGCTGGAGGAGTTAGACCGCACTAAGCTCGACGTGGTCGACGAGGCCTATCCAATGGTCGTGACTATCCGGGCCCGGAAGCCGCAGCATGCTTGAAGCCCGCCGGCTGCTCCACCGCTTACGCCGCGGCTGGCGGCAACGTCCAGCAGCACCGGTGATTCTGATGTATCACCGGATCGCGATGCCCGCCCAAGACCCTTGGGGCTTAGCCGTTGCGCCACAGCGCTTCCAATCGCAGCTACGTTGGCTGCGTCGGGCCAGGACACCGCTGCTCATGACGGAGTTCGTGACCCGACTGCGTGCTGGCACGCTGCCGGACAGGGCTGTGTCCATCACCTTCGACGACGGCTATCGCGACAACCTGCGGGCCGCCAAGCCGCTCCTGCAGCAGGCGGGACTCCCGGCCACCGTGTTCCTGACCACCGGCACGCTGGGATCGAACCGGGAATTCTGGTGGGACGAGCTGACGCGGCTGATACTCGCGAATCCGAGTTCAGTCGAGGTAGAAGCGATTGTCGGTGGGCAACCGCTCTGGCTCCGCTTCGACGCACCAGAGCCGGAAGACCGCCCCACCTCCTGCTGGCGCGCCTGGGACCTGCCTGTGACCGCGCGGCAGAAACTGTTCCTGTCGGTCTGGAGCCGTCTCAGGCTGCTCGACCATACGGTGATCGAGGCCGGCATGGCGGTCCTTCGCGGCATCCTGGACGGCGGCGCACCGGATCCGGCCGACTGCCCCATGACGGCCGATGAGGTTCCGGAGCTGCTGGCGGGCGGGATGATCGAATTGGGCGCCCATACCGTCACGCATCCTCTGCTGCCCTTGCTTACCCCCAGAAGCCGGGCGCGGGAAATCCGCGCGAGCAAGGCGGCATGCGAAGCGTTAACCGGGTCCGCGGTCGAGGGCTTTGCCTATCCCTATGGCGGCACCGATCCAGAAACCGCGGCGCTGGTGCGAGACAGCGGCTTCACCTGGGCCTGCTCGACGCGGAACGGCGGCGTGGACCGGTACTCCGGCGATCGATTTGATCTCCCCAGGCTCCAGGTGCTGGACTGGGCGGAGGCCGATTTCGCGGCCGCGATCGGCCGCATGCAGGCGACCTGAGATGTCCGAAGGTGATCCGATGCTTTCTAGATCCGCGGCGGCGGCGCCACGCGTTTCCGTCATCACAATTTTTCTGAACGCAGAGCATTATCTCGCCGAGGCGATCAACAGCGTCCTAGCGCAGGACTTCTGCGATCTCGAACTGATCCTCGTTGATGACGGATCCATCGATGGCGGCACCACCATTGCGCGCGACTATGCCAGCCGCCCCGGCTCGATGGTCCGCTACGTCGAGCATCCCAGCCGTGCCAACCGCGGCATGAGCGCTTCGCGCAACCTTGGTCTTTCCGCGGCTCGCGGCGAGCTGGTCGCCTTCATCGATGCTGACGACGTGTGGATGCCGCGCAAGCTCTCCGATCAGGTCGCCATTATGGATGCGCATCCGGAGCTCGGCATGGTATGCGGCGCCGTGCGATACTGGACCTCTTGGGAAGGTGGCGAAGACACTGTGGTCCCGACCGGCCATGCCCTGAATCGGGTCATCCCCAACCCTGAGGCCTCGCTGGCCCTGTATCCGCTTGGCGAGGCGGCCGCGCCCTGCCCCTCTGACCTGCTGCTACGCCGCGACCTGGTGCTCTCGCTAGGCGGCTTTGAGGAGCATTTCACGGGGCCGCGGCAGATGTATGAGGATCAGGGCTTCCTGGCGAAGCTTTACCTCGCCGCGCCGGTCTATTTTTCAGACTCCGTCTGGCTCAACTACCGTCAGCACGCCGAGTCCTGCGTTGCCACCATGACGCGGGAAGGACGCTATCACGAGGTTCGCCACTATTTTCTCGAGTGGCTCGACGGCTATTTGGCGACGCTGCCGCAGCGCGACCTGCGCGTGGTGTGGGCCCTCAAGAAGGCGCTGCTGCCCTATCGCCATCCCTGGTGCCACAAGGCCCTGATCACCGCCGCCGGGCTGGCCCAGTATTCACTATGGGCGGCGCGCCAGATCCTTTCCCCCTTGAGGCAGGGCAGCGGAGGGCGGACTGAACCTGGATGAGCACCGAACCCTTGCCGACGGAGCTGGTCAGCATTCTGACCCCTACCTTCAACGCTGCGGCGACCATTAAGGAAACCCTCGCTTCCGCCCAGGCACAAAGCCATGTCGATATCGAGATTATTGTTGTGGATGACGGGTCGCGGGACGACACCCTGAAGATCATCGAGGCGGCGGCACGCCAGGATCCCCGCATCCGGTTGCTGTGCCAGCCCAATGCGGGCGTGGCGGCGGCCCGCAACGCGGCCCTTGCCGCCGCGCGCGGCCAACTGATCGCACCGCTTGATGCCGATGATCTTTGGCATCCCGACAAGATCCGCAGGCAGCTTCGACGGCTTTGGCAGGCGGGACTACACGCCGGGGTGGTGTATTGCTGGTCCACCGATATCGATTGGAATAGCCGCATCGTGCAGCACCGTCTCGACCTAGACCGTTACGATGGTGACGTATTTCCGGCACTAGTGCTGACCAACTTCCTGGCGAACGCCAGTGTTCCCCTGATCCGGCGCGCCGATCTGGAGGCGGTCGGGGGGTGGGACACTTCGTTGCGAGCACGCGGCGCCCAGGGCTGCGAGGACTGGCAGCTTTATCTCCGGCTGGCCGACCGCTGCGCCTTCGCGCTAGAACCGGCCTTCTTGGTAGGCTATCGGCAGGGTAGGGGTACGATGTCGCGCGACGTGGCCCAGATGTGGCGCTCCTACCGGCTTGTGTTGGACGAGGCGCGGCGGGCGCGTCCGGAGCTGCCGGGTTTTCTGTTCCGCTGGTCCGCTGCCGCCTTCGCCTTCTACGCCTTCGAGCTCCGCTGGAAGTACGGCCACCACCTGCGCAGCCTGCCGTCCTTTGCGGCCGGCCTGCTCCGCGATCCCATTTGGCTCGCGCGCCATAGCTCTTGGACGAAGCTGACCTGGGGCTTCCAGCGTCTGCTGTACCGGGCGGGGCACGGCCGCGCTGAGGCGACGACCACGGCCGAGCCGCCCTTTCCAATTGGCCGCTTCTTCCATGAGTTGCCGCCCAACGTGGAATGGGAAGTTACGGAAGGGCGGACGGTGGCACAGCGGCGGAAGCTGGTGCAATCCCTTGGCCGCGCTCGCTCCGGAGCTCAACAATCCCCATGATGGGCCCCGCGCTTCTCTTCGGATGTATGCCAGAGCGGCCCACCCCAAGCCCGGAACACTGGACATGAAGGGCTCGTCCATGGATAACCGCTCGACGCCGTCTCCGCAGCAGCTTGAGTCGCCTCGCGTGTCCCAGCTGGGTTGGTTCAGTTATCAGCGGACGAGCCCGAAGTGCATCCTCGTGGCCGGCGGTGCCAGCTTCATGAGCTACCACGAACTCGATCGGCTGCCGCGGCGCCGAACTCAGCGTGAGACGAACCTCCGGTGAGGCGCGGCAAGTCCGGAGCCGATCCGATCGCGATAATCCACCAGGATCTCGACGCCGCAGCCGACGCCCAGATTCGACTACCCGGGCAGCAGGCACTCGTCGTGTTCTGGGTGAACGACACTCCCGTGGGTCAAATCTACGCCGAGCATCAGCCAGATGGCTGCATCATGCTCGGGGAGCTCGTGCAGGCCGCAGTGAGTCGCCGTGCGGTGCTCGCGGCCCGCGCCCTTTCATCGGCGGTGGGAAGTACGCGGGTCAGCGTGGTGATCTGCACGCGCGACCGGTCCGACGCCCTCGCGCGCTGCCTTGCCTCGCTGCAACAGCAGAGCCGCAGGCCAGATCAGGTGCTAGTTGTGGACAATGCGTCCCGCGACGGCAGGACGGAGGCGGCGGCCCGCGCGGCCGGCGTGGAATATGTCCGCGAAGACCGGCCGGGCCTCGACATCGCCCGCAACACTGGTGTGTTGCATGCAACCGGCGACATCGTGGCCTATACGGATGACGACATCGTCCTGCATCCGCGCTGGCTGGAGCGCATGACCGCCGCCTTCGACGCGCTCGACATCATGAGCGTCACGGGGCTGGTTCTGCCGGCGGAGTTGGAAACCCCGGCGCAGCAGGTATTCGAGGACCACTGGGGATTTGGGCGCGGCTTCGAACGGATCGATTTCGGCAGGGAGTTCTTCGCCGCACACAGGCGCCACGGCTGCCCGACCTGGGAAATTGGCGCCGGGGCGAGCATGGCGTTCCGACGCAAGGCCTTCGATCTCGTTGGCTTGTTCGATGAGAGGCTAGACGTGGGCGCGGCGGGCTGCTCCGGCGACAGCGAATACTGGCATCGGCTGCTAGTGGCGGGCTGGCGCTGCCGCTACGAGCCCGCTGCCGTCGCCTTCCATTACCATCGGCGGACTTTCGAAGGGCTGAGCCGCCAGCTCCACGCTTATATGCGGGGTCATGTGGTGGCCCTGCTGGTGCAATTCAAGCGCAACCGAAGTTGGGGCGATCTGCGGCGCCTCTTCATCACCTTGCCTCGCTGGTACGCCAAGCGCGGACTGAAGCGGCTGCTACGCGGGCAAGACCCTTCTACCATGTTCCTGTGGCCGGAGGTGAAAGGGTCAGTCGGAGGATTGCTCTACTACCTCGGTTCGAGCCTTCCCTCGAAGCACTCCAAATCCTGAACAGGGCGCTTGTAGTGCGCCCGGATGCTGGGACCAGGGCTGTTCAACGCTGTGCTGTAGCGGGAACACCCTGTGTCATGTGTGGACATCGGGTAATCGCGGCTTGAGCGGAGCCCGCTCATAGTGCCTCGATCTGGGCGGTGTCGCCCCAGGGCTGTTCAACGCTGTGGAATGTTGAGGAGGCCGAGGAGGTAATCGACGCCACCAATGGCGGCGCGGTAGCGGTCCTGCGGGAGTGAGCTTCGGCGGTTGGCCTTGAGGATGTTGAAGGCGAAGCTGCGGAGGCGGGCGAAGAGACCTGGATTGCAGCGAATGCGGGAGCGGTCCTCGCCCATGGTCACGTCGCGGGTGTAGTGCGACGTGTTCTCGATCTTCCAATGGTCCCGGATGGCAGAGGCAGCGCGAACGGCTGGGATCGCGGTGGTGGCGAGGTAGAAGGCGGTCTCGGAAGAGCGGCTCCAGAGACCGGTCTTGGCGCTGCGGGCGAGGACGTCGCGCTCGACGCGGATCACGGCACCGATGAGGGATGCCCACTCGGTGTCGGTGAAGGCGGCGGCGGCATCGAAGACGGTGACGCTGCGCTCCTCTTGCCGGTTGCGCCCCCGATCACGGCTACTGGCCGTGGAAAGCGGGGCGGCGCTGGCGCAGAGGTCCTTGGCCTGCTGATGCAGGGTGGGCTGGTTGTCCTTGACCTGTATGATCAGGTCGGCGCCGGCCTTTGCGGCGAGCTCGAAGGTTTCCTCTGGCAGTGCAGGGCGTCGAGCGTGACCAAGTGGCCAGCCAAGCCGAGTTCGGCGAGCAGCGCCTGGGCGGCCGGGATCTCGTTCGATTTCTCGTCGACCTCGCTGTGCGCCAGCACCAGCGCGGTGTCGGTGGCGAACATGCCGAGCAGGTGCGCAGCGGCGCGGTCACGGAACGCGTCGAAGCTGCCGCGCAGGGTCTTGCCGTCGATCGCCAGGCTACCCCCGTCGGGCTTGGCGTGAGCCGCCTGCAACAGCTTGGCGTGGCCACGGAAGGCTGTCTCCACCGCGTCACAGTCCAAGCCTTGCAAGATGTAGCGGATGGCGGTGTGCGCCGGCGCTCGCCGCCAGGTCAGGCCGAACACCTCGTTCAGCCGGGGGCGGTGCATCTCGATGAAGGTGACGATGCTGCGATACGAGTTACCGCCGCTGACGATGGCCAGGATGGAGAACAGCAGGACGTGCGCCAGCTGGTAGACCTTGCCCTCCGCCCGGCGGTGATCGGGCACCTCCTCCAGCAGACCCAGCAGCGGCGCGAACGCGGTCACGGCAACCTCCCCTCGGTTGCCGCCCTATGAGTCAGAGGTTTGCCGATCCGGGCATCCCGTCATCACCCCGCCGGCGCTGTTCGCATCCGACCTGTGGCAGCGAGGACTCACCCCCGCCACTGCACAGCGTTGAACAGCCCTGGGATGCAGATGCAGACATCGTCGCCTCCTGAATGCTGACGATCTTCCGCACGCTGAAAGAGCAGGCGATCCACGGCCGCATCTTCCAGACCATCGACGACGTGCGCGATGCTGTCCGTGCCTTCGTCGCCCGCTACAACGCCGAGTGGCTGGTCGAGAAGAACGGATACCGCAGCCCAGCCCAGATGCGCGCCGCTTGGCAGCAGGAGACCTTCAGGCACGCCGCATAACGCAGCCTATTGTCCAGACAGCCGGGTGCGGTACACGTCAGTGTCGTCCGGCATGGCGTGCCCCATCTTCGTTGTTGCGCAGAGGCCGACCGTAAGCGTCAGCTGTCACTTCCGATTACCCACATTTTGGCTGCATGGCGTCAGCTCCGAGCATCATGTCTGTCAGGCGTGACCAACTGCGCCACATGATGATGATACCGGGTGGCGGATCGCGGGCGCGAGCGAGGTAGCCGCCGAGGCAAGCGATCTTCATGAGGTAGCGCGGCAGCGTAGCCGCTGCAGGCGTTGACGGTCGGTCCCGGACGGTGCGGTCGAGGAGGAGGACCTCGGTCTCGGTCAACACCGCCTTGGTCGGGGCACATGGCGCGGTACGGGCAATCATGGTGGTCCAGAAGATGCGCCACGCCAGGATGCAGAACAGCGCGATCAACTTGGTCAGGCGCTCGGCGGTCCGCAGCCGTGCCGCTTCGATGCGGCAGCCTGACTTCAGGACCTTGTGGAACAACTCGATCTTCCAGCGCTGGGCATACCAACGGAGCTTCTCGACCGCGCTCCGCACCGAGTTGACGGCCAGGTCGGTGACAAGTTTCCACTCAATGCGGGCCCGACCGCGTGGCTTTTTGGCTTCGAACGCGTGGATCACGGTCAGGTCGAGTGCGGGATAGCGCTTCTGCTTGCCGATTGGGGGCAGGATGTGGATCCTACGAAAGCGCAGCTGGAGGGTCGCCGTGGTAGGACGTCCCTTCGCGTCTGGCACCTCGATCTTGTGCTGTCCTGAAACCGGCACGCGGGCCATCAGCCGCACGACCGTGCGATGACCATCGTCGGCCAGCCGGTCGACGCAGGTGCGAACCAGGAAATGCGTGCCAGCCTCCTTGGCCGCGCAGAAGAACTCGTAGATGTCGTTCTCCCGGTCACCGACGAATACGCAGCGGTCGGGATCACCAAGCAGCTTGGTCGATTGCGTCAGGCTCGACAGCCAGCGGATGCTCTCCTTGTCCTCGATCGGTACGCGGGTCGGATTATTGAGCCGGTTGTGGCGTTCTTGAAGGTCCGGCCGGCTGTACCCAAATAGCTGACATCATGAAACACGTGGACATGCGGAGCCTGACGCCAGAGGCGCAAGAGGAGCGCCGGCGTCAGGTGATCGGGCTACGCCAGGCAGGGCAGACCTATGCCGCGATCGCAGCCCAGGTCGGGCTGACCCAGACCGGGGTTTTCGATATCTGCAAGCGCTTCGCCGAGCACGGCCCGGCGGGACTGAAGAGCAAGCCGCGCGGGCCGGAGCCGGGGCATGGCAACCTGCTGACGGCAGAGCAGGAAGCCGAGGTCCAGGCGCTGATGCGCCAGGGGATGCCGGACGAGCTGGGGCTGGAGTTTGCG
>NZ_JAUTWS010000101.1 GCF_030657435.1 Paracraurococcus lichenis | reverse complement strand
GCATCACCGCTTACGCCAAGAGGTGGGCGGTGGAGCCGCTGTTCAAAGACATCAAGCATGGTTGGGGGCTGAAGGACGCCTGGCAGCGCTCGCGCCAAGGGCTGATGCGCTGGGTTACCCTCCTCGGGGCGGGCTACGCGATCGCGCAGATGCTGGCCTACAGTGATCCGGCGCGCCTGGACGGGCTGGCCGAGCCGGCGCCCTGGCGGCCGCTGGGCACCCAGACGGCCGGCGTGATCCAGGCGGGGATCGGCCGCATTTTACGCGCGGTCGGGCTGCCGGCCTTCATCGCGGCGATGTCGGCAAAACTCCGCGCCGAGGCGCGACACGCTGGCGGACCATCGCCGCCCACCTCGGCGCAAGCCGTGTAGATAACCGAAGCTCAGGTCATCGTTCCGGTCACGTGGCCTCGTTCCGGGGTCACGGAGCAGAAATGTCGCCTGTAAACTTCAGTCTACCTTTGGCCGCCTGATTACCGCAGCCAACTGTCTCAGCATCCGGGCGCACTACAGGCACGTTATACTACGCCCAGCTTGAGGCACCCGCTATAGCGGCGTGACCCAAGCAAACTGGCCTCCGGCAAAGTCGGGGCGGTTCACTCGCTACAGGCGAGCACTACCTCTTACCTGGCCGGACTTCCACCGCCTGGACCGCGCCAGCTTCGCCTGGCGCACCCAAAGCCGAGGTTAGAAGCGATTGTTCAATCTCACCATCGCGCGTGTCTCGTCCCAATTGGCCGCTTTGTCATAACGCACGCTCGCACCAAGGCTGAGCGTCGGAGTCAATGGGTACTCCACATCGGCACGCAGGCTGCCAACGATCCCGTTGCGAGACTGCCCAGGGAAACGGGCCAGGATGTCCGGGTTCTGCGCGGCAGCTGCCTGCATCTCCGACTGCAGGGCCCGGTTGTTGGGGAAGGCCGCGATGCTGTCCTCTCGCCAGGTTGCGTAGCCAATCGTCCCGCCGAGCCGGTAGGAGAGGTCGCCAATTTTGGACCGGTAATCCACTGGCAGGCCCACGGAGACGTAGGATTGCGGGCTGAAGTAGCCACCATGGCCAAGGGTAAAGGCGCGCTCGTTGTGGGCGTAGCTGAGATAGACCAGGTCCAGGCCTGCGGTCAGTTCGTCGTCTCCCCGTTTCAGCACGGAGTAGCCGAAGCCGGCATTCGCCTCGACGCGGCTGTTGTGCTGCACGTTCTCTCCGTCGAAGGAGGCCCAGCCGCCGCCGGCATAGGCGTAACCGCGGCCATTTCCTAACCCCGTCTCGAGCTGTGCGCGCGCCCCGGTGCGTGTGACGCCGCCCCAGTTGGATCCAGTCCGCGGGTCCCGCAGGCCGGACCAGGAGAGCAGGCTGTCCGTCACCGACCGCCGTTCGCCGATAATGCGCAGGCGAAGATTGTCGGTCAGCGACGGCGCAACTTCGACACCGCCCAGGATGCGGGTTTGCTGGAAGCCCAGTGGCGAGCTTCCGACGTCAATCCGGAATGTGTCTCCACTGCGGTAGCCGAGGCCGACGCCGACGCCCATAGCATCGGTCGTCGCCTTGCCTCCACCACCCAGGCCAAGGGTACCGTAGCGGCTCTGCACCGACATGGCCGAGGAGAGCGAACCGCTGCTGAGCGAGACCGGCTGCACCTGCGCCACCAGCGTGCCACGCAGCGTGGCGACAGGCAGGGTCGCCTCGACCGGGGCGGAAACCTCCTGCAGCTTGTCCAGCCCCGCCGTGCCGGAGCGGACACGGACCAGTGCCGGCGCCGTCAGGCTCGGCGCTGCATCGCGTTGCAGGGCCGCACTCGCATCCGCAATCTCCCGGCTCAGCCGGTCCGTAGGCAGCGGCGAGGTGCTCTCGACCTGCGGCATCACGCCTTCACGGAAGAAGGGGTTCTGCAGCCCCACGCCAAAGTTGGCAGAAGCGAGTTGCACCCGGCCATCCATGCCGAGCTCTGCCTGGCGTTGCGCCGCAGCCTGGGCATAAAGCTGTTTGGCACGTGCTGGATCGCCAAAGGCGCGCGCCACCTCGGCGGCCATCAGGCTCACGCGCGCGTCGCGCGGAGCGATCCCTTGGGCTTCGGCTGCCAGCGCTTCGGCCCGGCTGCGGTTACGCAGGGCAATGGCCGCCTCCACCGCAGCGCGGCGCGCATCCAGGTTGCGCGGATCGCGGGCCAGCAAGGTCTCGGCGATGCGCAGTGCTTCGGCCGGCTGGCGCGCTCCGCTATGTAGCCGGGCCAAGGCAAGTTGCGCCTCGGGATTGTACGGGTCGCGCCCCAGCACCGGCCGCAGCATCTCAAAGCCGCGGGCCTGGTCGCCCGATTCGTTCAGGCGGTCCGCCGCACGGACCGCGATGCCGGTGCGCAACGCAGCGAAGTCGCGCCGCTGCTCCGGCGTCAGGGACGCCTGGTTGAGGTCGCCGGCGACCGCATCCGCTTCGGCCTCCAGGCCGGCACCGAGCAGGGCGCCGGCGACAGCGAGCCGCGCCGGCGCTCCGGCGGTCCGATTAACGGAGAGGCCGATGCGGGCCGCTTCGGCTGCGCCATAGCGATCATTCGCGTCGGCGAAGGCACGCGCCACCGCTGCCGCGGTGGTGCCGGAGGGATCGGGGCGGGCGGCGATCGCCAGCAGGCGGTCGCGCGCGTCGCCGGGACGGCCGAGCTGCGCTGCAGTCCGCATCACCTCGGCACGGCTGCGCACCCGCCGCTGCAGCTGACCAACCTCAGCGCTGCGACGTGCCGGCGGGATGCGGTCCGCATAGGCCTCGGCATCGGCCGGTCGCCCATCCTCTTCCGCCAGCAGGGCGGCCGCGAAAAGCGCGTCCGCGCCGCCGTTCCGTGCCGTCAGCTCCTCGACCAGTGCACGTCCTTCCTGGGCACGCCCTGTGCGACGCAGGGCACGCGCGAGATCAAGGCGCACCCATGGGTCGCTCGGAGCCGTGTCCATGGCATTGCGCAGCAGCGCCACGGCGGCACCAGGATCGCCGCTCTGGGCTGCGTCGGCCCGTAGTCGGGCGACGACAGGGCTGGTGGACGGCGCCCCCTCCCCGCCTCGCGCCGCGAGCTGTGGGAACTCGGGCGGCCGATTCTGGGCACGCAGGGCCGCATCCAAGCCAAGCTGGGCCGGCTGGAAGCCTGGGCGACGCGCGAGGGCGGCGCGGAACTGTCGTTCCGCTGTTGCCGGATCGCGGCGCCGCAGAGCCACCTCGCCGAGCAGCTGGCTGGCATCGGTCGTGTCCTCGACATCACGCTGGCTGGCGCGGCGGGCGACCGTGTCCGCATTCTCAACATCGCCGCGGCGCAGCAAGGCGCGGCTCTCGGCCAACTCCAGTCCATAGCTGGCACCGTCCAGGGCGCGGCGCCACTTCGCCGCCCCCTTCGGGTCAGCGGCGACGGCGCGCTCGAGCAATGCTTTCGCCTCGGCCGGGCGGCCCTGGCGTAGCCGGGCGATGCCGAGGCCGCCCAGAGCGTCCGCATCCGCAGGGTCCGCCGCCAGGGCCGTTTCGAATTGGCGGCTGCCGCGCTCCACCGCACCCGCATCCAGTGCGGCGAAGCCCTGCTGTCGCGTGGCGCTGTTCGGGTCGGGCGGCGGCGCGCTCGTCCGTGCCTGCTGCACGCGGGTCCGCAGCTCCTGGTCCTCGGGATAGCGCCGCAGGAAGCTGTCGATCTCCCCTGCAAAGGCCGGGTCGGACGCGCTCCAGAGCAGGGCTTGGCGCCAGGCACGCCGGGCATCGGCGCTGAGCCCGGGCTGGTCGGCCAGTGCTGCGAGGCGACGAATGCCATCGAGCCGTGAACCCGATTGCCAGGTCAGGCTCTCGGCATAAGCCAGTCGGTTGGGCCCATCGGCGGAGCGTTCGGCGAGTGCGCCCAGTCCACGCTGCCCCTCTGCCGCGCTGCTCGATGTGCCGGCCAGCGTCTGATAGTACTCCCGGGCGTAGTTCGGCGGCGGGTGATCACCAAAGAGCGCGCGGTAGCGGGCTGCCGCCGCGTCCGTGCGGCCACTGCGGGCGAGCTGCCGCGCTTCGTCGAGCGCCGAGCGGTCCACATTCGCGCTCTGGACAGCGGCTTCGGCCTCGGCGCGCGACGCCTCGGGCGCCCCGGAGGCTCGGAGCTGGGCCAGGTAGGCGGCCGCGGCCGAATGGTTGCCGCGCGTCGCTTCCACCCGCGCGGCGAGGGCGAGGCCGGCCGGGTTCTGCGGCTCCGCCATCAGGACGCGCTGCACGGCCGTGGCAGCGAGGTCCGGACGTTCCTGTGCCAGCCAGCGCTCCGCCTGACGAAGCAGCACCTGCACCGCGTTGCGCGGCACCGCCGGCTGCACGGCCGCCGCGAGTTCCTGTGCCGCGGCCCCGTTCGGCTGCGGCAGACCGGTCAACAGGCCGAAGGCGGACGCTCCGGCGGCGAGCTGGGCAAGACGGCGCGACATCAGCGGGGAGTCCTTGCCCGGAGCCGCGCGATGGTGCGCCGGCGAAGCATCCAGAAGAGTGGTGTGCTGATAAGCAGTGCCCCGGCGAGCAGCACGAGCACGGCGCGCTCCGGATGCTCGTCCGCAAAGATCTGCGGCCATAGATACCAGGGCAGCTCGCCCACCGAGTAGCGCGGGCCGGTACGGAAGCCGTCGACCTTGCCGCCGCTCACCAGGCTGAGGTCGCCACGGATCCGCCCTGATTGATCCGGGTCGCGCAGCGCCGTGAGCATGGCGGCCATGCCCGCCGGCGTTGCGCCGGTGAGCGCGACCACCGATCGGCCTGCCTGCAGCGGGCTCTCGGCTGCCAGCAACACGCCGAGCCCTTCGCCCTCTTGCGAGAGGGCAACGGCGGCGCGCGTCTTCTCGGCCCGTGGCGGCGCGTCGAGCAGCACGGCGCGGACGTCCTGCAGGGCGTCCGGCAGGGCCAGGGTGAGCCGCTCCCCGTTCATCTGCACCGGCGCGTCACGGAGCAGGGTGGCGAAGGCAGGCTGCCGTCCGAGTGCACCAAAGACCAGCAGATCCTTGTTCGCAACGGCATTCAGCATGTTCGGCCCGACCACCGTCAGACCGGTGGCTGGCAAGCCGACCTGGGCCGCAAGCTGGCCGACCAGATCAAGGAAGACGCCCGTCTCCAGCACATTCGGCCGCTCCGGCATCACTGCGGCGGTGTCGGACAGGTCGGCCATGCGGGTGAACGGAAACCCGGCCGAGGCGAAGTAGCCGAGGTTGGGCAGGCGCGCGTAGCGGTGCAGGCGCGTCAGGTCGACGGTGCTGTCCGGGTCGATTGCCGCGCGTATATCGCCCGGCGTCGCCGCGCATTCGCCGCGGTTCAGCGGCCGCATGTCAAAGCGGAACTGCAGTTCGTCCCGGCCCAGCACCAGATAGGGCGGGATACTCGCCTGGCCATGGCGCAGCAGGTCGCCGGCGTTGGCCCGCGCCAGAAGCCAGCTGAGCGGCCATGGCCATTCCCCCGTACCGAGCGGGATGGATTTCAGATAAGACTCCGAGATGGCGACATCGACGCGGGAGGCGGCGACATCCACCGTCGCACCGGTCGGCGCCCGGAGGTGCAGGTCCACCGGAAAGCCACGGTTGCGCCAGGTGACGATATCGGGCGAGGTCCGCAGCGGTATCCGGATCGGCCCCGGAGCGTAGCCCTGGGCCTGGAGGGTTTCCCGATCCACCAGGGCACCGATGGGGATCGGCCGGTCCGTGCGCACCCAACGCGGCGCATCATAGGGTTCGCGCTGTGCTATCTGCGGTGCGGCGACACGGGCCCACGGGCCCGAGAGGCCGGTGCGGCCAGCGGCGAGAGCCAGCGCGGCGGTCGCGGCCTCCTGCTCCGTCCGGCCCGCGATGACGAGCAGCGTCCCGTCCGGATCACTCGGGTTCGGGACCAGTGCAAGGCTCGGCCCCTCCACGCGTGGCAGGGTGAGTCCGGGCACCGCATCGGGACCGGCGACGATGACCAGGGCATCGCCGCGCGGTGGCGGTACGCGATCGACCGGGAAGCTCGCGCCGCGGTAGTCCGCCTGCACTGCGAACCAGGAGGCGGCGACCGCGGCCGCACGCAGGCTCTGCGAACCCGCCGTCTCCGACAGCACCACCGGCAGGGTCAGGGCGCCTTGCAGGACGCGACGATCGAACAGCGGCTCCGGCAGCCTGGCCAGATCGCGCTGCCGCGGCAGCCGCTCGATCGTCAAGGTCAAGGTCGACAGATCGGAGATCGTCGACCAGAGCAGGCTGGAGAGCGGGTCGTTGCACTCCACCGCATAGCGGCCGGAGAAGCGGAAGTTCAGTCGATTGAGCTCGCTGAAATAGAGCGGGTCGAGCTCGAACTCGATCGGGCCCAGCGCCTGGCGGGCCGGGTCGAGCGCGATTGTGCCGATGGCCTGGTCATTCAGCGTCAAGGCGATCTGGCTGAGCGAAGGGATCAGTGCCGGGGAGGCGGCGCCCACGATCCGCAACCGCGCCCCGGTAACCACCTCGTCGGCACGCAGGCCGAAGAGCACGCCCTGCAGGTCCGAAATGCCGCGGAGTTGCATCGGGGCGCGGAGACCGATTTCGCGCAGCGTCTTGCGCACCTCCACCGCAGGCGCGGCGCTGGCTGGCACCAGCGAGGGCGGCGCCGGCGGCACCACGGACACCGGCGGCAAGGCCGGAACGGGTGCAACGGCGGGCGGCGGCGCGGCCGGTGCGCGTTGCGCCCATGCAGGGCCGGTGAGCAGCAGCATGCCGGCGAGTCCGGCAGCGATCCGCGTCCGTGCGGCCTGCGAGCGTGGCGCCACCACCTCGGTTGCCCGCGGCGACCGCGATGCGGTCGAGGGCGCACCGGTCGTGGCGGACTTCGCTGCAGATTTCGGGATACCCAGGCGGTAGCGTCGGAAGACGGCGTCGGTCACAGCCATGACAACATTACCTAATGAGCGTAGTGGGCTATCCACGGGCCAATCATCCCAGCTCAGCCATGCGTCGGGACGACCGAAGAAGAGGCGAGCGGCAGAGGCTTCGTCCGACAGGGAGTCGATCCGGAACTGGCAGGTGGCCGTATCGTCCGTCCATGTGAGGGCCTCGGCCTGCATCTCGATCACCTCACCGCTGGTCTCGAAGGCAACGGTCAAGGTCTCGCCGTCGGCGATGCCGGCAGGGCGGGTGGCATGCAGCCGCGCGCCAGAGGTGGAGATATCCACGGCGACGGCCGGGATCTCGGCACCACCCGGCAGCCGGATGCGTGCCGGCAGGTTGGCTGCCGCTCGGGCGCGCACCCGCATCTGCTCGCGTTCGCAGCCGACGACGATCGCGCCCGAGACAGGGACGAGGCAGAGAGCAACCCAGATCGTGTTCAGGACATAGGCGCGGTACGCGAGCGATCCGGCGTCTGTCGTCGCGATACCCCAGAAGCCGACGGCCAAGCCGGCTGCAAGCAGGAGCAGCAGGATCATGTTCGGCAGCACGGCCTGAACATCGATATAGCCGTTCTCCAGCGTGCCGCCCTTGTCGGTCACGTTGAACTTGCCTTTGCGCGGGTTCAGAAGCGTGAGGATGGTGACCGGCAGCAGTGGGAAGGCGAGCGTGGCCTCGTAGATTTCGCTCCAGAAGGAATGCCGGTGCGCCCCGTTCAGCCGCGCGGTGGTGGCGACCGCATGCACCATGTGGCCGCCCGCATAGGCGACGATGGCCAAGGGCGAGGCGGCGATGACGGTTGCGCCGAAAAAGAGGAAGGCCAGTGGCGAGCAGAGGAAGACAAGCCGCGGCAAAGCGAAGAGAAAGCCAAACTGCGCGGTGAAGTAACACAGACGCTGCGGCAGGGTCAGACCCCGCGCGAACAGTGTATTCTCCAGACGCAGGATCTGGATCATGCCACGCGCCCAGCGCATGCGCTGGCCGATGTGCAGCGACAAGCGCTCGGTCGCCAGACCAGCGGCCAAGGGCAAGCGCAGGTAGGCAGTATGCCAGCCACGCTGCTGCATGAGAAAGGAGCAGTGGCAGTCCTCGGTGACCGTGGCGTGCGGCACGCCGCCGACTTCCTGCAATGCGCTGCGACGGATCACGGCACAGGAGCCACAGAAGAAGGCGGCGTTCCACAAGTCGTTGCCAGGTTGGATGGCCCCGTAGAACAGCAGGCCCTCGTTCGGGACGCGGCGCTTGCGGGCCAGGTTCCGTTCGAAGGGATCGGGACTGTAGAAGTGATGGGGCGTCTGCACCATGGCGAGCCGTGCATCACGCACCAGCCAGCCAACCGTCATCTGCAGGAAGGCGCGCGTCGGGGCATGGTCACAATCAAAGATAGCGATGAACTCGCCATCCGTGTGCTGCATGGCGTGGTTGAGATTGCCCGCCTTTGCACCCTTGTTGTCCGGCCGGATGATGTAGCCGCAGCCCACCTGATCGGCAAAGGCGCGAAACTCCGGCCGACGCCCGTCGTCCAGGATCCAGACACGCAGCTTGTCCCGCGGCCAGTCCATATTCATGGCGGCGAATACGGTCGAGCGGACGATCTCGAGCGCCTCGTTGTAGCTCGGAATATAGACGTCGACCGTCGGCCAGTGCTCCGGGTCGCGTGGCAGAGGCACCGGCTTGCGGTTCAGCGGCCAGGCAGTCTGCACGTAGGACAACGCCATGAGCGTGCCAGCAAAAAGCTCGGCACCAAACAGCAGCAGCCCGAACACCGCCTGCCCGGTCGTCTCGAAATCGAGCGTGTCACTGGCACGCCAGAACAGGTAACGGGCGGTGATGCCGACCGACATCAGCACAAGGATCAGGGATGCCTGGCGCGAAGGAGAGCGGTTGATGAGCAGGTAGACGAAGATGCTGCTCAGGGTCAGCACAGCCTGCGCGTCCGCCTCCAGCGGCATGGTCACGAAGGCAAGGAGCAACAGGATACCAAGGCTGATGGAGCTGGCGCGCAGCAGCCGGTGCCGCAGCGCAGGCATCCTCGACGGACCCGGTGTCATTGAAGCCCCCAATCGTAAAGCGCGGCGAAATTCCTGGTCCGCGATGCCGCGGTGGGGAGTTGCGGCGCGAGGCGGGCGACAACGGCGTCTGCCAGCGCGTGGAGGTCCTCCGCCGCCCTGCTGCCGGAGAGCAGCATCTGCTTATCGGCGAGTGCCTCGGCCACCGCAGGGTCGGCGCTGATGGCGCCGATGAGCCGGTCACCCATGGCCTGCTCCGCTGTTTCCAGCACCGCGGTGGGCAGCGGGGCACCCAGATCCACCTGGTTCAACACCAGCACTGCCCGCTCCGCCGCGCGTGCGCCGAGCACACCGCGGCCCATGAAGTGGCCGGAGGCGAGTTGCGGCATCAGCGAGGCACTGGCAGCGTCGGCCAGCAGCACGACAGCCAGCAATTTGGCCAGCGGCAGCAAGGCGCGGAGCGCCGGGCTCGGCCCGGGCGGAGTGTCTACCACCAGGATCTGCCCGGGGCGGGTCAGCATGTCGCGTACGGGGCTCGCCAGGAGGGCCGGACGCTGCAGCAGCATCTGACTCAGCTGGAGCGTCTCCATCGGGCCCATCGTGCCGTGTGGCAGGACGTCGACCCCCGCCGAGGTCTGCCGCAGCAGGCGCTCCCAGGGCGGGGTACCCGGTCGGAGAAGGCTGGCGAGCAATCCCTCCTCATCCGTGAGCGGCAGGCCAAAATGCAGGCGCAGCGAGTTCTGTGGATCGAGATCGAGGGCGATGACCTGATGGCCACGCTCGGCCAGTATGGCTGCGACATGCGCCGAGAGGGTTGTCTTGCCCACTCCGCCCTTCGGTGATGCAAAGATCAGCATGCTCATCGATCGCTGCGCTCCGACGCGGGGCGAGTTGGGTGGCGGGTGGTGTCCATGGTGTCACGCACCTCGTGCAGCATGGCGAAGGAGCGCCTCTGCCGTGGGGTGGAGGCGGGCACCGGCTGTACAGTCGTCGATGGCGGCGCCAGGAGGAACGAAGCAGGCGGGACCGCGGGCCGTGGCATGGCCGCGACGGTAGCGTTTGGGCGGCGTGGCTCTGGCAGGGCGCAGCTGTCGGTCGAGTCCGCCGTGGCGGTTGGCGGAGCCATGGGAGGCTCGGTCATGGCAGGCATCACGGCGTCTGCCGACACCGGCCGATGCGCGCCCAGCACTGGGCTGGCCGCCTCGATAACGAGGCTGGGGAAGGCGTGATAGGGGAATATCCCCAAGCCGCATGCTGCGGCCAAGCTGGCTATTTCGCGCTGCATGTGGCCATGAACTCTTCTGCCATAGGTTGATAAATCAGACGCAGTTTAACGTCCTAGTCCGGTATTTTCTGGACCGGGGAAAACTCTTGTTTTTATGGGAACAGACCAGCCTGCCTCAGTATCCCCAAGCCAGATACTCTAAGACCTTCCGGGCCTTCATGATTATATCAGATTATTTTCCACACTGTTAACAGAACCGCCTGATTTTGCGCAATGGAAAGCTTTCCATGCGTTATGCACATGGCTGAACGCGCTGAGAGCGTGCAAAGGCATGGGGAGCGGTTCGCCAAGCACTGGTGTTGCATGCCACAGAGACCACACAGAGTGCGGGAGAGTCCGGAATCACCGGCTGCTTTGCGTTGGCTTCTGCACCCAGTCGAAGGAGGCTCCTCGGCACCCGCCACCTCCTCGTCGTTCATAAATCGGTCCGGCGGCGCGACTTGAATCGTGGCGGCACCGGCCTCCATTCGCCGGGCCATGGCCGAGCACCGGGGCGACGGATGACGGACACCCATGCGCCGCTGCTGCAGCAGGCGGCCGCCTTCCACCACCAGGGCCAGCTCGCCGAGGCGGAGCGGCTCTACAAGCGCATCCTGAACCGCCAGCCCCTGCATTTCGGCGCCCTCTACCTCTCCGGCGTGCTGGCGCTGCAGAAGGGCCGCGCAGCGCGCGCGGCCGAGGCGATCGGCAAGGCCATCCGGCTCAATCCCGGCGTCGCCGATGCGCACAGCAATCTCGGGACGGCGCTGCGCGCCCTCGGCCGGCCGCAGGAGGCGCTGGCGAGCTACGACCGCGCCATCGCACTCGATCCCGCCTATGCCGAGGCGCATGCCAACCGCGCCGCCGCCCTGCTCGACCTGGGGCGGCGGGAGGAGACGCTCGCCGCCTATGACCGCGCCCTGGCGCTGCGCCCCGACCAGCCCGAGGCGGAGGTGGGCCGCAGCCGCGTCCTGCTCCTGCTCGGCCGTGCCGCCGAGGCGCTGGCCGCGGCCGACCGCGCGCTCGCCCTCGATCCCGGCCTGGCCGAGGCGGAAGCCGATCGCGGGAATGCCCTGCATGCCCTCGGCCGGCTCGACGAGGCGCTGGCCAGCTTCGACCGGGCGATCGCGCTGCGTCCCGGCGGTGCGGGGGCGCATGCCAATCGCGGCATCGTCCTGGCCGGGCTCGGCCGCGGCGCGGAGGCGCTGGCGAGCTACGAGCAGGCCATCGCCCTCGAGGCCGGGCATGCCGAGGCGCATGCCAACCGGGCCAATCTGCTGGCCGATCTCGGCCGCCCGACCGAGGCGCTGGCGGCCTATGACCGCGCCCTCGCGCTGCAGCCGGGCCATGCCGGCACCCTTTGCAACCGCGGCATCGCGCTCGCCGATGCCGGCCGGCATGCCGAGGCGGTCGCGGATTTCGACCGGGCCATCGCCGCCGATCCGGAGCATGTCGACGCGCAGTGGAACCGCAGCCTCAGCCTGCTGGTCCTCGGCCGGCTGGAGGAGGGCTGGCAGGGCTTCGAAGCGCGCAAGCGCCAGCTTGCGGCGCGGACCGGGCAAGACGTGGCGCGGGAGTGGCGCGGCGAGCCGATCGCCGGCCGTCGCCTGTTCCTCGATTGGGAACAGGGTCTCGGCGACACTATCCAGTTCTGCCGCTACGCGCGGCTGGCGCGGGCGGCCGGCGCCGAGGTGATCCTCTCGGTCCAGGCGCCGCTGCTGCGCCTGCTGCGGCAATTCGAGCCGGAGATCCGGGTGATCGGGGAACGCGAGGTGCCGGAGCGCTTCGACGCGCGCTGCTCGCTGATGAGCCTGCCGCTCGCCTTCGGCACCGGCCTCGGCAGCATCCCGACGGCGCCTGCCTATCTCGCCGCCGATCCGGCGCTGCGGGCGGCCTGGGCGGCGCGCCTCCCGCCCGCGGGCCGGCCGCGGATCGGCCTGGTCTGGCGCGGCAGCCCCGGGCACCGGAACGACCGCAACCGCTCCATGCCGCTCCCGGCCCTGCTGCCCCTGCTCCGCGAGGAGGCCGCATGGATCGGCCTGCAGCGGGACCTCGCCGCCGGGGAGGCGGAGGCGCTGCGCGAGGCGGGCGTGACCTCCCTGCTCGGCGACGCCTTCGCCGATTTCGCCGACACCGCCGCCGTGGTGGACCAGCTTGATCTCGTGATCACGGTCGATACCAGCGTGGCGCATCTCGCCGCGGCCCTGGGCCGGCCCACCTGGATCGTGCTGCCGCGCAATCCCGACTGGCGCTGGCTGCTCGATCGCGCCGACAGCCCCTGGTATCCCAGCATCCGGCTCTTCCGGCAGCGGGAGGCCGGCGACTGGTCCGGCCTTGTCGAGGCGACCCGGCAGGCGCTCCGTCAGGACGCTGCGTTATCAAGGCATTGACCAAGGCCATCCGGCGCACCTTCGGGCGGGACACGCCCATCCAGCGCTGCCAAGTCCAAGGCCCGCAACATCGCCGAGCGGCTACCCAAGGCGCCGCAAGCACCGGTCCGGCGGGCGCTGCGACAGGCCTGGGAGCTGGACGACGCGGCCAAGGCCGAGCGGCGGCTGCGCAACCTGGCGCGCACCCTTGAGCTCCGGGCACCCGGCGCTGCGGCATCCATCCTAGAGAGCCTGGACGAGATCCTCACCGTCGTTCGGCTGCGGCTGCCGCGCGAGCTGCGCCGCTCGCTGGCTTGCCAGCCCGGTGAAAAAGCCGTCGGTCAGCCGAGCGGGTCTGGCGCGACGCTGAGGGCGACGGCCGCGGTCTGATCGTCAGCGACGACGATCAGAATGATGACCAGGCCAGCATCAGGCGTGGCGGTCGCAGTAAGCGAGGCCGAAACCCATGCGGCCGACATCCAGGATGCCGACAGCCTTGGCGATCTGCTGAAGCGCGTGAAGCCGCTCTACGCTTGGCTCCGGGTCGTGCTCGCCGACAGCGCCTACAATCGATTTGCGGCCTTGCTCGCCTGCTTTCTGGCAAGTCTGGTGCTGACCATCGTCCGCCGCGCCGCGGGCACCATCGGCTTCATCGTGCAGCCGCGCCGCTGGGTAATCGAGAGATCGCTCGGCTGGTTCGGCCGCCGGCGGCGGCTCTCCAAGGACTACAAGGCGCTGCCTGAGGTTCCCGAAGCGATGGTCACCCTGGCCGCCATCCGCCTCATGCTGCACCGCCTCTGCCATCCTAGTAACCCGGCCATCAAATAGGTAGCGCTTTGATTTACGCGGCGTAGCGGACGGTGATGGCCTGGAAGAAGGCCCGCACCTTGGCGGGGCGGCGTTGCAGGCGCCGCATGTGGGAGGTCAGGCTGGCCTTGAGGGAGAGCTTGTCCCTGGGCACCGGCTGCCGCGCCATGGCCTGCTTGACATCGTTGTTGAGGAACTCGTCCGGATTGTGCTCCGGCGCGTAGGGCGGAAGATAGAACAGCTCGATCCGCCCGGCGTTGGCCTTCGCCCAAGCGGTGACCCGCTTGGCTCGGTGGACCCGCAGA
>NZ_JAUTWS010000100.1 GCF_030657435.1 Paracraurococcus lichenis | reverse complement strand
CAGGTCCGCTCCAGGCCGCGCTTGGCGAAGTCCTCGACGGCGCGGCTGCAGAAGCTCGGCACCCGGCACAGCTTCAGCCGCACCGGCTTGCCCTCTGGCGTGGTCTCGACCGCAGCGAGGAAGGGCGTCTTGCCGGGCGAGCCACGGCCGCGCTTGCCGCCCGAGCGCTCGCCGCCGAGATAGGCGTCGTCGAGTTCAACCCGGCCCGTGAGCTGCCGCTTGGCATCGCGCTCCAGCATCACCTGCCCGAGCTTGTGCTTGATGGTCCAGGCAGTGGTCTGGGTCACGCCGAGGCGGCGGCCGAGTTCGATGCTGGAGATGCCCTGCTTGGTGTGGGTCACGTGGTAGATCGCCCGGAACCAAGTCCGCAGCGTCACCTTGGTGGCGGCGAAGATGGTGCCGGCCGTCAGCGAAGTCTGCCGTCGGCAGGCGCTGCATTGGAACAGCTGGCGCGACTTGATGGCGCTGTGTCGCCGCTCGCCGCAGGCGGGACACTCGAAGCCCTCAGGCCAGCGCCAGCGGAACAGCGCGTCGCGGCAGGCCTGTTCGGTACCGTACTGACGCTCGAACTCGGCTTCGCTGAGCCCCTTCTGGAACTGCACTGAGTTGCGAGCCACGGCTACTCCCTTGTAAGCGCATCACTGTTCTTGGTTTGTATCACCCCGAAGCCAGCTGAGGAAGCCGCGTAATCAGGACTGAATTTCGCATGGCCCGAGTGCGCAGAGGCACCGCGTCGATTGCCGAGATGGAACCGGGAAAGCGATAACGAGATCGGGCAAGTTCGCCCGTTTTCCACGGTGCTTCCATGCGTTCCTTGCCCGCCCCGGTGCTGCAGTTCGCGTCCCGTTTCCACGCTTCGGTCTGGCGGGGGGTCTTCGGTGTCGCGCTCGGCTTGGCTCTCGCGGTCAGCGCAGGCGCCTATCTCCTGCAACAACGAGAGGCGGCCTTACGGGACGCCGAGCGCGAGGTGCGCAATCTTTCCCTGACGCTCGCCAACTGGGTGGAAGATGGCTTTCGCTCGGTCGAGCAGCTCGAGATCGGGGTGTTGGACTGGATCCGGGCCGAGGGGATCGACACCCCTGAGGCGTTCGCCAAACGGATGGCGTCACGCGAGACCCACGACACCCTGCGCGCGCGCATAGCATCGCTGCCACGGGTCCGGCGGCTGCTCATCACCAACGCAACGGGCAGGACCGCAGCCACGTCCCTCCGATGGCCCGCACCGGACCTCAACTCGTCCGGGCGGGATTTCTTCGATGCTCTCCGGGACGCCCCCCGGCGCGAGAGCATGCTGAGCGTCCCGTGGCGGGCTCAGGTCGATGGCCAGTGGAACATTTATCTCTCCCGCCGGATCAACGCCCCGGACGGCCGCTTCCTCGGCGTCGTCGCCGCCGCCATCGACCTCGACTACTTTGAGCGAATCTTCGCCAATCTCGCCCTCGGCCCGGACAGCTCGGTCTCCCTGACCCACCGTGACGGCATCCGGCTCGCCCGCTACCCGCGGGCGGGGAAGGAGATCGGCGCGTCAGTGGCAGCAGGAGCCATTTTCCAGCGCGTCCTGCCGTCCGCCCAGGATGGGGCCGTCATCGAGCCGAGTTTCGTGGACGGTCGGTTGCGGCTGAAGGGCGTGCGGGCTCTGCAGCACTATCCCCTGGCTATCGTGACGACGCGGGCCGTGGACGATATCCTCGTGCCCTGGCGCCGCGAGGCCAAGCGGCTCGGCTCGGCCGTGCTGCTTCTCGAAATGCTGATCCTCGGGACCGTGCTGCTGCTGCAGCGGCATGATCGGCAGCGCCGCGCCGTCCAGCGCCTGTTGGCCTCGCAGGCCGAGGCCGAGGCAAGGCTCGCAGTCGCGGCTGAGCGTGAGAAGGCGGCCGAGGCTCTGGCCGACCGCGAAGCGAGACTGCGCGCCAGCGAAGCGATGCTGCGGATGAGCCTTGAGGCAGGCGACGTCGGCATCTACACGCGCGACCTCACCGCGGGCGGAGTCATTCAGTGCGGGCCCGAGACGCGCGCCTTGCACGGTCTCCCGGAGGGGGACGCGCCGATTTCCATCAAGGTGCTGTTCGGCCTGATGCTGCGGGAGGATCGGGAGCGGATCGTCGACGAGGTTGCCGGTGCCCTGGCAAGGCGAGAACCCGAGCTCTGCTTTCAGTACCGTTTCCGGCATCCAGCTGACGGCAAGGTTCGGCACATCGAGGCACGCGTACGCTACGAATACGATGCCGCGGGGCGGCCGCTCAGTTCAGTCGGCGTGGTGATCGACGTCACCGCCAGCCGCGAAGCCGAGGCACTGACACGGCTCGGCCTCGAGATCGGCCGCATCGGCAGCTTCCGGCACGACCTGATTAGCGGCCTGGTCCATGCGAGCCCGGAGGCGCGGGCGCTGTACGGCCTTCCCACCAGTCAGGACCCCATGTCCGACGAGGCGTGGTTCGCCGCCGTCGTGTCCGAGGACCGGGAGCGGCTTCGGCTGCAGATCGAGCGGTCCATCGCCGACCGCGCCTCGGAAACCGACCTCGAGTACCGCGTCCAGCACTCGGCGGCCGGCTGTCTGCGGCATTTCGAGGCGCGCGCACGCTTTGACTACGATGCCGACGGGATAGCCATCTCGGCAGTAGGTGTCGTCATTGACGTCACCGAGCGGCGTGAGGCCGAGGTGCGCATCGCTCACATGGCTCACTACGATGCCCTGACCGGCCTGCCCAACCGCACCCTGTTCCGCCAGCGTCTGGACGAGGCCCTCGCCCGCACGCGCCGCGGCGCCAACTGCGCCCTGCTCTGCCTCGACCTCGACCACTTCAAAGAAGTCAACGACACCCTCGGCCACCCCATCGGCGATGCACTGCTCAAGGCAGTGACCGCCCGGCTGCTGGACAGCGTGCGCGAGACTGACACTGTCGCCCGCCTCGGCGGCGACGAGTTCGCCATTGTCCAGATCGACGCGGAGCAGCCGACTGCCGCGACCGCGCTGGCCAAGCGCCTGGTCGAGACGCTCAGCACGCCCTTCGAGCTCGACGGTCACCAGGTCGTGGTCGGCACCAGCATCGGCATTGCCATGGTGCCCGGCGACGGCGAGGACGCCGACGCGTTGCTGAAGAACGCCGACCTCGCACTCTACCGCGCCAAGGCCGAGGGACGTGGACGCTGGCGCTTCTTCGAGCCCGAGATGGACGCCCGCATGCAGCTGCGCCGCGCTCTCGAGATCGACCTGCGCCGGGCGCTCGCCATGGGCGAGTTCGAGCTGTTCTACCAGCCCATCGTCGACGTCGCCTCGCGTCGGGTCAGCGGCCTCGAGGCGCTGATCCGCTGGCGCCACCCCGAGCGTGGCCTGGTGCCACCCGACGCCTTTATCCCACTCGCCGAGGAGATCGGCCTCATCGTCCCGCTCGGCGAGTGGGTCCTCGCCGAGGCCTGCCGGAAGGCCGCTACTTGGCCCGGGACGCCGAAGGTGGCAGTCAACCTCTCGCCGGCCCAGTTTGCCAGCCGTGGCCTGGTGGACGCGGTCACCTCCGCCCTCGAGCTGTCCGGCCTCACCCCCGCCCGGCTCGAGCTTGAGATCACCGAGACGGTGATGCTGCAAGACACCGAGGCGACGCTCGCCACCCTGCACCGGCTGAAGGCCTTGGGTGTGCGAGTTGCCATGGATGATTTCGGCACCGGCTACAGCTCGCTCAGCTACCTCCAGCGCTTTCCCTTCGACAAGGTCAAGATTGACCGCAGCTTCATCCGTGGGTTGGAGCAGTCGCGCCAGAGCGACGCCATCGTCGGCGCAGTGACCGACCTCTGCCTCGGGCTGGACATGACCACCACGGCCGAAGGGGTGGAGACCGAGGCGCAGTTCGAGGCGCTGCATCGCAAGGGCTGCCGCGAGGCCCAGGGTTACCTTTTCAGCAAGCCGAGACCTGCTGGCGAGATACCCAATCTCCTGAAGCAGTTGGATCGAGCTGCGCGCCTTGAACCAGAAGGAGCCTGATGAGCGCGAACCGCGCCTCCGCAAGTCAGAGGGCGCTGCCACATTTCGAGAAAGCCGTAGAGCACGAAGGCGCGCAGGTTGGGGCCGAAGGGCGAGCCCGGCTCCAACCCGGCCGGGGCGGCTGCCTTGAAGCGCCCGGCGCAGCAGGGGCAGACGCCGCCGTGCAGGACCACCCGCGTCACATCCGGGGCAATCTCGGGGATCTCGACACGGTCGTAGGTCTGCACTGCCACCTGCTCCACCTCCCCCAGGTCGGCGCGGCAGTGCGGGCAGTGCTCCATCCGGATCGCTTCGCAGCGCGTCGGATTGGGGTGCAGCGGCCGATGCGCGCCGGCGTGCACCCTGGTCTTGGGGCTGGGCTTGCCGTCACCATTCGCCTTGCGCCCCTGCGAGGGCGGCGTGCCAGAGTTGGTCGGCGTCTTTGGCGGCGCCTGCAGCGTCTCCCGCAAGGCCGCGTTCTCCGCCTCCAGCTCGGCAACCCGGGCCGCCAGCGCCTCGGCCAGGATGGGGCCACAAGCAGCTTGACTCACGACTGGAGTCTCAGCGCAACCCCAGATCTCATTGCAGTTCCCCTCTCAGCCAGCCTCTCGAAGCGCTCGACGTCCAGAGGGGAGGTGAGCAATTAAGAGATGCGCGGGCGCACCCCGTGGTCCGCGACAACCATGCCATCGCCGACCTCGGCGTCGTTGCCTATCTCGGCATGCCGATCTCCTCCCGCGACGGGCACGCTATCGGCGCGCTCTGCGCCATCGACACAGCGCCACGCGAATGGGCCGCCGACGAAGCGGACGCGCTGCGCGATCTGGCGCACCTGGCCACCGACGAGGTTGCGTTGCGCGAGCTGGAGCGTGACCTGGACGCCCGGGTGGGCCAGGAGGTCGCCCTGCGGGAGGGGGAGCTGACCGAGCGGTCGAGAGCGCGGCGGCTGGAAGCGCTGGGTCGGCTCGCGGGCGGCGTGGCGCACGACATCAACAATGTCCTGCACGCGGCCAGTGGCGGCGTCCGCCTCGCGGCCCGGCGCCTCGAGGGCGATCCGGCCAGGGCTCGCCGGCTGCTTGACACCGCGCTCGAGGCCATGGATCGCGGCGCGGCGGTGACCCGGCCGCTCCTCTCTGTGGCTGGACGCGCCGTCCTGTTCTCCGAGCCGGTGGACGCCGCCGCCGCGCTCGCGGAGACGCGCGAGATCCTGCTCCGAGGCAGCGGGGCGGTCGAGGTGCGCGTTGACGCACCGGAGGACCTGTCCCCGGTGCTGGCGGACAGGGCTCAGCTCGGGGCGGTGCTGCGGGCGCTCGCCGAAAACGCGCGCGACGCCATGCCCCGGGGCGGCATTCTTGTGCTGGCCGCCACGGCAGAGGTGGTGCCCGAGGGGCTGCCGCACCGGTGGACCTGATCATGTCCCTGGGCGTGGTGTAGCAGAGCTGGGGGTAAGTGGCCGGCCGGAGCGACCATCAAGGGTCAGCGCAGGCCGGCCACTTATCCACAGCGGGCCGCCCGCGGAGGGGGGGTGGCCACCGTCGATCTCCGGCTATGGTTCGAGTGCGACCAAGAACCCTGAGCACGGAGACGACGATGACCGACGAGAAGATGGCGCTGCTGGAGCTGATCGAGAAGGGTGCGGATACCGACCTGGTGCGCGAGATGCTGCATTTCGCCGCTGGGCGGATGATGGAGCTCGAGGTGCAGGCCTGTACCGGGGCGGCACACGGGGTGCGGGATCCGGGCCGGCAGGTGCAGCGCAACGGCTACCGTGAGCGGGCCTGGGAGACCAGGGCGGGGCGGATCGAGCTGGCGATCCCGCGGCTGCGCCGGGGCTCCTACTTTCCGTCCTTCCTGGAGCCTCGGCGGACGGCGGAGAAGGCGCTGACCGCGGTCATTCAGGAGGCCTACATCCACGGTGTCTCCACCCGGGCGGTGGACGACCTGGTCAAGGCGATGGGCGGGGCGGGCATCTCCAAGAGCGAGGTGAGCCGCCTGATCGAGGAGATCGACGGCCGGGTGAACGCCTTCCTGACGCGCCCGATCGAGGGCGAGTGGCCATATCTCTGGATTGACGCCACCTACGTGAAGGGGCGCGAGGGAGGGCGCGTTGTCTCAACGGCGACAATAATCGCTGTGGGCGTGAACACCGATGGCCGGCGCGAGGTGCTCGGCGTGGCCACGGGCGCGTCCGAGGCGGAGGTGTTCTGGAAGGGGTTCCTGCGCTCGCTGGCCGACCGCGGCCTGCGCGGGGTCAAGCTGGTGATTGCCGATGACCACAAGGGCCTGCGCGCCGCGGCCAGCAAGGTGTTCCACGCCACCCTCCAGAGGTGTCGGGTGCATTGGATGAGGTCGGCCCTGGCCCACGTGCCAGCCAAGCAGCGCCCGGCGGTCGTCGCCATGCTGAAGACCATCTTCGCCCAGGAGACCGCGGCCGACGCCCACGCGCAGTGGAACAGCGTCGCCGACGCGCTGCGAGAGCGGGCGCCGAAGCTGGCTGAGCTGATGGACGACGCGCGCGACGACGTGCTGGCCTACACGGCCTTTCCCAAGGAGCACTGGGCGCAGATTGCCAGCACCAACCCGCTCGAGCGGCTCAACGGCGAGATCAAGCGCCGCACGGACGTGGTCGGCATATTCCCGAACGCCGCGGCGATCGTCAGGCTCGCTGGTGCCCTCATGTTGGAGCAGAATGACGAGTGGGCTGTCGGTCGCCGCTACATGAGCATTGAAAGCCTAGCAGCAATCAGCGACGCTCCTCGCGTCAGTCTGCCAGGCGTGGCGGCCTGACCTCCTCGGACCAGCCGGGGATCGACGCTGCTACACCACGCCCAGGGACATGATCCAGAACGAGGTCAAGCAGCTGCAGGACGGAGCTGATCAACCCCTCGGTCTGACGCAGGGGAAGACGGAAGACCGCGCGCAGGGTCAGGGCGGTTGATGGCCAGGTCCGAGTAGCAGGGTTGCCCGCCGCGGGTGGTGCGCGGCGCCGCGCGCCACGCCTCGATCGCCTCAGCCGTGAACCAGACGGTGAGGCTGCCGCGAGCCAGAAGGCCGGCGTCGTACTCAGCCCAGTTCTTGACCCGGTGCTGCTGGGCCGGAATGTGGTGCCGGCGATCCGCATTGGCCTTGAACGGCTTGGTAGGTCCCCTCCCATCGAGGGCTCGCCCCCAGGTCACCCTACCCCACGCCGCTCGACCCGGCGATTGCTGCAACATCTGTGGACGCCCTGCGCGTGGTCAGGGAACGTGAGTAATTACGGCGGTCGCGAACTTTGCGACGCGACCCTCAAGGAAGTTCGATATCAGTGCTTCGAGCTTTCGAGCGCGCAAGCTGCCACAAGCGCCGCGCTTCTGGTGTTTCCTGCAACATCAGAGCGCGTCGCAACAAACGCACGGCGGTCTCAGTATCATCCTCCACCAATCGCTTGATCGCTGCCCCGACCAATGTCCGGCTTTCGCGCATCACGCGCTGCGCCGAATGCAGCTCTGCCCGACAGCGTCGGCACGTATCGGCACCGTGCAGCATGGCACGGCATAGCGGGCATCGCTCCATCGCTCAGGTCTCAAGATAAAACAGCAAATCCTGCAGTTGACCTCGCGCGGTCTCCAGGGCGGCCGTATCACCATTGCTGCGGGCGACATGGATCGCCTCGATCAGGTCGATGATTTCGGTCCGGTCCTCCTCGCCCGCCTCGTCCAGCTTCGCTCGCGCCTTGGCCAGCAGGGACTCAAGTTCGGCATCGGACGGCGCAGCGCTCTCGCGAGACGTTGTCTGCTCACCAAACAGCGCGCCGACTTTCTGCCTGGCCGCCTCGAGCTGGGCGTCGTCATAGCGCGATATTGCATTGTTGATCGTGATCCGGCGTTCAAGGCCGGTGATCTTCTCGCGCGCCGCAACCTGCAGAATACCATCGCGGTCGAGTGCGAGCTCGACGATAACAGGATTGCCCGCGGGTGCCTTGCTGAGGCCGGTAACCTGGAACTCACCGATCTGTATGTTCTCCAGCGCGTCTCGGTTTTCGCCCTGGAAAATCCGCAGTTCGACGGTTTGTTGCTGATCGCTGACCGTGAAGAATACCTCGCTGCGCCGTACCGGGATGGGCGTATTCTTGGCTACGATGGGCACAAACGTGTAGGGATAGAGTTCACCATCCAAATCACCCAGCGCACTGGTACCGAAGGTGTAGGGCGTGACATCCACCAGAACTGCGGAAACGTCAGTCCCGGTCATGGCGGCGCCCTGAATTGCCGCTCCCATCGCCACGCACAGATCAGGATCAACCTCGCCCCGGGGATCCATGGCGAACACCTCGGCAAGTCGCCTCCGCACCAACGGCGTGCGGGTCGCTCCGCCGACGAGTAGGATCTCGTCCACTTGCGACGAGGCCAGCCCGGCTGCTTCGAGCGCAATGTGCACCGCGCCGAGCGTCTCCTCGATGAACGGCGTGATCATGTCCTCATAATCGGATCGGCTCAGCTCCAGGTCGAGGTGAACCGGCGTCCCGCTCCGCTCGGCAATATATTCCTCGGTGATCCGGGTAAAGGCGTGGTCGGACAGTCGTTTCTTGGCCTCCTCCGCACTGCGCTGAATGCGCGCCATCGCTCGCGGCTGATCGGAGACGTCCACGTCATGCTTGAGCTTGAGGTGCTCAAGCACATGCTCAACGAGCTTGTGATCAAAGTCGTCGCCGCCGAGGTGGTTGTTGCCGTGGCTGGAGATCACCTCCACCACACCCTCCTCAATCCGCACGACCGAGACGTCGAAGGTCCCGCCACCGAGATCGTAAACAAGGATGCGCTTGCCTTGATGCTGTCCTGCCTCGTAGGCCAGCGCCGCTGCGGTAGGCTCGTTTATGATGCGCGCCACCTCCAATCCGGCAATCTCACCCGCGTCGCGCGTTGCCTGCCGTTGGGCGTCAGAGAAGTATGCGGGAACCGTGATCACCGCCCGACGGACTGGCCGGTCGAGCCGCTGCTCGGCGATTTCCTTGAGCCGAGACAGGATGATGGCTGAGACTTCCTGCGGCGTATACTCACGCTCGCCCAGCCGAACCCGTTCCTCGCTTCCCATGCGCCGCTTGATCGAGCGGATCGTCCGCTCGGGATACAGCAGGAACTGGTTGCGCGCCGCCTCCCCGACCAGCAACTCGCCACTCTCGGAAAGGCCGACTACCGAGGGAAGGATGAGCCTTCCCTGCTCGTCACCAAGCACCGCCGGTCGACCGTCGCGATAGACCGCGATTTCCGAGTTCGTGGTGCCGAGATCGATGCCTACGATCTCCTCCGTCATGACGCTGTCTCCTCGTTTGCCGTGGGCCGGCTCACGATGACCTCAGCGGTGCGTAGCACTGTGCCCTCCCAGAAGAAGCCCGTGCGTACCTCCTCGACCACGGTGCCCTCCGGCACCTTGCGATCCGGCACGGTACCGACGGCCCGAGCAAGCCGCGGGTCCATCGGCTGACCGAGCGACTGCATCGCCTCGACGCCGCGGTCCCGCAAGACCTGGTCCAGGCGTTGCAAGGTAAGGCGCAGACCTTCCTGCCAAGCCTCTCCGTGCACGATCCGCCGACGCCACAGCCGTTCAGGCCAGCGGGGCGGCTGGTCGCCTGACATCGCCTGAGCCGCACCGAGGCGGTCCCGAAGATCGATGACGTCGAGCAGCAGCGGTCGCAACGCGGCGCGCCGCGCCTCTCGTGCCTCCTCGTGGGTTCGGTCCAACTCACGCTGCAGCGTGACATGGCTTGCCTGCAGGGTGTCGAAGGCACTGCGGAACTGGTCCAACGCTTCCTTGACCAGCCGCGCCTCGGTTCGCACTTCGGTCCGCAGCCCGGCAATTTCGACGAACAATGAGAAGAGATCAGCAGTCTGTTGTTGTTCCGCAATCGGCGCCGACCCAACCTCTGCCGCGTCAAGCCACGCACTAAAGCGCTCAAGCAGCGCCCGCCTGAGGCTATCGTCCACCGTGATCCCGATCCTCTGTAAAAAGGTTCTGATCCGCGACGGCACGCTGCACCCCATCGGTCACGACCGCCCGGGTCGTCTTGACCGAAGCACGCGCAAGGGTTGACGGTACGGTCTGCAGGGCCGCCAAGCGAAGTCTTGTCAAAGCTGCTTCATTGGTTTGCAGCAGCGTTGCCGCGAGCCGCTTGCGTTCGTCGCTGAGTGCCTCGTAGGCGGCACGGAACTTTTGGAACTCTTCTGGTGCACGATCGGGCGAATGCTCACGCACCAGCGCCAGGTAACGACGACGGATCTCCGCGTCACTCGTGTCCTCGGTCACGCCGAGCACGCTGAAGGGATCGCTGCTCATGCGCGCCCGCGATGCTGGGGGCGGCTCCGCGATGCCGTAGCGCCAGCCATTGTGCGCGCCACCACCATCTCGGCCAGCGCCCGCAACAGTGGCGCCGGCATCGGCGGCCCAAAGTCGTTGTCACGAAACTGCTCTTCCAGAAGCATGACGGCGGCCTCCTGCCCCAATTCCCTGACCATGGTGCGGAGGCCATCGGCTGCGCCTTTCGGCATGTCCTGCATCATGGTCTCGGCCAATATCGCAATCGCCTCTGCACCAAACGCTTCCGCCGGCTCGCTACGCCGGCGCCGCCGGACTGGCCGGTCCTGCAGCCTCCCACCCAGGAACCGCTCGATGCGACTGGCCAAATGGAACTCTTTCCGTGCGGCGGCGGCATCAGCCATCGTCATCAGCTCAGTCCCCTCTGCCATCGACAGTCGGGCCTCGTGCCCCTGGGTGCGCGCAACGATCTGGTAGAAGCGTGCGGTGGCGTCGGTAGGCGAACGCCGCAGCGCGGTCCGCGCATAGGTTGCCAGCAGGTCATAGGCGGTGAAGCGAGCAAAGACCTCGGCCAGGGCCTGGAACTCGTCTGACCGCCAGTCGAACCTGGCGCCGCGCTCAAGCCAGTCGCGGAGGCCCAGCAGCAAGCTGGCCACCACCTTCGTGTTCTCGCCAGCCTCGGGCTGCCCAAGGTCTGCAACCACGGCCATGATGTCCTCCCGGGAGGGCGGCGCTTCCCGCACCGCAGCGAGCTCCTGGCGCAGCTTGCCGGTATGCACGCCGTCAACACGCATCAGCTCGGCCTCGAGGACTGCCCGGAACCAGCCAGGCACGCCGCCGCCAGTGAGCGCCACGCCGTCGCGCAGTCGCACCTCGGCCGGCTGTCCTTCGCCGCCCTGCAGCCCGGCCAACCCCTGCGCAATGCGCAGCAGCGCATCCGGAGCTTCCGGTCGCTCCCACTCGGCTGCTGTCCTAAGATCCTTGATGGCCAGGTCAGGACGCTTTGCGCGGAGCTGCTTGCGGGCGTGCGCAATCTGCAGCCGGATCATCTGACGGCGCACGCCAGCATTAATCGGGTCGACAGCCAGCAATCGTCGCGCAAATCCGGCGGCTTTCCGGTATGCTTTGCGCGCCACCGCAGCTTCGGTCGCCTGTTGCAGAACAGATCTATTATCCGGGAAGCGCTGCACCGCCTCTTCAGCCAGCCGCTGCCAGTCCTTATCCCGCGCCTCTGATCGGTAGCGCTCCATCAGAGCGAGGATGGCGGGGACATGGTCCGGGTCTACCTTGCAGCTGCGCTCCAGATAGGTGGTGGCCGGATCATCCCAGGGGTCTTCGAGGTCGCCCTCGATATCCAGGTGCTTCGTAGCAAGATCGGCAAGGTGGCGCAGGATCACGCCCCGCATCAGGCCTACCCGCGGATCATCGTCTCGGATTGCCTCGACGGCTCTGTTCCAAAACATCGCGGCCTTGCGCCACTCGCCGCGCGCCTCGGCTGCCAGGGCTTGGACGCGCTGGCGCTCCAGAGCTGTCAGAGGCCCGAACGTCTTCTCGAACTGCGGCAAGCGGTCAGGGAGCTGCGGCAGCAGGTTGAGGCAGGCACTCCGGACCTCTGTTTGCGGCAGGCTGCTCTGTCTCAGAAGAAATGAAAACAGCGGTCCAGCCCCGCCGCGTGCCGCCTCTGCCGAGGCGGTCAGGAATTGCGCCGCCTGGCCAGACAGTCCGCGTAGCTCTGCGACAAAGGCCTGCTGTGCCGGCGTCAACCGCTGCCACGTCTCGGCATCAATCTCCTCGCCGATCGCTGCCTCAGCAGCGTCCCGCAGACCGGCGAAGGTCGAGCTCCGATCGATGCCCTGCAACAGCTGCCGTAAACGATCTGCCTCCTGTGGTCCGCCCAATAGAACTTTAAGCAGCAGCCGGACTGGCCGAAACGCCGAGCGCAAGGAGATCCGGCCCAAATGCCGCTCCACCTCCTCAACCGGGGCGCCATGTGCCCAAGCCTCTAACGCTTGGCGCGAGGTGGCGGCGAGTTCGAGCCAGCGATTGCGTTCGGGTGAGCCTGTTCGAGTGAGGTCAGGATGCGGCGGCGTCGCAATCACCAGTGCCGCCGTCAGATCCTCGAGGTCACTGCGCTGGTCCTCCGGCACGGCCATGGGTTGGCCGACATACAAGAGGGCGTGCGTCGCCGCTTTCGAGTGCTGGCCGTTGTGGATCAGGCATTTCAGGTAGAGGAGAGGGTCCCCTAACGTCCCATCTGCGGATGCGGTGTTCTCCAGCACAATGGCGGCTTCTTTGAACATCCGCTTGGCCGCCAGGGCACGTGCGCGGCCTCGATAGGCCGTGACAAGCAGCTGCTGCCATTCGGGCCGCGGCTCCTGTCGAACCACCTGCTTGAGGAGCTCCACCGCCTCCTTAAACCGTTCCTGTCGCAATGCTTCGGTGGCCTGGGCCAAACGAGCCTCAAGCATCTGTGCCGGCACCGGATTGCGCTGCGACGAGTTTCTCAATACGTCATGCTCCATCGCGCCGTGGAGGCAGGTGCCACAGCCCTTTCATCGGAAGTATCAAGAGCACCGTCAAGCCGCGTAGACGTTGGCGAGCAGCCCCTTGACGAAGTCGCCCTGACGTGATTCCGCCACTCCAGGCCGCGAGCGCGGCCTGGAGTGGCGCTGCGCCACTTTGATGGTGTGGACGCCCCCCGACGGCATCGATGTGCCAAGGTGAATCGCCCCGGGTTTGCCGGAGCGTCGGCTGTACAATCTTGCTGAATTGGCTGCCCCCCTGATGGCGGTGGCGGTGGCGGTGGACCGTCGCCGCCCGGAGCAGGAACGCGAAACACCACCTCCACTTGGTTGCCATCGATTTCGATACGACGGACAAGCGTCCGGATGAGGTCGCGTCTGCCATGCCAGTCGACGCGATCAAGGCCATCGCGTACTCGTGCCGCGAAGTCCTCAAGGCGCGCGAGGGTTGTGTTGCAAAGTTTGCGACGAGCCGTGGATGGCCGCGACAAGAGCCAGATCAGGCGGCGACCTGGAACAGCTCGGCGATGAAGCTCGCCTGCGCCCGCATGTCGCGTCCACCAATCCTCCGTACCTGCCCCTTCCTCACTATCGCCATCACCTCGTAGCCCGCCAGTGTTCGTCGCGCAGTGTGGAAACTGCCAAAGCCCAGCCCCGGTCTGATCAGCCGTTTAACGCGCCGATGGTCTTGTTCGATAGTCTAATCGCAAATGACAAAAACGGACCTGCTCGCTGGCCCGGTCCGTTGGTATTACGTATCGGATCTCTACCTCGCCGTCGATGACGATCACTCGGTCAATCAGGAGCTCGACCAAAGCCCGTCGCTGCTCGAAGGTTGCCCGCGCCAAGCCCTGGCGCACTCGCTGGCAGAAGTCGTCAATGCCGGCGGAGAGCCCGGCGAGTTCCTTCTGAC
>NZ_JAUTWS010000010.1 GCF_030657435.1 Paracraurococcus lichenis | reverse complement strand
TGGGTGTATTATTCAGGACTTCATCTGACAGACGGCGTTGGATGTGTGAGCCGGTGAGCCTGTCTGCCGTGTTCAGTGGCGCATGATTTTCTCCCTGGCGAGTGGGAGGGCGTCAAAGAAGGTCTGCATCGGCGTCTTGCCGTAGCACCACCTTCCCAGATGCGGCCTATGTTGGTTGTACTCGGCGACCCAGCCGTCGAGGTCGGCCTGCAGTTCCTCGATGCCGCGGTAGAGCTTGTTGCGGAAGGCGACGCGGCAGAACTCGTCTGACGGTGTCCGGCAGCCATCCAATGGTGCTGCGACCTGTGTGTGACTCGGCGACGGTCAGATTCGCCGAAAACGTGGTGCCGGGTGAGGGATTTGAACCCCCGACCTTCGGTTTACAAAACCGCTGCACTACCGCTGTGCTAACCCGGCCCGCCCCGCCTCATACTGCGCGGCGCCCGCGCGGTCCACCATTGCGCGCGGCCGCAGCACCGCCGCGCCGGCGGCCACGGCCAGCAGCGTCACCGGCCAGGTGATCCGGCTCTGGTACCGCCCATGCACGGCCGACAGCGCCCCGGCCAGCACCGCATTGCCCAGCACCAGCGCGGCGGCCAGTGCGACCACCGCCAGCACCGGCCCGCGCCGCGCCCGCCAGGCCGCCACCGCCGTCCAGGCCAGCAACACGAGCGATCCCCAGAACAGCGCCTGTTGCACCGCGTCCTGCACCAGGCGGTAGTCCCAGAAGCCCGGGTCCCCGGCGCTCGCCCGGCTCGCAGCGAAGAGCCGCGCCGCCGGGTCGCCCATCTGCCCGACCAGCTCGGCGAAGCTGCGCTTCGGGCGCTCCGCCATGGCCGGGTCGATCCAGAGCGTCACGAGCTGCCGCGCGACATTGCCGAGGCTCGCTTCCGCCTGCTCGAGCGGGTGCTCGCGCAGCACCCGGCCGGTGATCTCCTTCGCCTCGGCCAGGAACTGGTCGCGCCGCTCCGGCTGCCGCAGCCAGGGCGCATCGGCGTTCCAGAGGAAATAGTCGGAAACGGTGTGCCAGTACTCCGGCGCGTCGCAGAGCATCCAGCCCGCACCGGCGGGGCAGTCCTTCTCCAGCACCAGCTTCGCCGTGCCGTCGCCCACCATGCGCGCCAGCAGGAAAAGCGGCGAGCTCTCGGACAGGGTCGCCTTCTTGCCGAAGACGATGTTCGTCCCGACCAGTCCGCCGGCGGCGAGCAGCAGCGCGGCCAGCGCCAGGCCGGCCCGCCGCCAGCGCAGCGGGTCGCGCCCGCGCTCCAGCCACCAGCGCAGGCCGAGGCCCACCAATGCGCCACCGGCCGCCAGCGGCAGATGGGTCAGGTGGCTGCCGATCAGGAAGGCGCCGAGCAGCGCGAAGCCCGCCATTCGCCAGGGGCTTCGCAGCCAGTCGCCGCCCGCGACCAGCAGGGCGAGCCAGAGGCCGAGGCAGCCGGTCAGCACGTCCGGCATCACCTGGCTGGCCAGCCAGGGCGCCGAGGAGGCGAGCAGCGCGATGGCAAGGCCGGCCCGCGCCCAGGCCGGTGGCGCCGGCCCGGTCAGCGCCCGCAGCAGCGCATCGGCCAGCATCACCACCAGCAGCGCCTGGGCGAAGGGCAGCAGCAGGATGGTCAGGGGATGCGCGAAGGGCAGCAGCGCGAGCGAATAGGGCGCCGGCCGCAGGAAGAAGGGATTGCCCGAGAGCGGCACCGTCCCCGCGCCCGCCTCCAGGCCGGCCTGGGTCGGCTCGCCCGGCACCGCCCGCTCCCCCTGCGGCGCGGTCGGCATGTAGCCTTTGTAGGCGCCGGCATCGGTCGAGAGCCGACCCTGCGCCAGCTCATGGACGAAGGCGAAGGGCTTGCGGAGGTAATGGGCGCTGTCGTCGAAGACCAGCGGGAAGCCGTTCACCAGCGCGGGCAGGCAGAGCAGGAGGGCAAGCGCCCCGAGAAGGGCGGCGCGGGACAGGCGAGGCATGGGGCGCATCGGCGGGACCTCCGGCGGGATGCGCAGGGTCGGCACCCCGGGGCCCCGCGCGCAGCGGCCGGCATCATCCGGACGGTCCGGGCCCGCCACAACCGGGCGGGGGTCCCGATCCGTTCATCATCGCGTGCCCCTCGCGCGAATGCGTCCATGGGCGGGCGCCGCCGGCTCACGCCCGGCCGACCGGGCCGAAGGCGTCGCGGTTGGTGGCGCGGATGACGGCGGCGAAGAGGCGGAGCGCATCGGGCCCGCCGCGATCGGCGAGCGTCCCCTGGTCCATCTCGGCGGCCAGCACCTCGGCATGGTCGGCGAGCGTCTCGGCGGCGCGGCGCAGCGCCTCCCGCGACAGGGCCAGTTGCTGGTCTTCGGTCAGGTGCGTCCAGTCGGCGTGCGGCATGGGGTTTCCACGGCAACGCGCCATCCTGGCGGCTCGGTCGGGGCCCGCCCCGGCGGGCGGCCCCGGCATCATCGCGGCGCCGAGGTTAACCCCGGGCTGCTTCGACCGATCACGTGAAGCGAAGCGTCGCCTTGCCCAGCAGGTCGAACTCGGCGACCACCTCGCAGGGTCCCTCCAGCCAGATCGGCGGGGTGACCGAGCCGAGCCAGACCACCTGCCCCGCCCTGAGCCCGCCGAAGGCCCGCGCGGCGCCCGAGCCGGCGAGCCAGGCCAGCGCCTCCAGCGGATGGCCGAGCAGGTCGCGGCCGAAGCCGCTGCCCACCACCTTGCCGCCGACATGGAAGGTGCCCCTGGCGGCGCCGAGGTCGAGGCGGCGCCAGTCCGCGACCGGCGCACCCAGCACGCCGGCGGCATGGAAGACCTGGTCGGCGATCAGGGTCGGGGTGCCGAGCAGGGCGAGGTCGCCATAGCGCCGCTCGACGATCTCGATCGCCGGGAAGACCTCGGCGACCGCCTCGGCGGCCTGCTCCCGCGTGGTCGGGCCGGGCGGCAGGTCGCGGCCGAGGCGGATGCCGACCTCGCATTCGACGCCCGGGTTCAGGAAGTCGGCGAAGCGGAGCGCGGCCCCGTCCGGGTTGAGGCTCGTCCGCGGCACGAAGCCGGCGGCGGGGCCCGCGAGGCCCAGATAGTCCTGCATCTGCCGGGTGGTGGCGCCGATCTTGAAGCCGAAGGGCGGGACGGCGCCGAGGCGTTCGGCGACCTCGTGCTGGACCGCATAGCCGGCCTCGGGCGTCGCGGGGGCGGCGGCGCCCAGCGGCTCGAGGATCCGCTTCGCCTCGCGGGCGGCGAGGATGGCATCGGCGGCTGCGCTCATGGTCGTTCTTCTCCCTGTCGGAGCATCCCCGCGCCGGCCTCGCGGCGCCGGTGTCCGCCCTGCGGCGATCCGCTCCCGCCCGCCGTCCTGGCAGCGGCCAGGACTGGCGGCAAGCCTTCAGCGCCGCGCCAGCTCGTAGAGGGCGACGGCGGCCGCGGCGGAGACGTTCAGGCTCTCCATCTCGGGGGCGATCGGCAGGCGGCAGAGCTCGTCGCAATGCTCCCGGGTCAGTCGCCGCATGCCCTCGCCCTCTGCCCCCAGCACCAGGGCGACGCGGCGGCCGCCGAGCCCGGCCTGGGCGAGGGTCACCGGCGCCTCGCCGGCCAGGCCCACCACCCAGAGCCCGGCCTTCTTCAGCGAGTCCAGCGCGCGGGCGAGGTTCACCTCCCGCACCACCGGCACGATCTCGAGCGCGCCGGAGGCGGCGCGGGCCAGCGCCCCGGTCTCGGGCGGGGCGTGGCGGTCCTGCATGACCAGCGCCGCGGCGCCGAAGGCGGCGGCCGAGCGCAGGATGGCCCCGACATTCCGCGGGTCCGTCACCTGGTCCAGCACCAGCACCGGGCCCGGCCCATGCTCGAGCGCACGGTCGAGCGGCAGGTCGGGCAGCGGCTCGGCCAGCAGGGCGGCGCCCTGGTGGACGGCGTCCTCGGCCAGGAAGGTGGCGAAGCGGCCGCGCTCCACCCGCTCGGGCGCGATGCGCCAGGGCGGCGGCAGGCGTTCGGCCAGCGCCGCCTCGGCCTCCTCGGTCAGCAGCAGGCGCCTCAGCCGTCGGGCCGGATTGCCGAGCGCGGCCGCGACCGGATGCAGGCCATGCAGCCAGACGCCGCCGGCGGGCGACGCGGCTGGGCCGCGCGCCGCGGTCCGCTCGGGCGGACCACGGCGCGGGGTGAGGGAAGGGGGGCCGCCCGGGGGCGGCGATCGGGAGCCGCTACGCGGCGGGCCTCGGCGCATCGCCGCATCCTGCGCACCGGCGCGCTCCTGTCCAGCGGGTGGAAAGCGACGGCGGGAATGATTTGCCAGGCGTTGCCACGTTGACAGGCGAGGATGAAACCGGATAACCCGCCGCACCCGCGGGCCTTCGGGCCCTGCAGGACCACGGAGGGGTGCCCGAGTGGCTAAAGGGGACGGACTGTAAATCCGTTGGCTAGCGCCTACGTTGGTTCAAATCCAACCCCCTCCATTCTCCCTGCGCCGCCCCCTGATGCCCCATGCGATGGGGCGCGCCGAGGCGGCTTTCAGGCTTTGCTCCTGGCGCATTCGGTGCTGGGCCGGCCTCATGGCAGAGCCACGGACTCGTCGCGCCCTGCGCCGTATGTGCAGGGGGGCCGTGGGCTGCGGCCCGATGGTCTGGCCTGGTATCGGCGAGCCGGTCGCTGAGTCTCGGGCGGCAATGCCGCGGCCGGGCGGGCAAGATCACCAGATGTCGGATCGGGGTTCTCGCCGCCCGTGCGCCGCGGCATCGCCACGACTTCACAGGCCGCGCACTCCACCCGGCCAAGGCCTGAGCTGACGACGCGGATCGCCTGGCGGTGGCGCATGGGCCGGCGGCGATGAGCAAAGCCACCGAGTCACGGTCGGCCGGGCGCATGGTGGGGCGCAGCATCGCGGCCGGTATGACCATCGCATGGATCGCGGGCGGCAGCCTCCACGGAGCGGGTGACATCGCGCGGCGCTGCACCGGGCCGGCAACCGCAGGCGCCTGCGGTGGCCGGCCCGGTCTTGCCCAGGCAGCCGTCACGCTGCGCGCGGTGATGTTGGTACAGGGCGTCGCGCTCTTTCCCGGTCGCAGGCTGCACATCCTGGCCTGGCGCTGCGGCGGCTGCCGGGGGTCAGCAATATCTCGGGGCCCGGGGTTTCGGTCTCGCCCGCTGGCATCGCCGGGCCGGTTGCGGCCCTGGCTCAACCCGCCGGTCCGCCGCAATCAGCGAATCATCATCGGGCGGCCGCGCTCGCCGGGGGAAGGGGCACAACCGAACCGTGTGTGTCGCCTCGCCGACATCACCGAGAACGCGGACGCTATCGCGATGATGCCCGTGAATAATGGCCGCACCGGGCATCCCGGTCAAAGTCACCGAATTGATTACATTGCCTAAGACGCCGCCACCTTTTGACGCTGCGGTCTTTTGCGGGAGTCACTATCCCTTCTTCACTGGCCTGGAGCGTGGTCGTGGCGCGCTCAACACGGAGTAGTTGCAAAGAAAGGGAAAAACACTCGCCAGAAAGGTAAAATTTCCTGAGTTGCGGAAATTCCAAGCGTGATGCGCAACCAGTAATAAATAGCCCGTAACGAGCGCGTGTTTGCTGCCCCATTTCATTGACGATTTCGGCCGCGCACCGCTACTTTCTTTTCATTGGAAAACGATGGCGGGACAGATGCCGGATCATCGTGGATGAAAACACAGGATCGCCGCATAGGTTCTTGTGGGATGCAACATAAATTGCATCATGTCGTCGAGGAATAACCATCCGAAGTAAAGAAATCACGACGATTTACAAGAGGGCATTGCGTTCTTGTGAACCACTGAAAGACAAAAATATAAGCTTCGGAAAGGGAGCGCGGATAGTGAAGTCCTGCATCGTCCAGCATGAGGCGTGTTACTTTCATGGCACTGCCCCCGGCATGACGAATGGCGTCGGGAGTTGCGGTGTTGCTGACGGAGATGGCGGCGGTGCTGGGATCGATGATTGGGATCCGGGTGGGTCGGTGTCGTTGACGTAAGTGCAAGGACCGGTGCTCCGCAGTATTGCGGCCAAGCCATGGCGATCATGCATGTCGAACGCACGCCGCCGGCATCGCAGGAGCGGGTTCTTGGCACAAAGGTCGGTCATCGAATCCGATCGCCATGCGAGTTGGCGAAGTCACAAATATTATAAAGTCCTGAAGGATTTACTCAAATGGGCATACTGAGATCACGGCGAACGCATAGAAGTTTGTACTTTCAGGAATTCGCATCACCTTAGGTAATAGATAAAAGCCAGATGCTCTCGTGCAAGAGCCTGGTTTCGGGAGGGCTGTCACAATGACAACAACCGGCAGTTTGTTCGGTCAACATCCCTGTGCGTCTTTTCGGTCGAGCATGCCAGCGGCGCCTTTCACCAGGCGGAGCGCTGCGCCTACGCGCGTTCACCGCGCGTCTTCACCGGAGACCACATCCGCCTGATCGGCCCAGACCGAGCGGTACTGCCGTCCCAAACAGAATCGGCGTCGTTGCCGCGGCTGGCACGACGCCCAAGCGGGTGCAGCGCCCTTGCGGGCTGCGCAAACAGGGAAGCTTTGTCCTTCCCTGACACCGTCCCGGTCCACGGGATGAATACCTGGAGGAGTCAAGGTAATGAGCAAGCATTCTTCGCTGACGACGCTGACCGACCTTGAGCTGGATGCCGTGAGCGGCGGCTACGGTTTCAAGGTCTATGTTGCCAACGTCAATGCGGGCATCGCCTACAACATCACCGGCGGCGCGGCCACCGGCGGTGTCGGCGGCGCGGGCGGCGCGGGCGGTGCGGGCGGCAATGCCTATTTCTTTGCCTCGGCGAATGGCGGCGCGGGCGGCTCCGGCGGCACGGGTGGGACGGCGGTCGGTGGCCCGGGCGTCGGCAACAACTACTTCTATTGATATCGGATGATATCGGACGGCGTCAGCCGTGCCCCAGAACCAAGCACAGGAAGGAAACCCACAATCATGCTTGAGAAATCATCCGTTACCACGCTGACCGATGCTGAGCTCGATGCCGTGAGCGGCGGCTACGGCTTCGCCCTCATCATCGGCAATGCCAATATCGGTATCGCCCATAACATCACTGGCGGCGCGGCCACCGGCGGCACCGGCGGCGCGGGCGGCAGGGGCGGCAATGGCGGTGTCGCCGTCGTCGGCTATGCCAATGGCGGCGCGGGGGGCTCCGGCGGCACCGGCGGGCTCGCCGTCGGCGGCCCGGGCGTCGGCAACAACTACTTCTACTGAAGGCTGGCGGCATCGCATCGGCGCCCGGCGATCCGCCGGGCGCCTCCACGGAGGACAACGAGAATGTCCAAGACCTCGTCCATCACCGCGCTGACCGATGCTGAGCTGGATGCCGTGAGCGGCGGCTACGGCTTCGCTCTCATCGTCGGCAACGTGAACCTCGGCATCGCCCATAACATCACCGGCGGCGCGGCCACCGGCGGTACCGGCGGTGCGGGCGGCGCGGGCGGCGCGGGCGGCTACGCCTTCCTCGGCTCGGCGAACGGCGGCAATGCCGGCGCGGGCGGCACGGGCGGGCTCGCCGTCGGCGGCCCTGGCGTCGGCAACAACTACTTCCTCTGAGTCAGGTGCCCGGCCGGACCTCACCCGGCCGGGCATCTCCCTGCCCGACCGCGCTCGTCCGGGAGGGGTGTCGACGCGGGAGCATCCCTGTGATCATGTCATTCTGCCGCCGCGACACTGACGGTTTGCGGCGCATGCACGGGGTGGCGCGATGACCGTCCCCGCGACACGCCCGCTGTTCCGGCAGGAAGTCCTCGAGTTCCAGCAACTCGACCGGCAATGGGGCCGCGCCGTGCCCATGCAGCCGGTGCGGATCCGCCTGACCGTCTGGTTCATCATCAGCGCCGCCGCGGCGATCGTCGCCTTCCTCTTTCTCGCGCAATATGCCCGCAAGGAGACGGTGGCCGGCTACCTCATGCCCGCGGCCGGCACCGCGCGCGTCTTCCCGACGCAGTCCGGCATCGTCAGCACCCTGCTCGTCGAGCAGGGCCAGGCGGTCGAGGAAGGCCAGCCGCTGCTGTCGATCACCACCACCCAGATCGCGGTGACCGGCGAGGACGTCAATGCCACCATCCTTGCCAGCCTCGCGCAGCAGAAGGAGTCCCTGAACCGGCAGATCGCGACCGAGCAGCGCCGCATCGCCTCCGAGCGCGACCGCCTGACCGCCATGATCCAGGGGCTTGAGACCGAGCTCGGCCATCTCAATGCGCAGATCGCGGTGCAGCGGGAACGCATCCGCGTGGTCGAGCGGATCCTCGCCTCGGGCCAGCAACTCGCCGCGCGCGGGCTCGTCTCCGAACTGGACCAGCGACGGCGGGAGGAGGCGCTGCTGGAGCAGCGCCAGGCCCTGAACGCGCTGGCCCAGCAACTGACCGCACGCCAGAGCCAGCTCACCGAGACGCGCTTCAGCCTGGAACAGCTTCCCTTCGTCGAGGCCGAGAAGATCCAGAGCATGCGGAACGAGATGTCGACCATCGAGCAGCGCATCGCCGAGGTCGATGGCCGCCGCGCCTACGTCATCCGGGCGCCGATGACCGGGCGCATCTCCTCCCTGCAGGCCACGGTGGGGCAGCCGGCCAACCCGCAAAACCTGCTGCTGCAGATCATCCCGGCGCACAGCCCGCTGCGGGCGGAGCTCTTCATCCCGGCCCGGGCCATCGGCTTCGTCGAGGTCGGACAGCCCGTCCGCATCCTCTACGATGCCTTTCCCTATCAGCATTTCGGCACCTATCGCGGGCGCATCGAGAAGGTCTCCGCGACCATCCTGACCGCCACCGACGTCACCCTCCCGGTCGCCCTGAAGGAGCCCGCCTACCGGGCGACGGTCTCGCTCGAGCGGCCGGACGTCGATGCCTATGGCAAGAAGGTGCCGCTGCAGCCTGACATGCTGCTGCGCGCCGATATCATCCTCGAGAGGCGCACCCTGGTGGACTGGATCCTCAACCCCCTGCTGAGCGCGAGGATCCAGGGATGATCCTGGACCTGCTGGATTTCGGCGCGCGGCGCCGCCTGCCGAACCTGCTGCAGACCGAAGCGGCGGAATGCGGCCTCGCCTGCCTGGCCATGATCGCCAGCTATCACGGCCACCGCATCGACCTGAACACCCTGCGGCGGCGGCACCCCGTCTCCCTCAACGGCGTGACCCTGCGCGGGCTGATCCAGGTGGCGGGCCAGTTGCACCTGGCCTGCCGGCCGCTGCGCTTCGAACTCGACAGCCTGGGCGAGTTGAACCTGCCGGCCATCGTCCATTGGGACATGAATCACTTCGTCGTCCTGAAGGCGGCCGGCGCCAAGGGCATCACCGTCCACGACCCGGCCTCGGGCGTGAAGACCTACACCATGCAGGAGGCCTCGAAGCACCTCACCGGCATCGCGCTGGAGGTCTCGCCGGCCGACGGCTTCGCCCCGAAGAACGAGCAGACCCGGCTGCCGCTGCGGATCTTCTGGGGCCGGCTGCAGGGGATCTCGGGACCGCTGACGCAGGTCTTCGCGTTGTCGGTGCTCCTCGAGCTCCTCGTGATCGCCATGCCCTTCTACATGCAGCTCACCGTGGACGAGGTGGTGGCACGCGGCGATACCGACCTGATGCTGGCGCTCGCCCTCGGCTTCGCGCTGCTCACCGCCATCAATGTCGCGACCACCGCACTCCGCTCGCACATCGTGCTCGTCGTGCAGAACGCGGTGCATTTCCAGATGGGCGCGCGGCTGTTCCACCACCTGATCCGCCTGCCGCTCAGCTTCTTCGAGAAGCGGCACATCGGCGACGTGCTGTCGCGCTTCAACTCGATCGAGCCGATCCGCAGCGCGCTGGCCGAAGGGCTGATCCTCGCGGTCATCGACGGCATCATGGCGCTGGCCACGCTGGTGATGATCTTCATCTACAGCGCGATGCTGGCCCTGGTCGTGCTCGCCGCGCTGGTGCTCTACCTGCTCGCCCGGTTGCTGCTGTACCGCCGCTTCCGCGAGCTCAGCGAGGCCGCGATCCAGGCCGCGGCGGTGGAGAACACCAACTTCATCGAAACCGCCCGCGCGGTGCAGAGCGTGAAGCTGTTCAACCGGGAGGCCGACCGCCAGGGCCTCTGGCTGAACCGGCACGCCGATACGGTGAATGCCAATATCCGCCTCGGCCGCGCCGATATCCTGTTCCGGACGATCAACGGGGCCGTCTTCGGGCTGGAGAACATCGTCACCGTCTACATCGCGGCCAGCTTCGCGCTGAACGGGCAGATGACGGTCGGCATGATCTTCGCCTTCATGGCCTACAAGCAGAATTTCACGGGCAAGGCCTCGGCCCTGGTCGAGAAGGTGCTGGAGTTCCGGCTGCTCGACCTCCACCTCGAGCGGATCGCGGACATCGCCACCAATCCGGTGGAGCCGGGGCACGACCGGCCGCTGGCCTATACCACCCCGATTAAGGGCGGGATCGAGCTGCGCAACGTCTGCTTCCGCTACGCGGAGACCGAGCGCTTCGTGCTGGAGAACGTGAATATCAGGGTGGAGGCGGGCCAGTTCGTCACCATCATGGGGCCCTCGGGCGGCGGCAAGACCACCCTGCTGAAGATCATGCTCGGCCTGCTCGAGCCGACCAGCGGCGAGGTCCTGATCGACGGCCGGCCGATGCAGGCCATCGGCCAGCGGGTCTACCGGGAGCAGGTGGCGGCGGTGATGCAGGAGGACCACCTGCTCTCGGGCTCCATCGCGGACAACATCTGCTTCTTCGACCCGGGCTTCGATCACGACCGGATGGTGACCTGCGCCCAGATGGCCGGCATCCATGACGAGATCATGATGATGCCGATGGCCTACAACAGCCTGATCGGCGACATGGGCAGCTCGCTCTCGGGCGGGCAGAAGCAGCGGGTGCTGCTGGCGCGCGCGCTCTACAAGGCGCCGAAGATCCTCTTCCTCGACGAGGGCACCGCGCATCTCGACGTGGCGAAGGAGCAGCAGATCAACGAGCGCCTGCGCCGCCTCTCGATCACCCGCATCAGCGTCGCCCACCGGCCGGAGATGATGAGCGGCGCCGATACGGTACTCCGCATCGGCCGCGAGCACGGCTGAGGCGCTGTCCGCCGCCCGGTCCGGCCGGGCGGCGGCGGGGCGGTCAGGCCCAGAGCGTATCGCCGAAGTAGATCTTCCCGTGGTTGTTGGCGATGTCGACCACCTTGATGTCCTCCTTCGTCAGGAAGTAGATCGTGCCGAAATTGTCGTCGACATCGAAGTCGCCGAGGTCCTCGACATCCTGGATGGTGATGACGCCGTGGTTGTCGCGGATGTCGAAGTCGTCGTAGTTGGTCATGGTGCCGATGCTGATGGCGCCGTAGTTGTGGTCGATCTCGACATCGGCCTTGAAGACCGTGCTGAAGGCGATGCCCTCGAGGCCGGAGGTGGCGCTCGCCGTGGTGCTGGCCAGGCGGGCAACGGAGAGCAGGCCGCCGACGGCGATGCCGCCGGCACCGCCCGCACCGCCGGCGCCGCCGGCCCCGCCCTGGCCGGCGCCGCCGCCACCGCCGAGGGTCTGGCCGAAATCGATCAGGCCGTAGTTCCAGTCGATATCCACCTCGCCCCAGAACACATGGCCGATCGCGACGCCACCGCCGCCGCCGGCGCCGAGGCCGCCCGCGCCGCCCGCACCGCCGGCGCCGCCATTGGCCGAGGCCAGCTTGCCCGCGAGGGCCAGGCCGCCATCGCCGCCATCGCCCCCATCGCCGCCCTTGCCGCCGGTGCCGGCGCCGCCCGCACCGCTGATCACGTTGCCGAAGTAGATGGCGCCGTCATTGCCGAGGATGTCCAGGCAGGACCAGAAGACATGGCCGAAGGCGTCGCCGCCATCGCCGGCCACGCCGCTGCCGCCAGCGCCGCCATGGCCGCCCGCGGCGCCATTCGCCTGGACCGAGGTCCCGAGCCCCGCGCCGCCATCGCCGCCATCGCCGCCATCGCCGCCGCTGCCGCCGAGCGCATTGCCGCCCGCACCCGCGATGACATTGCCGAAGCGGATGGTGCCGTGGTTGGCCACCAGGTCGACCGCGGCCTGGAAGACATGGCCATGCGCATCGCCGCCATCGCCGCCCCGGGCATCGCCGCCGTCGCCGCCATGGCCGCCGGCCGCGCCGTTGACGACCACGGTATTGCCGACCGTGATGCGGCCATCGGCACCCTGACCGCCCGCGCCGCCCTGGCCGCCATAGGCGGCACCGCCGCTGCCGCCGTGCACATCGCCGAAATTGACGTTCCCGCCATTGCGCAGCAGGTCGAGGCCGCCCCGGAACAGATGCCCATGGGCGTCGCCGCCATCGCCACCTGAGGCATTGCCGCCATCCCCGCCGTCGCCGCCGATATGGCTGACCAACAGGCCACGCGGGCCATCGGCATAGAGCCCCTTGCTGCCGAGGCCCCCCGCGCCGCCGCGGGCGATCCCGCCAGCCCCGCCCAGCACGTCGCCCAGGTCGATGGTGCCGGCATTGCCGCTGCCGATGACGCCGGCCTTGAAAAGCCGCCCATAGGCGTCGCGGCCATCACCGGCGAAGGCATCCCCGCCATCGGTGCCATGGATGGAGGGCACCTTGCCCGGCAGGTTGATGCCGTTATGTCCCGCGACGCCCGTGGCGTTCGCGCCCGCCGCACCGCGGATGTCCCCGAGATCCAGCGTCCTCCCCGCCGTGCTCCGGCATGGTGCATAAACTGCATAGGGCCGATAGCGATCCGCTTCGCAGCCTGCATTCAAGCCGTGCAAGTAATCATCAAGCGAGTATATGCTCTTCCTGCCCTCGGTCGGTTGGACGCTCATCCAGTTTGCCCTTCCCTGCTAGGAATGACGAGCGTCAGCAGGTCCGGGCAGGCGCGCGCACAGCCGCCGGCTTCCATTCAGCATTTCGCTGAATGAAGGCTGCGTGATCTGTGAACCCCTTATTTGGGATCAGCCGATACTGGAACCTGCAGGAACCAGCTTCCGATCGTCACGAACAGGATTATTCTTGTTCGGAAGCGGCACAAATACACAGCCGCGCGAATGGCAGGAAGATTCTTGGGGTAAATCAACCAAAAGACTATATTGCAGCGATACTATATTACCACCGGTATGATCTGCGCGAATTCTGCACCCTGGAATACGCGCCGAAGCGATCACCGTCCTGGTCGCCGGGGCGGGAACGGACCGGGCGGGGTCGCGTCGCGGCCCCGGTCGGCGGGCTGCACCGGCGCCGGCGCCCCACGATCCCCGCCTGGGGCGGCGGGCGGACCCACCGCCTCACCCGGCCCGCGCTACTCCTCCGGCTGGACCCCGTGCCGCAGCAACCACGTCCGGGCTTCCGGCAGACCCAGGGCGAGCGCCCGCCGGTACCAATCGACCGCCGCCCCGGCATCGCCCGACAGGCCTCGCGCGCCGATCTCCGCCAGGAACAGCGGATCATGCAGCTTGCCGAGGGCGAGCATCGCCTCGGCATGGCCCGCCGCGGCGGCGCGGGCATAGAGAAGCCGCGCTGCCGAGACGTCGCCCAGCGCCAGCATCGCGTCGGCACGCCGCAGGATCGGGTCCCTCGGCGCCGGGGCCGTGGTGCCGGCGCCGGCCGGACGCGCCGCCGCCGCCGGTGGTGCGGCGTTGCCGGGCTGCGCCACGGCGGCCCTCTGCATCCGCTCCGGCGGCGGCGGCGAGGGTGGGGTGCCTGCGCCGGACGGTGTCGATGGCGGGCCGGCCGGCGCCGGTGGCTCTTCGGCCTGCGGCCGGAGCCCCTCTGCAGCCCGTGGCATCGTGCCAACAGTGGCCGGCCCGATCTCGGCCTGTGCCGCCGGGGGCGGCGCGACCGGCTCCGTCCCGGTCTCGCCCGGGCCTGCAATTGGCGGTGCCTGGTCGCGGATTGTCGCGGGCCGCGACCCGGCCATGTCGTCCGAAGAGGTGCCGGCCGGCGCGCCGCCAGGGACCGGCCTGTCCAGCACCACGGGCGAAGGGGGCTCCGCCGGAGGTGGCGGCGTGGCGACATCCGGCACACCTACAGTGGAGGAGGCGCTCGCGGCAACCCGCGCCGGCAGGTCCTGGTCGGGGCGAGGCGGGGCGGGAAGGTCGGGCAGCGCCTGCGCGGGACCCTGCGAATCCCCGTGCTCCGGCGCTTTCGGCGACGGCGGTCCCGGAAGCGGCGCGCCATCCTCCGGCGCGCGTTCCGTCAAATGGGATGCCGCAGGCATGGTTGGCGGAGGCGCGGGCGGGACGACGCGGTCCAGGGCAACCGGTGGCGGCGGCGCAGGCGCAGGCGGCGATGGGGGCGACGACGCGAACCCAGGTACCGTGCCGGCCGGCAGGAGCAATGGCGCCGGTTCGGCTGCGGCCGGCACCCGTTCCGGGGAGGTGCCCGCCTCGCCGGGCCTAGGCAGCGCGATCGGTGGAGGCCCGACCGATGCCGCCGGCACTCCGGAACCGGCTGCCGGCGCACCCGCCGTTTCCGCCCCGCCGCCGGCCATGGCCCTTGCCTCCGCCGTGACGTCGTGGCCGGCCGGCGGCGCCGGAACGAGGCCGGGATGCGGGATGTCGGCAGGGAGGGCAGGCGAGGAGCCGGGGCCGGCACCCTCGCCCGCCGCATGCTCGGCCTTGGGCGCCGGCGGGTCGTTTGCGGCTGCGGCACCATCAGGCGTGGCAGCCGCCGCCATCGCCTGCTCCGGCGCCGTGGTCGGGATCGGGCCGGACGGCAGGCCGGTGCCGGCAGGCGCCGGCGGGAGCGGTTCCGAGGGCTGCTCGCGCCCGGTATCGGGACGCGGGACCGCGACCATGCCGAAGGTGCCGGGCCTTTCATCCGGGCGCGGAATCGCCTGCCGCTCCGGTGCGGGCAGCGGCGGGAGCAACAGGGGCGCACGCGCCAAATCGGACGGCAGGGCCGGCCGCGACGGCACGGGCTGTCCGTCCCCGGCGGCATCCTCCCGCATCGCGCTTTCCGCCGATTCGCCGGGCGGGCCGAGATAGGCGAGGACGGTGATGCCGGTCACCGAGACCAGCGCCACCCCGCCCCAGAACCAGGCGAGGATCCGCAGGCCGGAGCGCCGTGACGGGCGATGCTCCGGGGTCCTGGCCCGGGCCGACGCCGGAAACCCGCCCGCGCGCGTCGTCACGCCTCCGGCCGGATCGCTGCCCGCAACCGGCAGCGGCGTCGCCCCGAGCAGCCCCGGCAGCGCCGCGATCCAGCCCCGCGGCTGCGAAGCCGCCGGCGGCTGGCCGGCAAAGGCCTCGTCGAGCAAGGCGGCGAGTTGCGGCAGGGTGCGGAAGGGCATGCAGAGTCGGACCACCGGCGGCAGGCCGCCGGGCCGGTTCGGCCAGCCGCTCTCCTCCATCACCCGGTGCAGGCGCCCGACGGGATCGTCGCTGGTCGGACCGGGCAGCAATTCCAGCACGGCGATGCCGATCTCGGGATGCGCCAGCACATGGCCGAGGCGGGCGGGCGGCCCGCCATCGTGTCCGGGCAGCACCGCATCCCGGAAGAGGCTCCAGCCTGGCGGCACCGCCGCCAATACCTGATCGAGCGAGCTTCTCCCGAAATTGCGAGCAGACGTTTCGGAGGCCGGCGCCAGTCGGGTCGTCTCCTCGCTCATGAGCGGATCATCCCCAGCACCTTCGGCTCAACCTGCATTCCCCATAGAATATACGCGAAGAGCTGCGGGAGCACCGAGGCGGGCGAGCGAGGTTCGCGGCCGTGATCGCCTGTTGCGCGGACGGGGCAATGGGCCGGGGGTCCGGCCAGGCCGGATCCGCTCGCTCCACCACCCGCGCCGCTGCGGCTTGGCACGGCGTGATGGCGGGCGATGCCGCACCTTCTCCTCGCGGCAGCCCGGCAGCGTCATGCCGGCCGGCGCCCCCGGGGCTTGCGAGAAGTTTTTGATCGATCCGCTCGATGATTCTCACCAAAAATTCGAGCTTCCATCCATCGTGGGCGACGCTTAGCCTCCCCGCAATATCCGTGGGAGGACCAAGGGATGGACACCAACCAACCGAGCGGCCCGCTGAGCTGCCCGATGAAGAAGCCGGCCGCGCTGCGGTCCCTTCTGGGGCGGACCAACCGTGACTGGTGGCCGAACCAGCTCTCGCTCGACATGCTCCACCAGAAGGGTCTCACCGGGAACCCGATGGGGGACGACTTCGACTACCGGAAGGAGTTCCAGACCCTCGACTACGCGGCGGTCAAGAAGGACCTGCACGCGCTGATGACCGACAGCCAGCCCTGGTGGCCGGCCGATTACGGTCACTACGGCCCCTTCTTTATCCGCATGGCCTGGCACAGCGCCGGCACCTATCGCACCGGTGACGGCCGCGGCGGCGCCTCCTCGGGCTCGCAGCGCTTCGCGCCGCTGAACAGCTGGCCCGACAACGCCAATCTCGACAAGGCGCGGCGCCTGCTCTGGCCGATCAAGCAGAAATACGGCCGCAAGCTCTCCTGGGCCGACCTGATGATCCTGGCCGGCAACGTCGCCATCGAGTCGATGGGCGGCCCGGTCTTCGGCTTCGGCGGCGGCCGCGAGGACGTCTTCGAGCCGGAGAAGGACATCTACTGGGGCACCGAGGAGGAGTGGCTCGGCGATACCCGCATCGATCCCGCGAAGGAGAAGGTGCTGGAGAGCCCGCTGGCGGCCATCCAGATGGGCCTCATCTACGTCAACCCCGAGGGCCCGGGCGGCGTGCCCGATCCGGCCGGCTCGGGCCGCGACATCCGCGAGACCTTCGCCCGCATGGGCATGAACGACGAGGAGACCGTCGCGCTCACCGCCGGCGGCCATACCTTCGGCAAGTGCCACGGCGCCGGCGATGCCGGCAAGGTCGGGAAGGAGCCCGAGGGCGCCGACATCGCGCAGCAGGGCCTCGGCTGGCAGAGCGGCCACGAGACGGGCATCGGCGACCACACCATCACCAGCGGCCTCGAGGGCCCCTGGACGCCGACGCCCATCCAGTGGACCGGCAACTACTTCCGCATGCTGCTCGACTACGAGTACGAGCTGGTCACCAGCCCGGCCGGCGCCAAGCAGTGGCAGCCGATCAACCAGAAGCCGGAGGACATGGCGCCGGGCGCGCATAGCCCCGACCGCCGCGTCCCGACGATGATGACGACCGCCGACATGGCGATGAAGGTGGACCCGGCCTACCGCAAGATATCCGAGCGGTTCCGCGACCACCCGGAGCAGTTCGCGGATGCCTTCGCCCGCGCCTGGTTCAAGCTCTGCCACCGCGACATGGGGCCGAAGGCCCGTTACCTGGGCCCGGAGGTCCCGGCCGAGGACCTGATCTGGCAGGACCCGATCCCGAAGGCGGACTACGCGACGATCGACGCCGCCGATATTGCGCAACTCAAGCGGACGATCCTCGGCTCCGGCCTCACCATCCCCGAGCTGGTGGCGACCGCCTGGGCCTCGGCCTCGACCTATCGCCAGTCGGACCATCGGGGCGGCGCCAATGGCGGGCGCATCCGGCTCGCGCCGCAGAAGGACTGGGACGTGAACGAGCCCGAGCGGCTCGCCAAGGTGCTGAAGGTCTACGAGGACATCAAGGCGAAGTTCGACGGCGCCGCCGGCGGCGGCAAGAAGGTCTCGATCGCCGACCTCATCGTGCTCGGCGGGACGGCCGCGGTCGAGAAGGCGGCGAAGGATGCCGGCCATGACGTCGAGGTGCCCTTCACCCCGGGCCGCACCGACGCCACGGAAGAGCAGACGGATGCCGAGAACTTCCAGCCGCTCGAGCCCCGGGCCGACGGCTTCCGCAACTACCTCCAGGTGCCCTTCAACGTCCCGACGGAGGAGCTGCTGATCGACCGCGCGCAGCTCCTGAACCTGAGCGCGCCGGAGATGACCGTCCTGCTCGGCGGCCTGCGCGTGCTCGGCGCCAACCATCGCGGGCAGAAGGAGGGCGTGCTGACGGAGCGTCCGGGCCAGCTCACCAACGACTTCTTCGTCAACCTGCTGGACATGGGGGTGGCGTGGAAGATGGTGGACGGGCATGCGGACGAGATCTTCGCCGGCACCTGCCGCAAGACCCACCAGGAGAAGTGGACGGCGACGCGCACCGACCTCGTCTTCGGCTCCAACTCGCAGCTCCGGGCGATGTCGGAGGTCTATGCGGCGGCCGATGCGGGCCGGAAGTTCGTCGACGACTTCATCGCCGCCTGGACCAAGGTGATGAACGCCGACCGCTTCGACCTGGCCCAGGCGTGACCGACCGCCAGCTTGCCTTGCGGTGAGCCCTTCGCCGCGGCGCTTCGGCGCCGCGGCCCCTGGGGCGGGGCGTGGAGCGCCGCCTGCAGGATAGTGGGAGGGGAGCGGCCCGCGGCCGCGACACGCCTTCGACCGGTGCGCCGCCTCTACGGATCGGCCAGGCCGGGGACGAGCCTCCGCAGGAGCGCGAATCCGGGCGCTACTGCCGGCGCGGGCGTGGCGCCTGCATCTGGCCATCCGGATGGAGCCCAAGCGCCCGCCGGAGTTTCGCTATTTCAGCCTGCTGGGTTTCCACCAGGGCGGAGAGTTGCGCGACATCGCGCTCGTATTCGCGTGGGTCGGGCCTGGGACGCTCGCGCGCCTCGGCCGCGGTGATGACCGTGCATCCCAGGATCCCACCCAGCACGGTGCGCCGCCAGTGCGCGTGATCGCGGCTATCGTCCTTAAGCATGCTGCTCTCCATGTCCATGGAGGGGGTTACAGCAGGTTCGGACGGCGCAGCGTGTTGCCTGCGTCACAGGGGCGCCCGATGCGCATCCGGGAATTCTTCGGGCTTTCGCTCCTGCCGCCGCAGCCTCCTGGGCGGCGTGGTCGATCCACCTTCGCCGCTGCCACGGCCCTTCATGACAGCCGGGAGCGGCGGCGTGCCGCACATCCAGACCCACCCTCAACCAGACACTGTCCGCTGGATCGGCGGAACCGACGGTCCCATCCGTCGACATTGCGTTGCCCGCCGATCCGCCCCTTCGCAGGTGCGGCCCCGGCTCATCGCCGATACGTGTTCCCTGCCAGCGCCGCCCGCCATGCCCTCGGCTATCGCCGATAGGGATAGCAGAGCGCCCGGTCCAGCGTGATCCCGACATGCCGGGCGAGGGCCTGGATGGCATACCCGTACCCGGCATAGGGATCGCTGTTCGCCTGGCCGACCAGGATGGGCCGGAAGCCCGGCTCGCCCGGTCCTTCCGGCGGCAGCATGGCGGTGACGAGCGCCGCGCCGTCCTCGTCCCGCAGCGTCAGGAATATCGGCATCGACCGCCGGATATGCGCGGCACGCCCGATATCCTGCTCGATGAAGGGCCCCGGTGGCGGCCGGTAGGAGCTCGAGGCCTGCTCATAGGCGCGCCGGAAGTGCTTCTCGACCGCATGGCGCATGAGTTCCGATTCCAGGGCCGCCTCGGCCTCGGTCTCGATCCGGAACCAGGCGCGCCGTCCCGGTGCGTCGCACACGAATTGCATGGATGCCCCCGCGCGTGATGCGAGCCCACCCTAGAGCAGATGGGCGCTGGCTGGAAACGCCCGGAATGATGAATCGGCGCGGACCAGCGGGGCCGCAGCGCCCTCGCGCGGTACAAGTCTCGTGAGGTCGTCCACGCCCCAGCCTCTGACTTTGGCCCCGGACTTTTCCGACGGGACGTGCATTCACAGACAGCGACCCTCTCACATCTTTGGCTTTGTCGTATCGGTTCCGCGGCAGAGGATGCGCCATGGCGAAGAACCGGGACATTCCGCTCGAGGCGCTGCGCGGGCTCGCCGCCGCGGTCGTCGTGGCCTGGCATGCCCTGCAGGCCTTCCATCCGACATTCCCGCGCGAGGGCGCCTGGTGGTTCGGCGCGGTGCACGGCACCGCCGCGGTGATCGTCTTCTTCGTGCTCTCGGGCTATGTCCTGACGCATCGGGCGCTCGCCACCGGCGATGGCCGGCCGCTCGCGCGCGGGGCCGTCAAGCGCTGGCCGCGACTGGCCGGACCGATCCTCGCCTCGGTCCTGTTCTCCTGGCTGCTCTTCCGGCTCGACCTCTACGCCCATGTCGAGGCGGGAGCGCGCATCGGCTCCACCTTCCTCGCCAGCTTCGGCGATGCGCATCCCGACGGGCCGTTGCAGCCCGGCCTGAAGGACGCCGTGCTGCAGGGCACCGTCCTGACCCTCTTCCGCGGCTGGCCGGAGGACCATACCCTCAACACCGTCCTCTGGACGATGCGCTACGAGTTCCTCGGCAGCTTCATCGCCTTCGGCCTCGGCCTCGCGCTGCTGCAGCTCTCGAACGCGTCGCTGGCCGCACGCATGGCGTTGCTGGCGGTGACCGCGCTGCTGATCCGCTTCGCCGAGGTCTACTACGTCACCTTCGTCCTCGGCGTGGCGCTGGCGCTGTTGACCACGGCGCGGCAGGTGCGCATCCCCTGGCCGGCAGCGCTCGGCATGGTCGCTCTGGGCTGCTGGCTGCTCGGCTACCGGGAGGGCAGCCCGGACCATCGCTGGCTCGCCGCGCTCTATCCCGGCACCCTGCCCATGACCTATGCGCATGCCGGCGCGGCCGCCCTGCTGATCCTGGCCCTGACCGGGGCGGAGCCGCTGCGGCTGGCGCTGTCCGGGCCCTGGGCCGCCTGGCTCGGCCGGCTCTCCTTTCCGCTCTACCTCGTCCATGTGCCGGTGATCTGCTCGGCCGGCGCCTGGACCTGGCTGGCGCTCCAGGACACGGGTTTTGCCGCCGTTGGCGCCATCCTGGTGAGCACTTTGGCCAGCGTCGCCGTCGCCGCCCCGCTCGCGGCCTTCGACCGGCACTGGACGCGCGGCCTCGACCGGATTTCCACCTGGTTGCTGCCTCTTGGTGGCCGGCCGGTCCTCGCACCGCCGCCGCGGCCGGCATCGGGCCGCCCCGACTGGTTCCCGATCGGGGAGGGGGGCGCCGGCGCCGGCTGGATGCCGTCACTTGAGCGATCGGATCGCGTCTGAGTCGAAGCGGGGCAGGGATACCCGGCCCCTGGCACCGCTCTTCGGCCGCCTTGGCGTGGCGTTTGCACCCGGCCGCGGACGGGCGGCAGGAGGGCGGCATGGCCAGGCGCCGGATGCATCTGGGATTCGATTTCTCCTACAGCCATATGGGCGGGCGCTGGCGGATGCCGGGCGCCTGGCCGGGCCACACCTTCCCCGATGTCGGGATGCTGGAGGAGATGGCCCGCATCGCCGAGCGGGGACTGCTGGACATCGTCTTCTCCGGCGACGGCACCGGCGTGCCGGATACCTGGCGCGGCAGCCGCGACGCCGCCGTCGAATGGGGCATGAACTGGCCGCGGCAGGACCTGACGCCCTATGCCGTCGCCATGGCCCGGGTGACGCGGCATGTCGGCTTCGGCCTGACCTTCTCCTCCTCCTTCATGCATCCCTACTATACCGCGCGGCTGATGAACTCGCTGGACCACATCACCGGCGGGCGCATCGCGATGAACCTCGTCGCCTCCACCCGGCGGTCCGATTTCGCCAATTTCGGCTTCGACGGGCTGATGGACCATGGCGACCGCTATGACCGGATGGAGGAGTTCACCGATGTCTGCCGCCTGCTCTGGGACAGCGTGGCGCCGGACGCCATGCTGTGGGACCGGGAGACGGGCCGGGTCGGCGACCCGGCGAAGCTGCGCGACGTCCGGCACGAGGGGCGGTTCTTCAAGGTCTCGGGGCCGCTGAACACCCCGCCCTCGCCGCAGGGGCGGCCGGTGCTGATCCAGGCCGGCGGCTCCCCCCGCGGCATCCGCGCCTCCGCCTATGTCGCGGATGTCGTCTTCGGCGGCGACATGGCGCTGCCCCTGCAGGTGAAGCAGCGCGCCGCGCTGGACGAGGCGCTGCGGGCGCTCGGCCGCGACCCGGAGGAGGTCGGCATCCTCTGGCAGACGCCGATCGTGGTGGCGGAGACGGAGCGGGAGGCGCTGGCCCGGCGCGAGCTGCTGCTGACCAGCATCCCGCCCGAGGCGGTCGGCGCCTACCTCTCCTACAACTCGGGCTACGATTTCTCGACCCTGCCGGAGCGCTTCACCCTGCGCGAGCTGCATGCCGAGATCGTGGCCGGCCAGGCCTCCCCCATGGGCTTCCTGCATGAGCTCATGGCGACGCTCGGTCCCGGGGCGGAGCTGACGCGGGCCGAGTTCCTCGAGCATGGGCTGCGCGAGGCGACGGCCTATGACCGGACGCTGGCCGGCAGCCCCGCCCAGCTCGCCGACCGGCTGGAGGAGATGTTCGAGGCGACCGGCAGCCGCGGCGGCTTCATGCTCGGCCATACCGTCTCGATGCCGCCCGACCTCATCGGCATCGCGGACCACCTGGTACCGGAGCTGCAGCGCCGCGGCCGCTTCCGGACGGAGTACCGCTACCGCACGCTGAAGGAGAACCTGCTGGAGTCGTGAGCGGCGGTCACTCCGCCGCCACGGCCGGCGCCATGGCCCGGACGCGCGGTATCACCTCCTCGGCGAAGAGCCGGATGGTCTGGTGCCGCACCGCCCGCGGCACGCCATAGGTGCCATTGCTGACGACGAGGTAGTCGAAGCCGAGATCGAGGATCTCCCGCACCCGCTTCGCCACCGTCTCCGGCGACCCCACCAGGTTCTGCGCGAGGTAGCCGCCGAGATTGGCGGGGTCCGACAGCAGCCGCAGGTTGGCGAACATGCGGTTGAACTGCTCGTAGCCCGGGATATTGCCCCAGGGCGCGTGGTCGGACTGGTAGTGCTCCACCTGCAGGGCGAAGAATTTCGGCAGGTAGTCCAGCGCCTGGGCGCGCGCCGCCTCGTCCGTCTCCGCGACGAAGCACTTCACCGAGATCGGGAAGGTGACGTCGGTGGGGCGGCCGGCCGCCGCCGTCCGCTCCTTCCAGGTCTCCAGGATCCGCCGCAGCAGCTTGTCGGGGAAGGAGGAGAGGCAGAGCGGCGGCAGGCCGAGATCGGCCATGATCGCCGCGCTCTCCAGGCTGCCGATGGCGCCGTAGAAGCTCGGCCGCGGCCCCTCCAGTGCCGGGCGCAGGACGGTGGGCGTCCGCCAGGCCACATGGTGCCCCTCAAAGGTCACCGGGCCGCCGGCGAGCGCGGTGCGGGTGAACTCCCAGGTCTCGCGGAAGCGGTCGCGCGCCGTCTCCATGCCGATGCCGAAGGCGTCGTATTCGCTCTTCGCGGTGCCGCGGCCCATGCCGATATGCAGCGGCCCCTCCGAGAGGGTCTGCAGCATCGCCACGTCCTCGGCGAAGCGGACCGGATCGTACCAGGGCAGCACCATGACCGCGGTGCCGAGGCCGAGCCCGGGACAGGCCGCGGCGATGTGCGAGAGGAAGAGCAGCGGGTTGGGCTGCGGGTAGTAGTCGGAGAAGTGGTGCTCCACCATCCAGGCGGCGTCGTAGCCCAGCCGGTGCAGCAGTTCCGCATCGGCGATGGCTTCCCGGTAGAGCTCGCGGTCGGAGAGGCCTTCCTCCCCCACCGCGCCAATCTGGTAGGCGAAGCGTGCGGCCCGTGCCATCCATTCCCTCCCGCGGGTGTTCTTGCGGCGAGGCTAGATCGGATCGCCAGAGGCCCGGAAGTCCCGGCGGCGTGACTCCGATCGGGATGGCGCCGCCCGCCCTTCGCCGGGGGTCAACTGGCGGGCGCCGCCGGCCAGGGCCATAATGCCCGCCGAAGCGGGGGATGCCGTTATGGAATTCGGACGCCTGGGCGTATGGTGCTCGACCGACCGGCTGGACGCGGCGGGGCTGCGCGCGCTGCTGCGCAGCGTCGAGGGGAAGGGCTACGGCACCCTCTGGTACCCGGAATCGCGCGGCTACGAGAGCGTCGCGCTGGCCGGCTTCCTGCTGGCGAACAGCGAGCGCCTCGTCATCGGCAGCAGCATCGCCAACATCTATGCACGGGACGCCTTCACCGCGCGGCGGGCGCTGGCGACGCTGAGCGCTCTCCATGGCGGCCGCTTCGCGCTCGGCCTCGGCGTCTCCCACATCCCGATGGTGGAGGGGCTGCGCGGCCACCGCTACGACAAGCCGGTGCCGGCCATGCGCGCCTATCTCGACGGCATCCGCGCGGCGGGGGAGGGCGCGCCGGAAGGCCCGGTGCTGCTGGCGGCGCTCGGGCCGAAGATGCTGGCGCTGGCGGCGGCGCAGGCGGATGGCGCGGTGCCCTACAACGTGACGCCGGAGCACACGAAGCAGGCGGCCGGGATCCTCGGCCCGGGCAAGGTCCTGGCGGTCGAGCAGAAGGTCTGCATCGAGGCCGACAAGGCCCGCGCTCGCGCGCTCGGGCGCCGCGAGCTGGCGCGCTACATGACTTTGCCGAACTACGTGAACAACTGGCTGCGCCTGGGCTTCACCGAGGCCGAGCTGCAGGACGGCGGCAGCGACCGCTTCATCGACGCCATGGTCCTGTCGGGCGATCCGGAGGTGGTGAAGCAGGGGCTGCGGGCGCATTTCGCGGCCGGCGCGACGCATGTCTGCATCCAGCTCGTGACCGAGGACGGCGACACGAAGCACCGCGACGCGATGCTCGACGCCCTGGCCGATGCCTGAGAGGGGAACGCGCATGATCCGCTACGGCTACAAGGCCTCGGCCGAGCAATTCGCGCCGTCGCAACTGCTGGAATTCGGCGTGCTGGCGGAGCAGGCGGGCTTCGAATCCTGCTTCATCTCCGACCATTTCCAGCCCTGGAAGCACACCGACGGCCATGCGCCGAACTCCCTGGTCTGGCTCGGCGCGCTGGGGGCGCGGACGCAGAAGCTCGTCATGGGCACGAGCGTGCTGACCCCGACCTTCCGCTACCACCCCTCCATCGTCGCGCAGGCCTTCGGGACGCTGGGCGCGATGTTCCCGAACCGCGTCATCCTCGGCATCGGCACGGGCGAGGGGCTGAACGAGGTGCCCTCCACCGGCCAGCCCTGGCCGGAGTTCAAGGAGCGCTTCGCCCGGATGCGGGAGGCGGTGCAGTTGATGCGCAAGCTCTGGACCGAGGAACGCGTCAGCTTCGAGGGCCAGTACTACCGGACGGAGAAGGCGACGATCTACGACCGGCCGCAGGCGCCGGTGCCGGTCTATGTCGCGGCCGCCGGCGCGCTGGTGGCGAAATACGCCGGCCGCGCCGGCGACGGCTTCATCTGCACCTCGGGCAAGAAGGAGGACCTCTATACCGAGACGCTGCTGCCGAACGTCGCCGCGGGCATCGAGGCCTCGGGCGCCAGCAAACCCGGCTACGAGCGGATGATCGAGGTGAAGGTATCATTCGACACCGATCGGCAGCGCGCGCTGGAGGATACGCGGCACTGGGCGGCGCTCGCCCTCTCGCCGGAGGAGAAGATGCATGTCGAGGACCCCGCGGAGATGGAGCGCCTGGCGGATGCCCTGCCGCTCGAGCGCGCGGCGAGCCGCTGGATCGTCTCCGACGACCCCGGGGAGATGGTGGAGAGGATCGGCTACTACGTCGGCCTCGGCTTCAACCACCTGGTCTTCCACGCGCCCGGCCCCGACCAGGCGCGCTTCCTGACCCTGTTCGGGGAGCGCGTGCTGCCCCTGCTGCGCCGCCGCTTCGGGTGAGTGCCTCGCTGAGCCTGACCGCGCTGCCCGGCCTGCCGATGGTGCAGGCGGGCGACGACCTGGGCGCGCTGCTGGCCGAGGGGATGGCGCGCGCCGGCCTCTCGCCGCAGCCGGGCGACGTGCTGGCGGTGGCGCAGAAGGTGGTCAGCAAGGCGGAGGGGCGGAGCGTGCCGCTCGCTTCCGTCGCGCCCTCCGCCGCTGCGCGGGCGCTGGCGGAGAAGACGGGCAAGGACCCGCGGTTGGTCGAGCTGATCCTGTCGGAGAGCCGGCGCGTCGTCCGTGCCCGGCCCAACCTGATCATCGTCGAGCATCGGCTCGGCTTCGTCATGGCCAATGCGGGCATCGACCAGTCGAATGTGGGGCAGGAGGGGCATGCGCTGCTGCTGCCGGTCGACCCGGATGCCAGCGCCGCGCGGCTCTCGGCGCGGCTGGGCTTGGCGGTGGTGATCACCGACAGCTTCGGCCGTGCCTGGCGGCGAGGGACCGTCGGCATCGCGATCGGCGCGGCCGGCCTGCCCGCGCTGCTCGACCTGCGCGGCCAGCCGGACCTGTTCGGGCGGACGCTGCAGGTCAGCATCACCGGCTTTGCCGACGAGATCGCGGCCGCCGCCGGGCTGGTCATGGGGCAGGGGGCGGAAGGACAGCCGGCGGTGCTGCTGCGCGGCCTGGCCTGGGACGCGCCGGCCGCGCCGGCCTCGGAGCTGGTGCGGGTGGGGGCGGAGGACCTGTTCCGGTGATCGTCGCGCTGTCGGGCGGCATCGGCGGCGCGAAGCTCGCGCTCGGCCTGTCGAAAGTCCTGCCGCCTTCGGGCCTGCTGGTCGTCGCCAATACCGGCGACGACTTCGAGCATCATGGCCTGACCATCTGCCCGGACATCGACACGCTGACCTATACCCTCGCGGGCCTCGACAACCCCGTGCTGGGCTGGGGGCGGGCGGACGAGACCTGGTCCTTCATGGAGACCCTGGCGGCGCTGGGCGGCGAGGACTGGTTCCGCCTCGGCGACCGTGACCTCGCGCTGCATGTGCTGCGCACGCAGCGGCTGCGCGGCGGCGAGACGCTGTCGGCGGTCACCGACGACATCCGCCGCCGCCTCGGCATCGGCCCGCGCATCCTGCCGATGAGCGACGATCCGGTGCGGACGCGCATCCGCAGCGATGCGGGCTGGATCGACTTCCAGGACTGGTTCGTCCGGCAGCGCGCGGCGCCGGTGGTGCGCGCGCTGGACTTCGCCGGCGCCGGGCGGGCGCGGCCGCAGCCGGAGGTGCTGGCCGCCCTGCGCGCCGGCCCGCGCGCCGTAGTGATCTGCCCGAGCAACCCTTTCATCAGTATCGAGCCGATCCTGGCCGTGCCGGGCATGCGCGAGGCGATCGCCGGCTGCGGCGCACCGGTGGTCGCCGTCTCACCCATCATCGCGGGCCAGGCGGTGAAGGGGCCGACCGCCAAGATGTTTTCGGAGTTGGGCGTCACACCCTCCGCCGCCGCGGTCGCCGCGCGCTATGGCGACCTGCTGACCGGCTATGTCATGGAAGAAGGCGACGATGCATCGGGCATCGCGCCGCGCGTGTTCCGCGCCCGCACCCTGATGCAGACGCTGGACGACAAGATCGCGCTGGCGCGCGCCGTGCTGACCGCCGCGGATGCGCTGCGGTGAGCATCTGGGCCATCCTCCCGGTCAAGGAGATGCAGGGTTCCAAGCAGCGCCTCTCGCCGCTCCTCGCGCCCGAGGAGCGCGTCGCCCTGATGCGGGTGATGGCCGGCGAGGTGCTGGACGCGCTCTGCGCCGCGCGCGGCCTCGCCGGCGTCGCTGTCGTGACACTGGACGACTGGACCACCGCCGAGGTCCGCCGCCGCGGTGCGCGGGTGATCACCGAAGGCGCGCGGGACGGCCATACCGGCAGCGTCACCGCCGCCGCGCGGGTGCTGGCGACGGAGGGCGCCGCGGGCGTGCTGACCATGCCGGGCGACATCCCGGCCGTGACGCCGGCGGAGGTGGAGGCGCTGCTCGCCGCGCATGGCCCGCCGCCGGCCTTCACCATCGCGCCCGCGCATGACGAGAAGGGCTCGAACGGCGTCATCCTGAGCCCGCCCGATGCGGTGCCGCTGCGCTTCGGCGATGACAGCTACTTCCCGCACCTCGCGGCGGCGCGGGCGCAAGGGATCGCGCCGCGGATCGTGCCGCTGCCGGGCGTGGCGATGGATATCGACCATCCCGCCGATGTGGCTATGTTCGCCGGCCTGGAGGTCGCGCGCGGCACCCGCACGCTCGCCTGGCTGCAGCAGTCGGGCGTGCTGGGGCGGCTGTCGCCGGAAGGCTAGGCCACCGCCTTCCGCCGCGGCGCGGTCTGCACGACCGGCGCAAGCTCCTCCGCGCCATAGGACCGGCTCTGCTGCTCCTGCGGCGGCGGTCCGTAGAGCGTCGTCCGCTGCTGCGGCAGGCGGCCGATGCCGCGGATCAGCGCCTCCATCCGGTCCGGTGCGAATTCTTGGCCATGCTGCGTGCCGGCGGCGCGGCTGATGCTCTCGTTCATCAGCGTCCCGCCGAGGTCGTTGGCCCCGGCCTGCAGCGCCAGCGCGGCGCCCTCCGGCCCCATCTTCACCCAACTCGTCTGAATGTTGGTGATGTGCGGGTGCAGGACCAGCCGCGCGACGCTGTGCATCAGCAGCGCCTCCCGGAAGGTCGGGCCGCGGCGGGCCTGGCCGCGGAGGTACATCGGCGCTTCCATGTGCACGAAGGGCAGCGGCACGAATTCGCTGAAGCCGCCGGTCTCGGCCTGCAGGTCGCGCAGCGCCAGCAGGTGCCGCGCCCAGTTCAGCGGCCCCTCGACATGGCCGAACATGATGGTGCTGGTCGTGCGCAGGCCGAGGCCATGGGCCGTGCGCGCCACCTCCAGCCATTCCGCCGTATTGACCTTGTCCGGGCAGATGATGGCGCGGATCTCGTCGTCCAGGATCTCCGCCGCCGTGCCGGGCAGGGTGCCGAGGCCGGCCTCCTTCAGCCGTGCGAGGTAGTCCCGCAGCGAGAGGCCGAGCGTCGCCGCGCCCTGCGTGACCTCGAGCGGCGAGAAGGCATGGATGTGCATCCCCGGCACCGCGGCGCGGATCGCCTCGCAAATGCCGATATAGGTCTCGCCGGTATAGTCCGGATGGATGCCGCCCTGCAGGCAGACCTCGGTCGCGCCGCGGGCCCAGGCCTCCTCGGCGCGGCGGACGATCTCGGCATGGTCGAGGTCATAGGCCGGGCCGCGCAGCGCCTCATGCGTCTTGCCCTTGCTGAAGGCGCAGAAGCGGCAGCGGTAGCCGCAGATATTGGTGTAGTTGATGTTGCGGTTGACGACGTAGCGCACGGTCTCGCCGGAGACCGCCGCCCGCAGCGCATCCGCCGCGGCGGCCACATGCGCCTGGTCGGCGTCGCGCGCCGCAAACAGGCGCATGATGTCGGGCGCATCCAACCGCGTGCCGCCTGCGGCGCGGTCCACCACGCGCACCAGTCCGGCATCCGCTGCCGCGAGGCGCGGCGCCGGCATGCGCGGCAGCACGACCTCGCCAGGCGACCAGTCGTCGCCGCGCGCGAAGCCCTCCGCATCGCTCGCCCGCCGCACCGCCGCGGCCACGTCAGGCGCGAACCAGGTATCCGGCGACCGGACATAGTCCGGATAGGCCGGCAGTCGCTGCACCAGCACCTTGCCCGCCTCCGCCGTGCGGGCGGCCAGTTCCTCCAGATGCGGCCAGGGCGCTTCCGGGTTCACATGGTCGGGCGTGACCGGCGAGACGCCGCCCCAGTCGTTCAGTCCGGCCGCGACCAGCCGCTGGTAGACGCCGGGCGAGAGGTTCGGCGGCGCCTGGATGTTCATCGCCCCGCCCAGCACAATCCGCGCCGCGGCGATGGTCCAGAGGAGGTCATCGAGGTCGGGCTCCGGCGCCTCCGCCAGCCTGGTGCGCGGCTTGGCCCGGAAGTTCTGGATGATGACTTCCTGGACATGGCCGTAGCGCGCCTGGATCTCGCCGATCGCCCGCAGCGCCTCGATCCGCTCCGCCCGCGTCTCGCCGATGCCGATCAGGATGCCTGTCGTGAAGGGCACGCGCAGCTCGCCGGCCAGGCGCAGCACCTCCAGCCGCGCCTCCGGGTGCTTGTCCGGGCTGCCATGGTGCACGCCGCCGGGCTCGCAGAGCCGGGCACTCGCGCTCTCCAGCATGATGCCCTGGCTGGCCGAGACCTCCCGCAGCGCCGCGATCTCCGCCCGGGTCATCACGCCGGGATTGGCATGCGGCAGCAGGCCGGTCTCCTTCAGCACCAGCGCCGAGACCTCGGCGAGGTAGGAGATCGTCGTCTCGTGCCCGAGCGCCGCCAGCGCTTCCCGCGCCTGCCGCCAGCGCAGCTCCGGCTTGTCGCCGAGGGTGAACAGCGCCTCGGTGCAGCCGGCCGCGGCGCCGGCGCGGGCGATGGCCAGCACCTCCTCCCGCGACAGGTAGACGCTGCGGCCGGGCCGCGGGCTCTCGGCGAAGGTGCAGTAGTGGCAGACATCGCGGCAGAGCTTCGTCAGCGGAATGAAGACCTTCCGCGAATAGCTGATGGTGCGTCCATGCGCCGCGTCCCGCAGCGCCGCCGCCTCCGCCATCAGCGCGTCCAGAGGCATGGTCTCCAGCCGATCCTGCACCCTTGCGCTCCCCCACCGGTGGCCTCCATCGTGGGGAGAGTCCCGTCCGGATGCAATGCAGGGTCAGAGTGTGTGAAGAGATCGAACTTGCGGAAGAACGCCCGTTGAAAACATTCGCTTTTCCTGCCGGTCTCCAGGGCTGACGGGCGCTCTTCCGCAAACTCTCAGGGGAGGAAACAGGATGCAGATCGGCTTCAACCTGCCGAGCGGCGGCCCGCTGGCGATGCCCGAGCCCATGGCCCGCCTGGCGCAGGAGGGCGAGGCGCTCGGCTACGGCTACGCCACCGTCAGCGACCATGTGGTGATCCCGACCGACATCCACGCGAAATACCCCTATACCGACACCGGCGAATTCCCGGCCAGCAGCCGCGGCGAGCGGCACGAGCAGCTCACCCAGGCGATGTTCGTGGCGGCGAAGACGACGCGGCTGCGCATCGTCACCTCGGTCATGGTGGTCCCGCACCGTCCGGCCATGCTGGCGGCGAAGATGATCTCCACCATCGACGTGCTCTCGGGCGGGCGGCTGACGCTTGGCATCGGCGCGGGCTGGCTGCAGGAGGAATTCGAGGCCCTGCAGGTCCCCGACTTCGCCGCCCGTGGCCGGGTGACGGACGAATACATCCTGGCGGCGAAGGAGCTCTGGACCTCCGCCGCGCCGCGCTTCGAGGGCGAGTTCGTGCGCTTCCACGACATCGGCTTCGCACCGAAGCCCGTCCAGCCCGGCGGCCCGCCGATCTGGGTGGGCGGGGAGAGCGGCCCGGCCCTGCGGCGCACCGCGAAGCTCGGCGATGCCTGGTACCCCATCGGCACCAACCCGTCCTTCCCGCTCGACAGCCTGGCGCGCTACCGCTCCGCCATCGCCAAGCTGCACGGCCTGGTGGAGAAGGCGGGCCGCGATCCCGCCAAGGTCGGCCTCGCCTACCGCGTGCAGAAATACGGGCCGGAGGTGCCGGCCACCGCGGGCGATGGCGAGCGCCGCCTCTTCTCCGGCCAGCCCGGGCAGATCGCGGACGACCTGAAGGCGATGCGCGACCTGGGCGTGCAGGGCCTGGACCTGACCTTCCCCGGCGCGACGGTCGAGGAGGTGGTCGCCGGCATGCGGGCCTTCCGCGACGAGGTGATGGGGAGGCTCTGACCATGCGGCTTGGCCTCACCCTCAGCCTCGGCGCCGGCGTGGACACCGCGCTGGTGCTGGAAGCCGAACGCCTCGGCTACAGCAGTGTGTGGTGCGGGGAGAGCTATGGCAGCGATGCCGTCTCGCCCGTCGCCTGGGTGCTGGCGCGCACCACGCGCATCAAGGCCGGCACCGGCATCATGCAGATGCCCGGCCGCACGCCGGCCTGCGCGGCGATGACGGCGATGACGCTGCAGCAGCTCTCGGAGGACCGCTTCCTCTGCGGCGTCGGCCCTTCGGGGCCGCAGGTGGTGGAGGGCTGGCATGGCCAGGCCTATGGCACGCCGCTGGAGCGGACCCGCGAGTACATATCGATCATCCGGGCCATCGTGGCGCGGGAGAGGCCGCTGGAGCACCAGGGGCAGCATTACCGCATTCCGTATGACGGGCCGGATGCGACCGGCCTCGGCAAGCCGCTGAAGAGCATCCTGCATGGCAAGCCGCTGAAATTCTACTGCGCCTCCATCACTCCGGGCGGCATGCGGCTGGCGGGCGAGGTCGCCGACGGCAACCTGCCGATCTTCATGTCGCCAGAGGGCGCCGACCTGATAACGAAGCCGACCTTGGAGGGCATGGCGAAGGCCGGCAAGGCGGCCGACCTGACGCAATTCGACGTCGCGCCCTATACCAAGATCCGCGTCGGCGACGACCTGCAGGCCTGCCGTGACGCGGTGAAGCCGGAACTCGCGCTCTATATCGGCGGCATGGGCGCGCGCGGGAAGAACTACTACAACGACTATGCGAAGCGCCTGGGCTATGGCGAGGCCGCGGCCGCCATCCAGGACGCCTATCTCGACCGTCGCCACCGCGACGCCGCGGCGCTGGTGCCGGACAGGCTGGTCGATGAGATCGCGCTGGTCGGCCCGCCCGACCGCATCCGCGCCCGGCTGCAGGACTGGAAGGCAGTGGCGAAGGACGGCAAACTCGGCACACTGGTCCTGACCGGCGCGACGCAGCAGGCGCTGCGGGTCGTGGCCGAGGCGGTGCTCTAGGCGTTTGATCTGCAGAGCAGATTCACACCTTCGAGTGTTTCCACTCTGCGGCGATCTGCTCTAGCGCACCGCCTCCACCAGCTTCGCCCAGCGGTCGAGCTGCGGCAGGATCGCCTCGGATCCGGCCGCATCGAGGCTGAGGACCACGCGCTCCACGCCGAGGTCGCGGTCGGCGAGCAGCGCGTCCCGGTCCTCCTTCACGCCCCAGATGGTGATGGGGCAGTCCTCCTCCCGCCGTCCCGCCTCGGCCAGCAGGGCGCGGAATTGCGGGACCAGCGCCGCCACGTCGGCATAGTGCTTGCGCACGCGGTGCGGCATCCAGCCATTGCCGTAGCGCACCGCGCGCTTCGCGCCCCAGGGGAAGGCGCCGCCGACGATGATGGGCGGGTGCGGCTTCTGCACCGGCTTCGGCCAGGTCATCATCGGGCCGAAGGCCACGAACTCGCCGTGGTATTCGGGCTTCGTCTGGGTCCAGATCGCCTGCATGGCCTCGATCCGCTCCCGCGCCAGCTTGTGGCGGGTGGCGAAATCGGTGCCGTGGTCCTCGATCTCGTCCTGGTTCCAGCCATTGCCGACGCCGAAGAGGAAGCGCCCGCCCGAGACCTGGTCGATGGAGGCCACCAGCTTCGCCGTCTGGATCGGGTCCCGCTGCACCACCAGGCAGATGCCGGTGCCGACCTTCAGTGTCCGCGTCGCGGCCACCGCGGCGGTCAGCGTCACGAAGGGGTCCATGACGTCGTAGTACATCTTCGGCAACTCGCCGCCGCCGGGATAGGCGGCGCTGCGCGCCAGCGGGATATGGGAATGCTCCGGCGCCCAGACGCTCTCGAAGCCCCGCTCCTCCAGCGCCATGGCGAGTTCCGCCGGTGTCATGGAATAGTCGGTGAAGAACATGGCCGCGCCGACCTTCATGGCCTTCCCTCCCGCCCTCGTTGCCGGGAAGGCTGGACCGCGGAGCCGGTGGCGGCAAGGGCTCATGCCGGGCAGCATGAGTGCTGGCCGGCATGGCGTATTGCCCGGCGCGCAGCTGCCACACCGGGCTCCCATCGCAGCCAGGCTGCGATAGGGACCGAGCATCAGGCCGCGAGCGCGCTCTTCCCCGGCATCGCGCCGCCGCGCAGCGCGCCCGCCCGCACATCGCCCCACTGGTCCGCATGGCCCGCCGGCAGGGCGCGGCTGAGCGGGCTCGCCAGCCAGATGCGCAGCAGGTTGCGCTTCCCGCCCGCGCCGTCGGCATAGGCGGTGCGGCCGTGATAGGTGACGTGCTGGTTCATGAGCTGGATCTGCCCGGGCTCGAAGGGCATCTCGATGCAGAGCTCGTCGGCGATCGCGGCCAGCAGGTCCATGGCCTCCACCTGCTCCGGCCGCAGCGGCGGCACGCTGGGCTGGCCCTGCGCCAGCTCGACATAGGTGCGGCTGTATTGACTGGTGAAGTCGCCCTTCGGCCCGCGGGCGAAGACCGGCATGGGGAAGGGGCGGGCGGCCATGCCCTCGCCCTCCTCGTCGGCCGAGCGGGCGCGCCAGAAATCCTGGTAGAGCACCGCCAGCAGGTCGGGCCGCCGCGCCGCCATGGCGTCCTGGACCGCCACCGTGGAGACGATGCGGGAGACGCCGCCCTCGATCCCGTTGGAGGCGCAGAGCAGCGTCAGCAGGTCGCATTTGTCGGTGTGCCAGCGCAGCGGCCCGGTGGAGCGGCTGCGCGCCCGCGCCGTGCCGCTGGCCACCGCCGCGCCGGTGCCGGTCTCGTCCTTCACCTCCGCCAGGATCTCGCCCGTGGTGTTCTGCGGCAGCGGCGTGCCGAGATGACACATCAGCCCCCAGAAGACCCGCTTGAGGTCGGGCAGCGAGTAGCGCGCCGGGTCGAGGCCGGTGAGGCGCACCAGGCCGCGGCCATGCTCGAGCTCCTCGGCCACCTGCGCCAGGAAGCCGGCGGTCTCCGGCAGCGGGAAGTCGCGGGCGTCGAAGCGCGGCGGGGCGCGGTCGCCGAGGCCGGCCAGCGCCGAGTCGATCTCGCGCGCCGCGGCGGCAGGAAGCTGCATGATCCAGGAGGGGTCGCGGGCCAGCTCGGCGCCGGTCCAGGCGGCACGGCCGCCGATGGGGGAGAGCAGTTCGGGCGTCATTCCGGCAGCCTACATGCCGCCCCGGCGCCTGTCTCGCCCCTGCACGGCTTGGCGGGGCGCCGCCGCTCGCGCAGACTTCGCAGATGCAACGACGCGCCCTCCTCGCCGCCTCCCTCGCCCTGCCCCTGGCTGTCCGCGCCCCCATCGCCCATGCCCAGGGCGCCTGGCCCGACCGCCCCGTCCGCTTCGTCGTCCCCTGGCCGCCGGGCGGGCTGAACGACCTGGTCGCGCGCGCCTTCAACGACCCGGTCTCCCGCGCCCTCGGCCAGCCTATCGTCAACGACTTCCGCTCCGGCGCCGGCGGACGGATCGGGGTGGCGGAGGTCGCGCGCGCCGCCCCGGATGGCTACACCATCGGCATGGGCAACCTTGGCCCGTTGACCATCTTCCCGCATCTCTTCAAGGACATCCCCTACGATGCCGGGCGGGACCTGGTGCCGGTGGTGATGTTCGCCGCCTCGCCCCTCGTGCTGGTGGTGGCGAACGACGTGCCGGCGAAGACGGTGCCGGAGTTCATCGCCTGGATCCGCTCCCGCCCCGGCCATGCCAATTACGCCAGCGTCGGCGTCGGCACCGCCCAGCACCTGATCTTCGAGATGTTCAGGCAGCGCGACGGCATCGCCATGGAGCACGTGCCCTTCCGCGGCACGAACGAGAGCCTGCCGGCGATGATGCGCGGCGACATCCAGGCGATGTTCGACACCCTGCCGCTGATGCTGCCGCAGATCCGCGACGGCGCGGTGCGGGCGCTCGCGGTCACCACGCCGGTGCGCGTGCCGCAACTGCCCGATGTGCCGACGCTGATCGAATCCGGCTACCCCGATATCGACGTCTCGACCTGGTATGCGGTGATCGCCCCGGCCGGGACGCCGGCGCCCATCCTGGAGCGGCTGCACAGGGAGTATGTCCGCGTCGCCCTGCTGCCGGAGACGCAGCAATTCCTCGCGGCCCAGGGCCTGATCTACCTGCCCAACGACCCCGGAGTCTTCGCCGCGCGCGTGGCGGCGGAGCGGGCGCGCTGGGGCGAGATCATCCGCAGCCAGGGCATCAAGGTGGAATAGGCTGCCCCAGGAGCGCGAGAGGGGGGCGTGACAGGCGGGCGGGTTCGGTCCTAGCGTTGTTGCTTCGCAGCAAGCCGCCGAGGCCGCCCGATGTCCCTCACCAACCAGCCCGATCCCGAAGCCCGCCGCCGCGTCGTCGAGCAGGACCTGGGCAACGTCATGCACCCGCTGGTCCAGCACAAGGCGCTCGAGCAGAAGCAGATGGTGGTGACCGGGGCGCAGGGCTCCACCATCGTGGACGCCGACGGCTCGACCTATCTGGACGCCATGGCGGGCCTCTGGTGCGTCAATATCGGCTATGGCCGCACGGAGCTCGCGCAGATCGCCGCCGAGCAGATGCAGGCCATGGCCTACTATCCCCACACCGCCATCAACCTGCCCGCCGCGCAGCTCGGCGAGCAGGTGAACCAGTTGATGGGCGGCGACTACCACGTCTATTTCGTCAATTCGGGCTCCGAGGCGAACGAGGCCGGGTTCAAGATCGCCCGGCAATACGCCAAGCACGAGTTCCCCGGCGAGTTCCGCTTCAAGACGATCAGCCGCTACTACGCCTATCACGGCACGACGCTGGCCACGCTGGCCGCCGGCGGCATGGGCGACCGCAAGACGAAATTCGAGCCCTATGCCGGCGAGTTCGTCCATGTCCCCGCGCCGACCTGCTACCGCTGCCCGCTCGGCCTCGAGGCCGGGAAATGCGGCATCGCCTGCGCCAAGCTGATCGAGACGACAATCCAGGGCGAGGGGCCCTCCACGGTCGCCGAGGTGATCGTCGAGCCGATCATGTCCGCCGTCGGCGTCGCCGTGCCGCCCGACGAATACCTGCCGATGGTCGAGGAGATCTGCCGCAAGTACGACGTGCTGCTGCATGTGGACGAGGTGATCAACGGCTTCGGCCGAACCGGCAAGATGTTCGCCCACCAGCACTGGGGCATCAGCCCGGACATCATGGCGGTGGCCAAGGGCATCGTCTCCGCCTACCTGCCGATCGCCGCCACCGTGGTGAAGAACGAGGTCTTCAACAGCTTCCTCGGCGAGGTCGCGGAGGCCCGCCAGGTAATGCAGGTGAACACCTACGGCGGCCACCCGGCGGCGGCGGCCGTCGCGGTCCGCAACATCGAAATCATGCTGGAGGAGAAGCTGCCCGAGCGCGCCGCCAGCATGGGCGCCTACCTGATGGAAGGGCTGAAGGACCGGCTCTTCCGCCACGGCATCACCGGCGACATCCGCGGCAAGGGCCTCCTGATCGGCATCGAGCTGGTGACGGACCGCGAGAGCAAGGTCCAGCTCGACGGCGCGCTGGTGCAGGGCGTGGTGGATACCTGCAAGGCGCATGGCGTGATCGTCGGCCGCTCCGGCGGCGGCGCACGGCATTCCAACACCATCGTCCTCTCGCCCCCGCTGGTGATCACCCGCGGCGAATGCGACACGCTGATCGAGGTGCTGGACCGCGCGCTGGAGGATGCGGTGGCGAAGATGGCCGGCCGCGCCTGACGCGCTGCCGCCGCTGCGGCGGCTCCGCCTGCGGGGCCGCTGCCGGCGACGGGGCGCCCGGCCCTTGCCCACGGGGGCAGGGCACCACGCTCCGTGGGCGCGGGACGGCGCTTGCGGTGCCGGGCCGGCCCGGCATGATGGGTCGCATAACGACATCACGAGGAACGTCATGCGACCGAGACTGGGCCGGCGCGCCGCGCTGGCCCTACCCCTTCTGCCGGCCATCGGGCGGGCGCAGGATTTCCCGCAACGCACCGTCACCATCCTCGTGCCCTCCGCCCCCGGCGGCACGCTGGACGCCCTGGCGCGCTTCTTCGCCCAGGCCATGGCCCCCTCGCTCGGCCGCAGCGTGGTGGTGGAGAATGTGGGCGGCGCCGGCGGGCTGATCGGCATGCAGCGCGCGGCCCGGGCGGAGCCGGACGGCCATACGCTGGCCTTCGGCAATATGGGCGTCATGGCGGTGGCCTATGCCCTCAACCCCAACAGCGGCTTCGACCCGCGGCGCGACATGGCGCCGGTCTCGCTGGTGGCGGATGTGCCGATGGTGCTGGCGGCCAGCCCGCGCGGCGGCATCCGCAGCCTGGCGGCGCTGCTGGACCACATCCGCCGCAGCGGCGAGAAGGCGACCTTCGGCACCGCCGGCCTCGGCACCACCAGCCATCTCGCCCCGGGCTACCTGCTGCACCTGACGGGGTTGAAGGCGACGCTCGTCTCCTATCGCGGCGCCGGGCCGGCGCTGAGCGACCTGGCGGCGGGCACGGTGGATGCGGTGATCGACCAGACCGTGACCATGATCCCCGGCCATCGCGGCGGCACCGCCGTGGCGCTCGCGGTCAGCGGGGCGCAGCGGATCCCGCAATTGCCGGATGTGCCGAGCTTTGCCGAGGCCGGCCTGCCCGGCTTCGACCTGGTGATCTGGAACGGCTTCGCCGCGCCGCCCGGCACGCCGGCCCCGATCCTCGCGCGGCTGGCCGCGGCGATCGAGGCGGCGCAGCAGGACCCGGCGCTGCAGGCGCGGCTTGCGGAACTCGCCAGCACCGCGCCGTCGCCGGAGCAGCGCGGACCCGCGTCGATGCGGGCGCGCATCGACGCCGACGTGGCGAAATGGACGGAGCTGGTGCGGGTCGCCGGGCTGAACCGGGATTAGCCCACCGGCGCCGCGTCAGCCCGCGCGGCGCGGGATCACGCCACCTCCCGCTTCGCCGCCTTCAGGTCGGCGACGAAGCGGGCATATTCCCGCTCCTTGCTCTCCGGATCGGGCAGGCGGAGCAAGTAGGAAGGATGCACGGTCGGGAAGATGCGCAGCCCGTCCGGCGTCTCGATCACCTCGCCCCTGACCTTGGTGATGGCCAGCGGCTTGCCGGTGAGGGATTTCAGCGCTGTCGCGCCGAGCGAGACGACGAGCTGCGGCGCGACGATCTCGATCTCCCGCTTCAGGAAGGGGCGGTAATAGGCGATGTCGCCGGCATCCGGGCTCTGGTGCAGGCGGCGCCGCCCGGTCGGCTTGAACTTGAAATGCTTGACCGCATTGGTGACGTAGGTGGTGGGGCGGTCGATGCCGGCCTCCACCGCCGCGCGGTCGAAGAGCCGCCCGGCGGGGCCGACGAAGGGACGGCCGGCCAGGTCCTCCTCGTCGCCGGGCTGCTCGCCGACGAAGAGCAGCGGCGCGCCCGGCGGGCCCTCGCCGAAGACCATCTGCGTCGCGCTGCTGGTCCAGGGCGGCAGGTCGTTGCGGCGCTCGAGCTCGGCGCGAAGCGCGGCGAGGGCGGCGGCGGGGTCCTCGGTGCGGGAGAAGAGGTCGGGGGACATGCCCTCCGCAACGTCCGGCGGCGCGATCGGCTGCGCCGGGACATGCAGGTTGCGCTGGCGCCGGGCGGCGGCGGGGGTCGCGCCGCGCTCGACCATCTCCGCCACGCGCCGCGGCGCCTCGGCCATCAGCCGGGGGATGTCCCGCGCCTCCGGCAGGTTCTTCCAGTACTTCACCGGCATCTCGGCCCGCATGGCGGCGGGCTTCAGCCGGGCAGGGTTGAAGATACTGGCATAGTAGGCGCGCCAGAGTTCCTCATGCGCGTCTTCCGGCGGTGCCTCCCGCCGCGTGCCGCCGGGGCCCATGCGCAGCGTCTCGCCGTCCCAGTGCGCGCTCGCCTCCGGCGTCAGGATGGACCAGCGCAGCCCGGCGAAGCGGCGGATGAAGAAGCCGGTCTCCGCTTCCAGGATGTGGTGCTCCGGCTCGAACCAGGCGACGTATTTCGGGCCGGCCATGTCCGGCCCGGCCGATTCACGGCTCCGGACGCCGTCCTCCGCTGATCGGGCGGGCGTCTCGATGCAGCGGAAGCGGAGGAAGGCGTGCAGCTTGTGCGCGTCCCGCCGCACGGATTTCGCCATGGCCTGCAGCCGCACGACCTCCGCGTCGGTCGCCATCTGCATGAGGCCGTGCTCGCCATGCGTGATGCGCCAGAGCATGCGGTAGAGCAGGGCGAAGCGCGCGGGGTCGCGGTGGCGGATGCCGATCTCCGCCAGCTCCAGGAAGCTGCGCGGCACGCTGGCGGTGACCGGTGCGGCATCGGGCGCCGGCGCGCCGGCGAAGAGGCCAGGGCTCTCGCCCGCGACGCGCCAGTCCACGCGCTCCGGCGGCACCTCGGCCGCCAGCAGCCGCCGGGCCTGCAGCCGCCAGGCACCGAAATCGGCCGGGCCGGGTAGCAAGATGCCGATGCCGTCGCTCATCGCTGCCTCCGCGACCTGCGGGATGGTCAGGGCCTGGGACATGATGCCGGTCTGCAATGCGGGGTCTGAAGAGGGGCGGGCGGACGCATGGGCTAGAGCAGGGCGAGCTGCTGCGGCCGGGCGCGCGCGGCGAAGGCGGTCTGCGGCGCGAGGCGGGCGCGCAGGTCGGTCCGGTCCAGCAGGCCGCCGCGCGGCCGGTGGTCGGCGGTGACCAGGAAGGGCAGCAGCTTGCCGAGCGGCAGGCGGAGCCGCGCGAGGTCGTCGCTGCGGATGCTGCGGTGGCGGCGCGCCGAGAGCAGCCGGTCCACCGTCTTCGCGCCGAGGCCGGGCACGCGCAGCAGCATCTCCCTGGGCGCGCGGTTCACGTCCACCGGGAAGCGGTCCCGGAGCTTCAGCGCCCAGGCGAGCTTGGGATCGATGCCGAGGTCGAGCATCCCGCCCTCGCCGCCGGCCAGGATCTCGTCCAGTTCGAAGCCGTAGAAGCGGAGGAGCCAATCCGCCTGGTACAGCCGGTGCTCCCGCACCAGCGGCGGCGCGGCCGGCGGCAGCAGCGATGACGCATCCGGGATCGGCGAATAGGCGGAGTAGTAGACGCGCCTGAGGCCATAGCCGGCATAGAGGTTGGCCGAGGTGCCGAGCACCGCGCGATCGTCGGCCGCGTCGGCGCCGACGATCATCTGCGTGCTCTGCCCGGCCGGCGCGAAGCGCGGGGCGGCGGCGCGGCGCTCGGCCCGCCTGGCCTCCTTCGCCTCCTCGATGCACAGGCGCATGCGCGCCATGGCGCGGCGGATGCCGGGGGCGTCCTTCTCCGGCGCCAGCGATTTCAGGCTCCGCTCCTGCGGCAGCTCGATGTTGATCGAGAGCCGGTCGGCATAGAGGCCCGCCCTGGCCAGCAGCTCCGGCGCCGCGTCCGGGATGGTCTTGAGGTGGATGTAGCCCTGGAAGCCATGCTCCTCCCGCAGCAGCCGCGCGACCTCCACGATCTGCTCCATGGTGTAGTCGGGGGAGCGGATGATGCCGGAGGAGAGGAAGAGCCCCTCGATGTAATTGCGGCGGTAGAAGTGCAGCGTCAGCTCCACCAGTTCCTTCACCGTGAAGCGGGCGCGCGGGACGTTGGAGCTGGCGCGGTTGATGCAGTAGGCGCAGTCGAAGACGCAGGCATTGGTCAGCAGCACCTTCAGCAGCGAGATGCAGCGGCCGTCCGGCGCATAGGCATGACAGATGCCCATCCCCTCCGTGCTGCCGATCCCGCCTTTCCGGCTGTCCCGCTTCTCCGTGCCGGAGGAGGCGCAGGAGGCGTCGTACTTGGCGGCGTCGGCGAGGATCTCGAGCTTGTGGCGCAGGTCCATGAGGGGAGCAGGGCTCTCTGGGAGTTCACTATATGTTCCCTGCGCCCGCTGAGGCAAGCCCCCTTGGAGGTCGCCCCGCCCCGGCGCAGGATGCCGGCAACGCCACGGGAATGAGGGGACGTCCATGGGCAAGCGCATCGCCATCATCGGCGCGGGGGCGGTCGGCGGCTATGCCGGCGCGCATATGGTCCGGGCCGGGGAGGACGTGACCTTCGTCGACATGTGGCCCGAGCATGTCGAGGCCATGCGGGCGAAGGGCCTGCGCATCACCCATCTGAAGGACGTGGAAGAGTTCACCGTGCCGGTGAAGGCGATCCACATCACCGACCTGCAGCAGGTCGCGAAGGAACGGCCCTTCGACATCGCCTTCATCTGCGTCAAGGCCTACGACACGGCCTGGGCGACCATGATGGTGAAGCAGTACCTGGCGCCGGGCGGCTATTGCGTTTCCCTGCAGAACTGCATGAACGAGGAGACCATCGCCGGCGTGGTCGGCTGGGGCCGCACGCTCGGGTCCATTGCCTCCTCCATCACGGTCGAGCTGATGACGCCCGGCCATGTCCACCGCAATTCCGGCAAGGGCGGCGCGGCGCATACTGTCTTCCGGGTCGGCGAGGTGCATGGCCGCATCACCGACCGCGCGCAGGAGGTGACGGCGCTGGTGGCCCATGCCGACAGCGCGCTCACCACGACGAATCTGTGGGGCGAGCGCTGGTCGAAGCTGGTGATCAACGCCATGGGCAACGGCATGTCCGCCAGCACCGGGCTGATCAGCAAGGAGATCCTGCTGGACGACACGCTGCGCCACTTCACCGCGCGACTCGGCAGCGAGGCCATCCGCACCGGCCAGGCGCTGGGCTATGTGCTGGAAGAGATCTTCCACATGGACCCGGAGGTCATCGCCCGCGCCGGCGAGGGCGACCCGGCGGCGAAGCGCGACTACGACGAGCACCGGATCAAGGAGGCCAGCAAGCCCGGCGGCGGCGCGCACCGCCCCTCCATGGGCCAGGACATGGTCAAGGGAAGGCGGACGGAGATCGAGTTCCTCAACGGCTTCATCGTGGACAAGGCGCAGGCGATCGGCCTCGCCACGCCAGCCAATGCGGCGCTGACCGAGATCGTCAAGCGCGTGGAGCGCGGCGACCTGCAGCCCGACCCGCGGCACATCAAGGAGCTGCGGCTGAACTGACCGCGGGCCCGGGAGCGGCCATGGCCGCTCCCCCACAAGGAAGAACGAACCCACGGGAGATCCACGTCCATGCGCCTGCCGCGCCGCATCCTGCTCGCCGCCCCGCTGCTCCTCGCCGCGCCCGCAGCGCTGGCCCAGGGGCTGGGCGATTACCCGAGCCGCCCCGTCACCCTGATCGCCGCCGGCGCCGCTGGCGGGCCGACCGACACCATCACCCGCATCGTCGCGGACAGCATGGGGAAGCATCTCGGCCAGCCCGTCGTCGTGGAGAGCATCGGCGGGTCCGTCGTCGGGCCGCAGCGCATGGTGCAGTCCAAGCCCGACGGCTATACGCTGCTGATCAACAACATCGGCATGGCCGCCAGCGCCACGCTCTTCCGCAAGCTGCCCTACGACGTCCCCGGCAGCTTCGCGCCGCTCGGCCTCGTCTCCGACGCCGCCATGACCATCGTCACGCGCCCCGGCTTCCCGGCGCAGGATCTCAAGGGCGTCATGCAGCGGCTGACCACGGAGGCGGAGGCGCTGAACCTCGCCACTGCCGGCCTCGGCTCGGCCGCCAATCTCTGCGGGTTGCTGGTGCAGCAGGCGGCCGGGGCGCGGGCCACCGTCGTCGTCTTCCGCGGCACCGCGCCGGCCATCGCCGAGCTCATGGCCGGGCGCATCGACCTGCTCTGCGACCAGGCGACCAACACCATCCCCTATATCCGAGACGGCCGCGTGCAGGCCTGGGGCGTCAGCAGCCCCGCGCGCCTGGCCGGCCTGCCGGAGGTGCCGACCACCGCCGAGGCCGGCTTCCCCGGCATCGCCATGAGCACCTGGCATGGCCTCTACGCCCCCGCCGGCACCCCGGAGCCGATCCAGGAGCGCCTCTCCGCCGCGCTGCGCGAGACTCTGAAGGAGGAGAAGCTGCGCCAGCGCTATGCCGAATTGCTGACCGACGTACCGTCGGAGGAGCGGCAGACCATCGCCTTCCACCGACGGTTCCTGGTGGAGGAGGTGGCCCGGTGGCGGCCCGTCATCCAGGCCGCGGGCGCCTACGCCGACTGAGCGAAGGCGACCAGCGGCGCTGCGCGCAGGGCGGGAAGGCCGCGCCGGCAAACGCCTTTGTGCGCGCCATGCCGCGCGCAACGGCTTCGGCGACAGCGTCGCCGCACCTACCCTCCGCGCCGTGAACCATCCCGGCCGGGCGCGGTTAACCCGGCATCGCCCGCCCGGCGGCGACAACCCTGCGGAGCCGCGCCATGATCCCTGTCCGCCGTCCTGCCACCCTGCTCCTGGCCCTGCTCCTCGCGGGCCCGGCCCTCGCGCAGCAGCAGGAGCGCGCGGACCCCGCCTGGCTCACCGCCGATCAGGTGCGCACGGTGCTGCGGGCGCGCGGCTACACGGAGCTCGGCAGCCTTCAGCGCGAGGGCGACACCTATCGGGTGATGGAGGCCATCCGCTACGGCGAGAAGGTGCCCGACCTCCGCATCGACGCGCTGACCGGCCTGCCGCGGGAGCAGCCGCCGCTGACCGAGGGCCAGGCCCGCAGCCTGCTGCTCGAGCGCGGCTATACCGGGGTCGAGGAGGTGGGCCGGGAGGGCGAGACGATCCGCCTCCGCGCCTCCCAGAGTGGCACGCCGGTGGAGGTGCGGGTGAATGCGCGCACCGGCACGGTGACGCGCTGAACCGTCCGGCCCTCTGTCGCAGCGAGCCCATGACGGCGCCTAAGGCGTGCCGATGACCGAAGGGCCGAAGGAGTCCCCACGAAGCGCCGCTTCGTGGGGTGCTCCGGATGGCCCGGAGGTCTGAATCGGCTCGCCCAACATACAAGGGCGGCCAGTCGGACAGCCTTCGCATCGGCCGACGGTCCGGCTGACATCGCGGTAACCTGCCGCTGCGGCAGGCAGAGGCGCGCGCCGCCGCCCAGAGGGCGCGCAACGACGCGGCCTCGTCGGGCCTTTCCTGCCCTCGCGCCCATGGCACAATTGCTGCAACCTGAGCGGCAGGAGGGCTCGCGATTGCGCGACTGCGAGGGTCTTGAGCCGGTTCCGGCGGCATGCCGGATCGGATGCCGCTGATGCATCAGCAGGTCCTGCCGCCGCGGCTGGCGCTGACGGGCATCGTCAAGCGCTACGGCAGCATGCTGGCGAACAACGACGTCACGCTGAGCGTCGCCGCCGGCGAGATCCACGCCCTGCTCGGCGAGAACGGCGCCGGCAAGTCCACGCTGATGAAGATCGTCTATGGCGTGGTGAAGCCCGATGCGGGCGAGATCGCCTGGGAAGGCGAGCCGGTCGCCATCCCCGACCCGAATGCCGCCCGGCGCCTGGGCATCGGCATGGTCTTCCAGCACTTCTCGCTCTTCGAGACGCTGACGGTCGCCGAGAACATCGCCCTTGGCCTCGGCAGCACCAGGCCGCTGGCGGAGCTGACCGCCGAGATCCGCGCGGTCGCGGCGCAATACGGGCTGGCGGTGGAGCCGGGGCGGCACGTCCACCACCTCTCGGTCGGCGAGCGCCAGCGCGTGGAGATCCTGCGCTGCCTGCTGCAGCGGCCGAAGCTGCTGATCATGGACGAGCCGACCAGTGTGCTGACGCCGCAGGAGGCGGACGGCCTCTTCGTCATGCTGCGCCGGCTGGCCGCGGAGGGCTGCTCGGTCCTCTACATCAGCCACAAGCTCGAAGAAATCCGCGCCCTCTGCACCGCCGCGACGGTGCTGCGGGCGGGGCAGGTGGTGGCGCGCCGCGACCCGCGGATCGAGACCGCCGAGTCCCTGGCCGAGATGATGATCGGCGGCGGCCTGACCCATACCAGCCGCCCCGCGGCGCGGGAGGCCGGGCCGCCCAGCTTGGTGGTGGACCGCCTGACCCTGCCGAGCGACGAGCCCTTCGGCACCGCCCTGCGCGGGATCGCCTTCGAATTGCGGGCCGGCGAGATCCTCGGCATCGCCGGTGTCGCGGGCAATGGCCAGAAGGAGTTGCTGGCGGCCCTCGCAGGGGAGCGGCGCGCGCCCGCCGGCAGCATCCTGCTGGACGACCGGCCGATCGGCGGGTTCGGCCCGGCGGAGCGGCGCGCCAGGGGCCTGCATTTCATCCCGGAGGAGCGGCTGGGCCGCGGCGCCGTCGCCGAGTATTCCCTGGCCGAGAACGCGCTGCTGACGCGCGTGGACGACACGACGGCGCCGCGCGGGCTGATCGACCTCAAGACGGTCGCCGCCCTCGCGGCGCGGCTGATCCAACGCTACGGCGTGCGCTGTTCCGGCACCGCGGCGCAGGGCCGCAGCCTTTCGGGCGGCAACATGCAGAAATTCATCGTGGGGCGGGAGATCGATGCCGGCCCGCGCGTGCTGCTGGCGGCGCATCCGACCTGGGGCGTCGATATCGGCGCCGCGCTGGCCATCCGGCAGGCGCTGATCGACCTGGCGGCGGGAGGCGCCGGCGTGCTGGTGGTGAGCGAGGACCTCGACGAGTTGCTGGAGATCGCCGACCGCATCGCGGTGCTGAGCGGCGGCCGCCTCTCCCCGCCGGTGCCGGTGGGGGAGACCAGCGTGGAGGCGATCGGCCTGCTGATGGGCGGCGCGGAACAGGTGGCGCATGCGCCTGCGGCTTGAGGCGCGGCCGGAGCCCTCGCGCGCCATGCTCTGGCTCTCCCCGGTGCTGGCGGCGCTGCTGGCGGCGGCCGGGGGCGGCGTGGTCTTTGCCCTGCTGGGCTACGACCCGTTGGTGGCGCTCGGCACGCTGTTCCTCGAGCCGCTCTCGACGCTGGACGGCCTGACCGAGCTGGGGCTGAAGGCGACCCCGCTGCTGCTCTGCGCCATCGGCATCGCAGTCGGCGTGCGCGCGCAGGTCTGGAACATCGGCGCCGAGGGGCAGCTCACCATGGGCGCCATCGCTGGCGGCGGCGTGGCGCTCGCCTTCGGCGGGGAGGGGCACTGGTGGACCCTGCCGCTGATGCTGCTGGCGGGTGCCGCGGGCGGCGGCGCCTGGGCCGCCATCCCCGCGCTGCTGAAGACCCGCTGCAACGCGCATGAGATCCTGACGACGCTGATGCTGAGCTACGTGGCGATCCAATTCCTCGGCTGGCTCGTCCACGGCCCCTGGATCGATCCTGAAGGCTTCAATTTCCCCCAAACGAAGATGTTCGACGAGGATGCGCTGCTGCCGGTGCTGATCGAGGGCTCGCGGCTGAATGCGGGCTTCCTGCTGGCGCTGCTCTCCGTCCCGCTGGCCTGGCTGTTGCTGAGCCGCACCGTCACCGGCTTCCGCCTGCGCACCGTGGGGCAGGCCCCGGCCGCGGCGCGCTATGCCGGCTTCTCCGCCGAGGGCGCGGTCTGGTTCAGCCTGGTGCTCTCGGGCGCGCTGGCCGGCCTTGCCGGCGTCTGCGAGGCGGCGGGGCCGGTCGGGCAACTGCAGCCGCTGATGTCGCCGGGCTATGGCTTCGCCGCCATCATCGTCGCCTTCCTCGGGCGGCTGAACCCCTTCGGCATCCTGCTTGCGTCGCTGCTGATGGCGCTGCTCTACCTCGGCGGGGAGCAGTTGCAGGTCTCCATGCAGCTCCCCATCGCGGCCACCGGGACCATCCAGGGCATGCTGCTCTTCTTCCTGCTGGCGACCGATGTCTTCGTGGACCAGCGGCTGGTGATCGGGGAGGCGCGGCATGGCTGACGGCTTCGCCATCCTGGCCCTGCTGGTCGCCACCATCCGCGCCGCGACGCCGCTGCTGCTGGCCGGCTTCGGGGAACTGGTAGCGGAGCGCGCCGGGGTGCTGAACCTCGGCGTCGAGGGGATGATGCTGGTCGGCGCGGCCGCCGGCTTCATCGCCGCCGCCGGCACGGGCAGCCCGACGCTCGGCCTGCTGGTCGCGGCGCTGGCGGGCCTCGTCATGGCGTTGCTCTTCGGCGTGCTGACCCTGACCCTGCGGGCGAACCAGGTGGCCTGCGGCCTGGCGCTCACCATCTTCGGCATCGGCCTCTCGGCGCTGATCGGCCTGCCCTACCAGGGGACGCCCATCACCGGCCTTGCCACCGTCCTCTGGCCGGGCCTGGATGCGGCCGATCCGGTGACGCAGCAGTTCATGCTGCTCGATCCCGTGGTCTGGCTGGCCGTGGCGGTGCCGGTGCTGGTCTCCCTCTTCCTCTACCGCAGCCGGCGCGGGCTGGTGCTGCGCGCGGTCGGCGAGAGCCACGACGTCGCGCATGCACTCGGCTATTCCGTGCTGCGCGTGCGCTATGCCGCGGTGCTGTTCGGCGGCGCGATGAGCGGCCTCGGCGGCGCCTATCTCTCCCTGGTCTATACGCCGATGTGGACCGAGAACATGGTGGCGGGGCGCGGCTGGATCGCCCTGGCGCTGGTGGTCTTCTCCGCCTGGAAGCCGGCCTGGCTGGCGCTCGGCGCCGTGCTCTTCGGCTTCGTCACGATCGCGCAATTCCATGCCGGCGCCTTCGGCCTCGATGTCTCGCCGCACCTGCTCTCGATGCTGCCCTACCTCGCCACCGTGGTGGTGCTGGTGCTGATCTCCCGCGATGCGACGCGGCTCAAGCTCAATGCCCCGGCGGCGCTGGGCAAGCCCTTCACCGCCGCCGGCTGAAACCCCGAACCGTCAATTGGGACCACGCCTATGACGCTCCACCGACGTTCCCTCCTCGCCGCGCCGGCGCTGATCGGCGCCGCCGCGCTCGCCCGTGGCGCCGCGGCGGCCGACCCTTACAAGGTCGGCTTCCTCTATGTCTCGCCGATCGGCGATGCCGGCTGGACCTACCAGCACGAGCTCGGCCGCCGCGCCGTGGATGCCGCGCTGGGCGCCGCGGTGAAGACCAGCTATGTCGAGAACGTGCCCGAGGGCGCGGATGCCGAGCGCGTCATCCGCCGCATGGCGCAGGACGGCAACCAGCTCATCTTCACCACCAGCTTCGGCTACATGAACCCGACCGAGAAGGTCGCCAAGGCCTTCCCGAAGATCCGCTTCGAGCACGCGACGGGCTACAAGCGCGCCACCAACCTGGCGACCTATTCCGCCCGCTACTACGAGCCGCGCTACCTCACGGGCCTCATCGCCGGCCGCCTCTCCAAATCCGGCATCATCGGCTATGTCGCGGCCTTCCCGATCCCGGAGGTGATCCAGGGCATCAATGCCGTCCTGCTCGGCGCCCGCAGCGTCAACCCGAACGCCACGATCAAGGTGATCTTCACCTCCTCCTGGTTCGATCCGGGCAAGGAGCGCGCGGCGGCCGACACGCTGGTGGCGCAGGGCGCCGACTACCTGACGCAGCACACCGACAGCACCGCCGTGGTCCAGGCCGCGGAGGAGAAGGGCGTGTGGTGCAGCGGCTATGACAGCGACATGCTGAAATACGCGCCGAAGACCCACACGACGGCGGTCGAGATGCACTGGGACGACTACTACATCGACCGGGTGAAGAAGGCGATCGCCGGCACCTGGACCAGCGGCGATGTCTGGGGCGGCATGGCGAGCGGGATGGTCAAGCTCTCGAAGTTCAACCCCGCCCTGCCGGCGCCGCTGCTGGCGGAGGTGAACGCCAAGGCCGAGGAGATCAAGTCCGGCAGGCTGGTGGTCTTCGGCGGCCCGCTGAAGGACCAGGCGGGCGCGGTGAAGGTGCCGGCCGGCAAGGCGCTGACGGATCCGGAGATCCTGTCGATGAACTGGTTCGTCGAGGGCGTGCAGGGCAAGATCTGACGCGCCTCGGCGGGGGCGTCATACCGGCCAGCATGAATGCTGCCCGGCATGGCTTCATGATTGGCGCGCAGCCGCCACGCCAACCCTGCGCGCGATACCGGCCTGCAGACGTCACGACGTCCGCAGGCCTGTATCAATGCCCCCGCAGCACCTCCAGCGCCTGGGAGGTATAGAAGCCCCGCGCGACGCGCTGCGTGCGCGCGGTGCGCCAGCCCGCGAGCGCCGGCTCCGCCTCGATCCGCCGCCGCAGGGTCCTCTCCGCCACCGGCACGATGGCCGGGCTGCGGTCGCCGCGCGGCACCAGCCGCCCGACCGCGAGGAAGGCCTGCAGGAAGGCGCTGCTCGGCGCGAAGGTGAAGAGCATGGATTGGCCGGTGCGGCCGGCGAGGCCCGCCAGCACCCGCACCACATCGGCCGGCCGGTAGTGGATCAGGCTGTCCATGCCGACGACATGGTCGAAATGGCCCAGGGCAGGGTCGAACATGTCGCCGACGCGGAACTCGATCCGGCCATGGCCGTGGTCGCGCCCGATCCTCTCCTGCGCCAGCCCGACCAGGTTGGGCGAGAGGTCGATGGCCACCACATGCGCGCCACGCCGCGCCGCCTCCACCGCCAGCGCCCCGGTGCCGCAGCCGGCATCGAGAATGCGCCGTCCCGCGAGGTCGCGCGGCAGCCAGTCCAGCAGCGTGGCGCGCATCCGGTCGCGCCCCTCGCGCACCGTGGCGCGGATGCCGCTGACCGGCGCGTCGGAGGTCAGGCGCTTCCAGGCCTCGACCGCCGTGCGGTCGAAATAGTGCTCGAGCTGCTCGCGGCGGTCCGCATAGGTGGCGGTCGGCATCGTCCCTCTCCCGTCATACCGGCCAGCATAGATGCTGACCGGTATGATTTGTCGTTCGGCGCGCAGCCGCCACGCCAACCCTGCGCGCGATACCGGGCGGCAGACGTCAAGACGTCTGCCGCCCGGTATCAGGCGGCGGCGCTGACGCCCTCCAGCCGGTCTTCCAGCTCCTCGCCCGCGCGGCGCAGGCGGTCGAGCATGTTGGCATCCGGCGACCAGTAGTTCCGTTCCTGCGCCTCGATCAGCCGGTTGGCGATCTTGGCGGAGGCGGTCGGGTTCAGCTTCGCCATGCGGTCCCGCATCTCCGGGTCCAGCACGAAGGTTTCCGCGAGTTTCTCATACACCCAAGGCTGGACGTCACCCGTGGTCGCGGACCAGCCCATGGTATTGGTCACATGCGCCTCGATCTCGCGCACGCCCTCGAAGCCGTGCTTCAGCAGCGCCTCGTACCACTTCGGATTCAGCGCGCGCGTCCGCGTCTCCAGCGCGACCTGCTCGGAGATCGTGCGCACCACGCCGTCGCCGCGGGTCTGGTCGCCGATATAGGTGCTGGCGGCGCGGCCGCCGCGGGCGCGCCGCACGGCGCGGCTGATCCCACCCAGCGTGTCGAAATAGTGGTCCACGGTGGTCACGCCGACCTCGATGCTGTCGAGGTTCTGGTAGGTCACCTCCACCGTCCGCAGCACGGCGGCGAGCACCGCGTCCTGCCGCGCCGGCCGGCCGTCCACGCCATAGGCGAAGCCCTTGCGCTTGACGAAGGCCTCCGCCAGTTCGTCCTCGTCGTTCCAGGCGCCCTCGCCGACCAGCGCATTGACATGCGCGCCATAGGTGCCGTCGGCATTGCAGAAGACGCGCAGCGCCGCCTGCTCGAGGCTGCCGCCATGCTGCGCCATATGCGCCAGGGCATGGGCGCGGAGGAAGTTTTGTGAGTCGGGCTCCTCGGCGCTCGCCGCCAGCAGGGCCGCCTCGGCCAGCAGCTTCATCTGCAGCGGCAGGAGGTCCCGGAAGATGCCGGAGAGCGTCACCACCACGTCGATCCGCGGCCGCCCCAGCACCTCCAGCGGAATCAGTGCGGCGCCGGCCAGCCGCCCGTAGCTGTCGTAGCGCGGCGCCGCGCCCATCAGTGCCAGCGCCTGGGCGATCGGTCCGCCCTCGGTCTTCAGGTTGTCGGTGCCCCAGAGCACCATGGCCACCGTCTCCGGCAGCCCGTTGCCCTCGGCCATGTGCCGGTCCAGCAGCCGTTGCGCCTGCCGGGCGCCGTCCTGCACCGCGAAGGCGCTGGGCAGCTTGAAGGGGTCGAAGCCGTGCAGGTTGCGCCCCGTCGGCAGCACGTCGAGGCTGCGCAGCAGATCCCCGCCCGGCGCCGGCCGGATGTAGCGGCCGTCCAGCGCCCGCAGGATGCCGGGGATCTCGTGGTCCTCGCCGAGCAGCGCGTCGTAGCGCGCCCGCGCCTCCGGGTCGGCGACGCCGGCCGCGTCCAGCATCTCGGCCCGCTGCGCCGCATCCGGCGGTTCGCCCACCACATGCAGCCCATGCGGGATCAGGGTGTATTCCAGCTCCAGCAGCGCGCGGCCGAGCGCCGCGATCGCCGCCTCGGCATCCTCGCCCCAGACCGGCTCGGCCTGCGCCAGGTTCACCTCGGTCGCCTGCGCCTGGATCAGCCCGGCGAGGGCGGCGCGCTGCCCGATATCCGCCTCCGGCTCCAGGCTCCGCCAGCGGTCGATGCTGGCCTTCAGGTCCAGCAGCCCGCGATAGAGGCCGGCCGCGGCGACCGGCGGGGTCAGGTAGCTGATCAGCGTGGCGCCGGCGCGGCGCTTGGCCAGCATCCCCTCGGACGGGTTGTTGGAGGCATAGAGGTAGAGATTGGGCAGGTCGGCGATCAGCCGGTCCGGCCAGCACTCCCCGGACATTCCCGCCTGCTTGCCCGGCATGAATTCCAGCGCACCATGGGTGCCGAAATGCAGCACGGCATGGGCGCCGAATTCCTCGCGGATCCAGCGGTAGAAGGCGGCGAAGGCATGGGTCGGGGCGAAGCCGTGCTCGAAGAGCAGGCGCATCGGGTCGCCCTCGTAGCCGAAGCCGGGCTGCACGCCGACGAAGACATTCCCGAGCTGGACGCCGAGGACGAAGATGTTCCGCCCGTCGCTCTGCACCTTGCCCGGCGCCGGGCCCCAGCTCCGCTCGATCTCGGCCAGCCAGGGCGTGCGGCGAAGCTGGTCCTCGGCGCTGACCCGCGCCGCGACATTCGCCGTGGTGCCGAAGCGTTCCCGGTTGCCGTTGATCACCATCTCCCGCAGCGTGTCGGCGTCCGGCGGCACCTCCACGCTATAGCCGGCGGCCTGCATCGCCTTCAGCGTGTTGTGCAGGGAGGCGAAGACGCCGAGATAGGCGGCGGTGCCCGTCGTGCCGGCATTGGGCGGGAAGTTGAACAGCACGCAGGCGACCCTGCGCTCCGCCCGCGCGCTGCGCCGCAGCGCCACCAGCCGCGCGACGCGCGCCGCCAGCATCCCGGCGCGCTCGGGGTGCGGCACCATGTCGCGGGCGCAGTCGACGCCGTCGCAGCCGGGGCAGCGCTCCTTCGGGATGTCGGAGGCGCCGCAGCGGCCGCCGAAGGTCATGGGCCAGATGCCGCCGTCGAGTTCCGGGATCGCGACCATCATGGTCGCCTCCACCGGCAGCAGGCCGCGGCGGTCCGCCTGCCACTGCCGCATGGTCTGGAATTCCAGCGGATGCGCGGTGACGTAGGGCACGTCGAGGCGCGCCAGCGCTTCCTCGGCCGCCTGCGCGTCGTTGTAGGCGGGGCCGCCGACTAGGCTGAAGCCGGTCAGCGACAGCACCGCGTCCACGCAGGGCACGCCGTCCCGCAGGAAGAACCGCTCCATCGCCGGCCTGGCGTCGAGGCCGGAGGCGAAGACCGGCACCACGTTCAGCCCGCGCGCCTCCAGCGCCGCGATCATGCCGTCGTAGTGCCGGGCGTTGTTCGCCAGCACATAGGCGCGCAGCAGGATCAGCCCGACCGTGCCGGCGCTGCCGGGGCGGGGCAGGGCGGCCGGGTCCTCCCCCACGCGCCCCGGCATGTGGGGGTGGTAGAGGCCGACCTCCGGATACTCGATGGGCGGCGCCGCGGTCACCGCACCGGCCAGCGCCGCGCGGGGCCCGGCGGCATAGCGGCTGACCAGCAGCGCCACCATGTTCGCCAGGTTGTCCGAGGAGCCGGCCAGCCAGTATTGCAGCGTCAGGAAATAGGCGCGCAGGTCCTGCGCCGTGCCGGGGATGAAGCGCAGGAGCTTCGGCAACTCCCGCAGCATCTTCATCTGGCCCTTGCCGCTGGCCCCCGCGCCCTTCGACTTGCCGCGCAGCCGCTTCAGCAGGCCGACGATGCCCTTGGCCTCGCCCGCCATGCTGAACTTGCCGAGGCGCGTCAGGCGCATGATCTCCGGCGCCGAGAGGCAGCAGGCGATGGCGTCGCACTGCTCCCGCCGCGCGGCCAGCGCCGGCGCGACCAGGCGGATATGGTCCTCGAGGAAGAGCATGCCGACGATCAGGATGTCGGCCCGGGCGATGTCGTCGAGGCAGTGGCGCAGCGCCGCGGGATCGGCGGCGAACTCGTCCGCCGCATGCATGACGAGGTCGAGGCCCGGGAGGCTGCGGCGCAACTGCTGCCGCGCGGCGGTGACGGCGCCGCCGAAATGGCTGTCCATGGTGACGATGGCGACCCGGATCGGGGTCGCGCCCGAAGCCGGGCCGGCGGGCTGGATCAGCATGCCCTGCCGCCTCTGTCGCCCTGCCGCGTCTGGCAGCCGCCGATCACGTCCACGGACCCCCCTTGGAGCAGGCTTTTCTCGGAGGGGTATTTTGGTCCGGCTTCGGCGGGTGTCAATCTAAACTGACGTCCAGTCCGATTGACGTTCGAGCGGGGGGCGCGGTGGCCCGGCGGCGAGCCGCCGCGGAGGGCCACATCGCCGGACGCACAGGCAGGCGGCCCGGCACAGCCTCCGGGAGTCGCGCCCCGGCTCTCTGTCATCAGTCCGTGACAGGCTTCCCGCGCAGGCGCTTGACATCGCCGCGCTTCGTCTTGCCCTCCAGCCGGCGGACCTTCGACCCGAGGGTCGGCCGGGTCGGCCGCCGCGGCGGCGGGGGCGGGGTCGCCGCCTCGCGGATCAGGGCGAAGAGGCGCTCCCGCGCATCCTCCCGGTTGCGCTCCTGCGTCCGGTGGCGCTGGGCGGTGATGACCAGCACCCCCTCCTTCGTCACCCGCCGCCCGCCGAGTCGCAGCAGCCTCTCTCGCACCGGCTCCGGCAGGTTCGGGCTGCGGGCGACGTCGAAGCGCAGCTGGACCGCGGTCTCCACCTTCTGGATGTTCTGGCCGCCGGCGCCCGAGCTGCGCAGGAACTCCTCCTGCAGCTCGCTCTCCTCCAGGCTGATGCGCGGCGTGACCGGGATCATCATGGCGGCAGCGGCGGCGCGGAGGGCTGCTCGTCCTTCAGCGCCACGCCCGTCTCGCCCAGCCGCAGGGCGGCTGCCGCCAGCCAGGCCAGCTTCTCCGCCGCCTGTGCCGCGGAGAGGCCGCCGGGCCGGATGTTGGAAATGCAGTTGCGCTCCGCATCCGTCCGGCCGCGGCGCGGATTGCCGGTGAGGTAGAGGCCGAGGCTGTCCAGGGCGGTGAGCCCCGGTCGTTCCCCAATCAGCATGGCCAGCATGACGGCGCCCATGGCCCCGCCGATCTCGTCGCCCAGCGCCACCCGGGCCTGGTCGGCGAGGATGACCGGCCCGACCTCCAGCCCCGCCCGGCGCAGCAGGGGCAGCGCGGCGGCGATCACCGCCGGCGCCTGGCGCTGCACGCCGGTGGCGCAGAGCCCGTCGGCGACGACGAAGACGAAGGCGCCCGGCGCCGCGGGCAGGCCCGCCAGATCCTCCGGCCGCAGCCGCCGGCCGAGATCGGGGCGGAGGAGGAAGCTCCGCCGGTCCGGCGCCTGGCTCGCCACCCGCACCACCGGCAGGCCGAGCGGGGCGAGCGCCGCGCCGAGCGCCGGATGGTCGAGGGTGGACTGCACCGCATCCCGTGCCTGCGCATGGGCTTCCTGGAAATCGAGATGCGCGGCCGTGGGCAGGCCGTTGCCCGCGCGGCCGAGCGCGACCCGGGCGGCGGTGAAGCGGCGCAGCTCCGCCCAGCGCGCCGGCGCGCTGCCCGCCGGGCGCGTGCCTTCGGCCGGCGCCAGGGCCGCGTCCTCCGGCGGCGTCACGAGAGGCCCACCAGCGCCGGAGCCATGCGCCCGGGCAGCTCGCCCGCGCCGCTCGCGGCCTCGATGCCCATGCGCTCCATCCAGGCCTCGAATTCCGGCGCCGGCCGCTTGCCGAGGGCCGCCCGCAAGTAGAGCCCGTCATGGAAGGAGGTGCTCTGATAGGCCAGCATCACGTCATCCGCCCCCGGCACGCCCATGACATAGGTGACGCCGGCGACGCCGAGCAGCGTCAGCAGCGCGTCCATGTCGTCCTGGTCGGCCTCGGCATGGTTGGTGTAGCAGACATCCACCCCCATCGGCAGGCCGAGCAGCTTGCCGCAGAGATGGTCCTCCAGCCCCGCCCGGGTGATCTGCTTGCCGTCGAACAGGTATTCCGGCCCGATGAAGCCGACCACGGAGTTCACCAGCAGCGGCGAATATTCCCGCGCGACGGCATAGGCCCGCGCCTCGATCGTCTGCTGGTCGCAGCCATGATGCGCCTCGGCCGAGAGGGCGCTGCCCTGCCCGGTCTCGAAATACATCAGGTTGTCTCCAAGCGTGCCGCGCCGGAGCGAGAGGGCGGCCTCCCGCGCCTCCCGCAGCAGGTCGAGCGAGATGCCGAAGCTGCGGTTCACCCCCTCCGTCCCGCCTATGGACTGGAAGACGAGATCGACCGGCGCGCCGCGCTCGATGGCCAGCAGTGACGTGGTGACATGCGCCAGGACGCAGGTCTGGGTCGGGATGGCGTAGCGGTCCCGCACCGCGTCCAGCAGCTCCAGCAGGCGCACCGTGTTCTCGATATTGTCGGTCGCCGGGTTCACGCCGATCACCGCATCGCCGGCGCCGAGCAGCAGCCCGTCCAGGATGGCGGCGGCGACGCCGCGCGGGTCGTCCACCGGGTCGTTCGGCTGCAGCCGGATGGAGAGCCGGCCGGGCAGGCCGAGGGTGTTGCGGAAGCGCGTGGTCACCCGGCATTTCGCGGCGATCGCCACCAGGTCCTGCAGCCGGCAGATCTTGGCGAGTCCCGCCGCCATCTCGGGCGTCAGGCCGGGGGCGAGCGCCGCCAGGGCTTCGGGCGTGGCGGCCTCGGACAGCGCCCAGTCCCGGAAGCCGCCGACGGTCAGATGCGCGACCGGCGCGAAGGCAGCGGCGTCGTGGCGGTCCTGGATCAGGCGGGTGACCTCGTCCGCCTCGTAGGGGATCACCGCCTCCGTCAGGAAGTGCCGCAGCGGCAGGTCGGCGAGCGCGCGCTGCGCCGCCACACGTTCCTGCGCGCTGCCGGCCGCGACGCCCGCCAGCAGGTCGCCCGAGCGGAGCGGGGTCGCGCGGGCCAGCAGGGTGCGGAGATCGGGGAAGACGTAGCGCGTCCCGCCCACCACCTGCGCGAAGCCCATCCCAGCCTCCTCTGCCGCCCTCGCCGGGCCGATGCGCCAGCCTTGGAAATCCCGCCCACGCCGGTCAAGCCCGGCATGGACGCGCCCGGGGCGGGCCTTGCCAGAGGCGGCGGGGCGCGGGATGGTCGCGGGGACGCGGACCGCGCCGGCCAGCCCGGTGCGCGGCCCGCTCGCCAATGCCCGGCCGCGGCGCCGGCGTCCAGTCCGGATGCCGGCGCCGGCCACCGAGGGGAAACGTATGTCAAGCGCGCCGGACGCGGCCACGGACTGGCCCGACCAGATCTTTGCCCTGTTGAAGGAACACGACATCCGCCAGGTCGCCCTGGTCCCGGATGCCGGCCATTCCCGCCTGATCAAGCGGTGCCTCGCCGACAACGACATGAAGGTGGTGACGCTGACCACCGAGGAAGAGGGCATCGCCATGCTCTTCGGCGCCTGGCTGGGCGGCGAGAAGGGCGTGCTGCTGATGCAGTCCAGTGGCGTCGGCAACTGCATCAACATGCTCTCGGTGCCCATCGCGCACCGCACGCCCTGCCCGATGATCGTGACCATGCGGGGCGACTATGGCGAGTTCAACCCCTTCCAGGTGCCCATGGGCAATGCGACCCAGGCGGTGCTGGAGGCCATGGGCACGCTGGTGAAGCGCGCCGATGCGGCGGAGGACGTGGCGCCGACCGTCAACGCCACGCTGCGCCTTGCCTTCAACACCTACCGCCCGACCGCGACGCTGATCGGCCAGCGCGTGATCGGCGCCAAGACATTCGGGAAGTGACGGCCATGACCATAGACCTGGCGCCGAGCGGGCGGCTGGAGCGGCGCTCCGTGGTGCGGGCGCTGCTCGAGGACCGGGGCGAGTTGCTGGCGATCGGCGGCCTTGGCGCCCCGGCCTGGGACATCACCGCGGCGGGCGACGATGCGCGCAACCTGCCGCTCTGGGGCGGCATGGGCGGCGCCGCTATGATGGGCCTCGGCCTGGCGCTGGCGCAGCCTGCGCGCCCCGTGCTGGTTGTCACCGGCGATGGCGAGATGCTGATGGGCGTGGGATCGCTGGCCACCATCGCCACGAAGCAGCCCCGCAATCTCTCCATCGTCGTGCTGGACAACGAGCATTACGGCGAGACCGGGATGCAGGAGACGGCGACGCGCCATGGCGTGGACCTGGCCGGCATGGCGCGGGCCGCCGGCATCGCCGACAGCCGGCAGGTGACGACGCCGGCGGAGGTGCTGGCGCTGCGCGAGGCCATCCGTGCCGGGCGGGGGCCGCTCTTCGCCCAGGTGAAGATCGACGCGGCGAGCCTGCCGCTGGTCCTGCCGCCGCGCGAGGCCAGCATCCTGCAGGCGCGCATGCGGGAGGCGATCCTGGGCCCGGACGCGCACCTGAAATGAGATAACGCCGGCCAGCCGGAGGGGAGGGAAGAAGGGATGCGGCGTCGGCTCCTGCTCGGCTCGGTCGGCGGCCTGGCGCTGGCGCGCGCCGCCCGTGCCCAGGGAACATCGGGCGCATGGGCACCGGAGCGGCCGGTCCGCCTTCTCGTCGGCTTCGCCGCCGGCGGCAGCTCCGACGTCACGGCGCGGCTGGTGGCGCAGGCGATGGGCGAACGGCTGGGCCAGCCGGTGGTAGTGGAGAACCGCCCCGGCGCCGCCGGCAACATCGCAGCCGAGGCGGTGGCGCGCGCGGCGCCGGACGGGCATACGCTGCTCTTCGGCGTCAGCAGCGCGCTCGCCGCCAACCGCGCCCTCTACAAGTCGCTGGCCTTCGACACCTTGCGCGACTTCGCGCCGCTGTCGCAGGTGGCGGTCATCCCCAACCTGATTGTGGTGAACCCCGCGCTGCCGGTGCGCAGCATCCCGGAGCTGATCGCCTATGCCAGGGCGAATCCGGGCAAGCTGAACTATGGCAGCGCGGGTGCCGGAACCTCGCTGCACCTGGCCTCCGCGAGCTTCGCGGCGCGCGCCGGCCTCGACATGGTCCATGTGCCCTACCGCGGCGGCGCGCCGGCGGCGACCGACCTGATCGCCGGCAAGATCCAGATGATCGCCTCCCCCATGGTGGAAGTGATCGGCGCGGTGCAGGCCGGGCAACTTCGCGCGCTGGCCGTGACGACCGCCAAGCGCTCGCCGCTGCTGCCCGAGGTGCCGACGGTGGCCGAGACGCTGCCGGGCTTCGAGGTCCCGCTCTGGAACGGCATCCTCGCCCCGGCCGGCACGCCGCCGGCGGCGATCGTGCGGCTCTCCGACACCATCCAGGATGCGCTGCGCAGCGAGGAGGTCCGCCGCCGCCTGCTGGAGCAGGGCAGCGAGCCCGCACCGAGCACGCCCGAGCAATTCGCCGACTTCATCCGCGCCGAGATTCCGCGCTGGGCGGAGATCGTCCGCGTCTCCGGCGCCTTCGCCGACTAGGTCAAGGGAAGAACAGCATGCCCCATGTCGTCTGCCTCCGCTCCGTCCATGAGGAGGCGCTGGCCATGCTGCGGAACGCCCCCGGCGTGACGCTGGAGGTGCTGGACCCGGTGAATGCCGAGACCATCGCCCGCGCCATGCCGAAGGCGGACGCCATCATCGTCCGGGCAACGCGGATCGACCGCGACTTCCTGCAGCACGCGCCGAACCTGCGGATCGTGGCGCGGCACGGCGTCGGCTACGACGCGGTGGATGTGGAGGCACTGACCGAGCGCGGCATCCCGCTGACCGTGACGCCGGACGCCAATGCGGTCTCCGTCGCCGAGCATGCCATGATGCTGATGCTGAACATCGCCCGCGGCACGGCGGCCTACGATGCCAAGGTGCGGAAGCTGGAATGGATCACCCCGCCGGTGCCGGCGACCTTCGACCTGGCGGGCCGGACCGTGCTGGTCATGGGCTTCGGCCGCATCGGCGGGCGCGTCGCGCGGCTCTGCGCCGCCTTCGGCATGAACGTCCTGGTGCGCGACCCCTATGTGCCGCAGAACACCATCAAGGGCGCTGGCTTCACCCCGGTGAAGGACCTGCATGCGGGACTGGCCGCGGCCGACATCGTCACCGTCCACCTGCCGAGCAACAAGGAGACGAGGGGCTTCGTGAACGGCGAGTTCATCGCCGGCATGAAGCGCGGCGCGGTGCTGATCAACACCGCCCGCGGCACGCTGGTGGAGGAGAAGCCGCTGGCCGCCGCCCTGGCGAACGGCCATCTGGCGGCGGCAGGCCTCGACGTCTTCTGGGAGGAGCCGGCGAAGGCCGACAACCCGCTGCTCAAGCTGCCGAACGTGGTGCTGACGCCGCATTCGGCGGCGGCGACGGAGCAGTCCTTCCGGCGCATGGGCCTCTCCTGCGCCGATAGCATCCTGGCCTGCTTCGAGAACCGGCTGGACGAGGACGTGGTCATCAACAAGGAGGTGCTGCGCGGCAACGCGTAGCCCCGTCCGATCGGCGGAGGATCTGGCGCCGACGGCGCCAGGTCCGAGGCCGTGAATCGGCCGGGCAAACAAGGAGACGCCCATGGTGGACAACCCGCTTCTCACCCTCGCGGAACACGCGGCCTCCTGGCGCACCCGCCCGCTGCCGGCGGAGGTCGCCCACCACGCCCGGCGGGCGCTGATCGACTGGTTCGCGGCGCTGCTGCCGGGGCTCTCCAAGCCGCCGGCGACCCTGCTGGCCGCCGCCATGGCGGCGGAGCGGGGCCCTGGCCGGTCCATCTGCTACGTGGACGGCCAGCCCGGCCCGCTGCGGCACGCCGCGCTGCTGAACGCGACGGCGAGCCACACCGTCGAGTTCGACGACATCTTCCGCGATGCCGGCTACCACCCGGGCTGCCCCACGATTGCACCGGCACTCGCCGCCGTGCAGCAGCAGGGCGGGTCCATGGAGGACCTGCTGCGCGCCATCACGGCGGGTTACGAGGTTTCCTGCCGAATCGGCATGGCGGTGCAGCCGAGCCACTACAAGAACTGGCACACCACCGGGACGGTAGGGACCTTCGGCGCCGCGGTGGCGACCGCGGTCGCGCTCGGCTGCGACGCGGACAGGATCGGGCATGCGATCGCCACCGCCGCGACCTTCGCCGGCGGGCTCCAGCAGGCCTTCCTGTCGGATTCCATGTCGAAGCCCCTGCATCCCGGCCATGCCGCGGATGCCGGCGCCCTGGCGGCGATCGGCGCCGCGGCAGGGGTGACGGGCGCGCTGGATGCGCTGCACGGGCCGAAGGGCTTCGCCGCCGCGACCAGCGAGGACACGGGCAAGTGGGACAAGGCCCTCGCCGACCTCGGCAGCCGGGTCTGCATCACCGAGATGACCTTCAAGAACCACGGCTGCTGCGGCCATATCTTCGCCGCGCTGGATGCCGTGCGCGACCTGCAGCGGGAGAATGGCTTCACCGCCGAAGACGTCACCCGCATCCATGTCGGCGGCTATGGGCCCACGAAGAGCATCTGCGACCGGCCGAGCATCACGACCGAGCAGGAGGCGCGCTTCTCCGTCCAGTTCACCATGGGCGCGCTGCTGGTCCTCGGCGGCGTGCGCATCGCGGCCTTCGCGCCGGAGAACCTGGCGAACCCCGCGATCCGCGCTGTCATGCCGAAGGTGACGGTGGAGCTGGATCCGGAACTTGCCGATGCCTACCCGGCGAAGCGCGCCGCAAAGGTCTGGGTGGACCTGGCCGACGGGCGGCAGCTCTACCGCTACCAGCCGACGCGGAAGGGCGACCCGGACTCGCCGTTGAGCGATGCCGAACTGTCGGAGAAGTTCCGCGAGCTCTGTGCGCCAGTGATCGGGGCGGAGGCGGCCGATACCCTCATCCACAGCCTCTGGCACGGACAGGATGCGCCAGGTGCCTTGCCGCAAACGCTGAAGGCCGCTGCCGAATAGATATCGGGGGCTCTGCCCCCGAACCCCCGCCGGGGGGTCGAGCGACCCCCCCGGACCCCGGCCTGAGTCAGCGGAACTGGGCGGGGAGCCAGAGGGACAGGCCGGGGATGTAGGTGACCAGGGCCAGCACGATCAGCATGGCAAGGTAGAAGGGGCCACTGGTCTTGGTCGCATCCCACATGCTGACCTTGCCGACGGCGCAGGCGACGAAGAGCGCCGGTCCGACCGGGGGCGTGATCAGCCCGATGCCGAGATTGACGATCAGCACCACGCCGAACTGCACCGGGTCCATCCCCAGCGCCTTGACCACCGGCAGGAAGATCGGCGTGCCGATCATGATCAGCGGCGCCATGTCCATGAAGGTGCCAAGCACCAACAGGATGACGTTGATCAGCAGCAAGGTGAGCAGCGGGTCCTCGGTGATGCCCTTCATCAGCGCCACCGTCTGCGCCGGCACCTGCAGCAGGGCCATCAGCCAGCCGAAGGCGGTTGCCGTGCCGATGATCAGCATGACCATGCCGGTGGTGCGCACCGCGCCGCCCACGGCCTCGGTGAAGCCGCGCCAGTTCAGGCTGCGATAGACCAGGACCGTCACCAGCAGGGCATAGAGCACGGCGACGCAGGCGCTCTCGGTCGCGGTGAAGATGCCGCTGCGCACGCCGGCGAAGATGATGACGATCAGCATCAGCCCGGGCAGCGCCGCGACCGCCAGCCGGATCAGCGCGGCCCAGCCCGGGAAGGCCTCCCGCGGGTAGCCGCGGCGGATGGCGACGATCCAGGCGACGACCATCAGCGTCGCCATCATCAGGATGCCGGGGATGATGCCGGCGGTGAAGAGGTCTGCCACGCTGATCGCGCCACCGGCGGCGATGACGTAGAGGATCATGTTGTGGCTCGGCGGGATCAGCAGGTCGATCAGCGCCGCATTCGCCGTGATGTTCACCGCATAGTCCGGCGCATAGCCGCGCGCCTTCATCTGCGGGATCATCACGCCGCCGACCGCCGAGGCATCGGCGACCGCCGAGCCGCTGACGCCCCCGAACAGCGTCGCCGCCACGATGTTCACCTGCCCGAGGCCGCCCCGGAGGTGCCCCACCATCGCGGCCGCCAGCGCCACCAGCCGATCGGCGATCTGGCCGCGCAGCATCAGGTCGCCGGCGAAGACGAAGAAGGGGATGGCCAGCATGGAGAAGACGTTCATGCCGGAGGCAAGCTGCTGGAACACCACGACAGGCGGCAGGTCCATGTAGAGCACGGTGGCGAGCGTCGCGCCGCCGAGCGCGAAGGCGACCGGCGTGCCGATGAGCAGCAGCAGCGTGAAGCCGCCGAGGAGTACCGTGAGTTCCAAGGGGGAATCTCCTGGGATCCAAGGGCCTTAAGCCCTTGGCGGTGGGAGCGCGAGGGAGGCAGAGCCTCCCTCGCTTAGGCGTCGGTCAGCAGCGTGTGCTCGGGCATGCCGGCGGGAGCGTGCCCCGTGACGGCATGCGCCAGCAGCCTCTCCAGCCCGAAGAGCGTGATCAGCACGCCGCCCAGTGCCAGCGGCAGGTATTCGACGGTCCCCGGCAGGCCGAGCGTCGGCAGCGTCGCGTCCCAGACCTCGAGCGCGAGGTCCGCGCCGTACCAGGCCATGGCCGCGCCGAATAGCGTGACCACCAGGTCCGACAGGACCTGGAACACCCGCGTCACCGGCGCGGGCAGCACGTCCCGCAGCGTGTCGAAGCCCATGTGGAAGCCTTCGCGGACGCCCGCCGCCGCCGCGCCCAGGATGACCCAGGCGAGCAGCAGCAGCGCCGAGGCCTCGGCCCAGGCCGGGGTGTCGTTCAGCACGAAGCGGCCGAAGACGCCCCAGGCGACGACCAGCACCATGACCACCATGGCGATGCCCGCCAGCAGGATGGCGCCGCGCGCCACCAGCGCCAGCGCGCCGCCGACGCCGCGATGCAGGGCCTGCATGGCGCTCAGGCCGCCCGGATGCGCTCGACCAGCGACTTCAGCTTGGCGTCCTTGACGAACTGGTCGTAGATCGGCTGGGACAGCTTCTCGTAGGCGGCCTTGTCGGCGTCCAGGATCTGCGCGCCGCCGGCGACGACCTTGGCGCGGGCCTCCTCCTCCATCGCGGTCCAGAGCTTGCGCATATGCGGCACGCTCTCCTTCGCCGCCTGGCGCAGGATTTCCTGGTCGGGCTTGGCCAGCTTGTCGTAGCTGCGCTTGCTCATCGCCAGGATCTCGGGGGAGTTGCTGTGCTCCGTCCGGGTGTAGAACTTCGCCACCTCGAAGTGGCGGGAGGTGAAGTAGGTCGGCTCGTTGTTCTCGGCGCCGTCCACCACGCCGGTCTGCAGCGCGGAATAGACCTCCCCGAAGGGCAGCGGCGTGGCATTGGCGCCGAAGGCGCGCATCAGGGCCACCCACATGTCGGATTGCTGCACGCGGATCTTCAGGCCCTTGAGCGCATCAGGCTCCTGCACCGAGCGGGGCTTGGTATAGAAGCTGCGCGCGCCGCTGTCGTAATAGGCCATGGTGACCAGGCCGTAGGAGGTGGTGTCGCGGCCGATCTCCTCGCCGAGCGGGCCGTCCATCACCTTGTGCATGTGGGCGGTGTCGCGGAACAGGAAGGGCAGGCCGAGCGCGATGGTCGCCGGCACCAGGTTGTTCAGCGGCGCGGTGTTCACGCGGGTGAAGTCGATGACGCCGAAGCGGGTCTGCTCCAGCGTGTCCTTCTCCTCGCCGAGCTGGCGGGAGTGGAACATCTGGATCCTGATGCGGCCGCCGGTCCGCTCCTCGACCAGCTTGCCCATGAACTTCACGCCCTCGATGGTCGGGTAGCCGTCGGGGTGGATGTCGGCGGCGCGGAGCGTGATGCCCTGGGCGGCGGCGCGGTTGGCGATCCAGGGGGTTGCCAGTGTCGCTGCCAGCAGGGCGCGGCGGGACGGGGTGAGCACGGTCATCGGAAGCCTCCTCCTCGGCCCAGGCGGTCTTGCGCCGCCCGGGTGATCTATCGCTGCCATAGCAGATGGCAGAGGGCGCCGGGAAGCACCCTCCGCCGTTCCTATTCCGCGGCCGCGCGCGGCAGCAGGCCCCAGCCGGCCAGCAGGTCGCGCAACGCGGCGGCCGAGCCGGGCGGCAGCGGCCAGGCGGCCGGCGCCCGCGCCGCGCCGACATCGATGCCGGAGAGCGTGAGCGCCGCCTTCACCACCGCGACATTGGCGCCGTTCTGCTCCTCGGACCGCAGCGCCTCGAAGGCATGGATCGCCGCGATCCCGGCATTGGCGCGGGCGAAGTCCCCGGCTCGCAGCGCCTGCAGGATGGCGACCGACTTCTCCGGCACGACATTGATCAGGCCGGAGGTGAAGCCCTGCGCGCCGAGCGCCGTCATGGGCGGCGCCCAGGGCTCGGCCAGGCCGCAGATGAAGGAGACATCGGGCCCGGCGCGGCGGATGGCCTGGGCCAACACCATGACGTTCGGCGTCGCCCATTTCACGCCGACGACGCCGGGCACCCGGCACAGCGACTCGATCGCCGGCAGGCCGATGCCGTCGTTGCGCAGGTAGAGCACCACGGGCAGGCCCGCCGCCTCCGCGACCCTGGCGACATAGGCGACGACGCCGCGGGGCGCGACGAAGGGATCGGGCGGCTGGTGGACCATGATGGCATCGGCGCCATCGGCCCTGGCGCGGCGGGCCAGCGCGCAGGCCTCGACCAGGCTGCGGCCGACGCCGGCCACCACGGCGGTGCGCCCTTCGATCAGCGCCGGCACCTCGGCCTGCATCCGCTCGGCTTCCGCGAAGGAGAGGCCGTAGAACTCCCCGGTATTGCCGTTCACGGTCAATGCATCGACGCCGGCCGCGGCGGCGCGGGCGATGATGGGCGAGAGGCGCTGCGGGACGATCCGGTCCTCGGCATCCATGGGCGTGACCAGGATGCCGGAGATGCCGGTGAGCGCCTTGCGGACGCCCTCGAGCGGCAGGGTCATGGGGCGTGGTTCCTTGTCGAGGTCGTGGGCAGAAGGCCGCCGACCTCGAGCGAGCGCAGCACATGCGCGCGCATCCGGGTCTCGGCCAAGTCGGGGTCGCGCGCCTGCAGCGCGGCGAGGATGCCGGCATGCTCCTCCAGCGCGCGGGGCAGTTCGGTCGGCGTGGCGTTCAGCGCCCGCACCCGGCCGAAATGGTCATAGGCCCGCAGCGCGGCGAGTGAGCGGATGAGGAAGACGTTGCCCGTCGCCTCATGGATCAGGCCGTGGAAGCGCTCGTTCGCCGCGGAGACGAGGTCCGGCTTCCCCGCCGCCGTCGCCTCCCGCATGGCCGCAAGCTGCGCGGCGAGCGCGGCCAGCGCCTCCGCGTCGGCGCGCCCGGCGGTCAGCGCGGCGGCGGCGCCTTCGAGAGCGGCGCGGATGCGGCCCATCTCCGCCTGCCGCTCCGGCCCGAAATCGGCGACGACGGTGCCGCGGCGGGGCAGGGTGACGACCATGCCGTCCTGTTCCAGGCGCCGCAGCGCCTCCCGCACCGGCTGGGCGGAAATGCCGAGCGATGCAGCCAGGCTGCGTTCCGAGATGCGGCTGCCGGAGGGAAGGGCGCCCTGGACGATGGCGTCGCGCAGCCGGCGGTAGGCCCGCTCGGCCAGCGACAACGTATCCTCCTCGGCGAGCCTTGCGACCGGGTGCGGTGCGGCGGCGCTCATGTCCAACTGCTATAGCAGATGGCAGAGCCGATGAACAACCCGCTAGTGGTGGAACATGCCTCCACCCTCGGCATTGTCACGGTGGAACCACCCCGGGGAATTGCGACATGAGCGACGACAGGTCGGACGCGGCATCCGAAACGGAAGAGGGCTTCGTGCTTCTCGAGGGCTGGATGTTCGGCGCGCTGATGTACCCCGCGGCGGTCGAGCGCATCGAGCAGTTCCCGCCCGCCAACGACGACGATCCCACGGGGTAACGCCATCTTGCCCGCCGGCCGCGGCGCGGCCAGCATCGGCGCATGCAGCACATCGCCGACGCCGCCGCCGCCCTGGCCACGGGCCGCATCTCCGCCGCCAGCCTGGTCGATGCCGCGCTGGACCGCATCGCCGATCCGGGCGGGGAGGGCGCACGCGCCTTCACCACCGTGCATGCCGAGGCCGCGCGCGCCCAGGCCCGCGCCATGGACGCGCTGCGCCATGCCGGCCGCGCGCCGAGCCCCTGGGCCGGCATCCCCGTCACGATCAAGGACCTCTTCGACGAGCATGGCCACCCGACGCCGGCCGGCTCCGCCGCGCTAAAGGATGCGCCGCCGGCGGCCGCGGACGCGCCGGTGGTCGCGCGGCTGAAGCGGCTGGGCTTCGTCGTCATCGGTCGCACCAACATGACCGAGTTCGCCTTCAGCGGCCTCGGCATCAACCCGCATTACGGCACGCCGCGGAGCCCCTGGGACCGAAGGACGGGGCGGATCCCGGGCGGCTCCTCCTCGGGCGCCGCGGTCGCCGCCGCCGACCATATGGGCTTCGGCGGCCTGGGCACCGATACCGGCGGCTCCTGCCGCGTGCCGGCGGCGATGTGCGGCGTGGTCGGCTACAAGCCGACGGCGCGGCGCGTGCCCATCAAGGGCGTGCTGCCGCTCTCGCCATCGCTCGATTCCGTCGGGCCGCTCGCGCGCAGCGTCGCCTGCTGCCACCTGCTGGACGCGGTGATCAGCGGCGAGGAGAACCCGGCGCCGCTCGCGCCGCGCGGCGTCGCCGGGCTCCGCCTCGGCCTGCCCCGCGGCACCTTCCTGACCGAGGACATGGACGACACGGTCGCCGGCGCCTTCCAGGGGGCGCTCGCCCGCCTCTCGGCCGCCGGCGCGCGGATCGAGTTGTTCGACATCCCCGAGCTTGCCGAACTGCCGGTGGTGAACGCCACCGGCGGTTTCGCGGCCAGCGAGGCCTGGGCCTGGCATCGCGGCCTGATCGCGGCGAAGGGCGGGCAGTACGACCCGCGCATCCTGGCCCGCATCCGCCGCGGCGAGCGCATGTCGGCCGCCGACTACATCGACCTGGCGCAGCATCGCGCCCGGTTGATCGCCGCCATCGCCGCGCGCACCGGCGCCTATGACGCGGTGGTCACGCCGACCTGCCCGATCATCCCGCCCGCCATCCCCGCGCTGGAGCCGGAGGCGGAGTACAACCGCGTGAACCTGCTGCTGCTGCGCAACACCGCGGTCGGCAATTTCCTCGACCGCTGCAGCATCAGCCTGCCGATCCATCGGCCGGGCGAGGCGCCGGTGGGGCTGATGCTGACCGGCGAGGCGATGGCGGATGCAGCGCTCTTCGCCACGGCAGCGGCGGTGGAAGCGACGCTCGCGCCGCAATGACGCAGCGGTGCGCGAGCATTCCACGTCATCAACCTGCGGATCCGAGACGAGGCACCGCATTGCCGCGTTGTAAGCGGCGTCACATCTTCCGTTGAGCCGTGTTGGGTGAGACTTCGGATGTCGTCCTGATGCCCTGCAGGGGTTCGGACGGACGGCGTTCGGTGACGGCTATTTCCCGGCAAGCCGTTGCCAGACTGGCGGCCCCAACAGGCAGCCAACGGGCCGGCTGGATGCGTCCGGCCGGCCCGCTTTCTTTTCCGCTTGCGGCGACTCGTGCGAAGCTGTTTCGGTGCGGCTCCGTTCCGGGAGACGCATGGATGCTGTCGCGCCGCGCATTGCTCGCTGCCCTGCTCGCCGCCGCGCCCATGGCCGCCCATGCCGCGGCGGCGGTGCGGCCGCAGCCGCCCGATCCCCCGGATACCGTGCAACCGGTGCGCGGCGGCGCCCGCTTCGGCGGCTCGGGCCGCAGCCACAGCCGCAGTGGCAGCCGGCATTTCACGCGCGACTACCGCTTCCGGCAGAAATCCAACCGCTTCTAGCTCCGGGCCGCCGGCGGGGCGCCCTTCGCGGGCGATGCTTGCGCCTCCAGCAGCGCCAGCAGGCCTTCCAGCATCTGCGTCGGCGTCGGCGGGCAGCCAGGGATCACCAGGTCGACCCGCAGCGCGGCGCCGATGCCGCCTTCGACCGCATAGGAGCCCTTGAAGACGCCGCCATCCACCGCGCAGTCGCCGACCGCGACGACGAAGCAGGGGTCGGGCGTGCAGGCGCGGGTGCGCAGCAGCGCCTCCTTCATGTTGCGCGTCAGCGGGCCGGTCACCAGCAGCACATCGGCATGGCGGGGAGAGGCGACGAAGCGCAGCCCGAAGCGCTCGAGGTCGTAGACCACGTTGTTGAGCGCGTTGATCTCGAGCTCGCAGCCATTGCAGCTCCCGGCATCCACCTGCCGGATGGCGAGGCTGCGGCCGAGGCTCGCCCGCGCCGTCTCCTCCAGCCGCTTCGCCAGGGCCCGCACCACCTCGTCCGAGACGACGGGCGCGGGATCGGTCAGCGGCCGGCCGAACAGCCCGCGCGCCAGTTGCGGCCAGAGCATGCGCCTCAAGGGCTGCATCAGAGATCGACACCGCTGTAGGAACAGTTGAAGCTCTTGTTGCAGAGCGGGAAGTCGGCGACGATGTTGCCCTCGATCGCGGCCTCCAGCAGCGGCCATTGCAGCCAGGAGGGATCGCGCGGGAAGACCCCGCGCAGCACGCCGCCCTCGTCCAGCGAGACCCAGTGCAGGCAGTCGCCGCGGAAGGCCTCGACCAGGCCGATCCCCTCGCCGGCGCGCGGCGGCAGCGGCACCAGCAACTCGCCCGCCGGCAGGTCGGCCAGCAGCGCGCGCAGCAGGCGGACGGATTCCCCGATCTCGGCGATGCGCACCCGCACCCGCGCATCGACGTCGCCCTGCGGCAGCACGGGCACTTCCGGCGGCATGGCGTCATAGGGCGCGTAGCGCGCCGCCGTCCTGGCATCGAAGCCGCGGCCGGCGGCGCGGCCGACATGACCGCCTGCCGCGAAGCGCGCGACCAGCGGCGCCGCCACGATGCCGGTGCCGACCACGCGGTCCTGCAGGCTGGCATGCGAGTCGTAGATCGCGACCAGCGCGGGGCTCTCCGCCTCGACCACTTCGAGCACGGCGAGGATCGCCTCCGCTCCGCCGGGCGCGAGGTCGCCGCTGACGCCGCCCGGGACCACGCGGTCCATCATCAGGCGGTGCCCGAAGGCGGCCATGCAGGCGCGCAGCACGCCCTCCCGCAGCGCGCCGCAGCGGGCATGGGGATAGGCGAAGGCGGCGTCGTTGCAGACGAAGCCCCAGTCGTTCAGGTGGTTGTGGATCCGTTCCAGCTCCGCCATGACGGCCCGCAGCGCCAGGGCGCGGGGCGAGGGCACGGCGCCCGTCGCCCGCTCCACCGCCTGCGCGAAGGCCCAGGCATGCGCGACCGTGCTGTCGCCCGAGAGCCGTGCGGCGAAGCGCGCCGCGGCGCGCGCCGGCTTGCCCAGCATCAGGCCGATATGGCCCTTGTGCAGGTAGCCCAGCCGCTCCTCCAGCCGCGCCACCGTCTCGCCCTGGACGTGGAAGCGGAAATGCCCCGGCTCGATGATGCCGGCATGCACGGGCCCGACCGGGATCTGGTGCACGCCCTCGCCCTCGACGGGGAGGAATTCCGGCTGCGGCGGTGCCGCCGTGACCGCGGCGGGCCTGGCCGAGAGCGGCGCCGCCTGCGGCCAGTGGCCATGGTCGAGCCAGGGGCGGAGGTCGACCGCCCCTTCCGCCACATGGCCCCAGAGGTCGCGGACCATGCGCTCGAACCGCACCGCGCCGGGCCGGGCGGGCGAGAGGGCGGGGTAGCGGCCATCGGGTGCCGGGCAGCTTGCCAGCAGCAGGCCGCGCTCGGCCTCGATCCAGAAGGCGGCATGGATCATCGCCGGCTCGGCCCAGAGCGCCATCAGCGCCGGCGCCTCCCCGGCCGGCAGCGCCTCGGCCAGTGCGCCCCATTGCGGGCGGGTCAGCAGGAAGCGGGGCCAGGGCCGGCAGTCCTGCGGCGCGCCGCGGCGGATGATGTCGAGCGCGCTCATCCCGGGATCCTCGCGGCGGCGGCGAGCAGCGCGGCAAGCGGGCCGGGCAGGGCGATGCCGAGCACCAGGGCGAGGCCGAGATGCAGCCAGATCGGCCCGAGCGTGGTGCGGTCCGTCCAGCGCGCCGGGGCGTCGGCTGCATCCCGCGTCGGATCGCCCAGGCAGAGCGCCTGAAGCGTCTGGATCTTGGCTGCCGCGGCCGTCAGCAGGCCGACGCCGAGCGGCAGGATGAGCCACCAGCGCATCGCCGCGGCCTCGGTCAGCAGCAGGAATTCGGAGGCGAAGAGCGCGAAGGGCGGCAGGCCGGCGACGGCGGCGATGGCCAGCGCCAGGCCCCAGCCGAGCGCCGGATCGCTGGCCGCCAGCCCGCCGATATCGGCGACCTTCTGCGAGCCCTTGCGCTGCGCCGCATGGCCGATGCCGAAGAAGACCGCCGACTTGGTCAGCGAGTGCCCCAGCATGTGCAGCAGCCCCGCGAGGTTCGCCGTGGCGCCGCCGAGGCCGAAGGCGATGGCGGCGAGGCCCATATGCTCGATGCTCGACCAGGCGAAGAAGCGCCGCGCGTCGCGCCGGCGCCAGAGCGCGAAGGCGGCGACGAGGAGCGAAGCGAGGCCGAAGGCGAGGAGGAAGGGCTCCGGCGTGACGGCGCCGGGATGCGCGCCGACGATCGCCTTGGCCCGCACCACGGCATGCAGCGCGGCGTTGAGCAGCAGGCCCGAGAGCACGGCGGAGATGGCGATCGGCCCCTCGGCCTCGGCATCCGGCAGCCAGGAATGCAGCGGCACGAGGCCGGCCTTGGTGCCGTAGCCGACGAGGAGGAAGACGAAGGCGAGGTTCAGCACCCCCGGGTCGCAGCGCGCGGCCAGGCCGCGCAGCACCGACCAGGAGAGGCCGGAATCGCCATGCCCGACGAAGGGCTGCGCCGCGAGGTAGAGGATGATGGTGCCGAACAAGGCCAGCGCGATGCCGACGCCGCAGAGGATGAAGAGCTTCCAGGCCGCCTCGATCGCCGGCGGCGTGCCGTGCACGGCGACGATCAGCACGCTGGCCAGCGTCGCGATCTCGATCGCCACCCACATGACGCCCATGTTGTCGGCGAGCAGCGCGAGGGCCTGCGCCCCCATGAAGACCTGGAAGGCGACGTGGTAGGCGCGCAGCCTGAGCGCATCGAAGCGCTCGGCGGCGATGGCGCCGAGCGAGAAGACGGCGCTGGTCAGCCCGATGAGGAAGGAGAGGACGACCAGCGGCGTGTTCAGCGCGTCGATATGCGTCCAGCCCTGGTTGCCGCCGGGATGGCCGGGCAGGGCGAGCGAGAGCAGGAAGCCGGCGGCCGAGACGGCGATATTGGCGAGCGCCGCCGGCCTCTCCTGCCGGATGACGGCCAGCAGCACCGCCCCCGCCCAGGGCAGGAAGACCAGCGCCCAGGACAGCGGCATCAGCCGGACTCCCCGCGATGGCGCTCGAGGAAGCCGATATCGACCGTGTCGAAGCGCTCCCGGATCTGGAAGACGAAGACGCCGCCGACCACCAGCAGCATCATCACCAGGGCGGCGGTCGAGAGCTCGACCACCAGCGGCATGCCGGCGACGCCGACGGCGGCGAGGATCAGGCCGTTCTCCAGCGTCATCAGCCCGACCACCTGCAGGATGGCGTTGCGCCGGGTGATCATCATCAGCATCCCCAGCAGCACGACCGAGAGGGCGAGCGCCAGGTCCTCCCGCGCGATGGCGCGGCTGCCAGCGGTGATGGGCAGGACGACGAGAATGGCGAGCGCGACCAGCGCCACGCCCGCGACCAGGCTGGGCCCGACGCCGAAGGCGGTCTCCACCGTGCGGTGCAGGTCGAAGCGGCGCAGCAGGCTGCGCAGCGCGAGCGGGATCAGCACCGCCTTGGCGGCGAAGGCGATCAGCGCCGTCAGGTAGAGCTGCGGCGCCGACTGCACGAAGCCCTGCCAGGCCGCCGCCGAGGCCAGGACGGCGCCCTGCAGCGCCAGCGCATTGATCACCGCGCCGACCCGCCGCTGGTAGAGCAGCACGAAGGAGAGCAGCAGCATGGCGCCGCCCAGCAGGTGGGCGACGTCGTAGGGAAGCTGGCCGAAGGTCATCGCCCGGCATTCCCCTGCATGGCCTGCTTCATCACGCCAGCCCCGTCGAGACGAAGAGCAGCGCCGCCGCCAGCAGCGCCAGGAGCAGCGCGGCGCCGAGGAATTCCGGCACGCGGAAGACGCGCATCTTGGCGATCGCGCTCTCGAAGACCGCCAGGGCGACGCAGAGCGCGCCCATTTTGAGCAGCCAGGCGAGGAGCCCGCCCAGCCAGGCGACCGGCCCGCTGCCGGCCGGCGCCATGCCGAAGGGCACGAAGACCGCGGCGACCAGGCTGAGCCAGAGGGTCAGGCGCAGCGCCGCGCCATAGTCCCACAGCGCGAGGTGGCGGCCGCTGCTCTCCAGCAGCATCGCCTCGTGCACCATGGTGAGCTCCAGATGGGTCGCCGGATTGTCCACGGGGATGCGGGCATTCTCGGCGACCGCGACGGCCAGCATCGCCATGGCGGCGAGGCCGAGCGAGACACGCAGGCCGAGCGCCCCGTCGCGGAAGACCGCGGCGATCAGGTCCAGGTTCGTCGTGCCCGCCAGGATGGCGAAGGTCAGGACGCAGAGCAGCAGCGCCGGCTCGGCGAAGGCGGCAAAGCTCATCTCCCGCGCCGCGCCGAGGCCGCCGAAGGCCGTGCCGACATCCATCCCCGCGAGCGCGAGGGCGACGCGGGCCAGCGCCAGCAGCCCCGCCAGCAGGATCAGGTCGGAGAGCGGGGCGAAGACCATGCCGCGGGCGAAGCTCGGCACCAGGGCGATGGCCAGCAGGCAGGCGGCGAAGGCGGCATAGGGCGCGGCCTCCGAGACCACGGAGGCATTGTCGGCCAGCACCGGGCGCTTGCGCAGCAGCTTGTCGAGGTCGAGGAAGGGCTGCAGCGGGGAGGCGCCGCGCCGCCCCATCATCCGCGCCTTCAGCCAGCGGGTGACGCCGACCAGCAGCGGGGCCGCCGCCAGCATCAGGGCAAGATGCAGCAATTGCGTCAGCAGCGCGCCGAAGGTCTGCACTACCGGCCCTCCAGCCAGGCCAGCAGGGCCAGCAGCCCGACCAGTGTGGCGAAGGAGAGCGACAGGCAGCGGCGGATGGTGAAGTCACGCAGCCGCTCCACCTGCGCCGAGATCCGCTCGCGCAGCGCCGCGGCGGGGGCGATCAGCAGCGGGCCGGAGGGGTCCTCGAAGCCCGAAGCATAGGCGCCGGCCCGGGTCTCGCCCGGGCGGGGCATGTCCACCCTCTCGCGCGCCGCCAGCAACGGCTCGCCCAGCATGCGGCGCAGCGGCTGGGCGATGCCGCCGGCGGTCGGCTGGGTCAGCGGATCGCCGAAGGGGAAATGCGGCGGCGGGTCGATGAAGCCGCAATTCCAGACCGGCCCGCGCGCCGTCGGCAGCGGGGAACGGCGGCGCACCGCGAACCACAAGGCGACCAGCGCCGCGGCCAGCAACAGCAACACGGCGAAGGGCGCATAGCCCGCGGCCCCTTCGCCCGCGGTCAGCCAGAGGCCGCGCACCGGCATCTCCGCCGCCCGCCCGGCCAGGATCCGCACCGCCGGCGCGGCGAGGCCGAGCAGCAGGCCGGGGAAGAGGCCGAAGAGCACGGTCAGGCCCGCCGGCAGCAGCAGCGCCGCGCGCTCGGTCGCGTTCACCTCCTCCGCGCCGGCGCCGCGCGGGCTGCGGGGACGGCCGAGGAAGACCAGGCCGAACATCCGCAGCATGGCGGCCGCGGCCAGCGCCGCCGCCATGGCGGCCAGCGCCGCGGCGGCGGCGGCCAGCACCTGGAAGGCGATGGCGCTGACCCGCCAGCCCGCCAGCAGCGACTGCAGCAGCAGCCATTCCCCGGCGAAGCCAGAGAGCGGCGGCAGGGAGGCGGCGGCACAGGCCCCGACCAGCGCGGCGCCGGCCGTCGCCGGCATGGCATGGATCAACCCGCCCAGCCGGTCGAGCCTGCGGCTGCCGGCGCTGTGCTGCACGGCACCCGCCACCAGGAAGAGCAGGGTCTTGAAGACACCGTGGTTCAGCGCGTGCAGCAGCGCCGCGCCCGCGGCCAGCGCCGCCAGCGGGCCCAGGTCGGCGCCGCGGAAGGCGAGCGCGAGGCCGAGGCCGAGCACGACGAAGCCGATATTCTCGATGGTCGAGCAGGCCAGCAGCGTCTTGATGTCGCCCTCCAGGTTGGCCCGCAGCGCGCCGAGCAGCGCCGAGCCCGCGCCGAGGACCAGCAGCGGCACGCCCCACCAGGAGGGCTGCGCCGGGCCGCAGAGGTCGAGCAGCAGCCGCGCCAGCATATAGAGCGCGACCTTGGTCATGGCCCCCGACATCAGCGCCGAGACATGGCTCGGCGCCGCCGGATGGGCCAGCGGCAGCCAGGCATGCAGCGGCACGAGGCCGGCCTTGGCGCCCGCGCCGGCGAGGCCGAGGGCGAGCACCGCCACAGCGCGCCAGCCCTCGGGCGGCGCAGCGCGCATGGCCTCGAAGGTGATGGCGCCGGCGCCGCCGGCGAGCAGCCCGAAGGCCGGCACCAGGCAGGCGCCGGCCAGCACCGCGAAGGTAAGGTAGAGGCGCGCCGCGGCGCGGTTCTCCGCCTTGTCGTGCTCGGCGGCCACCAGCGCCCAGGAGGCGAGCGACATCGCCTCGAAGCCCAGCAGCAGGGTGAAGGCATCGGTCGCGGCCAGCGTCAGGCCCATGCCGGCGAGGAAGAGCGGGAAGGGCGGCAGGGTGCGCGGCGGCCCGGCCCGATGGCCCAGGGCGAAGAGCGAGGCGCAGGCGGCGGTGATGCCGAGCAGCAGCAGGAACCAAGCCGAGAGCCCGTCGAGCGCGAGGCGCGTCGCCGCCCAGGGTGGGCCGAGGGGGAGCGTCAGACCCTCCGGCGCGGTGCCGCCGAGCAGCGCGGCGACCGAGACGCCGAGGAACCCGACCGCGGCGATCAGGCATCCGCCATGGACGACCAGCCCCGCCCTGGGATGGCGGCCCAGCACGACCGCGGCGGCGGCGACCAGGACCAGGAGCCCGAGACAGAAGGCGAGCGCCGTCAGCACGGGTGCGGGAGGCAGGCAATCACGGCAACGAGTGTAACCCCCGATGCGCCGGGCTGCGAAGGGGGGAGGTCCGTGGAGTTCCGGACGGGAGCGCTTCAGATCGGACGAAAAACATCCGGCGAAGCACGCGGACGAGGCGATTCACGCCCTTAACAATCCTCCGCGGCACGTCTAATGGGGCGCGCGGCTCCCGCTTCGGGTACCGCAATGGGGAACATGTCGTCCATGGACCGTCGTGGTTTCGTCGCCGGCGGGGCGCTTGCCGGGACCGTTGCCCTGGCCGCACCCGCCCTGGCCCAGGGGGCCTTGCCGGAAATCCGGTGGCGCTGCGCCTCCTCCTTCCCGCGCTCGCTGGATACCATCTACGGCGCCGGCGAGCATGTCGGGAAGCGGGTCGCCGCCCTGACCGACGGCAAGTTCCAGATCCGCACCTTCGCGGCCGGCGAGATCGTCCCGGGCCTCGCGGTCGCGGATGCCGTGCAGGCCGGCACGGTCGAATGCGCCCATACCGCCAGCTACTACTTCGTCGGCAAGGACCCCACCTTCGCCTTCGACGCCACCATCCCCTTCGGCATGAACACCCGCCAGATCAATGCCTGGCTCTATGCCGGCGGCGGGCGGGACCTGCTGCGCGACTTCTTCGCGGGCTACAACATCGTCTCCATCCCCTGCGGCAGCACCGGGGCCCAGATGGGCGGCTGGTTCCGCAAGGAGGTCCGGACGGTCGCCGACCTGCAGGGCCTGAAGATGCGGATCGCCGGCATCGCCGGCAACATCATGCAGAAGCTCGGCGGCGTGCCGCAGCAGATCGCCGGCGGCGACATCTACCCGGCGCTCGAGAAGGGTACGATCGATGCTGCCGAATGGATTGGCCCCTATGACGACGAGAAGCTCGGCTTCAATCGCGTCGCCCCCTTCTATTACTACCCCGGCTGGTGGGAAGGCGGCCTGAACCTCTCCTTCTACGTCAACCAGGCGAAGTTCGACGAGCTGCCGCAGCAGTACAAGGAGGTCCTGGAGAGCGCCTGCCGCGACGCGACTATGGAGACCATGGCCAAGTACGACGTGCAGAACCCGCAGGCGCTGCGCCGTCTGGTTGCGGCCGGCACCCAGCTCCGCGCCTTCCCGCGGGAGGTGATGCAGGCCTGCTACAAGGCCGCCTTCGAGCTCTACGAGGAGACGGCGGCGCGGAACGCCAACTTCAAGAAGGTCTACGAACCCTGGAAGTCCTTCCGGGACAGCCAGTACCAATGGTTCCGGGTGACCGAGAGCACATTCGACAATTTCGTCTACTTCATGCACGCTCAGGAACAGCAGCAGCGCCGCTGAGACGCTGCAAACACGCAAGCGGCGCCGCCCGGGGAGGGGTGGCGCACGCCTGGGAGGAAGCTTCGGTATGGGTCCCCTGCTCGCCTTCAGCCGCGGCGTGGACAGGCTGAACGCCGCGGTTGGCCAACTGGCCAATTGGGCGGTGTTCCTGTCCTGCGCCATCAGTGCCGGCAATGCCTTCGTCCGCTACGGCATCTCCTATTCCTCCAACGCCTGGCTGGAGGTGCAGTGGTACCTGTTCGGGGCGACGGTGATGCTCGGCGCCTCCTATACCCTGTTCCGGAACGAGCATGTGCGGGTGGACCTGCTCTATTCCAGCGTCTCGGACCGCACCCGGCTCTGGATCGACGTCTTCGGCTTCATCTTCTTCATGCTGCCGGCCGTCATCCTGCTGGCCTGGATGACCTGGCCCTTCTTCCTCGACAGCTTCGTCCGCAACGAGGGCAGCCCGAATGCCGGCGGCCTGATCCGCTGGCCCGTGAAGATCCTGCTACCCATCGGCTTCGTCCTGCTGACGCTGCAGGGCATCTCCGAACTGATCAAGCGCGTCGCCCTGCTGCGCGGCGAGGATCCGCATGCCGAGGTGGTGGTCGAATACCACCGCCCCGAACAATAACCCGCGCGCCAGGACACGCCCCCCGATGACGCTCGACATGGACGTGATGGCGCCGCTGATGTTCGGCGGCCTCGTCGTCTTCCTCCTCCTCGGCTTCCCCGTCGCCTTCAGCCTCTCGGCCGTCGGCCTCTTCTTCGGCTTCCTGTCGATCGAGCTGGGCTTCTTCACCTCGGCCTATCTCGGCAACCTGCCGCTCCGGGTCTTCGGCATCCTGGCCAACGACCTGCTGCTGGCGATCCCCTTCTTCACCCTGATGGGCGCGATCCTCGAGCGCTGCGGCCTGGCGGAGGACCTGCTGGAAGGCACCGGCCAGCTCTTCGGCAAGGTGCCGGGCGGCCTCGCCTATGCCGTCATCCTGGTGGGCGCGGTGCTCGGCGCCATCACCGGCACGGTCGCGGCCAGCGTCATCGCAATGGGCATGATCAGCCTGCCCATCATGATGAAGTACGGCTACGACATGCGCATCGCCACCGGCGTCATCGCGGCCAGCGGCACCATCACCCAGGTGATCCCGCCCTCCCTCGTGCTGATCGTCCTCGGCGACCAGCTCGGCAAGTCGGTCGGCGACATGTATGCCGGCGCCATCGGGCCGAGCATCCTGCAGGTGCTGCTCTTCATCGGCTTCATCGTCGGCGTCAGCATCTTCGCGCCGCACCGGGTGCCGCCGCTGCCGGACGAGGCGCTGACCATGCGCGGCTGGCCGCTGATCTGGCGCGTCGCCAAGGGCATGGTGCCCTCGATCGTCCTCATCTTCCTCGTGCTCGGCACCATCTTCCTCGGCCTGGCGACGCCGACCGAGGCGGGCGCCATGGGCGCGGTCGGCGCGGTCGTGCTGGCCTGGGCGAATGGCCGCTTCACCTGGGACCTGATCTGGCAGGCGACGCAGAACACCGCGCGCATCACCGCCATGGTGATCTTCATCCTGATCGGCGCCACCGTCTTCTCCCTGGTCTTCCAGGGCGTCGACGGCGCGATCTGGATCGAGCACCTGCTGTCCAAGCTGCCGGGCGGCCAGGTCGGCTTCCTGATCTTCAGCCAGATCTTCATCTTCTTCCTGGCCTTCTTCCTCGACTTCTTCGAGATCGCCTTCATCATCATTCCGCTGCTGGCGCCGGTCGCGGCCAAGCTGGGGATCGACCTGGTATGGTTCGGCGTCCTGATCTGCGTGAACATGCAGACCAGCTTCATGCACCCGCCCTTCGGCTTCGCCCTGTTCTACCTGCGCGGCATCGCCCCGAAGGAGGTCAAGTCCTCCGACATCTACTGGGGCGCCATTCCCTGGGTGGGGCTGCAGCTCATCCTGGTGGCCATCACCATCTTCTGGCCGGAGAGCGTGACCTACTGGATCGACAAGGGCACGGGCGTGGACCCGAGCACGGTGCGCATCGAGGTGCCGCTGCCCGACCTGCCGGAGGACGACGCGCCGCCGGTGTTCAAGTAGGCAGCGCGGTCCGGAAGCGTCATGGCCGGGCCATGTCCGGCCATGATGGCATCGGGGCCGTGTGACTCAATCGTCCCTGAGGGCGGCCGTCCGCAGCGGCGGCGTCACCTCCGGCACCTGCGGCGGCGCATAGGTCAGCCCCGTCCGCTCGGCGATCGCTGGCAGCTCGCCGGCCTCGCGCATTCGGGTGACCGCCGCCCCCGCCGCCTGCACCAGCGGCGCGGCGGTCGAGAGGCCGACGAAGCCGAAATTGAAGGCGATGGGGTGGCGGTACTCGGTCAGCGTCAGCCCGCTGTCCGGGTGCCGCGCCCGCCAGGCGTCGTAGCGGTGCAGCTCGACCACCACCGCATCGTAGTCGCCGCGCGCCAGCCCCTCGAAGAGCGGCCGGCCGGCGGTGACATGCGTCACCGTCCCGAGCAGCATCCCGCCGCGGTAATGCGTGACGATCGCATCCGGCAGCGTCTTCTCCTCGACGCCGATGCGCAGGCCCTGCAGCTCCGCGAGGTGCCGGAATTGCGGCGCGGGCTTGCCCGGCGCCATGACCACGCCGATCGCGCCCGCCCGGTAGGCAGGCGTCGGCACCAGCGTCCCGAGCGCCACCCAGCGTCGCCGGTCCTCCGGCCGGGCGCCGTCGAAATCGGGCAGCTTCGCCCGCTCCGCCATCGGCCGGCCCAGCGCGCGGGCGGCCAGCGGATAGCCGCCGGCGAGGTCGCATTTCCCGTCCGAGAGCAGCGCATTCACCTGCCGGTCCGGCTGGCTGTCGGGATCGGCCTCGGTCTCGTACCACTGGACCCTGAGCGGCCGGCCGAGCAGCGCGGCGACGCGGCGCGCGACCTCGAGGTCGAAGCCCGCGCCCTCCTTGCCGCGCTTCATCGAGAGCGGCGGCACGTCCTCCTCGAGGCAGACGGTCAGCGCCTCCTCGGCCGAGGCGGCGCCGGACAGGGTGGCGAGGAGGAGCGCGGCCGCGGCGGCGCGCCTCACGAATGGCCTCCGGTGAGGATATAGGCCCAGAGATGCTCGATCTCCTCGGGCTTCAGCATGTCGCCCCAGGCCGGCATGGTGTTCTTGCCCTTGGTGACCGAGTTCAGGAACCGTGCCTTGTCGTCATGCGGGAATTTGCGCAGGTCGAAGGAGGAGGTGCCGGGATTGACCATGCGGATCCCGTGGCAATGCGAGCAGAGCTGGGAATAGAGGCGGCGGCCCTGCGCCGCCTCCCCGGCCGAATGCGACGCGGCGGGCGCGGTGGCGGCGCCGGCCTGCGCGTCGCCCGGCGCCGATTGCGCGAGGACGACCGGCGCGGCGGCGAGCAGGGCCGCGCCGAGGGACAGGGCGGAAAGCCAGCGGGTCGAGGTCATACATTCTTCCTGGACATGAAGGGCGGGCCACGGTCCCCCACGGCCCGCCCGGTTTCCTCACGCGTCGGACCGGCCGCTCACTTCGGCAGGGCGAAGACCCAGAGCGAGCTGCCGGCGGGGACATTGGCCATCCGCTCGTCGCCCGAGTGGATGGAATAGACGCCGCCGATGCCGACCGAGACGGCGACATACTGCGTGCCGTCCTGCTCCCAGGTCACCGGCATGCCCTCGATCCCCGAGCCCGCCTGGAACTGCCAGAGCTTCTCGCCGGTGTCGGCGTCGAAGGCCTCGAACTCGCCGGTCAGCTTGCCGGTGAAGACGACGCCGCCCGCGGTCGACAGCACGCCGGAGAAGCGCGGGATGTCGCTCGGCGCCTCCCACTTCGCCTTGCCGGTCAGCGGGTCGATCGCCGAGAGCTGGCCGCGGGCGCCCTGCGGGAAGACCCACTCGATCTCGGCGCCCCAGTAGGTCGCGCCGGCGCGGTAGGTCTCCCGCGTCGGGGTGTATTTCATGCCGATGTTGAGCGTATTCGCGTAGACGAGGCCGGTATTCGGGTTGAAGGAGACCGGGCTCCAATTCTTGTTGCCGAGCACGCTCGGCCAGACCTCGACCGTCTGCTCGGTGGCGCGGACATGCTTCGTGACCTCCGAATCGATCGGCCGGCCGGTCTTCATGTCGATGCCTTCGGCCCAGTTGATCTGCTTGCCATAGGCATTGGCCGTGAGCAGCTTCCCGTTGGTGCGGTCGAGCACGTAGAAGAAGCCGTTGCGGTTGGCGTTCATCAGCGCCTTGGTCGGCTGGCCGTTCACGTTGATGTCGGCCAGCACCATCTCCGCCACGCTGTCATAGTCGTAGAAGTCGTTCGGCGAGAACTGGAAGTGCCACTTGATCTTGCCGGTCTTCGGGTCGAGCGCGAGGACCGAGCAGGTATAGAGGTTGTCGCCGGGCCGCGTGTTCGAGTTCCAGGAGCCGGCATTGCCGGTGCCCCAGAAGACGGTGTTCTGCTCCGGGTCGTAGGAGCCGGTGATCCAGGCCGAGCCGCCGCCGCGTTCCCAGGTGTCGCCCGGCCAGGTCGAGGCATTGGCATCGCCCGGCCCGGCCACCGTGTAGGTGCGCCAGAGGTGCTTGCCCGTCGCCGGGTCCCAGCCGTCGATGAAGCCGCGGATGCCGTATTCCGCGCCGGAGATGCCGGTGATGACGACGCCGTCGGCGACCAGCGGCGCGACGGTGAAGGAATGGCCGGTCTTGAAGTCCTCGGCCTTGGAGCGCCAGAGCTCCTTGCCGGTCTTCGCGTCGAGCGCGATGACATGCGCGTCGAGCGTGGTGCGGAAGAGCTTGCCGTCGAAGAGCGCGGCGCCGCGGTTGATGATGCCGCAGCAGACGATGCGCGGCGTCTCCGGCGGATACTCGACCTTGGTCTTCCAGAGCTGCTTCCCGGTCTTGGCGTCGACCGCCATGGTCGCGGCGTGCGAGGTCACGTAGATGACGCCGTTGTAGACCAGCGGCTGCGACTGCGCCGCGCGGTTGTCGTCGTAGCTGTAGTTGAAGACCGGCACCAGGCGCTTGACCGACTGCTTGTCGATCTGCCGCAGCGGGCTGAAGCGCTGCAGGTTGTAGCCCATGCCGTAGTTGAGGACGTTCTTGGTGTCGGCCGCGCCGCGCTGCAGGTCGGCGGCGGTCTGGGCCTTGGCACCCGGCGCGACGCCGAGCGCCGCGAGGATGGTGGCCGCCAGCAGGACTCTTCTCATCCCTTTCTCCCTCCCGTTCATGGCCGGCACCGGAATGGGCGCCGGCAGGACGCAGTGGGGGAGCCGCCCGCATCGCTGCGGAACATCGTGATCTGCCTTGGACGCCACCGGTCGGTCCCGCCGGCGATCGTGTTCCCCCACCAACCGACGGCGCATCCGGCGCGCCCATGGGGGGCACGTCGGAAGCCCCGCCGGCTGCCTGGCGAGGATGGTAGGCGTGCACCGATCACGGCTTCAACGCGCAATGCGTGTGCGATATACGAAAAATGTTGTTCGAAACGAACCCGCGCCGGTCAGCGCGGATCGAGCGGCGTCGGCATGGGGCAGGCGGCCTCGATCGCCTCGGCCGCGGCCAGCGCCAGGTCCTCCCGCCAGCGCGGCGCCACCACCTGCACGCCCATCGGCAGGCCCTCCGCGACGCCGGTTGGCACGGAGACGCTGGGCAGGCCGAGCAGGACGGTGGGAAAGAGCGGCTGCTGCGCCCGGATGACGCGGGCGAAGTCGGTCTCGTCCAGCCCCTGCGGGAAGGGCGGCTCGGCGGAGGTCGGGATGACCAGCAGCGGCCGCTCCTGCATCCAGGCCGCCCAGGCGCGCTGGTGGGTGGCGCGGGCGGCCAGCAGCCGCATGTAGTCGGGCAGCGCGGGCAAGTCGCGCTCGCCCATCACGCCGAAGATCGCGCGCGCCTTCGCGTCGGCGAGGCTGCGGAAGCCCTCCGCCATGAAGACCGTCGCCTCGGCATGGATGAAGGCGTCCCAATCGGCGGCGACGGCGGCGAAGCCGGGCGGCGCCGCTTCCTCGACCACGTAGCCCGCGCGCTCCAGCGCCTCGCCCGCCGCCCGCACCGCGGCCGCGACGGCGGGGTGCACGCCGGTGCCGGCGGGATCGGCGCAGAGCGCGACGCGGCGGGGCAGGGGCGGGCCCTCCAGCGGCACCGGCGCCTGCCAGGGGTCGCGCCAGTCGGGCGCGGCCATCGCCTCCAGCGCCAGGCGCAGGTCGCGCACCCGCCGCGCCAGCGGGCCCTGGGTCGAGAGGATCTGGGCCGAGAGCGAGCGTTCCTGCTTCGCGCCGGGATTGTAGGCTGGGATGCGGCCGAGGGAGGGACGCAGGCCGGCGACGCCGCAGGCATAGGCGGGATAGCGGACGGAGCCGCCGATGTCGTTGCCATGCGCGACGGCGCCGATGCCGGCGGCGACCGCGGCGCCCGCGCCGCCCGAAGACCCGCCCGGAGTATGCCCCGCGCTCCAGGGGTTCAGCGTCTTCCCGTGCAGGTCGTTGTCGGTGAACCAGCGCCAGGAGAAGGCCGGCGTATTGGTCCGGCCGATAACGATGGCCCCGGCCTTGCGGAGGTTGCCGACCACCGCGCTGTCCTCCGGCGCGATGGCGTCCTTGAAGGCGACCACGCCATTGGTGGTGGCGCGGCCCCCCATATCGGCATTGACCTTCACCGTGACCGGCACGCCGTGCAGCGGGCCGAGCGCCTCGCCCCGGCTGCGGGCGGCATCGGCGGCCTCGGCCGCCGCGAGGGCGAGGTCGGGCAGCGGGTCCACCACCGCGTTGATGGCGGGGTTCACGGCCGCCAGGCGGGCGAGCGCGTCCTGCGTCGCCTCCTTCGCCGAGAGCGCGCCGAGGCGGATGGCGCGGGCGATGTCGGCGGCGTCCCAGCGCCAGGTCTCAGGGGGCAGGTGCTGCATCGGGCGGTCCTTGCGGTAGGCCGCCAAGGCTAGCGGAATCGCCGGAGCGGTCGAGCCGGGGTGTCGCCCGGAACCGCGACGCAGCCGGGTCGTTGCAGCCGCATGACCCTGCAGCCCGCCCTCATCGCCGCCGCGCTCCTGCTGATCGCGGCCTGCGAGATGTCGCCCGCGAACCGTCCCGGCCTGCCCGGCGAGCCGCTCGCCCCTTCCGCCGCCTCGCCCACCGGCTCGGCCGGCGGCACCGCCTCGGGCGGTGGCGTGCCGGTCCCGACCGCCCCGGGCGGCGCCGGGGGCGTCGGCAGCGGCAACCAGCCGGGCCGCGCCGGGACGCGCTGAGCGCCGGGCCTCAGCCCGGCGGGCCGCCCCGCTTCCAGGTGATGACCAGCACGTCGCGGCAGGAGGGGAGGGCCGGATCCGCCGGCCCCACCGGCGTTACCCCGTGCTTCACCCTGATATCGTCGACGAAGGCGGTGTCCAACCGGTCGAGCAGGGTGAAGCGCGCCAGCTCGCGGTCCTCGTCGTCGGTGATCAGCGTCTCGCCACCCAGCAGGTTGGTGCGCGCCATCATGCCGATCAGGACATAATCCACGCCGTCATGGTGCACGCCCTCGGGCGTCGGGAAGCCGGGCGCGCCGGCCGCGGCCTCGATGCGGAACTGGTGTACCTCGACGAACCAGTCGGCGCCGGGGCTCCGCGCATCGGCGACGCCGCGGCCGAGGTCGAGCAGCGCCTGCATCGGCGCGCTGTCGGCGACGGCATCCTCCATCGGGCCGAACCAGCGCTCCACCCCGCCATTGAGGCTGTTGTGCACCACCGCCTGGAAATGCGGCCGGTGCGGGCCGCGGAGATGGCCGGGGATGCCGGCGCGGGCGGTGAAGTTCGCGTGGCGGCGGCGCCGGTAGCGGCCGCCATCGGCCATGAATTTGTCGACCTCCAACCGCTCCCAGCTCGCGGCGAAACCGTCGAGCGCGGCGGGCGCAAGGCCGAGGCGCGCGGTCATCTCGGCGCTGCGGAGCAGGGCGAAGCCTTGCGCCGAGACCTGCTCGAGCAGCGGGTCGGCGGCGGCGGTCTCGAGGGCAGCGCTCATGTCGCGTCACCGATGGCTGGCGCCTCGCCGGTGCGGCCGGCCAGCACCTCGGCCACGTGCCGCACCTTCACGGCCGAGCCCTCCCGCTTCAGCCGTCCCGCCATGTTCAGCAGGCAGCCCAGGTCGCCGGCGAGCAGCGTGTCGGCGCCGGTCGCAGCGATATTGGCCGCCTTGTCGGAGACCATGCGGGTCGAGATGTCCGGGTACTTCACGCAGAAGGTGCCGCCGAAGCCGCAGCAGATCTCGGCATCCGGCAGCTCCTTCAGGGTCAGCCCCTGCACCGTGCCGAGCAGCCGCCGCGGCTGCTGCTTGACGCCGAGCTCGCGGAGGCCCGAGCAGGAATCGTGGTAGGTGACGGTGCCGTCGTACCGCGCGGCGACCTTCTCGACGCCGAGCACGTCCACGAGGAAGGAGACCAGCTCGTGCGTCTTCGCGGCCAGCGCCTCGGCCTTGCCGCGGTATTCCGGGTCGTCCTCGAACAGGCCGGCATAGTGGTGCCCGATCATCCCGCCGCAGGAGCCGCTGGGGACGACCGTGTAGTCATAGGGCAGGAAGGCGTCGATGACCGGCCGCGCCAGGTCGCGGGCGGTGGCGCGGTCGCCGCTGTTGTAGGCCGGCTGGCCGCAGCAGGTCTGGGTCTCCGGCACCTCCACCAGGCACCCCGCATCCTCGAGCAGCCGGATGGCGGAGAAGCCGACATTCGGCCGGTAGAGGTCGACGAGGCAGGTGACGAAGAGCGCGACGCGCGGCCGGGTCTGGAGCATGCCGGCAATCTAGGCTCGCCCGCGGGGGCCTGGAAGCGCGCGAACAGCATGGCGGGCCGGAACGAAGCGCGGCCCGCGGGGGAGGCGGGGCGGGCCGCCCCGCCCCGGCGGTTCAGGGCTGGCCGCTGCCGCCGGCCGCGCCATAGACCTGGCCCGTCGCGTAGCTGGCATCGGCCGCGGCGAGCTGGACATAGATCGAGGCGAGCTCGGCCGGCTGGCCCGGCCGGCCCATCGGCGTCTGGCCGCCGAACTTCTCCAGCTTCTCCATCGTCGCGCCGCCCGAGACCTGCAGCGGCGTCCAGATCGGCCCCGGCGCCACGCCGTTCACCCGGATGCCCTTGGGCGCGAGCTGCTTCGCCAGCGACTTCACGTAGTTCATCGTCGCCGCCTTGGTCTGCGCGTAGTCGTAGAGTTCGGGCGAGGGATCATAGGCCTGCTCGGAGGTCGTGCCGATGATCGCCGAACCCGGCGGCAGGTGCGGCAGCGCCGCCTTGATGATCCAGAAGGGCGCGTAGATGTTGGTCTTCATCGTCGCGTCGAAATCCTCGTCCGAGACATCGAGGATCGAGGCGCGGGTCTGCTGCCGCGCGGCGTTGCTGACCAGGATGTCGAGCCCGCCGAGCTCGCGCACCGTCCGCTCCACCAGGCTGCGGCAGAAGCCGGGGTCGCGCAGGTCGCCGGGGATGGCCACGGCCTTCCGGCCGGCCTCCTGGATCAGCGCGACCACCTCGCGCGCATCCGGCTCCTCCGTCGGGAAGTAGTTGATGGCGACGTCGGCGCCTTCCCGCGCGAAGGCGATGGCGGCGGCGCGGCCCATGCCGGAATCGCCGCCGGTGACCAGCGCGCGGCGGCCGGCGAGGCGGTTGGAGCCGCGATAGCTGTGCTCGCCATGGTCGGGCTTCGGGTCCATCTGGCCGGCGAGGCCGGGCCAGGGCTGCTCCTGCCGCTTGAAGGGCGGCTTCGGGTACTTGCTGTCGGGGTTCTGCAGCACCGCCGCCCCCTGCCGGGTGGCCGCCGGCGCGGCGCCCGCTGCGGTGCCCTGGGCCAGGGCCGGCCCGGTGGCCGCGGCCGCGACGGCGAGGCCGGTGCCGCCGACGACCTGGCGGCGGGAAGACGTCTTGTCGGTCTGGGTCATGCGCGAAGAACCGGCCGCGGCGACGGGGGTTGCCTGCGGCGCGCGCCCGGCAGGGGGCGGTCCGGCGCATGGCGCGGGGGCTCAGGGCGCGGGCAGCGGCAGCAGCACCGTCATCTCCACCGGCTCGCGCATCGGCCCGGCGCGCTCGGCCGCCGCCTCGCCCCAGCCCCAGAACAGGTCGCCCCGTGCCGGGCCGCGGATCGCGCCGCCGGTGTCCTGCGCATGCACCAGCTGCCGGATCGGGCGGCCGTCCAGCGGGTCGCGCGTTACGATCCAGACCGGCGCACCGAGCGGCACCTGCGCCGGATCGACGGCCAGCGACCGTCCCGGCGCCAGCGGCACGCCGAGCGTCCCGGGCGGCCCCTCGTCCGGCCGCAGCGCCTCGTCGCGGCGGAAGAAGACATAGCTCGGGTTCTCCCGCAGCAGCGCCGCGGCCCGGTCCGGCGGCGCGGCGGCCAGCCAGGCGCGGATCGCCTGCATCGACATGGCCTCGCGCGGGATCTCGCCGCGCTCGATCAGCACCCGGCCGATGGCGCGATAGGGATGCCCGTTCTTGCCGGCATAGAGCAGCCGCAGCAGCCCGCCATCCGGCAGGACCACCCGGCCGGAGCCCTGGATCTGCAGGAAGAAGGCCTCGACCGGATCGACATAGGCGAGGGTCGGGGCGAGCCCGTCCAGCGCCCCGGCCTCGATGGCGGCGCGGTCGGGCAGCCGCGCGCCCTCGGGCGGGGGCGGCGGCGAGCCGCGCAGCGGCACCGGATGCGCCGCATCGGGCGCGAGCCGGCCGGACAGCACGGGTTCGTAGTAGCCGGTCAGCAGCCCGGTCCCGAGGGGGACCGGCGCGAAGCGGCGCTCGAGGAAGGCCCGTTCGGCCCCCGGCGGCAGCGCCGCCGCCTCGGCGCAGGTGAGCGCCCAATCGGCGGCCCGCCCGGCGCGTCCGGCCAGGGTGCCGGCCCCGCCCAGCGGCGCCGCCGGATCGCGCGCCGCCAGCGCCCGGCAGGTGCCGAGGAAGGGGGCGAGGGCGGCGGCAGCATCCTCCTCCGCCCAGCCCGGCAAATCGGCGACGCTGCCGGGCGCGGGCGCTGCGACTTCCTGCGCCGCGGCGGGGACGGCCAGCAGCAGGGCCGAGACATGCCACCAGACATGGCAAAGGCGCCGCCATGCCGGACGGCGCCTCCGCATCCTCGCCACCCCGCTCAGGCGTGGGTGGTGTCGGTCAGCCGCCAGGTCGGGTCGGCGGCGGTGACGTCGCGCTGGAAGGTCCAGATATCCGTCAGCTCGGTGATCGCGTCGCTGCCGGTCACCACCTCGCCGTCGCGGCCGGTGGTCATGTTCACCTGGTCGGTCACGAAGCGGACCACGACCTCGGCGGTATTGCCGCGCAGGTCTGCCCGCTCGATCGCCAGTTCCTGCACGGCGCGGATCTCGGTCCGCTGCTGCTCGCCGGCCTGCTCGCGGGCGGTGATCGCCTGCTCGAAGCCGGCATAGGGGGCATCGGCCAGCAGGGCGCGCAGCGTCTGCCGGTCGCCGGCGGCGAAGGCACCGACGATCATGCGGAAGGCGCCCTCGGCGCCGTCGAGGAAGCGCTCCGGGTCGAAGCTGCGGTCCGCCGCGGCGATCCGGCCGAGCGCCTGGCCCGGCGGCGTGCGCGGGTCGGGCAGCACGCGGCGGGTGCCGTTGCGGGCGGGGGCGGGGCGCACTTCCTCGGCCGCGCCGTCGATGGTGCGGCCGCGCGGGTCGAAGCCGGCCGCGCGCGGCTCCGGCGCCGGCGGGCGCTCGAAGCCGGTGCGGCGGCCGAGCACGCTCCGCAGGCGCAGGACCAGGAAGGCCGCGACCATGGCAAACAGGATCAGATCGACCGGAAAACCGCCCGTCATTATGAACTCCTTTTCACCTATCTAAGGTCGCGGCGGGCCCGCCGCAATGCCGGGCGGGGCCTCCGGCCCGGGCTTGCCGCCCTCTTCCGCCCCCGCTAACGCGCTTCCGCCCCGGAGGGAACCGCGCCGCGATGATCCTGCTGCGACACGGCCAGAGCGAGTTCAACCTGCATTTCACCGCGACCAAGAAGGACCCCGGCATCCCCGACCCGCCGCTGACCGAGCTCGGCCGGCAGCAGGCCGAGGCGGCGGCCGAGGCCCTGGCCGGGGAGGGGCTGCGGCGCATCATCGCCTCCCCCTATACCCGGGCGCTGCAGACCGCGGCGCCGGTCGCCCGCCGCCTCGGCATCCCCGTCCATGTGATACCGACGGTGCGGGAGCGCTACGCCTTCTCCTGCGACATCGGCTCGCCACGCACCCAGCTTGCCCTGGCCTGGCCGGAGCTCGACCTCGCCCACCTCGAAGAGGTGTGGTGGCCGGTGATCGAGGAGCCGGACCACCAGGTGGAGGCCCGGGCCGCGCTGTTCCGTGCCGAGATGGCCGCGCTGCCGGACTGGCGCGACACGCTGGTGGTCTCGCATTGGGGGTTCATCCTGGCGATGACCGGTGAGCGGGTGATGAACGGCGAGTGGCGGCGCTGCGACCCGACGGGGCCGGCGCCGCGGGAGATCGTCTGGCGGCTCTACCAGGCGCCGGCCAAGCCCTGAGGCGCGCCGATGACCGAAGGGCCGGACGGCCTGGAGGTCTGAATCGGCTCGCCCAACATATTGGGCATGCCGATGACCGGAGCGGCGCGAGGCGCGAAAGCCTGAACCGGCCCGCCCAGGGTCCAAGGCCGCGCCTGGCTTTCCCTGCCGCGGCGGCGGCGCCCCCGGCCCCGGCGATGCGGGCGCCCGGGGCCCGACCCGTTCCCCGCGCCGCTGTCGCGTGCTAGCCCCGCCGCACTTTCCAGCGGAACACGCCCATGTCCGACAGCTCCTCCCTCCCGCAGGCCCCGCAGGGTCCGCTCGTGCTGAACATGCAGTACACCAAGGACCTCTCCTTCGAGGTCCCGGGCGCCCCCGAGATCTTCGCCACCCTGCGGGAGCAGCCGCGCGTCGACCTGCAGCTCGACGTCCAGGCCCGGCCGATCCAGGAGGGCCAGAACGTCTACGAGGTCTCGCTGCAGATCCGCGCCGATGCCAAGGCGCAGGAGCAGACCTGCTTCATCGCCGAGCTGGTCTATTGCGGCATTTTCACCGTCAGCGTGGACGCCGAGGTGCTGGAGCCGGTGCTGCTGGTCGAGTGCCCGCGCCTGCTCTTCCCCTTCGCGCGCAACATCCTGGCCGATGTCACCCGCGACGGCGGCTTCCCGCCCGTCATGCTGACGCCGATCGACTTCGTCGCCCTCTGGCAGTCCCGCCGGGGCGAGCAGCAGGGCCAGGTCGGCACCGCCTGACCGGCCCGAGGCGGAAGGGGGCGCCGCGCCCCTTTCAACCGATTAGCGTTGTCAGTTTGTATATCGTATCGAAAAATGGTTGCAGTCTCCGGCCGATCCGCCATTTGCTAGGGCGGAACAAGCCGGAGTCCTGCCATGCCGCTCGGCAAGGCCGCGCCGCGACCGGGTCCGGTCCTGCCCTTCCCGCGCCCGCCCCGCCCGGAGCCGGCGGCGGATGAGGCCGGCGAGCGCATCCTCCTCTCCCCGCCGGAACTGACCGGGCAGGAACTCGCGGCGCTGGAGGCGACCTTGGCGAGCGGCTGGGTCGCCCCGGCCGGCCCGGTGCCGGCGGCCTTCGAGCAGGCCGTCGCCGCGGCGACCGGCTTCCCGCATGTCCTCGCCACCGCCTCCGGCACCGCCGCCCTGCATCTCGGCTACCGCCTGCTCGGCGTGATGCCGGGGGACGAGGTCTGGACCAGCACCCTGACCTTCGTCGCGACCATCGCCCCGGCGGTGCAGATGGGCGCCGTGCCGCGCTTCCTCGACGTCGCGCCGGAGAGCTGGACCCTCGACCCCGACCTGCTCGAGCGCGAACTGACGCGGGCCGCCCGCCGCGGCCGGCTGCCGCGCGCGGTGGTGCCGGTCGACCTCTTCGGCCAGTGCTGCGACCTGCCCGCCATCCTCGCGCGCTGCGAGCGCTGGGGGGTGCCGGTGCTCTGCGACAGCGCCGCCGCGCTCGGCTCCACCCAGCACGGGCGGCATGCCGGGCGGGGCGCGCTGGCCTCGGAGGACCCCGCGCTCATCGCCGCGGCGCGGCACCTGGCGAGCCAGGCGAAGGAGCCGGCGGCGCATTACCAGCACGAGACGACGGGCTTCACCTATGCGCTCTCCTCCGTGCTGGCAGCGGTCGGGCTCGCCCAGCTTCCGGCCCTGCCCGGCCGCGTCGCCGCGCGCCGCGCGGTCTTCGAGCGCTACCGGGCCGGCCTCGGCGACCTCTGCGGCCTCTCCCTGATGCCCGAGGCGCGCTGGGGCCGCAGCAATCGCTGGCTCAGCGTCGCGCTGTTCGAGGCGCGGGCGGGCGCACCGGACCGCGACGCGGTGCGCCGGGCGCTGGAAGCGGCGGGGATCGAGAGCCGGCCGGTCTGGAAGCCGCTGCACCTGCAGCCGGCCTTCCGCCACGCGCCGCGGGCCGGCGGCGCGGTCGCCGCACGGCTGTTCGAGGCCGGGCTCTGCCTGCCCTCCGGCAACGGGCTGACGGCGGCGCAGCAGGACCGGGTGGTGGCGGCGGTCCGCGCCGCGGCGGGGCGCTGATGCGCATCCTCTACCTGCACCAGCATTTCTCGACGCCGGAGGGCTCGACCGGCACCCGCAGCTTCGCCATGGCGCGGGCGCTGGCGGCGCGCGGCCATGCCGTGACCATGGCCTGCGGCCGCTATGCCGGATCGGTCACCGGCCTCACGGACCCCTTCCGGGCCGGCCGGCGGGAGGGCGAGGTGGCCGGCTTCCGCGTGGTGGAGTTCGCCATCCCCTGCGGCAATGCCATGGGGCTGGCGGCCCGCGGCCTGGCCTTCCTCCGCTTCGCGGTGCGGGCCACGGCGCTGGCGCTCGGCGAGCCCTGGGACGTGATCCTCGCCAGCTCCACCCCGCCGACGGTGGCGCTGCCGGCGCTGGCGGCGCGGCGGCTGCGCGGCATCCCCTTCGTCTTCGAGATCCGCGACCCCTGGCCGGAGCTGCCGCGGGCCATGGGCCTGGGATCGCCGCCGCTCTGGGCGGGGATGGGCGCGCTGGCGGATGCCGCCTGCAGCGGCGCGGCGGCGGTGATCGCGCTGTCGGAGGGCATGGCGGAAACCGCCCGGGCGCGCGGCGCGGCCGCGGTCGCCGTGCTGCCGAATGGCTGCGACCTCGACCTCTTCGGCCCCGGGGTGCGGTCCTGGCGGCCGGAGGGGCTGCCAGTGCCGACGCTGCTGGCGACCTATGCCGGCGCGCATGGGCCGGCCAATGGCCTGGGCGAGCTGCTCCGCGCCGCCTCCCGCCTGCAGGCGGAGGAGGCGCCGGTGACGCTGCTGCTGGTGGGGGATGGGGCGGAGAAGCCGGCGATCATGGCGCAGGCCGCGGCGCTCGGGCTGCGGAACCTGGTCTCCCTGGACCCGCTGCCGAAGCCGCTGCTCGCGGGGCTGCTGGCCGGCAGCGATGTCGGCCTGCAGTGCCTGGCGCCGGTGCCCGAATTCGCCGAGCTGACCTCGCCTAACAAGCTGATGGACTATCTCGCCGCCGGCCTGCCGGTGGTGGCGAATCTGGGCGGCGCGGCGGCGCGGCTGCTGGCGGGCGAGGGTGGGGCGCCCTGCGGCATCGCCACGCCGCCCGGCGATGCCGAGGCGCTGGCGGCGGCGCTGGCGACACTGGCGGCCGATCCGGCGCGGCGGGCCGCGATGGGGCGGGCGGCGCGGGCGCAGGCGGAGCAGTGCTGGGACCGTCGGCTGCTGGCGGCGCGCTTCTGCGAGGTGGTGGAGGCCGCGGGGATGCGCCCGGCGGCGCAGCGCCTGGCAGTGGCATGAGGGCGACGCGCGGCCGGCCGATCCGCCGGCCCGGTGCGGCCGCAAGCCTCTTGCCGGGAAGGCCGGGCCTGCCGCGATCAGGGGAAGGGGGGGCGGGGTGGGGTGCCGGTGCCGGCCGCTGGGGGGCGGCGGGCATGGGCACCCCGCCAGGGCATCGTCGTCTCTCCGGATGAGCGCGGGCGAACTGCACCTGGTCGCGGCGGCGCGGCCCAACCTGCCGAAGCTGTCCGCGCTCTGGCACGCGCTGCCGGGGGCGGGCCTGCCGCTGCGTCCCGTGCTGCTGCACACAGGCCAGCATGCGGATCCCGCCATGTTCGGCGACCACCTGGCGCCGCTCGGCCTGCCGGCGCCGGACATTGCCCTCGGCATCCAGGGGCGAAGCCATGCCGAGACCACCGGCCGCAGCATGATGGCGCTGGAGGCGGCCTGGCGCGCCCGCCGGCCGGCCTGGGTGGTGGTGGCGGGCGACGTGGACGGCGCGCTCGCCGCGGCGCTGGCGGCGCGCAAGCTCGGCCTGCCCGTCGCGCATCTCGAGGCCGGGCTGCGCGGCGAGGAAACTGACATGCCGGAGGAGATCAACCGGCGCGCCATCGACGCGGTCTCCACCCTGCTCTGGGCGCCGGAGGCAGGCAGCGCCGCCCGGCTGCTGGCCGAGGGCCATTCGCCCGGCGCGGTGCGGGCGGTGGGCAATGCGATGGTGGACACGCTGCTGCGGAGCCTGCCGGCGGCGCGCGCCCGGCCATTGCCGGAGGGGTTGGAGCCCGGCGGCTATGGCGTGGTGACGCTGCACCGGGCGGCCAATGTGGACGATGCGGGTGCCTTCGGCGCGCTGCTGGCGGGGCTGGCCGGCGCGGCGGCGCGGCTGCCGCTGGCCTGGCCGGTGCATCCGCGGGCGCTGGCGCGCCTCGCGGCGTATGGTCTGGCGCTGCCGCCGGGGGTGCGGGCCTTGCCGCCGCTGCCCTATCTCGACTTCCTCGGCCTGCTGGCGCGGGCGCGACTGGTCGCCACCGACAGCGGCGGGGTGACGGAGGAGGCGGCGGTGCTCGACCTGCCCTGCCTCGTGCTCCGCCGCGGGACCGAGCGGCCGGTCACGCTGACGCATGGCACGAGTCGGCTGGTGACGCCCGGAGGTTTGGGTGACGTGGTGGCGGCGGTCCTGGCCGGCGACTGGCCGCGGTCCCGCCCGATCCCGCTCTGGGACGGCCATGCCGGGGCGCGGATGGCGGCGCATCTGGCCGAGATGCTGGGGTGATGCGGGCTCAGGCTTCGAGGGGGGTCTCGAAGGGGGGCTTCGCCCCCTTCGCGGGGTCCGGGGCAGCGCCCCGGGATGCCCCGCTGGTGTTGCTCCTGTCGGCCGCCCACCCTCCCGACGACATCCGCGTCGTCCGCAAGGAGGGCGCCGCCCTGGCCGCCGCCGGCTGGCGTGTGCGGCACCTGGCCCCGGGCGGGGCAGCGCCGGCGCCGGTCGCGGGTGTCGCCCTCGAGACCTTCCCCCGCCCGCGCGGCTGGCGCGGCAGGCTGCGTGCCCTGCCGGCCCTCACCCGCCGGGCGGCGGCGAGCGGCGCCGCGGTGATCCATGCCAGCGAGCCGGATGCCTGGCTCGCCGCGCTGCTCGCCGGGCGGCGCTGCGGCGCCCGCGTGGTGATCGACGTGCACGAGCATTACCCGAGCCGGCTCGACGCCAGGCTGCCGGCGCCGCTGCGGTCGCTGGCGCGGGCCGGGCTGCGGCTGCTCTGCCGCCTCGCCGGGCGGGCGGCGGATGCGGTCGTCGTGGCGAAGGACGGGCTCGCGGCGGATTTCGGCGGGCCGGCCCGCACCGTCGCGGTGCGCAACTACGCCGCGCCGGCCGCGGTGGCGCCGCGCCGGCACGGCCCCGGCCCGCTGCGGCTGGTCCATGCCGGCGCGATGGGCCGGGCGCGCGGCTGGCCGCAGTTGCTGCAGGCGCTGACCATGCTGCCGGCGGAGGACCGGCTGCGCCTCATCGGCCGCTTCACCGACGGGTCGGAGCCCGATTTCCTCGCCCGCGCCGGCGCCCTTGGCCTCGCCGGTCGGATCGAGTGCCTCCCCTGGCTGCCGCACCCCGAGGCCATGGCGCGGCTGGCGGAGGGCGACATCGCCCTGGTGCTGTTCCAGCCGGGGGAGGAGAACCACCGCCTCGCCCTGCCGCACAAGCTGTTCGACGCCATGCAGGCCGGGCTGCCGGTGATCGCGCCGGCCTTCGCCGAGGAGGTGGCGGCGGTGGTGCGGGAGGCCGGCTGCGGCGAGCTGGTGGACAGCGCCGACCCGCTGGCGATCGCCGAGGCGGTGCAGCGGCTGCGGGACCCCGCCCGCCGCGCTGCCCTGGGGGAGGCCGGCCGGTCCGCCGCGGCGGACCGCTTCGGCTGGGCGGGGGAGGCGGCGCGGCTGGTCGCGCTGTACCGGCGGCTGGCGCCGCTGCCGGCCGCCGGTGGCGCCGGCGGCGATACCGGCCTATAGCCGCCGCATGGCTCGCCGCGCGCCGCACCGAATCCTGCTGAACCTCCTGCTGGACTCGCTCATCGCCTGCCTGGCCTTGCCGGCGGCGCTGCTGCTGGACGCACCGGGGACCTGGCCCTCCGAGGCCTGGTGGGTGGCCGCGGTGCCCGGGGCGATGCTGGCCCTGCTGGCCGCCGGCCTGCCGGTGCGGCTGCCGCAGCAATACTGGCGCTATGCCGGCCTGCCGGACCTGCTCGGGATCGTCGCCGCGGCGGTCGGGTCGGCGCTGCTCTTCTGGGCCGGGCTGCACCTGCTGGATGCCTGGATCCCGCCCAATCCGGCCTTCCCGGCCATCCATGCCCTGACGCTCGGCCTGCTGCTGGGGGCACCACGCATCGCGGGGCGCCTGCACCATGCCCGCCGCTCGCCCGAGACCACGCTGGCGCCGCAACCGGTGCTGCTGGTCGGCGCCGGCGACGGGGCGGACATCTTCATCCGGGCGCTGGCGGCCGAGCGGCAGCCGGCCTTCCGGGTGGTCGGCATCCTCTCCATGCGCTCCCGCCAGGCCGGCCGACGCATCCAGGGGCACCCGATCCTCGGCACGGCGGACGAGATCGCCGCGGTGCTCGACACCATGGCCGGCGAGAGCCGGCTGCCCGCGCTGATCGTGCTGACCACCCACCATGTGCAGGGCCTGGCGCTGGAGCGGCTGCTGGATGCGGCCGACCGGCACGGCATCCCGGTGCGGCGCTCGCCCTCCGTCACCTCGCTCGACCCCGCGGCGCGGCGGATCGCTGCCATGGAGGAGAAGGCGGGCCAAGGGGGAGGCAACCGGCTGAAGCTCGACCCCGTCGCCATCGAGGACCTGCTGGACCGGCCGCAGGTGCCGCTGGACCGGGAGGGCATGGCGCGGCTGATCCAGGGCCGGCGCGTGCTGGTGACCGGCGCGGGCGGGACCATCGGCGGGGAGCTGGCGCGGCAGGTGGCGGCGCTCGGGCCCGCGGCGCTGACGCTGCTCGACCATGGCGAGTTCGCGCTCTACGAGATCGACCTCGAGTTGCGGGAGCGGCATCCGGACGTGCCGCGCCGCGCCGTGCTGGCCGATATCCGCGACGAGATGCGGATGCGCCGGCTGCTCGAGGAGCTGCGGCCGGAGCTGGTCTTCCACGCCGCGGCGCTGAAGCACGTGCCGATGGTCGAGAACAACCCGCTGGAAGGGCTGCTGACCAATGCGCTCGGCACCCGCGTGGTGGCCGATGCGGCGGCCGCGGTCGGCTGCCTGGCGATGGTGTTCATCAGCACCGACAAGGCCGTCAATCCGACGAGCGTGATGGGGGCAAGCAAGCGCCTGGCCGAGATGTACTGCCAGGCGCTGGACGTGCAGGCGCGCGTCGCGGGGCGGGGGATGCGCTGCGTCACCGTGCGCTTCGGCAATGTGCTGGGCTCGACGGGCAGCGTGGTGCCGCTGTTCCGCCGGCAGCTCGAGCGCGGCGGGCCGCTGACCGTGACCCACCCTGACATGCGCCGCTACTTCATGACGGTGCGCGAGGCGGTGGGGCTGGTGCTGCAGGCCAGCGTGATCGGCGCCGAGGATTCCTCCGCCCCTGGGCACGCCCAGCCTCCGGAGCTGGCCGAGGGTGGGATCTTCGTCCTCGACATGGGCAAGCCGGTGAAGATCGTCGACCTGGCGCGGCGGATGATCCGCCTCGCCGGCCTCCGGCCGGAGGAGGATGTGGAGATCCGCTTCACCGGCCTGCGCCCCGGCGAGAAGCTCTACGAGGAGCTGTTCCACGGCCAGGAGCCGCCGCGGCCGACGGAGTTCAAGGGGCTGCTGGTGGCGACGCCGCGCACCGCCGACCCGGCGTTGGTCGGGCGGGCGATCGACGAGATCGCGGCGGCGGCGCGCGGCGGCAATCCGCGCGCGGCGTTGGCGCAACTCGGCCGGCTGGTGCCGGAGTTCGACCACAATGCCGAGGGCGAGGCGGCGACTGCCGCGCGGTAGGGCGGGGCGCCGCGGGCCGCGACGAAGCGACGCAACCTGGATCTCCCCGCCCGAAGGTCCCCGGCCCTGCGTCACGACCCGGGCCTGACGACAAGGGGGCACGGTCCTGCCGTCGACGGACCGGGGACGGTACGGCACTGGAAGGAAAACGTTGCTATTTCGTTTGATTTGGGGTGATTTTCCTAAATCGCTGCGAAGGAGCATGTCCGTATCCGTCCCACCTGCCGAGCCGCCGCCCCGCATTGCCGAGAAGGTCGGCAATGGCTGTCTCAACAATCCGCAGGACGTGCTCTGGGCGAAGCTCGCCCTCGCCTGCCTCGGCCGCTACCCGGCCAGCGCGATGGCGCATGGATACATCGACCGCGCGCTCGACACGGCAATTCGGAACTATCAGCGCGACCGCGGACTGCGCTGCAACGGCATGATCCGGCCAGGTGGGGAGACGGAGCGAAACCTGCGCACCGACCTGCTCCATGTTGCTGAGGTTGTGGCGCCGTGAGCGACCTGGCCGATGGCACCGGCACGGCCACGATCGGGGATCGGTTGCTGATCGGCGCGGGCAACCTGTTCTTCGACCTGGTGGGGACGGAGTTTCGTTGGCTTGGATGGGACACCGCGGATCAGAACCTGGACCGGTACCGCAGCGTACAGGGCGGCACCGCGCAATTCCCCGACGACGTTGCGGAGCGGCATCCTGCCTTCGCGGCAGCGGAACAGGCGAATCGTCTGCGCTTCGAGAGCCTGACCTTCCCGGGAAGAACATCGGCCCCTCGCGTCAATAGCCAGCTTCGGAACTGGGCGATGGCGACACAACCGTGTTCGACGATAGGTGGGAGAAATCGATCAATTCCCTGGAAGAAGTTGGGAGATACATTTGGGGCAGCAATCCCGACGAGGGCGCGCCCATCGTGAGTGGGCCATCCACCTACTTCGCCTTCGGCCAGACCGGCACCCGCTCCCGCGGCAGCTTCACCGCTGCACGAAATGGCGACGACGTCACCATCACCGGCACCGTGACGCATGGACTCTACAGTCCCAACAACAGGTCGGACGAGGAGAGCTTCGACTTCAATCCCGGCCAGCCCGGAAGCTTTTGGGGTGGCGTCCTGGAGAGCGCCGGGCAAGCGAAGCCATTCGGCATGCGCTATTCCCGCGACCAGGACGTCACTGCCACATTGCATCGTGCGCCGGACGGCACCCTCACTCTCCGGAGCGCCACCTGGGGACCGATCCGGTGAGGCTATTCACACGCTCGCTGCTCATTGCCTTGACTTTGGCGCTGGGTACGCTGGCTCTGGCATGGATCGCCTTGTGGATTTGCTTTGGGCTTCCAATAGCGCCCTATCATCCTTCCTGCCCCGCGGGAGCCATTGCCGCACCGCTGCGACACAACGCTGTGGATGTGATCGAGGGCATCATGGTGCAGCAGAAGATCATCCACCGGCGGCGCGATGACAGCATCTATGTGCCGTTGATGGGTGCAGACGCGGACTTCGTTGGCAACTTCGAGTGGCGGGTCGCGCATGCCATCGCGCAAGGCTACCGACGCGACGGGCTTGACTTCCCGCCGCCGCCGGCGGTGCTGCGCCTGATTGCCCGGTGGGAGGCGGAGCATGGCCCTCTCCGCCGCACCGCCAAGGGCGAACCGGTCGATCTCTTCAGCCTGCCCGAGTGCGCCCTCAAGCGCGCCGCGCTGACCACGGCGGACGACCTGGCGGGCGACGAGGCGCAGCTTCGCTGATGCCGGGCGCGGCCCCTCCGGGCCGCCGATCGCGCGCACAACGGCGCCGCCGCGGCAGCAGGCGTTCCGGACGCAGGGCAGGGCCGAACCATCCGGCGGCATGGCAAGCTGCGCGCCGGCGCCGGTCCGCCCCGCACCCCGGCCACCTTGTCCGGCCTGCCGCCCCGGCCCCTCCGCATGGCGCCGCACGCCGACGGCAACGGACAGGCCGTGACGGCCGCTTCTGTCGCAACGGGTTGACCGCGCAGGGGTGATGGTCCGCATCACGGTTGATGCCGCCCTGCGCCCGAACCGCGGCCGCGCGCGCCGGTTGGGGCGGGCATGTCCCAGATCCCGTTGCAGCGCAGACAGGCCCGCGCCGTCGCGGTCCCCGTCCGTCATGCGGCCTCCGCCGGCCTCGTCGCCGCGGCGGCCGCCTTCCCCTCGCTCGCCGTCATCCCCGTGGTGCCGGAGGGCGAGCCCTTCCTCCTCGTCGCGGCCATCGGCCTCGCGCTCTGGCTCTTCGGCCGCGCGGCGGCGATGAGCGCGAGCGTGCTCGCCATCGGCCTCGGCGCCTGGCTGCTGCCGGCCGAGGGCGCCGGCGCGCAGGCCATGCTGCCGCTGCTGCCCCTGCCCATGGTCGCGCTCGGCATGGCCGGCGCGGGCCGGTCCTTCGCCGACATCTTCCGCCTGATGGAGCGGGCGGATGCGCGGCGGTCGGCCGAGGCCCGCGCGGCGGCGCCGCCCGAGGGCTGACCCGCAGGGCCGCCGGCGTTTGACCGCGGCGCGCGCCGCTGGATAGGCTTCCCGGCCGGTGATGGCGCCGGCCGGGAGACGATTCGGATGAGTGGCGGCTTCGACCTCGTCAGGCCCCTGCCCGGGGCGGGCTTCGGCGGCATCCTCCGCCTGCAGGACGCGGCGGGCGCGGCGGCGATGGTGGCGGCGGCCGAGCGCGCACCGGAGGACCTGCCCCGCGCGCTCGCCGCCTGCGGCGGGGTGCTGCTGCTGCCGGGCATGCAGGCGATGGCGGAGCGGCCGGAGCTGCTGCTGCGCCTCAGCCGGCTCTTCGGCCCGGAGGTGGAGAACTACCGCGAGACCGGGATGGCGCCGAACATGGTGCATCCGGAGGTGCCGGAGATTTTCGTCGTCTCCAACATCCCGCCGGTGCTGCGCGCCCCGCCGCCGCTGCCCGAGCCGCCGCTGACCGCGGAGGGCAGGCTGCCGGTGCAGTACCCGCACCGCCGCGGCTGGCACACCGACCAGAGCTACCGCCGCCCGCCGCCCGACGTCTCGCTCTTCCTCGGGGTGGAGCCGGTGCCGCAGGGCCAGGGCCAGACGCTCTTCGCCGACGCGACCGCGGCCTATGCGGCGCTGCCCGAGGCGACGAAGCGCCGCATCGAGGGGCTGGAGGGGCTGCATGTCGGCTCGAGCGCGAAGCGCCGCCGGCAGGACGTGCTGGCCGGCGAGACGCCGCGGCCCCTGCGGCCGCATGAGCGGCCGCAGCGCCAGCCGGTGGTGCGGCTGCACCCGGTGACCGGCCGGCCTGCGCTCTACCTCTGCGAATACGGCCAGATGGACTGGCTGGAGGGGCCCTTCCTCGGGCTCGAGCCCGGCCCGACCGGCGAGGGCGCGGCGCTGCTCGACGAGCTGATGGCGCATGTCACCCGGCCCGAGTTCGTCTATGTCCACGAATGGACCCCGGGCGACCTGGTGATCTGGGACAACCGCTGCACCCTCCACGCCGCCACCTGGTTCGACGCGGAGAGGCTGCGCCGGGTGATGTGGCGCACGACGGTCAGCGGCAATCCCGGCCCCGCCTATGCCGGCGAGGCCAGGAGCTGGCTGGCCGTCGCCTGAGGCTCAGGCCTCGATCCCGTAATCGGCGAGCTCCGGGCGCATCGCCTCGATGACGAAGTCCACGAAGGTGGCCGGCAGGTCGAGCCAGAACTCGCGGTCGGAATAGGCGCCGACCGCGGCCTCCAGCCCTCGGTCGCGTGCCCAGGCGGCCAGCGCCTCCAGCGCCTCCCGCGGCGTGTCGCTGAGGAAGGAGACCTGCGAGCGCGGCTTGTCCTCGTCCCGATGCGCCGTGTCGCTGCGGCTGAACTGCAGGTCCACGTTGCTTCCGGGCTGGCGCAGCCAGATCGCGCGCTCCGTCCGCCGCAGCTCGACGAAGCCGAGCTGGGTACGGAGCATCTCCACCACCGTCTCGAAATGCCGGGCATCCAGCCGGTTGGCGACGTGGTTGAAGCGCATGCGGCCTATCCCTCTCCCCGGGCCCGGTGCCAGGCCATGAGCAGGGCATCGTAGGGGATCGCCGGTACTTCCCGCAGCCGCCAATACCAGCGGCGCAGCGGGCTCTCGGCATCCGACCACCCGATCGGCACCGGCCGCGCCGCGAGGCCCGCGATCCGCAGCAGCAGCACGCAGCGCGGCAGGTGGAAGCGGCTGGTCGCCGCCCAGACCGGCCCGGCATGGCCGCGCGCCCGCAGCAGCCGGGCGCAGGCGCGGACGGAGGAGAGCGTGTCGGTCCCGGTCGGCTCCTCCTCGATCGCCCCCGGCGCCACGCCGAACGAGTGCAGGAGCGCGGCCATGACGCTGCTCTCGGCCTCGCCGTGGCGGCCCTTGGCCCCGGTCGGGATGTAGTGGGCATCCGGCCGCGTGCTGCCGAAGCGCGCCGCGGCGGCCACCCGACGGTGCAGCGCGGGGCTCGGCGAGCCGTCCGGCCGCACCGCCGCGCCGAAGATGAGGATGGGGGTCAAGCCGGCGCGGCGATCAGCAGGCGGTTCATGGCCTCCATCGCCCGCCGCAACGCCGGCAGGTCGCGGGCGAATTGCTCGCGCGAGACGCCGCCCGCCGCCAGCTCGTCCGCGATGGCGCCGAGGCTGCGGCGCCCGTCCACCCGCTGCAGGATCGCCTGGGCGAGGCGCGGCAGCGGCAGGTTCACCCGGAGCCCGTCGAAGGTGACCGGCAGCGTGCCGTCCTTCGGCAGGCCCTTGGCCAGCGTCGGCCCGTCCATCTCCCGCAGCACCGGCACGGAAGCCAGGTCGTCCCAGGGCGGTTCCATCGCGGGCGCATCGGCGCGCAGGCAATAGACGATGTGGATGCCCATGTTGCCCGTGACCGCCTCCGCCAGCGCCGCCCGCTGCACCGGGTCCAGCAACGCGGTGCGCGCGCGGAGTTTCGGGTCGGGGAGGTAGGCATCCGGGTCGTAGCGCACCGGCTCCACCCAGCAGGCGATGCGCAGGCCCGCGGCGCGGACCAGCGCGTCCAGCGCCGGGACGGTGAAGGCCTGGTCGCGCGGGTTCAGCAGCAGGTCATAGAGGCCCGCATCGCCGCCCGAGAGGTGGTCGGTCAGCCAGGGATTGCGTCGCAGCCAGGCGGTCTCGGGCGCCTGCCTCCAGAGCCGCCGCGCGGCGTCCACCCGGGCGGCGGGCGGCTCATCGGTCGGGGCGAGCAGCCGCAGCGCGTCCTGCAGCATGTAGACCCCGGTCCGCCCATGCGGCGCATAGACCATCAGCCCGAGGCCGCCGCCCGGCGCCAGCACCGAGACCAGCGCCTTGAGGCCTTCCAGCGGGTCGGGCAGGTGGTGCAGGACGCCGCAGCAATCGATGTAGTCGAAGGGGCCGAGGCCCGAGCCCGGCAGCTCGAGGATCGAGCCTTCCTCGAACTGGATGTTCTCCAGGCCCCGCGTCCTGGCCCTCGCCTCGGCGATCCGCCGGGCGGCGCCGCTGCGGTCCAGCCAGGTGACGCTGCCGGGCCGCCCGGCCCAGGCCATCTGCTGCGCCAGCATGATGGTCCCGTCCCCGGTCCCGCCGCCGGCCAGCAGGGCGTTCAGCGGCCGGCCCGCCGGCCGGCGGCTGGCGAAGACCCAGTGGTCCACCTCGCGCAGGTGGCTCGGGCTGCCGACGATCAGCCGCTTTGCCTCCTCCCGCGGGTCGCGGGCGGGGTAGGGATAGGCCTCGTACTGGGCGGCGAGCTGGCGGTCGGCGGCGTCGGTCATGGCTGGGGTGCATAGGGCGCGCCCGGTCGGGCGACCAGACCGGTTGCTGGCGGCCTGCCGCGCCCGTATCTAGCGGCCATGCGCATGCGAATCCGTTCCTTGCTGATGCTGGCCCTGCTGCTCGGCCCGGCGGCCGCATCAGCCCAGCCACGGCCGCAGAAGATCGGCGACTTCCAGTCCTGGACCGCGGCCAGCTTCACCGAAGGCGGCCAGAAGACCTGCTACGCCTTCACCCGGCCGAGCAAGGCGGAGGGCAATCGCCAGGGCGTGATGCTCACGGTGACGCACCGGCACACTGCCCGCGACACCGTGACGATCTCCGCCGGCTACACCTTTCCGCGCAATGCCGAGGCGAATGTCACCGTCAGCGCCAACGACCTGAACTTCTACACCGTCGGCGCGACCGCGGCGGCGCGCGACGGGGCGACGGCGGTGCGCTACTTCCGCACGGGCAAGGAGGCTGTCATGCGCGCCCCGGGCGCCAACGGCAAGGGGACGGTGACCGACACCTTCCCGCTGGCCGGCTTCGGCGCGGCCTATGACGCCATCAGCAAGGAATGCCCGGCGGCGGGCGGAGGCAAGCATTGAACGCCATCCCGCCCCTCGCCGCGGCCGAGCTGACGGTCGCCGAGCGCGACCGCATCCTCGCCAAGACCGCGCTCTTCAACCCGCCGCCGATCACCACGGCGGACGGGCGGCGGGAGCTGGTCGGGCTCTCGCGCGAGGAGCTGGCCGAGGAGATGGCGGCGATGGGCGAGAAGCCCTTCCGCGCCAAGCAGCTCTGGCACTGGATCTACCACCAGGGCGAGACCGATTTTTCCAGGTTCACCAGCATCGCCGGGCCGCTGCGGGCGAAGCTGGCGGAGCGCTTCGTCGTCTCGCGGCCCGAGGCGGCGACGGTGCAGACCAGCCGCGACGAGACGCGGAAATTCCTCTTCCGCTTCCGCGACGGGCAGCAGGTCGAGACGGTCTACATCCCCGACACGGCGGAGGATCGCGGCGCCGTCTGCATCTCGACCCAGGTGGGCTGCACCCTGTCCTGCCGCTTCTGCCACACCGGCACGCAGAAGCTGGTGCGCAACCTCGGCGCCGCCGAGATCGTCGGGCAGTTCATGGCAGCGCGCGACAGCTACGGCGAGTGGCCGAGCCCGAAGGACGACAAGCCGCGGCTGCTGTCCACCATCGTCGTGATGGGGATGGGCGAGCCGCTCTACAACTACGAGAACACCGCCAAGGCGCTGAAGATCATCATGGACCATGAGGGCATCGGGCTCTCGCGGCGCCGGATCACGCTCAGCACTTCGGGCGTCGTGCCGATGATGGACCGCTGCGGCGAGGAGCTCGGCGTCAACCTCGCGGTCTCCCTGCATGCGGTGACGGACGCGCTGCGCGACGAGATCGTGCCGCTGAACCGCAAGTATCCGATTGCCGAGCTGATGGCGGCCTGCCGGCGCTACCCCGGCGCCTCCAACGCGCGGCGCATCACCTTCGAATACGTCATGCTGCGCGGGGTCAACGACTCCGAGGCCGAGGCGCGCGAGCTGGTGCGGCTGCTGCACGGGCTGCCGGCGAAGGTGAACCTGATCCCCTTCAATCCCTGGCCGGGCAGTCCCTACCAGACCTCGACCTACGAGCAGACGGCGAAATTCGCCGCCATCCTCAACGAGGCCGGCTATTCCAGCCCGATCCGCCGGCCGCGCGGGCGGGACATCCTCGCGGCCTGCGGGCAGTTGAAGACGGAAAGCGAGCGGGCGAGGAAGGCAACCGCCTGACCCCGGGCCGGCCAGTGCCGGGTCGGCCCGGTCAGTGCGCCACCGCCCGCGCCGCCTCGGCATAGCCGACGCGCCGCTCCGGCGGCACCGCGTGCCGGCCCGCGACGCGTTCCAGCAGCATCCGCGCATCCGCGGCCAGCCCCGCCCGCATGGCGCTGTGCAGGAACAACTGCTCCAGCACGTCCTGCTGCGCGTGGCTGCCGCCGAGCCGGTACATCCCCTGCAGCGCCGGCCGCATGACGGCGACCGCGCCGGCGAAGTCGCCCTGCGCATGCCGCAGCACCGCCTCGCTGACCGGCAGGGCATGGCGCGCGATCAGCGGCGGGTTGGTGCCGGCATTGCCGCGCGCCGCCTCCCGCAGCGCCGCCAGCAGCCGCTCCGCCGCCGCGAAGCGCCCGGCGCCGCAGAGCGCCATCATCCAGTGCGGCAGGGTGAAGGCCGAGAGCGTGTCGCCGATCCGCGCCTCCGCCTTGTCGGCCAGTTCCTCCCAGCGCCCGCCGGCGGGCACACCCTGCAGCGAGAGGCGGAACAGCATGGAGGCGGCGTTCTGCACGTCGATGTAGAGGTCGGGCTGCGCCTGCGTCACCGGGCTGTCGAGGTTGCGGAAGCGCGTGTCGTAGAGCGCGAGCACCGCGTCGAAGTCGCGGTGCTCCAGGTGGTACATCGCGCGGTGCCACCAGAGGTGGTGCATGATGTTGTTGCCGCCCTGCCAGTTCGGTTCCAGCGCCTCGATCCAGGCGATGCCCTCGCTGCGGCGGCCCTGCATTTCCAGCACATGCGCGACGGCATGCGCGGCCCAGAGGTCGCCGGGGTCGAGCGCGATGGCGTCGCGCCCGGCAGCCTCGGCCACCGTGTAGTTCCCGCATTCCTCGTTGGCGAAGCTGCGGCAGGCGAGAATGCTGGCATGGCCCGGCAGGCCGCGGCTCCAGCGCGGCAGCACGCCCTCCACCTGCGCCAGCATCGCCTCCGGCCGGCCGAGCCAGAAGGCGCAGAAATGGTGCAGCCGGAAGGCCAGGATGTCGCGGGGATGGTCGGCGAGGATCTGCTCCCAGACCGCGAGCGCCTGGTCCATCTCGTTCGCCGCCCAGGCGGAGAGGGCGGCGACATGCGCCTTCTCCCGGGCCGTGCCCTTCGCGGTCAGCCGCTCCGCGGCGGCGATCGCCTCCCGCGCCAGGGGGATGGTGGCCTGTTTGTAGCCGAGCAGCAGGAAGGCCGCCTGCAGCACCCGCGCCATCCCGAATTCCGGGTCCGTCGCCAGCAGCGCCTTCAGCCGCTGCGGGGCGTCGAAGCGGTAGCGGAGATAGCCCTCGACCGCATGGTCGAAGGCGCGCGCGGCCTCGGCGCTGTCGGTACCGATCGCGTTGCCCTGGGCGTCCTGCTGCATGGCCATGCTCCCTCAGGCGGTCCGCGCCGCCAGCCAATGGACCAGGACCGCAATGGCGGCCATCAGGTCCCCGGTCTCCATGGCTTCGTCCGGGTTGTGGCTGCCGTTACGGTTCCTGACGAGCAGCATGCCCGTCGGCACGCCGGAGGCGGCGAAATTGTTCGCGTCATGGCTGCCCGGGCTGTTCAGCCGCTGACCCGGCAGCCCGGCCTGCGCCGCGGCGGCGGCCAGGCCCTCGATGATCGCGGGATCCATGGGGCCGGGCGCGGCGGCGCTGCGCTCGCCGAGGTCGATCCGCACGCCGCGGCGCGCCGCGACCTCGGCCACGATCGCGGCCAGCCGCGCCTCCAGCGCCGCCAGGTGGTCGGCCGAATAGGCCCTGAGGTCGAGGCTGAGCTCGAAACGGCCGGATACCATGGTCAGGCTGTGCCGCTCCGCCGGGGTATGGAAGCGGCCGATGGTGACGACCATGGGGCGGCCCGCCGCTTCCTCCTCCAGCCAGAGCCGCTCCAACGCCAGCATCAGGTCGGCACCGGCCAGGGCGGCGTCGCGGCGGAAGCGGTGCGGCAGGCCGGTATGCGCGTCCTCCCCGGCGATGCGGATGAAGGGGTGCCGGACATTGCCGGGATTGGCGAGGCAGATGGCGACGGGCGCCCCGGCCTCGACGAGCTGCGGCGCCTGCTCGATATGCACTTCCAGATAGGCGCCGAGCCGGGCGGGGTCGCGCAGTGGCGTGCCCTGCCGGAGCCGCGTCGGATCGCCGCCACGCGCGGAAATGCTCTCGGCCAGCGTCTTGCCGCTGCGGGCATGGCGGAGATCGAGCGCGCCCGGCGGCAGCCGCGCCGGCAGGCAGCGGGAGCCGATGAGGCCGAGGCCGAACCACACTGCCTCCTCGCAGCGCAGCGCCAGCACCTCGATGTCGCAGCGCGGCCTGAGGCCCGCCGCCTGCAGCGCGGCGATGGCGGCGAGGCCGGCGACGACCCCCGCGGCGCCGTCGAAATTCCCGCCCTGCACCACGCTGTCGAGATGCGAGCCGATCAGTACCGGCGGCGCCGCCGGATCGCGCCCGGCCCAGCGCAGGGAGAGGTTGGCGCCGGCGTCCGTCGTGGCGGCCAGGCCCAGCGCCGCCCCGGCGGCGGCGGCCAGCGCCTGCGCCTCGTTCTCGCCGCGGCCATAGGCCTCGCGCGTGATGCCCGGCGGGTCGGCGCCGATGGCGGCGAGGCCGTCCAGCAGGCGCTGCACCAGCGGGGCCTGGGCGGCGACGGGCTCGGCGAGGGTCAAGGGCGGGTCTCCTTCCCCCGCGTCCTGCCGCGGCGAAGGCCGGCGGCCCGCGGGACCGCGGCAAGCCTGCGCAGCTTTCCGCCCAGGCGCAAACCCCGGACGCAAACCCTCGGCGGCGGCCGCGCTACTCGTCCACCGTGTAGCCCGTGGCGGCGACGATCGGCGCCCAGCGCGCGCGCTCGGCGCGGATGCGCGCGGCGAATTCCGCCGGCGTGCTGCCGAGCGGCGTCTGCTCCATGCGGTCCAGCGCCTCCCGCATGTCGGGCCGCGCGAGTGCGGCGAGGATGGCGGCATGCAGCCCGGCGACCAGGGCGGGCGGCGTGCCGGCGGGGGCGAGGACGCCGAACTGCTCGGTCGCCACCAGCTCCGCATGGCCGAGGCTGCGCATCGCCGGCACCTCCGGCGCCTTGGGCGAGGGCTCAGGCATGGAGACGGCGAGGAGGCGCAGATGCCCGCCCTTCCGCTGCTCCAGCAGGTCGCCGAAGACCGTCACGCCGGCCTGCAGCCGTCCGGCATAAAGGTCCGGATAGGCCGGCGCCATGCCGCGATAGGCGACATGGCCCAGCCGGATGCCGTAGGCGCGGGCGCATTGCTCGGCCCAGAAATGCGGCGTGCTGCCGGCCGCCGGCGTCGCATAGGGGATGGGCTCGGCCTGCTGCCGGGCCCAGGCGACGAAGTCGGGCCAGGTCCGGGCGGGATGCGCGGCCGGCACGGCGAAGGCGAAGCCGAATTCCGTCACGCCGGAGACCGGGATGAAGTCCTCCGCCGCGTAGCGCAGGGTCTTGCGGTAGATATGCGGGTAGATGCCGAACATGCTCTCGGGCGAGAAGAGCAGCGTCGCGCCGTCCGGCGCCGCGATCTTCACCGCCTCGATAGCCAGCCGCGCGGCAGCGCCCGGGCGGTTCTCCACGATCACCTGCGGCGCATAGGCGCCGAGGCGCTCGGCCAGCAGGCGGGCGACGATGTCGGAGGCGCCGCCCGGTGGGAAGCCGAGCAGGAAGCGCGCCGTGCGGTCGAGGCTGGCGGCGCGGGCGCGGTGCGCCAGCAGCAGGGCGGTGCCCGCGAAGGCCGCGCGGCGGCCGATCCGGCAGGTCATCTGGCGTTCCTCCTCCGCCTGCCGCGCCGCGGGTCGGGCCCTGCGGCGGGAGGCTTTCGCGGCCAGAATGGAGCGGCGCCGCGTCGGCATGCAACCGGCGGGCGGCTGCCCGCCCGCCGCGCGGCCGCATGCCGGCCAGCCCGGATGCGCGTCCGGGCACGATTCCCTGTTCGGCGCCGCCAACCGGGCCGCGGCGCCGCGCGCCGGCCTGCGCGCCGTGCTGCCCGGCAGAGGTCACGCCTTCTGCCCGGCGGCATCAGTCCTCCAGCTCCCGCAGCACCGCCTCGGTATGCTCGCCGAGGGCCGGGGCCGGGACGCTCCAGGGGCCGAGGCCGGGAAGCCGCGGGAAGGGCAGGGCGCCGAGCCCCGGCTGGTCCAGCGGCAGGGCCGCCTGCACCGCCTGCACATGCGGGTCGGCCAGCCAGTCCAGCGGCGAGTTCACGAGGTCGCAGAGCATGCGCGCGGCCTTGAAGCGCTCCGCCCAGTCCGTCGCGGGGCGCTGCGCGAAGGTCTCCCGCAGGATGGGCAGCAGGATGTCGCGGTGCTCGGCGCGCTTCGGAAAGCCCTGGAAGCGCGGGTCCTCCGCCAGCTCCGGCCGCCCGGCCACCGCGCAGAACTGCACCCATTCGGGCTCGCGCAGGAAGGCGACCATGAACCAGCGGCCGTCGCTGCCCTGATAGGTCCCGGCCGGGACGTTGGAGAGGGGCGGGACGCGGCCGAGCAGCCCGGCCTCGGCGATGTTGAAGGCCATAAGCGCCGCCGCGCTCTGCATCAGCGACACGTCCAGCACCCGCCGCCGCGGCGGCGCGCCCGCGGCGCGGTCGGCCGCCTGCTCGGCCAGCGCCGCCTGCACCGCGATCATCGCCGACAACCCCGTCGTCATGTCCACCGCCATCAACTGCCCGGTGCGGTGCGGCACGCCATCCGCGCCGATATTGAGCGAGACGAGGCCGGTGAAGGCCTGCGCCACGCCGTCGGTGCAGGGGCGCTCGGCATTCGGCCCCTGCTGGCCGAAGCCGGAGATGGAGAGGAAGACGACATCGGCCTTCCCCGCCTCCGGCACCAGGCCGAGACGCTTGGCGACGCCGGGCCGGAAAGCCTCCAGCATCACGTCGGCCCTCTCCGCCAGCTTCGCCATGGCGGCGCGGCCAGCATCGGTCTGCAGGTCCAGCATGACGCTGCGCTTGCCGCGGTTGAAGGCGACATGCATGACGCTCTGCGTGCCCTCCCGCGTCGAGAGGCCGCGCGACCAGTCGCCGGCCGGCGGCTCGATCTTCACCACCGTGGCGCCGCAGGCGGCCAGCAGGCTGGCGCAATAGGGCCCGGCGATGCCCTGGCTGGCATCCAGGACGAAGAGGCCCCGATAGGGCTGCGGCCGGTCGGCCATGGCGTTTCCCTTCCCGTATCCGGTCCCTATCCTGCCCGGAACGGGGGAAACGGGAAGGCCAGGGGGAAAGGATGACGCGCATGAGGATGACGCGGCGGCTCGCGATCGGGGCCATGCTGGCCGCGCCGGCCGCGGCGCGCGGGCAGGGGATGGACTGGCCTTCCCGCCCCGTACGCTTCGTCGTGCCCTATCCGCCGGGCGGGCCGACCGACATCCTCGGCCGCGTCGTCGCCGCCCGCCTGGCGCAGGACCTGAAACAGCCCATGGTGGTGGAGAACCGCCCGGGCGCCTCCGGCACCATCGGGGCGGAGCAGGTCGCGCGGGCGGCGCCGGACGGGCAGGCCTTCCTGATGAACGCCTCCATCCATGTCATCATCCCGCACCTCAACCGCAGCCTGCCCTTCGACGCGCTCACCGACTTCACGCCGGTGACCAACATGGCGAGCGTCCCGCTGGTCGCGGTGGTGAACCCGCAGCTTCCCGTCCGCAGCATCCCGGAGCTGGTCGCGTATCTGAAGGCCAATCCCGGGCGCGTCTCCTATGCCTCCTCCGGCAATGCCTCCGCGTTGCACCTGGCGGGTGAGATGTTCAAGCTGATGACGGGGACCGAGATGCTGCACGTGCCCTATCGCGGCGCCGGGCCGGCGGTGCAGGACCTGATCTCGGGCAGCATCCAGCTCATGTTCGACAGCATCCCCTCCAGCGCCGCGGCGGTGCGCGCCGGGCTGCTGCGGCCGCTGGCGGTGACGACGGCGACCCGCGTCGCCGCCTATCCGGACCTGCCGACCATCGCCGAGGCCGGCGTGCCGGGCTTCGAGATCGCCACCTGGTACGGCATCTGGGCGCCGCCGCGGACGCCCATGCCGGTCGCGCAGCGCCTGCACCAGGCGGTCGCCGCCGCCGTCGCGGCACCGGAGGTGCGGGAGCGCCTCGCCACCCTCGGCGCCGAGCCGGTGGCGGACACCCCCGAGGATTTTTCCAGGTTTTGCGCACGGGAGTACGAGCGCTGGGGCCGCCTCGTGCGCGAGGCCCGCGTGACCCTCGATTGAACACCGACGACGATAGGACCCACTGCATGCGTGCCCTGGTCTGCGAGAGCTGGCGCGAGTTCGACGAACTCGAGCTGAAGGACATCCCGCCGCCGCCGCTGCGGCCGGGCGGCGTCGCCATCCGGGTGGAGGCGGCGGGGGTCTCCTTCGCCACCCAGCTCGTCGTGCAGGGCAAGTACCAGCGGAAGCCGCCGCTGCCCTTCACCCCGGGGACCGAGATCGCCGGCACGGTGCTGGAGAGCGCGCCTGATGTGCCGGACCCGCTGCCGCCCGGCACCCGCGTCTTCGCCGTGCTGGACTGGGGCGGCATGGCGGAGCAGGCGGTGGCGGACGCCATCCATGTGGTGCCGATCCCGGACGGGCTGCCGCTCCCGGCCGCCGTCGCCATGCCGATCAGCTACCCGACCGCTGCCTCCGCCCTGATCTGGCGGGCGCGACTGGAGCCGGGCCAATGGGTGCTGGTGCATGGCGCCGCGGCCGGCGTCGGGCTGGCGGGGGTGGAGATCGCCAAGGCGCTCGGCGCCCGGGTCATCGCCCGCTGCGGCGCGGCCAAGCGGCAGGTGCCGGAATCGCGCGGCGCCGATGTGGTGCTGGACAGCGCCCAGCCCTTCCGGGACGCGGTGCGGGAGGCGACGGGCGGCGCCGGCGTCTCCGCCATCCTGGACACCCTCGGCGGGCCGGTCTTCGACGAGAACCTCCGCTGCCTCGGCGACGGCGGCACGCTGGTGACCATCGGCTTCGCCGCCGGCGGCATCCCGACCCTGCCCATCAACCTGCTGCTGCTGAAGAACATCGCGGTCGCCGGGCTGAACTGGGGCACCTATGTCGGCTGGTCGCCGGGGGACAACCGGCACCTGCATGCCCCGCGCGCCCGGGCGCTCTGGCAGCAACTGGTGGAGTGGTGGGCGGCGGGGAAGCTCAGGCCGGAGGTGCATGCCAGCCACCCGCTCGAGCGCTTCCGGGAGGCGATGGCCGAGGTCCGCGGCCGCAGCGCCGTCGGCCGGGTGGTGCTGCGCCCCGGCGAGACGGCGTGAGCCGGGGCCGCGGATAGCCCGGCGCGGTGCGCCGGTGGCGCGGCGCCTGCGCGCCGGGATCGCCCCATACCGGTCGGCCTTCTGACTGACAGGCATGATGTGCAGGCCAGGATCACGCCCCTGGCCGTTCCCGGCCGGGGAGATCCGCAGTAACTTGGTCGCATGACCAAGACCGGCGGCGCCGAGTCCGCCCCCCTGACCCCATCCGAGCGGAAGGCCGACCCGCGGCTCATCGCCGCCATCGTCGCCAGCGCCCTCTTCATGCAGAACCTGGACAGCAGCGCGGTCACCACCGCCCTGCCGGCCATGGCGCGGGACCTGGCGGTGGAGCCGGCGCGGCTGGGGGCCGCCATCACCTCCTACCTCGTGGCGCTGACGGTCTTCATCCCGGTCTCCGGCTGGGTGGCGGACCGCTTCGGCGCCAAGCGGGTCTTCATGGCGGCGATCGTGGTCTTCACCGCCGCCTCGGTCCTCTGCGGCCGGGCGACCGGGGTGCCGGAACTGATCGCGGCGCGCGTGCTGCAGGGTCTCGGCGGCGCCATGATGGTGCCGGTCGCCCGCCTGCTGCTGCTGCGCCAGATCCGCAAGGAGGAAATGCTGAGCGCCATGGCCTGGCTGACCATGCCGGCCATGATCGGGCCGATCAGCGGCCCGCCGCTGGGCGGCTTCCTGACGGATGCCTTCGGCTGGCGCAGCGTCTTCCTCATCAACGTGCCGATCGGCGCGCTCGGCCTGCTGCTGGTCGCCTGGAAGATCCCCCGCGTGCCGCCCGGTAATCCCGGGCCGCCGGACCGGGTGGGGCTGGCCCTCATCGGCACCGCGCTCGCGCTCTTCATGTTCGGGGTGGAGACGATCGGCCGCGGCGTGGTGCCGCAGGACATGCCGCAGGCGGGGCTGGTGCTCGGGCTGATGTTCGGCTGGGCGGCGATGCGGCATTGCCGGCGGGCGGCGCGGCCGGCCCTCGACCTCAGCCTGCTGCGGATCCCGACCTTCAACCAGTCGACGCTGGCGGGCAGCCTGTTCCGCATCGGCGCCGGCACCTCGCCCTTCCTGGTGCCGATGCTGCTGCAGGTGGGCTTCGGCAAGACGGCCTCGGAGGCCGGCATGGTCTCCTTCGCCACCGCGCTCGGGGCGCTGGCGATGAAGCCGCTGGCGCGGCCGATCCTCAAGCGCTTCGGCTTCCGCACCGCGCTGATCGGCGCCTCGCTGATCGCGGCGGTGGGGGTGGCGCTGCCGGCGGCCTTCACCCCGGCCTGGCCGCTGCCGGTGATCTTCGCGGTCCTGGCGCTGGGCGGCCTGTTCCGCAGCCTGCAATTCACCGCGCTGAACACGCTGGCCTTCGCCGACGTGCCCTCCGCCCGGCTCTCGGCCGCGACCAGCTTCGCCGGCACGGCGCAGCAGCTCACCCAGGCGCTCGGCGTCGTGCTGGCGACGACGACGCTGGAGGCGAGCGCACTGGTCGCCGGCCGGCATGCGCTGGCGGTGCACGACTTCACCCTGGCCTTCCTGGTGGCCGGGGTGGTGGTCGCCGCCTCGGCCCCCTTCTTCGCCCGGCTGGCGCCGGAGGCGGGGGAGGCGGTCAGCGGGCACCGGGTCACGCCGGCGGCGAAGCGGCTTCCGGCGGAGTGAGGACCAGCCTGTCCGGCAGCGCGTCGGCGCGGCGGATGGCACGGGCGAAGCGGGTATCGGCGGTGGCCAGGGCCGCGCCGCGGGCAAGGGCAAGAGCGAGGTAGAGGCAGTCGTAGACCGGGTGGTCGAGGCGGGTGGCGAGGGCGAGGCTGGCGGCGTGGAGGGGGTGTTCCAAGACAAGGAACTGCAGGTTGAAGTCCGATAGCCGGTCATAGAGTTCGAAATGTTGCCGCTCGCTCAACAGACCCTTGCGCCTGATGCGCCAGAGAGCATTGGCAACTTCGGAATGCAGCAGATCCGGCGCGATCAGGACGTAGCTACTGGTCGCGACACGCCTTGCCCAGGCGACATCCGGTTCATCCACCAACCATTTGAGCACGACCGAGGCATCGACGACCAACTCGCCCGTCAATGGCTGTCCCGGTCCTCGCGGAGCAATTCCAGCGTGCTGGGCGCGCCGGGAGGCATTTTGATCGCCATGGCGAACAGCGCCTCCCATTTCGCCTTCCGCGCCGCGTCGTCGAGCGGGGGCGTCGGCGGTACCTCGTGGGATTTCTGTGCGCGGAGGATCGCCCGCACCTCCTCGGCCAGGCTCACCCCATGCGCCGAGGCCCGGCGGGACAGCCAGTCCTGCAGGTCGGGCTCGAGCTCGGGCAGGCTGATCGCGTTCATGCCCGGAATCTCGGCACCCCTCCGGATCGGGTCAAGCTCAATCCACGATGAAGAGCTTCGCCCCCGTCCGGGTCGAGGAGCGGTGCGCCGCATCGCCGAAGTCGGAGACCCGGTAGCTCATCCCCGGCCGCAGCGTGAAGCGGCGCCCGTCCCGCAGCTCCGTCTCCAGCTCCCCCTCCAGCACCAGCAGCACATGGCCGCGGTCGCACCAGTGGTCGGCGAGGTAGCCGGGCGAGTACTCCACCATCCGCACGCGCAGATCGCCCACCTCCAGCGTGCGCCACAGCGCCTCGCCGGTCTCGCCGGGGTGCCGCGTCGCGGGCACCCCGGACCAGTCGGTGACGGTGAAGGGAAGCGGCGGGATCTTCATTCAGCCGGCGCCGGGGTCGGCGCCTCGGGCACCCGGCCGCGGCCGAAGCTCAGCCGCCGCGCCAGGCTGTCGAAGCCGAGATAGAGCACCGGCGTGACGAAGAGCGTCAGCACCTGGCTCACCGCCAGGCCGCCGACCACCGCGAGGCCGAGCGGCTGCCGCAGCTCCGCCGCCGCGCCCCAGCCCATGGCGATCGGCACCGCGCCGGCGCCGGCGGCGAGCGTCGTCATCAGGATCGGCCGGAAGCGCAGCAGGCAGGCCTCCCGCACCGCCGTGAAGGGCGGCGAGCCCGCGCGCTGCCGCTGCAGCGCGACGTCGACGATCATGATGGCGTTCTTCTTGACCAGGCCGATCAGCAGCAGCACGCCGATGACGGCGATGACCGAGAGGTCGAGGCCGAAATAGTTGAGCGTGAGGAAGGCGCCGAGCGCCGCCGCGGGCAGGCCCGAGAGGATGGTCAGCGGGTGGATCAGGCTCTCGTAGAGCACGCCGAGCACGACATACATGATCAGCACGGCGGCGATGACGAGCTGGCCCTGGCCGGCCAGCGCCTGCTGGAAGACCTGCGCCGCGCCGGAGAAGCCGGTGACGATGCTGGGCGGCAGGCCCATCTCCCGCTCCACCTCCCGGATCGCGTTCACCGCATCGCCGAGCGCGACGCCCGGCGGCGTGTTGAAGCCGATGACCACGGCCGGGAGCTGCCCCTGGTGGGAGACGTTGAGCGGGCCCGAGCGCCGCTCGATGGAGGCGACCGCCGAGAGCGGCACGAGCTTGCCGGTGACCGAGCGCAGGTAGAGCTTGGCCAGCCCCGTCTCGTCCCGCTGGTCCTCCGGCAGCGCCTCGAGGATCACCGGATAGGCATTGGCCTGCCCGTAGATCGTGCTGATCTGCCGGGCGCCGAAGGCGGAGAAGAGCGCCTGCCGGACCTGGTCGACCGTGACGCCGAGCGTCGTCGCCCGGTCGCGGTCCACGTTCACCAGCACCACCGGGCTGTCGAGCTGCAGGTCGGTGTTCACGTCCTGCAGTTGCGGCAGCTTCTGCAGCCGCTCCTCCAGCCGCGGCGCCCAGTCATAGAGCTCGTCGAGCTTCAGGCCTTGCAGCGTGTAGAGGTACTGGGTCCGGGTCTGCCGCGCGCCGAAATTGATGTTCTGGATCGGCTGCATGAAGACGCGCAGGCCCGGGAAGGAGTTCGCCGTCCGCCGCAGGTCCTGGATCACGTGCTCGACCGCCGGCCGCTCGGCCCGGGGCTTGAGCTCGACGAAGAGCCGGCCCTGGTTGATGGAGATGCTGCCGCCGACCGCGCCGAGGTTGGAGACGACGTTGACCACATGCGGCGAGCGCCGCAGCACCTCCGTCAGGCGGCCCTGCATGTCCGCCATGGCGGCCATGGAGGCGCCGCGCGGGCCCTCGGTGTTGATCAGCAGGAAGCCGGTATCCTCGACCGGGAAGAAGCCCTTCGGGATCTTCACCGCCATCCAGCCCGCCGCGAGGAGCGAGGCGAGGAAGATCGCCCAGACCACGAGGCGGAAGCGCAGCGCCCGGTCCAGCAGCCAGGCATAGGAGCGCTCGATCCCGACGAAGCCGCGCTCCAGGGCCCGGTCCCAGAGCGGCACCTTGCGGTGGGCGTGGTGCCCCTTCAGCCGGCTCGCCATCAGCGGCGTCAGCGTCAGCGACACGATGCAGGAGGCGATGACCGAGAGCGAGACGGTGGCGGCGAAGGCGTTGAAGACGCGGCCCACGACGCCGCCCATCAGCAGGATCGGCAGGAAGACCGCGATCAGCGAGAGGGTGATGGAGAGGACGGTGAAGCCGATCTCGCGCGAGCCGCGGATGGCCGCCTGGATGGGCGGCATCCCCTCCTCGATATGGCGGACGATCGCCTCCAGCACCACGATGGCGTCGTCCACCACCAGCCCGACCGCGATGGTCATTCCGAGCAGCGTCACGTTGTCGATGCCATAGCCCAGCGCATACATCAGCGCGAAGGCGACGCAGAGGCTGATCGGCACCGCGACCGTCGGGATCAGCGTCGCGGTCAGCCGGCGGAGGAAGAGGAAGCAGACCAGCACCACCAGCCCGATGGCGATCAGCAGGCTCTCCTGCACGTCGTGCACCGCATCCCGGATCGAGAGCGAGCGGTCGAGCATGACGTTGATCTCGGCCCCCGGCGGCAGGGCCGATTGCAGGGCGGGCAGGCTGGACTTGACGCCATCCACCACCTCCACGGTGTTGGCGTCGGGCTGGCGCAGCACTGCCAGCACCAGGGCGCGCTTGTCGTTCCGCCAGGCGGCGACGCGCTCGTTCTGCACGCCGTCGGCGACCTCGGCGATCTCGGCAAGCCGCACCGGCGCCTGGGCGCGGCCGGCGACGACCAGCCTGCCGAACTCCTCGGCGCTCTGCGGCTGGTCGTTGGCGCGGAGCGTCAGTTGCTGCCGCTGGCCGTTCAGCAGGCCGACCGGGGTATTCGAATTGGCCGCCGCCACGCTCTGCTGCAGCGTGTCGAAGGCGAGGCCCATGGCGGCGATGCGGTCGGGGTCGAGCCGCACGCGCACGGAATAGAGCTGCTCGCCGAAGGTCTGCACCTGCGCGACACCGGGGACGCGCGAGAGCGCCGGGCCGATGATGGTGCTGGCGATGTCGTTCAGCCGGTAGAGCGGCGTGTCGCCGCCCGAGAGGGTCAGCAGCACCACCGGGGCATCCGCCGGGTTCACCTTGCGGTAGCTCGGCGGGATGGTCATGTCGATCGGCAGCCGGCGCTGCGCGCGCGTCATCGCCGCCTGCACGTCCTGCGCCGCGGCGTCGATGTTCCGCCCCAGCACGAACTGCACCGTGATCTGCGTGGTGTCCTGGCCGTTGATCGAGGACATGGTGTCCACGCCGGCGATGGTGGACAGCTCGCGCTCGAGCGGCAGGGCGACGCTGGTCGCCATGGTCTCCGGGCTGGCGCCGGGGAAATTGGCGAAGATGGTGATGACCGGGAAGTCGACGCGCGGCACGGCCGCGACCGGCAGCCGCAGATAGGCGAAGACGCCGATGACCACCGCCGCGATCGACAGCAGCGAGGTCATCACCGGCCGGCGGATGCAGAGTTCCGAGATGTTCATCGCCCCGCCCCTTCGCTGTGGCCGCTCACTGCACGCTCGAGACGCGCTGCGGCGCCGGCGCGGCACCGCGCTCCATCGCCCGCGTGCCCTCGGTCACCCGCTGGGCGCCGTCCACGATCACCTTCTCGCCCGCCGCGAGCTCGCCCTTGACCACCGCGCGGTCGCCGGCGGTGCGGAGGAACTCGACCGGGCGGCGCCGCGCGGTGCCGTCGGGCGCGAGCACGAAGACGTAGCGGCCCTGCTGTCCCGTCTGCACCGCCGGACCGGCGACCGTGATCGCCTCGGGGTCCGTCCGCGGTGCCAGCGTCACCTGCACGTATTGCCCGGGCCAGAGCTTGTTGTCGGCGTTCTGGAAGCGGGCCTTCAGCAGGATGGTGCCGGTGGTCGTGTCCACCGCGCTGTCGACGAAGACCAGCCGCCCCTCCGCCCAGGGGCCGCGGTCGCCCTCGGCATGGGCACGCACCGTCGGGGCCTCGCCCTGCATGGCGGTGCGGACCGCCGGCAGCCAGCGCTCCGGCACCGCGAAGGAGACCAGGATCGGGTCCATCTGCGTCAGGGTGGTGATGGCGGTGTTCTCGGCCTGGCGGACGAAATTGCCGGCGCGCAGCGGAATGGCGCCGAGCTGGCCGTCGATCTCGGCGGTGATGGTGGCGAACTCGATGTTGAGCCGGGTCTGGGCGATCAGCGCCTCGGTCGCGCGGACATTGGCGGCGCCCGCGAGGGAGTCGGCCTGGGCCTGCTCGAAGCGCTGCTGGGAAGCGAAGCTCTCGCCGCGCAGCGACTGGTAGCGCTGGGCATCGGCCTGGGCGCGGGCGGCCTGCGCCTTGTCGCGCGCCAGTTGTGCCTCCTGCTGCGCCAGCAATGCCTGGTTCATGCGGCTGTCAAGGATGAAGAGCGGCTGGCCGCGCCGGACCATCTGGCCCTCCGCGACCAGGACCCGCTCGATCTGCCCGTCCACCCGGGTGCGGATGGTGACGACGGATTCCGAGGAGACGAGGCCATTCGCCAGGATCTCAACCGGCACCGGGCCGATGCGGACGGGATCGGTCGTCACCGGCACGCCGCCGCCCTGTGCCAGCGCGCCGCCGAGCGGGACGAAGGCGAGCAGGGCGGCGCCGAGGGTGCGCCGCAGCGCGGGCGGCAGGCTTCGCATCATCCGTTCCGTTCCCAAAAGGCCGATCGCCGGCCTGCCCCCCGCATCGGGGACCACAATCCCACCCTATACGGAAGAACCCGCTGCACCCCACGCGGTCGGTCGAACGTCCGAAACGTGGGCCGCTGGAGAAAGCAACCGCCATGCCATTTTGAGCCTTCGGCCCGGCCCTGCAAGGGTCGTGGCGCCTCGATCGTCATCCTCCGGCGCCCGCGGCTGTGGCATGCTGGCCGGCCAGTCCGTCACGAGGCCATTCCCGCCCATGCGCCTGATCCTGCTGCTCCTCGCCCTGCTGCTGGCCCAGCCCGCGGCAAGGGCGCAGGAGTTCGACCTGCCGGGCCTCTCGGGCGAGGCGGCCGGCTACCAGCGCGACCTCGCCCGCCGCGCCCCCGCCGGCGCCACCCCGCAGCAGCGCGCCGCGGCCGAGGCGCGGGCCGTCGCGGCGGAGCGGGCGCAGAATTGGGCCGCCGCCGCCCAGGCCTGGGAGGAACGGGTCGGCGGCGGGGAAGCGCGGCCGGAGCACTGGCTGGCCCTCGCCCGCGCCCAGTTGCAGAAGGTGCCGCCGGAGGCGACCCGCGCCCTGCAGGCGGCCTGGCAGGCCTTCCAGCAGGTCTCCTCCGGCCCGCCCGAGATCCCGGCGCTGCTGGTCATGGCCGATGCCCTGCAGCGGCTGGACCGCCCGGCGCAGCAGTTGAAGGCGCTGCAGGCCGTGGTGGAGCGGGCGCCCGACAATGCCCGCTACCGCCAGGCGCTCACCGAGGCTCGCCGCGCCGCCGGCCTGCTGGTCGCCGGCATCAATACCGAGCCGGAGGCCGAGCCCGCCCGCGCCTGCCTGCGCTTCACCGTCCCGCCCGCCCGCCGGACCGACTGGCAGCCAGGGGACTGGATCCGCGCCGAGCCGCCGGTGCCTGGCATGGCGGTGCTGCGGGAGGGCGAGCAGCTCTGTGTCGCCGGCCTGCCGCATGGCCGGACCACGCAGCTCCTCCTCCGCGCCGGCCTGCCCGGCGAGGACGGGCTGCGGCTGAACAGGGACACCACGCTCCGCGTCGCCATGCCGGACCGCGCGGCGCGGATCGTCTTCGATGCCAGCCGCTTCCTGCTGCCGCGCGGCCAGGCGCAGCAGGTGGGCGTCGCCACGGTCAACCTCTCGGCCCTCTCGCTGCGCGTAGTGCGGGTGACGGAGCGGAACCTCGTCCCCCTGAGCCGCAATGCCTGGACGCCGGGCGAGGCGCTCGGCGGCTGGGCGGCCGAGGAATTGCCGGAGAATTGGGGCCGCACGGTCTGGGAAGGCCGGGCGGAGCTGCCGCGGCTCGAGCCCAACCGCCTGCAGCGCACGGTGCTGCCCCTGCCGGAGGCGCTGCGCACCGCCGGCCCCGGCCTCTATGCCCTGGTGGCCAAGCCCGGCGACGGCGCGCGGGGCGAGGCGGCGGCGCTGCCCATCATCGTCACCGATCTGGGCCTCACCGCCTGGCGCGGGCCGCAGGGGCTGGCGGTGCAGGCGCGCGGCCTCGCGGCCGGGCGGCCGCTGGCCGGCGTGCAGGTCCGGCTGCTGGCGACCGGCAACGACATCCTGGCCGAGGCCGCGACGGATGCGGCCGGCGTCGTGCGCTTCGCCGCGCCGCTGCTGCGCGGCCAGGGGCCGATGGCGCCGCGCGCCCTGCACGCGGTGCTGGGCGACGACCTGGTGGCGCTCGACCTCGATGCCGCCGCCTTCGACCTCTCCGACCGCGGCGCCACCGGCCAGCCGCATCCCGGGCCGATGGATGCCTTCGCCTGGCTCGACCGCGGCATCTACCGCCCGGGTGAGACGGTGCAGGCCGCCGTGCTGCTGCGCGACGGCGGCGGCGCGCCGCTCGACATCCCGGCGCGGCTGCGGGTGCGGCGGCCGAACGGCAGCGTCTTCGCCGAGCGCGTGCCGGCGCGGGAGCGGGGCGCGGCGGCGCTCTGGCCCATCCCGCTGCCGGCCGGCGCGCCCACCGGGGTCTGGACCCTGGAGGTGCTGGCCGATCCCGACGCGCCGCCGATCGGCAAGGCGGAGTTCCGGGTGGACGCCTTCGTGCCGGAGCGGCTGGAGGTGACCGCCGGCCCGGCGCCCGGCCCGCTGGTGCCGGGCCAGCCGCTGGACCTGCCGATCGCCGCCCGCTTCCTCTACGGCGCGCCCGGCGCGGGGCTGACCGGCAGCGCGGAATTGCGCCTCTCGGCCGAGCGCTCGCCCTTCCCGCAGTACAAGGACTTCCTCTTCGGCCTGCAGGACGAGGAATTCGCCCCCGACCTGCTGACCTTCGAGGTCGAGGCGCTGGACGCCCAGGGCAAGGGCAGCCTGACGCTCGCCCTGCCCAAGGCGCCCGACACCACGCGGCCGCTGCGCGCCGAGGTCGCCATCGCCATCGACGAGCCGGGCGGGCGGGCCTCGCGCACCACGCTCGACCTGCCGGTGCGGGCGGCGAGCCGCCTGATCGGGGTGAAGCCGCTCTTCGCCGACCTCGCCGTGGATGCCGGGGCGGAGGCGGGGTTCGAGGTCGTCGCCCTCGACGGCGACGGCAAGCCGGTCGCCGCGAAGCTGCGGGCGCGGCTGGTCCGCGAGCGGCCGAACTGGCGCATCGTGCTCCGCGGCGGCCAGGCGCGCTACGAGACGGTCTGGCGCGACGAGGCGGTGGACAGCGCCGACCTCGACGTGCCCGCCGGCGCCCCCGCCCGCTTCGCCCGCAGCCTGCCCTTCGGCCGCTACCGGCTGGAGGTCTCGGAGCCGGCCGGCCTCGCCGTGACCTCCGTCCGCTTCCGCTCGGGCTGGGCGGGCGCGGAGACGGCCGAGGTGCCGGACAAGGTGGACGTCGCCGCCGACCGCCGCGCCTATGCGCCGGGGGCGGTGGCGAAGCTCCGCATCACCCCGCCCTTCTCGGGGCATGCGAGCCTCGCGGTGCTGACGGACCGGCTGGTCTCGGTGCGGGAGATCGAGGTGGCCGAGGGCGGCACCGAGGTCGAGGTGCCGGTCGAGGCCGGCTGGGGCCCGGGCGCCTATGTCGCCGTCACCGCCTTCCGCCCGGGCGAGGCTCGGCAAGGGCATCCCGGCAGGGCGCTCGGCCTCGCCTGGCTGCAGCTCGACCCGGCCTCCCGCCGGATCGAGGTGGCGATCGGCACGCCCGAGCGGGTGCGCCCGTCGCGGCGGCTCGAGGTGCCGCTGCGCCTCTCGAATGCCGGCGGCGAGGCGACCGTGACGCTCGCCGCCGTCGACGAGGGCATCCTGCGGCTGACGCGCTTCGCCTCGCCCGATCCGGTCGGGCATTTCATGGGCAAGCGGCGCCTCGGCGTCGATATCCGCGACGACTATGGCCGCCTGATCCCGCAGCCGGAGGGCGAGGCGGCGGCGCTGCGCCAGGGCGGCGACGAGATGGCGATGGCCGCCATCGACATCCCGCAGAGGACGGTCGCCTTGTTCAGCGGCCCAGTCGCGGTCGGGCCGGACGGGACGGCGACCATCGCCCTCGACATCCCCGACTTCGCCGGCGAGCTTCGCCTGATGGCGGTGGCTTGGGCCGGCGACCGGATCGGCGCCGCCAGCAAGCCGCTGACGGTGCGCGACCCGGTGGTGGCGGAGGCGCTGCTGCCGCGCTTCCTCGCCCCGGGCGACGAGGCGCGGCTGCCGGTCTTGCTGCACAACCTCGACCTGCCGGAAGGCGAGGTCGCCGCGACCCTCTCGGCCGAGGGCGCCATCGCGCTCGCCGGGCCGGAGCGCGTGGCGGCGCGCCTCGCCCCCAATGCCCGCGCGCTGCCGGCCACCACGCTGCGGGCGGCCGGGGCGGGGGAGGGGGTGCTGCGCCTCGCCGTCAGCGGGCCGGATGGGTTCAGCGCCACGCGGGAGGCGCGGATCACCATCCGCTCCCCCCGCCCCGTCACCACCGAGACCGCGGCGCAGGAGATCCCGCCGGGCGCCGAGCGGCCGCTCGCCCTCGACCCCTCGCGCTGGGTGCCCGGCACCTGGGCGGCGCGCGCGGGCTTCGGCGGGCCGGTGCGGTATGACGCCGCGGGCATGCTGCGGCAGCTCGAAACCTATCCCTTCGGCTGCCTGGAGCAGTCCGCCTCGCTGCTCCTCGCCTTCGCCCTCAATCCCGGCTTCGGCGAGGCGGCGGAGGCGCGGGCGACGCGGGTGCAGCGGCTGGTCGAGGCGGTGCTGAACAAGCAGCGCTTCGACGGCAGCTTCGGCCTGTGGTCGGCGCAGGGCGAGCCGCAATACTGGACCGGCGCCTATGCCGCCGAGGCGCTGCTGCGGGCGAAGGCGGCCGGCGCCGCCGTGCCGGATGCGGCGCTCGAGGCGGCGCTGCAGGCCATCGCCGGGCAGGCCGAGGACGTGTCCCCCGATACCCCCGAGGAATATGCCGCCCAGGCCTACCGCGTGTATGTGCAGTCGCTGGCCGGCCGGCCGCGGCTGGGCGCGGCGCGGCGGCTGCTGGAGCGGGTGGAGCGCCTGCCGACGCCGCTCGCGAAGGCCCAGCTCGGCGCCGCCTTCGCCCGCGCCGGCGACCGGGCGAGGGCGGAGCAGGCCTTCGCCGCGGCCCTCGCGGCCCCGGCAAGGCAGCCCTGGCTCTACGACTACGGCAGCGCGGCGCGGGATGCGCTGGCCGTCGCCCTGCTGCTGAAGGAGGGCGGCGTGCTGGCGGACCGGCTGCCCGAGGCGCTCGGCCGGCTGCCGGGGCCGGAGCTGACGCCGGCGCTGGCCAATACGCAGGAGCAGGCCTGGGCGGTCGCGGCGGCCGCGGTGCTCGGGCGGGACGGGCGGCCGGTGCGGGTCGCGGTGAATGGCCGCGACGAGCCGCCGGCGCCGCAACTGGCGGTCACGCTGACGGCGGCCGGGACGGCGCGCAACCTCGGCGAGGCGCCGCTCTGGTCCGCCGTCTCGGTCACCGGCATCCCGGCCCAGCCGCTGCCGGCGGGGCGGGCGGGGATGCGCATCAGCCGCAAATTCCTCGACCTCTCGGGCCAGCCGCTGAACCTCGACCAGCTCAGGCAGAACCGGGTTTTCGTGCTGCTGCTGGAGGGCAAGGCCGAGAGCGGCCAGGCGCAGCGCGCCCTGGTGCAGCAGGGGCTGCCGGCGGGCTGGGAGATCGTCGGCAGGCTGGCGGCCGGCGAGGTGGCGGGCATGCCCTGGCTCGGCACCCTGACCGAGACCGTCGCCACCCCGGCGCTCGACGACCGCTTCGCCGCGGCGCTGGACCTGACGCCGGAGGCGCCGGAGTTCCGCCTGGCGGTGCGGCTGCGCGCGGTGACGGCCGGCCGCTTCGAGCTGCCGGGAGCGCAGGTGGAGGACATGTACCGCCCGGCGCTCTTCGCGCGGCAGAACGGCGGCCGCATCACCATCCTGCCGCCGGAGTAGCGGTGTCCGCCCCCATCTCCCCATCCGGCCGAAGGCGCCCTCGTGCGCCTTCGACACCGTCGAAGGCGACCATTGCCCCAGGCCGTGGCTCCGGCGGAGGGTCAAGGGTCGGCCGCAGGCCGACGGCGCGGAGCGCCGCTTGCCCTTGACGCTCCGCCGGGGCCATGGCCGGCGCGCGCGGCGCGCCCTCCTCGCCGGCGCTGCCGTCCTGGCGGCGGTCGTCGCCCTCGACCGCCTGAACCCGCCCGACCTCTCCCGCCTCAACACCCTGGGCACGGAGGTGCTGGACCGCGAGGGCCGCATCCTCTCGGTCCTGCCCGCCCCCGGCGGCACCTGGCGGCTCGCCACCACCACTGCCGAGGTCCCGCCGCACCTGCTCGACATGCTCGTCGCCGCCGAGGACCGGCGCTTCCGCCGGCATCCCGGCGTCGATCCGCTCGCCCTCGGCCGGGCCGCGCTGCAATGGGCCCGCGCCGGCCGCATCGTCTCCGGCGGCTCGACGCTCACCATGCAGGCGGCGCGGCTGCTGGAGCCCCGCCCGCGCACGCTCCGCAGCAAGGCGATCGAGATCCTGCGCGCCCTGCAGCTCGAGGCGCGCTTCTCCAAGGAGGAGATCCTCGGCATCTGGCTCACCCTCGCCCCCATGGGCGGCAATCTGGAGGGGGTGCGGGCCGGCTCGCTCGCCTGGTTCGGCCGGCCGGCTGCGGGGCTCGATCCGGCAGAGGCGGCGCTGCTGGTCGCCATCCCCCGCCGGCCGGAGGCGCTGCGGCCCGATCGCCACCCGGAGGCCGCCCGCGCCGCGCGGGATGCGGTGCTGGCCCGCCGCGCCGCCGGGGCGCCGGGGATCGGGCCGCTGGACCTCGCATCCGCGGCGCCGGTGCCGGCCGCGCGGCGGCCGATGCCGCGCCTCGCGCCGCATCTCGCGCGCGAGCTTGCCGGCCTCCCGCCTCCCGCCCGCGAGGAGCCGGACGCGCGCGCCGGTCGCGGCGGCGGCGGAGCGCGGATCGCCACCACCATCGACCTCGCACTGCAGCGCGCCGCCGAGGACATCGCGGCCATGGCCCTGCGCGACCTGCCCGACCGCGCCTCGCTCGCCCTCCTCCTCGCCGATCTCCGCACGCGGGAGGTCCGGGCGCTCGTCGGCGGCGCCTTCGGCGATCTGGGCCGCGCCGGCGCGCTCGACCTGACGCGCGCGGTGCGCTCGCCCGGCTCCGCCCTGAAGCCGGCGCTCTATGCCCTCGCCTTCGAGGCCGGGCTGGCCGCGCCCGAGACGCTGCTCGCCGACCTGCCGCGGCGCTTCGGCAGCTACGCGCCGGAGAATTTCGACCGCGGCTTCGCCGGCCGGATCACCGTCGCCGATGCGCTGCGGCAATCGCTGAACCTGCCGGCCGTCGCGCTGCTGCAGGAGCTCGGCCCGATCCGCTTCGCCGCGGCGCTGAAGGCGGCCGGCGCGCCGCCGCGCCTGCCGCCCGGCGCCGACCCCTCCCTGCCGCTGGCGCTCGGCGGGATGGGGACGACGCTGCGGGAGATAGCGGCGCTCTATGCCGCGCTCGGCGATGGCGGGCTGGCGGCGCCGCTGCGGCTGCAGCCCGGCCCGGCGGCGCCGCGGCGCCCAGCCTTCGAGCCGCGCGCCGCCGGCCGCGCCACGGCCATCCTGGTGCAGCCCTTCCCCACCGGCGGGCCGCCCGGCATCGCCTGGAAGACCGGGACGAGCTGGGGCGGGCGGGATGCCTGGGCCATGGGCTTCGACGCGCGTCATGTCGCCGGCGTCTGGGTCGGCCGGCCGGACGGCACGCCGCTGCCCGGGGCGACCGGCGCCCGCACCGCCCTGCCGATCCTGGCGCGGCTCTTCGAGCGCCTGCCGCCTGCCCCGCGCGAGCCGCTGCCGGTCCGCGCCGCCGCCCCGCCCATGGCCGAGGCGATCGATAGGCTGCGCCTGACCTTCCCGCCGCCCGGCGCGGTGCTGGCCGAGGCGGTCGGCCCGGTCACCCTGCGCGCCGCCGGCGGCCGCCGGCCGCTGACCTTCCTGGTGGATGGCGCGCCGGTGTCGGGCGAGCCGGCGCGGCGCGAGGCGGCCTGGACGCCGCCCGGGCCCGGCTTCTACCGGGTCACCGTGCTGGACGCGCAGGGTGCCGCGGCGCGGGCCGAGGTCGCGGTGCGCTGAGCCGCCCGGCGCTGCCACGGGCCCGATCGGGCGCCCAGCTTGCCGCCCCGGCGCCGACGCCCCATACCCGGGCGATGATCTATGTGGACGGCGATGCCTGCCCGGTGCGGGAGGAGGTGTTCCGCGTCGCCACGCGCCTCGGCCTGCCGGTGCGGGTGGTCAGCAACGGCAGCCGCCCGGTGCGGCCACCCGGCCTGCCGAATGTCGAGATGGTGCTGGTGCCGGAAGGCGCCGATGCCGCCGACGACTGGATCGCCGAGCGCATCGCGCGCGGCGATGTCTGCGTGACGGCCGACATCCCGCTGGCCTCGCGCTGCCTGGCGAAAGGCGCGCGGGCGCTGGGCTTCAAGGGGCGGCCCTGGACGCCCGAGAATATCGGCGGCGCGCTGGCCGGCCGCGCGGTGTCGCAGGAGATGCGCGAGCGCGGGCTGCAGACGGGCGGGCCGGCGCCGCTGACCCGGGCCGACCGCTCGCGCTTCCTCGCGGCGCTCGATGCCGAGCTTGCGGCGGCGCAGCGCGACCTGGCGGCGCCGCCCCCGCGGCCCTGGGTCAGCTTCGAATAGCGGCGGCCCCACGGCCCCGCCGGATCAGGAGCAGCCGCGCCGCTCCAGCCTCTCGCGCGCCAGGCCGAGCGAGAAGCGCGCCCGGTCCAGCGCGCGGGCGATCCGCTCCGGCACGGCCTCCGACCGGGCCTGCTCCGCCAGGCCCTGGGCCTCCCGCGCGAAGCCGGCGGCCTGGGCGCAGCCGCAGCCGCCGAGGCGGGTGGCGGCCTCCTCCAGCGACGCGGCGGCGGCCTCGGCGGCCGCGCGGCCGGCCGGCAGGTCCCCGGCGGCGAGGCCCGCCTGCACCTGGCGCTCGGCGCCGCGCAGCGCCTCGAGCCCGAGGCCGAAGCCGCAGCGCGGGGCCTGCGCGGCGGCCGGCAGGGCGAGCAGCAGCGCGGCCAGCAGGGCGGGGATCATGCCGCCTCCCGCCAGCCGCAGGCGGCGAGCGCCGCCCGCATGTGCGGCGGCGGCGGCGCGGTGGCCGCGACCGGCGGATCGAGCGGCAGCGCGATGGTGCGGGCCAGCAGATGCAGCGGGCCCGCGCCGCCGCCGCGACCCGCCGCCTCGCCGGGCGGGGTGCCGTAGCGCGGGTCGCCCAGGATCGGGCAGCCGAGATGGGCGCAGTGCACCCGGATCTGGTGGGTCCGCCCGGTCGCGGGATGCAGTTCCAGCCAGGTCAGGCCATCGCCGCGGCCGAGCACCTTCCAGGCGGTCCGAGCGGGCTGGCCGGACGGGTCCACCGCCATCCACCAGCCCTGCCGGGCCGTGCTGCGCTTGAGCAGGGGCGCGTCGAGCATGCCCTCCGCCTCCGGCGGCGCGCCGCGGACGACCGCCCAATAGGTCTTCGCCGCCCGGCCGGCCGCGAAGAGGGCGCCGAGTTCGGCCAGGGCCGGCTTCGTCCGCCCCAGCACCAGGCAACCGGCGGTATCCGTGTCCAGCCGGTGCGCCGGCTGCGGCAGCCGCCGCTTGCCGAAGGCGAGCGCCGGCAGCCAGTCCTCGATCGAGGGGCCGCCGCGCGGGCCGCGATGCACCGGCAGGCCGGCCGGCTTGTCGAGGACGAGGACGCGGTCGTCGCGGTGGAGCAGCCGGGCGGCCGGATCGAGGGCAGGGGCCGGGCGGGGCGGCGATGGGCGGCGCGGGGTCACGCCGCCCCTATAGCGGACCGTGGGGCTCAGGCGATCTCGAGGACGCTGCCGTCGAGCGCCATGATGCCGGTGACGACCTGGAGCGCCGGCTTGCGCCTGGCCACCTCGGCACGGAAGGCCCGCAGCACCTCGGCATGGCCGGCCGTCTCGGTCTCGGTAGTCGCCACCGCGGCCTCGCCCAGCGCCAGCTTCGCCGCGCCGCAATCGCGGTGGGTGAGCGCCACCACGGCGTGGATGTTGTGCAGCGCGACGGTGATGTCGAGGTTGTCCCAGAAGGCCTGGTGCCAGGCGGCGAAGCGCGCATGCACCGCGCCGATCGGGCCGCCGGCGATGACGAACTGGCTGTAGCGGTCCCGCATGTGGTGCTCGCCCATATAGGCGTAGCTGCCGGTGGTGAAGCGCGGGTCGATGCAGTTCACCAGCATCGCCTCGTAGTTGCCGCTCGCGGCGCGGGCGGAGCGCGGCAGGGCGGCGAGCGCCGTCAGGGCACCGAGGCTGCCGAGCAGCCCGCGGCGGGCGAGGGGCAGGGCGCAGCCGCAGCCGGCATGGTGGAGGGCGTGCGGGACGACGGCGGTGCAATCGGGCATGGACGTTCCCTCAAGGGTGCGCCCAGCCATACACTGAAACTTGAAATCTTACACGGCAAAGTGCGGCAACCCGGCCGCCGGTCGGGCTCACGCCCGGCCGTGGCAATGCTTGTACTTCCGGCCGCTGCCGCAGGGGCAGGGGGCGTTGCGCGGCGTGCGGGACCAGGTGGTGGGATCGTTCGGATCGACGGCCTCCGCCCGGCGCGGCGCGTCCGGCGTGCCCATCGGCACCGGCTCGTAGCCCGGCCCGCCGGCGCCGGCCATCTCCATCTCGGCCATGGCGGGCTCCGGATGGCGCATGTCCATCACCCGCACCGGCTCCGGCATGGGCGGCGGCGATTCGGGGCGCAGCTCGATGCGCATCAGCACGCTCGTCACCCGCTCCCGCAGCTCGCCGAGCATGGCGTTGAACAGGCCGAAGGCCTCGGACTTGTACTCGTTCAGCGGGTCGCGCTGACCATAGGCGCGGAGCCCGATGCCCTGCCGCAGGTGGTCGAGCGCGAGCAGGTGCTCCTTCCACACGGCGTCGAAGATCTGCAGCAGCAGCGACTTCTCGACCATGCGCATGAGGTCGGGGCCGAGATTGGCGGCCTTGGCGGCGTAGTGCTGCTCGGCCGCGGCCTCGATGCGCTCGCGCACCGCCGTCTCGTCGATCCCCTCCTCCTTCGCCCAGCCCGCGACCGGCAGGTCGAGGCCGAGGAGGTCGTGCACCTTCTGCTGCAGCCCCTCCAGGTCCCATTGCTCGGGATAGGCGTTCTCGGGGATGGCGCGGTCCACCAGGCCGCCAATGCATTCGCGGCGCATCTCGGCGACCGTCTCGGCGACGTCCTCGGCCTTCATGAAGGCCTTGCGCTGGGCATAAACCTCCCGCCGCTGGTCGTTCATGACGTCGTCGTATTTCAGCAGGTTCTTGCGCGTGTCGAAGTTCCGCGCCTCGACCTTCTTCTGCGCCTTCTCCAGCGCCTTGTTGATCCAGGGATGGATGATGGCCTCGCCTTCCTTGAGGCCGAGGCGCTCCAGCATGCCGCCCATGCGGTCGCTGCCGAAGATGCGCATCAGGTCGTCTTCCAGCGAGAGGAAGAACCGCGAGGCGCCCGGGTCGCCCTGGCGGCCGGAGCGGCCGCGGAGCTGGTTGTCGATGCGCCGGCTCTCGTGCCGCTCGGTGCCGATGACGAAGAGGCCACCGGCCTCCTTCGCCCTGGTACGGCCCGTCTCGACCTCCGCCTTGTGCCGGGCCAGCGCCGCCTCGTAGTCCGGCCCTTCGCCCTGGCCGGTCTCCTGCCGCGCCAGCATCTCGACATTGCCGCCGAGCTGGATGTCGGTGCCGCGCCCGGCCATGTTGGTGGCGATGGTGACCGCGCCGGGCCGGCCGGCCTGCGCCACGATCACCGCCTCCTGCTCATGGTAGCGGGCGTTCAGCACGTTGTGCGGGATGCCGCGCTTCTTCATCAGCTCGGAGATCAGCTCCGACTTCTCGATGCTGGTGGTGCCGACCAGCACCGGCTGGCCGCGGGTCCGCGCCTCGTCGATCAGGGTGATGACCGCGTCGTACTTCTCGCGGGCGGAGCGGTAGACCTCGTCGTCGCTGTCCTTGCGGGCGACCGGGACGTTGGTCGGGATCTCGACCACTTCCAGCTTGTAGATCTCGGCGAACTCGTCGGCCTCGGTCGAGGCCGTGCCGGTCATGCCGGCGAGCTTCGGGTAGAGCCGGAAGTAGTTCTGGAAGGTGATGGAGGCGAGGGTCTGGTTCTCCGGCTGGACGGTGACGTGCTCCTTCGCCTCGAGCGCCTGGTGCAGCCCGTCCGAATAGCGCCGGCCCTCCATCATGCGGCCGGTGAACTCGTCGATGATGACGACCTTGTCGTCGCGCACGATGTAATCGACGTCCCGCGCGAAGAGCACATGCGCCCGCAGCGACTGGTTGACGTGGTGGACCAGCGTGACGTTGTGGAAGTCGTAGAGGTTGCCTTCCTCGAGCAGCCCGGCCTCGCGCAGCATGTCCTCGACCCGCTCGGAGCCGTCCTCCGTCAGGTTGGCCGTCCGCTGCTTCTCGTCCTTGTCGTAGGTGGCCTTGTCCTGGACAAGCTCCTTCACCACCGCGTCGACGCGCCGGTAGAGGTCGGAGCTGTCCTCCGACGGGCCGGAGATGATGAGCGGCGTCCGCGCCTCGTCGATCAGGATGCTGTCGACCTCGTCCACGATGGCGTAGTTGAAGTCCCGCTGGACCATCTCCTCCAGCCGGTACTTCATATTGTCCCGCAGGTAGTCGAAGCCGAACTCGTTGTTCGTGCCGTAGGTGACGTCGGCGGCATAGGCAGCGCGCCGCTCCTCATCCGTCAGCCCGTGGACGATGACGCCGGTGGTCAGGCCGAGGAAGCGGTAGAGGCGGCCCATCCATTCCGCGTCGCGCCGGGCCAGGTAGTCGTTGACCGTGACGACGTGCACCCCCTTGCCGCTCAGGGCATTGAGGTAGACCGGCAGGGTGGCGACCAGGGTCTTGCCCTCGCCGGTCTTCATCTCGGCGATCTTGCCGGAATGCAGGACCATGCCGCCGATCATCTGCACGTCGAAATGGCGGAGGCCGAGGACGCGCCTGGCCGCCTCCCGCACCGTGGCGAAGGCCTCCGGCAGCAGGTCGTCCAGGCTCTCGCCCCGGGCGATGCGGTCCTTGAACTGGGCGGTGCGGCCCTGCAGCGCCTCGTCCGACAGCGCGGCGAGGGTCGGCTCCAGCGCGTTGATCTGCGGCACGCGCGCCTGCAGGCCCTTGAGGACCCGGTCGTTGGCGGTGCCGAAGATGGCGCGGGCGATGCGTCCGAACATGCGGGCCTTGTGACTCCGGGAGGGCGCCGGCCGGTGGGCGCGGGCCACGGCCAAACCGGCGCCGCAGGCGAGGCGGGGTGAGGACGGGAGGGGGAGAGAGGGCCAAGCCGGGCCCCAGCCCCTTCCGGGCGGCGGGTGCTGCGCGACCCCGGCGCGTGGCGACAGATAGGCAAGCGGCGCGCCGAGGTCAACGCCGGCCGCTTGTCCCCACCGGCCGCATCCGCCATTGTCCCGCGCCGTCCGAAGGGACTCGTTCCGTATGCCTTTCCGTTCCATGACGCTGGCCGCCGCCCTGTTGCTGCCGCTGGCCCCCTTCGGCGCCCTGGCCCAGGGGCAGGGGCCGGCGACCGGCCAGCCGCCGGCGACCGGCCAGCCGCCGGCGGCCCAGCCGGCCGAGGATCCCGTGGTCGCCCGGGTGGATGGCCAGGATGTCCGCCTCTCCGACGTGCTGGCGACGGCGCAGGACGTGCTGCCGGCCAACCTGCGGGAGATGCCGCCGCAGATGCTGCTGCAGGTCCTGCCGCCCGATGTCCGGCGCCAGTTGACGGAGCGCACGATCACCGAGCGCGCGATCACCGAGGCCGCGCGCGCCGCCGGCCTCGACAAGGACGCGGGGGTGCAGCGCCGCATCCGCCGCGCCGAGGACCAGGAGCTGCAGCAGGCCTACCTCGCGCGGGAGGTCTCGGCGCAGGTGACGGATGCGACGCTTCGCGCCCGCTACGAGCAGGAGAGCGGCAAGCGCCAGGGCGAGGAGGAGGTGCATGCCCGCCACATCCTGCTGCGCTCGGAGGCCGATGCGGGCCAGGCGCTGGCGGCCGTCAAGGGCGGCGAGGACTTCGCCGCGGTCGCCAAGCGCATGTCGACCGATCCCGGCTCGCGCGACGGCGGCGACCTCGGCTTCTTCAAGCGCGGCGACATGGTGCCGGAATTCGCCGAGGCCGCCTTCGCCATGAAGCCGGGCGAGGTGAGCGCGACGCCGGTGAAGAGCCCCTTCGGCTGGCACGTCATCAAGGTCGAGGAGCGCCGCGCCGCCGAGGTGCCGAGCTTCGAGCAGAGCCGCGACGAGCTCCGCCAGCGCATGCTGCAGGAGCAGGTGGACGCCGTGGTGCAGCGCATCCGCGCGACGGCGAAGATCGAGCGGCTGGACCAGGCGCCGGCCGGGGGCTCGCTGCTCGACACGGCCGCGCCGCCGGCCCAGTCGGGGGCGCCCCAGCCGGGCGCGCGCCCGGCGCCGCAGCGCCGCTGACGCGCCGCAGGATCGAGGGCGGGGCCCGCTGGCATCGACCGGCGGGCGCCCGCCGGTTGCCCGAGAGGAACATGCCATGGCCGGCAAGGATCTGCCCGTCTCCCCGCTCGCCCTCCCGCTGCCCGAGATGCCGGCGATCGCCGGCATCCGCCTCGGCGTCATCGAGGCCGGCATCCGCTACAAGGGCCGCGCCGACCTGACGATGATGGAATTCGCCCCGGGCACGACCGTCGCGGGCGTCTTCACCCAGAACCGCTGCCCCGGCGCGCCGGTCGAGTGGTGCCGGCAGGTGCTGCCGGGCGGCACCGCCCGCGCGCTGGTGGTCAATGCCGGCAATGCCAATGTCTTCACGGGACGCGCGGGGCGGGAGGCGACGCGGGCGACCGCCGAGGCGGCGGCAAGGCTGGTCGGCTGCCGGCCGGAGGAGGTGTTCCTGGCCTCCACCGGCGTGATCGGCGAGACCCTGCCGCATGAGAAGCTGACCGCGGCGCTGCCCGCGCTGCATGCGGCGCTCGCGCCGGCGCGCTGGCCGGAGGCGGCGCGCGGCATCATGACCACCGACACCTTCCCCAAGGCGGCGGTGCGGACGGCCGAGATCGGCGGCACGCGCGTGACCATCGCCGGCATCGCCAAGGGCAGCGGCATGATCGCGCCGGACATGGCGACGATGCTGAGCTTCGTCGCCACCGATGCCGCCATCCCGGCGCCGGCGCTGCAGGCCATGCTCGCGGAAGGGACGGAAACCAGCTTCAACTGCGTTACCGTCGATTCCGACACCTCGACCAGCGACACACTGATGCTCTTCGCCACCGGCCAGGCGCAGCACCCGCCGGTGCCGGCCGGGGGCGGCGAGGTCCTGGCCGATTTCCGCCGCGCCCTGCAGGCGGTGCTGATGGACCTCGCCCTGATGGTCGCCCGCGACGGCGAGGGCGCGCAGAAGCTGATCGAGATCACCGTGACCGGCGCGGTCTCCGACGCCTCGGCCAAGCGGATCGCCATGAGCATCGCCAACTCGCCGCTGGTCAAGACCGCGGTGGCCGGCGAGGACGCGAATTGGGGCCGCATCGTCATGGCGGTCGGCAAGGCCGGCGAGCCGGCCGACCGCGATCGGCTCTCGATCGCCGTCGGCGGGACCTGGATGGCGCGCGAGGGCGGCGTGGTGCCGGGCTATGACGAGACGCCGGTGGTCGCCCACATGAAGGGGCGGGAGGTCGCGATCACGGTCGATATCGGCCTCGGCGAGGGCCGGGCCAGGGTCTGGACCTGCGACCTGACGCACGGCTACATCGACATCAACGGCTCCTACCGGAGCTGACCGCGGAGACGCCTTGACGGCGGGGCGGGGCTGGCCGTTCCTGGCAGGCCCCCGCAGTGAGTCGCCGCCCCCCGTGACGCCCCCCGATTTCGCCCCGCTCCGCACGGAGCGGCTGGTCCTGCGCCCCCTCCGCGCCGAGGACGCCGCCGCGCTCCATCGCCTCGTCAACGACTGGGAGGTGGCGAAGACCCTCGCCCGCGTGCCCTTTCCCTATCCGCGGGACCTCGCCGATACCTGGATCGCCTCCACCTGGGCGCAGATCGCGGCCGGGGAGGCCTGGCACCTGGCCATCGTGGGCGAGGAGAACGGCGAGGAGGTGCTGGTCGGCTGCGTCGGCCTCACCCTCTCGCGCGACCGAAGCGCGGCCGAGCTCGGCTACTGGGTCGGGCGGCGCTTCTGGGGCCATGGCGTGGCGCCCGAGGCGGCGGCGCGGCTCTGCCGCTGGGCGCTGGCCCATCTCGACATCGCCACCATCCGGGCGAGCGCCCTGAAGGACAACCCGCGCTCCCAGGCGGTGCTGCGGCGGATCGGGCTGCGGCCGGCAGGGGAGGGGCGGCGGACCTTCCTCTCGCGTGGCGGGCCGATGCCGGTGCTGCTCTTCGAGGGCGGGCGGGAGGCGATCACCGGCGATCCCGTGCCGGCGCCACCCCCGGCGGAGACGGCGGCGGCGCCGGCCGACGCGAAGCCCGTGCTGCTGGTCGCCGCCGTCGCGCTGGTCGATGCCGATGGCCGGGTGCTGCTGGCGCGGCGGCCGGAGGGCAAGCCGCTGGCCGGCCTCTGGGAGTTCCCTGGCGGCAAGGTGCAGCCGGGCGAGACGCCGGAGGCGGCGCTGATCCGCGAGCTGAAGGAGGAGCTGGACATCGACGTCTCGGCCGCCTGCCTCGCGCCCTTCACCTTCGCCTCGCATGGCTACGAGAGGTTCCACCTGCTGATGCCGCTCTATCTCTGCCGGCGCTGGAACGGGGCGGTGCGGGCGGTAGAGGGGCAGGCGCTCGCCTGGGTCCGGCCGCAGAAGCTTGGCGCCTATGCCATGCCGCCGGCTGACAAGCCGCTGGTGGCGATGCTGCGGGATTTTCTCTAGGGCGCCGGCTGTGCTATCATCGAGTGATAGCAGACGGAGGTCGCCATGGCCCAGGTGCTGGTGCGGCAACTGGACGATGCGGTGGTCGAGCGGCTGAAGCGCAAGGCGGCGGCGCGCGGTACCTCGCTCGAAGGCTATGTGCGCGATCTGATGAACCGCGACGCGGCTGAGGGTCGTGCCGCGCTCATCGAGGAATTGCGGGCGATGCGGGCGGCGCAGCCGCCGCAGACATCCGACTCCACCGAGTACATCCGGCGCTGGCGAGACGGGGACCGGGACGACGATTGATGGTGGTCGTCGATGCAAGCTGCGCCGTGAAGTGGTTCGTGCCCGAAGCCGGCTCGGACCTGGCCGAGCGGCTGCTGGATCCGGCGTGGTCGCTCATCGCGCCCGACCTGCTCGCGGTCGAGACGATGAATGCGCTGCTGCGGAAGCAGCGACGCGGAGAGGTCACGGAGGCGGTTCCGGCGCAGGCCCTGGGTCACCTGCAGTCGCTCGGTATCGCGGTCATGGCGCACGAGCCGCTGTTGCGGGAGGCCATCGGCCTGTCGCTGCGCCACCGCCACGGGATCTACGATTGCCTCTATTTGACCGTAGCGCGGCGGCGCGGCGCGGCCCTCGCCACCTTCGACCGCCGCCTCGCCGCCCTTGCGCAATCCCTCGCCATCCCCCTCTGGTCTCCCGACGACGTCCAGGAACACCCATGACAAGCAATCCCACCGCCTGCCTGCTGATCATCGGCAACGAGGTGCTCTCGGGCCGTACCCGCGACGCCAACCTGCAATTCCTGGCGACCCGCCTCGGCGAGATCGGCATCCCGCTGCGCGAGGCCCGCGTCATCCCGGATGTGGAGGCGACGATCATCGCCACGGTGAACGAGTGCCGGGCGAGGTTCACCCATGTCTTCACGACCGGCGGCATCGGCCCGACGCATGACGACATCACCAGCGAATGCGTGGCCAAGGCCTTCGGCGTGCCCTGGGAGGTGCACGAGCCCTCCCGCGCCGCCATGGCCGCGGACTATGCCCGCCGCGACCCGCCGGTGGAGATGAACGCCGCCCGCCTCCGCATGGCGACCCTGCCGCGCGGCGCCGTGCCGATCGTCTGCGCCGAGACCACGGCGCCCGGCTTCTCCATGGGCAATGTCCATGTGATGGCGGGCGTCCCGCGGATCATGCGCAGCATGTTCGAGGCGCTGGCGCCGAGCCTCGAGGGCGGGCAGCCGATCCGCTCCCACACCGTCTACGCGCACCAGGTCTATGAGGGCCAGATCGCCGAGGGCCTGTCGGCCATCCAGGCGAAGTACCCGGCCCTCGACCTCGGCAGCTATCCCTATTACCGCGGCCGGGGCGGCGGCGTGGCGCTGGTCTCGAAGGGGACGGATGCCGCGGCGGTCGAGGCGGCGGCGGCCGAGTGCTTCGCGCTGCTGTCGCGGTTCGGCGAGGCGCAGCAGGGCGAGCCGCCGGCGGATCAGGTCTCCACCTGATCCTCGACGAAGCGGGCCAGCCGCACCGCCGTCTGGCCCGGCAGGGCGCGCAGGCTCGGCATCACCAGCAGGCAGTCGTCATGCGGGGTGCGGATCTCCTCCTCCCCGTCCAGCGCGATCAGCGTGTTCCGGTGCGGCACCACATGCCCGCCGCGATAGGGCCGCAGGAAGGCGAAGCCCGGCGTGCGCGCGGTGACCGTGCGCGTGACCTCGGCCAGGCGCGGCGGGCCGGCCATGGCCGGCGATGCCGGCGCCGGGCCCTCCGCCGCCGGCAGCATCCCGGCGTGCCGCAGCAGCCGCGCCCCGGCGGCCTCCATGGTCTCGACCGTCGCGGTCTCCCAATGCGCGCCCGCCTCGAGCAGCAGCGCCACGCCCGGGCCGTCGGGCGCGCCGAAGCGGGCATAGTCGATGATCCGCAGGCCCGCGAGGTGCCCCTCATCCGCCACCACCAGCGGCGGCAGCCCGATATCGAGCGCGAGGCGCGCCGCGCGCCGCGGCTGCCCGGTCAGGACCAGCGGGTCGGAGGGCCAGAGCATCGAGTGCAGGTCGAGCAGCACGTCGACCGTGTCGAAGAGCGGCCTCAGCACCCGCGCGCGCCGGAGCTCGGAGGAGCGGCGGCCGCCCGAGAGCGTCTCCTCGTCCCAGACCCGGTTGAGGTCCTCGTCGATGAAGCGGCTCGCCGTCGGGTCCTCGGGATCGAAGCGGGACAGCGCGTCGAGATTGGCGAAGACCAGGGAGAGCCGTCCGCGCTGCGGCCGCAGCCCGGCGCGCAGCCAGCGGTCGAGCAGGATGGCGCCGCCGATCTCGTTGCCATGCGTCGCCGCCACGACCGCGACATGCGGGCCGGGCGCCTCGGCGCCGAAGCTCCAGACGCCCGGCAGGACATTGCCGCCGTACCAGGGCCGCAGGTCGGGCAGGGCGACCCGCACCGTCATGCGCGGCAGGCCGCCCGCGAGCAGGGCGGAGAGGTCGGGCGGCAGCGGCTCCGGCTCGGCCATCATCCGTCCGTCAGCGTCCGCCCGAGGCGGTCGAGGACGTCGAGGCACTCCGCGATCTGGTCCTCCGCCACCCATTCCTCCGGCTGGTGCGCCTGGGCGATATGCCCCGGCCCGCAGACGATGGTGGCAATTCCCGCGTCCTGGAAGAACCCGGCCTCGGTGCCGTAGCTGACGCGCCCGGCCTGGTTGCGGCCCGTCACCTGCTGCAGCAGCAGGGTGAGCGGCGCATCCTCCGGCAGGTCGAAGCCGGGCAGGAAGGAGCGCGGCCGCAGCTCCATCCGCGCCTCCGGCGCCACGCCGCGCAGCGGCGGCAGCACCGTGCCCTCCATGAAGGCCTGCAGGCCGGCCGTCACCGCCGCGGGATCGTCGCCGGGGATGGAACGCACCTCGAAGGCGAACTCGGCATGGTCGGGCACGATGTTCAGCGCGCTGCCGGCCTGGAAGGTGCCGACATGCACCGTGGTCCAGGGCGGCTCGAATCCCTCGATCCGCCGGCCCGTCGCGGCGATCTCCCGCGCCTTCGCCGAGAGCCAGGCGACGCCCTCGGCCGCCGCCTGCAGCGCATTCGCCGTCCCGGTCGTGCGGGAGGAATGGCCGGAGAGACCGGTGACGGTGGCGACCCAGCTCGCATAGCCCTTCTGCGCGATCACCGGCGCCATGCCGGTCGGCTCGCCGACGATGCAGGCGGCGGGCGGCGGCGCCTGCTCGCCCAGCAGCGGCACCAGGCGGCGCGCGCCCTCGGCCGTGGTCTCCTCGTCATGCGTCAGGCAGAGATGCACCGGCCGGGCCAGCGGCAGGGCGGCGAGCCGCGGCAGCATGGCGATGGCGCAGGCGGCGAAGCCCTTCATGTCGGCGGTGCCGCGGCCGATCAGCCGGCCCGCCTCCCGCCGCAGGGTGAAGGGATCGGCGCGCCAGGGCTGGCCGTCGACGGGCACGCAATCGACATGCGCCGAGAGGGCGAGGCCGCCCGCGACGCGCGGCCCGACCACCGCGTGCAGATTCGCCTTCTCGCCCGACCCGTCCAGCGTCACCCGGCTCTCGACGCCCCGCGCCGCCAGCCACGTCTCCACCCAGCGGATCAGGGGCAGGTTGCTGTTGCGGCTGGTCGTGTCGAAGGACACGAGCCGCGCCAGCACCGCGACCGATTCTTCATGCATCCCCTGTCTCCCGCCGCCAGTCTATACCCGGTGCGCGCAGGAGCAATCCGGCCCGGAGGAGGACGAATGGAGGAGGCGCCGGTGAAGGAGAGGCTGGCAGGCGGGCCGCGGATCGCCGTCCTCGGCCTGCATCTCGAGGCCAATGCCTTCGCGCCGCCGACGCGGCTCGAGGATTTCGCGCGGCAGTGCCTGGTCCGCGGCGCGGCGATGACCGCGCTGGCCCGTGGCGGGACCAGCCACATGCCGGCCGAGATCGCGGGCTTTTATCACCGCATGGACGCGACCGGCCCCTGGCAGCCGGTGCCCGTGCTGATCGCCGCCGCGCCGCCCGGCGGGCCGATCGAGCATGCGGTCTTCCTCGACCTGCTCGATGCCATGCGCCGCGGCCTCGCCGCCGCCCTGCCGCTGGATGGCGTCTATATCGCCAGCCATGGCGCGAGCGCCTCGACCGGCGACGAGGACAGCGACGGCACCCTCGCCGCCATGGTCCGCCAGGTGGTCGGGCCTGCCGTGCCTATCCTCTGCAGCCATGACCTTCACTGCAACGTGTCCGAGCGGCTCGTCGCGGCGGTGGACGCCCTGGTGGTCTACCGGACCAACCCGCATGTCGACATGGCGGCGCGCGCCGCCGACTGCGCCGACCTGCTGCGGGAGGTGCTGGCGGGCGAACGCCTGGCGCGGGCCTTCGTCCGGCTGCCGCTGACCCCGCCCTCCGTCACCCTGCTGACGGCTTCCGGCCCCTATGCCGAGCGGATCGCCGAGGCCGAGGCGCTGATGCGCGAGGATCCGCGCATCGCCAATGCCTCGGTCGCCGCCGGCTTCGTCTTCGGCGACCTGCCGAAATGCGGGATGACCGTGACCGTGACCGCGCGCGGCGGCGATGCCGCCCTGGCGCGGGAGGCGGCGCTCTGCCTCGCGCGGCATGCCTGGGCGGCGCGGCACCGGCACCTGCCGCGGCTGACCCCGCTGGCGGAGGCCGTCGCGGCGGCGGTTGCCGCCGGCCGTGGCGAGGCGCCGCCGGTGCTGCTGGCCGATGTCGCGGACAACCCGGGCGGCGGCGGCCGCGGCAGCACGGCCTATCTGCTGCGCGCGCTGCACGAGGCGGAGGCGCAGGGCGTCGTGCTTGGCGTCTTCGTCGATCCGGCGCTGGCGGCGGAAGCGCATGCGCGGGGCGAGGGCGCTGTCCTCGAGGCGGTGTTCAACCGCGAGGAGTCGGAGTTCTCCCGCCGCTTCGCCGCGCCCGCGCGGGTGCTGGCGCTGCGCGACGGGGAGGGGCTCGGCCGCCGCGGCACCATGGCCGGCCGCCGCTTCAGCCTCGGCCCCTCGGCGCTGCTGGAACTGGAAGGGTCGGGCCTGCGCGTCGTGGTCGGGTCGCTGCGGCGGCAGTTGCACGAGCCGGCGATGCTGGAGATGCACGGCATCGACATCGCGCAGGCGCGCTGCGTGGTGGTGAAGAGCCGCGGGCATTTCCGCGCCGGCTTCGACGAATTCTTCGGGGAGGACCGCATCCTCGAGGTGGACGCACCCGGCCTGACCAGCCCGGTGCTGGCGAATTTCGCCTGGAAGCGGCTGCCCCGGCCGGTCTTCCCGATCGACCCGGAGGCGGCCTGGGAGCCTCAGGGCTCCACCATCCCCGCCACCCAGGCGCAGTAGCGCTCGGCGCTGCGGGCCAGCGCCGCCCGTCCGCCCGTCACGATCTCCCGCTCGTGGAAGGCGCCGTAGATCGCCTCCCATTCCAGCGCCAGGCAGCGCGCCGCCATCCGCCGCACCTCGGCCGGGGGCAGCGGGATCAGGCAGGGATAGCTGCGCATGAAGCCGATGAACTTGCGGTCCGGCAGCACCTGCAGGATGTCGCCCGAGAGCAGCGCGCCTTTCCCGCCTGCGCCGCCCCGCCAGTGCGCCACCGCGCCGCCGGCGAAGTGGCCGCCCAGGCGGTGCAGGGTGATGTCCGGCAGGACCTCCGCCGTCTCGCCCTCCCAGAAGCGCAGGCAGGGATCGGGCCGCGTCACATGCCCGCGGTCCGCCGCATGCACCCAGACCGGCACGCCGAAGGCGCAGCCCCATTCCGCCATGGTCGAGTAGTAGTGCGGGTGGCTCAGCGCCACGCCCGCGATCCCGCCCAGGGCACGGATGATGGCGATGGTCGCCTCGTCCAGCAGCGCGATGCAGTCCCAGAGCAGGTTGCCCGCCGGCGTGCGCACCAGCAGCGCCCGCTGGTCGATGCCGAAGGCCGGCACGGTGCGGAGGGCCAGCAGGTCCGGCTCCAGCGCCCGCCAGGTATTGGCATGGCCGCCGCGGAGCGCCTCCAGCACCGTCCAGCGCTGGCCGCGCGCCGGGACGTATTGCCGCTCGTCCTCGCAGATCGGGCAGCGCACCGGCGGCTCCGCGCTCTCGGCGAACTGGATGCTGCAGGTCTCGCAGAGGAAATGCGGCACGCCCTAGCCCCCCTGCTTCGTGCGCGCCTCCGAGACCAGCCTCTCCAGCGTCGCCAGGTCCACCGCGCCCGGGACCAGGGTGTCGCCGATGACCAGCGCCGGCGTGCCCTCGATGCGCAGGGCGCCGGCGAGCCGGGTATTCGCCTCCAGCCGCCGCGCGATCGTCGGGTCGTCCATGTCCCGCCGCAGCCGCGCCCAGTCGAGGCCGAGCTTCTCCGCCTCCCGCTTCAGCACCGGCTCGGCCGGCTCCTCGCGCAGCCGCAGGAGGGCCTCGTGCAACTCGGCATACTTGCCCTGGCGCTGCGCGGCCAGCAGGGCGCGGCTCGCCAGCAGGCTGTTCGGCCCGAGGATCGGCAGGTCCTTCAGCACCAGCCGGACATCCTTCTGCCGGCGCAGCATCTGCTCCATCGCCGGCTCCATCTGCTTGCAGTAGCCGCAGCGGGCGTCGAAGAACTCCACGATGGTGACGGCGCCCTGCGGATTGCCCTTCACCGGGTCCTCGGCGCCGCGGAACAGCGCCTCGGATTGCGCGACGATGGCGCTGCGCTGGGCCTTCGCGCGGTCCTCGGTCTCCGCCTGCTGCAGCGCCGTCAGCGCCTCGCGCAGGATGGAGGGGTCCTGCCGCAGCGCCTCGCGCAGGATCTCCACCACCTCGCGCCGCTGCTCCGGCGAGAAGGCGGATGCGGTCCCAGATGCGGTCCCCTGGGCCAGGGCGGGCGGGGCGAGGGCGAGGCCGGCGGCCAGGGCCAGCAGGGAAAGGCGGGTCATGGCGAGCGTCTCCTCCGCGCGGCGTCGTCCTGCTCGCGCTGCTCCTTGGTCAGGTTGTCCCGCTTCGCCGCCTCGCGCAAATCCTGCGCGCGCAGCTTCAGCGGCCCGGGCGGCAGCGCCTCCTCCGCCCGCCGGGCCAGCATCCGGGCATTGGGATAGTCGCCCTCCAGCACTGCCTCCTCGGCCAGGGCCAGGTCGGCCTGCGGCATCCGCCCGAGCCGTCCCTCGACGGTGCCGAGCTGCCGCCAGGTGAAGGCATTGTCGCGCTCGAGCCGGAGGCTCGCCTCGAACTCCGCCGCCGCGGCGCGCAGCGAGGCCGGGTCGCCCGCCTCCATCAGCGCCCGGCCGAGCGCGGTGCGGATCAGCGACTCGGCCGGCGCCAGCCGCGCCGCCTCCCGCAGCGGCGCCACCGCCTCGCGCGGCCGCCCGGCCTCGAAGAGGATCTGTCCCTGCAGCTCCCGCAACCAGGGATTGCCCGGCTGGTCGCGCAGCAGGGGGGCGAGGATGCCGAGCGCGGTCTCCGCCCGGCCGGAGCGGTACTGCGCGATCGCCCGGGCGTAGCGGGCCGGCGCGCCCGCATCGCTCTCCGGGTAGCGCTTCCAGGTGGCGAGCGGCGGGTCGATGAAGGCGTCGAGCTTGGCGCGTACCATCCGGAAGCCGGTATCGAGCGCCGCCGGGAAGGGCGCGTCGCTCGCCGGGCTGCGCGCCACGTGCTCGGTCACGAATTCCAGCCGGTCGGTCGAGAGCGGATGGGTGCGGAAATAGGGGTCCTGCCGGCCGACGGCCAGCAACTCCTGCTCCTGCAGCCGCCCCAGCAGCCGCGCCAGCCCGCGCGAGGACCAGCCGAGGCGGTCGAGATAGGCGACGCCCGCCTGGTCCGCCGCCTGCTCCTGGCTGCGGGTGAAGGCGTAGAGCTCCCCCATCGCCATGGTCTGGCTGCCGAGCATGATGGCGCCCGCCGCATTGCCGCCGACGTTGCGGCCGCCGCCGAGCGCCGCGGCGCCGCCGAGCAGCATCCCGGCGATGGAGCGCAGGAAGGCGTTGCGCATCTCCTCCGGCAGCCGGGCGACATGGCCGCCGGCGATGTGCCCCGTCTCATGCGCCAGCACCCCCGCCAGCTCCGCCACGCCCTCCGCCTGCTGGATCAGACCGGTGTTGACGAACATGCGGTTGCCGGTGGTGACGAAGGCGTTTATGGGCCGCGCCTCGACCAGCGTGATCCGCACCAGGGCGGGATCCACACCGGCGGCGCGGAACAGGGGATGCGCGATGCCGCGGAGCAGGGCCTCCGTCTCGGCATCGCGGATGGTGATCACCGGACTCGCGCCGCCTTGGGCCCGCGCCGCGACCGGCGCGAGACAGGGGACCAAGGACGCCAGCATGACCACCAGCGCCGAGAACAGGGCCCAGGCCTTCCGCATGCCGCGCGTCTTAGCCCGCGGGCCCGGGCGGCGCCCAGGGGAGGTGCGCCGGGAGCTGCGCCGGGAGCTGTACCGGGGCCTGCGCGCCGGCCTCCTCGCGCTCGGCGCCCTCGCGCTCACGGGTTGCCAGACGCTCTCCGGCCTCAACCCTTTTGGCTCCTCCGGCCCGCCCGCCGGCCAGCCCGGTTTCGTCCGCGGCTTCCTCGGCGGCATCGCCACCGAGGACCCGGCGGCGGCGCTGATCGGCCGGCAGGTCCTCTCGGCCGGCGGCACCGCGGTGGATGCCGCCGTCGCCGCCGGCTTCGCCATGTCGGTCACCCTGCCGTCCCGCGTCGGGATCGGCGGCGGCGGCGCCTGCCTGGTCTTCGACCCCGCCAAGGCGGCGACCGAGGCGGTGCTCTTCCTCCCCGGCGCGCGCGAGCGGACGCCCGCCGGCGCCGACCGCCCGGCGGCGGTGCCGCTGCTCGCCCGCGGCCTCTTCGCGCTGCACACCCGTAAGCCTGGCCGGCCCTTCGAGGAGCTGATGGCCCCGGCCGAGCAGCTCGCCCGCTTCGGCACCGAGGTCAGCCGCGGCCTGGCCGCCGACCTCGCCGCCGTGGCCGGACCGCTGCTGGCCGATCCCGGCGCGCAGGCGGTCTTCGGCCGGCCGGGCGGCGGCGCGAAGCAGGCGGGCGAGCAGCTCCTCCAGCCCGAGCTCGCCGGCACCCTCGGCCAGCTCCGCCTCGCCGGCGTCGGCGACCTGCACCAGGGCACGCTGGCGCGGCGGCTGGAGGAGGTGTCGCGCAGCGCCGGCGGCAGCCTGACGCTGGAGGAGCTGCGGGCGGCGCTGCCGACCCTCGGCCGGCCGCTCGACCTGGCGGTCCGGGGCGGCGACCGCATCGCCTTCCTGCCGCCGCCGGCCGATGGCGGCCTCGCCGCCGCCGCCGCCTTCGAGGCGCTGCGCAACGGCGCCGACATCCCGACCGGAAGCGCGCGGGGGCTGGCCGCCGTCGCCGCCTGGCGTGCCCGCGGCGGCGATCCCGCCGGCTATGTCACCGCCGCCAACCTGCCGCCGGCCGGCCCCGGCGCGCTGCCGGCCTCGGCCGGGCTGATCACCTTCGACCGGGAGGGCGTCGCCGTCTCCTGCGCCTTCACGCTGAACAACCTCTTCGGCACGGGCCGGATCGCCCCCGGCCTCGGCTTCCTGCTGGCGGCGGCGCCGGGGATCGGCGCGGTGCAGCCGGCGCTGCTCTCGGCCGCCATCGCCTACAACCCGAATATCCGCGGCTTCCGGCTGGCCGCCGCGGCCTCCGGCCAGCAGGCGGCGCCGATCGGCGTGGCCGGGCCGGCGGCGCTGCAGCTCCTGCGCGCGCTGCCGCCGGAGACGGCGCTGGAGGGCGGGGCGCCCGGCCCGGCGCGCACCCAGCTTGCCGCCTGCCTCAACTACCTGCCGGGACGGGCCGACCGCTGCATCGCCGTCAGCGACCCGCGCGGCGCGGGCGTGGCGCTGGGCGCCGTGGACCAGTAGGCTCCGGGGCATGGCGCTGAAGATCGGCCGCGGGGCGGAGGCGCCGCCCTTCCTGGTCATGGACGTGATCACCGCGGCCAATGCCAAGGCCGCGGCGCTGCCGCCGGGCGCGCCCGGCGTGATCCGCATGGAGGTCGGCCAGCCCGGCACCGGCGCGCCGCGCGGCGCGGCCGAGGCGGCGATCCGCGCCCTCCAGGCCGGCACGCCCATGGGCTATACCGAGGCCTTCGGGCTGCGGTCGCTGCGGGAGCGCATCGCCCGGCACTATGCCGAGCGCTACGGCGCGGCGGTCGCGGCCGAGCGGGTGGCGGTGACGGTCGGCGCCTCGGGCGCCTTCCCGCTCGCCTTCCTTGCGGCTTTCGATCCCGGCGATTCGGTCGCCATGGCGGCGCCCTTCTACCCGCCCTATGCGAATATCCTGACCGCGCTCGGCATGCGGCCGGTGCTCCTCCCCTGCGGGCCGGAGACGCGCTGGCAGCCTACGGTCGCCATGCTGGAGGCGCTGGACCCCGTCCCGGCCGGGCTGATCCTGGCGAGCCCCTGCAACCCCGCCGGCACCATGCTGCCGCCGGCGGAGTTCGCCGCCATCGCCGAGTGGTGCGGCCGGGCCGGCGTGCGGCTGGTCTCCGACGAGATCTACCATGGCCTGACCTATGGCGAGGTGCCGGAGACGACCGCCGCCACCATCCCCGGCGCTGTGGTGGTCAACAGCTTCTCCAAGTACTTCTCCATGACGGGGTGGCGGATCGGCTGGCTGGTGCTGCCGGAGGACCTGGTCCGCCCGGTGGAGTGCCTGGCGCAGAACCTCTTCATCTCGGCGCCGCATGTCGCGCAGGTGGCCGCCGAGGCCGCCTTCGACTGCCGCGACGAGTTGGAAGCGAACATCGCCGGCTATCGCCGGTCCCGCGCGGCGCTGCTGGCGGCGCTGCCGGGGGCGGGGTTCGACCGGCTCTCGCCCGCCGACGGCGCCTTCTATCTCTGGGCCGATGTCGGGCACCTCACCAACGACTCGGTCGCCTTCTGCCAGCGGATGCTGGCCGAGGCGGGGATCGCGGCGACGCCGGGCGTCGATTTCGACCGCGAGCGCGGCCGGCGCTTCCTGCGCTTCAGCTATTGCGGGCCGGAGGCGGACATGGCCGCGGCGCCCGCGCGCCTCGCGGCCTGGCTTGGGCGGTAGCGCGGGGCCTTCGGTCCGCGCCGCGCGATGCCTTCGGCGACCGGCCCGGACCTTCCGAGCGCCCGGCGTCGCGGCGCTGGGGCGGTAGCGCCGCGCCTTCGGTCCGCACCGCGCATGCCTTCCGAGCGTCCGGCTTCGCGGCCCGCGCCGGCAGGGCGGGGGCGTGCGGGTCCCGGACCCCTAGCCGGGTGGCGGCCCCCGTCCGCGCCTGCCCCCGTCACTCGGCTATCGGCGGTGCGGCGGCGAGCCGCTCCGGCGCCGCGGCCAGGGCGGGCAGGGGCGGCAATTCCTCCCGCCTGATCGCCGCGCGGGCGCGGGTCCGGCGTGGCGGCTCGGCCTCGACTGCCTGGCGGGCGAGGCGCGGCGGCAGCGGCAGGGGCTCGGTCCGCGCCGCGACGGCGGCGAGATCCTGCGCCAAGGCCTCCGCCTCGGCCGGGCCCATGTCGCGGCGGAGGAGCCGCATGGCCCGGTCCGCCTGCCCGGCCGTCACCAGGGCCAGGGCCAGGTTGTGCCGGGCGCGCCGCGGCGCCTCCGGCGCGTATTCCGCCTCCGCGAGGCTATCCACCGCCTCCGCCGCGCGGCCGGAGAGCAGCAGCGACAGGCCGAGATTGGCGCGCACCCCCCAGTCCCGCGGCGCGAGCCGCAGCGCCGCGCGATAGGCCTCCTGCGCCGCCGGCTGGTCGCCCGAGAGGTCGCGCGCGAGCCCGAGGCCGGCGAGGGCGGCGGCATCGGTCGGCGCCAGCGCATTCGCCCGGGAGAAGGCCTCCGCCGCCGCTTCGGTATTGCCCGCGCGAAGCTCGAGCCGGCCGAGCGCCACCAGCCGGGCCGGCGTCGCCCCCTGCAGGGCGATGGCATCCCGCATGGCCTGCGCCGCCTCGCCCTCCTGCCCCGCGCGCTCGGCCGCGAGCGCGAGGCGTTCGCGCAGCGCGCCGTCCTCCGGTCGCTCGCGTGCGGCCTCCCGCAGCAGGGCGAGCGAGGCGCCGGGTTCCAGCGTCCCGGCGAGGCGGAGCCGGCTGTCGAGCGAGAGGGCCTGCGGCCGCGGCACCGACTGGCAGGCCGCGAGCAGCGGCAGCAGCAGCAGGGCGGCCAGCACCGGGCGCGGCGCGCGGGGGCTTCGGGCAGGCAAGGGCACCATCCTGGCACTCGTCGTGGTTTCAGGCTGGCATAGCGCCGCAGGTCTTGCCGTCGCGTGAAGACGGAGGCCTCAGCGCAGCAGGCGGAGATTGGCGAGCTGCGAGCCGATCTGGCGGAAGGCGTTGCGCAGGTCGGCCTGGGTCGGGCTGTTGAAGTAGTAGTCCGCCTGGCTGGCGCAGCCGCGGAACAGCGCCTGGGTCGCGCTGTCCGTCAGGTTGAAGGTGATGGTGTAGATGGTGATGCCCTGCCGCTTCATGGCGGTGCAGAGATTGGTCATGCGATTGTTGAGCTCGGTGGTCATGCGTGCCGGCGTCAGCGCGCCGGCGAGGCCGAGCCGGTTCTCGAGCCGCCTGCCATAGCCAGAATAGTCCGAGTTCATGTTGCCCGAGGCATCGCGGATCGGCGGCGCGCCGGCGGCGGTGACGACGTTGGCGGGGTAGTTGGCCGTGCTGGGGCAGCCGAGCGGCCGCAGCGGCGGCGCGCCTGCCGGCGTCGCGGCATTGCTGGTGCTGGTATCGGTGCAGTCGCCCGGCGCGCCGCCGTTCCAGTCGTTCCAGTTCGCCACGCCGTCGGTCATCAGGACGACGACCTTCTGCATGTACTGCGTGCGGTAGTTCAGCGGCAGGGTGGCCGGGCTGCTGTCGGCGCCGGCATCGGCGGCGGTGGTGGTCCAGAGGCCGCGCCAGGCCGGGCTGAGGGTGAACCAGCCGGCCTGCAGCCCGGCATTGTGCATGGTGCCGCCCTTGAAGGTGGAGCGCAGCGCCATGATGCGGTTGGTCACCGCGGTCTTCGAGGCGGTGAGCGGCAGGATCGGCGCCTGCGGGCAGCCGGAATTGGGGCCGGCATTGTTGTTCTCCCGCACGTCCTGGTACATCTCGCTGATCCCGTTCGCGCCGGTCAGCGTTGCCGCCCAGTCGTTGTCCCCGACCACCGCCGCGCCGCCGTTGCGCAACGTGTACTTGCCGAGGGTGGAGGCCCAGAAATAGGGCCTGAAGGGCTCGGTCCCCGGCGTCGCGTCGGTCTGGTCGTTGCCGGTCGCGGCGCGGGCCTCCACGCAGCCCATCCAGCTCCGCGGCGCGTAGCGCGTCAGGTCGCGGCTGCCGGGATCGAGCCAGCCGGTGCGCTGCGGCGCGATGTTCACCGTGGTGGTATAGGGCACCACGGAGACCCAGAGATTCGGCACCGTCTCCCGGCTGCCGTAGAGGATGTTCACCAGGTCCGAGGCGGCGAGGCGCAGCGCGTCGATGTTCGTCCCGTTGGTCGTGGTGCTGCCGACCGGGCTCGGCGTGCGGTTCGAGCCCATGGAGCCCGTCACGTCCAGCACCAGCGCCAGCTCCATGCCGAGATCGGCCCGCCGCGCCTCCGCCGCCGCGGCGACGGTGAGGGTCTGGACGCCGAGCACGCGCGCGAAGGTGGTGTCCAGCACCGCATGGGCGGTGACGCGCATGGTGCTGCTGTCGACCGCCTGCGGCGGGTCGAGCGTGGTCGCCGCGTCGAGATAGCCGCGCCAGGCCCGCCCCGTGGCCTGCGCCGCGTTGAAGCCGGTTTGCCGCACGCCGATATTGGTCCAGAACATCGCGGCGACCTCGGCATCGCGCTGCGCGGCGGCGATGCCGATGTTGCGCGCCCCGGCGAGTGCCGCGGCATCGAGGGCGGTATGCAGCCGGGAGCGCAGCAGCCAGGCGCGGGCGCCGTCGGTGGCGATGCCGACCAGGCCGACCAACGGCACCGCCAGCAATGCCGTCAGCAGCGCGATGGTGCCGCGTCGGTCGCGCCGGATCATGGGCAGGCCCCCGAGAGCGTGGTGAGGGACGCCGTGCGCGGCCGCAGGATGGCATAGCTGCGCAGCGGCCAGGGCCCGATCGTGCCGAAGAACCAGGGTCCCGATTGCGCCATGATGTGCCAGGGCGTCACGGCATTGATCACCTCGACCACCAGCACGCTCTGGCCCGAGGGCACGATGAAGCCGTTCGGCAGGGCGGCGAGGCCGGCGACCTGCGCGGTCAGCCCGGAATCGCCGCGCGCGCAGGTCCAGCTCACGCGGTTGCCGTTGCCGGTATTGGCGACGACGCTGATGACCGTGCGGGCGCTGCCCGGGGCGGTGCCATTGGACCAGGCGAGCACCGGCGCCGCGATCGCCTTGGCCGCGTCGAACAGGCCGGCGACATCGGCGGTCGCGACCGACTCGAGTTGGCTGCCGACATTGGCCACCTCGGCCGCCGTGCGCTCCAGCCGGAAGGCGGCGCGGGCATAGATCACCAGCTCCGCCGTGGCGACGAAGAAGAGGATCAGCAGGGGCACGAGAATGGCGAATTCCACCGCCGCCGTGCCGCGCCGCGGGTCAGCCGTTCGGATAAGGCTCATTCTTCGCCAGGATCACGAACCGGACCTGCAGGACGCCGAGCGGCAGCAGCGCCCGGCCGAAGGGCGTGAGGCCAGGGGAGCGGTAGACCACGGTGTACTGCACCACGTCGCCCGGCCCGCCGAGCCCGGGCTTCGCCGCGCCCGGCGTCGAGAGCGCGCCGAAGCCCGGGAAGCTCTGCGCCGTGACCGCCAGGGCCTCGGGCCGCAGCGGGAAGCCGGTGGATTTCAGGATGGTCTCGGTGACATAGCCCGCGGCGGTGAAGCCCGCCGGCGGCGCCTGCCCGGTCCCGGCCCAGCGCGCCGCCTCCCGGCCCCCGGCATCGAGGGCGGCGGCGGCGGCCACCTGCCAGCAGGCCTCCATCAGCAGCAGCAGCACGAGGAAGAAGGCGCCGCCCGTGACGGCGAACTCCACCGCCGTCACGCCGCGGCGGTCGCGGGCCAGCCGCCTCACCACAGCCGCGACGCCTGCAGCATGGCCGGCCCGGCGACCACCAGGAACAGGGTCGGCAGGATGCAGAGGATCATTGGCACGGTCAGCAGCACCGGCAGCTTCGCCGCCCGCGCCTCGAAGCGCACGAGCTGCTCCTGCCGCATCTCGGCCGAGAGGGTGCGCAGCGCCTGGGTCAGCGGCGTGCCGTATTGCAGCGTCTGCGCCAGCGTCATGCCGAGGCGCCGCAGCAGGCCGAGCCCCGTGCGCTCCGCCATGTTCAGCAGCGCGGCGCGCCGATCGGCGAGGATCCGCAGCTCCGACCCGCAGAGGGCGAACTCGGTCGCGACGGCCCGGTTGGCCGGGCGGATCTCGGCCGCCACCCGCTCGATCGCGCCCTCGAGCGCGAGGCCCGCCTCCGAGCAGATGACCATGAGGTCGAGCGCATCCGGCAGGCCCCGCTCGAGCTCCTTCAGGTAGCGCTTCCGCAGCCGCTTCGCGACCAGGTCCGGCAGCAGCAGGCCGCCGACCGCGGCGGCGATCAGCCCGACCATCCAGCCGGTCTGCCCCGCCCCCGCCAGCCGCAGGCCGATCGCCGCGGCAAGCGGCAGGCCGAGGAAGAGCAGCACCTTGCCGCCGACGAAGATCGCCAGCGCCCGGTCGCCGCGGAAGCCGGCAGCCATCAGGGTCTGCTCGAGCTCCGCCACCGTCCGGCCGGAGAGGATGCCGCCGCCGGTCAGCACCCGGCCGATGGCGGCGAGGCCGCGCAGCAGCAGCCGCTGCGGCGACCAGGGCAGCGCCACCTGGTCGATGCCGGCGGCGCGCTGCACCTCCAGCATCCGCTCCCCGATCCGCTGGTCGCGCGCGATCGCCCGCCACATCCAGGCGAGGACCAGGCCGAAGCCGAGCAGCGCCGCCGCGCCGGCGAGGAGCAACGCCGGCACGCCGGCGCCGAGCATCGCCGGCGTCATGACAGCGCCTGCCGGATCATCTGGCGCATGATCAGGATGCCGAGCAGCAGCAGCCCGACCGCCGCCGCCAGCACCTGCTGCCCGCCGGGGTCGTCGAAGAGCATGGCGACATAGCCGGGGCTCAGGGCCGCCAGCACGCCGCCGGTGAAGAAGGGCAGGATGGCGAGGATGCCGGCCGAGGTCCGCGCCTCGGCGGCCAGGGCATGGCCGCGCTCCTTCAGCGCGACGCGCTTGCGGATCACCTCGGCGAGGTTCTCCAGCGTCTCCGACAGCCCGCCGCCGGTCTGGCTCTGCAGCGCGAGCGCGGTGGCGAAGAAGCGGTATTCCGGCACGCCGTTGCGATGCGCCGTCTCGGCCAGCGCCTGCTCGAGCGGCAGGCCGATCTGCAGGCGGTCGGAGATGCGGCGGAACTCGCCCGCGGTCTCCTTCGGTGCCTCCCGCGCGACGTTGCGGATCGCCTCGCTCACCGGGATGCCGACGCGGACCGCGCGCGTGACCATGCCGAGCGCATCCGGGAATTGCCGGAACAGGATCTCCCGCCGGCGCGCATCCATCCAGCCATAGGTCCAGCGGCAGAGCAGGAACCAGAGCAGCGGCGCGGCCAGCAGCGCCAGGTCGCCGGCCAGCAGGGCGATCAGCCCGGCCGCGGCGCGGGCCAGCGGCAGCGCGGCCAGCGGCGGGATCCACCACGCCAGCGGGTATTCCGCCGCGCGGTCGAGGCGCAGGCCGAACAGCGCGGCCAGGCGCGGCAGCCAGGGCGAGGCCGCCATGGCCCGCAGCAGGCCCGCGCCCGCCGGCGCCGCGGTCTCCGCCGGGCGATGCGGCGCGACCACGGCGCCGAGCCGCCCGCGCAGCGCGTCCTGCCGCCTCAGCGCGCCGAGGCCGAGCAGGACGGCCAGCGCCAGGCCGAGCAGCCCGCCCCCCGCCATGAGCAGCCCCATGGGCAACCCGGCCGGCGCGCCGCTCACCGCTCCGCCTCCTCCAGCGCCTGGGCCCAGGCGCGCTCCATGCCGAAATAGGCGAGCCGCGGCAGGAAGGAGGGCCGGGCGCGGCTGGCCTTCCAGCGCACGCGGAGCCGCCCCTCCGCATCCTCGCCCTCGTGCTCGAGGGAGAAGATGTCGTTGAGGGTGAAGACGTCGCCCTCCAGCCCCACGAGTTCGGTCACCTGCACCACGCGGCGGGCGCCGTCCCGCTGCCGCTCCACCTGGATGATCAGGTCGACGGCGCTGGCGATCTGGGTGCGGATGGCGCGCACCGGCAGGCCGAAATTGCCCATGGTCACCATGTTCTCGATGCGGACCAGCGCATCGCGGGAGGTATTCGCATGGATCGTGCTCATGCTGCCGTCATGGCCGGTGTTCATGGCCTGCAGCATGTCGAAGGCCTCGGCGCCGCGGCACTCGCCGAGGATGATGCGGTCGGGCCGCATGCGGAGCGCGTTGCGCACCAGGTCGCGCTGGGTGATCTCGCCGCGGCCCTCGAGGCTCGGCGGCCGCGTCTCCAGCCGCACCACATGCGGCTGCTGCAGCTGCAGCTCGGCCGCGTCCTCCACCGTCACGATGCGCTCGCCATGGTCGATCATGCGGCTGAGCGCGTTCAGCATGGTCGTCTTGCCCGAGCCGGTGCCGCCCGAGATGACGACGTTCAGCCGGCAGCGCGCGGCGATCTGCAGCAGCCGCGCCATGGACCGGCTGAGCGCGCCGAAATCGACCAGCTTGTCGAAATCGATCACCCGCTTGGCGAACTTCCGGATCGACATCGCCGGTCCGTCGAGGGCGAGCGGCGGGAAGACGATGTTGACGCGGCTGCCGTCGGCGAGGCGCGCATCCACCATCGGGCTGCTCTCGTCGATCCGGCGGCCGACCGCGGCGGCGATGCGCTGGCAGATATTGGCCAGGTGCTGGTTGTCGCGGAAGCGGATGCCCGACAGCGCCACCTTGCCGCGCTGCTCGATGAAGACCTTGTCATGGCCGTTGACCATGATGTCGGTGATCGTCTCGTCCTCCAGCAGCGGCTCGAGCGGGCCGAGGCCGAGCATGTCGTCGACGAGGTCGAGCGCGAGCTGCCGCTGCTCTCGCGCATTGAGCTGGAGGCGCTGCTCCGTCGCCACCTCGGCCAGCAGGCGCTCGACCTCGGCGGCCAGGCGCTCGGGCGACATGCTGGCGACGGTCGCCGGGTCGATGCGAGCGAGGCAGAGCGCGCGCAGCTCGGCGAGCGGCGCGCCCGGGGCGGCCGGGCGCGCGGCGGGCGCGACGGTGGCGCCGGGCGCGGCTTCCGGTGCCTGGCGGACCAAGGGGCCGGCCAGGCTCGGCGCCGGGTCCGGGCGGCGGCGGCCGAAGGCGGGGACGAGGGCGTTGCTCACCGGCGGAACCGCCCGAGGAGGCCGCGGCGCGGCGCCGCCTCCGCGCCGACGCCGCCGGCGGCGCGGGCGAGGCGGGCGATGGCGTCGCGGAAGGGACCGCCCGCCGCCGCGGCGGGCTGGCCGAGCGTCGCCGCCTCCTCCAGCCGCTTCGGCAGGTCGGGCAGGATGATGTCGGGCTCCTGCTTCAGCGCCTCCGCCACCCGCGTCGCGGACAGCCCGCCCTTGCGGCCGGCGCGGTTCAGCACCAGCAGCGGCCGGTGCGCCTGGCCCGCCCCGGGCTCGAGCTGCAGCAGCCGCAGCGCGTCGCGCAGGCAGGCCAGCGTCGGCTCCAGCACCAGGATGCGGTGCTGCGCGAGGTCGAGCAGGTCGCGGCCGAAGCCCGCGGCCTCATACGGCGTGTCGGCGACGATGAAGTTGCAGCGCCGCCGCAGCATGGCCACCAGCCGCTCCGCCGCGCCGGGGGCATAGGCGAGCGGCGCGGCCAGCGCCTCCTCGGCGGCCAGCAGGTGCAGCCGCTCGCCGGCCGTGACCGTGGCGCGCTCGACGAAGAGCTCGTCCACCCGGTCGGGATGCTCGACGGCATGGCGCAGCCCGGGGCCGGCCTGGGCGCCGAGCAGCAGCGCCTGGACGCCGCGGTGCAGGTCGGCGTCCAGCACGGCGGTGTGGCGCTGCGCGACGGCGGCGAGGTACCAGCCGAGATTGGCCGCGATGGTCGAGGCGCCGACGCCGCCGCGCACGCCCGTCACCGTCAGCAGCCGCCCGCCGCGGGCCGGCGGCGCGACGAAGCGCCGGCGCGCGACCACCGGGCCGAAATGCTCGGCCACCATCGCCGGGGTCAGCGGCTTGTAGAGGTAGTCGGCGGCGCCGAGGCCGCGGGTGATCTGGCGGTAGAAGCCGACATCCTCGCGGTCGCCCACCACCAGCACGCGGACATCGGGCTCGACGACCTGGGACAGGTCCTCGAGCACGGCGAGCGGCTGCGGATGGCCGGCGACGTCCACCACCAGCGTCCAGGGCGTCGGCATCTCCCGCAGCGCGGCGATGGCCTTGTGGATGTCGGCGCGGCGGAACTCGGCCTCCTGCCGCGCGGCCTCGGCGAGGCCGGTGCGCAGCGCCTCCTCGGTCGCCGCGTCGGCGGCGAAGCAGACCAGCGCCCGGCGCTCCGGCCGGTGCTGGGCGTCCTCCAGGCTGTCGGGGAAGGGATGGTCGGGCATCAGTTGCCGCTCCCCGAATTGCCGCTGGGGACGGTGATGATGCGGGCGAGGCCGGTATCGGGCAGCGGCTTCACCCGGTCGGCCCGCAGCCGCTCGATCGCGCCCGTGGCGACGAAGCCTGCCGTGCCCGGCGCCCCGGTGCCGCGCCGCAGCTCGGCCGGATTGGCGACCATGACGGCCAGGTTGGCCTCGTTCACCTGGGCCGGTCGCCAGTTGCCCTCCCGCTTGTAGGGATCGAGCGCGTCGCAGGCGGCCGTCGCCAGCAGCGGCAGCAGCAGCGGGATGTAGCGGCGGAATCGCATGCCAGCCTCACCGGGTGGAGAAGCCAACCTCGCCGGGGAAGCGCGGCGGCAGGCTGCGCACCCTGGAGAGCTGGCGGAAGAACAGGAGCCGCTCGAGATCGTCGGGCGGCACGTAGCGGTCGATCGGCGGGCGCAGCGCCACGGGATCGCTGGCCGGATTGACGACATAGGGCGTGATGATGATCACCAGCTCGGTCTCGTTCCGCTGGAAGCGGTCGGAGCGGAAGAGCGCGCCGAGCACCGGCACCTCCCCGATGCCGGGCAGGGCGCGGCCGAGGCTGCGGGCATTGTCCTGCAGCAGGCCGGCGATGGCGAAGCTCTGGCCGCTGCCGAGCTCGACCACCGTCTCGGCGCGGCGGACGGTCAGCGCCGGGATCTGGATGGAGGCATTGCCGGAGGCGAGCCGCACCGCGCCCTGGTCGGTCAGCTCGCTCACCTCCGGCCGGACCTTCAGGCTGATGCGGCCCTGCGACTGCACGGTCGGGACGAAGGCGAGGCTGACGCCGTATTGCTTGAACTGGACGGTGACGACGTTGTCGCGCAGCGCGATGGGGATGGGGAATTCGCCGCCGACCAGGAAGCTCGCGGTCTCGCCGCTCAGCGCCGTCAGGTTCGGCTCGGCGAGCACGGTGATCAGCCGGTCCTGCGCCAGCGCATCGATGATGGCGTTGACGTCGGCGCGGCCGTCGTTCCAGTTCAGCACGGTGGTGCTGGAGGGGTTGACCGCGTCGAACAGCGCGTTGCGGGTCAGCAGGCCGATGGCGAAATTGCCGCTGCGGCCCACCGCCTGCCAGTCCACGCCGAGCTGGCGCGTGACCTCGCGCGAGACCTCGGCGATGCGGACGCGGAGATTGACCTGGCCGGCCGCGAGCACGCTGAGGCGGTTGTCGATCTGCTGGCCCTCGGCGAGGTAGCCGCGGGCGATGGCGGCGGCCTGCTCGGCCTCGGCGGCCGTCGCCACCTCCCCCAGCAGCGCCAGGCCATTGCCGCGCGCCTCGGCCCGCACCTGCCGGCCCGGCATCAGGCGCGCGATCGCCGCCTGCGCCTCCCCCGCGCCGTAGCCGGAGGGGCGGACCGTGACCTCGTATTGCGCGACCGGGGCGCCCTGGCCGTCGAGCGCGGCGATGGTCGTGCGGCCCGGCGCCACGCCGAAGAGGAAGAGGCTGGTCGGGCTCGCCGGCCGCACCTCGACGACCCGCGGGTCGGCGGCGAAGACCGAGCCGGCGGCGCGGTTCATCTGCAGGATGCGGCCCGCGCCGGCCTCGATGGTCAGGGGCAGGCCGGCGCGCAGCGCCACGCTGTTCTCCTGCGTCACCTGCCGCATGGGCAGCGCCGTCGGGCGGGCAGGCGGGGCCTCCTGCGCCGCGGCGAGCGCGGGCAGCAGCAGCAGCACGGCGGTGATGCGCATCAGAAGCGGAACTCCTCGCGTTTTGCGGCACCCTGGAAGATCTGCAGGGTCTGCGGCGCCGCCTCGGCGGTGCCGCGGCCGGCGCGCAGCGCCGGGGAGACGTCGCCGCCCCAGGTGATGGCCGGCGCGGGCTCGGCCTGCGGCTCGGTGCCGGTGGCGGAGCGGACCACCAGCGAGAGGCGGCCGAGCCGGGTGGCGACCGCGACGCGCTCGGCCTGCTTCTGCGTCACTTCGAGCGTCACGGTGCGGACCTGGCGATTGCCCTCCGGCCCGTCGCCCATGGCGCCCTGGACCAGCGCCTGGTCGATGGCGATGACGCGCACATCGGGCAGCACGGTCTCCCCGGCCACGCGGCGATAGGCGGGCAGGTTGTCGTCCGAGAGCTGCTGGGTGAGCACCACGTCGACGCGGTCGCCCGGCCAGATCAGCCCGGCGGTGCCGGAGACGGCATCGACCCCGACCGAGACCGCGCGCATGTCCGGCCCCAGCACGGCGGCGAGGAAGCCGCGGTCGCCGGGGCGCAGCACGTCCTCGGCCAGCATGGGGTCGCCCTGCGGCAGGCTGCGGCGCACCATGGCGCCGAAGAGCTCCGCCCGCGTCTCCCGTGCATCGCGGCGGGTGCCGGCGGGGGCGGCGGCGACCTCCATCTCCTGCGTCGTGAGGTCTTCCGGCTTGATTAGCGCGCCGGCGCGCAGCGGCCGGGCGGCGACCAGGAACACCGCCTTTTCCGGCGGCGGCGGGGCGTCCGCCACCGGCGCCTCGGCCGGGCGGAGGCTGTACCAGGCGACGCCGCCGAAGCCGAGGAGGCCGAGGAGGAGCAGGCCGAGGAGGAGGGTGCGCAGCAGCATGGGCCGGACTCTCAGACAAGCAGCGTGAAGAAAGTCCCAAGGGCGATGGCGACCGCGTAGGGCAGGGGCCCGCCGCGGCGGATGCGCCAGGCCTCGGCGCGCAGGGCGCGGCCGGGCAGGCCGCCGGGACGCGCCGCGGCGGGCGCCGGCAGCAGCGGCCGCAGCGCGAGATAGGCCAGGCCGAGCAGCCCGCCGGCGATGGCGGTGGCGAGGACGAGGCTTGGCACGGCGGCGGGCGGCACCAGCAGGGCGCAGGCCGCGAGCAGCTTCACGTCGCCCCCGCCCATGACGCGGCAGCGCCAGGCGAGCCAGGCGAGGAGGAAGACGGCCAGCGCGGCGGCGAGCCCGGGCAGCGCCTCCTCCGCCAAGGCGCGGGCGGCGAGGCCGGCGAGCGCGATGGCAAGGCTGGCGGCATTCGGGATGGTGCGCGCGGCGATGTCGTGCAGCGCCGCGGCCAGCAGCAGGGCGAGGGCCGGGGCCAGCGCGAGGAGCGCCATGGCGACGTCCGCGGGCCGGCGGGGCACAAGGCCCCGCCGGCCCTCGGGCTCACTTGCCGGCGATCTTGTCGGCGATGTTCTGGAACATCGTGGAGGCATTGGTGCCCAGCGCGGACACGGCGCCGATGATGACGGTGGCGATCAGCGCGGCGATGAGGCCGTACTCCAGCGCGGTGACGCCCTTGCGGTCGGTGACGAGGGCACGGGCGGAGAGGTAGAGGGACATCAGGTTCATGGGACCTCCTGCATGCCGGCGGGCGGCGAGGGTGGCGGCCCGGTGGCTCCGGGTCGTCCGATGCTGGTCTGTCTCAACCAACAGTCGGTGCATCTCTCCTACTTTTTTCGACGAACCGCATGCAATTGAGACCGTGATTCACGAAATTCAGCAGTGCGGGAAAATCCTGAACAAAGATGATCCACCGGGTTGAGGATCATCCACCGCGGGGCGTCACCACCCGCGGCAGGCCGGGCAGGAGAGGCGCCGTCCGGGCCGGCGCGGGGCCGGCCGTGCCCGGCGCCGCCAGGGGCAGCGGCACGATGACCCGGACATGCCAGGCCGCGGGCGCGAGCAGCGGCGCGACCGGGTCCGCCCGCGGCGCCGGGGGTGCGGGGAGCGACGGCAGGACGCCGCTGCCGCCGGCAAGCGCGGCCATCACCCGCAGCCGATAGGCCTCGCCGCGCTCCGGCGTCGCGGAGTGGTACCAGGCGACGGCCTGTTCCCAGGCGCCGCCCGCCCGGGCCTGCAGCTCCCGCAGGAAGCGGGCGGCATAGCGGGCATTGGCGAGCGGCTCGAAGGCTTCCTCCAGGCTGGCGAAGGCCGCGGGGTGGTGCAGCAGGTTCACCTGCAGGCAGCCGACATCGATGCTGCGCAGGCCGCGCGCCTGCAGCGCGGCGACGGTGGCGATGGCCTCCTCCCGCGTCGCGGCCAGCAGCCCGAGGCCTCCGGCATTCAGCGCCCAGGGCCAGGGCTCGATCCGCCCGGTCGCCGGGTCCCGCCGGCCGCTCTCGGTCCGCGCGATGGCCTGCAGCAGGCCGGGCGGCAGCGCGGCCTCCCGTTCCGCCACCTCGACCGCCGCGCGGCAGGCCGACCAGTCCCCGGCGGCAGCGCCAACCGGTGTGATCGCTGAAAGAACAATTAACGGCCAGCTTCGCATTCGCCTCATGGTTTCAGGTCTATAGGGCAAGGCGCTGACCGAACCGCCAACGCGAGGTGCGCCCGCCGATGCCCCGTTTCCTGCGCTACGAGGATGCCCTGGCCTGGGCGCGCGGCCGGGCCCGGCTATCGGCGGAGGACCTGGTCCGGGGCCTGGATGCCACCCCGGCGGCGGCGCAGTCCTTCCTGCGGCGGATGGAGGCGGAGGGGGTGATCGGCCCGGCCGGGCCGGACGGCGTGCACCTGGCGATAGGCGAGCGGCGGCGGCGCTGGTCGGCCGAGCCCCACCCCGTGGCCGACCGCCCTCTGGCCGACCGCCCTCTGGCCGACCCTTGGGCGGAGGTCGCGCGCCTGCGGGCCGAGGCGGAGGCGGCAGCCCGGCGGGCGGCGGCGGCCGAGGCGCAATTGGCCGGCGAAGGCCCGACGCGCGCGCGGATCGCCACGCTGCGGCGGATGCTGGCGCGGGAACTGCACCCCGACACGGCGGCGCCGGCCGCCGACCCCGCGCTGCAGGCCGCCTATGCCGAGGTCTTCAAGCGCGTCTGGCCGCGGATCGAGCGCGTGCTGGACGGCGAGCCGGAGGAGTAGCGCCGGGCCTTCCGGGGGCCATGCTCGCGCCGGTCCCGGTGTCGGGGGCCGGCGGCGGATCGTGCCGTCGCCGCGCGGCCCGCCTCGTATGTTGGGCGAGCCGATTCAGGCCTCCGGGCCATCCGGCCCTTCGGTCACCGGCCCGCCGCACCGCCTTCACCCGGATGGGACTGCCGGCGGCTCCGCCCCGCGGCGATCCGCCCTAGAGGGCCGGCGCCGCCTGCCGCGCCTCCAGCGGCAGCGCCGCGATCACCGCCGCCAGGTCGCTGCCCGTCAGCGGCTTGCGCAGCACGACGAACTCGCGGCCGCCCTGTGCCTCCACCTCGCCGGCGAAGCCCGTCAGCAGCAGGGCCGGCAGGTCGGGATGTGCCTGGCGGGCCGCGCGGATCAGCGCCACCCCGTTCATGCCCGGCATGGCAAGGTCGGTGACGAGCACGTCGATGCGGGCCTCGTCGCGCAGCAGGGGCAGCGCCGCCTCGCCGCTCTCGGCCGTCAGCACGCGGCAGCCGAAGTCGCGCAGCGCCGAGGCCACCGCCTCGCGCACCGGCCGCTCGTCGTCCACCAGCAGCAAAGTGAGGCCGCGCAGCGCGGTGGGCGGCGCGGGCGGCGGCGGCGACGCGCTGGCGGCGGCCTGCGGCAGCCAGAGCGTCACGCAGGTGCCCTCGCCCGCCTCGCTCTCGACCAGCAGCGTCCCGCCGGACTGCTCGGCGAAGCCGCGCGCCATGGCGAGGCCGAGGCCGGTGCCCCGGCCGATGCCCTTGGTGGTGAAGAAGGGCTCGGCGATGCGCGCCAGCACCTCGGGCGTCATGCCGCTGCCGCTGTCCTGCACCTGCAGCCGCAGATAGGCTCCTGGGGCAAGGCCTGCCGGATGACCGGGCGATGCCCGCTCCGCCGCGGCGGTGAAGGTGAGCGTCCCGCCCTCCGGCATCGCGTCCCGCGCATTGGTGGCGAGGTTGACCAGCACCGTCTCGAGCTGCGCCTTGTCGGCCAGCAGCGGCGGCAGGCCGGGCGGCGCCTCCACCCGGATGGACAGGGAGCGGCCGAGGGTATGCGCCAGGATGTCGCGCAGTCCCTCGAGCAGCGCGGGGACGTCGACCGGCGCCGCCCGCAGCGCGCCGCGGCGGGCGAAGGACAGCAGCCGCTGCGTCACCGCCGCGCCGCGCGCCGTCGCCTCCGCCGCCAGGCGGGCGAGGCGGCGGACCATGGCGGGATCCTCCGCCCGCCGCTCGATCAGCCCGGACGAGGCGGCGACCGCCTGCAGCACGTTGTTGAAGTCGTGCGCGATGCCGCCCGCGAGCTGGCCGAGGGCCTGCAGCCGCTCGGCATGCGCCGCGCGCATCTGCGCCGCCTCCCGCGCCGCGACCTCGGCCTCCACGCGCGCCTGCAGCTCGTGGTTCAGCGCCTGCAGCCGGGCTTCGCTGGCGGCGAGGCGGCCGCGCGCATTCTCGCCGGCGGCGAGCGCGGTGCGCAGCTCCTCCAGCCGCCGGGCGAGCTCCGTCGCCATCCGCCGCTGCGACTCCGCGAGCGCGGCGTTGCGCGACCGCTCCGCCCGCACCCGGGCAAGGGAGCCGGTCATGACCCGGATGACGATGCAGTCCACCAGCAGCACGGCGGCGAAGAAGGCGAGGGCGATGATGTCGGCCGAGCCCTTCACCGCGAAGCTGTAGGCCGGCGGGATGAAGAAATAGAGCGCGGCGAGGATGCTGAGCGCCGAGACCAGCAGGCCGGCGGCCAGGCCGCCGAACAGGGCGGTGAGGATGACGGCGGGAAAGAAGGTCAGGAAGGGGAAGCCCGTCGGCGGCAGGACACCGGCCAGGGCGAAGCGCGCCCCGAGCGCCAGGCCGAAGGCGAGCAGCCCGAAGCCGAGGCCGCGCCACCAGCCCGCGCGCGGCTGGCCGGGCGTGCCGGCCTCGTTCGGGGCTGAAAAGGGTTGCATCGGCCTTCCGCAGGAATTCGAAGCAGAAGAAGCCGCGATGCCGCTGCCGGGTTCCCGGTCCCGGTCCCGTCGGCATGGTTGGCGCGGAGCGGGGCCGTGCCAATATGCCCGGCATGGCATTGCTCTCGATCCTCGACCTCGCGCCCGTGCCGGAGGGCTCCGATGCGGGCCAGGCGCTGCGCAACTCCGCCGACCTCGCCCGCCACGCCGAAGGGTTGGGCTACAACCGCTTCTGGATGGCCGAGCACCATAACATGCCCGGCATCGCCAGCGCCGCGACCGCCGTCGCGCTCGCGCATGTCGGCGCGGCGACGAAGCGTATCCGCATCGGCGCCGGCGGCGTCATGCTGCCGAACCATGCGCCGCTGATCATCGCCGAGCAGTTCGGCACCCTCGCCGCGCTGCATCCCGGCCGCGTCGATCTCGGCCTCGGCCGCGCGCCGGGGACGGACCAGGTGGCGGCGCATGCGATGCGGCGGAACCTCGCGGGCGACGTGGACGACTTCCCGCGCGACGTCATCGAGCTGATGCGCTACTTCGAGCCGGCGCAGCCCGGCCAGCGGCTGCAGGCGGTGCCCGGGGCGGGGCTCGACATCCCCGTCTGGATCCTCGGCTCCTCCACCTATGGCGCGCAGCTCGCGGCCATGCTCGGGCTGCCCTATGCCTTCGCCTCGCATTTCGCGCCGGCCATGATGATGGAGGCGATCGCGGCCTATCGCGCGGAATTCCGCCCCTCCGCACGGCTGGAGAAACCCTATGTCATGCTCGGCCTGCCGGTCTTCGCCGCCGAGAGCGAGGAGCGGGCGCGCTTCCTCTTCTCCTCCCAGCAGCAGGCCTTCCTCAATCTCCGCCGCGGCATGCCGGGCAAGCTGCCGGCGCCGGTCGAGGGCTTCGATGCGCAGATCGACCCGCGCGGGCGGATGATCCTTGAGCAGGCGCTGGGCTGCGCCGTGGTGGGCGGGCCGGAGGCGGTGCGGCGCGGCGTGCAGGACTTCGTCGCGCGCACCGGCGCGGACGAGCTGATGGTCGCGGCCGCGATCCACGACCACGCCGCGCGCAAGCGGTCCTACGAGATCCTGGCCGAGGCCTGGGGCGGGATGGCGCAGGCGGCGTAGCGCCGTCCCCTCGCGCCGCGGGGCTCAGGCCGCCAGCAGCCGCCCGAGCTTGCGCACCGCGCTGTCGGGCGTGGTGAGGACCGGCCGGCCCGTCGCCTCCGCCACCGCCGGCGCGGCGCGGGCCAGGCTGAACTGCGCCAGCGCGATCACGTCGCAGTCCGCGATCCGCCGCGCCGCCTCGGCCGCCAGCCGGTCATGCGCCGCGCCGTCGCCGGCATCGAGCGCGGCGAGCGAACCCTCGGCCAGGCAGGGCACGACCTCCACATCGCCGGGAAACTCGGGCGGCATGCTGTCGAGGGTCGGGGCGAAGCTCGCGAGCAGGCCGATGCGGGGCCGCCGGCCGCCCGCGGCCGCGCGCGCCGCGGCCACCGCCTCCTCGATCATTGCCTCGTTCGGCTTGAGGACCGGCATCGGCGCCCGCTCGGCGGCCACCGCCTCGATGCAGGGGCCGAAGGCGCTGCAGGTGAAGAGGATGCCCGCTGCCCCGGTGCCCGCGGCATAGCGGGAGAGCGTCAGGAACCGCTCCGTCATCGCCGGCGTCAGCGCGCCCTCCCGCGCCAGGTCGGCCGAGAGGCTGTCGTCGAGCAGGTTCATCAGCACTGCCTCCGGCCAGAGCCGCGCGAAGGCGGCCTCGATCGGCGGCGGGGAGTGGCGGAGCGCGTGGATGAGCGCGATGCGCATCAGCGGCTGCCCGCGGTGCAGCGCTTCAGCGTCGAGGGGAATTCGTCGCAGCCGGGGAAGGCGATCTCGTCCGGCCCCTTGCGCTCGACCCGCAGGATGTTCGGGTTGCCGCCGCAGCCGAAGCCGATATCCGGCGGCGTGCGATTGCCGAGCGGCCCGACCATCGGCGCGATGGGCGTGAAGCGGAATTCCAGCCCGTTCGGCTGCAGCGCCACCGTCTCGATCGTCCGCTGGCGATAGGCGGTGTCGAGCACCGAGACGCGCATGACGATGTCGCGGGTGAAGATCACCGTCGGCAGCCCGGCGCAGGAGGGGCTCTCGCTGTCCACCGCGGGGTAGAGGCCGCCGGTCCACATGCCGAAGGTCCATTCGTGCGGCGGGCCCTGGCGCTGCTGCGCCCCGGCATCCATGGCGCCCGCCAGGGGCAATCCCAGCGCCAGCAGCAGGGCCCAACGCCGCATCCGTCGTCCTCCGGTCCAGGTCAGGGCATGGTTCTAGAGCAGATCGCCGCAGAGTGGAAACGCTCGGAGGCGTGAATCTGCTCTACAAATCAAAAGCATAGCGCATTCTCACGCTGCACGGTCAGCGTGAGAATGCGCTGGCCCCGAACGCGTTCCGGCCCAACCCGGCCTCAGGCCGTGGCGGGCAGGGCCCGGGGCGGCCCGTCCTTCACCGGCATGTGCACCAGGGCGGCGAAGGCGGCGGCGAGGATGCTGATGGTCCACATCAGGTCGTAGCTGCCGGTCCGGTCGAAGACCAGGCCGCCCAGCCAGGCGCCGGTGAAGCCGCCGACCTGATGCGCCAGGAAGACCAGGCCGAAGATCGTCGCCAGCCAGCGCATGCCGAAATTCCGGGCGCAGAGCGCGACCGTCGGCGGCACGGTGGAGAGCCAGAGGATGCCCATGACCGCCGAGAAAATGAGGACCGAGGCGGTGGTCTTCTCGGCGAAGAGGAAGATCGCCATCACCACCCCGCGCGCGGCGTAGATGCCGACCAGCAGCTCCCGCCGCTTCCAGCGCGTGGACAGCTCCCCCGCGATCAGCGACCCCGCGACGTTGAACAGGCCGATCAGGCTGATGGCGCCCGCGCCCACCGCCACCGGCAGGTGGCAGGAGGCGACGAAGCCCGGCAGGTGGATCGCCAGGAAGCTCACATGCAGGCCGCAGACGAAGAAGCCGCAGCAGAGGAACCAGAAGGTCGGCGTCCGCAGGGCCAGCCGCAGCGCCTCCCCGGCCGTCTGCTCCGCCGCCGCGCCGGCGGCGGGCCGCGCCTGGGTGTCGTTCAGCGGCAGGGCGAGCGGGATCATGAGGAGGGAGGCCAGCGCCACCGCGACCAGCGCCGCCTGCCAGCCGAGGCCGGAGATGCCGAGCTGCACCAGCGGCACCACCAGGAACTGCCCGAAGGAGGAGCCGGCGGTGCCGAGGCCGGTGGCGCGGCCGCGCTGCGCCTCCGGCAGCAGGCGGGTCAGGCTCGCCATGATCACCGGCATGCCGGCGGCCGAGACGGCGAAGCCCATGACCAGCCCGGCGAAGAAGGTGAAGAGCGGCAATCCGTCCGACAGCGCCATGCCGAGCACGCCGATGAGCTGCAGCAGCGCGCCGAGCATGATGACCTTGCGCCCGCCGATCCGGTCCGCGACCTGGCCCCAGATCGGCTGGCTGATGCCGTTGACCAGCACCTGCAGCGCGATGGCGAAGGCGAAGCCGGAGGCCGACCAGGCATGCGCCGCCGTCATCGGCGCGAGGAAGAGGCCGAAGCTCTGCCGGAGGCCCATGGCCAGGGCGGCGCAGACCACCCCGCAGCCGATCAGCACCCCGACCGCAACAGCGGGACCCCGCGCAGCAGTGACCGACATCCCGCCCTCCGGAAATTGCGAAGCGCCATGATCCCATCGCGGACCGGCGGGTCACAACCCGTTACGGACGCATGGCGCGCCCCGGCCGGCATGACCGCAGCGCAGGTCCGTCGCCTGTGTGTTGCGCCGCCCGCCTGCCCGTGCAAAGCCGCGAGGGACCATCCGGGACCCTCCGATGCTGCGTGCCCTCTATGACCGCGTGCTGGCGCTCTCCGCCCATCGCCGCGCCCCGGCCTGGCTGGCCGGGGTGAGCTTCGCCGAGAGCAGCGTCTTCCCCATCCCGCCGGATGCGATGCTGATCCCGATGTGCATCGCGCGGCCGGACCGGGCCTATCGCTATGCCCTGATCTGCACCCTGGCCTCGGTGATCGGCGGCATCGCGGGCTATGCGATCGGCTATTTCCTCTTCGATGCGCTGGCCGAGCCGGTGCTGCGCGCCTATGGCCATGCCGACGCGCTGGCGCGGTTCGAGGGCTGGTACGAGCGCTGGGGCGCGCTGGTCATCCTGATCAAGGGCCTGACGCCGATTCCCTACAAGATCGTGACGATCGCCTCGGGCGCGGCGAAGTTCAGCTTCCCGGTCTTCCTGGCGGCGAGCGTGGCGACGCGCGGCGCCCGCTTCTTCCTGCTGGCCTTCCTGCTGCGCCGCTACGGCCCGCCGATCCGCGACTTCATCGAGCGGCGGCTGACCCTGGTCACGACCGGCGCGGCGGCCGGGATCGTGGTGGGCTTCATGGCGCTGCGTTACCTGTAAGCAAATAGTGCCCGGGCGGACCCGCCCGGGCTGCCGCGGCGCCCGGTCGAAGGCCGGCCCGGTTCCTCAGCCGCCCTCCCCGAGGAGCGCCGCCAGCGTCCGCCGCAGCAGCGCCAGGTCCTGCGGCCGCGACAGCCGGTGGTCACCGTCCTTGATCAGCGTCACCTGCACGTCCTCTCCCGTGACCGCGGCGGCGATGCGCAGCGAGAGGTCCCAGGGCACGTCCGGGTCCTGCTGTCCGTGCAGCAGCCGTACCGGCGCCACGAGGGGCAGGGGCCGGTGCAGCAGCAGGTGGTTGCGTCCCTCCTCGATCAGCGCGCGGGCGATGGGGTAGGGCTCGCCATAGGCGCTCGGCCGGTGCCAGACGCCGTCCCGTTCCAGCGCCGCGCGCGCCTCGGGCGTCAGCCCCTCCTCCATGCGCGCGGTGAAGTCGGGCGCGGCGGCGATGCCGATGAGCCCCGCCAGGCGCTCCGGCCGGCGCAGCGCCAGCAACAGGGCGATCCAGCCGCCCATGGAGGAGCCGACCAGCACCTGCGGCCCCGCCGCCAGCGCATCCAGCACCGCCTCCGCATCCGCCGCCCAGCGGCCGATGGTGCCCTCGACGAAGCGCCCGCCGCTCGCGCCATGGCCGCTGTAGTCGAAGCGCAGGAAGGCCTGGCCGCGCGCGGCGCAGAAGGCCGAGAGATCCTCCGCCTTGCTGCCGGTCATGTCGCTGTTGAAGCCGCCGAGGAAGACCACGCCCGGCCCCCGCCCGGCGCGCCGGCGCCAGGCAAGTTCCACCCCGTCGCCGCGGTCGAGGCGGCCCGACTCCTCGCCCGCCGGCCGGCCCGCGCCGCCGCCGGCCGCACTCACCGCCGCGGTAGCCCGCGCTGCGCCAGGTTGGCGAAGAGCGCCCCGGCGCCGAAGCCCCAGGGCGGGCAGGCATCGGTCCGCGCCACCTCGTTCACCAGGGCGCCGAGGCGCGGCGTGGCGATGCGCACCACGTCGCCCGGCTTGTGGGTGAAGCCCATCCCCGGCGCGCCGCGGTCCTTGCTTGGCGAGAAGGGCGTGCCGAGGAACAGTGCCGCGCCGTCCGGGTACTGGTGGTGCGGCCCGATCAACTGGCCGACGATGTCCTTCATCTCGCGGCTGAGCAGGCCGATCGCGCCCGCCTCCTCCAGCCGGAAGCCGTCCGTGCCCTCGATCGAGAGGGTGATCTCGGCGCCGCGCACGTCCTCGAGCGTGAAGCCGGCATCGAAGAGCCGCAGCACCGGGCCGAGGGCGCAGGAGGCGTTGTTGTCCTTCGCCCGGCCGAGCAGCAGGGCCGAGCGCCCCTCGACATCGCGCAGGTTGACGTCGTTGCCCAGCATGGCGCCGAGGATGGCGCCGCGCGCGCTGACCGCCAGCACCGCCTCCGGCTCCGGGTTGCTCCACTGGCTGATCGGATGCACGCCGATCCGCGCCCCCGGCCCGACCGAGGCCATGGGCTGGCACTTGGTGAAGATCTCGGCATCCGGGCCGATGCCCACTTCCAGGTACTGGCTCCACCAGCCCTTCTGCACCAGCGCCGCCTTCAGCCGCATCGCCTCCGGGCTGCCCGGCTTCACCGCGGACAGGTCGTCGCCGATGATGGACCGCACCTCGGCGCGGACGGCCTCGGCCTGGCTGGCATCGCCGCGGCAGCGCTCCTCGATCACCCGCTCCAGCATGCTCCGCACATAGGTCACGCCGCAGGCCTTCACCGCCTGCAGGTCGACCGGCGCCAGCAGCCAGGGCTTGTCGGGGTTGCGACGGTCATGTGCGCTGTTCGCCAGCGCCGCCGGCAGGTCGAGCGGCATCGGCACGCCGCGCGTGCGGATGGCGGCGACCGGGTCCGGCTCGTTCAGCCAGGCGCTGACCGTGCCGAAGGCCGGCGTCATGTCGAAGGCCGCGCCGCGCAGCACCGCGACGGCCGAGGGGCCTTCCGGGGTCATCACCCGCGCGGCGAAGCATCCGTCCCGCCAGTCCTCCGGCAGGGCCATCCCATCCAGGCGCGGCATGCGTCCCATCCTCCCCAGTCCTTGGGCCGTGAACCTAGCGAAGCCTGGGCCAAGGTGAACCCCCCGGGCGATCACGGAACGGGCCCGGTCCCGAACCCGCCCACTCCCGCGCCGTTGCCGCGGCAGGCAGCGGGGCGGGCGCGATGGCGGATAGGGCACGGCGGGCCTGGGCGGCGGGGCTGCTCGGCTTCGCGCTCGGCGGCTTCCTCGACGGCATCCTGCTGCACCAGGTGCTGCAATGGCACCACCTGCTGAGCGGCTGGATCCCCGGCGGCACGCTGGATCTCGAGCGGCTGCAGGTCTGGTGGGACGGGCTGTTCCACGCCGCCCACTACCTGGTCCTGGCGCTCGGCCTCGCCCTGCTTTGGGGCGGCGGCGGCGCCATCCCGGCGGGCTGGTTCGCCATCGGCTTCGGCGCCTGGCACGTGCTGGACGCGGTGGTGAACCACTGGGCGCTCGGCCTGCACCGCATCCGGCAGGACAGCCCGCAGCCGCTGCTCTGGGACCTCGTCTTCTTCGCCCTCGGCCTCGCCGCCATCGGGCTCGGCACGGCCTGGCGGCGACGCCCGGCCGGGCTTGCGCGCGGTCCCGCCGCGCTGGTGCTGCTGCTGGCGGCCGGCGGCGCCGCGCTGCCGGCGCGCGGGCCGGCCTTCCTCGCCTATGCCATGCCTGCGGAGCAGGCGGTGCTGCTCGCGGCGATGGCGGATGCGCGCCTCGCCGGCCTCGGCGACGGCCTCGCGGTGCTCGCCACCGCGGATGCGCCGCGCCTGCGCCGCGCCGCGCTCGCCCTCGGCGCGCGGCCGGCGCCGGTGCCCCTGCTGCCGGGCCAGTGCCTCACCGGCGGTTGACGAAATGCCGGAGCGGGCCGAGTTAGGCCGCCGGGCGCGCCCCGCCCCCGATCCCCTCTCGATCCACCAGGGGCGGATGCCCGCAGAGCGGCGCTCCGCCCGACCGCGTCCCGGAGAAGGTCCCGTGAGCACCACCCAAGCCGCGCCCCCACGCTGGGACGCCGCCGCCCTCCGCGCCTTCGCGGCCACCCTCTTCGAGCAGGGCGGCATGGAGGAGGAGAAGGCCGCGGCGGTGGCCGAGATCCTGGTCGAGGGCGACCTGATGGGCCACGACACCCATGGCCTCGCCCTGCTCGGCCCCTATCTCGACGGCCTCGCCGGCGGCGACATGCAGGGGAGGGGCCGGCCGACGGTGCTGTCCGCCACGCCGGTCGCCGAGACCTGGGAGGGGGCGAAGCTCCCCGGCCCCTGGCTGGTGCGCCGCGCCGCCGACCTCGCCTCGGAGCGCGCGGTGACCTTCGGCCTCGCCGCGGTCTCGATCCGACGCGCGCATCACATCGGCTGCCTCGCCGCCTACCTGCCGCGCATCGTCGAGCGCGGGCAGGTGCTGCTGATCTTCTCCTCCGATCCCGGCACCGCCTCGGTGGCGCCCTGGGGCGGCACGCGGCGGATCATCACGCCGAATCCGGTGGCCGCCGGCTGGCCCGGCCCCTCCGGCCCGGTGATGATCGACGTCTCCATGTCCATCACCACCAACGGCATGACCGGCCGCCGCCGCGCCGAGGGCACGCGCTTCCCCTACGACGCCCTGCTCGATGCCGAGGGCAACCCGACCGACGACCCTGAGGCCTTCTTCACCGAGCCCGCCGGGACCCTGCTGCCGCTCGGCGGCATGGCGGCGGGGCACAAGGGATTCGGATTGGGGCTGATGGTGGAGGCGCTCACCTCGGCGCTCGGCGGCTATGGCCGCGCCGACCCGCCGGCCGGCTGGGGCGCCTCGGTCCTCGTGCTCGTCATCGACCCCGCCCGCTTCGGCGGCACGGAGGCCTTCCTGCGCGAGGCCGGCTGGATGGAGCAGGCGGTGCGCGGCAACCCGCCGGCCCGGGGCGGCCCGCCGCCGCGCCTGCCGGGCGAGCGCGCCTGGCAGCGCCGGGCTGCGGCGCTCGCCGAGGGCGTGGCGCTGCATCCCTCCATCCCGCCGGTCCTGGCGGCCCGCGCCGCCGCGGCGGGCCTCGCCGTCCCGCTGCCGCTGGCGTGACGACCTCGGGCCCTGGCCCTGGCCCTGGCCCGACCGGCGCCGCCGTCCTGCGGCCGCGGCCCGGCCTGCCCCCGCGCATGACCGCCGCGCCGCGGCGGTGGGGATGACGGGCCCGGCCGCTGCCGCTACCAGACCCGCATGCCCGTCCCGCTGCCGCTGACCGTGCTGCAGGTCCTGCCCGCCCTCGTCTCCGGCGGGGTGGAGCGCGGCACGCTGGAGATCGCCGAGGCCATCCTCCGCGCCGGCGGCCACGCCCTGGTCGCCTCCGCCGGCGGCCCGCTGGTGGAGCGGCTGGAGGCGCTCGGCGCCCGCCACGTCACCCTGCCGCTGCGCACCAAGAACCCGCTCCATATCCTGCGCAATGCAGGCGCGCTCGCGGAACTGGTGCGGGCGGAGGGCGTGCGCATCCTGCATGCCCGCTCCCGCGCCCCGGCCTGGTCGGCGCTGCTGGCGGCGCGGTGCACGGGCGTGCATTTCGTCACCACCTATCACGGCACCTACAACGAGGGCTTCCCGGGCAAGCGGCTCTACAACTCGGTCATGGCGCGGGGCGAGCGGGTGATCGCCATCAGCGATTTCATCGCCGGCCACCTGCGGGCGCGGCATGGGACCGACCCGGCGCGCATCCGGATCATCCCGCGCGGCGTCGATCCGGCGCTCTTCGATCCGGCCGCGGTCGCGCCCGTCCGCCTCGCCGCGCTGCGCGCCGCCTGGCACCTGCCGCCGGACCGGCCGGTGGTCATGCTGCCGGGACGGCTGACCCGCTGGAAGGGCCAGGCCGTGCTGGTGGAGGCCATGGCGCGGGTGCCGGAGGCGGTCGCGGTGCTGGTCGGCGGCGGCAACCCCGCCTACCGTGACGAGCTCGCCCGGCGGATCGCGGCGCTCGGCCTCGCCGACCGGGTGCGCTTCGCCGGCCATGCCGAGGACGTGCCGGCGGCGCTGCTGCTGGCCGACGTGGTGGTGCATGCCTCGACCGATCCGGAAGCCTTCGGCCGCACCGTCATCGAGGCCCAGGCCATGGCCCGCCCCGTCATCGCCGCCGATCTCGGCGCGCCGCGGGAGACGGTGAAGCAGGGCGTCACCGGCTGGCGCGTGACGCCGGGCGATCCACGCGCGCTGGCGGACCTGCTGAACGCGGTGCTCGCCATGCCGGCCGGGGCGCGGGCGGCGATCGGCGCGCGGGCGCGGGCGCATGTGCTGGCGCACTACACGACGCGCGCCATGCAGGACGCGACCCTCGACCTGTACCGGGAACTGGCATGAGCGGGCGGATCCTGGTCATCAAGCTCGCCGCCCTCGGCGATTTCGTGCAGGCCTTCGGGCCCTTCGCCGCCATCCGGGCGCATCACCCGGCGGCGCGCATCACCCTGCTGACCACGCCGCCCTATGCCGAACTCGCGCGGCGCAGCCCCTGGTTCGACGAGGTCTGGACCGAGGGCCGCCCGGCCTGGGGCGACCTGCCGGCGCTCTGGCGTCTGGCGCGGCGGCTGCGCGGCGCGGGCTTCGACCGGGTCTACGACCTGCAGACCTCGGCGCGCTCTTCCCGCTACCGCTGGCTGGTCGGGCCGGGCGCCGAGTGGTCCGGCATCGCCCGCGGCGCCAGCCACCCGCATGCCAACCCGCGGCGCGACCTGATGCACACGCTCGAGCGGCAGCGCGAGCAGCTCGAGATGGCCGGCATCGCCGAGTTCCCGCCGCCCGACCTCGCCTGGCTGGATGCCGATGTCTCGGCCTTCGGCCTGCCGGAGCGCTTCGCCCTGCTGGTCCCCGGCGCCTCGCCCGGGCGGCCGGGCAAGCGCTGGCCGGTGGCGCGCTTCGCCGAGCTCGCCGCGGGGCTGGATCGGCCGGCGGTGGTGGTGGGCGGCCCGGCGGAGCGGCCGCTGGCGGCCGAGATCCTGGCGGCCGCGCCGGGCGCCATCGACCTCACCGGCCGCACCTCCTATGCCGCGCTCGGCGCGGTGGCGCGGCGCGCGGGCCTCGCGGTCGGCAACGACACCGGCCCGACCCATCTGATCGCCGCGACCGGCTGCCCGACCCTCGCCCTCTTCGGGCCGGAGAGCGACCCGGCGCTCTGCGCCCCGCGCGGCCGGGCCGTCGCGGTGCTGCGGCGGGAGAGCCTGGCGGCGCTGACGGTCGCCGAGGCGCGGGCGGCGCTGGCGGGCCTGGTGACGGCCTGAGCCTGACGCGGCCCATCCGCCAGGCAAACCGGGCTCAGCGCGCCCGTATGGTGCCGATCGGCAGCATGGCCTCCACCACCAGCCCCTCCGGCCGCCAGTCCCGCCGGACCGTGCCGCCGAGCTGCCGCTCGAGCGTCGCCTCGATCACCCGCGTGCCGAAGCCGCTGGCCGGCGGCGGGCCGGCGAGCGGCGGGCCGCCCCGCTCCTCCCAGCGCAGCCGCAGCGCCTCCCCCGTCACCTCCCACCCCAGCGCGACATGGCCGCCCGCGGTCGAGAGCGCGCCGTACTTCATGGCATTGGTCGCCAGCTCGTGCAGCGCCATGCCGAGCGCCTGCGTCGACTGCGGCGCGACCGTCAGCGCCGGGCCCTCGAGCAGGATGCGCGTGGCCTCCGGCGCCTCGGGCGCGGCGGTCAGGAAGGGCTGCAGCTCGGCCCGCAGCAGGGCGGCGAGGTCGGCGCCGGTCCAGCGGTTCTCCGCCAGCAGGGTATGCGCCCGGGCCAGCGCCGAGACGCGCCCCTCGACCATGGCGGCATAGCTGTCGGCATCGTGCCGCGGCGTCAGCCGCAGCGCCGCCTGGACCACCGCCAGGATGTTCTTCGCGCGGTGGTCCATCTCCCGCATGAAGAGGAGCTGCCGCTCCTCGGCCTGCCGGTGCTCGGTCACGTCGGCGACGACGCCCGCCATCCGCCGGTGGCCGGGGTGCTGGTCCGGCAGCAGGCGGCCCCAGCACCGCACCCAGCGATGCTCGCCATCCGGGCGGAGGATGCGGAACTCCGCGGCGAAGTCGCCGCCCGTCGCCATCGCCTGCCGGAAGGCCTCCTGCACCGCCGGGAGGTCGGCCGGCTCGAGGCACCGGCTCAGGACCTCGTTCGCCACCTCCGCATCCACCCGCTCCCGCCCCAGGATGGCCGCGAGCCTGGCATCCCAGCGCGTCCGCCGCCGCGAGAAGTCGAGCTCCCAGGCGCCGAGGCCGCCGGCCTCCAGCGCCACCCGCAGCCGCTCCTCGCTGCGCCGCAGCTCGACCTCGGCCGCCTTGCGGGCGGTGATGTCGATATGCGCGCCATAGGTCACCCGGCCATTGCCGAGGTCGAGGCCCTCGACCCGCACCAGCACGTCGCGCAGCGCGCCGTCGCGGGTGCGGTGCACGGCCTCGAATTCCTGCGTCCGCTCGCCGGTCTTGTGGGCGCGGCCGCGCGCGCGGATCGCCGCCTCGTCGCCGAGCACGTCGATGTCGGTGATCAGCAGGCTGAGGAATTCCTCGCGGCTGTAGCCGTAGTCGCGGCAGGCCCGGGTGTTCACGTCGAGGATGCGGAAGGTCGCCTGGTCGATGACGATGACGGCGAAGGGCGAGGCATCGAAGAGCACGCGGTAGCGCGTCTCCGCCTCCCGCCGCTGTGTGATGTCGAAGGTGACGCCGGCGGCGCGCAGCGCCCGTCCGGTCAGCGGGTCGCGGTCGGTGATCCGGCCCTGGGAGCGGAGCCAGCGGATCGAGCCGTCGGGATGCAGGACGCGGAACTCGACCGCATCGAACTCCTCCTCGCCCGGCATCCGCTCCATGGCGCGGCGGATGGTGGCGGCGCAGCGCTCGCGGTCCTCCGGATGCACCGCCGCCAGGACCTCCGGCGCGGACCGCATGCTCCCCGGCGGGCGGCCATAGAGCGCCTCCCGCCCCTCGGACCCCGTGACGACGTCGGCGATCGGGTCCCATTCCCAGTTCGCCATGCGGGCGGCGCCGAGGGCGAGGCGCAGCCGGGCCTCGCTCGCGGCCAGCGCCGCGCGGCTGGCCCGCAACTCGGCATTGGCGCGCCGCAGGGCCTCGTTCGCCGCCTCCGCCGCCTGCAGGTCGGCGGTGCGCTCGGCCAGCATCTGCCTGGCCTCCGATCCGAGGTCCCGGTCCGCCGTCATGCCGGGGCGGTCCCGGCGGGAGTGGGGCGGTCAGGCCGGCCGGCGCGCGAGGCTCCGTCAGGCAGGCACATGGGCGAGGATCCTTCTCCGGGCGCCGGGCAGGGAGGCCGTCGCCGGGCTGCCGCCGGCGAACCATGCCGGCATTGCTGCAGCCGCGACAGATGACCCGCGGCGGTCACGACGGGGCATCACAAAAACGCGATTACTCCTGGGCAGGCGGCCCGGTCACGCCGGTCGGTGCCTCGGCCTCCGCCGGGCGCGGGCTGCCGAGGCCGATCCAGTCCCGCAGCGCGGCCAGCGTCGCCGGCGGCAGCCGGGTCCCGGCCGCCGCGGCCTGGCGGGTGATCTCGGCGAAGAGGGCACGGCCGAGCCGCGCCGGCGTCTCGGCCTCCGGCGCCGCCCGCCAGTCCACCCGGGCCCGGTGCAGCCAGGCGACCAGCGCATCCAGGGCCCGGGCTGGCAGGTCGAAGCCGGCGGCGCTCGCCTCGGCGGCGAGGGCCGCGCGCTGCTCCGCCGCGGGCGGGCCGGGCAGGGGCAGCATGCCGGCGAGGCGGCGGAGCGCGAAGTCCAGTTCCTCCGGCCCGAGCCGCGGCACCTCGAGCCCCGGGCCGAGGGCGCCGCGCAGCTCCGCCATCAGCCGTCCCAGCGGGTCCTCCGGCAGGCCGGGCTGCTGCAGCGAGGGCCGGTCGTGCCGCGCCGGATCGTAGAGCCAGCCGCCGCCGGGGCCGGCCTCCAGCGCCAGGCCCTCGGCGCCCTCGATCAGCCTGGCCAGCGTCCCGGCGCCGCCGAAGCGCGAGCGCCGGACCCAGGCGCCGCCCTGCTCGTGGATCCGCTTGCCGAGGCCGGGCAGGTGCAGCGGCGCCTCCGCCTCCGCCACCAGGCGGCGCAGCAGGGCGAGGATGGCGGCGCGCTGCGCCATGGGCTCGCCGGGATCGGGCGTCGCATCCGCGCCGGCAGGTGCTGCCGGCGCCGCCGGGCGCGGCGGCGTGTCCGGGGCGGCGTCCTCGACCAGCGCGGCCTCGGCGAAATCCTCGAAGCCGAGCACCGCATCGGCGGCGGCGCGGAAGGCCTGGGCCGAGAGCGGGTGGGTGACGACGAGGCTCCGCCGGTCATGCGCGCGCAGCCGGTGCAGGAGCGGGGTGAAGTCGCTGTCGCCGGAGAGGATGAGGAATTCGTCGAAGCGGGTCGGATGGGCGAGGGCGTCGAGGATGTCGAGCGCCATCACCATGTCGGCGCCGTTCTTGAGCCGGGCGAGGCGCGGGCAGTCCACCACCTGGATGCCGGCGCGGACGAAGTCGGCGCGGAAGCGGCTGTAGTAGATCCGCGGCTGCTGCAGCCAGCCGGCGAGGCTGCCGCCCGGCTCCGGCTCGTGCCAGCCGGCCGGGTTCAGGTAGCAGCGCCGGACCAGCAGGCGGCGCGCGCCGGCCCCGGCGCCCGCCTCCAGCCAGGCCAGCCAGCGGGCCGGGGCGGTGGCGAAGCTCCAGGCGGCCCATTCGTCGATGGCGGCGAGGCTGGAGAAGACATTGTCGAAATCGACGTAGAGCGCGGCGCGCAGCGGCGCCGGGGCCGCCTGGATCGGCATGCGGTGTCCTCGTGGCGAAGGCACTCTCTATTCCGGCCGCGTCGCTTGTCCAGCGATGCTTCCCGTGCCGTCGTGCTTGACGCGGGCAGGGCCGCCCGCCCATGGTCCGCGCCCCTTGAACTTCGGATGGAAAAGGCCGCCCCATGCCTGCGATCACACTGCCCGACGGATCCGTGCGCCGGTTCGATGCGCCGGTGACGGGCACCGAGATCGCGGCGGCGATCGGCCCAGGCCTCGCCAAGGCGGCGCTCGCCATGCAGGTGGACGGCGTGACGAAGGACCTCGCGGCGCCGATCGCCGGCGACGCGGCCGTGCGCTTCATCACGCGCAAGGATCCCGAGGCGCTGGAGATGATCCGGCACGACGCCGCGCATGTGCTGGCGGAAGCGGTGCAGGACCTCTATCCCGGCACGCAGGTGACGATCGGCCCGGCGATCGAGAACGGCTTCTACTACGACTTCGCCCGCAACGACCCCTTCACGCCCGAGGATTTCTCGAAGATCGAGGCGAAGATGCGGGAGATCGTGGCGCGCAACGCGCCCTTCGTCCGCAGCGTCATGCCGCGCGGCGAGGCCATCGATTTCTTCGAGCGCAGGGGCGAGACCTACAAGGCGCAGCTCATCCGCGACCTGCCGGAGACGGAGGAGATCAGCCTCTACAGTCAGGGCGACTGGATCGACCTCTGCCGCGGGCCGCATATGCGCGGCACGGGCGATGTCGGCACCGCCTTCAAGCTGATGAAGGTGGCCGGCGCCTATTGGCGCGGCGACCACCGCAACGCCATGCTGAGCCGCATCTACGGCACGGCCTGGCGCGACCAGAAGGAGCTCGACGCCTACCTCACGCAGCTCGAGGAGGCGGAGAAGCGCGACCATCGCAAGATCGGCAAGGAGATGGACCTCTTCCATCTGCAGGAGGAGGCGGCGGGCAGCGTCTTCTGGCACCCCAAGGGCTGGAAGCTCTACCGCGTGCTGGAGGACTACCTGCGCCGGCGGCTGGACGCGAACGACTACCGCGAGGTGAAGACGCCGCAGCTCCTCGACCGGAAATTCTGGGAGGCCTCCGGCCACTGGGAGAAGTTCCGGCATGCGATGTTCATCGCCCGCGTCGAGGACGAGGCGGAGAAGGACCGCGTCCTGGCGCTGAAGCCGATGAACTGCCCCTGCCACGTGCAGATCTTCAACCAGGGCCTCCGCTCCTACCGGGAGCTGCCGCTGCGCATGGCCGAGTTCGGCTCCTGCCACCGCTTCGAGCCGAGCGGGGCGCTGCACGGCATCATGCGGGTGCGGCAGTTCACCCAGGACGACGCGCATATCTTCTGCACGGAGGAGCAGATCGCCGCCGAGACGGTGGCCTTCGTCGACCTGCTCTCCTCGGTCTACCGCGACCTCGGCTTCCCCGAGTTCCGGGTGAAGTTCAGCGACCGGCCGCCGACGCGGGCCGGCAGCGACGTGGTCTGGGACCAGGCGGAGGGCGCGCTCAAGGAGGCCTGCCGCATCGCCGGCATCGAGTACACGCTGAACCCGGGGGAGGGCGCCTTCTACGGCCCGAAGCTGGAATTCGTGCTGCGCGACGCCATCGGCCGGGACTGGCAATGCGGCACGCTGCAGGTGGACTTCGTGCTGCCGGAGCGGCTGGGCGCCGAATACGTGGCCGAGGACGGCAGCCGCCGCCGCCCCGTCATGCTGCACCGCGCGATCTTCGGCAGCTTCGAGCGCTTCCTCGGCATCCTGATCGAGCAGTATGCCGGCCGCTTCCCGCTCTGGCTCGCGCCCGTGCAGGTGGTGGTGGCGACCATCGTGGACGAGGCCGCGCCCTTCGCGCGGGAGGCCGCGGCGGCGCTGCAGAAGGCGGGGCTCCGCGTGGAACTCGATCTGCGGAACGAGAAGATCAACCGCAAGGTGGTGGATCATATCGACCAGCGCGTGCCGGTGCTGGCGGTGGTCGGCCGGCGGGAGGCGGAGGAGGGCGCGCTGGTGCTGCGCCGCCTGCCGGGGCGGGAGCAGGCGACGCTGCCGCTGGCCGAGGCGGTGGCGGCGCTCGCCGCCGAGGCCACGCCGCCGGACCGCCTTGCGGACCGAGCGGTTGCAGCGGCGTGAGTCAAGCCCCATAACAGTCGGCCTAGCCGTTTCCACAGCGACAGGAGAGGACCATAGCAAGAGGACCCATTTCCAATCAGCCGCCGACGCGCGACGGCCCGCGGGTGAACGAGGAGATCCGCGTTCCGCAGGTGCGGCTGATCGACCAGGACGGCGAGATGATCGGGGTGATGACCGCCCGCGACGCGCTGCTGCGTGCCTACGAGGTCGGCCTGGACCTGCTCGAGATCAGCCCGAACGCCGTGCCGCCGGTGTGCAAGATCACCGACTACGGCAAGTTCAAGTACGAGCAGCAGAAGAAGGCCAACGAGGCCCGGAAGAAGCAGAAGGTCGTCGAGATCAAGGAAGTCAAGGTTCGTCCGAACATCGACGACCATGACTACGACGTCAAGATGCGCCAGATGAAGTCCTTCATCGGCGAGGGCGACAAGGTCAAGGTGACCCTGCGGTTCCGCGGCCGCGAGATGGCGCACCAGGATCTCGGCATCAAGGTGCTGGAGCGGATCCGGGTGGACCTCGGCGAGACCATCAAGGTCGAGCAGATGCCCCGGCTCGAGAACCGGCAGATGATCATGGTGCTGGCGCCGAAGTAGCGTCGGCGGCCGGGCTTCGGGCCCGGCCTCGCGCCCCCGGTTTCGCTTGACGCCGGGCCTGCCCGGGCGTAGCACCCCCACCCTCCGGGATTTTCCCGACCGAGGTCCCCTGCCGGGCAGGGGGCTCCGCCGCTCCGCGAAGGCTCGCGCAGCGGCGCGTTCCCTTTTGGGGCATCGCCAGCCCCGCCGAGACGAGGAGCAGAGGCAGGCCGCATGTTCGAGGCCCTGTCCAGCAAGCTGAACGGCGTCTTCGACCGCCTGCGCCGCCGCGGCGCGCTGTCGGAAGCCGATGTGCAGGAGGCGCTGCGCGAGGTCCGCGTCGCGCTGCTGGAAGCCGACGTCGCCCTGCCCGTCGTCAAGGACCTCACGACGAAGGTCCGCGAGCGCGCGGTGGGCGCCGAGGTGCTGAAGAGCGTCTCCCCCGCGCAGCAGGTCATCAAGATCGTCCACGACGCGCTCGTCGAAGCGCTCGGCGGCGGCGAGGCCGATACTGGCGCCCGCGGCCTCGACCTGAATGCCCCCGCGCCGGTGCCGGTGCTGATGGTCGGCCTGCAGGGCTCGGGCAAGACCACCACCTCCGGCAAGATCGCGCTCCGGCTGAAGGGGCGCGACAAGAAGAAGGTGCTGCTCGCCTCGCTCGACGTGCACCGCCCCGCGGCGCAGCTCCAGCTCGAGACGCTGGCGAAGCAGGTGGGCGTGACCAGCCTGCCGATCGTCGCCGGCCAGACCCCGCTGCAGATCGCCGAGCGCGCCATGGATCTGGCGCGGCGCGAGCTTTTCGATGTTGTCGTGCTCGACACGGCCGGCCGGCTTGCCATCGATGACGTCCTGATGGCCGAGGTCGCGGAGGTGAAGGCCTTCGCGAAGCCGCACGAGACGCTGCTGGTCGTCGACGCCATGACCGGCCAGGACGCGGTGAACACCGCCCGCGCCTTCCAGGACAAGGTCGGCGTGACGGGCATCGTCATGACCCGCATCGACGGCGATGCCCGCGGCGGCGCGGCGCTGTCCATGCGCGCCGTCACCGGCGCCCCGATCAAGCTGCTCGGCGCCGGCGAGAAGCTCGACGCGCTCGAGGATTTCCACCCCGACCGCATCGCCGGCCGCATCCTCGGCATGGGCGACATCGTCTCGCTGGTCGAGCGCGCGGCCGAGACCATCGACCGCGACGAGGCCGAGAAGCTCGCGGCCCGGATGCAGAAGGGCCAGTTCAGCCTGGAGGACTATGCGAGCCAGTTGAAGCAGATCGGCAAGATGGGCTCGCTCTCGGGCATCCTCGGCATGCTGCCCGGCATCGGCAAGATGAAGCAGCAGATCGAGGACGCGAACCTCGACAACTCCATGCTCAAGCGCCAGGCGGCGATCATCTCCTCGATGACGCCGAAGGAGCGCCGCGCCCCCGACATCATCAAGGCGAGCCGCAAGAAGCGCATCGCCGCGGGCAGCGGCACCTCCGTGCAGGAGGTGAACAGGCTGCTCAAGAATTTCGACGACATGTCCGCGATGATGAAGCGGATGAACAAGCTCGGCCAGAAAGGGCTCATGCGCGGCGGTCTCGGCGCGCTGCTGCCCAAGGGCATGCAGATGCCCGGTGGCCGGAAGCCTTTCTGATACCTCGTACCGACGGAGTTGATCGACTTATGGGCCTGAAGATCCGCCTCGCGCGCGCCGGCGCCAAGAAGCGCCCCTACTACCACATCGTGGTGGCCGACAGCCGCAGCCCGCGCGATGGCCGCTTCATCGAGAAGATCGGCCACTACAACCCGATGCTGCCCTCCGACCATGCCGAGCGCCTGCGGCTCGAGGACGAGCGCGTGAGCCACTGGCTCGGCCAGGGCGCCGTCGCCACCGACCGCGTGGCGAAGTTCCTCGGCAAGGCCGGCCTCGCGCCGATGCCGGAGTTCCGCGAGCAGCCGAAGAAGTCCGCGCCGAAGAAGAAGGCGCAGGAGCGCGCCGCGGCCGCCGCGGCGGGCTGAGGCACCACCTCCACCACGGGCCATAGGTCATGGCGGGCAAGCGCATCCTGGTCGGTGAGATCGGCAGGCCGCACGGTGTGCGCGGCCTGGTGAAGCTGCGCAGCTTCACCGCCGATCCTGCCGCCATCGCCTCCTATGGCCCGCTGACCGACGAGTCCGGCACCCGCCGCGTCGCGCTGACGCTGCTGGCGGACGGCCTGGCCCGGGTCGAGGGCGTCGCCGACCGCGACGCCGCCCAGCGCCTGACGGGCACGAAGCTCTACGTGGAGCGCGACCGCCTGCCGCCGCCCGAGGAGGAGGAATACTACCTCGCCGACCTGATCGGCCTCCGCGCCGAGACGGAGGCGGGGCAGGGCCTCGGCCTGGTGCGGGACGTGGAGGAGCACGGCGCCGGCGCCTTCCTGGTGCTGGAGGGGCCGCCCGAGCGGCTGCTGCCCTTCACCCGGGCCGTGGTGCCGGTGGTCGACATCGCCGGCGGGCGCCTCGTCGTCTCCCTGCCGGAGGAGGTCACCGTCCCGCCCCAGCCCGGGGAGGAGGACGCGGCATGACCTGGCAGGCCTCCGTCGTCACCCTCTTCCCCGAGATGTTCCCGGGCCCCCTTGGCCAGTCCCTGGCCGGGAAGGGCCTGCGCAAGGGGCGCTGGGCGATCGACGCCTTCGACATCCGCGGCTTCGCCACCGACCGGCACCGCACCGTGGACGACACACCCTTCGGCGGCGGCGCGGGGATGGTGATGCGGCCGGACGTGGTGGATGCGGCGCTCGCCGCCGCCATCGCGGCCGGGCCGGAGCGCCCGGCCTTGTACCTGACCCCGCGCGGGCGGGTGCTGGACCAGGCCATGGTGCGCGATTTCGTCGCCGGCCCGGGGCTGATCCTGCTCTGCGGTCGCTACGAGGGCGTGGACCAGCGCGTCGTCGAGGCGCGCGGCCTGCTCGAGGTGTCGATCGGCGACTACGTCCTCTCGGGCGGGGAGCCGGCGGCGCTGGTCCTGCTCGATGCCTGTGTCCGGCTGCTGCCGGGCGTCATGGGCGCGGCCGAGAGCGGCGTCGAGGAAAGCCACGCCGACGGGCTGCTGGAATACCCGCATTACACGCGCCCGGCCGACTGGCAGGGCCGCGCGGTGCCGCCGGTGCTGCTCTCCGGCCACCATGCCGAGGTGGCGAAGTGGCGCCGGGCCGAGGCGGAGCGGATCACGCGCGAGCGGCGCCCCGACCTCTGGGCGCGGCATGCGGGCCGCGACCGGGCGCCTTCGGCGCCCTGCGTCACGGAAAATCAATGCGCCGGCCGGGACCGGGCGCCTTCGGCGCCCTGCGTCACGGCGAACCCACAGGATGCCGCGGCGGCGCCGGCCATGGACGGCCGCCCGGCCGCCGCCTAGAAATCAAGGAAAGGACCAGACCATGAACCTGCTGCAGCAGTTCGAGGCGGAGCAGAAGTCCCGCCTCCTCGCCGCCCGCGCCGTGCCGGAATTCGGCCCCGGCGACACCGTCCGCGTGATGGTGAAGGTGGTCGAGGGCGAGCGCACCCGCACCCAGGCCTATGAGGGCGTGGTGATCGCGCGCTCCAACCGCGGGCTGAACAGCAACTTCACCGTCCGCAAGCTCTCCTATGGCGAGGGCGTGGAGCGCGTCTTCCCGCTCTACTCCCCCTCCATCGCCGAGATCGCGGTGGTCCGCCGCGGCAAGGTCCGCCGCGCGAAGCTCTATTACCTCCGCGGCCGCACCGGCAAGTCCGCCCGCATCCAGGAGCGGACGGTGAACCGCGAGGCGCCCGAGGCCGCCAAGCCGGCCGCCGAGCAGCCGCAGGCGTAACGCGTCATCGCCCCGCGCAATACGGCGCGGGGCGCACGAACCAAGGTGGGATATCGCATGTCAGGGCAGAAGCCGCGCACGCTTTTCGACAAGATCTGGGACGCCCATGTGGTGGAGACCCTCCCGGACGGCACGGCGCTTCTCTACATCGACCTCCACCTTACGCATGAGGTCACGACGCCGCAGGCCTTCGACGGGCTGCGGCAGGCCGGCCGCAAGCTCCGCCGTCCCGACCTGACCCTCGGCGTCATCGACCACAACATCGCAACCGATGCCAGCCGCTACACCGGGATCGTCGATCCCGAGAGCCGCCTGCAGGTCGAGACGCTGGAGCGGAACGCCGCCGAGTTCGGCATGCCGCTGATCCCGCTGCTCGACAACCGGCAGGGCATCGTGCACGTCATCGGGCCGGAGCTCGGGCGCAGCCTGCCCGGCATGACGATTGTCTGCGGCGACAGCCATACCAGCACGCATGGCGCCATGGGCGCGCTCGCCTTCGGCATCGGCACCTCGGAGGTCGAGCATGTGCTCGCCACCCAGACGCTGCTGCAGAAGCCGGCGAAGAACATGCAGGTCCTGGTCGAGGGCACGCTGCCCGTCGGCTGCACCGCCAAGGACATCACGCTGGCGATCATCGGGAAGATCGGCACCGCCGGTGGCACCGGCCATGTCATCGAATATGCCGGCGACACCATCCGCGCCCTCGACATGGCCGGGCGCATGACGCTCTGCAACATGTCGATCGAGGGCGGCGCCCGCGCCGGCATGGTGGCGCCGGACGAGACCACCTTCGCCTATGTGCGGGGCCGCCCCTTCGCGCCGAAGGGCGAGGCGCTGGAGCGCGCCATCGAATACTGGCGGACGCTGCCGACCGACCCCGGCGCGCATTTCGACACCGTGGTGAGGCTGGCGGCGCAGGACATCGCGCCGCAGGTCACCTGGGGCACCAGCCCGGAGGACGTGCTGCCCATCACCGGCATCGTCCCGGACCCCGAGGCGGCGACGGACGAGGCGCGGCGCGAGCAGATGCGCCGGAAGCTCCAGTACATGGGCGTCGAGGCCGGGCAGCGCCTGCAGGACCTTCGGATCGACGTCGCCTTCATCGGCTCCTGCACCAATAGCCGGATCGAGGATATCCGCGCCGCCGCCGCCATCGCGCGCGGCCGCCGCGTGGCGGATGGCGTGCGCGCCATGGTCGTCCCCGGCTCGGGCCTCGTGAAGGCGCAGGCCGAGGAGGAGGGGCTGGACCGCATCCTGACCGAGGCCGGCTTCGAGTGGCGCGAGGCGGGCTGCTCCATGTGCCTCGGCATGAATCCGGACAAGCTGACGCCCGGCCAGCGCTGCGCCAGCACCAGCAACCGCAACTTCGAGGGCCGCCAGGGCCCCGGCGGCCGCACCCATCTGCTCTCGCCCGCCATGGCCGCGGCGGCCGCCATCGCCGGTCATCTGGCCGATGTCCGTGACTTCCAGCCGAAGGGGAACGTCTAATGCAGGCCTTCACCAAGCTGACCGGCATCGCCGCGCCGATGCCGAAGGCCAACGTGGACACCGACCAGATCATCCCGGCGCGGTTCCTCAAATCCATCAGCCGCACCGGCTTCGGCAAGAACCTCTTCGCCAACTTCCGCTACCGGGAGGACGGGTCGGAGAATCCCGACTTCGTCCTGAACCAGGAGCCCTATCGGAAGGCCGAGATCCTCATTGCTTTCGAGAATTTCGGCTGTGGTTCGAGTCGTGAGCACGCGCCCTGGGCGCTGCTCGACTTCGGGATCCGCTGCGTCATCGCCCCCGACTTCGCCGACATCTTCCACAACAACAGCTTCAAGAACGGCGTCCTGCCGGTGCGGCTGCCGCGGGAGGTCTGCGAGCAACTGATCGAGGATGCGCGGATGGGCGGCAATGCCCGCATCACCGTCGATCTCGAGCGCGATGTGGTGGTGCGGCCGAACGGGGAGGAGATCCCGTTCAGGATCGACCCGCTGCGCCGCCACCTGCTGCTGAACGGCCTCGACGATATTGGCCAGACCTTGCAGCACGCGCCGGCGATCGACGGCTACGAGGCGAAGCAGAAGGCATCGCAGCCCTGGCTCGGCGCCGCCGCCTGATCTGACCAAGCCCGCCCGGCGCCGGGCGGCGAGAGGATACGTCATGCCTGCCAACAAGAAGCTCCTCGTCCTGCCCGGTGACGGCATCGGGCCGGAGGTGATGGGCGAGGTCCGCCGCGTCATCGACTGGATGGCGCATCGCCGCAGCCTCTCCTTCGAGATCGACGAAGGCCTGGTTGGCGGCGCCGCCATCGATGCCCTCGGCTCGCCCTGCCCGGACGAGACGGTGGCGAAGGCGAAGTCGGCGGATGCCGTGCTCTTCGGCAGCGTCGGCGGCCCGAAATGGGACAGCCTGCCCTTCGAGCAGCGGCCGGAACTCGGCATCCTCCGGCTGCGCAAGGATCTCGGCCTCTTCGCCAATCTCCGTCCCGCCGTCGTGCTGGACCCGCTGGTCGAGGCCTCCTCCCTCAAGGCCGATGTCGTCCGCGGCGTCGACATCATGGTGGTGCGGGAGACGGTGGGCGGCGTCTATTTCGGCGAGCCGCGCGGCGTGGAGAAGCTGCCGGACGGCCGCCGCCGCGGCTTCGACACCCAGGTCTATGTCGAGGACGAGATCGCCCGCGTCGCCCGCGTCGCCTTCGACCTCGCGCGCAAGCGCCGCAACAAGGTGACGAGCGTCGAGAAGGCGAACGTCATGCAGTCCGGCCGTCTCTGGCGCGCCGTGGTCGGCGAGGTGCAGAAGGCCGAATACCCGGACGTGCAGCTCGAGAACATGTATGCCGACAACTGCGCCATGCAGCTCTGCTCGCGGCCAAAGCAGTTCGACGTCATCCTCGGCGACAACCTCTTCGGCGACGTGCTCTCGGACCTCGCGGCGGCGCTGACGGGCTCGCTCGGCATGCTGCCCTCGGCGACGCTCGGCGCGGTGGACCCCACCACCGGCAAGCGGCACGCGCTCTACGAGCCGATCCACGGCTCGGCCCCCGACATCGCCGGCAAGGGCGTCGCCAATCCCTGCGCCCAGATGCTCTCCTTCGCCATGCTGCTGCGCTGGAGCTTCGGGCTCGAGGAGGATGCGCGGCTGCTCGAGACGGCGATCGAGAAGGTGCTGGCCGGCGGCCTGCGCACGGCCGACATCATGCAGGCCGGCATGGCCCGCGTCGGCACCTCCGTCATGGGCGAGGCCGTGGTGCGGGAGCTCGACAAGCTCGCGGCCTGAGCCGCGTCGCCGGCGCGCCGCAACGCGCCGGGCCATCGGGGCGAGGGAAGGGGGTTGCGCCGCCGGGCCGCCTCCGCTATCTCGCCCCACCTCGCCGCAAGGCGGAATGCGCGCCCGTAGCTCAGCTGGATAGAGCACCAGACTACGAATCTGGGGGTCAGGAGTTCGAATCTCTTCGGGCGCGCCATTTCGCTTCTTGTTCGGTCCTGGTCCAGGCGCCCGTAGCTCAGCTGGATAGAGCACCAGACTACGAATCTGGGGGTCAGGAGTTCGAATCTCTTCGGGCGCGCCAGCCGGACCGGTTTCCTTCCCCCGCCCTTCGGCCTAGCCTCCCGGCGCGGCGCCCGTAGCTCAACCGGATAGAGCACCAGACTTCGGATCTGGGGGTTAGGGGTTCAAATCCTCTCGGGCGCGCCAGCCTCGCCCCCGTCGTCCGCGGAGGCCGCGGACGGACAGGCCCGGCGGCCTGGCGCTGCCCTGAGACTCATTGCCCTCGAGCCTCCTCACGCGGCACGGTCGGCCTCGGGATATCCGGGGCCCCGTGGGCCGCGCCATGCCCCGCAGGCTTGGCGTCGCCGCATGCCGCGACCCGGCCTCGGCCCGCCCGGATCGCCCGCGGGCGCGACCGTCCGGAGGCGGGCCTCCGTTCCCGAAAGCAGGGCACTGCGGCCATGCCGCCGGCGGTTCGCGCAGGCGCCGCCCCCCGCGCCGGCGGAGGGCTGGCCACCGCCGTGCCGCCCCACAACCCTGGATGGCGAAATTCAACCACGGCCATCTGCACATACCCTCTTGCTGATAATGCGAATCAATTGCAATTGGTTCGTATCGGGTCCGGATGGCGGCCCGGTCACGATGGGGCAAGGCGGGGCAGGGTCGATGCGGCGTTTCCGGGACATCCATCATGCGCGGTGGTCGCCGCTGCTGCTCGCGGCGCTCGCCGCGGCGCCGGGCTGGGGCGCCGGCACGGCCCTGGCGCAGGCCTCGCCGGAGGTGCCGCCCGGCCAGGGCGCCGGGACCATCCGGCTGCCGGAACTCAGCGTCGAGGGCCGCGGCGAGACCGCCTTCGGTCCCGTGAGCGGCTATGTCGCCGAACGCAGCGCCAGCGGCACCAAGACCGATACGCCGCTGATCCTGACGCCGCAGAACGTCACCGTCGTCACGCGGGACCAGATGGAGGCGCAGAACGCCCGCAACCTCGGCGATGCGCTGCGCTACACCGCCGGCGGCCAGGGCATCCTCTCCGACTTCCGCGGCGAATACGGCACGGTCCGCGGCTTCACCCCGGACATCTACCTGGACGGGCTGCGGGTGCCGGTGCCGGTCACCGCCCACAGCTTCCGTATCGAGCCCTGGGGCATGGAGCGCGTGGAGCTGCTGCGCGGGGCCAATTCAGGCCTCTACGGCCAGGGCAATCTCGGCGGCATCATCAACGCCATCAGCAAGGCGCCCTATCCCGGCCAGGTCAACGAGGTGGCGATCCAGGGCGGCAGCTTCGGCCGCATCCAGGGCATGTTCGATGTCGGCGGCGCGCTCGGCACGGACCAGTCCCTGCTCTGGCGCTTCAACGGCCTGGTCCGCGATTCGGACGCCTATGTGGATGGCGGCCGCGACAACCGCATCTACCTCGCGCCCTCGCTGACCTGGCGGCCGACCGGCGATACCAGCATCACCCTGCTGGCCAGCTACATGCGCGACGACGACGGCATCACCGGCCAATGGCTGCCCGCGGCCGGCACCGTGCTGCCCAACCGCAACGGCACCATCCCGCGCAGCCGCGCGACCGGCGAGCCGGGCTGGGACCGCTACCATCGCAGCCAGTACGCCATCGGCGCCCGCATCGAGCACCGGCTGACGGAGGATTGGACGCTGCGCTCCAACTTCCGCGCCACCTATCACGAAATGGACTATGCCTCCATCTACGCGAACGGCTTCAGCCCCGCGAGCCAGCAGCGCATCCTGGGCCGCGTCGCATCCTACCAGAACCCGACCTATCGCGGCTTCGCCATCGACAACCAGGCGGAAGGCCACGTCACCACCGGCCCGTTGGAGCACAGGTTGCTGGGCGGGCTGGATTACCGGGTGCTGGGCCTGAATGCGCGGACCCATGCGGCGGCGGCCGGATCGCTGGACGTCTTCGCCCCAGCCTACGGCTATACCCCGGGCACCCTGCCGCTCACCGCCTCCACCGACCAGACGCAGCAACAGGTCGGGCTGTACCTGCAGGACCAGATCCGCTGGGACCGCTGGTACCTGACCCTGACCGGGCGGCAGGATTTCGCCGACACCGCGACCCGCAACAACCGCACCGCCGCCAATACCAGCCAGCGGGACACCCACTTCACCGGCCGCGCGGCGCTGCTCTACGCCTTCGATGCCGGCATCTCGCCCTATGTCTCCTACGCCACCTCCTTCCTGCCGAATCTCGGCACCATGAACCCGGCGCGCGGCGGCGGCACCTACGTCCCCACCACCGGCGAGCAGTACGAGGCCGGCATCAAGTACCAGCCGCCGGGCCAGTCCAGCCTCTACTCCGCCACCCTCTTCCAGCTCACCCAGCAGAACGTGCTGACGCCGGACCCGACCAACACCACCTACAGCATCCAGACCGGCGAGGTGCGGGTGCGGGGGCTGGAGCTGGAGGCGCGCCTCGCCCTCACCGCGCGGCTCAACCTCCTCGCGGCCTGGACGGCGCAGGACCCGGAGGTGACGAAGACCACCATCGCCAGCACTCTCGGCATGCGTCCGGCCGCCATCCCCTCCCAGACCGGCGCGCTCTGGGCGGATTACACCATCCCGGTGACCGAGGACCTGCGCATCACCCTCGGCGGCGGCCTGCGCTACTACGGCAATACCACCGGCAATGGCAGCCCGGGGCCGACCTCTCCGCAGTTCAACGTGCCGAGCGTGACGCTGGTGGACGCGCTGGCGCGGGCGGATTGGCGGCAGTGGCGGCTGGCGGTGAACCTCAGCAATCTCGGCGACGAGAAATACGTCTCCGCCTGCTACACCCTCGCTTCCTGCAGCTACGGCGTCGGCCGTGCCGCCTATGCGACGCTGAGCTACCGGTGGTGAGCGCGATGCGCCGGGGCTGGCAGCGGCTATGCGGGTGGCGTTGGCCGGGCCTCGTCTCCCGCCTGGTCGCCGCCGTGCTGGGCGGCTACGCGATGGGCGCGCTGGTCTCCCTCGCCGCCGCCCTGCTGCTGCCGCTCGTCCGGTCCGAGGCGGTGGTGACCGGCATGATGCTGAGCATCCTCGCCTATGCCGGCGTCGTCCTCTGGGTCTTCGCCGCGCGCAGCGCCTGGCGCGCCTGGGCCGGCCTGCTGCTGCCCGGCCTGCTGCTGGCGGCGGCCTGCTGGCTGGGGAGGGGCGCATGAGGCAGGGCTTCCGCCAGTGCATGGCCTGGCTGCACACCTGGGCCGGGCTGATCCCGGGCTGGATCCTCTTCGCCGTCTTCCTGACCGGCACCGCGGCCTATTACCGCGGCGAGATCTCCACCTGGATGCGCCCCGAGCTGCGCCTGACGGAGAACGGGCCGGACACCGCCGCCATGGCGATCCGGGAGCTGCAGCGGATAGCGCCCGGCGCCACCGGCTGGTTCATCGGCCTGCCGACCGAGAGCGACCCGCTGCTCCGCCTCTACTGGCGGCCGGCCGGCGAGCGGCGTTTCCGCGACGGCATCCTGGACCCGGCGACCGGCCGGGTGGCGCAAGCCGGCCGCAGCATGGGCGGCGAGTTCTTCTACCGCTTCCATTTCGAGTTGCACATGCCGCCGATCTGGGGGCGCTGGATCGTCTGCCTCTGCGCCATGGCGATGCTGGTGGCGATCCTCAGCGGCGTCATCACCCACCGGCGCATCTTCGCGGACTTCTTCACCTTCCGCCCCGGCAAGGCCGGGCACCGCTCCTGGCTCGACGCGCACAATGCGCTCGCGGTGCTGGCGCTGCCCTATCACCTGATGATCACCTATACCGGGCTGCTGACGCTGGTGGCCATGTTCATGCCCTGGGGCATGCAGGCGGCCTACAAGGGCGACCAGCAGGCCTTCTTCGCGGAGGCGCTCTCGATCGCCCCTACGCCCCGCCCCGCGGGCCAGGCGGCGCCGCTGACCGACATCGCGCCCCTGGTGGCGGAGGCGATGCGGCGCTGGCCGGAGGCGGGGGTGCGGCGCATCGGCATCGCCTTCCCGGGCGATGCCAATGCCACCGTCGTGCTCGGCCGCGGCGACCGGCATGAGCTGGCCATCCGGCGGCAGGAACTCGTCTTCTCCGGCACCGCGGGCGAGCTGCGCGGCGCGACGGGCATCACCCTGCCGGCGGCGCGGACCGTGGCCGTCGCCTTCGGCCTGCACTTCGCCCGGTTCGAGCTGCCCTTCCTGCATCTCCTCTTCTTCCTCTCGGGCCTCGCCGGCACGGCCATGGTCGGCACCGGGCTGGTGATGTGGGTGGCGAAGCGGGCGCCGAAGCGCGGGGAGGGGCGCCATGCCGGCCTGCGCCTGGCGGAGGCCCTGAACATGGGCACCGTCTTCGGCCTGCCGGTCGCGATGCTCGGCTTCTTCTGGGCCAACCGGCTGCTGCCGGCCATGCTGGACCAGCGGCCGGAATGGGAGATCCGGATCTTCTTCGCCCTTTGGCTCGCTGCCTACCTGCATGCGGCGCTGCGCCCGGGGCGGCGCGGCTGGGCGGAGCAGGCGGCGGCGGCGGCGCTGCTCGGCCTGCTGCTGCCGGTGCTGAACGGGCTGACCACGCGGCACCATCTGGGCGCCAGCCTGCCGGCCGGGGATTGGCTGATGGCCGGGATGGATCTCGGTTTCCTCGGCTTCGGCCTCGGCTTCGCGCTGGCCGCGCGCAGGCTGTGGCGGGCGCCGCGGCCGGCCGCGGCGGAGGCGCCGCCGGGCCGGTTGCGGGCGGAGGGCGCGTGATGATGGCCGCGCTCGCCTTCGGCCTGGCCTATCCCGGCTTCCTGCTGCTGTCGCTGGCCATGGACCGGCACCACCGGGATCTGCTGGGCGAGGCGCCGCCCTGGCCGCGCCGCCTCGCCTGCCGCCTGGGCGGGGCGGGGCTGCTCGGCCTCTCCGGCCTGCCCTGCCTTGCCGTCTGGGGCTGGTCGATCGGGCCGGTCGCCTGGTGCGGCGTGCTGACCCTCGCCGCCTCCGGGCTGGTGGCGCTGCTGGCCTTCGCGCCGCGCGCCGCGCTGATCCTCGCCATGCTGCTGCCGGCCGTCGGGGGCATCGCCTGGCTCGGCCTGCCGTGAGCCGGCCCACCCAAGCTGCACGGCGCGCCGATGACCGGAGGGCCGCATGGCCCGCAGGTCCGGATCGGCTCGCTCAAGCTGCAAGGCATGCCGATGACCGGAGGGCCGCATGGCCCGCAGATCCGGATCGGCCCACCCAACCCGCAAGGAACACTGCCGCCATGCTTCGATGGATGCCTTTCGCCGCGCTGCTCCTGGCCGCCGCCGCCCCTGCTGCCGCGCACCAACTCTGGCTGGAGCGGGAGGGCAGGACCGCCCGCGCCTATTTCGGCGAGCCGGTGGAGAACCTGCGGGAGACGACGGGCGGGCTGCTGGACCGGATCCCGGGCCCGCGGGCCTTCGCGGCCGATCCCGCCACGCCCCTGCCGCTGACCCGCGCGGCCGACCATTTCAGCATCGCGCTGCCCGCCGGCGCCGGCGATGTCCGGCTGGTGGAGGATGCCATCCCGCCGTTCGGCCGCGCCGGCGCCGAGGACCGGCTGAAGACAATCATGCTGGCCCGCGAGGGGAGGAGCGAGACGCAGCATCGCCTCGACCTCGAACTCGTGCCCGTCGCTGCCGGCAGCGACACCTTCACCCTGCTGCTGCGCGGCCGGCCGCTGCCGCGGGCGGAGGTCACCCTGGTCGCGCCGCCGCGCTGGGAGCGGAGGCTGCGCACCGATGCCGAGGGCCGGGTCCGCTTCGAGACACCCTGGGCCGGCCGCTACCTGGCCGAGGCGATCCACACCGAGAACACCCCGGGCGGTTCGGGCGATGGCGCCTATGCGCGCCTGCGCTTCGTCTCCACCCTGTCCTTCCTGGTCGAGCGGGGCATTCCCTGGACCGATCGCTGACGACGCCCGAGGCCGGCCCGCCGGCGGGCTGCGCAGGCCCGCCGTGCCGGTGGCCTCCAGGATGGGGCGTGGGCAGTGCCCGGGACGCCGGCCGGGCGCCCGGGCGCCGGCCGATCTGACAGGGTGCCGACGCCGGGGGGCCGGGAGGGGGTAGGGGCGCGACCGCCCGACGGCGGGTGGCCGCCCGGCCGGACCGCACGAGGCGGTCGGGGGCCTCAGCGTTGCCCGGGGGTGCCAGCGGCGTCCGGCCGCGACGCCGACAGCACATCCTCCAGCGCCACCGACCCGCCCTCCGCCAGCGGCACTGCCTGTGCGCCGCGCGCGAGCATGGCCGAGAGGGCGTCGCGCAGCGTGGCCTCGGGCGGCAGCGGCGTGCCCGTCGCCGCCGCCTCTTGCCGTGCCGCGCGCGCCGGGAGCAGCGCCAGGCGCTTCAGCGCCCGGTCGCTGCCGAGGAACTCCGCGACGAAGTCATCCGCCGGCCGCGCCAGCAAGGCCTCCGCCGGCCCGTGCTGCACGAGCCGCCCGTCGCGCAGCACGGCGACGGCATCGCCGAGGCGCACCGCCTCCTCCAGGTCGTGGGTGACGAGCAGCACCGTCTTGCGGAGCTGCTTCAGCAGCCGCAGCACCTCCTCCTGCAGCCGGGCGCGCACCACCGGGTCGACGGCGCCGAAGGGCTCGTCCATCAGCAGCACGGGCGGGTCGCCGGCCAGCGCCCGGGCCACGCCGACGCGCTGGCGCTCCCCGCCCGAGAGCTGGTGCGGCCGGCGGGCGGCGAAGCGGGCGGGATCGAGCCCGGTCAGCGCCAGCACTTCCTCGACCCGCGCCCGGATGCGCGCCTCCGGCCAGCCGAGCAGGCGGGGGACCGTCGCCACGTTCTCCGCGACGCTCCGGTGCGGGAAGAGCCCGACCTCCTGGATCACGTAGCCGATGCCGCGGCGGAGCGTGACCGGATCCCCGGCCAGCGCATCCTTCCCGGCGATGCGCAGCCGGCCGCCGCTCGGCTCGATCAGCCGGTTGACCATGCGGAGCGTCGTGCTCTTGCCCGAGCCGCTCGGCCCGATCAGGGCGCAGCTCGTCCCCTCCGGCACCGAGAGGCTGAGCCCCTCCACCGCCGCGCGGTCGGCGCCGGGCCAGCGCTTCGACAGCCCCTCCAGCTCGATCATGCGCCCCCCACCCGCGCCGCGAAGCGCCGTTCCAGCAGCCCGAAGGTTGCCTCCGTGGCCAGCGCCAGCAGGGCGATGGCCACGGCGCCGACCAGCATCCGCCCGGTATCCAGCAGCGCCAGCCCCTGCGTCACCAGGTCGCCGAGGCCGCCGCCGCCGATGAAGGTGGCGAGCGCCGCGGCCGAGACCACCTGCACCGCGGCGATCCGCAACCCGGCGAAGACCAGGGGTGCGGCCAGCGGCAACTCGACGCGCAGTGCCCGCTGCCAAGCCGTCATGCCGAGGCCGCGCGCCGCCTCGAGCGCCGCTGGGTCGGCGCCGCGCAGGCCCACCACCGTGTTCACCAGCACCGGCGGCAAGGCCAGCAGGACCAACGCCACGACAGAGGGCGTGAAGCCCACCCCCAGCAGCGGCAGCAGCGCCGCCAACACCGCGAGGCTCGGGATGGTGCGCAGCGCGCCGGCGCCGGCGATCGCCGCCTCCGCCAGCCGCGGCCGGTGCGCGACCAGGACGCCGAGCGGCAGGGCGATGGCGATGCCGATGGCGAGGCCGGTCAGCGAGAGCAGCAGGTGGTCCCCGACCGTCGCCAGGAAGGCCAGCGGGTTCGCCCCCAGCCAGCGCGCCGCGCCCGCGATCGCCTCCATCACGCGAGCTTCGGCAGGCGGCGCTGCACCGCGCCGAGCCCGGCATCGAGCAGCAGCGCCATGACGGCGACCAGCCCGGCCCCGACCAGGATTTTTTCGGTGTGCCCCTGGTCGAGCCCCGTCAGGATCAGCGTCCCGAGCCCGCCCGCGCTGATATAGGCGGCCACCGTCGCCGCCGAGACCAGCGTGACCGAGGCGACGCGCAAGCCCCCCAGCAGCGCCGGCAAGGCGAGCGGCAGCTCCACCCGCCAGAGCCGCTGCATCGGCGTCAGGCCCATGCCGTCCGCGGCCTCCCGCACCGAGGCCGGCACCGCGGCCAGCCCCGCCACCAGCGCCCGCAGCAGCACCGGCACGGCATAGGTGACGAGGGCCAGCAGCGCCGGCGCGAAGCCGAGGCCCAGCACCGGCACCAGCAGGGCGAACAGCGCCAGCGTCGGCAGGCTGTAGAGCACCGAGGCCGTCCCCAGCACCGCCGCCCGCAGCCCCGGCCGCCGCGCCACCACCAAGCCCAGTGGCACCGCCAGCAGCAGCGCGAGCGCGAGGGAGGCCAGCACGAGCTCCAGATGCACCACCACCGCCGCCGAGACCGTGTCGAGGTTCCGAAGCGTCCAGCGCATCAGCCGAGGCCGATCTCGCGCAGGAAGCGGGCGGCGACCTCGCGTGGCTCCTCCCCGTCCTGGTCCACTTGGCGGTTCAGCTCCTGCGCCGTCGCGTTGTCGAGCTTCGCGCCGATGCGCTCGATCGGCGCGCGCAGGCCCGGGAAGTCCCGCAGCGCCGCATCCCGCACCACGGCGGCGAGCTGGTAGGGCGGCCAGAGCCGCTTGTCGTCCCGCAGCACGACATAGCCGCCGACCGCGATCTGCCAGTCCGTGGCATAGGCGTTCACCACATCCGCCTGGCCGTGCTGGAGAGCGGCATAGCGCAGGCCGAGGGCGGCGAATTGCCGGAAGCGGCCGAATTGCATGCCATAGACGCGGCGGAGGCCGGGCAGGCCATCGGCGCGATCGGCGAACTCGTTGCCCGCGGCGAGGGTGAGCTGCGGCGCCGCGCGGGCGAGGTCCGAGAGCGTGGCGAGGCCGTGGCGCTGCGCCGTGCGCGGCAGGACCAGCATGGCATTGCCGTTGTCGATGCCGCTCGGGTCCAGCCAGGTGAGGCCGAGCGGCGCATAGCCGGCGCGCACCTTGGCCAGCACCTCCTCCGGCGTGCCCTCCGGCGGCTGCTTCAGCACCACGCCCAAACCTGTGCCCGTATATTCGGGATAGAGGTCGATATCGCCGCTGAGCAGCGCCTGCTGGGCGATGGCGGTGCCGCCGAGATTGACGCGCCGCTCCACCTGCGCCCCGGCGCGCTCCAGCCCCTGCGCGAAGAGCTCGGCGACCACGAGCTGTTCGGTGAAGTTCTTGGAGCCGACGCGCAGCCGCGGCGCCGCACGGGCGGGACGCGCGAGGAGGGCGGGCAGGGCGAGGAGGGCCCGGCGGGGGAGGGGGCTGCGCATCGGGCGAGCCTAGGACGGGTTCGGGCGGCGAGGGAACCGGGGCAGGCGCGATGGTGATGGAAGCCCGCGGCCGGGAAGCGGCCTAGGGTGCCGCGACGCCCGCGGGATCGAGCGCGAGGCCGAGCCGCGCGGCGGCCAGGGCCTGCCGCGCATCGAAGGTGAGCAGGGGCAGGCCGAGCCGCTGGCAGACGGCGAGATGCAGCGCATCCGGCGCGCGCAGGCCGAACTCGAAGCGCCGTACGAAGGCGGCGGCGACGCGGATATCGGCGGGATCGACGGCCAGCGGCGCGGCATTCGCGGCGACCCAGGCGTCGAACACGGCCAGCATCCGGCTGCCCTGATCGGGCGTCAGGTCGCGCATGCGGACGCGCCGGGCGGTGACGGCGGCGAACTCGGCTGCGGTGAAGTCGCCGATGCCGATGGCGGGGCACGCCCGGCGGAGATGGCTGCGGATCGCCGGGGTATGGGCATCGGGCATGAAGAGCGAGACGAGCGCGCTCGCGTCCAGGTAGGTCACGCCGCGCCGGGCGGTCCGCCACGGACGGCGTCCAGTTGCGCGACCGAGTCCTCCGCGGGCGGGGGCAGGTCGGCCAGTTGGCGTTCGAGCCAGTCGATCGACTCCGCGTTTACCCGCCGGTCGCCGGCGGTCGGGATCGGTCGGAGTTCCACCACCGGGCGGCCATGACGGGTGATGGTCACGGACTCGCCGCGCTCGGACGCGTCGAGCAGGGCCGGCAGGCGGTCCTGGGCGTCGGTGGCGGTGTAGGTGGGCATCGTGGCTCCTGTCGGGCCGGGAGCAGTAGTGTACCGCAATGCTCTGTTGTCGTCACCGATCTGGTGCGTGGGTGCCTGCGGGTGAACGAGTGGGAGCCGGACATGGTGGCGCGGGCGCAGGTGGGGCCGGGCGGGGCGGCGTGAGGCGGAAAGGTTGGCAATGTGCACTCGGTGGCGAGCGGTTGACCTTCGACCGTG
>NZ_JAUTWS010000001.1 GCF_030657435.1 Paracraurococcus lichenis | reverse complement strand
CTCCCTGCCATGGCGTCCGCCGGCGCCCGAGGTGGTCATGCCGAGCGTCCCATTGCCGACTGAACGCCCAAGACCGACTGACCGCACGGAGCGGCCCGCAACCATGCTCCACTAAACTACTGCCCGAACCACGCGACGGGCGCCGGTCAGACTCGGCGGTGGATCCCCGGAAATGGCGCGGGAGCCGGTAGATTCAACCTCGAATCACTTGTAAGATTGGCGAGATGCCGGATTTCGTAGAAGGGCGCGCGCGACTGCTGCGGCCACAGGAAGATCAAGTTCGAGATCCATAAAGAGAAACTGCCCAGAAGGGTTGACTTCAAAAAAATAGACCGTTCCATCCCGCCCTATGCGGAGATCAATGCATCCAACTCGCAACCCGAGTGAGCACATAAGTCTGCGAAGCCCATTCTCAACGGCATTTGCCAAGGTAGTTCTCTCATAGACGACATTTGGATCGGATCTCCAATCGATAAGTGCCTCATGATCGCTCAGGATGTTAGCCGAAAAGCATTCTCCATCGACATAAGTAACTCGAATATCCATGCCTCGTTCAATGCATTCTTGGAAAATAACCGGAGCCAATTCAAGCTCCTCTCGATAAGCTTCAACCGTCTCGATGCTGCGGACTTCTCCAAGCCGATCCAATGGTGGGGTCAGTGGCTTGAAGATAGTTCGCCGGCCGCTTCGCCGGTTCAGGTCGATAAACGCCTGACACCTCGTCGCCGAGTTCGTGACAAGAGTCTTCGGAATCCTAAGACCAACCCGATGCGCAGCGCTGAGTTGGGCCGGCTTGAGCGTCGCCTGCTCCTCTGCAATGGGATCGTTCACACAATTGCAGCCGCTCAATCGAGTCAAGCCCATCAACGCCGCGCGCCATTCTGCTCGGATGAACGAACGATATCGAGGATCCCTGATCGAGTATTGCGCAATCGGCAGCATCGGCCGTCTGAGCCACACAGATGTTGCGGCGCTGAACTCCAGATCGGCAAACGCTCCGAGGAAGACTGAGGCATGTCCCTGACTCGATCGGTCCGACGAGACATCGAGGTCAGCCTCCAAGGAGATGTCCTTATCGATTTCGCGGAAATCGACGACAGCACAAGCGCCGCCCATCTTAACCACAGCCTGCTGGACCGCTAAAGCGTGCAAATCCTCCGGTCCAGCAACTATTACGATATTTGAAATGGACATTTCTTCTCTTTTCTTTTGAATCTAGTCATCGGCCTCTCTGATTGGATCGGAATCAGACCTGGACCCGCCATCTGGGCCAGTGGTTGTCCAGGCGCTGCTCAGGTATGAATAAGTTGTGGTCCCGCCATCGTCTCCAATCGGAACTGGCAATCCAAGTTTCTTCAGCTTTTCCATGATGGACTGAAGGCGTTCCAGTGTCTTGTCTTCAAAGCCGGCGATCTGAAGATCTGGAGATCCATTCATCAGAACCAGTGGGGCCGTATCGCGCCTGACGCCTCCAAATAGCAGAACTCGAGTAGCAGATTCAGCCACGGACTCTCCGTTGATGAGAAGCCTGACAGAACCTGCCGGGCCGAAGCGCGCGTCGCTGACCGAGATCACGGACTCTCTTGGTATCGTGAGAACGACGCCTCCCCCAGTTGCGACGTAGACGCTTTGAGCATTGGCTGCCTGAAGAGTTCCCACAAGCTCAACCGGTTCGATATTATCAGAGCCTGACGCCGCTGGGTCGGGCCACTGAAAATCCTCCGGGATATTTCGATCAAGCAGGAATTTGCTGAGCGCTGAATCGTCCATTGTTGCCCTCGACCATTGTTAGCGTGAAGATATGACATGTTCCCAAATGCTGTTATCGACGTCGCTCTGAAACTCTGCTTTGCTGGTCCTTACCTACAAACCCGCCTGAGGGAAGTTAATCTAAATCAGGTAATCGCGGGCGAGGCAAAGCAGCTTCTTATTATGATGTATCACCTGCGGATATTTCCAACACCGAGGCTTGCCGACGACATCTTCAGAGAATTTGTCTTAAAATATTTCTTTCTGACTTCGAAAAATCAGCCAAGCGGTGGAATTTTTGTGGCTCGAAATCACGCGTTGCAGCGACCTGTCTTGTATAGCAGGGTGCACCGAGGAGATTGATCTCATTATGGTGATTGAACCAAAAAGCTATTGGTCAGAAGATCTTTTTCAACTCATAAATACCAGGACCGCTGAACGCAGTCATGCGGTTGGCCGGTCGGCGGTAGGCAACATCTGGCTTTCGGAAGGTGACTGCCTCTCCCGGATGACTGGAGTCAGCGCAGAGCCGCCGCCCACCACCCGCACCGGATACTGCCCGCTCCGCCCATCCTGCGTGACGAAACCCGCCCCCTCCGCGATCGCCTGCGCGATCAGCAGGTGGTCGAAGGGGTCGCGGTGATGCGCCGGCAGCCCGGCCAGGACGGCCAGATGCGCCGGCGCGATGTCGAGCATCCGGAAGCCGTTCCGCCGGACCTCGGCGACGATCTCCCGGATGTCGCCCTCCAGCTTCCCCACGCGCTGCTTGACCACGATCTCCCAGAGCGAGCCGGCACTGACCCAGACCTCGTTCGCCGGGTCGGCGATCAGCCCGCGCGTCGCGGCGCCGAGCCGCGGGTCGTCCATCAGCCACCAGAGCAGCACATGGGTGTCGAGGAGGAGCTTCACCCCTCCTCGCCCTCCATCGCCGCCAGCAGGTCGGGCGGCAGCGTGTCGAAGTCGGGTGCCGGGCGCAGCCGGCCGCGCAGCCCGCCGGGCTGGCGTCGCGGCGCCTCGGGCGGGGCGGGCGGCCGCAGCTCCGCCACCACCCGGTCGCGGGCGGTGACAAGGATGGTGAAGCCCTCCTGCACCTCCTGGAGATAGGCGGCGAGGTTGCCGCGGAGGTCGCGCACCCCGACCTTCCGGGTCGTGCCCGCCTCGGTCGGGTCGAGCGGATCCCGCGGGTCCATGACCGCACCCTTCTGCGTACGCATGACATGTACATCACGCCACGCCGCCGCGCAACCGATATCATTCCCCTTCCCGCCCGGCCCCGCGGCAGTCCATTCTGTCGCATGATGCCGTCTTCGCTCCGGAACGCCCTGACATGACCTGGTCCATCGTCGCCCATGACCCCGCGACCGGCGCCTTCGCCGTCGCCGTCTCCACCTGCAACTTCGCCGTCGGCGCGAGCTGCCCCTTCCTCCGCGCGGGCGTCGGCGCGGTCTCCACCCAGTCCTTCACCAACCGCTACCTGGGCCCTGCCATCCTGGATGCGCTGGAGCGCGGCCTGGCGCCTGCGGATGCGATCGAGAGCGCGCTGGCCGGCGACAAGGGCCGTGGCATCCGCCAGGTGCATTGCGTGGACCGGCACGGCCGCAGCGCCGCCTTCACCGGCGACAACTGCGTGGACTGGTGCGGCGACAGTCCGGACAAGGGCTTCTCGGTCGCCGGCAACATGCTGGCCGGGCCGGGCGTGGTCGCCGGCACCGCCGCCGCCTTCCGCGTCAATTCCGGCCTGCCGCTGCCGGAGCGCCTGATGCTGGCCATGGAGGCCGGCGAGGCCGAGGGCGGCGACAAGCGCGGCCGGCAGTCCGCCGCCATGCTGCTGACCACCACCGAGGACTTCCCCGACCTCAACCTCCGCGTCGACGACCACAAGGACCCGCTGGTGGAACTTCGCCGCCTGCTCGGGATCTGGCGGGAGGTGCGGGCGCCCTTCCTCGAGGACGCGCCGCGCAAGGCCGATCCCTCCGGCAAGTGCGACATCGATGCGATCGAGACGAGCTGGATCGACCGCGGCGTGACCCTTCGCTTCAGGCGCTAACACCAGACCTCACTGATCGCGCATTCGTGGAGTGCGTGAGCCGGCTGGATACTTCAGGTTGTGGATATTGAATATCGTATCCACTCCTGGAGAGCGCCATGACCAGCATCACCGGCACGATCGGCGACGACACCCTGGACGGCACCGCCGCCGGGGACAGCATCCAGGCCGGCGCCGGCAATGACCTGATCCGCGGCGACGGGTTGGCCGGCCCGCACCCCGCCATCTACCCCGACCCGACGACCGGCCCCGCGCCGGAGGGCAATGCGATCGGCGCCGGCGCGGGCGACGACACCGTCTTCGGCGGCTACGGGGCGGACACGGTCCATGGCGGCACCGGCGACGACCTGATCCTCGGCTGGGGCGTGCTCACCGGCGGCAGCGCCTATGCCGAGGCCTATGCCCGCGACGCCGACCGCGGCGACCTGCTGCGCGGCGATGCCGGGGCGGACACCATCTGCGGCGGCGGCGGCTATGACCTGCTCGACGGCGGCGACGGCGACGACGTGCTGGACGGCGGCGTCGGGGCGGATACGCTGATCGGCGGCGCGGGTGCCGACATCTTCGTCTTCGGCGCGACCGATGCCCGCGCCAGGCTCCCCGTCTTCGATACCCAGGGCGACGTGATCGCGGACTTCACCGAGGGGCAGGACCGGCTCGACCTCTCGGCCTTCGCGCACCGGGTGCCCGCGGCCCCGACCGACGTCCTCGCTGACACGGCCTTCACCGATCCGACGCATCTGCAGGTGCGCAGCATCGTTCAGGGGGCGAATACCCACGTCGAGATCCACCTGCCCGGCTATGCCACGGACCAGGTCATCACCCTGCTCGGCCAGCACCACCTCTCGGCCGCCGATGTGATCTTCGCCTGACTGGCACGCGGCTGGCATGCTCCCGGCGACCAGCCGGGAGCGTCACGCATGGCCAGCATCGAACGGGGCATCCTCCTCATCACCGGCGGGCGCCTGGCGGACCCCGCCCGGCGCCGCGCCGAGCCGGCCGACATCCTGATCGAGGACGGCGTCATCCGCGCCGTCGGCGCCGGGCTCGCGGCGCCGGAGGGGGCGCGGGTGGAGGATGCGGCGGGGCTGCTGCTGCATCCCGGCCTGGTCAATGCCCATACCCATGGCCATGGCGGCCTGGCGCGGGGCCTCGCCGATGCCTGGACGCTGGAGCTGCTGCTGGCGGCGGCGCCCTGGATGGGCGGCGGGCGGAGCCTCGCCGACAAGAAGCTCTCCGCCCAGCTCTGCGCCGCCGAGATGGCGCTGAAGGGCGTCACCGCCTGCTACGACCTCTATGCCGAGGCGCCGCTGCCGACGCGCGAGGGGATGGATGCCGCGGCCGAGGCATACGCGGAGGTGGGGCTGCGCGCCGTCATCGCCCCCATGGTCGCGGACCGCACGGTCTGGGACGCGGTGCCGGGGCTGAAGGACGCGCTGCCCGATGCGCTGCGGGCGCAGGTGGACCGGCTCGGCCCCGCGCCCTGGGAGGCGACGCTCGCCGCCATGGCGGACATCCTGCGGCACTGGCGCTGGGCCGGGCAGGACATCCGCGCGGCCCTCGCCCCGACCATCCCGCTGCACTGCGCCGACGAATTCCTCTGCGGCTGCGGCCGGCTCGCCGCCGAGCACGGCGCGCCGATCCAGAGCCATGTGGCGGAGAGCAAGCTGCAGGCGCTGGCCGGGATGCAGCGCTACGGGAAGAGCCTGGTGCAGCACCTCGATGCGCTCGGGCTCATCGGGCCGCGCTTCTCGGCGGCGCATGGCATCTGGCTGACCGATGACGACCTGCGGATCATGGCCGACCGGGGCGCGGCCATCGCCCACAACCCGGGCAGCAACATGCGGCTGGGCAACGGGATGTTCCGGCTGCGCCGGGCGCTCGACCTCGGCGTCACGGTCGGGATCGGGACGGACGGCGTCTCCTCCTCCGATACCTCCAACATGTACGAGGCGATCCGTGCCGCCTTCCAGCTCGCCGCCGTGCAGACGCCGGACCCGGCGGAGTGGGTGACGGCGGAGGAGGCCTGGCGCGCGGGCACCCAGGGCTCGGCCAGGGCGCTGGGCTTCGCCGATATCGGCGCCATCGCACCCGGCATGAAGGCCGACATCGTCTTCCTCGACCTGCAGCACCCGAACTGGATGCCGCTGAACGCGACGGTCAACCAGCTCGTGCATACGGAGGACGCGAATGCGCTGCGCCACGTCATGGTCGGCGGCCGCTTCATCGTGCGCGACCGCCGGCTGCTGACGCTGGACCTGGCGCGGCTGGCGCGGGAGGCGGAGGAAGCGCGGGCGCGGCTCGAGGCGCTGAATGCGGAGAAGCGGGCGCTCTTCGCACTGCTCGAGCCGGTCGTCCGCAGCTTCTGCCCGGCCTTCGCCAAACGGTCATATCCGGTGCGCCGTTACCTCTGCGATCCTGCTTGAGGCCGGGGTCGCGTTCCTGATACGTTCACGGTGCGCCATGAGCGGCGCGGAGGGACAGCCGATGAGCAGCACCGTGGAGATCGCGCAGGAATTCGCCGCCCTCTGCAAGGCGGGGAAGTTCGAGGAGGCGGGCGAGCGCTTCTGGGCCGAGGAGGTCGTGAGCGTCGAGCCCATGGAAGGCGACATGGCCGTGCTGAAGGGCAAGCCGGCCGTCAAGGGCAAGAGCGCGTGGTGGTACGCCAACCACGAGATCCACGCGACCGAGACGCATGGCCCCTATGTCAACGGCGACCAGTTCGCGCTGCGCTTCCACATCGACGTCACGCAGAAGCAGAGCGGCCAGCGGATGCAGATGGAGGAGGTCGGCCTCTACACGGTGAAGGACGGCAAGGTGGTGGAGGAGCGCTTCCTCTTCCGCATGGGCTGAGGCCCGCCTGGCACGGCGCTGGCTTGGCGCGGGCGATCCTGCCGGAGCCCGCGCCATGCCGACCCGCCGAAGCCTGCTCGCCGCCGCCGCCACCCTGCCGCTGGCGAGGGCCGCGCGCGCGGAGCGCTGGGCACCGGACCGGCCCTTGCGCCTCGTCGCGCCCTTCCCGCCCGGCGGCGCCTCCGACCTCGTCTCCCGCATGCTGGTCGAGGAACTCGGCCCGGCGCTCGGCCAGCCCATCGCCGTGGAGAACCGCGCCGGCGCCGGCGGCGCCATCGGGACGGAAGCGGTGGTGCGCGCGCGGCCCGACGGCCTGACGCTGCTGATGGGCAGCCAGGCGACGCATGCGACCAATCCCGCGCTGAACCCCGGCCTCGCCTTCGACCCGATGCGCGATACCGCCGTGGTCGCCGGCATCTGCGGCGTGCCCGCCGTGCTGGTGGTCCATCCCGGCGTCCCCGCCCGCACGGTTCAGGACCTGGTGGCGATGGCCCGCGCGAAGCCCGGCGAGTTGCGCTACGGCTCCGCCGGGATCGGCGCCTCCACCCATCTCGCCGCGGCGCTCTTCGCCCATCTCGCGGGCATCGAGCTGACGCATGTGCCCTATCGCGGCACCGGCCCCGCCATGCAGGACCTGCTCGGCGGGCGGATCGAGATGCTGACGGACACGCTGCCGACCTCGCTACCGCATATCCAGGCGGGGCGGCTGCGGGCGCTCGGCGTCTCCACCGCCGCGCGCTCGGCGAGCCTGCCCGAGGTGCCGACCCTCGCCGAGGCCGGGGTCGAGGGCTACGAGGCGCTGAACTGGTACGCCGTCTATGCCCCCGCCGGGACGCCGGAGCCGGCGCTGGCCCGGCTGCATGCGGAGATCGCGGCGGCGGTGGCGCGGCCGCGCTTCCAGGAACGGTTGGCGCAGCAGGGCATGCTCCCCTTCCCCGGCAGCCGTGAGGAGCTTGCGGCCTATGCCGCGGCCGACCGGCAGCGCTGGACCGCGCTGGTGCAGGCGACGGGCATCAAGCCCGATTGATCCCGCGCGCCGTCGCGCCGAGCATGACGCGTCGTACGCCGAGCCCGAAGGAGTCCTGCGCATGCCCGAATTCGTCGATCTCTCGCGCGAGATCTTCCACCGCACCCAGACCCATCCCAGCCATCCGCCGGTTGTCATGACGGTCTGGAACGACCATTCCGAGAAGAAGGTCGCGGGCGGCACCACCTTCACCAGCAAGGCGCTGTCGCTGGCAATGAGCGACCATGCGGGCACGCATGTGGACGCGCCGGTGCATTTCGACCCGCGGCCGGGCGCGCCCTCGATCGACCAGGTGCCGCTCGAGAATTTCTACACCTCGGCCATCTGCCTCGACCTCAGCCATGTCCCGCTGAAGCACGCCATCACCGTGCCGGAGATGGAGGCGGCGCTGGAGCGCTCCGGCCAGGAGATCCGGCCGAAGGACACGGTGCTGCTCTGGATGGCGACGAACGAGCGCCTGCTCGGCAAGCCGGGCTACCTGCACGACTTCCCCGGCCTCGCGCTCGAGAGCGTCCACTGGCTGGCCGACCGCGGCATCGGCATGTTCGGCGTGGAGGCGATCAGCCCGGCGCCGGAGGGCGAGCCGAACTTCCAGGCGCACATGGCCTGCGCCGAGCGCGGCATCACCCATATGGAATGCCTCGCCAACCTCGATAAACTCGTCGGCCGCGGGCGCTTCACCTTCATCGGCTTTCCGCTGAAGATCCGCGGCGGCACGGCCAGCCCGATCCGCGCCGTCGCGATGTTCCCCTGAGGCTCAGCGCGCCTTGCCCGGATTGTCCGCCGGGTTGACGTAGAGCAGGCCGAAGGGACCCGTGCCGGTCACCTGCACCACGGCCTCGGCGGCCTCCGTCCAGACGGAATGCGGCATCATGCCGGGGAGGTAGACGAAGCCGCCGGGGCCGAGGCGCTCGCCGCGCTCGCGGTCCAGCCGCTCGCCCATGGCGTGCTGGAGGGTGCCGGCGCGGCTGCCCGGGTGATGTGGCGCATGGGACGTCCTCCTGCGTCTTGCCGCGCCGGCGGCGCGGGGCGCCACTCTAGCCATGGGTCACTCCGGCGGGTGCCCGTTCCGCCGGCGGCCAGGATACGGTCGCTCGTGGCGCGCATCCCGCGCGCTCGACCCCGTCGAGCGCACCTCGAGCCCCGGCCATGGGGCCCTTGACTCGCCAAAGGCCCCATGGCTCCCCGCATTGGTCGCCTTCGACGGCGTCGAAGGCGCCGCAGGGCGCCGTCGCAGACCCTGTGCCGTTATGCCGCCGCCAGGCCGAGCAGCCGCCGCGCCTCCGCCGCCGTCGCCGGCCGCCGGCCGTGGCGCGCCACCGCCTCGGCCGCCAGCCCCACAAGTTCGGCATTGCTGGCCGCCAGCCGGTCCTTCGAGAGGCGGATATTGTCCTCGAGCCCCGTGCGCACGCCGTCGCCGCCGCGCGCCAGCACCCAGTCCATCACCCGCGCCTGGTTCACGCCGATGCCCGCCGCCGTCCAGGTCGCCTTCGGCAATTGCCGCCGCAACTCGCCGAGCAGGATGTCGAGCAGGTGCTCCTCCGCCGGCATGGCGTTCTTCACGCCCATGACGAACTGCACATGCGGCCGCTCGTCCATCAGCCCGGCCTCGACCAGCCGCCACGCGCCGTGGATGTGGGAGAGGTCGAAGACCTCGATCTCCGGCCGGATGCCGTTGTCGCGCATCTTGGTCGCCAGGTCGGTCACCAGCGCGGCGGAGTTCTCGTAGACGATGGTCGGGAAGTTGACCGAGCCGGTGGAGAGCGAGGCCATGTCGGGCTTCAAGACCAGCGAATTGCCCCGCGCCGCCGGGTCCCGCCCGCGCCCGCCGGTCGAGAACTGCACGATCATCCCCGGGCAGTGCCTGCGCACCCCCTCCTGCACCTGAGCGAACAGGGCGGGGTCGGAGGAGGGACTCTCGTCCGGGTTGCGGACATGGATGTGGACGAGGGAGGCGCCGGCCTCGAAGGCCGCATGCGTGCTCTCTACCTGCTCGGCCGGCGTGGTCGGGACGGCCGGGTTGTCCTTCTTGCGCGGCACCGAGCCGGTGATGGCGACGGCGATGACGACGGGCTCCATGCGAGGCCTCCCAGGTCCGGGTTCCGGCGAACCCCTCGGGGTTCGCGCTGCAAAAAGATCCCACGCAGGCTTTCACCCCAAGGGTGCGGTCCACCGGCAGTATGGCCCAGGCTGCGGAATCCTGCGCGGGCGCAACGCGGCAGGGCACGGCATTGTTCGCGCCCGGCGGGCCGCGGCCCGCCATGGCATGCGCGTTGCTGCGCCCCGGGCATGACCTCCCTGCCCCGCCGCGCGCTGCTCGCCGCCCCGCTCCTCCTGCCCGCCCTCGCCAAGGCCCAAGGCTGGCCCGAGCGGCCGATCCGCTGGATCGTGAACTTCCCGCCGGGCGGCGCGGCCGACACGCTCTCCCGCGCCCTCGGCGAGAGCATCGGCGGCCGGCTCGGCCAGCCCATCGTCATCGAGAACCGGCCGGGCGCCGGTGGCCTGGTCGGCGCCGACCTCGTCGCCAAGGCGCGCGGCGATGCGCATGTCGTCATCATGTCGAATGCCGCCTCGCATGGCATCGGGCCGGTGCTCTACCCGAGCGTGCCCTATGACCCGCTGGCGGATTTCACCCACATCGCCCTCGTCGGGACCTTCGCCAGCGTGCTGGTGGTGAACCCCGGCGTGCCCGCCCGGACCCTGCCCGACTTCGTGGCGCTGGCGCGCGGCCGGCCCGGCGGCTTCGCCTATGGCACCGGCGGCAACGGCACCATGAACCACCTAGTCGGGCAGTTGCTGGCGCGCGCGGCGGGGATCGAGCTGACGCACGTGCCCTATCGCGGCTCGGCGCCGGCGCTCGCCGACTGCATCGGCGGGCAGATCCCGGCGGTCATGGAGAGCCTGCCGATCGCCCTGCCGCATCTGAAGGCCGGGCGGCTGCGGGCGCTCGGCACCTCCGAGGCCGGGCGCGACGCCGCCCTGCCGGAGACGCCGAGCTTCGCCGAGGCCGGCTACCCCACCGCGCGCAGCACCAACTGGTTCGGCTTCTCCGCCGCCGCCGGCATTCCGGACGGGATCGCCGCGCGCTGGGGCGGCGTCATCGCCGCGGCGCTGGCCGACCCCAGGCTGCAGGAGCGCTTCGCCGCCATCGGCGTGGTGCCGGGGCGGATGGGCGCGGCGGAGTACACCGCGCTCATCGCCGCCGAACTCGACCGTTGGCGCGGCGTGATCCGGGATGCCGGGGTGAAGCCGGACTGAGCCTGCGGCTGCGCCAGGCCTGAGAACAGCCCGGGGGCGGCGCCCGTGCCGCCGCCCGGCCGGCCTGCTCGGCGCGTGCCGGGCCTCACCCGAGGCAATTCGTAAAATTCTCCGTCGCAGGCGGGCGATCCGCGCCTGACGCCGACTCGCGAGCGGTGGCCGGAAGGCGGGCGGGACGCGGTTCCGGCGGCCGGCAAGCCCGCATCGCGCCCTCGTGCCGCCGCCTGACGTGAGATCGGCCGCAGGGCGCGGCATTGCCGCGCCGGTTCGGCGAGAAGTTCCTTGCCAAAATCTTGCCAAGACTGAAAATACTCGCGAGAAGAAACCTCCTTCGTTCGCGAATATCTCGTTACAGGACAACGCATCGCGAGAACAGTGTCAGAATCTCTTACAGAATTTTTGCTCAAGCGTCCGTGTATACGATAAGTACTTGGACTCAAACAGGCCGTTTCATTGGCACGATTATAGCAGTTCCTGACTGCCGCAGAGCTAGATATCTCAACAACCTGCGAGCATTTCTGAGGTCAGATATGCCGAGTGTCACTCAGCCCATCCTGTACGCGACGATGGCTCTGGTTCTCTCTGCCGGCGCAGCCATGGCAGCGCCCATTGCGCCCAACAGCACCGTCAGCATCACCGGCGGCGTGGCCGGGCTGCCCTCGGGCGGAAACATCTCTACCGCGACCGGCCTCGACTTCCTGAACAACGGCGTGGCAGGGACCCCGGGCGGCACCATCGACCTGAACGCCAAGTCCACGGGTACCTTTGCGCCGCTCTTCACCCTGCTCGGCTGTGCGATGTCGGCCTCGGCCGGAGGATGCGGCACGATCACCGACCTGCCGGCGGGATCGCTGGTCGTGGGCAGCCGGTTGATCAACGACTTCTACACGATTACCGAGAACGCGCTGACGCTTCACTTCGATCTTGCGGCCATTACCGATGTCACGCGCTCGGATGCCGGCCTGACGTCTCTGTCCCTCTCCGGCACCGGTACGTTCCGGCTGGCCGGTTATGACCCGACGCCGGGCATCTTCACCCTCACGGCGCAGGGCAACGGGGAGACCACCTTCTCCGCGCAGACCAAAGCGGGCGTGACCCCGGTCCCCGAGCCGACCTCGCTTGCCCTGCTCGGTGCCGGACTTCTCGGCCTCGGTGTCAGCACGCTGCGTCGCAACCGGCGCGCTGCCGCGGTCTGATGCCGACCGGCAGAAGCCTTGCCTTCTGCCGATGGTTATCGCGCACCGGTCGGCGTGGTGCGCCGACGGCCTGACGGCTGCGCGACAGCCTACAGCCCATGCCGGTCAGCAATCATGCTGGCCGGCACGGGCGATCCGCAATCGGTCGTCACGGTGGTGGAATTCCTGACAAGGCGGCGCGCCGACGGCGCCGCCATCCAGGCCCGCCCCCGGGGCACCCGCTCCGCCGGGGCCGCGTAGCGGACCCCCCGACCTATCCCTTCGGCCCCACCTTCCGCGCCAGCCAGCCCGCCAGCCAGTCCGCGACCTCCAGGCTGTTCCGGTCCTGCATGAGCATGTGGGAATTGCCCTTGATGCCCATCTCCGGCAGCACGGCATTCTCCACCTGCCCGCCCGCCGCATTGGCCGCCGCGGCGAAGTCGCGGCAGCCCTTCAGCCGCGGCGCCCAGCGCGGCGAGAGATCGACATAGTCGCCCCACAGCACCAGGATCGGCAGGCCCTTGTAGGGCGCCATGTCGCCCGTCGCGGCGGGGCAGGCGCCCGGCTCGATGGAGACGATGCCGGCGATGCCCGCGCGGTTCAGCGCCGCGGCCTGGAAGGGATAGATGCCGCTCTGCGAATGGCTGACCAGCACCGCGCCGCCGAGCCTCTGCGCCAGGTCCGCCAGCGCCGGCACGGTCGGGTTCGGCGTCGGCAGGCTGTTCAGCCAGTCCGGCACCATCTGCTTCCAGAACTCCTCCTGCGCCTCAAGCGGGAAGAGCATGCCGGGGAAGACCTGCGGATACTCGGCACCGAAGCGGAAGATCGCCCAGGCCGGCTCGTGCCCGGCGGAGAAGACCGTCGGCAGCTCGTCCGGCGGGGCCTTGCCGCTGCGGACGCGGTTGATGCCGACGGGGCTGGCGGCGGAGCGGCCGCGCCAGGCCTGGTCCACCACATAGGTCGGGTGGCCGCGGCGGAGGAAATACTCGTCCCAGCCCATGCGGCCGTCGGGCGTCGTCTCCCAGGTCTTGCCGGTCAGGCAGCAGCCATGCACCAGCACCAGCGGCCGCCCCGTCGCCGCCGCCGGCACCTGGTAGCGGACATAGACCTGATCGACGGTGATGGTGCCGGAGGGCGCATAGGCCGGCAGGGTGGAGAGGGCATCCGCCTTCACCTCCCGCCCGCCGATGAAGAAGCTGCCCTGCCTCTCGATGGTCAGCGGCCCGCCTGGCGCCGGCTCCGCGGCGGCCGGCAGGGCCAGCATGGCCGCGGCGAGCGCGGCCTTGACGATGTGTCGCATCGGAATCCTCCCCCTTCGATGGCGGCGGCGCGCCCGTGCCCGGCACGCGGCGCGCGGCGCCCGCCTCAGCCCGGCTCGATGCCGACCTCGCGCGCGCGGTCGCCCAGTTCGCGGATCTGCCCGGCGAGGAAGGTCCGGAACCACTCCGGCTCGGTCGGCCGCGGGACATAGCCGAGCCTGGCCACGCGCTCTGCGAACTCGCCGCTGCCGAGCGCCGCGTTCATCGCCGCATTGGCGCGCGCGACGATGGCGGGCGGCGTGCCGGTGGGCACGCCCATGCCGAACCAGAAGCGGAAGCCGTAGCCCGGCAGCATGGTCGCAACGGGCGGGATCTCTGGCAGCAGCGCGAAGGGCTCCGGCTGGGTGATGCCGAGGGCGCGGACCTTGCCGTCCCTGATCTGCGGCACGCCGGCCGGGATGTCGGTGAAGGTGCTGTCGATCCGCCCGGCGATGACGTCGGTCAGCGCCTCCGGCCCGCCGCGATAGGGAATGCCCGTCATCTCGACGCCGGCCATGCGCGCCAGCGTCGCCGAGGCGATATGGGCGCTCTGGTTGCCGTAGCTGAAGGTCAGCGCGCCGGGCTTCTCCTTCGCCAGCGCGATCAGGCCGGGCAGGTCGCGCGCGGGATGGTCGGCGCGGACCACCAGGATATAGGCCGTCTCGGCGAGGAAGCCGATCGGCTGGAAGTCCTTCAGCGGGTCGTAGGGAAGCCTGCGCACGACATAGGGCGCGAGGGCGCCGTTGGTGACGGACAGCACGCACCAGGTCAGGCCATCCGTGCCGGCGCGGGCCGCGCTCTCCGTCCCCACCACGCCGTTGCCGCCCGGCCGGTTGTCGATGATGACGGGCTGGCCGAGCTCCTTTGCCAGCGGCTCCGAGAGGTGGCGGATCAGCGTGTCGGTGACGCTGCCGGCGGGGAAGGCGACGACGATGCGGATCGGGCGGTCGGGCCAGGACTGCGCCAGCGCCGGCGCGGCCAGCAGCGCGGGGGCGCCGAGGAGGGCGCGACGCGTCAGGTGCATGGCGGACCGGTCCAGGCCTTCGCACGGTGCCGCACCCAGGTCATCGGGCCGCGTCACCGGCCGGCCCCGAGGAAGCGGTGGATCTCCGTGTTGTCCGCCTTCGGCCCGAGCGCCGCGACGGCCTCGCCCCAGAGCGCGCGGCAGAGCTGCAGCGCCTTGGCGTCGAAGCCCGTCTCGGCGGCGATGGCGCCGGCGGTCTCGAGGTCCTTGCGCATCAGGCCGAGCTGGAAGCCGCCCTGGTAGCGGCCGGGCAGGATCTCCTGCTTCACCTTGGTCTCGGTGGCGATGTTGCGGCCCGACGACGCGTTCAGCACGTCGGCGAAGACCGCGAGGTCGAGCTGCATCGCCTCGGCCATGCGCAGCGCCTCGGCGGTGGCCAGCAGGCCGGCGGCATAGACGTAGTTGTTCAGCGCCTTCATGGCATGCGCGCTGCCGACCGCGCCGGTGCGGATCAGCGTCTCGCCCATGTCGCGCAGCACCGGCTCGGCCTTGGCCCAGGCGGCATCCTCGCCGCCCGTCATGATGGCGAGCGTCCCGGCCTTGGCCTTCACCACGCTGCCCGAGACCGGCGCATCCACCAGCATCGCGCCGCGCGCGGCGGCGAGCGCCGCGAGGCGTCGCGTCTCGCCGGGGAGCGAGCTGCCCATGTCGATGACGAGCTGCCCCGCGCGCAGCGCCGGCAACAGCCCGCCCTCGCCTTCCATCACCTGCGCGACCACGCGGCTGTCGGGCAGCATGAGCACGATCACCTCGGCGGCATCGGCGACGCCTGCCGGCGTCGCGGCGAAGCGCACGGCGCCCTCGGCGAGCGCGGCGCGCGCCGCCTCGCTGCTGTCGCAGGCGACGAGGCTGCGCCCACGTCGCAGCAGGCTGCGCGCCATGGGCAGGCCCATCATGCCGAGACCGATGAATCCGACCGGTGCGCCGGTGCCGGACATGCCGCTTCCTCCTGGGATGTTCGGCGGCAGACTCCCCCGGCGCGGCCCGGCTGGCAAGCCGGCCCCGGGCGCTTGGTCGATGCGCGCCGATTGCGGCGCCGGGGTGGGTCCACAGGTGCCCGCTTTATCTCTAGCCTGTCGCCGTGACCGCCCCATCCCGGATCGCGCCATGGGTCCTCCCCTTGGGCGCCACGCTGCTGATGCAGGCGGTCGCCTCCGGCATGGTCCAGATGCTGCCGGTGCTGGCGCCGCTGCTGACGGGCGATGCCGGCCTCCGGCCGGAGAGCATCGGGCCGCTGAACGCCGCCTCGGCCGCCGGGACGGTCCTCTTCCTGCTGTTCGGCGGGGCGGTGCTGGCGCGGCTCGGGCCGGTGCGCGGGCTGCAGGCGGGGACGGCGGTCTCGGCGCTCGGCCTGCTGGTCGCGGCCATCGGCACGCTGCCCGCCTTCCTCGCCGCCACCCTCCTGCTCGGCATCGGCTATGGCCCGACGCCGCCGGCCGGCAGCCGCATCCTGGCCGCGACGGCGCCGCCGCGGCACCGGACGCTGATCTTCTCGATCAAGCAGGCCGGGGCGCCGCTGGGAGGGGCGGTCACCGGGCTGCTGGCGGCGCCGGCCGCCGCCGCCTTCGGCTGGCAGGCGACGCTCGCCCTCGCGGTCGGGCTGGCGCTGCTCTGCGCCCTGCTGATCCAGCCGCTCCGCGAGAGCCTCGATGCCGAGCGCGAGCCGGGCCGGCGCATCTCGCCGGCCGCGCTCCTCGGCCGCGCCAACCTCGCCGCGCCCTTCCGGGCGCTGCGGGTCGATCCGCTGCTGGTCCCGCTGGCCGCGCTCGGCTTCGGCTTCGCGGTCGCGCAGGGCTGCCTTTTCGCCTTCTGCGTCACCTGGCTGGTGGAGGCGCATGGCCTCTCGCTGGTCGCCGCCGGCTCGGTCTTCGCGGCCATGCAGGGGGCCGGGATCGTGGCGCGCATCGCGCTGGGCTGGCTGGCGGACCGGACGGGGCGGGCGGCGCGGAACCTGGTGGTGCAGGCCCTGGCCGCCGCCGGCGCGTTGGCCCTGCTCGCCTCGCTGCCGGCCGGCACGCCGCCGGCGCTGCTGCTGGCGGTCGCGGCGGCGAACGGCTTCCTCGCGGCGTCGTGGAACGGCATCGTCATGGCGGAGGTGGCCCGCCTCGCCCCGCCCGCCCGCATCCAGGACGCGACCAGCGGCTCCACGCTGCTGATCTTCTGCGGCTATGTCGCGGGGCCGGCGGCCTTCGGCGCGCTGGTGCCGCTGCTCGGCGGCTGGCGGGCGCCCTTCCTGGTGGTGGCGGCGCAGCTCGCGCTGGGCGGCGTGGCGACGGCGCTGCGGTTGCGCCGCGGCGCGCGCGGCTGTTAGCGTCGCGGCCATGACGCTTCCCGTCCTCATCGCGGGCGCCGGCCCGGTCGGGCTGGTCGCCGCCGCGGCGCTGCAGCGGGCCGGCGTCGCGGTGACGGTGCTCGAGGCCGAGCCCAGCCTCCCCGCCGAGCTCCGCGCCTCCACCTTCCATGCACCGACGCTCGACATGCTGGACGAGCTCGGCGCCGCGCGGCCGCTGATCGCGCAGGGGCTGGTCGCGCCGGCGCTGCAGTACCGCAACCGCGACCACAGCCTGATCGCCGGCTTCGACTTCGGCATCATCGCCGACATCACCCGCCATCCCTTCCGGCTGCAGGCGGAGCAGTTCAAGCTGACGCGCATCCTGGCAGGGCTGCTGCGGGACAGGCCTGGCGTCGCGCTGCGCTTCGGCGCGGCGGTGGAGAACGCCGAGGACCTGGGCGAGCGCGTGCGCGTCACCCTCGCGGACGGCACCGCGGTGGAGGGGTCCTGGCTGATCGGCGCGGACGGCGCGCGCAGCGCGGTGCGCCGCGCCGCCGGCATCGAGTTCCAGGGCTTCACCTGGCCGGAGCGCTTCCTGGTGCTCTCGACGCCCTTCGAGTTCGCCGAAGCCATCCCGGGCCTCGCCGACGTCTCCTACTATGCCGACCCGGAGGAGTGGTTCTTCCTGCTGCGCGTGCCCGGCCTGTGGCGCGCCATGTTCCCGGTGAAGCCGGAGGTGAGCGAGGAGGAGGTCGCCTCGGACGCCTTCGCCGCGGCGCGCATGGCGCGCATCCTGCCCGGCCGCTCCGGCTACGAGATCCGCCACCGCACGCTCTACCGCGTCCACCAGCGCGTGGCGGAGCGCTTCCGCAGGGGCCGGATCCTGCTGGCGGGCGATGCGGCGCACATCAACAACCCGCTCGGCGGCATGGGGCTGAACGGCGGCGTGCACGACGCCATGAACCTCGCGGAGAAACTGGCCCGGGTGGTGCTGGACGGCGAGGACCCCGCCCTGCTCGACCGCTACGACCGCCAGCGCCGCGGCGTGACGGTGGAGCACGTGCAGAGCCAGACCATCGCCAACAAGCAGAACCTCGAGGCACGCTCGCCCGAGGACCAGGCCGCCTTCCGCGCCCGCATGGCCGCGGCGGCTGCGGACCCGGCGCAGGCGCATGCGCTGCTGACGCGCATGTCCATGATCGCCAGCCTGCGGCGCGCGGCGGAGATCGCCTGATGCGCCGGCGCGCGCTGCTCGCCGCGGCGCTCGCCACGCCCGCCCTGGCCGAGGAGCCCTGGCCCGCGCGCCCGATCCGCCTGGTCGTCCCCTTCCCGCCCGGCGGGTCCAGCGACTTCGTCGCCCGGGTCGCGGCGGAGCGCATGGCGCGCGGCCTCGGCCAGCCCGTGGTGATCGAGAACCGCGCCGGGGCCGGCGGCAACCTGGGGACGGAGGCGGTCGCCCGCGCCGCGCCGGACGGCCATACGCTCGGCCTCGGCGCCGTCGGCACGCTCGCGGTGAACCGCTTCCTGTTCCGCCGCCTGGCCTACGACCCGGACCGGGACCTCCTGCCCATCTCGCTGCTCGCGGTGGTGCCGAACCTGATGGTCGTGCCGCCCGCGCTGCCCGTCGCCTCCGTCGCGGACTTCGCCGCCTGGGCGCGGGCGCGGGGTGCGGCCGTCAGCTTCGGCTCCATCGGCAACGGCACCTCGCAGCACCTGGCCGGCGTGCAGTTCAACATGCTGACCGGCACCCGCATGGTGCATGTCCCCTACCGCGACCCGGCGCAGGTCAACTCCGACCTGATGGAAGGGCGGGTGCAGGTGCTGTTCCAGACCATTGCCGGCGTCGCCGACCTGGCGCGCAGCGGCCGCATGAAGCCGCTGGCCGTGACCGGGGAGGACCGGGTGCCCGCCTTCGCCGGCCTGCCGACGCTGCGCGAGGCGGGGGTCGACGTCACCACGACGGGCTGGTTCGGCCTGGTCGCGCCGGCCGGCGTGCCGGAGCCGGTGCTGGCGCGGCTGGAGGCGGAGGCCGTGGCGGCGATCGCCGACCCGGCCGTGGCCGCGCGGATCGTGGAGGCCGGCAGCCTGCCGCGCGCCGGCGGCCGCGCCGCCTTCGCCCGCTTCATCGCCGAGGAGACGCTCCGCATGCAGGCGATCGTGCGCGCGAGCGGCGCCGTCGCCGACTGACGCCGCTCCGCGGCGCGCCTCCGGCGGCGGCAGGCGAGCCGCCCCCGTAAGATGGGACGGGGCTCCGGCGCCGTTACGCGGCCCAGCCCGGCTTCCGCTTCGCCTTGAAGGCGGCGATCCCCTCCGCCGCCTCGGCGCTGGAGGCGGTGCGGGCGAAGGCGGCCGCGCCGGCCTCGGCATAGCCCTCGGGCGAGACGGGCCCGAGCGCGGCCAGCAGCCCCTTGGTCTCGGCCAGCGCGCCCGGCGCGCCTTCCAGCACCGCGGCGATGGTCCGCTGCACCTGCGCCTCCAGCGCCGCGGCATCCGGCAGCACCTGGTGCACCAGGCCGATGCGCCCGGCCTCGGCGGCGTCGATCACCGCCGCCTCCAGCACCAGCCGCGTCGCCGCGGTGCGGCCGGTGCGGCGGGCGAGCCAGGGCAGGATCTGGGCGGGGACCAGGCCGCGCCGCACCTCGGGCGCCGCGAAGCGCGCGGTCGCAGCGGCGAAGGCGATGTCGGCCGAGCAGCAGAAGCCGAGGCCCCCGGCATGGCAGGACCCCTCGACCGCCGCGATCACCACCTGCGGCAGGCCGGAGATGTCGGCGAAGCGCTGGCCGGTGCGGCGGTTGCGCGCCTGCTGCCGCTCGAGCTTGCGTTCCGGCGTCTCCTCGCGCGCCACCTCGGTCAGGTCCAGCCCGGCGCAGAAATGGCCGCCGGCGCCGGCGATCACCAGCACCCGCGCCTCGCGGTCCCGGGCGAGGTCGGCGAGCAGCGCGTCCCAGGCGGCGCCCATGGCCTCGGAGAGGGCGTTGCGGCGCTCCGGCCGGTTCATGGTGGCGCGGACCACGGGGCCCTCGCGCGTCACCAGCAGCGGGGTGTCATCGGCCATGCGGCGTTCCTCCTGGGGGCTTGCGGGCGGCGGGGCCCGCCCGGCCCGATCGCGGCGGAGGATGCTGCCGCCTCCGGTGCCGGGCAAGCCGGGCACGGCTGGCACGCGCCCCACCCCGATCCAATCGCTCGCCTGCCCGGGCGCCTTCCAACATCGCACCGCCCCTCCCCTCCGACAAACGCCCGGGGCGTGCCATACCCGCCGCGGCACGACCCGGGAGACCCACAGCATGGCCGCCATCGCCCTCGGCATCATCGGCTTCGGCATCATGGGGGAGAGGCTGCTGCGCGCCGCCCTCGACCATGCCGCCGCGCATGTGCGGCCCGTGGGCGTCTGGGACCCCTCCCCGGAGGCCGCGGCGCGGCTGGCCGCCGTCGCGCCCGCCGTGCCGGCGCTCGGCAGCGCCGCCGCTGTCATCGAGGCCTGCGACTGCCTCTACATCGCCGCGCCGCCCGCGGCGCATATCCCGCTGGCCGAGGCCGCGCTCGGCGCCGGCCGCGCCGTGTTCCTCGAGAAGCCGCTGGCCGTCGACCTCGCCGCGGCGCGCGGCTTCGTCGCCAAGGCGGAGGCGCTCCGGGCACGGGCGGCGGTGAACTTCCCCATGGCCTCCTCCCCCGCCGTGGCGCAGCTTGCCGCCTGGCGGGCGGAGGGCGCGACCGGCCCGGCCGAATCGCTTGCCATCGAGGTCGCCTTCGCCACCTGGCCGCGCGGCTGGCAGCGCGACGCGGCCGCCTGGCTGTCCCGCCGGGCGGAGGGCGGCTTCACCCGCGAGGTCATATCGCACTTCCTGTTCCTCACGCGCCGGCAGCTCGGCCCGCTGGTCCTGCAGGAGGCACGCGCGACCTTCCCCGCCGGCGAGGGCTCGGAGACCGCGATCGAGGCGCGGCTGACCGCGGGCGGCGTGCCGGTGACGCTCTCGGGGGGCGTCGGCAGGACGGAGCAGGACGACCACAATACCTGGACGCTGCGCGGGCCGGCCGGCGCCATCCGCCTGCGCGACTGGTCCGTCGCCGAGCGGCCGGGCGCGGACGGCCACTGGCAGCAGGCGCCGGACGCGCTGCCGAACGAGCGGCAGCGGCCGCTGGTGCTCAAGCGCCAGCTTGCCAGCGTCGCCGCCATGACCCGCGGCAAGGACCACCCGCTGGCGACGCTGCGCGAGGCGCTGGAGGTGCAGGAGGTGGTGGAGGCGATCCTCGCCGCCGGGCTCAGCGGCTGAGCGGCGCCGGCCCCGCCTGCTGCGCGGCGGTGACATAGGCCTCGGCATCCGCCGGCAGCAGCAGGCGGTCGGCGACCAGCGCCGCCGCCGCGGCGCGCACCGCCGCGACATAGCCCTCGGCGTCGGGGTAGCGCTCGGCGAGGCTCGGGCGCGGGTCGCCGCTCGCCGCGCGCGCCGCCGCGTCCAGCGCGAAGGGGAACAGGCTGCCCTCCCGGTCGCAGGGCTCCGCCTGCAGCCCCTCCGCGGCGTAGAGGTTCCAGCCGGTATAGGTGCCGCGCGGCACGGCGATGTCGGGCAGGCGCACCCCGGCGCGCTCGTTGCCGTCGGCATCGACCGCCGGCACCAGCGGGCGCCAGGCCTCCTCCGGCCCGCGCGTCTCGGCGACCCAGTCCGTCACCGGCGCGATGGGCGTCGCGCGGCGCGGGCGGCGGGTGGCGGGCAGGTCGGGGAAGGCCGCCAGCACCGCCTCCGCCGGCAGCAGCGTGCCGTCGGCGATCCTCGGCACGCGGGAGGGCGGCGGCGCCCGCCCGGTCTCCACCCAGTCCTCCAGCGCCGCCAGCAGCGCCCGCAGCAGCGGGCTGGCGGAATGCGGGTTGTTGAGGTGGAAGGCATTCCCGCGCGCGGTGGTGGCGCCGAAGCGGCCGCCATGCTTGGTGCCAGCGACGAGGTAGTGCCGGACATCGGGCGGCTCCGGCAGGTCCCGGGTGCCGGCCGGGTCGGCGTGGATCAGGCTGGCGCCCTTCTGCCAGTATTCGGTCGAGCTGTTCACCTGCATCAGCAGCGGGTCGCTGCCGTCGCCCTTGAGCAGCGCGGCGCGCCGGCCGGTCATCGGGTCCACCACCTCCGCCGCGGCCATGGGGAACCAGACCTCGGGGAAGCCGAGATCCTCGTGCCAGGTCGCGGTGCGGTCGGGCTGGGCGAAGCGCTCGTTGCCGAAGACCCGGCCGGCGCCGGCGACATGCGTCAGCACGCCGTCGAAGACGCGCTGCCCCGCGAGGTCGGCATTCATCCCGAGATCGACGAGGTGCCGCAGCCAGCGCCCGGCCTGCGAGATGCCGAGGGCGATGGTGGTCCTGAGCGCGATGCCGCCGAGCGCCGCCGGCGCGCCGTGGCGGAGGTGGGAGACGACGTCGCGCGTCGCCGCCCAGCCCATGCCGAGCGGCCGGGCGCCGGTCGCGGGATAGCGGAAGTCGTAGATGCTGCCGGGCTCGAAGCGGGTGCCCTCCGGCTCCAGCCGTATCGCGCGCTCGCCGGCATAGGCGAAGGCGACCGGCCGCGGCGGATCCCCGCGGTGCCGCCGCACCGTCAGGCTGGCCCTAGCCGGATCGCGGTCCGCCACGGGGTAGGAGAGCGGCGCGGTCGGCCGGTCCGCGGGCGTGATGCGGGTGCCGAAGACGAACTCGTCGCGCACGAGGCCGGTGACGCCGGGCAGCACGGGGAGGTCGATCCGGAGCCCGTCATTGGCGCGCGGCGCCTCGGGGTCCCAGCCGCTCCAGGCGAGCGTGGTGCCGGCACGCAGGGGCAGCGCCAGCCCGACCGAGGCCGGGCTGCGCAGCGCGTTCAGCTCCGCCTGGCCGCCGGGCGCGTCGAAGACGCTGCCGAAGAGCATCTTCCGGCCGCGGTTGGTGACGTCGTAGAGGAGGCGGCCATTGGCCCGGGTGGGGTCGGCGGGGCGCAGCAGCACGACCTCGGTCGCATACTCCACCAGCCTCTCGGCATTGCGCGGCGCGAGGCCGAGGTCGGCGATGACGGCGTTGCGCGGGTCGGCCGGGTCCAGCGCCCCGCGCGCGATGGCGGCGATGCGACGATAGGGGCCGGCGCCGAAATCCTGGCCGCCGGCGAAGGGCTCCTCGGCCGTGACCTCGAGGGTGATGGCGGTCTGGTGCATGGCGGATCCTCCCGCCGGCAGGCTAGGACCCGGCTGCGGCCGGGCACAGGGGGGGATCGACGCCCCCTCCGCCCCCATGTCCGCCCTGCCCCGGCGCGGCCCTTGCACCGCATGCCGCAACGCCCAATACCCCAACGACCTCAGCCGGACGAACCCCATGCCCATCCTGAATCGGATCGCCGAATTCCACCCGGAACTGACCGCCTGGCGGCAGGACTTCCACGCCCATCCCGAGACCGCCTTCGAGGAGGTCCGCACCAGCGGCATCGTCGCGCAGAAGTTGCGGGAGTTCGGCTGCGACGAGGTCGTCACCGGCATCGCGAAGACCGGCGTCGTCGGCGTCATCCGCGGCCAGGGCAATAGCGGCCGCGCCATCGGCCTGCGCGCCGACATGGACGCCCTGCCGATCGAAGAGGCGACCGGCCTGCCGCATGCCTCCACCATCCCGGGGAAGATGCATGCCTGCGGCCATGACGGCCACACCACCATGCTGCTCGGCGCCGCGAAGTACCTGGCGGAGACCCGCAATTTCGACGGCACGGTCTATGTGATCTTCCAGCCCGCCGAGGAGATCGGCGGCGGCGGCAATGTCATGGTGCGGGAAGGCCTCTTCGACCGCTTCCCGATGGAGCGCGTCTTCGGCCTGCACAACTGGCCCGGCGCGCCGGAGGGCACCTTCCTCTGGCGCGAGGGCCCGGTCATGGCCGCGACCGCCAATATCCGCGCCACCATCACCGGGAAGGGCGCGCATGGCGCCATGCCGCACCAGGGGAACGACCCGATCGTCATCGCCTCCCAGATCGTCACCGCGCTGCAGAGCATCGTCGCCCGCAACGTCGAGCCGGTGGAGGCGGGCGTCATCACCATCGGCCACATCCAGGGCGGCGACACCTGGAACGTCATCCCGCAGAGCGTCACGCTGCGCGGCACCGCGCGCTGGTTCAAGCCGGAGGTCGGCGACCTGCTGGAGGCGAAGTTCACCTCGCTGGTCACCGGCATCGCCGCCGCCTTCGGCGCGACGGCCGAGGCGGTGTTCGACCGCGGCTATCCCGCGACGGTGAACGAGGCGGAGAGCACGCAACTCGCCGCCCGCGCCGCGCGGGCGGTCGCCGGCGAGTCGCGCGTCGTCGAGATGGTCGTGCCGACCATGGGCGGCGAGGATTTCAGCTTCATGCTGAACGCCAAGGCCGGCAACTACATCATGCTCGGCACCGGCCGGACGGCGGAGGATCCGCAGGTCCACCACCCCCGCTACGATTTCAACGACGAGATGCTGCCGGTCGGCGCCAGCTACTGGGCGACGCTGGTGGAGCAGTTGCTGCCGCGGCGCTAGGGCGCGTCGCCGCGGGGCGGAAGCGCCCGGCGGCGGGCCTCTGGCCTGCACGCCGAGGTCCTGGAGCAGGCGGCGCCCGGGTGGACCCAGGCGGGTGCCGCGATCCGCTCGGGAATGCAGGCCGGGGCCGCGGGCCATGGCGGGCCTCGGCCGGATCGCCGCGGGAGGCTCTCAGGAAACTCACGCCGGAAGCGGCGAGCCCCGGGAAAGCTCACGGCGCGCCGGCGATCCGCAGCACCAGGACGGCCAGCAGCACGGCCAGCCCCAGCAGCAGCCATGGCACCAGCGCGAGCGGCGCGAGGCCGAGCAGCGCCGGCAGCAGCCCCGCGCCGAGCGTCGCCGCCGCCACCTGGAACCCCACCGCGTGCATGGCCGCTGCGGCGCCCAGCCGGGCCGGCGTGCGCGCCATCAGCGTGGGGTAGAGCGGCGCCAGCGCTACGGCGAGCAGCGCCGCCGAGGCCAGGTCGAGGCCCGCCGGCGCCAGCGCGAAGCCGGCCGAGGCCGGCACCGCGGCGAGCACCGCGAGGCGCAGCATCGGGTCCGGCCCCAGCCGGTCCACCACGAAGCCGAGGCCGACCCGCCCGGCGGCCAGCGCGGCCCAGAACAGCGTCGTCGCCGCGCCCGCCAGCGCCGGATCGGCGCCGCGCGCCTCCACCAGCACCGTCGCCAGCCACTGGCCGGTGCCGGCCTCCACCCCGCAATAGGTGAAGAAGGCCAGGATCTGCAGCCGCGCCAGGCGGTTCCGCAGCACCGATGCGGCGGAGAGCCGCGGCCCCTCCGGCGGCTGCTTCCCGCCCCAGCGCGCCCGCGTCAGCAGGAAGCCCGCGGCGAGCGCCGCGAGCATGGCGCCGGCCACGCCATAGCCCGCCCGCCAGGAAGCGCCGGCCGCCAGCAGGCCGGTGGCGATGGCCGGGCTCAGCGTCGCGCCGATGCCCCAGCAGGCATGCATCCAGTTGAGGTGCCTCGGTGCGAAGCGGGCCGCGGCGAAGAGGTTCATGGCCGCATCCACCGCCCCGGCGCCGAGGCCCGAGAGCAGGGCGAGCGCGACGAGCAACGGCCAGGGCGGCGCCGTCGCCGCGCCGAGGGCGGCCAGCGCCGTCAGCGCCACGCTGCCCGCCAGCACGCCGCCGGTGCCGAAGGCGGCGATGGCGCGCCCGGCCAGGATGCTGGCGGCCATGGTCCCGGCCGAGACCGCCAGCAGCAGCGCGCCCAGTGCCCCGACCGGCAGCCCATAGGCGGCATGCATCGCCGGCCAGAGCGTGCCGGGCAGCGGGTCCGGCAGGCCGAGGCCGATGAAGGCGATATAGGCGAAGGCGAGCAGCGGCATCCCGGCGGCGCCACCCGCCGCTCAGGTGCCGACCTTCAGCGTGCTCGTCAGCCCGCGCAGGCAGGCGAGGATCGAGAGCGGCGTGATCTTGCCCGTGCGCGGGTTCTCCTCGCTCGGCACGTTCTCGATCGTCATGGTCAGCCGCGCCGCCGCGGCCTCGACCCGGATGGTGTGGGTGTTGCGCGTGACGGTCGGGTCGCCCCAGATCTCCACCATCGTCCGCTCCGGCCCGATGCCGGCCAGGGCCAGCGCGGCGGCGACGTTCACGTTCGCGGGGAAGCCGCGCGCGGCGTCGAAGGCATTGCCCTTGAAGACGACGGTCGGCTGGGTGATGGCGAGGACGTCGATGGCATTCGCGACCAGGTAGGGCGCGCCCTCGAGGCCGCGCGGCGGCTTGCGGGTCTGGATGGTCACGCTCTCCACCTCGCCCTCCGCCGCGGCGCGCACGGCATCCAGCCCGAGCAGCGCGCCGGTCGGCACCACGATGCGCGCGCCCGTCTCCTTGGCGCGGGCGACGAGGTGCATGCGCGGCAGCAGCGCGCCGACGCTGGAGGGGACGAAGATTCGGCCGCGGGCGATGGCGGATTCGGCGATCTGCTCGAAGACCGCGGCCGGCGCCGCCTCCACCACCACATCCGCGTGCTCCGCGAGCTCCGCCAGCCCAACCAGCGCCGGCGGCGTCCGGAAGCCGGCGATGGCCTGCCGCGCCTTGGCCTGGTCGCGCGCCGCGACCGCGACCAGGCGCAGCCCCTCCACCCCCGCATCGAGCGACCGCGCGAGATGCCCGCCGATCGCGCCGAGGCCGCCGATCCCGACCGTCAGTTCCCTCGCCATGCCCCGTCCTTCCACCATGTCGGAAAAGCCGCGGTTAGCAGAAGCCGTGCCCGGGGACGAGGTCCCGGCGGAACCCGTGCCATTCCCCTGCGCTATGCGGAACGACCGGCCTAGACGCGGGTCCGTAACAGATCGAGGAGCACGCCTTCCATGCACGCCAAGCCCCTGCTGCGGGGCCTCGCCGCCGCCACGCTGCTGACCGCCCTCGCCGCCTGCGGCGGCCCGCCGGACGGCACCCGCGGCAACCCGCCGAGCACCGCCCTGCAGCGCGCCTATGACCGCGCGACCGACAGCCCGCGCACCAGCGCCGATGGCCGCGGCAACAACCCCTCCGGCACGGCGGCCGAGCGGGCCTTCGACCGGACGGCGGGCACCAACACCTCGGGCGCCTATCCGTCGCAGTCCGACGGCACGCGTGCCAACCCGCCGGGCACGGCGGCGGAGCGGGCCTATGACCGGACGACCGGGTCGGATACCTCGGGCGCCTATCCGCGGAACAGGTGAGAGGAAGAGTCCGGGGGAAGGCACTTCCCCCGGGCCCCCTTCGTTTTCTCTAAGTCTTTACACCACCGGGCTGCGGCCGCCGTCCACGTTCAGCGCGACGCCGGCGATGTAGCTGCCCGGCTCGCTGCACAGGAACAGGGCGGTCGCGGCGAATTCCTCGGCCTTGCCGTAGCGGCCGAGCGGGAGCGAGGCGCCGAGCTTGGCCAGCCATTCCTCGTAGCTCTCGTTGGTGCCGCTGGCCGCGTGCCGGCGGCGGTGCTGGTCGCTGTCGATCAGGCCAACCAGCAGCGCATTCACCAGGATGTTGTGCTTCGCGCCCTCGTTCGCCTGCACCTTGGTCAGCGCCATGCCGGCGGCGCGGCTGACGGCGGTCGGCGCGCCCTCGGCCGGCGGGGCCTTCGCGCCGGTGTTCAGCACATTGATGATCCGCCCCCAGCGCCGCGCCGCCATGCCCGGCCAGACCAGCCGGCCCAGCCGGATGGCGGCGAAGAGCTTGAGGTCGAGGTCGTTCTGCCAGAGCGCGTCGGTGACCTCGAGGAAGGGGCCGCGCTGGCTGGTCCCGGCATTGTTCACCAGGATGTCCACTTGGCCGAGCGCCTTCTCCGCCCCGGCAAAGGCCGACTCGCAACCGGCCGCGGTGCTGATGTCGGCGGCGATCGCCGCGACCTTCGCGCCCGGCGCGGCGGCGCGGATCGCGGCCTCGGCATCCGCCAATTGCCCGGCATTGCGGGCCACGATCGCCACCGCGCCGCCGGCACCGGCGAAGGCCTTGGCGATGGCGAGGCCGAGCCCCTTGGAGCCGCCGGTGATCAGCGCCGCGCGGCCATCCAGTCTCAGGTCCATGAGGACGTTCCCCCTTGCATGCCGGGCCATCCTGCCGGGGGCGCGCTGCGGGGGAAAGGGAGGGTGGGGCGACCAACGGGACTCGAACCCGTGACATCCAGGACCACAACCTGGCGCTCTACCAACTGAGCTATGGCCGCCACACGGCCCGGGCGGCAACCGCCCGGGCGGCGGGTCATAGGGCTAGCCGGCGGCTGCCGTCAACTGCCTGCCCCCGCGGGACGCCACCCAGGCGCGGAGCCGGTCCAGCGCCTCGTCCAGCACCGCCTCCCCCTTGCAGAAGGCGAAGCGGGCATAGTGGCTCGGCGCCTCCTCCGAGGCGTAGAAGGCGGTGACGGGGATCGCCGTCACCTTCGCCTCCTCGGTGATGGTCCGGCAGAAGGCCACGTCGTCGCCGTTGAAGCCGAGCGGGCGGAAATCGGTGGTGATGAAGTAGCTGCCGCGCGTCTCGAGCACGCCGAAGCCGATCTCGGCAAGGCCCGCCGCGAGCCGGTCGCGCCGCGCCTGCAGGCGGGTGGAGAGCCCCTCGAAATAGGCGTCGTCCTTCATCAGCCCGACGGCCACGCCCCGCTGCAGGTTGGGCGGCGTGGTGAAGGTCAGGTTCTGGTGCGCCTTGGCGACATTCGGCGCGAGCGAGCGGTCGCAGGTGATGTAGCCCACCTTCCAGCCTGTCAGGCTGAAGGTCTTGCCGGCGCTGCCGATGCGCAGGCTGCGCTCCCGCATCCCCGGCAGGGTCATCAGCGGGATGTGCTTCCAGCCGTCGAAGGTCAGGTGCTCGTAGACCTCGTCGCAGATCGCGTAGCAGTCGTGCTTCTCGATCAGGCTGGCGATGAAGGCGAGTTCGGCATTGGTGAAGACCTTGCCGGTCGGGTTCATCGGAGTGTTGAAGAGGATCGCCTTGGTCTTCGGCCCGAAGGCTGCGGCCAGCTCGGCCCGCGGCAGCGCCCAGTCCGGCGGGTTCAGCCGCACCAGCTTCGGCACCGCGCCCAGCATCTTCACCACTGGCAGGTAGGTGTCGTAGAGCGGCTCGATCAGGACGCATTCGTCGCCCGGGTTCAGCACCGCCATCAGGCAGGCGGTGATCGCCTCGGTCGCGCCGGAGGTGACGACGACCTCGGCATTCGGGTCCACCTCCAGGCCGTAGAAGCGCCGGTTGTGGGCGGCGACGGCCTGGCGCAGTTCCGGCACGCCGGTCAGCGGCGGGTACTGGTTGCGGCCGTCCTTCAGCGCCGCGGCCGCGGCCTCGATGACGTCCTCCGGCCCGTCGTAGTCGGGAAAGCCCTGGCCGAGATTGATCGCGCCATGCTGCACGGCCAGCGCCGACATGACGGTGAAGATGGTGGTGCCGGTGGCCGACAGCAGGCTGTTCTGGGGCTGCATTCCCGCCCTTGCCCTTTTCGCGTGTGGAGGAATCGGGCGTTCGGGCGCCGGCCGCTGCCGGCGCCGCGGCCGCCCGGAAATCCCGGCCATAATGGGTTCCCGCCCCCTTCGCCGCAAGGCGCAGGCGGAACGGGATTTGCTCCAAACTTGGGCAGACTGCCGATCGGGCAGGCGCTCGCGGACCAGATTCCGGTGGATTTCCGCCCGTGGCCCGATTGAACCCTTGGCACGGGCCGTGCAAAACAGCCGCGGCCGGCACCGCCGGAACGGGCGGAGAGGTCAGGAGGAAGCGTCATGCCGGGACTGCTTCGGAACGAAGGCCATCCCCGGAACGCAAAGCGGAGCCGATGAAGAAGATCGAGGCCATCATCAAGCCCTTCAAGCTCGACGAGGTGAAGGACGCCCTGCACGAGATCGGTCTGCAGGGCCTCACCGTGGTCGAGGCCAAGGGCTTCGGGCGCCAGAAGGGCCACACGGAACTCTACCGCGGGGCCGAATACGTCGTGGACTTCCTCCCCAAGGTGAAGATCGAGGTCGTCTGCACCGACGATCTCGCCGAACGCGCCGTCGAGGCGATCCAGCAGGCCGCCCGCACCGGCCGCATCGGCGACGGCAAGATCTTCATCTCCGACATCCAGGAGGTGATCCGCATCCGCACCGGCGAACGGGGCGAGGACGCGGTCTGAGGTGAGCGTGGGTGGCCTGCCGGGAGCGGGCCACGCGTAACACGCCGCGGCCGGGACAAGCCCACGGCCTGCGGCGGCAAGCCCGGGTCCCGCGCCGCCGGGGAGGCGGTGCAGGGCACGGGTCGCGGCGTGCGCCGCGTCAGGGGGCGACGTGGGATTCCGCAAGGAATCCCGGGACCAGTCAGGGGTACAGGATACAGCGCATGTCAGATAAGGCAGCGGCCGTCTCCAAGGTCATGGAGATGATCAAGGAGCACAGCGTCGAGTACGTGGACTTCCGCTTCACGGATCCCCGCGGCAAGTGGCAGCACACGGCGCAGCACGTCTCGACGGTCGAGGAGGACACCTTCACCGACGGCATCATGTTCGACGGCTCCTCCATCGCCGGCTGGAAGGCGATCAACGAGTCCGACATGATCCTGATGCCGGACCCCGAGAATGCCTGCATGGATCCGTTCTCGGCCAAGCCGCAGTTGATCCTGTTCTGCGACATCATCGAGCCCTCGACCGGCCAGATGTACTCGCGCGACCCGCGCTCCACCGCGAAGCGCGCCGAGGCCTACCTGAAGAGCACGGGGATCGGCGACACCGCCTTCTTCGGCCCGGAGGCGGAGTTCTTCGTCTTCGACAGCGTGAAGTTTGGCACCGGCGGCAATTTCGGCAGCTATGAGCTGACCTCCGTCGAGGGCCCGGGCGCGAACCTGAAGGACTACCCCGAGGGCAACATGGGCCACCGCCCCGGCGTCAAGGGCGGCTACTTCCCCGTCCCGCCAGTGGATTCCGAGCAGGACCTGCGCGCCGAGATGCTCTCGACCATGATCGAGATGGGCGTCCCGGGCGAGAAGCACCACCACGAGGTGGCGCAGTCGCAGCACGAGCTCGGCACCAAGTTCGGTCCGCTGGTCCAGCAGGCCGACTTCATGCAGATCTACAAGTACTGCATCCACAACGTCGCCCACAGCTACGGCAAGACCGCGACCTTCATGCCGAAGCCGATCTACGGCGACAACGGCAGCGGCATGCACGTTCACCAGTCCATCTGGAAGGACGGCAAGCCGGTCTTCGCCGGCAACGGCTATGCCGACCTGTCGGAGACGGCGCTCTACTACATCGGCGGCATCATCAAGCACGCCAAGGCGCTGAACGCCTTCACCAACCCGCTGACCAACAGCTACAAGCGGCTGATCCCGGGCTTCGAGGCGCCGGTGCTGCTGGCCTATTCCGCCCGCAACCGCTCGGCCTCCTGCCGCATCCCCTACGCGACCAGCCCGAAGGCGAAGCGCGTCGAGGTCCGCTTCCCGGATCCGGGCGCGAACCCCTACCTCGCCTTCGCCGCCATGCTCATGGCCGGCCTCGACGGCATCAAGAACCGCATCCATCCGGGCGACCCGATGGACAAGGATCTCTATGACCTGCCGCCCGAGGAGCTGAAGGGCATCCCGACCGTCTGCGGCTCGCTCCGCGAGGCGCTCGGCGCGCTCGAGGCCGACCACGAGTTCCTGCTGTCCGGCGACGTCTTCACCAAGGACCAGATCGAGTCCTACATCGAGCTGAAGTGGGCCGACGTGTATCGCTTCGAGCACACGCCGCACCCCGTCGAGTTCGAGATGTACTACTCGGTCTGAGGCTTCGCCTCGGGGTCCTGGCGCGTGCCGGCCGTGGCGGTCCGCCGCCCGGCCGGCATCGCTGGGCCACCGGGATTGCCAGGAGCCGCCGATGCGCACCGGGCGCGTCGGCGGCTTTCCTTTTCTGCGCCGGGCCGGGCGCTGCCCAGAGACGTCGCGCCGCACCAGTCAGGGGCGGTCTTGCCCAGGCCGGCGCCCCTGGTCATGAAGCCGCGGATGGCTGCCAAGCGCGACCGCAGGCCGAGACGTAAGGCCACTCCGAAAGCCCCTGTCGTCGACGAGAGAAGGATCCTGCGGCTTCTCTGCACGAGCCTTGCCGCAACCGACCTCTTCCTCCTCTATCACTTCCTCTGCCGGGGAGCCTTCGGCGCCGCCATGCTGACGGCGGCCATCGGCCTCCCCCTCCTGGTCGCGACCCTGGGCCTGTGGTCGCGGAAGGTCGATGCCAGGCGCCGCAGCGCGGCACGGCGCGGCGCCAAGCGGCCCCGACCCGCGGCCGGGTCGGAGGGCCGATCCGCGGCACCGGGCGGGGCCGGCCGGCGCAGCCCCCGGATCCGGTCGGAGCCATCGGCGATGCCCGAGCGCCTCCACCCTGCCGGGCGGCAGGCCGAGGATCTCCGCCCCTAGCGCCGGCCCGGGGCAAGGCGGCGATGGCGGCGACGGGAGGGCGCCCTCGGCCCACGCCGCGGGCGCGGCGGGCTGCGCCAGGGCGCCCGGGCCCCCCTGCCAGAGGCATTGCCGGCAGGCCTGCCGGCGCCTGTCATGGCAGCGCGCAACCTTCGCCGCGCGGGGTCGTTCCGTCTCGTGATGTATCTGCTCGCCCTTCTTCTCCCGCCCCTCGCCCTGCTGCTGGCCGGCCGGCCCTTCCAGGCCGTGTTCAATGCCCTGCTCTGGCTTTCCGGCCTCGTGCTGATCGTGCTGCCCTTCGTCCCGGGGCTGATGACCTGGGGCCTCGCGGTGCTCTGGGCCGTGCTGGCCGTGCGCAACCGGAAGCAGGAGGCGCGCGACCGCCGGCTGGTCGAGGACGCGCTGGCCCGCGACCGCGCCGGGCGCCTGGGCTGAGATGGCGCGCTGGCTCTCCGCGCTCGGCAGCCTGCTGGTGCTGCTGGGCCTCGCCGCCGCCTGGGTCGGCTGGGACGCGCTGCTCTGGATCCCGGAGGAGGCGGTCGCCGCGGTGCGCCGTAATCCGGAGACCTATGGCGTGGTCGCGGCCGGCCTGGTGCTGATGCTGCTGGCGCGCATGATCGGGCGGCGCGGCGGCTGAGCGCGCATCAGAACTCGAAGGCCGCCTGCGCGGACTGGCGTTCCTCGCCCTCGGCCTGTGCCACCGTCACGCCGAGCAGGCGCACGGGCCTGGCCAGCGGGAAGACGCCGCGCACCAGCTCGGCCGCGATGCCCGCCAGCTCCGCATGCCCTGCGATGGGGAGGGGCCGCGTGCGGCTGCGGGTGATGGTGCGGAAATCGCTGTAGCGCAGCTTCACCGTCACCGTCCGCCCGGACCAGCGGTGCCGCTCGCACCAGTCCCAGACCTCGGCGGCCAGCGCCGCGATGCCGGCCTCCACCTCCGCCGGCGTCGCCAGGTCCTTCGCATAGGTCGTCTCGCTGCCCGAGGACTTGCGCGGCCGGTCGGGCCGCACGGGGCGGTCGTCCTCGCCGCGGCTGATGGCGTGGAAATGCGCGCCGGCCTTGCCGAAATGCTGCTGCAGGAAGGCGAGGCTGCAGGCGCGGAGATCGGCGCCGGTGCGGATGCCGAGGCGCTGCATCTTCGCCGCCGTTGCCGGCCCAACGCCGTGGAAGCGCCCGACCTCGAGCCCCGCGACGAAATCGGGGCCCATGTCCGGCGTGATGACGAACTGCCCGTTCGGCTTGCGGTGGTCGGAGGCGAGCTTGGCGAGGAACTTGTTGTAGGAGATGCCGGCCGAGGCGGTCAGCCCGGTCTGCGCCAGGATGGCGGCGCGGATCTCGGCGGCGATCCGGCTGGCATAGTCGATGCCCTTGCGGTTCTCGGTGACGTCGAGATAGGCCTCGTCCAGAGAGAGCGGCTCGACCAGCGGGGTGTAGTCCTCGTAGATCGCACGGATCTCGCGGGAGATGGCGCGGTAGACCTCGAAGCGCGGCTTCACGAAGACCAGCTCCGGGCAGAGCCGCGCCGCCTGCAGCGAGGGCATGGCGGAGCGGACGCCGTACTTCCGCGCCTCGTAGCTCGCCGCCGCCACCACGCCCCGCTCGCGCGAGCCGCCGACCGCGACCGGGCGGCCGCGGAGGGCCGGGTCGTCGCGTTGCTCGACGCTGGCATAGAAGGCGTCGAGGTCGATATGGCAGATCTTGCGGATCGGGGTGGTCACAGGTGGCGGCTCCGGCCGCCACAGGATGACTGTGCCGAGCACGGCGGCAAGCTTGATTACCTGAGGCACGGATTGGTCCTGGATCTGCGTCAACGGCTGCAGAAGGCTGACGGCATGCCCGACCGGGGCGGCCACGCCCAGGGCGGGCAATGAAAATTTTAGAAGTAAAAAAAGCCGGATGATCTGAATGAAACAGAAGCGTTATTGTGAAAGAAGTTATTGCATGAAAAACAAAATCTGCAAAAGGTCAGCTAAACTCGCTGTCACATGTAGATAACATCATGGCAAAACAAGCCTAAATTCATACGCGTCATACGCATCGCTCAGCTCATTTTGAAGTCGGTGCAAAAGCTCGACTCCTTTTTGTCGGAACGCTTCTTCGGTGGCCGCATCAGCAAATCCGGAGGATGGTGGGTCATCCATGTTAAGTGAAGCTGTGTATTGCTCCGCCTATTTGTATAGATCGTCTCTGAGTTCATCTGTTATTGGCAAATCGGCCGGATCAACATTATCATAGGAGTCTGGAGTTGACTCCCATAACGGGAAGCAATAGTAATCCGCCATAAGCTTGATATATCGCTTCTGCATTTCGCTCTGATTTGTCATCTCTCATTAGATCCTATGACGAAGCCATTCGCGCGGACAGTGATAGCAAGTCGCCTGGTGATGTAACATACCGCCTCCGTCAGGCGCCCGCGCGTTGTGCCGTCTGCCAGCCGAGCTCGGCGATGGGCGCCGCCTTGCGGCCGTTCTCCTCGGCATCCGCCCCGGCCGCCGTGCCGTCCAGCACCCGGCGGGCGATTCCCTGCATGATGGCGGCCAGCCGGAACAGGTTGAAGGCGAGGTAGAAGTCGAGCGCCGGGAAGGCCTCCCGGCCGGTCCGCCGGCAATAGGCGGCGACATAGTCCGACTCGGCCGGCAGGCCGAGCGCGGCGAGGTCGCTGCCCGCCATGCCGCGGAAGAGCTCGGGCGTGATTCGCCAGGCCATGACGTTGTAGGCGAAATCGGCCAGCGGGCTGCCGAGGGTCGAGAGTTCCCAGTCCAGCACGGCGACGACGCGCGGCTCGGTCGGGTGGAAGACGAAGTTGTCCATCCGGCAGTCGCCATGCACCACCGAGACGGCGCTGTCGTCCACCGTGGCGAGGCGCCGGGGCAGCCACTCGATCAGCCGCTCCATAGCCTCGATCCGCTGCGTCTCGGAGGCGCGGTACTGCTTCGTCCAGCGCTCGATCTGCCGCGCCATGTAATTGCCGGGGCGGCCATAGTCGCCGAGGCCGATGGCCGTGGGATCGAGGCTGTGCAGCCGCGCCAGGGTGTCGTTCATGGCATCGAAGAGCGCCGCGCGGTCCTGCCGCGGCACCTCCGGCAGGCGCGGGTCGAAGAAGATGCGCCCCTCGACGAACTCCATGACGAAGAAGGGCGTCGGCACGACGGCGGGGTCGTCGCCATAGCCGAAGACGCGCGGCATCGGCAGGCCGGCCGCGTGCAGCGCGCCGATCACCCGGTACTCCCGGTCCACCGCATGGGCCGAGGGCAGCAGCTTGCCGTCGGGCTTCCGCCGAAGGACGTAGTCGCCCGAGGCGGCGCGGATGCGGTAGGTCGGGTTGGACTGGCCGCCGGAGAGGCGGTCCATGGCGAAGGGCCCGCGGAAGCCCTCGACATGCCGCGCGAGCCAGGCGCCGAGCGGCGCGAGATCGAATTCCATCGCTCCCTCCTACCGGTGCTTGCGCAGCTCGAGCCGGGCGACCTGGGCGCGGTGCACCTCGTCCGGGCCGTCGGCGAAGCGCAGCGCGCGGGCCAGCGCATAGCCATAGGCCAGCGGGAAGTCGTCCGACATGCCGCCGCCGCCATGCGCCTGGATCGCCCAGTCCAGCACCCGGCAGGCCATGTTGGGCGCGACCACCTTGATCATGGCGATCTCGGCCCGTGCCTCCTTGTTGCCGGCGGTGTCCATCATCCAGGCGGCCTTCAGCGTCAGCAGCCGCGCCTGGTCGATCAGGATGCGCGATTCCGCGATGCGCTCGAGCGTGGTGTCGAATTCCGCGACCCGCCGGCCGAAGGCGGTGCGCGACTGGGCGCGGCGGCACATCAGCTCCAGCGCCCGCTCGGCCAGGCCGATCAGCCGCATGCAATGGTGGATACGCCCGGGGCCAAGCCTCCCCTGCGCGATCTCGAACCCCCTGCCCTCGCCCAGCAGCATGTTGGCGGCGGGGACGCGGACATTGTCGAAGATCACCTCGGCATGGCCATGCGGCGCGTCGTCATAGCCCATGATGTTGAGCATGCGGACGACGGTGATGCCCGGCGCGTCGCGCGGCACCAGGATCATGCTCTGCTGGCGGTGGCGGTCCGGGTTCTCCGGGTCACTCTTGCCCATGAAGATGATGATGCGGCAGCGCGGGTCGCCGATGCCGCTGGTCCACCACTTCCGCCCGTTCAGCACGTAGTGGTCGCCGTCGCGGGTGATCCGGCTCTCGATGTTGGTGGCGTCGGAGGAGGCGACGGCCGGCTCGGTCATGGCGAAGGCGCTGCGGATCTCGCCGGCCAGCAGCGGCTCCAGCCACTGCCGCTTCTGCTGTTCCGTGCCGTAGCGGACCAGCACCTCCATGTTGCCGGTATCGGGTGCGGAGCAGTTGAGCGCCTCCGGCGCGATCATGCTGCGGCCGAGGATCTCGCAGAGCGGGGCATATTCCAGGTTGGTCAGGCCGGCGCCGTACTCACTCTCCGGCAGGAAGAGGTTCCAGAGGCCGGCGGCGCGCGCCCTGGCCTTCAGCTCCTCCATGACCGCGGTCGGCTGCCAGCGGTCGCCCTTCGCCACCTCGGCGGCGAAGCGGGCCTCGGCCGGGTAGATCTCGTCCTGCATGAAGGCCTGCAGCCGGGCCTGCAAGTCCCGGACGCGGGGCGAATGGTCGAACTCCATGCTGGCGCTTCCCCCGTTGCGGCCCAAGCGGCCGGAGGACCGCAGGATGCGCCAGCCAGGGCCGGGCCGCCAGACCGGGCGCGGCAGGGCTTCCGACATGCCGCGGCAACGCCGAGCGCCGGCCGGGGATCGGGCCAGGGATTGGCCACGTCTGCGCCATTGCGGCTGCTCGCCGCGCAAGGAGGCCCCATCTCGGCGGCATGACGGCATCCTCCCCGCTGGCGGCGCGGCTCGGGCTCGCGCGCGCCGCCATCCCGCATGTGGACGACCTCGGGATGTGCCATGCCGGCAACCGGGCCTTCCTCGACCTCGCCGCGCGCGGCCTCGTCACCTGCGGCGCCGTCATGGTGCCCTGCCCCTGGTTCGCCGGGATGGCGGAGGCCGCGGCGGCCGATCCCGCGCTCGACCTCGGCGTCCACCTGACCCTGACCAGCGAGTGGCGGCACTACCGCTGGGCGCCGCTGACGACGCGCAGCCCCGCTTCCGGCCTGGTGGATGCGGACGGGTATTTCTGGCGCGACCTCGACTCGCTGCGCCGGCACCTGGTGCCGGAGGCGGCGGAGGCGGAGCTGCGCGCGCAGGTCGAGCGCGCGCTGGCGGCGGGGCTGCGGCCGACGCATCTCGACGCGCATATGGCCGGCGCCATGCTGCCGGAATTGCTGCCCTGCCACGTCGCGCTGGCGCGGGAGATCGGCGCCGTGCCAGTGCTGCCGCGCCGCATCCGCTTCGCGCCGGACCCCGCCGCCTATGAGCGCTGCGTCGCCGCGCTGGAGGCGGCCGGCCTGCCGTTGCCGGACGGCATCCACGGCACGCTGGCCGTGCCGGCCGAAGAGGCGCGCGCCGGCTACGAGCGCATGATCCGCACCCTGCCCGAGGGCGTCACGCACCTCGCCCTGCATGCCGCCACGCCCGGCGACATCGAGGCGATCGCGCCCGATCATGCCGGCTGGCGCATGCGCGAATACGCCCTCCTCGCCGAGGGCGCCGTCGCCGCCTGGTGCCGGGAGGCCGGCGTCGCGCTCCTCGGCTACCGCGCCATCCAGCCCTTCTGGCCGGCGCTCAGCGACGCTCCAGCCGGAAGAGCGGCCGGTGGTCCGGCACCGTCGTCGTCACCGCCAGCGGCATGACGGGCCGCTTGCCCGGCAGCGCCAGGCGGAACCGCCCGAGAATGGCCGAGAGCGCCAGCGTCGCCTCGGCCAGCGCGAAGGGCGCGCCGATACAGACCCGCGGCCCGGCGCCGAAGGGCAGGTAGGCGAAGCGCTCCGGCGGCGGCGCGGGGGGCAGGAAGCGGCGCGGGTCGAATTCCTCCGGCCGCTCCCAGAGCCGCCGGTGGCGGTGCAGCACCCAGGGCGCGATCAGCACCGCGTCGCCGCGCCGCAGCGTCACGCCCGCCACCTCGTCCGGCTCGCGCGCCAGCCGCGCCAGGGTGAAGGCCGGCGGGTAGAGCCGCATCGCCTCCTCCACCACGGCGCGCGTCAGCGGCTGCTGCGCCGCGCCCGCTTCCGCCGCCACCCGGTCCTGCCAGGCCGGCGCCTGGGCCAGCAGCACCAGCGACCAGAAGATCGCCAGCGAGGTCGTCTCGTGCCCCGCCAGCAGCAGCGTGGCGACCTGGTCGCGCACCTCGCGCGGGGGGAAGGCGCGGCCGGTCTCCGGGTCGCGCGCCGCGAGCAGCATGTCGAGCAGGTCCGTGGCCTCGCCCTGCCGCCGCTCCGCCTGGCGCGCCGCAACGATGCGCTCGATGAGCGCCATCCAGCGCGCGCCGTGCCAGCGGCGGCGCAGGTCCCAGGGCGTCGGGATGGCGGGCGGCAGCATCAGGTCGAACAGGTGCAGCCCACCGGACTGGCCGTAGCGTTCCAGCCGCCCGCGCATCTCCGCCCGCCAGCGCCCCATGCCGAGCGAGATCATCGTCCGCCCCGCCACCTCCAGCGCCAGCATCTGCATGGCGCCCAGCAGGTCGAGCGGCCGGTCCACGGGCAGCGCCGCGACCGAATCGTCCACCGCGGCCCGCATCAGCGGCAGCAGCGTGGCGATGGCGCGCGGCGCGAAGGCCGGCGCCAGGGTGCGGCGCTGGTGCCGCCAGGCGGCGCCCTCGGCCAGCACCAGCCCCTCGCCCAGCAGGGGCCGCAGCACGCGCAGCGTCGCCGGCGTGCGGCCGTAACGCTCGGTCGCCTCCACCAGCACGTGGCGGATGGCCTCCGGCGCGTTCAGCAGCAGGGTGCGGCGGCCGAAGAAGGGCCGCTCGAAAACCATCTCCTCATAGGCGCGGCGGGGCCAGGTGCCGATGACGTTGCGCCGGTAGCCGCGAAGCTGCCCGAGGAAGGGCGGGCTCTGCTCCGGCGGCTCGGGCGCCGGCGGGACGAAGGGCGCGGGCAGCACGGGGGAGAGGAGGGTCATGGGCGTGCCTCCGACCAGCATCCGGGCAAGATGGGGCTGCAGCGGCGGCGGCGCCATGCCGGCGGGCACAACTGGCCGTGCCGCCGGCGCTTTGGCAAAGTGCCCGGCATGGATGCCATCGACCACCTTGCGGTGCATGAGCGCCGCGTCGCGCGCGACCTCGCGCTGCTCGGCTTCCCGCCCACGGCCTGGACCGCCGCGGTGACGGGGCCGGAGGGTGTGCCGGCGCTGGATGTGCTGGTGGTGGGCGCCGGGATGTATGGCGTGGCTGCGGCCGCGGCGCTGCTGCAGAAGGGCCTGCGCAACATCCAGGTGGTGGATGCCGCGCCGGCGGGGCTGGAGGGGCCATGGGTCACCTATGCGCGCATGGAGACGCTGCGCAGCCCGAAGCACCTGCCGGGCATCCCGCTCGGCATCCCCTCCCTCACCTTCCGCGCCTGGTACGAGGCGCGGCACGGCGAGGCAGGCTGGGAGCGGCTCTACAAGATCCCGAATGCGGACTGGCAGGACTACATCCTCTGGGTCCGCCGCATGCTCGGCATCCCCGTGCGCAACGGGGTCGCGGTCCGGCGGCTGGTGCCGTCCGAGGGGCTGGTCCGCGCCGAGCTGGCGACGCCGGCGGGCGAGGAGGTGCTTCATGCCCGCCGGGTGGTGCTGGCGACCGGCCGCGCCGGCACCGGCGGGCCCTTCGTCCCGCCGGGCATCGCGCGCGACCTCTGGCCCGACCGCGCGGCGCATACGATGGAGGCGATCGACTTCGCGCGGCTGCGCGGCCGCCGCGTCGCGGTGCTCGGCGCCGGCGCCTCCGCCTGGGACAATGCCGCGACGGCGCTGGAGCAGGGTGCGGCCAGCGTCGAGATCTTCGCCCGCCGGCCGCACCTGCCGCAGGTCAACAAGGGCCGCGGCTCCGCGCATATGGGCTTCTTCGAGGGCTGGGCGGAGCTGCCGGCCGAGGAGAAATGGCGGCTGCTGGTCTATATGCACGACCTGCAGTCGCCGCCGCCGCACGAGACGGTGCTGCGCACCATCCGGCATGCCGGCTTCCGCATCCGCTTCTCGACGCCCATCCTCGCGGCGGTGCGGGACGGCGCCGGGGTGCGGCTGACCCTGCCCGGGGGCGGCAGCACCACCGCCGACTTCCTGATCGTCGGCACCGGCTTCGTGGTGGATGCCGCGCGCATCCCGGAACTCGGCGATCTCGCCGCCGCGGTCGCCACCTGGGCCAACCGCCACGACCCGCCGCCGGCGCTGCGCCGGCCGGGGCTGGCGCGCGCCCCCTGGCTCGGCCCGGGCTTCGAGCTGGAGGCGCGCGAGCCCGCCACCTGCCCCGGCCTCTCGCGCATCCACCTCTTCAGCCATGCCGCGATGGCGAGCCTCGGGGCCATCGCCTCCGACATCCCGGGCGCCTCGGTCGGCGCGGAACGGCTGGCGCAGCGCATCGCGGCGCGTTTCTTCCGCGAGGACATCGTGGCGATGCGCGAGCGGCTGGAGGCCTTCGCCGAGCCGGAGTTGGAGAGCACGCCCTTCTTCGTGCCCGCTTCCCTGCGGGGCGCATGGCAGACGGGCGCGAAGTGATCGCCGCCCCGCGCGACGCGGCGGCGCCGGGCCGCTAAGGTCCGCGGCCGCAGCCGGCGGGATGGGATCATTGAGCGCGACCAGGACCGAGGCGGCACCCGACCGGGTGCTGCAGGGCATCCTCCTCATCCTCGCCTCGGTGGTGCTCTTCTCCGTCTCCGACGCCATGGCGAAGCTGATGCGGCTGCAGGGCCTGCCGGCGGTCGAGGTGGCCTGGCTGCGCTACCTCGTCTTCATCGCCCTCGCCGCGACGCTCGCCGGCCGCGCGCGCGTGCTGCTGCAGCGGCCGAAGCGGCTCGGGCTGCAACTGCTGCGGGGCGTGACGCTGGTCGGCTCCGCCGTGCTCTTCGTCGCCGGGCTCGGCTTCCTGCCGATCGCCGAGGCGACGGCCATCACCTATGTCGCGCCCGGCTTCGTCACGGCGCTCTCCATCCTCTTCCTCGGCGAGCAGGTCGGCATCCGGCGCTGGAGCGCGGTCTTCGTCGGCTTCGCCGGCGTGCTGATCGTCATCCGGCCCGGCACCGGCGCGCTGTCGCTGGCCGCCCTCTTCCCCGTCGCCTCGGCGCTGTGCTGGGCGGCGACCATCGTCATCACCCGCCGGATGGGCGCGGGCGACCGGACGGAGACGACGGTGCTGTGGTCGGCCGGCACCGGCCTCGTCCTGCTGAGCCTGCTGGTGCCCTTCGGCTTCGTGCTGCCGACATGGGGGCAGCTCGGGCTCGGCCTCGCGCATGGCCTTTGCTCCTCCGTCGGGCAGTACCTCGTGATCCTGGCCTATCGGCAGGCCGCAGCCTCGCTGCTCGCGCCCTTCTCCTATGTGCAGCTCCTCTTCTCGACCACGCTGGGCTGGCTGATCTTCGCCGCGGTGCCGGACCGCTTCACGCTGCTGGGCGCCGCCGTGATCATCGGCAGCGGGCTCTATACCGTGCATCGTGAACGGGTGCGGGCGCGCGAGCGGGTTGCGGCGCGCGTCTGAGGCGCGCCGATGACCGCAGGGCCGGATGGCCCGGAGACCTGAATCGGACCGCGCGACATGCGAGGCGGTCCGAATCGATTGGCCGGAAACACGGGGCGCGGGGTTGCCGGTCCCGCCGACTCGCCGCACCATCGCCGCATTGCAGCATGCGGGGGCGGGCGATGGCCGAGGGCGCGACGGCAGGGCGGTTCCATGGCCGGGTCGGCTTCGTCACCGGCGCCGCCTCCGGCCTCGGCCGCGCGACCGCGATCGGCCTGGCGCGGGAGGGGGCGAAGCTGCTCCTCTTCGACCGCGACGCGGCCGGGCTGGCGGAGACCGCCGCGGATTGCCCGGGTGCGCTGACCTTCGCGGGCGATGTCACCGCCGCCGCGGATCTCGATGCGGCGACGGAGGCCGCCGCGCGGCTCGGCCCCGTGACGCTGCTGGCCGCCGCCGCCGGCATGCTGGGGCCGGCGAAGCCCGTCGAGCAGGTGACGGAGGCGGAGTGGGACCGGCTCTTCGCCGTCAACGTCAAGGGAAGCTGGCTGACGGTGCGCGCCCTGCTGCCGGCCATGCGCGCGGCCGGGGGCGGCGCCATGGTGCTGTTTGCCTCGACCGCCGGCCTCGCCGGCTCGGCCACCCTGCCCGCCTATTCCGCCAGCAAGGGCGCGGTCGTCATGCTGACGCGGAGCCTGGCGCTGAGCCATGCGCCGGAGGGCATCCGCGTCAATTGCGTCTGCCCCGGCTCCATCGAGACGCCGATGCTGGAGGCGACCTTCGCCTCCGCCGGCGACGCCACGGCGCGCGCGACGCGCGAGGCCGCCTTCCGCGCCCGCCACCCGCTCGGCCGCTTCGGCCGGCCAGGGGAGGTGGCGGAGGCGGTGCTCTACCTGCTCTCGGACGGCGCCGGCTTCACCACCGGCGTCGCCCTCCCCGTCGATGGAGGCCGGCTTGCCTGATCCCCAACGCTTCGCAGGCCGCGTCGCCATCGTCACCGGCGCGGCGCGCGGCATCGGCGCCGCGACCGCCGCGCGCCTCGCGCAGGACGGCGCGCGGGTGCTGCTGGCCGACCGGCTGCCGGAGGTGGCCGAGACCGCCGCCGCGATCGGCGGCGCGGCTGTCGCGACCGACCTGCTGGAGCGCGGCGCGCCGGAGCGGCTGGCGCAGGCGGCGCTCGATACCTTCGGCCGCATCGACATCCTGGTCAACAATGCGGGCATCGGCGGCTCGAAGCCGCTGGCGGAGTCGGACGACGCGCTGATCGACCGCTTCGTCGACACCAACCTGAAAGCGGTGCTGCGCATGACCCGCGCCGTGCTGCCGCACCTGCCGCGGCCGGGCGGGCGGATCGTCTCCGTCTCCTCCACCTTCGGCATCGCCGGCGTCCCCGGCACCACGGCCTATGCCGTCGCCAAGGCCGGCGTCGCGCAGATGACGCGCCAGCTTGCGGGCGAGCTTGGCTCGGCCGGCATCCTGGTGAATGCCGTCGCGCCCGGCGTCATCGAGACGGCGATGACCGAGGGGCACCTGCAGAACGACTACTACCGCCGCGCCGTGCTGGCGCCGACACCGCTGCGCCGCGCCGCGAAGCCGGAGGAGGTGGCGGCGGTGATCGCCTTCCTCGCCTCGGACGACGCGTCCTTCGTGACGGGCCAGGTGATCGGCGTGGATGGCGGCTGGCTGGCGGCGCGGCATGCGCCGAGGGATGGGGAGTGATCCGATGATCGACATGCGCGTGAACTGGCCGAACGGCGCCCGGGTCGCCGTGGCGCTGACCTTCGACTTCGATGCCGAGACGCTCTGGATGGCGCGCGACCCGGACAACATCCGCCGCCCCGGCATCCTCAGCCAGGGCAAGTACGGCGCCAAGGTCGGCGTGCCGAAGATCCTCGAGACACTGAAGGACGCCGGCGTCCCCGCCACCTTCTTCATCCCGGGCTGGACGGTGGAGAACCACACCGACCGCTGCGAGATGGTGCTGAAGGAAGGCCACGAAATCGGGCATCACAGCTACTCGCATGCCTGGATCGACCCCGCCTTCCCCGACAAGGAGGTGGAGGAGATGGAGCGGGGCCTCGACAGCCTGAAGCGCATGCTCGGCGTGGTGCCGAAGGGCTACCGCTCGCCGGCCGGCGAGACCAGCGACAACCTGATCCGCCTGCTCGACAAGCACGGCTTCTTCTACGACTCCTCGCTGCTCGACGACATCAACCCCTATCGCCACGCGATGCCGGACGGCCGCCCGGGCCCGATCGAACTGCCCTGGCACTGGAGCCTCGACGACGCGCCCTATGCGCTCTTCTCCGTCAAGAGCCCCCGCCCGATCTTCACCAACAGCCACATGAAGGAGATCTTCCAGGCCGAGTTCGCCGAGATCCATCGCTGGGGCGGGCTCTACAACCTGGTCATGCACCCGCAGGTCAGCGGCCGCCCGAGCCGCATCGCCCTGCTGCGGGAGATGATCGCCTGGATGCGCGACTTCCCCGGCGTCTGGTTCGCCACCTGCAGCCAGATCGCCGAGGCCTGGGCCGCCAATCACGAGTCGCGCTGAGGGAGACCGGGGATGATGATGCGACGCTCGCTGCGCGGCCTGCTGGCCGCCTCCGCACTGGCGGTCCTGGCGACGAATGCCGGGGCGCAGCCGCGCGACCGGCCGATCCGGCTGGTGGTCAATGTCGGGCTGCAGAACCTCGACCCGATCAGCAGCCCGAGCTTCGTCACGCGCAATTTCGCCTACATGGTCTTCGACACGCTCGTCGCCATGGACAGCAAGGGCGAGTACCGGCCGCAGATGCTGGAGTCCTGGCAGCCCAGCGCCGACCGGATGAGCTGGACATTCAAGCTGCGCCCGGGCCTCGAATTCCATGACGGCACGGCCGTCACGGCGGAGGACGCGGTCGCCTCAATCAGGCGCTGGGGTCAGCGGGACGCCATCGGCCGGCAGCTCATGGCGGCGACGAAGGAGATCCGGGTCGTCGACCCCGCCACCTTCGTCATCGACCTGGCGAAGCCCTTCGGCCATGTGGTGGAGGCGCTGGGCAAGCCGAGCGTCCATGTCCCCTTCGTCATGCCCGCGCGCATCGCCAATGCGACGCCGCCGACCCAGCCGGTGAAGGAGATCATGGGCAGCGGCCCCTTCCTCTTCGACAAGGACGCCTGGGTCCCCGGCGAGCGCACCTATTTCCGCCGCAACCCCGCCTATCGCCCGCGGGAGGAAGCGGCGGACGGCCTCGCCGGCGGCAAGCGGCCGCTCGCCGAGCGAGTCGAGTTCCTGACCATGACCGACGTCTCGCTGCGCGCCGCGGCGATCACCCAGGGCGAGGTGGACTACCTGGAATACGCGCCCTTCGACTACATCCCACGCCTGAAGCGGGACAGGAACCTGGTGCTGTCCCAGGCCGGCGGCATCGCGCAGATCACCGGCGGCCTGTCCATCAACCATTACCTGCCGCCCTTCGACCGGCTGCCGATGCGGAAGGCGGTGCAGGCGGCGCTCGACCGGGCGGAGATCGTGGCGGCGCATGGCCTCGGCGAAGGGATGGCCTCCCCCGACTGCACCAGCCTCTACATGTGCGGCACGACCTACAGCAACGATGCCGGCGCCGGCATCCTGCGCGACGCCAGCCTCGACCGCGCCCGCGCCCTGCTGAAGGAGGCCGGCTACAACAACGAGCGCATCGCCATCCTGCAGCCCGCCGACAGCGCGCTGATCAACCCGATGGCGCTGGTGGTGATCGACCGCCTGAAGCGCGCCGGCTTCAACCTCGATGTGCAGGCCGCCGACTGGTCGTCGATCGCCGGCCGCTGGGTGGGGCGGGAGCCGATCGACCGCGGCGGCTGGAACCTGGTGCCGGTGGTCTATACCGGCTTCGACATGGCGGATCCGCTGTCCAATGTCGGCATCGGCTACAACTGCTCCAACAACCAGCCCTGGGGCTATTGCGTGGAGGCGATGAAGCCGGTGCTCGATGCCTATGCCGCCGAGGGCGATCCCGCGAAGCGCAAGGCGCTCGCGGCGGAGCTGCAGAGGCTGGCGATCGAGAACGTCACCTTCCCGCTCACCGGCCAGTTCCGCAGCCCGGCGGTCTGGCGTGCCGAGCTGAAGGGCGTGATCGACTTCGGTTTCCCCGTGATGTGGAACATCGAGCGGGCGAAGTAGCCACGCCTCCCGGCGCGGAGCCTCCTCCGCGCCGGCGCGGAGGGGTGGCTCACCCCTCCAGCGGCGGGCCGAGGAAGTCGAGGCCGTACTTCGCCCCGATCGCCGCGGCCGCCGCCGGGTCGCTCACCCCCGCGGCCGCGACCTCCACGAAGAACTCCTCGAAGCCGCCCGGCGTGACGCCGACCAGGATCTGCGCCGCCTCCGCGCCGATGTTGCGGAAGGCATGCGGCACGCCGCGCGGCAGGAGCGCGGTGCTGCCCGCCCCGCCCTCCCATACCCGGTCGCCGCAGCGGAAGCGGAGGGTGCCGGCCAGCACCTGGAAGAACTCGTCCTCCCGCGTATGGACATGCAGCGGCGGGCCCCAGCCGGGCGGCACCGGCTCCTCCCACAGCGCGAAGCGTCCCGCGGTCTCGGCCGCGCGGATGCGAATCAGCCGCTCGCCGAAGGCGAGGTTGCGCAGCCCCTCCCCGGGGGCGCGCAGGATGGGGGCGAAGTCGGGCAAGGTCTCGGTCATGGGCGGGTCCCTCCGCCCCGAAGGCTACGCCGCGGCGCCTTGGTGCCGGAACGCAATCCTTCGCCGTAGCTCCTTGTTCGTATGACAGAGTCACGCGTCCGGGCGTTCACGCCCTCCCACGATCCGCTCTACCCCGCCAGGTGCGGCCGCCGCCACCAGCGCACCAGCAGCCCGTCCACCGGCCCCGCCAGCACCGACACCGCCCAGGCCAGGCCCGCCGCCAGCACGACCGCCGGCCCGCTCGGGACATCGGCATGGAAGGAGAGCAGCAGCCCGCCATAGGCGCTGGAAGCGGCGATGGCGACCGCGGCATAGGCCATGCCGCCCACCTGCCGCGCCCAGTGCCGCGCCGCGATCGCCGGCAGCATCATCAGCCCGACGGCCATCAGCGTGCCCAGCGCCTGGAAGGCGGCGATCAGGTTCAGCACGACGAGCGCGAGGAACCCCATGTGCCACCAAGCGCCGCGCGCGCCGACCGCCTGGGCGAAGCCCGGGTCGAAGCATTCCAGCACCAGCGGCCGCCAGGCCAGCGCCAGGGCAAACAGCGTGACGGTCGCGGTCCCGGCCATCAGCAGCAGCGCCGGGTCGTCCACCCCGAGCACGCTGCCGAAGAGCAGGGTCGTCAGTTCCACCGCCCCGCCGCGCCAGGAGACCAGCGCCACGCCCGCCGCCAGCGCCACCAGATAGAGCGCGGCGAGCGAGGCATCCTCCCGCCCGCCGGTCGCGCGCGACAGCGCCCCCGCCCCGACCGCGACCGCGAGGCCCGCGACCAGCCCGCCCAGCGCCATCGCCGGCAGCGACAGCCCGGCCAGCAGGAAGCCGGTGGCGACGCCGGGCAGGATGCCATGCGCCAGCACATCGGCCGTCAGGCTCATCCGCCGCAGCATCAGGAAGAGGCCGAGCGGCGGCGCCGCGACCGAGAGCGCGAGGCAGCCGACCAGCGCCCGCCGCAGGAAGCCGTAGTCGAGGAACGGGCCGAGAAGGAAGTCGAGGATCAGGCCGCGTCCCGCCGCCCGCAGGCCTCGGCCTCCTCGGCCCAGGCCTCCGCCATCATCCGCGCCCGCAGCCGGTTGGCCGCGGTCAGGACCTCCGCGGTCGGGCCCCAGCCCAGGCAGTCGCGGGCCAGCAGCAGCGTCTCGGGGAACTCGCGCCGCACCAGCTCCAGGTCGTGCAGCACGGCGATCACGGTCCGGCCCTCGCCATGCCAGCGATGCACGAGGGCCAGCAGCTCGGCCGCGGTCTTCGCATCCAGCGCGTTGAAGGGCTCGTCCAGCAGGATCACCGGCGCGTCCTGCAGCAGCAGCCGGGCAAAGAGCAGCCGCTGGAACTGCCCGGCGGAGAGGCTGCCGACCGGCCGCGACTCGAAGCCCGAGAGGCCGACGGCGGCCAGCGCCGCCCGCGCCCGCTCCCGCCCCGCCCGGGAAATGGCGCGGAAGGGCCCGGTCTCGGCCCAGAGGCCGAAGAGGACCACGTCGAGACAGGCGATCGGGAAGGCGCGGTCGAGCGCCGCGGCCTGCGGCAGCAGCGCGACCTGGCCGGCCGCGCCCTCGATCCGGCCGCCATCCGGCCGGTGCAGCCCGGCCAGCGCCCGCAGCAGGGTGGACTTGCCGGCGCCGTTCGGGCCGACCACGGCGGTCAGGCTGCCCGGGGCGAAGCGGCCGGAGACATGGTGCACCGCCGGCCGGCGGGCATGCGCCAGCGTCAGGCCGGTGACGCGGATCTCGGCCGGGGTCATGCCGCCATGGCCCAGGCGACGGCGGCCCAGAGCATGGCCGCGACCGCGCCCGCGAGGATCAGCCGGGCGCCGGCACCGGCGGAGAGGGCCAGCGGATCGGTAGGGGTCCAGGGCATGATGTTATTACATAACATCGCCCGACAGGCTGGCAAGCGTGGTGCCGGATCCATGATCTGCATACGATTCGGTGACAGGGCTGTCGGATGGCACCGGCCTCCTGTCTCGCTGCCGCGAAGCTCACTATAGGTGCGGAAGAGTACCGTATCACCCCGTTTCAACCTGGAGGATTGCTGCGCCATGCCGCAGGGCCCGGGCGCCGCCGCGCCGCCGCCTTCCCGCCGCGCCTGGCGCGGCTGGCGGCTGACCCCGGGCCATATGCGCCTGTCCACCCGCCTCATCCTCATCATCGGAACCTCCCTGCTGCCGATCCTGGCGATGCAGGCGGCGGTGGGCTGGAGCCAGTGGTCGGAACGCAAGGCGCAGGTCGGCGCCATTGCCGTGCAGCAGGCGCAATTGCTGGCCGGCAACCTCGAGGGCATCGCCCAGGGCGCGCGCATCCTGCTCGGCGCCGCCACCGAGAGCCCGGAGGTGCGGCAGATCGCGCCTGGCTGCGACCGGCACCTCGCGCGCCTGCGGCGGCATGCGCAGGGCTATGCCTTCATCGCCCTGGTCGATCATGGCGGAAAGATCGCCTGCAGTTCCGATCCCGGACCGGCGCTGCAGGGCGACGAGGGGGGCTGGATCACCGCGGCGCGGGCAGCGGACCGCTTCACCGCCGGCCGCTACACCCGGATCCCTGGCTTCCAGGATGCCGTCCTGCCCTTCTACCTGCCGGTCGAGGTCGCCGGGCCCGCCGCCGGCGCGACCCTGGTCGCCGCCCTCGACCTCGCCTGGCTCGAGCAGGCGCTGCAGCGCATGAAGCGCGCCGGCTCGCCCTTCCTCGCCGGCGGCATCCTCACCCTGGCGGATGCCGAGGGCGTCGTCCTGGCACGCGACATCCGCAATGCCGAATTCGTCGGCCAGCCGCTGCCGTCCGCGGCCGCACCGATGCTCTCGGCCACCCGGCCCGGCACGTTGCAGTTGCGCAGCATCGACGGCACGACGCGTCTCGTCGGCTATACCCCGCCGACGCCGGAGAACCACCACATCGCCACCGCGGTCGGCTTCGAGGAGCATGAGCTGCTCCGCGACATCGAGCGGGCCCTGACCCGCGGCACGCTGATCCTCCTCGCCGGCGCCCTGCTCGCGCTCGGCCTGACCCTGCTGGTGGGGCGGCGCTTCATCACCCGCCCGACCGAGGGGCTGCTGCAGGCGGCGCAGCGCTGGCGCGGCGGCGACCTCGCGGCGCGGGCCTCCGGCGCCGATGCGCATTCCGAATTCGGCCAGCTCGCCGGCGCCTTCAACGGCATGGCCGCCGCCCTGCAGCAGCGGGAGGAGGAGTTGCGCCAGCACGCGCTGGTGCTGGAGGCGCGGGTCGCCGAGCGCACCGCCGCGCTGCAGCACGCCAATGCGCGGCTGGAGGCGGAGATCCAGGAGCGCCGGAGCACCGAGGCGGCGCTGCTGCAGGCGCAGAAGCTGCAGGCGGTCGGCCAGCTCGCCGGCGGCATCGCGCATGACTTCAACAACGTGCTGCAGGCCGTGCTCGGCGGCGTCGCGCTGATCGGCAAGCGCGCCGGCGACCCGGAGGCGGTCGCCCGCCTGACCGGGATGGTGGAGGAGGCGGCCAAGCGCGGCCAGTCGATCACCCGCCGCCTGCTCGCCTTCTCCCGGCGGGAGGAACTGCGGGCGGACCGGCTGGATGTCGCCGCCCTGCTCGCCGGCCTGCGCGAGGTGCTGGCGGCGACCCTCGGCGCCCGCATCCGCGTGGAGATCCGGGCGCCGGCGGGCGTGCCGCCCGTCCTCGCCGATCGCGGCCAGCTCGAGACGGTGCTGGTCAACCTCGCCACCAATGCCCGCGATGCCATGGAGCAGGGCGGGCGGCTGACCCTCTCGGCCGAGCCGGTGACGGTCGGTCCGGAGGATCCGGGCGGGCTCGCGCCCGGCGACTACGTGCGGGTCGCGGTGAAGGATACCGGCAGCGGCATGGATGCCGCGACGCTCGCCCGCGCCGGCGAGCCCTTCTTCACCACCAAGCCGGCCGGCAAGGGCACCGGCCTCGGCCTCGCCATGGCGCGCGGCTTCGCCGAGGGCTCGGGCGGGCGGATGCGGATCCAGAGCGCGCCGGGCCAGGGCACCTGCATCGCGCTCTGGCTGCCGCGGGCGGCGGAGGCCGAGGCATCGGCGCCGGGACCGGTCCCGCGGGCCGCGCCGGCGCCGTCGAGCGCCGCCGTGCTGCTGGTGGATGACGAGCCGGCGGTGCGGGCGGTGCTCTCGGAGCATCTGGCGGAGGCGGGGTACCGCGTCACCGCGCTCGCGGACGGCGCCGCGGCACTGGACCGGCTGCGGGCGGGGCAGCGCTGCGACCTGCTCGTCTCCGACCTCGCCATGGAGGGGATGGACGGCGTCACCCTGATCCGCGAGGCGCGCCGGCTGCGGCCCGGCCTGCCGGCCATCCTGCTCACCGGCTATGCCGGCGACGCGGCGAGCCTCGCGGTGGGGCAGGAGGTGGATGGCGGCTTCACGCTGCTGCGCAAGCCGGTGACCGCGGCGCAACTGACGGACCAGGTCGCCGCGCTGCTCGGGGCGCAGCAGGTCGGGTGACCCTCAGCGCCGGAGGCCGAGCGTGACCTCCCGGTGCCAGATATAGAGGCCGCTCGCGACCAGCACCGCCATGCCGGCGAAGTCCCAGCCATCCGGCAGTTCCGCCCAGACCAGGGCGCCGAGCGCCGTGGTCCAGAGGATGGCGGAATACTCGAAGGGGGCGAGCAGCGTCGCCTCGCCGCGGCGGTAGCCCTCCGTCATCATCAGTTGCGCGACGGCCGAGACCAGGCCGATGCCGGCCAGCAGCGCCCATTGCCCTGATGTCGGCCAGACCCAGACGGGCAGGCTCGCCAGGCCCGAGACGACCATGGCGCCGAAGGCGAACCAGAGCACGATGGTCACGTTGCTCTCGCCCGCATCGCCCATGCGGCGGATGGAGATCATGGCGAGCGCCCAGCCGACCGCCCCCATCAGCACGGCGCCGAGGCCGAGGAGGTTGCCGCCCCCCGCCCCGCCCGGCAGGGTCATCAGCAGCACGCCGGCGAAGCCGACCAGCACCGCCGCGCCGCGCCGCGGCCCGACCCGCTCCCCGAGCAGCGGGATGGAGAGCAGCGTCAGGAAGAGCGGCATGGTGAAGCCGAGCGCGGTGACGGTCGCCAGCGGCAGCACGGCATAGCCGTAGAAGGCGCCGACCATGCCCATCAGCCCGCCGGCGAGGCGGAGCGCGTGCAGGCCGGGATTGCCGCTGCGCAGCGCGGCGAGGCCGCCGGCCCGCCAGAGCAGCGGCAGCAGGGCCGGGATGGCGAAGAGGTTGCGGCAGAGCACGACCTGGGCGAGCGGCACCTGCCCGCTCAGCGCCTTCACCAGGGCACCGGCCACCGAGAAGATGCCGGCCGCGCCCAGGATCATGAGGATCGCCCGCCGGCGGGCTGCCCCGCGCCCCTGCGGATCCTGGGCGCGATCGGGGATCGGCGCCGTCCCGGGCGGGGCGGCGGGCGCGTCAGGCATTGCTTCGGGTCCATGGACGGCGTTCGGGGCCGAGGGTAGGGTCCGGGCCGCATGAAAGCCAGACCAGCGAAGGCGCCGCCCATTCCGGCGCATCCCGGCGTGACGGTGCTGGAGGACGAGGTCGTCTGGGACGGCCGCTTCCCGCTGCAGCGCGTGCGCTTCACCTATACCCGCTTCGACGGCTCGCCCTCCGGCGTGCTGACCTGGGAACTCTGGCGGCGGCATGCCGGCGTGGCGGTGCTGCCCTACGACCCCGTCGCCGATGCCGTCGCGCTGATCGAGCAGTTCCGCCTGCCCGCGCTCGCCGCCGGCATCGAGCCGGTCATGGTCGAGTGCCCCGCCGGCCTGCGCGAGCCCGGCGAAACGCCGGAGCAGGTGGCGCGGCGCGAGACGCGGGAGGAGACGGGCCTCGCCACCGACCGCCTCGAGCCGATCTGCCGGACCATGCTGATGCAGGGCGGCTGCGACGAGATGATGCACTACTACGCCGCGCGGGTGCGCCTGCCGGAGCCGGAGAAGGCCGGCGAGCACGGGCTGGTCGAGGAGCACGAGAATACCCGCGTCCTGATCGTGCCGGCGGAGGAGGCCTTCGCCATGCTGGACGCGAACCGGATCATGAACGCGACGGCGATGGTATGCCTCTGGTGGCTGCGGCACCACCGGGCGCGGCTGCGGCAGGAATGGGCGTGATGGCGACGGAGCTTCTGTACCGGGACGATGCCTATCTGCGGGAGGCGACCGCGACCGTGCTCGCCGCCGGGCCGGAGGGCGTGCTGCTGGACCGCACGCCCTTCTACGCCCAGGCCGGCGGCCAGCCCGGCGATGCCGGGCTGCTGCGCTGGGAGGGCGGCGAGACGCCGATCCTGAAGGCGGTGAAGGGGCCGGAGGACACGGTGCTGCACCTGGCCGCCGAGGGCGCGGCGCTGCCGCCGGTGGGCGCCGCCGTCAGCGCCTCGCTCGACTGGACGCTGCGGCACCGGCACATGCGCATGCACACCGCGCTGCACCTGCTCTGCAGCCTGATCCCCGGCGCGGGCGTCACGGGCGGGCAGATCGGCGCCGACCGTTCGCGGCTCGACTTCGACCTCGCCGCGCCGCCGGCGAAGGATTGGCTGACCGAGCAGCTCAATGCGCTGGTCGCGGCCGACCACGCGGTCGGCGAGCGCTGGATCGCCGAGGCGGAGCTCGACGCCAATCCCGGCCTCGTCCGCACCCTCTCCGTCCAGCCGCCGCGCGGCGCTGGCCGCATCCGCCTGGTGCGCATCGGGCCGGAGGCGGCGCCGGTGGACCTGCAGCCCTGCGGCGGCACGCATGTGCGCGGCACGGCGGAGATCGGCCGGCTCGAGGTCACCAAGCTCGAGAACAAGGGCAAGCAGAACCGTCGGGTCTATCTCGTGCTGGCAGGGGAGTAGCCGTCCATGGACAATCTCGTCACCACCGCCTGGCTGGAAGCGGCGCTGGGCAGCCCAGACCTCCTGGTCTTCGACTGCTCCACCTACCTGCCCGGCGAGCCCGGCAACAAGCATGACGCCTTCCGCGCCGCGCATATCCCGGGCGCGCGCATCTTCGACATCGACCGCATCGCCGATCCCGACACCGACCTGCCGCATATGGTCCCGACGCCGGCGCGCTTCGCCAGGCTCGCCGGCGACCTCGGCATCTCGAACGATGCGCGGATCGTCTTCTACGACCAGCACGGCCTGCGCTCCTCCGCCCGCGGCTGGTGGATGATGCGCCTGTTCGGGCATGAGCGCGCGGCGGTGCTGGATGGCGGCCTGCCGAAATGGCAGCGCGAGGGACGGCCAATCGAGACCGGCGAGCCGCCGCCGCCCGAGCCGACCAGCTTCTGGTCGGATTTCCAGGCGGAGAAGCTGCGCGGCATCGGCGACGTGAAGCGCATCGTCCGCCAGGGCGGCGGCGGGGCGCTGATCCTTGATGCCCGCTCCAGCGGCCGCTTCCACGGCACCACGCCCGAGCCGCGGGAGGGGCTGCCCGCCGGCCATATGCCGGGTGCCGCCAATGTTCCGGTCAGCGAGTTGGTGCATCCGGACCTCACGATGAAGAACCCGTCCGAGTTGCATGCCCTCTTCACTGCGGCAGGCGTGACGGCGGAGCGGCCGGTCGTGACCTCCTGCGGCTCCGGCGTCACCGCCTGCGCCCTCGCCCTCGGCCTGGTGCGGGCGGGCTTCCCGGAGCCGGCGGTGTATGACGGATCCTGGACAGAATGGGCCTCCCGCCCCGAGACGCCGAAGGTGCAGAGCTGATGCCTGAAGATCATGCCCACGCGCAGGCGCGCGATGCCTCCCCGAAGACCAGGAGCCTCGGCTTCTCCACCCGGATGAGCCATGCCGGCCGCGCCGGCACGCATGTGCATGGCTTCGTGAACCCCGCGGTGCATCGCGGCTCCACCGTGCTGTTCCCCAATTGCGAGGCGCGGCGCGAGGGCGCGAAGCACCGCTTCGAGCAGTACATGACCTACGGCACGCAGGGCGGGCCGACGCATTACGCGCTGGAGGATGTGATCGCCGAGATCGAGGGCGGCACGCGCTGCCTGATCGTCGGCACCGGCCTCGCCGCCTGCACCGTGCCCCTGCAGGCCTGGCTGAAATCGGGCGACCACTGCCTGGTGCCGGACAGCGTCTACGGCCCCGTCCGCAATTTCTGCGAGGGGCTGCTGAAGGGCTGGGGCGTCGAGACCACCTATTACGACCCGGTGGTGGACGAAGCCGGCATGGCCGCGCTGATCCGGCCGAACACGAAGGTGGTCTATACCGAGAGCCCCGGCAGCCACAGCTTCGAGATCCAGGACATCCCCGCCATCGCCCGCGCCGCGCATGCCCGCGGCTGCACGGTCATGACGGACAATACCTGGGGCATCCACCACTTCATGCCCTTCGAGAAGGGCGTGGACGTCTCCATCCAGGCACTCACCAAGTATGTCGGCGGGCATTCCGACGTGCTGCTCGGCAGCGTCACCGTCAACAACGAGGCCGACTGGAAGACGCTGCGCGCCGCCGCCTCGCAGCTCGGGCAATATGCCTCGCCGGACGACTGCTGGCTGGCGCTGCGCGGCGTGCGCACCATGGCGGTGCGGCTGAAGCGGCAGGAGCGGAGCGGGATCGAGGTCGCGCGCTGGCTCTCGGCGCGGCCGGAGGTGCAGCGCGTCATGCACCCGGCGCTGCCGGAGCATCCGCAGCACGCCCTCTGGCAGCGCGACTTCAGCGGCGCCTGCAGCCTCTTCGGCGTGGTGTTCCAGCCGCGCTACAGGCTGGAGGACGTCACCCGCTTCATCGACAGCCTGGCGCTCTTCGGCATCGGCGCGAGCTGGGGCGGGTTCGAGTCGCTCTGCATCGCCACGACCGGCAACATCACCCGCACCGCCGGCACCGGCGAGTTCGGCGGGCCGATGTGCCGCATCCATATCGGGCTGGAGGAGCCGGCCGACCTGATCGCCGATCTCGAGCAGGCGCTCGCGCGGCTGGCGGGCTGACCCCGGGCGGCCGGAGCGGCGCGGCGCCGTCATGGCGGCGCGTCGCCGGCCGGCAGCGCCAGGCCCAGCCGCCGCTCCGTCACCGGCCGGCCCCATTGCGTGCCGGTGACCTCCTCCTCCAGCGCGAAGCCGGCCTCGGCATAGAGCCGCTCGGCCGCCGGGAGGCCGGCGAGGGTCCAGAGATAGACCCGGGCGAAGCCCACCGCGCGGGCATGCGTCAGTGCCTCGGCCAGCAGGCGCCGGCCGAGGCCGCTGCCGCGCAGCGCCGCGTCCAGGATGAACCAGCGGAGATGCGCGGTGCCGGCGGACAGGCCCGGCTCGCCGCCATCGAGCGCGATGGAGCCCAGCAGGCGCCCATCCGCTGCCACCACGCCGCGGAACAGATCGCGCGCCGGGTCGAGGCGCGCGAGGAACTCGCCGAGCTCGCGCGCCACCTTCGCCTCGAAGACCGGACCGAAGCCGTGGCTCTCCGCATAGACCCGCGCATGCAGGGCGGCGATGTCGCCGATGGCGCCCGGGACCCAGCCGGGCTCCAGGCGCCAGCCGCTCATCGCCGGCTCGCCCGGCCTTCGTAGTAGCCCTGCTGGTAGGCCCGCTGCTGCGATTGCTTGCTCTGGTCGAAGAGGTAGCCGCCGCCGGCGCCGAGGCCGCCGCCGATCAGCGCGCCGAGCCCGGCATTGCCGGCAATGGCGCCGATCAGTGCGCCGCCCGCCGCGCCGGCCGCGCCGCCGGTCAGCGTCCGCTGCTGGGTGGTGTTCAGGTCGGCGCAGCCGGCGAGGCCGAGCGGGAGGACGACCGCGAGGGGGAGAAGGGTCTTGCGCATGCTCTCGTCTCCTCTCAGCGGCGTGGCCTGCGCGGCGACTCGGCGCGCGGGCAGGGCCAGGTCTCGGCGGCGAAGCGGGTGAGGCCGTCCACCGCGCGGTCCTGCGCGTATTGCGGGTTCTTCGCCGCCCAGGCGACGAAGGCGAGGCGCGCCTGCTCCAGCGTCGGCTCCGGCGTGGGCAGGCAGAAGACGCGATGGGCATCGCCATGCGCCGCGGCGACCGAGCGGTGGTACTGCCCGGCGCCGACCATGAAGCCCTGGCACCAATTGACCGCGGCGGTGTGCATCGGGTCCTGCACCGGGGCGCCGCAGAGCGCTGCGAGGTCGCCGGTGCGGCCGCTGCGGAATTCCTGCTCGGTCACCTCGGCCGCGGCCGGCCCGGCGAGCAGCACGGCGGCGAAGGCCGCGAGAAGCATGTGTCGTGGCATCCTGTGTCCTCTCCCAGCGGGCCTTGCGGCCCGGCGGGCGGATGAGACACCGCAGCGCCCGGGGGGAGCAAATGGCGTTTCGTGACGCCATCGGCTGTGATTGCGGCAGGCGAGGGTGGGATGATAACTGTTATCACCCGCTGGAGACTCCCGCATGCCCCGCAGCTTCGCCCTGGGCGACCATTTTGAGACCATGATCGACACGCTGGTGCAGGGCGGGCGCTACAACAACGCCTCCGAGGTGGTGCGGGCCGCGCTGCGGCTGCTGGAGGACCGGGAGACGGAGCGGCGGCAGAAGGTCGAGGAGATCCGGCGCTCGATCGAGGAGAGCCGGCGGAGCGGACAGGTCCATAGCGAGGACGAGGTCTTCAGCCGGCTGGAGGCCCGCTACGCCGCCATGGCGGAGCGCGCCGGGGAGTGACGGCCGCTCCGGACTACGCGCGGCAGGCACTGCGCGATCTGGAGCAGATCGGCGACACGATCGCGATCGACAATCCGAGGCGGGCCATCAGCTTCGTCAGGGACATCCGCGAGCATTGCCGCCGCCTGGCCGCCCGCCCACGGATGCACAGGCCGAGGCTCGAATTCGGCGACGGGATCCGCGTCGCGCCGCACGGCGCCACCCTGATCTTCTACGCCGAGCGTGCGGAGGGGCTGGTCGTCATCGAACGGGTCCTGCACGGCAGCCGCGACCTCGGCCCGCTCCTCGATCCGCCGGACTGAGCGCCCCGCGCGTCACGCCGCCGCGCAGCGCGCGCAGGTCCCCTCCACCTCCACCGTCGCCCGCCCGGGCGTGAAGCCCGCCGCCCGCGCCGCCCGCGCCAGGGCCAGTGCCACGCCGGGATCGCTGATCTCGGCCGTCGCGCCGCAGCGGCCGCAGATCAGGAACTGATGGGGATGGTCGTGCTGCTCGGCGCAGCCGCAATCCTCCGGGTGCTCGAAGGCGTCGGCGCAGCCGATGAAGGCGTTCAGCCGTTCCACCTTGTGGATCAGCCCCTGCTCCACCAGGAAGTCGAGCGCGCGGTAGACCGTGGGCGGCGCCGCCCCGGCCCGGCTCGCCTTCAGCCGGTCGAGCAGCGCATAGGCGCCAACGGGGTGCTCGGCCTCCAGCACCAGCCGCAGCACCTCCCGCCGCAGGGCCGTCAGTTGCGCGCCGCGTCGGGCGCAGAGGGCGGCGGCCTGGTCCAGGCTGGCCCCGAGGTTTGCCGTGGTCGGCAGGGCGGGATTCTCGGTTGCGGGCATCGGCCCCTATATTGGGGCATGACCGCTCCGCCCGCGACCCTTTCCGTGGCCGACCCCGCCGCCCGCGCCCGGCTGCTGGACGCCATCCGTTTCGATGCGCGGGGGCTCGTCCCCTGCATCGCCCAGCAGCACGACACCGGGGAGGTCCTGATGATGGCCTGGATGACCCGGGAGGCCGCCGAGGAGACGCTGGCGACCGGCCGGGTCTGCTACTTCTCCCGCAGCCGCGGCGGGTTGTGGCGGAAGGGCGAGACCTCCGGCCAGCAGCAGCGGCTGGTGGACCTCAGGCTCGACTGCGACGGCGACACGCTGCTGGCGCTGGTGGACCAGACCGGCGTCGCCTGCCACACCGGGCGGCGGTCCTGCTTCTATCTCGCGCCGCGCGACGGCGGCCTCGCCGAGATCGCCGCGCCGCTGGTCGCGCCGGAGGCGCTGTACGGCCGATGACCCCTCCCCCTACTCCTCGCCCCGAGCCGGTTCCCGTCACCGTCCTCACCGGCTTCCTCGGCGCCGGCAAGACGACGCTGCTGAACCGGCTGCTGAAGCACCCGGCGCTGCGGGACACCGCCGTGCTGATCAACGAGTTCGGCGAGATCGGCCTCGACCACCTGCTGGTCGAGCGTCTCGACGGCGACACCGTGCTGCTGAATGCCGGCTGCCTCTGCTGCACCGTGCGCGGCGACCTGGTGAAGGCGCTGCGCGATCTCGCGGTGCGGATCGAGCAGGGCCATGCCATCCGCCGCGTCGTGGTGGAGACCACGGGGCTGGCCGACCCGGCGCCGATCCTGCAGACGCTGATGAGCGACCCGCTGGTGCTCTACCGCTACCGCCTCGACGGCGTGGTGACGCTGGTGGACGCGGCGACCGGCATGGCGACGCTCGACAGCCAGGGGGAGGCGGTGAAGCAGGCCGCGGTCGCGGACCGGCTCGTTATCACCAAGTCCGACCTGGCGACGCCCGAGCAGGTCTCGGCGCTCTGGGCGCGGCTGCGGGCGCTGAACCCGGGCGCGCCGCTGCTGAACGCGCTGCATGGCGAGATCGAGCCGGAGGCGCTGTTGGATTGCGGGCTCTACGACGCGACGCGCAAGCACCCGGACGTCACGCGCTGGCTGGATGCGGAGGCCTGGCACGCCCATGACCATGACCACGGGCACGACCATCACCACCACGACGCCAACCGCCACGACGCCCGCATCCACAGCTTCTGCCTGACCTTCGACGAGCCGCTGCCCTGGGACGGCCTCGCCACCTGGCTCGAGGTGCTGACCATGACGCGCGGCGAGAGCGTGCTGCGCATCAAGGGCATCCTGAACCTCGCGGGCGAGGCGCGGCCGGTCGCCATCCATGGCGTCCAGCACCTCTTCCACCCGCCGGTGAAGCTGGAGCGCTGGCCCGACGGCGACGACCGCCGCTCCCGCCTCGTCTTCATCCTGCGCGACCTGGACCGCGCGACCGTCGAGAAGGGCTTGCGCGCCTTCGCCGAGAGCGCCCGGCAGCAGGCCGAGATTGCCGCCGGCCAGGGCTGACCCCAGCCCTGGCCGCGGCTGGCCTCAGTCGCGGCCGCGTCCCGTCTTCGCCTGCAGCTCGTCGATGCGCTTGCTCGCATCGGCCTTGCTGAGGTTCGGATCGAACGCCTCGCCCGCCTCCTCGCTGAGCGTCTTGAGGTAGCTGGCCTGGGCGCCGGTCATGGCCTCGTCGCCCGTGGTCCAGTCATCCGGGTCCTTGATGGTGTTGGAGCCGGGCTCGGGGTCGCGCTTGGGGTTCTCCGAGGGCTCGTGGTGCTGCGGCTGCTTGGCCATGGATCTGGCTCTCCTGCGGTTGCGTGTTCGCTCAACGTTCACGGCGCGCGGGCGTTGCTTCAGAAATCAGGTGAAGGCAATGCTGCGTTGCAGCGAAACCCGCACCCCCTCGCCCACGCTGGTCATGCTGCCGCCCTCGCGGCCCCCGGAAGGACCACTGCCTTGAAGCAGCCGCATATCGACATCGCCGAGCTCGTCCGCCGCGGCCAGGCCATGGCGCAAGGCGTCGGCCTGGGCGGCCCGCCGGGGGATGGCGCGCTGACCGAGGTGACGGGCGTCGGCAGCAATCCCGGCCAGCTCCGCATGCTGGAGTTCGTCCCCGACCGCCTGCCCGCCGGCGCGCCGCTGGTCGTCGCCCTGCATGGCTGCACCCAGACCGCCGGCGGCTATGACCGCGGCAGCGGCTGGTCCACCCTCGCGGCGCGGCTGGGCTTCGCCCTGCTGCTGCCGGAGCAGCGTCCGGGCAACAACGCCAACCGCTGCTTCAACTGGTTCGAGCCGGGCGACACTCGCCGCGAGCATGGCGAGGCCCTGTCGATCCGGCAGATGGTCGCATACGCCGTGGCCCACCATCGCCTCGACCCACGGCGCGTCTTCCTCACCGGCCTCTCGGCCGGCGGCGCAATGGCGAGCGTGATGCTGGCGACCTACCCGGAGGTCTTCGCCGCCGGCGCCATCATCGCCGGCCTGCCCTATGGCGCCGCGCATTCCATGCCCGAGGCCTTCGAGGCCATGGCGACCGCCCGCCCCCGGTCGGGCCATGTCTGGGGCGAGGCGGTCCGCCGCGCCTCGCCCCATCACGGCCCCTGGCCGCGCGTCTCGGTCTGGCAGGGGGAGGCCGACGGCACGGTCCGCCCGGACAATGCCGAGGAGATCCTGAAGCAGTGGCGCGACCTGCACGGCCTGGCGGGCGCGCCGCAGCCGGGGAAGAGCCTCGGCCCGGCGCATCACCACCGGGTATGGCGGGGACGGGACGGCACGCCGCTGCTGGAGCACCACGCCATCGCCGGCATGGGCCATGGCGTCCCCATCGCGCCGCGCGGCGGCCCGGACGCACTGGGCGAGGCGATGCCCTACATGCTGGATGTCGGCATTCCCTCCACCGCGCTCATCGCCGGGTTCTTCGGCCTCGGCGGCGCGGCGGCGCGCGCGGGGCAGGCCACCGGGCCGGTCATCAGCGTCGGCCGCGACGGCGGCGCGCGCGTGGCGCCGGCAGCCGCATCGCCAGCGGAGGCCGCGGCCGCGCCGGCGCCGCAGCCCGCCGCCGCCGAGGCGGCGCCGCGGCAGGAGGCGCCCAGGGCGGCCACCACGGCGGGCGCGACCGAGGCCCCGCCCCGGCCGGAACCCCGCCGCGACGCGCCGCCCCCGCCGCACCCCGAGGCACCGCCGCGGGCCGGGCGCCGCTTCGATCCCGGCCACATCATCCGCAAGGCGCTGCGCGCCGCCGGCCTGCTGGACCGCTGAGCCCGCCGCCGGCATCCTGCCCGGCCTCGAGGAGGAGGATCCCCATGGAACAGCGCCAGCTCGGCCGCTCCGGCATCGCCGTGCCGCCCATCATCTTCGGCGGCAACGTCTTCGGCTGGACCCTCGACAAGGAGGTGTCCTTCCGCATCCTCGACCGGCTGCTCGATGTCGGGCTGACCTGCATCGATACGGCGGATGTCTATTCCGCCTGGGCGCCGGGCCACCAGGGCGGCGAGAGCGAGACCATCATCGGCGAATGGCTGGCCGCCCGCGGCACCCGTTCCAGGATGACGATCCTGACCAAGGTCGGCATGCAGATGGGCCCGCGCGACGCGCAGGGGAACGGCCCGAAGCATGCGGTCGGCCTCTCCCGTCGCTGGATCATGCAGAGCGTGGAGGACAGCCTGCGCCGGCTGAGGACCGACGTCATCGACCTCTACCAGGCGCACAAGGACGATCCCGAGACGCCACTCGAGGAGACGCTGCAGGCCTTCGCCGAGCTGATCAAGGCGGGCAAGGTGCGGGCCATCGGCGCCTCCAACTACAGCGCGCCGCGGCTGAAGCAGGCGCTGGAGACCAGCGCGAAGCTCGGCCTGCCGCGCTACGAGACGCTGCAGCCGCTCTACAACCTCATGGACCGTGCGGTCTTCGAGGCCGAGCTCGGCCCGCTCTGCGCCGCCGAGGGGGTGGGCGTGATCAACTACTACGCCCTCGCCTCCGGCTTCCTGTCGGGCAAGTACCGGTCGGAGGCGGATTTCGGGAAGAGCAAGCGCGGCGGCGGCATGGCGAAGTACCTGACGCCGCGCGGCCATGCGGTGCTCGATGCACTCGACGCGGTGGCGAAGGAGGTCGCGGCGACGCCGGCGCAAGTCTCGCTCGCCTGGCTGCTGGCCAAGCCGGTCGTCACCGCGCCGATTGCCAGCGCCACCAGCGACGCGCAGATTGACGACCTGGTGAAGGCGGCGGCGCTGCGCCTGCCGGCCGCGGCGGTGGCGCGGCTCGACGCTGCCAGCGCCGAATAAGTTAGACCGGCGCGAGCCGGAACGGGCGGCAACCGCCGCCCGTCCCGCCCCGTTCCCGCGGCAGCGCGGCCATTCCCGGCCGCGACGCACGGGGACGCAGGACATGGAAGACCTGAACAAGCTGCTGATCGAGATGCTCCGCGACGCCCACAGCGCGGAGAAGCAGGGCGTGCGCGCCATGCCGCGGCTGGCGAAGAAGGCGCAGAGCCAGGCACTGAAGGATGCGCTGCAGGCGCACGCCGAGGAAACCGAGACGCAGATCGAGCGGCTGGAGCAGGCGCTGGAGCAACTCGGCGGCAAGCCCGGCCGCAAGGTCTGCGAGGCGATGCGCGGCATCATCGAGGAAGCCCAGCACGAGCTCGGCGACCAGGAGAAGGGCCCGGTCTACGACATGCTGCTGACCGCCGCGATCCAGAAGGTCGAGCATTACGAGATCGCCACCTACGGCACGCTGGCGACGCTGGCGAAGTCGGCCGGGCAGAAGGAGCTGGGCGACCTGCTCGGGCAGACGCTGACCGAGGAGAAGAAGACCGACGAGCTGCTCACCCAGCTCGCCGAACGGGAGATCAACGGGGCGGCGATCCAGGCCATGCAGCAACCGGAAGCGGCAAACGAGCCGCGCGGCAGCTCGAAGAAGTCGGCCTGACGTGAACCAAGGCGGCGTCTCCGCACGCTTTCGGGAGACGCCGCCCTCGTTGCCGCGGCGCGCCTGAACCGGCGCCGCGGCAGGTCTTTCTGCTCCCGACCACCAGCAACCGGGAGACCCCATGTTCTACAGCGACGGCAAGCTGCAGTACCCCGTCCGCGTCGAGACGCCGAACCCGATCTTCGCCCGCGCCCTGCAGCAGGCGATCGGCGGTGTCGAGGGCGAGATCCGCGTCATGATGCAGTACATGTTCCAGGCCTGGGGCAGCCGCGGGCCGAAGAAGTACCGCGACATGATCCTCAACACCGCGACGGAGGAGATCGGCCATGTCGAGATGCTGGCGACGGCCGTCGCGCTGAACCTCGAGGGCGCGCCGCTCTCGATGCAGGAGGACGTGGCGAACGACGGCGTCGCCGGCGCGGTGCTGGGCGGCATGAACCTGCGGCATATCCTGAGCACGGGCCTGGCCGCGACGCCGGAGAACTGCAACGGCGTGCCCTTCAATGCCAGCCATGTCTATGCCAGCGGCAACATCGCCGCCGACATGTACGCCAACGTCGCCGCCGAGGCGACCGGCCGGGCGCTGGCGGTGCGGCTCTACGGCATGACCAACGATCCCGGCATGAAGGACATGCTGAGCTTCCTGATCGCCCGCGACACCATGCACCAGCAGCAATGGCTGGCGGTGATCGAGGAGCTGGGCGGCCAGACCGAGCAGCTTCCGATCCCGAACAGCTTCCCGCAGGAGCAGGAGGCGCGGAAGTTCTCCTATGCCTATTTCGGCCACCGCACCGACAAGCAGGTCCCGATGGGCCGCTGGGCCGAGGGCCAGTCGCTGGACGGCAAGGGCAAGTTCGAGCCGATGATCAGCGAGCCGCTGGGCCAGGAGCCGGTGCTGGCGCCGCCGCGCCCGGATGGCGGCGCGCAGGTCGAGCAGGTGAAGGGCGGCAAGGCGACGCCCTCGGCGGCCAACGACCCGGCGGCCGGCTCCTCCCCGAACGTCGCCTGAGCGCGGTCCGAAGGCCGGAGAGCCCGACCCGCAAGGGCGTCGCCCCTCCGCAATCCTTGCCGCCTCGCCTATGCTCGGGCGGCAGCGGCAGGGGTAGGGCATGGACGGCAATCTGGCAGGGCCCGGCGCTTTCCCAAGCTTCGGCGAGGCGCTGCGCGTCTGGTTCCGCATAGGCTGCCTCTCCTTCGGCGGCCCGGCGGGCCAGATCGCGCTGATGCACCGGGAGGTGGTGGACGAGCGGCGCTGGGTCTCGGATGCCCGCTTCCTGCATGCGCTGAACTTCTGCACGCTGCTGCCGGGGCCGGAGGCGACGCAGCTCGCCACCTATCTCGGCTGGCTGCTGCACGGGGTGAAGGGCGGCGTCGCCGCCGGGGTGCTGTTCGTGCTGCCGGGCGCGCTGGTGATGCTGGCGCTCTCGGCCATCTATGCCGCCTTCGGCGCCGTGCCGGTGATCGCCTCGCTGTTCTTCGGCCTGAAATGCGCCGTGCTGGTGCTGGTGGTGGAGGCGCTGCTGCGCGTGGCGAGGCGGGCGCTGAAGGGACGGGTGCCCTGGGCGGTCGCCATCCTCGCTTTCGCAGCGCTCTTCCTGCTGAACCTCCCCTTCCCCGTCGTGGTGCTGGCGGCGGCGCTGCTGGGCTATGCGCTGCCCGCCGCCTTCGCCGGCGGCGGGCACGGCGCGGCGCAGGATGGGCCGCCCTCGCTGCTCGACGCGCTGCTGGCGGCGGATCCCGATCACGTCACGCGGCTGACCGGCGCGGCGCGGCGGGCGGGGCTGGTCGCGCTCGCGCTCTGGCTCTGGCCGGTGGCGATGCTGCTGGGCACGCCCGTCTGGGGCGACCTCGCCTGGTTCTTCTCCAAGATGGCGGTCGTGACCTTCGGCGGCGCCTATGCGGTGCTGGCCTATGTGGCGCAGGAGGCGGTGGAGCATTACCGCTGGCTCTCGGCCGGGCAGATGCTGGCGGGCCTCGGCCTCGCCGAGACCACGCCCGGGCCGCTGATCCTGGTGCTGCAATTCGTCGGCTATTTGGCCGGCCATGCCCAAGGCGGTTTCCTCGGCGGCGTGCTCGGGTCGCTGCTGGTGCTCTGGGTGACCTTCGCGCCCTGCTTCGCCTGGATCTTCCTCGGCGCCCCCTATGTGGAGCGGCTGCACGACGCACCGAGGCTGAAGGGCGCGCTGGCCGGCGTGACCGCCGCGGTGGTCGGTGTCATCGCCAACCTCGCGGTCTGGTTCGGGCTGCGCGTGCTGTTCGCGGAGATGCGGCCGGTGCCGCTCGGGCCGGCGACGCTCGACCTGCCGGTGCCGGCGAGCCTCGATGCGCTCGCCGCGCTGCTGGCGGTGCTGGCCGCGGTCTGCCTGTTCCGCATGAAGCTCGGCGTGGTGCGGACGTTGGCGGTGGCGGCGGTCGCGGGCCTCATCCTCGGCAGCGCGCGCGGCTGGCTGCTCGGCTGAGGCCCCGGGGCTCGCCTTCTATGTCGGGCGAGCCGATTCAGACCTCCGGGCCATCCGGGGCGCCCCACGAAGCGCCGCTTCTTGGGGACCCCTCCGGCCCTTCGGTCATCGGCGCGCCTCACGCCTTGAGGAAGGGGCAGCCGCCCTCCGCGACCGGGCGGAAGGCCTGCTCCGCCGGCGTGGTCGCCACCAGCTTCAGCAGGTCCCACTCGCCGCGGCTCTCGGCCGGCGCCTTCGCCTCCATCAGGTAGGTCGGGTGGATCTTGCGGCCATCCTCCCGCACCCGGCCCGGGCCGTGCACGTCGTCATCCGTCGGCAGGCGCTTCATCGCCTGCACGGCCTCAAGCCCCGAGGCCTTAGCGCGGGCGAGGCCGATCGCCTCGACCGCCTTCAGGTAGTGCAGGGTGCAGGAATAGGCCTGGCCCTGCACGCTGGTGACCATGCGGTTGTTGGCGAGCTTGCCCTTCAGCCGCTCCGCGAAGGCGCGCGTGCGGTCGCTGAGGTCCCAGTAGTAGCTCTCGGTCATGGTCAGCCCCTGCGCGGTCCGGAGGCCCATGGACCAGACATCCACGGAGAAGCCGACCATCGCCGCGACGCGGATCCCCCGCCCCGCAAGCCCGAACTCCTGGCCCTGCTTGACGCAGTTGATCATGTCCGTCCCGGCATTGCAGAGCGCGATGACATCCGGCTTCAGCGCCGCGGCAGTGACGAGGAACGAAGAAAAATCGGTGGTCTGCGGGAAGGGGTAGACGCTGCTGCCGACGACCTGGCCGCCCTGCGCCTGCACCACCCGCGTCACCTCCCGCTGCACGGAATGGCCGAAGGCATAGTCGGCAGTGATGCAGTACCAGCGCTTCGCCCCGGCGCGGGAGAGCGAGCCGCCGGTGCTCTGCGCATTGGCCCAGGCATCGGTGGTCCAGTGCACCATGTTCGGTCCGCAGCCCGGCCCGGTGAGGTCGGAGGAAGCGCCGCCGCTGTTCAGGTGGACCTTGTTCTTCTCCTGCGCGAGCTTGGTGACGGCCAGCGCGATGGCGCTGTTGTTCACCTCGAGGATCGCGTCCACGCCCTGGTCGAACCACTGCCGGGCGATGTTGATGCCGATATCCGCCTTGTTCTGGTGGTCGGCCTGGATGATCTCGACCGTGAGGCCGCGGGCGGCGGCGCCGAAATCCTGCACCGCCTGCCGGGCCGTCGCGACGCAATTCGGGCCGCTGATGTCGCGATAGGGTCCGGACATGTCGGTCAGCACGCCGATGCGGAGCGTCTGGCCCTGCGCAAGGGCGGGGCGCAGTCCTGCGGCGGCGCCGAGCGCGGCGCGCCTCGTCATCTCGATCATGGGACCTCCCTCCCTGCGGCCGCTTCACGCGGCTTCCGAACCGAATGCTACGGCAAAGCCCGGTCCCGAACAGGGGAAATCGGCGTGGCGGCATTCGCCCTGGATTGACACCTGTATCGGCCGGCTGCGAGCGTCCGGGAAAACCACGGGGAAAACGTCCCATGTCGGATCCCATCGCCTGGCAGGAGAGCCTCCTGCCCATCGCCGGCCTGCAGCTACGCCTGCGCCGCGCGGGCAAGGGCCCGCCGCTGCTCGTCCTGCACCGCGACACCGGCACGCCCGACCAATTGCCGGCCTATACCGGCCTCGCGCGGCATTTCGAGCTGCTGCTGCCCGAGCATCCCGGCTATGGCCAGTCCGAGCGGCCGGCCTGGATGCGCTCGGTCCGCGACCTCGCCATCGCCTATCGCTGGCTGCTGGCGGAGCTTGGCCTGTCCCGGGCGGCGCTGCTCGGCCTCGGCTATGGCGGCTGGGTGGCGGCGGAGATGGCGAGCATGGCGCCGGCGGATCCGGCGCAGGTAATGCTGGTCGGGCCCATGGGCATCAGGCCCGCCGAGGGCGAGATCCTGGACCAAGCGCTGGTCAGCCATATCGACTATGCCCGCGCCGGCTTCCACGACCAGGCAGCCTTCGAGGCGGTCTATGGTGCCGAGCCCAGCACCGACCAGTTGGTGGAATGGGACATCTGCCGGGAGATGAACTTCCGCCTGGCCTGGAAGCCTTACATGCACAGCCTGACGCTGCCGCACCTGCTGGGCGGCGTGCGCGCGCCGACGCTCATCCTCTGGGGCGCGGAGGACCGGGTCGTCCCGGTGAGCGCGGCGGAGGCCTGGGCGAAGGCCATGCCGCAGGCGCAGCTCGAGCGCCTGCCCGACTGCGGCCATTGCGTCGAGATGGAGAAGCCGGCGGAGCTGCTCCGCCTCGTCACCACCTTCGCACGCGTCGCCTGAGCGGGAGGAACACGATGCACATCATGTACTTCACCGAGCAGCCCATGTCCGCCTATCCGGCTGATGAGGGCCTGAAATTCGGCGCCACGGCGCTGATGTTCCCCAACACGCATTTCGACCCGGTCGCCGGCTCGCGCCTCTACAACGAGTTCATCGAGCAGTACCGGCTGGCCGAGGCGGTGGGCTTCGACGGCATCATGCTGAACGAGCACCACAACGCGCCCTTCTGCATGCAGGCCAAGGCCAACATCTTCGCCAGCATCCTCGCCGCGATCACCGAACGGGTGAAGATCGTCATCCTCGGCAATCCGCTGCCGCTGGCGGAGAACCCGGTGCGCCTCGCCGAGGAGCTGGCGATGATCGACATGATCTCGAAGGGGCGCCTCGTCTCCGGCTTCGTCCGCGGCGGCGGGCAGGAGCAGCTCGCCGCCGGCGTGAACCCCGCCTACAACCGCGAGCGTTTCGAGGAGGCGCACGACCTCATCGTCCGCACCTGGACGCAGCCCGGCCCCTTCCGCTTCGAGGGCAATCACTACCACAACCGCGTGGTGAACCCCTGGGCCGTGCCGCTGCAGAAGCCGCATCCGCGCATCTGGATCCCGGGCGTCATCAGCAAGGAGACGGTGATCTGGGCGGCGCGCCACCGCTACCCCTATATCGCGCTCAACACGACGGTGGAGCAGACCAACGCCATCTGGAAGCTCTATGACGGCGTCGCGGAGGAGGTCGGCTTCAAGGGCGGGCCCGAGTACCACGGCTACCTCAAGCAGGTGCATGTCGCCGAGACGGACGAGAAGGCGATCGAGAATGCCCGGCAATTCACCTGGATGCAGGGCGAGTTCACCGGCCTCGCGCATCCCGTCTGGTCCACGCCCTCGGGCTATTCCTCGCCCGACAACCGGCGCGGCTTCGTGGAATTCTCGACCGGCCGCGGCAGCAGCCCGCGCCGCCGCCCGACCTTCGACGAGCAGATCCGGAACAACATGATCATCGCCGGCCGGCCGGAGACGGTGATCGCCAAGCTGCGCGAGGTGATGGAGCAGACCCGGCCCGGCATCATGTCGCTCTGGGCCAATGACGGCTTCATGTCGCAGCAGGACAGCCTGACCTGCATCCGGCTGATGGGGCAGGAGGTGCTGCCGGCGCTGCGCGAGACCGCGAAGGCGCTGGACCTGAAGAGCCCCTTCGAGGCGGAGACGCCGGTGAGCCTGCAGTTCAGCACCGACCTGCAGCCGCGCGCGGCGGCGGCAGAGTAGCGGCCTTGCCCCGGCCGGAACGGGTTTGCTATCATCGTGATAGCAGGCGGGGTCCCGGCCATGGCGCAGGTGCTGGTGCGCAACCTGGATGACGAGGTGGTGGAGCGGCTGAGGGCCCGTGCCGTGAAGGCCGGGCGGTCGCTGGAGGCGGAATTGCGCGGCATTCTCGAAGCCGCCGCGCGCGAGGAGCGCGACGCCTGGGTGCGCCGCGCCGCCGCCATCCGTGCCAGGACGCCATCCCGCCCGCCCGGAGTACCCCTGGCGGAGGACCTGATCCGCGAGGATCGCGATTCCCGATGACCCTCGTCGTCGATGCGAGCATCGTTTTGAAGCTCTATCTCGACGAGGCGGGCAGTGCCGAGGCGGAAGCCCTGCTGAGCCGACCCCTGCTTTTCGCCGCGCCGGAACTGCTGCTGGCCGAGGTAGGCAACGCGGCCTGGAAGGCTGTCCGGCGCGGCGGCATGACCCGCGACCAGGCGCGCGACGCGCTCCGCGAACTCTCGAACGGTCCCATCGTCCTGACGCCGCTGGCGGAACTCGCTGCCGCGGCGACCGACCTCGCCCTCCGCCGCGACCACCCTGTCTACGACTGCTTCTACGTCGCCCTCGCCCAGCGCGAGGGCGCGCCACTGGTCACGGCCGATGCCCGCCTCGCCAGCGCCTTCGGCAGCGACGCCGAGATCCGCCTGCTCTACCCCTCCGCCTCGGCATAGGGGTTGCTGGTCCCGCGCAGGTTCAGCCGGATCGGCACGCCGGGCATGCCGAAGACCTCGCGGAAGCCGTTGACGAGGTAGCGGCGATAGTCCTCCGGCAATTGCTCCGCCCGCGTCCCGAAGACCGCGATGGTCGGCGGCCGCGCCTTCGGCATGGTGGCGTAGCGCAGCTTGATCCGGCGGCCCTCGGCCAGCGGCGGCGGGTGGCGGGCGATCGCCGCCTCGAACCAGCGGTTCAGCTCGCCGGTCGGGATGCGGCGGTTCCAGAGGGCATAGGCCTCCCGCACCGCCGGCATCAGCCGCTCCACCCCCCGCCCGGTCTGGGCCGAGAGCGGCACCACTGGCAGGCCGCGAAGCTGCGCGAGGCTCGCCGTCAGCACGTCCTCCAGCCTCCGGCGCGCGGCGGCCCGGTCCTCGACGGCGTCCCACTTGTTGAAGGCGAGGACGACCGCCCTGCCCTCCCGCTCCGCCAGCCGCGCCAGGCGCAGGTCCTGCTCGTCCATCCCCAGCAGGGCATCGACGACCAGGATCGCCACCTCACATTCCTTCAGCGCGGCGATCGAGGCGGCGGTCGACATCTTCTCCAGCGCCTGCTCGATCCGCGCCTTCTTGCGCAGGCCGGCGGTGTCCACCAGCCGGACCTTGCCGCCGGTCGGGTCGGTCCATTCCACCGCCACCGCGTCGCGGGTCAGGCCGGGCTCCGGCCCGGTGATCATCCGCTCTTCGCCCAACAGGGCGTTCAGCAGGGTGGATTTCCCGGCATTGGGGCGGCCGATGATGGCCAGCCGCAGCGGCCGGTCGGCCCCCTCCCGCTCCTCCTCAATCTCCTCCGGCAGGTGCTCCCGCACCGCGTCGTGCAGCTCGCCGATGCCGTCGCCATGCTCGGCCGAGACCGCGACGGGATCGCCGAGGCCGAGCTCATAGGCCTCCATGGCGGCATAGCCGCCGAGCCGCCCCTCGGTCTTGTTCGCCACCAGGATGACCGGGATTGTCTGCCGCCTCAGCCATTCCGCGAAGGCGCGGTCCGAGGGGGTGAGGCCGGCGCGGACATCGACCACGAAGAGGACGAGGTCGGCCTCCCGCACCGCCGCCTCGGAGCTCGCGCGCATGCGGCCCTGGACGGTCTCGGGCGCCGCCTCCTCGAGGCCCGCGGTATCGAGCAGGCGCACGGCGCGGCCGGCGATGCGGGTCTCGGCCTCCTTCCGGTCGCGGGTGACCCCCGGGGTATCGTCGACGATGGCGATCTTCCGTCCGACCAGGCGGTTGAACAGCGTCGACTTGCCGACATTCGGCCGGCCCAGGATGGCGATGGTGGGGAGCATGATAGGCCCCCGATAGCCGAAAGCGGCCGGCAGGGCCAATGGCCGCGCCCCGCGGCGCCCGCCCTGCTGCCATGCCGCGCCGGCGGCCGGCCTCCGGGGACCGGCGTTGGCGCGCCCCCGGCAACCGGCACCGATGCCGGCGGAGGGTCAGGCCGCCCCGGCCGACCCGCGGAAGGCCACGACGGAGCCGTCATCGGTCAGCAGGTAGAGCGTCCCTTCTGCCACCGCCGGCTCCAGCGTCGTCCCGCCGGGCAGGCGGATCTCGGCCAGCTTCTCGCCCTCGGCCGGGTTGACCTCGACCATCCGGCCATGGCTGCCCGCGACCAGCAGCCGCCCGCCGGCCAGCACCGGCGGCCCCCAGGTGATGGGGTCGCGCCGCTTCTCCGGATTCTCGAACCGCCCGAGCGAGCCGATCCAGCGCACCCGGCCATCCTCGCGGCCGAGGCAGGCCAGCTCGCCGCCGGTGGTGACCAGGAAGACCCAGTCGCCGGCGACCCAGGGCGTCTCGCCCACCGCCACCTCGCGCTCCCAGAGCCGCCGGCCGGAGCGGAGGTCGAGCGCGATGGTGATGCCGCCGAGGCCCGCCGCGATCACCCGGCCGCGGTCGATCACCGGCATGGCGGCGATGGCGGCGATGTCGGCCAGGCTGCCGCCGCGCGCCGAGGCCAGCGTCTCGCTCCAGATCATCCGGCCGTCCTGGGCGCGGACCGCCACCAGCTCGCCCGAGGCGAATCCGGCCACGACCACCTCGCCATCGACCGCCGGCGCCGGCAGCCCGAGCACCATGGTGGTCACGGACTGGCCGCGATAGGTCCATTGCCGCTGCCCGTCGTCGGTCGAGAGCGCGATGAGGTGGTTCTCGGTGGTGACGACGAAGAGCCGCCCGCCCGCGACGGTCGGCGCGCCGCGGGTCGGCGCCGGCAGCGCCACGCGCCAGCCGACCTTGCCGGTGGCCGGGTCGATGGACATCGCCTCGGCCAGGCTGGTCACGGCATAGAGCGTCCCGCCATCCCAGGCGAGGCCGGCGCCGAGCGCGCCGTCCCGCTCCTCCTTCGGGCGGGTGTCGAGCGACCAGCGCTCCCGGCCCGTCGCCGCGTCGAGGGCGGTGACTTCGCCATAGGCATCCACCGCGAAGACCGTGCCGCCGGCCAGGATCGGCGGCGCGATCAGGCGGCGGCGATAGGCCGCGCCGGTGCCGATGGAGGTGCTCCAGACCTGCCGCAGCCCCGGCCCCAGCGCCGGATGGCCCGGCGCATGGCCGATGGTCCCGCCGGCCTGCGGCCACTCCGCCGCCATGGTGGGTGGCGGCAGCGTGACCGGCCGCGTGTCGCCCGCATCGACGTCGAGCGGCTTCTCCGCCGCGAGGATCGGCTTGCGGTCGCCCTTCAGGGGCACCTTCCGCTCGCCGAAGATGCGGTCGAAGCTATCGGTGATGGACTCGCAGCCGGCGAGCAGGCCGGCCCCGCCCAGCAGGACGGCCCTTCGGGTGAGGCCCCGCATCGGATCTCCTTGCATCAGCCGCCGAGTTCCGCGAGCAGGCGCCCGGCCCGGTCCCGCACCCCCTGCGGCGCCTGGATGTCGCCCCGCAGCCCGGTCAGCAGCCGCTTCGCCGTCGCGGTGTCGTTGCGCTGCATGGCGGCGAGCGCCCGCACCTCCTCGACCGAGGCGCGCCAGGGCCCCTCGGCCAGCGGCGCGAGGCGGGATTCGATCGCGGCCGCATCGCCGCCGTCGAGCGCGTGCAGCGCCCAGAGCAGCGTCGCCAGCCCGCGGTAGAGGGCATCCGTCCCGCCGTCGCGCGCGACCGCGTCCCAGTCGGCCAGCGCGCCGGCGCGGTCGCCCCATTCGGCCTTCAGCGCCGCGGCGCGCAGCCGGGCGAGCGTCCGGTAGCCCTCCGGCGCCCCGGCGGCGAGGGCGTCGTAGCGCTGGGCGATGGCCTTGGTATCGGCATTGGGCTGGGCGGCGTCGCGGCCGGCGGCGAGATAGGCCCCGGCCGCCTGCGCCGCGCCACGGGCCTCGTACCAGCGCCAGCCCTGCAGCCCGGCGACGCCGAGCAGGACGAGCAGCGCGGCGCCGATGAGGAGGCTGCCATAGCGGGACAGCAGCCGCCGCATCCGCTCGGCGCGGAGGTCCTCTTCCACCTCGTCGAAGATATCGGCCACGCAGTGATCCCTCCGCGAGGCGCGGTGCATAGCAGCCCCTTCGCGGGGCGTTAAGCCCGACCGGCGGAGGATGCGGGCATGATCCTGCGCATGCTGGTTGGGCTGCCGGTCCTGCTCGCGGCGGGCTGCGAGTCGGCGGTGCCGCTGACCGGCGGCCTGGCCGCGGCCAATATCGGCAGCGTCATGGTGATCGGCCGGACGCCGGTGGACGCGGTGGTCTCGGTCGCGACCGGGCGGGACTGCTCGGCGGTGCGGCTGGACCGGGGCCTCGGCTATTGCGCGCCGGAGGAAGCGCCGCCGGCGCCGCCCCCCTACTGCACCCGCTCGCTCGGGCGCGTCGATTGCTGGCGGCAGCCGCCGCTCGCGATCCCGATGCAGGCTGGCGTCGCGGAGGGGCGGACGGCGCTGACCGCGGCGCAGGAGGCGCAGCGGACCCGCCGCTGGCCGGGTCTCTGGTGACGCTGCCTCCCCGCGGCGAACGCCGCGCCCGGCGCCGCGTTGGCCGGCGATGCGCGTCATCCCCACCCGCCTGCATGGCCTCGTCGACTATCTCTGGGGCGCGCTGCTGCTCGCCGCGCCGCGGGCGCTGCGCCTGCCGCCCGGCTCGCCCGAGGCGCGCGCCGCGCGGGCCGCCGGGGCCGGCGCCATCGCCTATGCCGCCTTGACCGATTACGAGCTTGGCCTCGCGCCGGTGCTGAGCATGCGCCAGCACCTCGCGCTCGATGTCGCGGGCGGCGCGGCGCTCGCCGCCTCGCCCTGGCTGCTCGGCTTCGCCCGCCGCGGCGGCGGGCCGCACCTCGCCTTCGGGCTCTTCGCCATCGCCGCCGGGCTGCTGACGACGGACCGGCCCGCCCATGGCGCGCGGCGGCTCGTGCGCTGAGGCTGCCGCAGCGCAGCAACGAATTGCGGTTGGCAGCCCGGCCGCTTCCTTCCAGCCTTCCGCCAACCCACACCAGGAGGGAAGATCGTCCATGACCTCGCGCAGGGAATTCCTCGGCGCCGCCGGCGCCCTGTTCTGCGGTTGCGGCCTGCTGCGCTCGGCGCATGCCCAGGCGCAGCGGCGGGTCGCCGTCGCGGTGAACGGCAAGCCGGTCAAGACCATCGACGTGCACGCGCATTGCGCCTTCGCCGAGACCCTGCCGCTGCTGGACAACGACCGCTCCGTGCTGGTGAACAATGTCCGCGGCGCGGAGGAGGCCTTCGTCGACATCAACCAGCGCTTCGCCGCCATGGACCAGCAGAAGGTGGACATGGAGGTGCTCTCCGTGAATCCCTTCTGGTACCGGCGCGACCGCGACAACGCGGCGCAGATCGTCAAGGTCAACAACGAGAAGATGGCCGAGCTCTGCGCGAAGCATTCTGACCGCTTCGCCGGCTTCTGCTCCCTCACGCTGCAGGACCCGCAGCTCGCGGTGCAGGAGCTCGAGACCGCGATCCGGCGGCAGGGGCTGAAGGGCGCCGCCATCGGCGACAGCGTGGCGGACTGGGAGTTCTCCGACCCGCGCTTCCACCCGGTCTGGCAGAAGGCGGAGGAGCTCGGCGCCGTCCTCTTCATCCACCCGCAGGGCGTGGCGGAGCTGAACCGGCGCCTGCGCGGCAATGGCTGGCTGGCGAATGCCATCGGCAACCCGCTCGGCACCACCATCGCGCTGTCGAAGATGATCTTCGAGGGCACCTTCGACCGCTTCTCCGGCCTCAAGGTGATCGCCGCGCATGGCGGCGGCTTCCTGCCGAGCTATGCCGACCGCTCCGACCATGCCTGCCTGGTCGGGCCGGCCAATTGCGACCCCAACGTCAAGCTGGCGAAGAAGCCGACCGAGTACCTCAGGCAGATCTGGTTCGACTCGCTGATCTTCTCGCCGGAGGCGATCCGCCACCTGCAGGCGCAGGTCGGCGCCTCGCAGATCGTGCTGGGCAGCGACTATCCCTACCCCTGGGCCATGGCGCCGGTGGACCACATCTTCGCCTGCGATTCGCTGAACGACGAGCAGAAGCTCGACGTGCTCGGCCGGACCGCGGCGAAGCTGCTGAACATCGCCGCCTGAGCAGCCTTTCGCGGTCCGGGCCGCAGGTCCTGCGGCCCGGACCCTTGAGTCGAAAGCCTGCTCAGGATCTTGTCGGAGCGCAAACCCCGAGGGGTTTGCGCGGCCTCCCGTTCCGGGCATGGCGTTGACCCCGTGCGGGCCGACGCCACATCCGGGAGGTGAGGACAATCGACCTAATCCCGGGCCGGGGGCGCTGATGGCCTACCCCGCCCTTCCCGACCCTGCCTCGCTGGGCGACCTGGTCGCCCGGCCGCTGAAGCAGGCGATCGCCGACCAGATCGTCGGCCTCTTCAACGACCGCACCCGCGGCGAAAGGCCCGTCATGCGCCGCGGCGACGGGCTCTTCGGCCCGCGCTCCGTCGCCTGGCGGGTGCATGGTGACGTCACCTCCATGATGGTGGGCGGCATCGCCGGGCTGATGCTGCAGATGCTCTACCCGGCCGTGCTGGCCGGCGTCTGGGACCATTCGCGCTTCCGCCACGACCTGGCGGGACGGCTGCGGCGGACGGCGCGCTTCATCGCGCTGACCACCTATGGCAGCCGGGAGGAGGCCGAGACGGCCATCGCCCGGGTGCGCGGCATCCACGACAAGGTCCGCGGCACCCTGCCGGACGGCACCCCCTATGCCGCCAGCGACCCGGAATTGCTGGCCTGGGTGCATGTGACGGAGGCGACGACCTTCCTGCAGGGCTGGATCCGCTATGCCGAGCCGCGCATGTCCGCCGCCGACCGCGACCGCTACTTCGCCGAGATGGCGGTCGTGGGCGGCCTGCTCGGCGCCGACCCGCTGCCGCGCAGCGCGGCGGAGGCCCGTGCGGTCATCGCCGCCATGCGGCCGAAGCTGCGGGTGGACCACCGCACGCGGGAGACGGCGCGCATCCTGCTGAGCCGCGAGGCCGAGGCCCCCTGGCTGGAGCCGCTGCAGCGCCTGACCCAGGAGGCCGGGCTGGACCTGCTGCCCGCCTGGGCGCGGCGCATGCACGGGCTGCCGCCGCCGCTCGGCCGGCCGGTGATCCGCGCCGGCACCTTCGGCGTGGCGCAGACGATCCGCTGGGCCTTCAGGTGAGCGGCGCGCAGGCCGCGGCCAGCCAGGACGCGGTCGCCGGGTCGCAATGCGGCCCGACCTCCGCCAGCACCCGCGCCTGGTAGGCATCCACCCATGCCCGCTCGGCCGGGGAGAGCAGCGCCGCCTCGATCAGCCGCCGGTCATAGGGCGCGAGGGTCAGGGTCTCGAATTCCAGGAAGGGTTTGACCTGGTCGGGCCGCTGCCCGGCCTCCCGGACCAGGAGAAGATTCTCGATCCGGATGCCGTACTGCCCCGGCAGGTAGTAGCCCGGCTCGTCCGAGAGGATCATGCCCGGCGCCAGCGGCACCGGCCGGGCGGCGCGGCTGAAGGCCACCGGCCCCTCATGCACCGAGAGGTAGCTGCCGACGCCATGGCCGGTGCCGTGGTCGTAGTCGAGCCCCGCTTCCCACAGCGCCCGACGGGCGAAGGCATCGAGGTGCGGGCCGGCGACGCCCTTCGGGAAGCGCAGCGTGGCGAGCGCGATGTGGCCCTGCAGCACGCGGGTATAGCGCTCCCGCAGCGCGGCCGGCGCCGGGCCTGGGCCGGTCCAGAGGGTCCGCGTCACGTCGGTGGTGCCGTCCAGGTACTGCGCCCCGCTGTCGATCAGGTAGCACTCGTCGAGGCGGATCGGCCGGTCGCTGGCCTCCGTCGCGCGGTAGTGGATGACGGCGCCATGCTCCCCGGCGCCGCTGATGGCCGGGAAGCTCTCGGCCTTGAACAACGGCACCTCCCGCCGGAAGGCCAGCAGCCGGTCGGCGGCGCTGACCTCCGTCTCCCGGCCCGTCGGCGCCGCGGCGGCGAACCAGGCGAGGAAGCGGGCGAGGGCCACCGCGTCGCGCCGGTGGGCGTCGCGCGCGCCCTGCTGCTCCACCGGATTCTTGCAGGCGCGCGGCAGCCGCACCGGGTCGTCGCCGGCCGCGACGGTGGCGCCGGCGGCGCGCAGCGTCTCGGCGAACCAGGCGGGCGTCGCCTCCGGATCGACCCGCACCGTCCGGCCCGCCAGGGCCTCGAGCGCGCCCGGCAGCGCCTCCCGCGGCCGGACCGTGACGGCATTGCCGAGATGCGCCCGCGTCTCCGGCGGCACCTTGCCCGGCTCCATGAAAAGCTCCGCCGAGCCGTCGTCGCGCAGCAGCCCGAAGCCGAGGGCGAGCGGCGTATGGTCCAGGTCGCCGCCGCGGATGTTGAACAGCCAGGCGAGGGAATGGCTGTCTGCCAGCACCGCCGCGTCCTCCTTCGCCTCCCGCAGGAGCGCCGCGGCGGCGCTGCGCTTCTCCTCGGCCGCGAGGCCGGCATGGCGCAGCGGGTGCGGCACGGCGGCTGCCGCGGGCGGCGCCGGGCGGTCGGCCCAGATGGCATCCACCGGATTGGTGGGCAGCGGCACCAGCGTGATCCCCGCCGGCTCCAGCCGCTTCAGCGCGGCCTCCGGGTGCAGCCAGGGGTCGTAGCCGATGCGCCGCCCGGCCGCGTGCTCCTTCAGCCAGTCCACCGCCGGCTGGTCGACGATGTGCCGCAACTCCCAGAGCGCGGGGTCGAGCTGCTGCTGCGCCTGGGTGGTGTAGCGGCCATCGGTGAAGAGCGCGGCGCGGTCCGGCAGCACCAGGGCGAGGCCGGCGCTGCCGGTGAAGCCGGTCAGCCAGGCCAGCCGCTCGCCCGAGGGCGGGACGTATTCGCCGAGATGCTCGTCGGCGCGCGGGACGAGGAAGCCCTGCACCCCGGCCTTCTCCAGGGCGGCGCGCAGCGCGGCGAGGCGTTCGGCAGGGCTCATGGGGAGGGGTCCTTCGATCAGGGGCGGGCGGCCGGGGCGAGTCTTGCCGCATCGGGGGGCGCCGGAAAGTGGCGAAGATTACCCGAAAACGCACGCTTCCACAGGAAGACCTGCTTCTGTTGCATGGCTTGGCTGTCCGGTTCGCGCGCCAAACGCTGCACCACCGGACCTATGTTGCACCTGCGAAGGCGGCGACCCGCCGCCCACCGTGCCGGGCGACCCCGGCAGCATAATCTGGATACCCAAACCATGGACGCCCGTCTTTCCGCGGCGGAGGCTTCCTACCTCCTCCCCGCCGCCACCAATGCCCAGCAGGAGCGCGCCCAGGCGCTGCGGCTCGAGGCCGCCGAGGCGCATCAGGCGCAGCTCGCGCAAGCCGGCCGCCGGATGCTGGCCCGTCTCGGCGACACGGTCTTCGGCTGGGTCGCGCGCGCGCGCATCCGCGCCGAGCTCAACTCGCTGAGCGACCGCGAACTGGCCGATATCGGCCTCAGCCGCGGCGATATCGAGCACGTCCTGCACCGCCAGGGTTCGCAGGCGGCCTGACGCCGCAAGGCCGGGCGCCCGGGGCGGACCGCTGACCGCGGCGCCGCAGGGCGCGGCGGCCCGGATCGGCCTGCCGGAACGCGCGGCGCCCTGCAGGTCGCCGGTCGGGCAAGTGGCGCAGGCCCGATGCCTGCGCCGGAGCCCGTCACGGCGGATGCTTTGCCGTCACGCCTCCCGCCCGCCCAGGCCGGGTCGGCCCAGGCGGATGATGCGGCTGGACCAGGCGAGCGTCAGGCCGACGCCGCCCACCACCGTGCCCTGGTAGATCTCTTGCAGATGGGCCAGGAGCCAGGCCCAGGTCTCGGGCTGCACCGCGCGCCTCCGATTCCCCGTCGAGGTGATCCGCAAGCCTCGCGCGCTGCGGGTTAAGACCCGATGAAGACCGGCGCCGGGCCGAGATATCGCCGGCGAGCATGGCAGGGTCGGCGCAGCGCGCGCTTGTTGCCGCCGCGGCGCTTCCGTCTCATTGCAGCATGCGCCCTGCCCTCTGGACCATCGTCGCCGCAGCGGCCGCCTCGATCAGCCTCGCGCTGGGCATGCGGCAGACCTTCGGCCTCTTCCTCCTGCCGCTCTCGGCGGAGGCGGGGATCTCGCCCGCCGTGCTCGGCACCGCGGTCGCCATCCATAACCTGGTCTGGGGCCTGTCCCAGCCGATCAGCGGCGCCATCGCCGACCGGCACGGCGCCGGGCGCGTCATGGCCGGCGGCGCGCTGCTGCTGGCCGCCGGCGTCGGGCTGCCGGCGCTCTGGACCTCGGCCCCCGCCATCCTCATCGGCATCGGCCTGCTGACCGGCATCGGCGTCTCCTGCTGCGGGACCGGCGCGGCGCTGGCCGCGGTCGGCCGCGCGGTGCCGCCGGCGCGGCGGGGCGAGATGATCGGCCTCGCCTCCGCCGGCGGCTCGCTGGGCCAGGCGGCGATGGTGCCGCTGGCGCAGAGCCTGATCGGCGGCGTGGGCGCCATCGCCACCCTCGGCATCCTCGCGCTGACGCTGCTGGTCATCGTGCCGATCTCCCGCGGCATCGAATGGGGCGCGCCGGAGCAGGTGCCGGGCCGCGCGGCGACCGGCCTCGCCGGCCTGCCGGCGCTGGCGCGGCAGGCGCTGGCCGACCGCGACTTCGCGCTGCTGACCGCGGGCTTCTTCGCCTGCGGCTTCCAGCTCGCCTTCCTGACCATGCACCTGCCGAGCCACATCGCGCTCTGCGGCCTGCCGACGGGGCTCGGCGCCATGGCCCTGATGACCATCGGGTTGTTCAACATCCCCGGCAGTTGGCTCTGCGGCAAGGTGAGCAACCACCTGCAGCCCGAGCTCGCGCTGGGCGCCATCTACGCCCTGCGGACGGTGGCGATCGCCTGCTACGCCTTCACCACGCCGACCTATGCGGGGACGCTGGTCTTCGCCGCCGTGATGGGCTTCGTCTGGCTCGGCACCATCCCGCTGACCAGCGCTGCCATCGCGCGCCGCTTCGGCGTCGCCGATCTCGGCGCGCTCTACGGCGTCTGCTTCCTCAGCCACCAGGTCGGCGGCTTCCTCGGCGCCGCCGCGGGCGCGGTGCTGCTGGAGACGGCGGGCAGCTACGAGGCCTTCTGGCCGGTGATGGTCGCGGTCGGCATCGCGGCGAGCGTGATGAACTGGATCGTGCGCCCGCCGCGGGTGGCGATGGCCTAGGGCGGTCCTCGGCCCGCCCGACGCCGCCGCCTACTCGGCGGCGGTGAGGGTGACGATCTCCGTTCCCTCCTCCACCGTGTCGCCGGCGGCGCAGCCGATATGGGCGACGACGCCATCGGCCGGCGCGGTGATGCGGAGCTCGGTCTTCATGGCCTCGAGCACCGCGAGCACCTGGCCGCGCGAGACAGCCTCCCCCTGGGTGACCAGCACCTGCACGACGCGGCCGGGGATGGGCGCGGAGAGGCGGCCCTGGGCGGAGGCCTCCCCGCCCGGCGGCGCATGGGGATCGAGCAGGCGGAGCGTCCAGCCACCCTCCGGCAGCAGGACCTGGATGGCATCGCCGTCGCGCAGGACCGGGATGCGGTGGACGGCCTCGCCGAGCGTGACCTGCAGGCCGCCGTCGAGGCGGCGTCCCGACAGCGCCGTCTCCGCGCCGTCGAGCGCCAAGCGCCAGCCGGCGCCGGCATGGGACAGGCGCAGCCGGTGCAGCGCCTCGCCATCGGCGAGGTGAACGAGTTGCGACCCGGCGCCCTGCAGCCGCCAGCCGTCGCGGCGGTCCCAGGGATCGGCGGGCGGCGCGGCCGTGGCGGGCAGGATCGCCTCCAGCGCCGCTGCGGCCAGCGCCAGGGCGGGCGCGGGGCGCGGTGGCGGCTGGAGGTCGGCCGCGAAGCGGCCGGCGAAGCCGGTGTCGAGTTCCGCCGCGCGCATGGCGGGATGCGCCACCAGGCGCTGTAGGAAGCCGAGATTGCTGGTGATGCCGGCGATCCGGCATTCCCCGAGCGCCGCGCCGAGCCGCGCCAGCGCCGCCCCCCGGTCCGGTCCCCAGGCGACCAGCTTGGCGATCATCGGGTCGTAGAAGGGCGTGATGGCATCGCTCTCCACGACGCCGCTCTCGATCCGCAGGTCGGGTGCCGGCGCCGGCAGCGCGAAGCGGCGGAGCGGGCCGGTGGAGGGGCGGAAGTCCTGCGCCGGGTCCTCGGCATAGAGCCGTACCTCGACGCTGTGGCCCTCCGGCGCCGGCGCCTCGCGCAGCGGCAGGGGCTCGCCCGCGGCGACGCGGATCTGCCACTCCACCAGGTCGAGGCCGGTGACCATCTCCGTCACCGGGTGCTCCACCTGCAGGCGGGTGTTCATCTCCATGAAGAAGGCGTCCTCGCCCTCCACGATGAACTCCACCGTGCCGGCCGAGACATAGCCGACGGCGCGGGCGGCGGCGATGGCGGCCGCGTGCAGCCGGGCGCGCAGGGCGGGCGAGAGGTCGGGGGCGGGCGCCTCCTCCAGCACTTTCTGGTGGCGGCGCTGCACGGAGCAGTCCCGCGTGTGCAGGTGGATGGCGTGGCCCTGCGTATCGGCGAAGACCTGCACCTCGACATGGCGGGGCTTCTGCAGGTAGCGCTCGAGCAGCACGCGGTCGTCGCCGAAGGCCGCCTTGGCCTCCCGTCGCGCGCCGGCAAGCTGCGCGGCGAAGTCGGCGGCGGCCAGGACGGGCCGCATCCCCTTCCCGCCCCCGCCGGCGCTGGCCTTGATCAGCACGGGGAAGCCGATGCGCGCGGCCTGGTCGGCGAGGAAGGCCTCATCCTGCTGCTCGCCGTGGTAGCCGGGCACGACGGGGACGCCGGCCTGCTCCATCAGCCGCTTGCTCTCGGCCTTGCTGCCCATGGCGCGGATGGCGGCGGGCGGCGGGCCGAGGAAAGCGATCCCGGCCGCGGCGCAGGCCTCGGCGAAATCGGCGTTCTCCGAGAGGAAGCCGTAGCCGGGATGGATCGCCTCCGCCCCGCTGGCCCGCGCGGCGGCGAGGATGCGGTCGATGCGGAGATAGCTGTCGGCGGCGCGGGCGGGGCCGATCGGGTAGGCCTCGTCGGCCAGGGCGACGTGCTGCGCCCGGGCATCGGCCTCGGAGAAGACGGCGACGGTGCGGATACCCATGCGCCGCGCGGTGCGGATGACGCGGCAGGCGATCTCGCCGCGATTGCCGATGAGGAGGGTGCGGAACATCGCCGTCACATCCGGAAGACGCCGAAGCGGGTGGGCGCAATGGGCGCATTGGCCGCGGCGGCGAGGCCGAGGCCGATGACGTCGCGCGTCATGGCGGGGTCGATGATGCCGTCGTCCCAGAGCCGGGCGGTGGCGTAGTAGGGCGAGCCCTGCGTCTCGTACTGCGCGCGGATCGGCGCCTTGAACGCCTCCTCCGCCTCGGCCGGCCAGGCCTTGCCCGCGGCTTCCAGGTTGTCGCGGCGGACGGTGGCCAGAACGCTCGCCGCCTGCTCCCCACCCATGACGGAGATGCGGCTGTTCGGCCAGGTGAAGAGCAGCCGCGGGCTATAGGCGCGGCCGCACATGCCGTAATTGCCGGCGCCGAAGCTGCCGCCGATGATGACGGTGAACTTGGGTACGCTGGTGGTGGCGACGGCGGTGACCAGCTTGGCGCCGTCCTTGGCGATGCCGCCCGTCTCGTATTTCCGGCCCACCATGAACCCCGCGATGTTCTGCAGGAAGAGCAGCGGGATGTTGCGCTGGCTGCAGAGCTCGACGAAATGCGCGCCCTTCAGCGCGGATTCGGAGAAGAGGATGCCGTTGTTGGCGAGGATGCCGACCGGGCGGCCCCAGATGCGGGCGAAGCCGCAGACCAGCGTGGTGCCGTAGCGCGCCTTGAACTCGTCGAGCTCCGAGCCGTCGACGATGCGCGCGATCACCTCCCTGACATCATAGGGCTGGCGGACGTCCTGCGGGATGATGCCGTGCAGCTCCGCCGGGTCGTAGCGCGGCGGCACGGGCGGGGCGAGGTCGTCGCCCGGCGGCCGCGTCGGCGCCAGATGCCCGACGATGCGCCGGGCGAGGCCGAGCGCATGCATGTCGTCCGCCGCGAAATGGTCGGCGACGCCGGAGAGGCGGGTGTGGACATCGGCGCCGCCGAGATCCTCGGCGGAGACCACCTCGCCGGTCGCCGCCTTCACCAGCGGCGGGCCCGCGAGGAAGATGGTGCCCTGGTTGCGGACGATGATCGCCTCGTCGCACATGGCCGGCACATAGGCGCCGCCGGCGGTGCAGCTTCCCATCACCACGGCGACCTGCGGGATGCCGAGCGAGGACATGGTGGCCTGGTTGTAGAAGATCCGGCCGAAATGGTCGCGATCAGGAAAAATCTCGTCCTGGTTCGGCAGGTTGGCGCCGCCGCTGTCCACGAGATAGAGGCAGGGCAGCCGGTTCTGCTGCGCCACCTCCTGCGCCCGCAGGTGCTTCTTCACCGTGATGGGGTAATAGGTGCCGCCCTTCACCGTCGCATCATTGGCGACGATGACGCATTCGCGGCCCGCGACGCGGCCGATGCCCGTCAGGATGCCGCCCGCCGGCACCTCGCCGCCATACATGCCGTGTGCCGCGAGCGGCGAGAGTTCGAGGAAGGGCGCGCCGGGGTCGAGCAGCCGCTCCACCCGCTCCCGCGGCAGGAGCTTGCCGCGGGAGAGGTGGCGCTGGCGCGAGGCCTCGGGCCCGCCCTGCGCCGCCTCGGCCGTGCGCTCGGCGAGTTCCGCCAGCAGGGTGCGCATATGTGCCGCGTTTGCGCGGAACCCGCTGCCGCGCGTGTCGATGCCTGACGTGAGCGCGCTCATGCGGTCTCGCGGAACAGCTCGCGGCCGATCAGCATGCGGCGGATCTCGCTGGTGCCGGCGCCGATCTCGTAGAGCTTGGCGTCGCGCAGCAGGCGGCCGGTCGGCGTCTCGTTGATGTAGCCCATGCCACCGAGGATCTGGATGGCGTCGAGCGCGATCTTCGTCGCCGCCTCCGCGGCATAGAGGATGGCGCCGGCCGCGTCCTTCCGCGTGGTCTGGCCGCGGTCGCAGGCGCGCGCCACGGCATAGACATAGGCGCGGCAGGCATTCAGCGCCGTGTACATGTCGGCCACCTTGCCCTGGATGAGCTGGAACTCGCCGATCGACTGGCCGAACTGCTTCCGCTCATGGATGTAGGGCACGACGACATCGAGCGCCGCCTGCATGATGCCGAGCGGTCCCGCCGCCAGCACCGCGCGCTCGTAGTCGAGGCCGGACATCAGCACGCGCACGCCCTCGTTCAGGCGGCCGAGCACGTTCTCCGCCGGCACCTCGCAATCCTCGAAGACCAGCTCGGAGGTCGGGGAGCCGCGCATGCCGAGCTTGTCGAGCTTCTGCGCCGGGCGAAACCCGGAAAAGCCCTTCTCGATCAGGAAGGCGGTGATGCCGCGCGGGCCGGCTTCCGGCTCGGTCTTGGCATAGACCACCAGCGTCTCGGCGTAATGCGCATTGGTGATCCAGAGCTTGGTGCCGTTCAGGACGTAGCGGTCGCCCCGCTTGTCCGCCCGCAGCTTCATGGAGACGACATCGGAGCCCGCGCCCGGCTCGCTCATCGCCAGCGCGCCCAGATGCTCGCCGCTGATCAGCTTCGGCAGGTAGCGGCGCTTCTGCTCCTCCGTGCCGTTGCGGCGGATCTGGTTGACGCAGAGGTTGGAATGCGCGCCGTAGGAGAGACCGACCGAGGCGCTGGCGCGGCTCACCTCCTCCATCGCCACGCAATGGGCGAGGTAGCCCATATTGGCGCCGCCCCACTCCTCCTCCACCGTGATGCCGTGCAGGCCGAGAGCGCCCATCTCCGGCCAGAGATGCCGGGGGAATTCGTCGGTGCGGTCGATCTCGGCGGCGATCGGCGCGACTCGCGCATCGGCGAAGCCCTTCACGCTGTCGCGGAGCATGTCGATCTCGTCGCCGAGCCCGAAATCGAGGCTGGGGATGGTGACGTTGCCGGGCATCATGGCCCTCCCTGCGTCATGCGGCGGCGCAGCTCGCCCCGCATCACCTTGCCGGTGGCGGTCAGCGGCAGCGCATCCTGGAAGATGACCTGCCGCGGATAGCTGTGCGCGGCGAGGCGGGTTTTCACGTGGTCCTGCAATTCGGCGGCCAGCGCCGGGCCGGCGACCGCACCGGGCGCGGGCACGACGATGGCGGTCACCGCCTCGGTCCGCAGCGGGTCGGGCAGGCCGATGACGGCCACCATGGCGACGGCGGGATGGCGCAGCAGGCAATCCTCGATCTCGCCGGGGCCGATGCGGTAGCCGGCCGAGGTGATGACGTCGTCGTCGCGGCCGACGAAGCGGAACCAGCCATCCTCGCTCATCACCCCCTGGTCGCCGGTGAGCAGCCAGTCGCCGGCGAATTTCGCCGCCGTCGCCGTCGGGTTGTTCCAGTAGCCCAGGAACATCACCGGGTCCGGCCGGCGCACGGCGATGGTGCCGATGGCGCCGGGCGGCAGCGGCGTGCCCTCGGCGTCCACCACCGCGACAGCATGGCCCGGCACGGCACGGCCCATCCAGCCCGGCCGCGCCGGCATGATCGTGGCGCAGGAGGAGACGACCAGGTTGCATTCGGTCTGGCCGTAGAACTCGTTGATCGTGACGCCGAAGGCGCTGCGGCCCCAGTCCAGCAGCTCCGCCCCCAGCGTCTCGCCGCCGCTGCCGATGCTGCGAGGATGCGCGCCGTATTGCGCCGCGCGAGGCAGGCCGCGCATCATCTTCAGCGCGGTCGGCGGCAGGAAGGCGTTTCTTACGTTGTGCCGCGCCATCAGGCGGAAGGCGAATTCGGGGTCGAATTTCGCCATGCGGTGCGCCAGCACCGGCACGCCGTGGTGCAGGCTGGGTAGCAGCACGTCGAACAGCCCGCCGACCCAGGCCCAGTCGGCCGGCGTCCAGAACAGGTCGCCGCGCTGCGGGAAGAGGTCCTGCGGCATCTCGACGCCCGGCAGGTGGCCGAGCAGCACGCGATGCGCATGCAGCGCGCCCTTCGGCGCGCCGGTCGTGCCGGAAGTATAGACGATGATCGCCGGATCGTCGGCCGCCGTGTCCACCGGCGTGAAACCATCCGAGGCGCGCGCCATCTCGGCATGCAGGTCGAGCGCGCCCTCCCCCGCACCATCGGCGCTCAGCACCAGGCGCAGATCGGGCAACCGGTCCCGGATGGCGGCGAGCTTCGCCAGCCCGACCGCATCCGTCACCAGCGCCGCCGCGCCGCTATCGGACAGGCGGAACTCCAGCGCCTGTTCCTGGAAGAGCTGGAACAGCGGCACCGCGATGGCGCCGAGCCTGTAGATGGCGAGATGCGCAAGTGCCGCCTCCGGCACCTGCGGCAGCAGCACGCCGACGCGGTCGCCGCGCCCGATCCCATGCGCCCGCAGCGCATTGGCCAGCCGGTTGCTGTCGGCCTTCAACGCGTCGAAGCTGATGCGGTCCAGCCGCCCATCGGCATGCAGGTGCAGCAGCGCCGGCCGGCCGCTGCCATCCGCCCAGCGATCGCAGCAATCGACGGCCATGTTGTAGCGATCCGGCACCCGCCAGCGGAAGGCGGCGCGGATCGCCTCGTAGCTACGTCCCTTGGGCAGCATCAGCCCGGCACCGGTCGCGTGTCGTCGATGACCTTGCCGTCGTTCGGCAGGGTTCCGGGCGGCACCAGCTCCACCAGGCCGCGCAGCTTGGTGGCGTTCTGCAGCGCGAGGCCGAGCTTCTCCACCAGCGCCTCGTCCCGCTCCGTCGCCTCGGCCCGCAGCAGCATGACGTCGCGCTCGCCCTCCAGCGAGACGACCAGCCGTGCCTTCGCCACCGCGGGCACGGCGCGCAGCACCTCGGCCACCTGCTCCGGCCGGACGAACATGCCGCGCACCTTCGCCGCCTGGTCGGCGCGGCCCATCCAGCCACGGATGCGGCGATTGGTGCGGCCGCAGGGCGAGGCGCCCGGCATGATGGCCGAGAGGTCGCCGGTGGCGAAGCGGAGCAGCGGATGATGCGGGTTGAGGGTGGTCACCACCACCTCCCCCACCTCGCCATCCGGCAGCGGGTCGCCGGTGCCGGGGCGGAGGATCTCCACCACCACGCCCTCGTCGAGGATCAGCCCCTCGCGCGCCTCGCTCTCATAGGCGATGAGGCCGAGATCGGCGGTGCCGTAGCTCTGCAGCACGGTCAGGCCGCGCTCGGCATACCAGGCCCGCAGCGTCGGCAAATAGGCGCCACCGGTGACATGGCCGAGTTGCAGCGAGGAGAGATCGAGGCCGAGCTCGTCCCCCTTCTCCAGGATCGTCTTGAGGAAATCGGGCGTGCCGCTGTAGCACCGCGGCCGGAGCTGCGCCGCCGCGCGCGCCTGCATCTCCGTGTTGCCCGTGCCAGCGGGGAAGACGGGGCAACCGAGCGCGCGGGCGCCACCTTCCAGCATGCTGCCGGCCGGGGTGAAGTGGTAGGCGAAGCAGTTGTGCAGCAGCTCGCCGCCGCGCAGGCCGGTGGCGTGCAGGGCGCGGGCATAGCGCCAGTAGTCCGGCACGGCCGCCTCGGGCTCCGCGATCGGGCCGGGCGAGACGAAGACGCGGGCCAGCGCGCCGAGCGCCGTGGCGACCACGCCGCCGAAGGGCGGATCCTCCGACTGCTGCGCGATCAGCGCCGACTTGCGCGCCACCGGCAGCGCGGCGAGCGCGGCACGGGAGGCGATGGCCGCCGGCTCCACATCGGCCAGCGCGCGCGCATAATGCGGTGCGCGGGCCCTCGCATGCGCCACCTGCCCCGGCAGGGCCCGCGCCAGCGCCGCCTCGCGCTCGTCCGCGCTGCGCGTCTCCAGCGCGTCGTAGAACCGATCTAGAGCCACCGCTTCCTCCGCTTGTAGCTCTTGAGGTTGCGAAAACTCTTCCGCTCGGCGCCGTGGCCGCCGAGGTAGAACTCCTTCACATCCTCATTCGTTGCGAGCGCCTCCGCGGTGCCGTCCAGCACCACCTTCCCCTGCTCCATGACATAGCCGTAGGAGGCGACGGAGAGCGCCATGCGGGCATTCTGCTCCACCAGGAGGATGGTGATCCCGAGGTCCTCGTTCAGCTTGCGGATGATGGAGAAGACCTCCTTCACCAGCAGCGGGGAGAGGCCCATCGAGGGCTCGTCCATCAGGATCAGCTTCGGCCGCGCCATCAGCGCACGGCCGATCGCCAGCATCTGCTGCTCCCCGCCCGAGAGATAGCCGGCAAGGCCGGTGCGCTCCTTCAGGCGCGGGAAGTAGGTATAGACCATGTCGATGTCGCGCTTCACCTCGCCGTCGGAGCGGGTGAAGGCGCCGAGCCGGAGATTCTCCAGGCAGGTCATGTCGGCGATGATCCGCCGACCTTCCATCACCTGGAAGATGCCCTTGCGCACGATCATGTGCGCCTCCGCCCCGTCGATCCGTTCGCCGTTGAAGCGGATCTCGCCGCGGGTGACCTCGCCCTCCTCCGTGCGGAGGAGGCCGGAGATCGCCTTCAGCGTCGTGGACTTGCCCGCGCCGTTGGCGCCGAGCAGGGCGACGATCCTGCCCTGCGGCACCGAGAGCGACAGGCCGCGCAGCACCAGGATGACGTCGTTGTAGACGACCTCGATGTTGTTCACCTCGAGAAGTGGCGGGCTGACGCCCGCATGCAGCCGATTCAGACCTTCGGGCCTTTCGGCCCTCTGGTCATCGGATGCATCAGCCGTGCCCGCCGCGGTCATCGCCTCACCAGCCCAGCCAGTCCGCGCGGCGGTCGAGCGTGACGGTCTTCACCGGCTCGAGCTTCATGGTGCCGGCCTGCATCAGCTCGGCGACGCTGCCCTGGCTGGTGTCGCTGCCCACCCGCGCGCGATAGATCGAGACGCTGAGCTGGCCGCGATGATCGGCCGGGGTGAAGTTGGACGGCGCGCAGACGCCCTCGAAGCCCCTCGGCACCCAGTCCTTGCGGGCGTAGAAGCCGTCGCGGATGCGCTCGCCGGTCACCTGGCCGCCATTGGCCGCGGCGGTCTCCATCGCCTCGGCCAGCAGCATGGCGCTGCAGATGCCGGAGAGGTAGTGCACAGGCCGATAGGCATTGCCGGCCTGGTCGGAGATGCGGCTGATCGCCTGCACATTCGCCATGCCCGGCGCCTGCTGGCCCCAGACGGCGGCGGTGCGCACCGGGAAGACCACGCCATTCGCCGCCGTGCCGGCGGCCTTCATCGCATTCTCGTCCATGCCCCAGACATTGCCCATGAACTGGACATTCGCGCCGGCGGTCTGGCAGGCCCGCAGGACGGAGATGTTGGAGCCTGCGGTATTGCCGAGATAGGCGTAGTTGGCGCCCTGGTTCTTCAGCGTCAGGCACTGCGCGGTATAGTCGCCGGGCGTCAGCGCGAAGACGATGGCGGGCAGCACCTCGAAGCCGAGTTCAGCCGCCAGCGCCTCGCCGGCCGCCTTGGGCGAGTTCGGATAGGGATGGTTGCCGCCCATATGGACGTATTTCGGCTTGCCCTGCCCGCCCTTCGCCTTCCAGTCCTCGGCGGCCCAGATCAGCATGGCGCGCAGCGCATCCGAATAGGAGGGGCCGTAGAAGAAGTTGTAGGGCGATGCCTCGACCCCCTGCCGGCCGGACTTGCCGCCGGCATCCGTCAGCGCGGCGGAGTAGGAGCCGGAGACATAGGGCACCTTGTCGCGGGTGACGAAGCGCACCAGCGCCTCGGTATCCGCCGTGCCCCAGCCATCGATGGCGACGACGCGGTCGCGGCTCCAGGCCTGGTACTGGCTGACGGCGCGCGGCGCCTGGTAGCCGTAGTCGAAGGCCAGGACATTGACCTGACGGCCGGCGACGCCATTGCGCGTGCGGTTGACCCAGGCCCAGGCGTCGTTCACGCCCTGCGCGAAGGGCGTGCCGACATCGCTGGTCGCGCCCGACAGGTCCATGAGGTGTCCGACCGGGATCGGCTGCGCCGCCGCCGGCAGGGTCAGCGCGGCAGCGGCCGCAAGGCCGAGCATGGTTCTCCGCAAGGGCATGTCGTTTCCTCCCGATGTGGCTAGTGCGAGTAGGGATAGAGCTTCCAGTAGGCCTTGATCAGCCGCCAGCGGTGCGCGAGGCCGTCCGGCTCGAAGATCAGGAAGAGGATGATGACGGCGCCGACCGCCATCTCCCGCAGGAAGGAGATGGAGTTGCCGAGGCGCAGCGCGCGGTCGATGGCACCGCCGGAGAGCGCGTCGGCCATGGCCTGCACCACCTCGGGCAGCAGCACCATGAAGGCGGCGCCCATCAGGCTGCCGGAGACGCTGCCGAGCCCGCCGATGATCACCATGCCAAGGAACTGGATGGAGAGCAGGATATTGAAGGCCTCGACGCTCACGAAGAGCAGGTAGTGGGCGTAGAGGGCGCCGGCGATGCCGGCATAGAGGCTGGCGATGCCGAAGGAGAGCGTGCGGTAATAGGCGAGGTTGATGCCCATGACCTCCGCGCTGAGATAGTGGTCGCGCACCGCCACCAGCGCCCGCCCGTCGCGCGTGCGCATCAGGTTCGACGCGCCGACGAACATGATGACGACCCAGGCGAGGACGACGTAGAGGTAGCTCTCCTCCCGGTCCGCGCGCCAGCCGAAGGCCTCGAAGGGCTCCGTGATGCGGCCGGCGACGCCGCCGGTGAACCACTGCGCCCGGGCGAAGAAATCCTCCAGGATGAACTGCGCGGCGAGCGTGGCGATGGCGAGGTAGAGGCCCTTGAGGCGCGCCGCCGGCGCCCCGAAGACGAGGCCGACCAGCGCTGTGGTAAGCCCCGCGAGCGGGATGCAGAACGCGACCGGGATATGCCAGGTCTCGTGCAGCCAGGCGCTCATGAAGGCGCCGAAGCCGAAGAAGGCGGCATGGCCGATGCTGATCTGGCCGGTGAAGCCGACCAGGATGTTCAGCCCGAGTGCCGCGATGCCCATGATGCCGATATTGACCAGCAGGCCGAGTTCGTAGCGGCCGAAGGCGAAGGGCGCGGCGCAGACCAGGGCGATGCCGAGCCAGAGGGCGAGACGGCTGTTGCGCGTCTCGAGGATCGTCATGTCCTCGTGGTAGCTGGTGCGGTAGACACCGGCCGGGATCATCGTGGCCATCAGACGCGCTCGATGTTCTTCGTGCCGAACAGGCCATAGGGCTTGACCAGCAGTATGAGGATGAGCGCGTAGAAGGGCGCGACACTGTACATGTTGCCCCAGTTCAGCCACTGCGCGTCGAGGTACTGCGCCCAGTTCTCCAGCAGGCCGACGATCAGCCCGCCGAGAACCGCGCCGACCACGCTGTCCAGCCCGCCGAGGATGACCGCCGGGAAGACCTTGATGCCGTAGAAGGAGAGCGCGGAGGAGACGCCGTTCACAACGCCCACCACCACACCCGCGACGGAGGAGACCATCGCCGAGATCGCCCAGGACATGGCGAAGACCTTGGGGACGGAGACGCCGAGCGATTGCGCCACCTGCTGGTCGAAGGCCGTCGCGCGCATCGCCAGACCATGCTTGCTGGCGGTGAAGAACCAGGCGAAGCCCGCCATGATGAGGACGGAGATGCCGAGGCTCATCAGATAGACCGTCTGCACCTGCAGGCCGAGCACGCTGACCTGGTCCACCGCGAAGATCGGCGGGAAGGGCTTGGCGAAGACGCCGAAGATCCACTTCATCAGCGCCTGGAAGAAGATGCCGAGGCCGATGGTCGCCATGATGACGCTGATCACCGGCTCCCCGATCAGCGGCCGCAGCACCACCACCTGCAGCACGATGCCGAAGACCGTCATGAAGGCCAGGGTGAAGAGGAAGCCGGCCCAGAAGGGAAGCTGCCAGTCCGTCAGCATCCACCAGCAGACCCAGGCGCCGACCAGCAGGAACTCCCCTTGCGCGAAGTTCACGACCTGGGAGGCCTTGTAGATGAGCACGAAGCTCATCGCCACCACGCCGTAGAGCGCGCCGACGATCAGGCCGTTGAGCGTGAGCTGCAGCAGCAGCGACCAGTCCATGCGCCCTACTCCGCGGCTTGCGCCAGGGGCGCCGCGCGCATGGAGACCACCTTCAGCGTGGTCCGGATGCGCTGCTTCGTGCCGTCCTGGAAGGTGATGGTGGTGTCCACCGGGATCGCGCCGTCGCCGCGATACATGGCCGCGATGATGTCGCCGTATTTCTGGTTGATGACGCCGCGGCGGACCTTGCGGGTTCGGGTCAGCTCCTCGTCATCCGCGTCCAGCTCCTTGTAGAGCAGCAGGAAGTCCCGGATGCGCTGCGGCTCCGGCAGGGTGGCGTTCACCTTCTCGACCTCCTTGCGCAGCAGCTCCGTCACCTCGGGCCTGGAGGAGAGGTCGGTATAGGTGGTGAAGGCGATCCGGTTGCGCTCCGCCCATTTGCTCACGATGGGGAAGCGGATGCAGATCATGGCCGCGAGGTGCGGCCGGCCATCGCCCAGCACCACCGCTTCCGCGACATAGGGGCTGAATTTCAGCTTGTTCTCGATGTACTGTGGGCTGAATCGGTCGCCGCGGCTGGTGGTGGCGATGTCCTTGATGCGGTCGATGACCACGAGGTGCCCGGCCTTGTCGACATAGCCGGCATCGCCGGTGTGCAGCCAGCCCTCCCGCAGGTCGCCCGTCTCCGTCATGCCGAAATAGCCGGCGAACATGTTGGGATGGCGCGTCACGATCTCGCCGAGGCCGTTCTGGTCGGGATCGACGATGCGCGTCTCGATCTCGTCCGTGAAGGCGATGCCGACCGTGTCCTGGTTCACCTCGCCCGGGCGGTGGACGGTATAGGCGCCGAGCGTCTCGGTCTGGCCGTAGATCTGCCGCAGCGGCACGCCCATGGCCTGGAAGAAGCGGAAGGTGTCGGGGCCGAGCGCGGCGCCGCCGGTGGCCGCGCTCCTCAGGTTGGTGAAGCCCAGCCGGTCGCGCAGGGCGCGGAACAGCAACTGGTCTGCCTTGAAGGACCGCTCGCCCTTGTCGAGCGCCGCCAGGCCCCACTGCATGCCGAGGTCGAACATGCGTCGCTTCAGCGGGCTGGCATCCATCACCTTGGCGCGCACCTCGGCCGCCAACGCCTCCCAGACGCGCGGGGCGAAGAGGACGAAGCTCGGGCCGATCTCGCGGAAATCGGCCATCATGGTCTCCGGCTCCTCGACGAAGTTCACCTTCATCCGGGCCAGCAGTCCCCAGCCGAGGGCGTAGATCTGCTCCATGATCCAGGGCAGCGGCAGGACGGAGACATACTCGTCCTCCGGCCCCTTCGGATCCGCCTTGAGATAGGCCGCGCAATGCCGCACCACGGCGCCGGCCGTCAGCATGGCGAGCTTTGGCCGCGCGGTGGTGCCGGAGGTGGTGCAGAGGATGGCGACGTCCTCGCCCCGGGTCGCCGCGACCATGGCGTCCCAGGCGCCGGGCTGCTCACGATGCGCCGCCTCGCCCAGCGCGACCAGCTCCGTCACCGGCAGCAGGCGCGGGTCCTCATGCTTGCGCATGCCGCGCGGGTCGCAATAGACGATGTGGCGCAGCGCCGGCAGCCGCCCGCCGATATTGAGCAGCTTGTCCACCTGCTCCTCGTCCTCGGCGATCACCGCCCTGGCGGAGGCGAATTCCAGCAGGTAGGCGACCTCGTCCTCCAGCGCGTCGCGGTAGACGCCGAGGCTGCGGGCGCCGATGGCGTGCGCCGCGATCTCGCCCATCACCCAGTCGGGCCGGTTATCGCCGATCAGCCCGACCACGTCGCCGGCGCCGAGGCCGAGGCGCCGCAGCCCTAGGGCGAAGGCGCGCGTCCGCGCCTCGTAGTCAGACCAGGTGATACTGCGCCAGATGCCGAACTCCTTCTCGCGCAGCGCCACGTCGCGCGGATGCGCCCTCGCGTTCCGGACCAGCAGCTTGGGAAATGTATCGGCGTCGCTCATGCCGTCACCGGCTCGTCCACGTCGCGCACCACCTCGTCGGCCTCGCCGAGATAGGCGCGCCGCACATGCGGATCGGCCAGGACCTCCTCCGGCCTTCCCTCGGCGATCCTGCGGCCGAAATCGAGCACCATGACGCGGTGGGAGATGTCCATCACCACGCCCATGTCGTGCTCGATCATCAGCACGGTCATGCCCCATTCCTCGTTGAGGTCGAGGATGAAGCGGGCCATGTCCTCCTTCTCCTCGAGGTTCATGCCCGCCATCGGCTCGTCCAGCAGGATCAGCTTCGGCTTCAGCGCGACCGCGCGCGCCAATTCCACGCGCTTGCGCAGCCCGTAGCTGAGCGTGCCGGCGGTCGCCTTCCGGACATGCTGGATCTCGAGGAAGTCGATGATCTCCTCGACCTCGCGTCGATGGGTGATCTCCTCCCGCTGCGCGCCGAAGAGCCAATAGGGCATGCCGGTCCAGAAGCCGTGCTTCAGCAGGTGGTGCCGGCCGACCATGATGTTGTCCAGCACCGTCATGTGGCCGAAGAGCGCCAGGTTCTGGAAGGTGCGGCCGATGCCGATGGCGGCGCGTTTGCGCGTGGGCAGGCGGGTGATGTCCTGGCCGTCGAAGCGGATGCGGCCCTCGGTCGGGCGGTAGCGGCCGGAGATGCAATTGACCATGGAGGTCTTGCCGGCGCCGTTCGGGCCGATGATGGAGAAGACCTCGCCCCTGCGGATCTCGAAGGAGACGTCGGTCAGCGCCCGCACCCCGCCGAAGCGAAGCGAGACATGCTCGGCCGAGAGGATGGGCGTGCCCGTGCGGGCGGCGGAGGCACCGTGCGACGCGTCAGCGGTCACGGCCGGCACTCCTGCCGGGAGCCGGACCGCGGCGATACCGGCCTCATGCGGCGGACATGCCTGTCCTGTCGTCGCATCATCCGTCACCTCCCCGCGGGAACGTGCCGCCCCGCTGCGAACGAACCTACGTTAGTTTCAGGATTGACCGCAAGTCCCCATTCGTCGAAGCCTAGCGCGGAGAGGGAGCGGTACAGGAGAGTGCATGGCCCGCATCACGGGCTCGAATGGCGCGCGCACCGCGGCGGCGATCCGGCAGGCCGCGCTCGGGCTGATCTATCGCCAGGGCTTCGCGGCCATGAACCTGCGCGACTTGGCGGCCGAGGTCGGGATCCAGCCCAGCTCCCTCTACAACCACATCACCAGCAAGCAGGCCCTGCTCTTCGACCTGATGCAGGAGCACATGCAGACGCTGCTGGACTCCACGGATGCGGCGCTGGCCGCGGCGGGGCCGGGGCTGATGGAGCGGCTGCGCGCCTTCCTCGCCCACCATGTGCTCTACCACATGGAGAGGCGGCAGGAGGTCTATATCGCCAATTTCGAGTTGCGCGCCCTGGACCCGCCCAACCATCGGCAGATTGTCGCGATGCGGCAGGACTACGAGGCGCGGCTGATGGCGCTGCTCGAGGAAGGCGTCGCGCTCGGCGAACTGGTGGTCGGCGACATCCCGGTCACGGCCTATGCGATGCTGGCCATGCTGACGGGCATCTGCACCTGGTACCGGCCGAGCGGCCGGCTGGAGAAGGCCGAACTTGTCGCGCTGCACACGGAACTGGCGCTGAACGGCATCCGGCGGCGCTAGGCCGGGAGCAGGAGACGCAACTCGGCTTCCAGGTCGAAGGGTTCGGCGAAGCCGACTTCCTCGCGCAGCCGGGTGGTGTCGGCGGCGATAAAGGGTGGCTCGCCCGCGCGGTCCGGCAGCGAGCCGAGGCGCAGCAGGTCGGGGCGGCCGGCGATGCGCGCGATGGTCTTCACCACGGCGCGGATCGCCACGGGCCGGCCGGATGCCAGGTTGACCGGCCCGGTCACGCCGCTCGCCGTCAGCGCGGCAAGGGCGCGGCCGAGCCAGGGCGTGCTGGCGAAGTCCCGCACCGGGCGGCCGGAGCCGGTGGCGGCCTCCCGGCCCTCGAGCAGCGCGCGCATCACCGCGGGCACCAGCCGCTCCGGATGCTCGCCGGGGCCGAAGAGGTGGAAGAGCCGCGCCCAGGCGACCGACGGGCCGCACCGCACGCCGAGCGCCAGCCAGCGCGCACAGAGTTCCGCCTTGGCGCGGCCATAGGGCGTGGCCGGCGCGATGCGGCGCGATTCCGCCCAGGGCGCCCTGCCCTCGCCGTTCCAGTCATACTCAGCGCAGGTGCCGAGGCCGATCAGCCGACGGCCGCCGAACTCGGCAAAACTCTCGCCCAGGGCGGTGGAGGCCTCGACCCAGTCGGCATTCTCCGGCGCGGTCCAGAACCTGCCATGCGTGACATACCAGGCCGCATGGACCAGGACGGCAGGCCGGACATCGCGCAGCAGCGCGCGCATCGCGCCCTCATCCATCAGGTCCGCCGAGTGCCAGGTCGCGGCGCCCTCGCCCGCATGGCGCGCCACCGCGTGAAGCTCGAAGCCCCGCGCCGCGAGCGGCGCCAGCAGCGCACGCCCCACGAAGCCCGTCGCGCCCGTCAGCAGCAAGCGCTCAGCCATGGTCCGGCCAGTCGCGGTCGCGGTCGGAGATCACTGCCGGCGCCGCGGGCCAGGCGATGCCGAAGGCGGGGTCGTTCCATCGCAGGCCGCGCGCCGTGCCGGGCCGATAGGGCGCATCGATCAGGTATTCCAGCCAGGCATCCTCGGTCAGCGAGAGGAAGCCATGCGCGCAGCCATGCGGGACGAAGAGCGCATTGTGCTGCGCCGCCGTCAGTTCCACCCCGACCCAGCACCGGTAGCTCGGCGAGTCCGGCCGCAGGTCCACCGCCACGTCGAAGACCGCGCCGCGCAGGCAGCGGATCAGCTTGCGCTCCTCGGCCGGCGCGACCTGGAAGTGCAGGCCGCGCAGCGTGTGCCGCGCGCGGTTCTCCGAGATGCTGACCTGGTGCGGCCGGAAGTCGAGGCCCGCCGCGGCGAATTCGTCGGCGCACCAGGTCCGGATGAAGCGGCCGCGCGCATCCGCGACCGGCTCGGCCAGGACCTCGACCACGCCGGCGATCGCGGTCGGGCGCAGGATCACGCCGGCGCGTCCTGCAGGCGCATGGTCGGCACCGCCACGGCCAGGCGGCCGCGATAGCCGGCCTCGCGCAACTGGCGAGAGACCTCGGCCTCGATATTCCAGGGCAGGATCAGGATGTCGTCCGGCGCCAGGGCCAGCATCGCCTCCGGCGAGACCACGGGGATATGGCTGCCCGGCAGCAGGCGGCCCTGCTTCGCGCTGCTGCGGTCGGCGACCGCCAGGATGTCGCCGGCGCCGACACCCGCGGCGTTCAGCAGCGTATTGCCCTTGGCGGCGGCGCCATAGGCGCAGACGCGGCGTCCCTCCGCGCGCGCCGTCGCCAGCCAGGCGCGCAGCCCCTCCAGCACCGCCTGCACGCGGGGACCGAAGCCCTCGTAGAAGGCATCGCCGTGAAGGCCGCGCGCCGCCTCCTCCGCCCGCAGCGCCAGCAATGCTGCGGACGGGGCACGCACCTCGGCCGAGGCGAGCACGCGCAGCGAGCCGCCATGGGTCGCCAGCCGCTCCACGTCGAAGACGCGCAGCCCGTGCCGCGCCAGCGCCGCCTCCATGGAGAGCAGCGACCAGTAGGCATAGTGCTCGTGGTAGATCGTGTCGAACTGCACGCCATCGACCAGCGCGACCAGGTGCGGCGCCTCGATCGAGACCACGCCCCGGGTGCCGGCCATCAGCGCCAGGCCGCCGGTGAAGTCGTCGAGGTCCGGCACATGCGCGAGGACGTTGTTGGCAACCACCAGGTCGGCCGGCTTCCCCTGCGCGGCGAGGATATCGCGCGCCGCCGCGCGGCCGAAGAAGCGTGCCTCGGTCGGTACGCCGGTGGCACGGGCGATCGCCGCCACATTGGCCGCCGGCTCGACGCCGAGGCAGGGGATGCCGACGGCGACGAAGTTGCGGAGGAGGTAGCCGTCGTTGCTGGCGACCTCCACGACGAGGCTTTCCCGGCCGAGGCCGAGCCGCGCCGTCATGTCGGCGCAGAAGCGCGCGGCATGCTCCAGCCAGGTCGAGGACATGGAGGAGAAATAGGCGTAGTCGGTGAAGATCCCGCGCTCATCCACCACGGTGTCGAGCTGGACGAGGCGGCAGGACTCGCAGACGACGCAGCGCAGCGGGAAGACCGGCTCCGGTTCCTGCGCACGCTCGGGCGGCACATAGGAATTGGCGACCGCCATGGTGCCGAGGTCGCAGAAGACCAGGCCGAGCCGGCCGCCGCAGGCGCGGCAGGCGGTGACGGGGCGGGAGCCGCTCATGCCGCCAGCACCCGGTCAATCGCGGCGAGCGCCTGGGCACGGGTGTCCTCGCCCGCGCGCCAGGCGGCGTACCAGCGCGCCGTCTCGGCGATCGCCTCCGGCGTCGGGAAGGCCGGCTGCCAGCCGAGGACCCGTGCCGCGAGCGTCGAGTCGAGGCCGAGCCGCGGCGCTTCCGCCATGACGGGCCCGGTCTCCTGCCGCCAGGCGACCGGCCTGCCGGTCGCCGCACCCCAGCGGTCCAGCAATTCGCGCACCCGGATCTCCCCGTCCAGCGGGCCGAAATTCAGCGCGGCCGGCGCCTGCCGCGGTGCCTCCGCCAGCCGCTCGGCCAGCAGCAGGTAGCCGCGCAGCACGTCCAGCACATGCTGGAAGGGCCGCGTCGCATCGGGGCGGCGCACCAGCAGCGCCTCGCCCGCGACCTCGGCCCGCACGAGGTCCGGGATGATGCGCTGCTCGCCGAAATCGCCGCCGCCGATGACGTTGCCCGCGCGCGCGGTGGCGATCGGCGGCAGGTCCGCGGCGAAGGAGGCGCGCCAGGACTGCACCGCCATCTCCGCCGCGGCCTTCGAGGCGCTGTAGGGATCATGGCCGCCGAGCGGGTCGTCCTCGAGAAAGGCGCGGCCGGCGCCGTCGTTGCGGTAGACCTTGTCTGACGTGATGAAGACCGCCGCGGCGATGCCGCCGAGGCCGCGCAGCGCCTCCAGCAGATGGATCGTGCCGGTGCAATTGGTGGCGAAGGTCGCCTCCGGCTCGCGGTAGCTGCGGCCGACAAAGGGCTGCGCCGCCAGCTGCAGCACCAGCTCCGGCCGCGCCGCCCGCACCAGCGCGGCCAGCCCCGCACGGTCGCGGACATCGGCGCGGTGGTCGGCCGCCAGCGCCCCACCGATGCGCATGGCGGCGAAGGCGGTCGGCCCGGCATAGGGGTCGAGCGCGATGCCCGTCACCTCGGCGCCCAGCCGCTGCAGCAGCAGGCAGAGCCAGCTTCCCTTGAAGCCGGTATGGCCGGTGACCAGCACGCGCCTGCCACGCCAGAAGCCCGGCCGGGGATGGACCATGGCGCTCACCAGAGCCTCCAGGGCGCCCGGCCCCCCTGCCACATCCGTTCGAGCTGGTCGCGGTCGCGCAGCGTGTCCATCGCCTGCCAGAATCCCCTGTGGTCATAGGCCATCAGCTCGCCGTCGCGGGCCAGCGATTGCAGCGGCTCCTCCTCCCACATCGTCGCGTCGCCCTCGATGCGCTCCAGCACCCGGGGCGATAGGACGAAGAAGCCGCCATTGATCGTGCCGCCGTCGCCCGCCGGCTTCTCGACGAAGGCCCGGACCGCGGCGCCGTCGCGCGCCAGCGCGCCGAAGCGGCCGGGCGGCACCACGGCCGTCACCGTCGCCTGCCGCCCATGCCCCCTGTGGAAATCGATCAGCGCGCGGATGTCGATATCGCCGACCCCGTCGCCATAGGTCATGCAGAAGGCCGGCTCGTCCACCACATGGGGGGCGATGCGCCTGAGGCGCCCGCCGGTCATGGTGTCCTCCCCGGTATCGACCAGCGAGATGCGCCAGGGCTCGGCCGAGGGCCGCACCACCTCCACCCGGCCGGAGGCGAGGTCGATGGTGAGGTCGGAGGCATGCAGCCTGTAGTTCAGGAAATACTCCTTGATCTGCCAGCCCTTGTAGCCGAGGCAGATCACGAAGTCGGTCACGCCATGCGCGGCGTAGATCTTCATGATGTGCCACAGGATGGGCCAGCCGCCGATCTCGACCATCGGCTTCGGGCGGAGCTGCGTCTCTTCCGACAGCCGCGTGCCGCGGCCGCCGGCCAGGATCACCGCCTTCATCGCCGCGCAACCTCCAGCGCCCTGTCGTAGAAGCCCTGCACGAAGCGGTCCGCCTGGCCCAGCGGGTTGCGGCGGATCATGTCGCGCAGCCCGTGCCGCAGCAGGCGCCGCCGCGCCCGGTCCCCGGCCAGCGCCACGGCGGTGCTCACGTAGTCCTCGAGGCTGAAGACCGCGAGGTCGCCGAGCCCGGCATTGCTGAGGTTCGAGTAGCTCAGCCGCTCCGGGAAGCCCGGCCCGACCAGGGAGACGCAAGGCACGCCCATCCACAGCGTCTCGCAGGTGGTGGTGCCGCCGACATGCGGCAGGCTGTCGAGGGCGATGTCGATGGCATTGTAGTGCGGCAGGTGCGCGCCGCGCACGCCGACATAATCGAGCCGGTCCGGATCGACGTCGCGCGCCGCGAAGGCGGCCCGGGCATTGGCGACGAAGGCCGCACTGCGGGCCTCCGGCCGGACGAAAAGGAAGCGCGACCCCGGCACGGCCCGCAGCACCGCCGCCCAGGCATCGAGGCAGGCGCGGGTGAACTTGTAGGGGTTGTTCATGGTGCCGAAGGTCAGGGCGCCGCGCCGCTCCTCCGGCAGGCTCTCCTCGATCGGCACCGGGCGGAAGCCGAGATTGCCGAGCGTCACCCAGGTCTCCGGCATCTCGAAGGGCTGCTCGATCAGCAGGCCGGGCTCGCTCGGCTTGATGTAGGGATCGACCAGGATAGTGTCGATCTGCTCGAGGCCGGCGGAATGCGGGTAGCCCAGCCAGCTCGCGCCGATTCGCGCCGGGCGATAGGCCATGACCGAGAGCTTGTTCATCGCCGTGGTGCCGCCGAGCTCGAAGAGGATGTCGAGCCCGTCCCGCGCGATCCCCTCGGCGATCTCGCCCACCGGCCGGCGCGGCCACCAGCGGAAGCCGGTGACCTGCCCCTCGATATGCGCCTGCACCTGGTCGCGCGCGCGTTCGTAGAAGGAGTAGCAGTAGACCTCCACCCGGTCGCGGTCGTAGCGCTCCAGCAGCGGCAGGGCGAAGTAGCTGACGGGGTGGTCGCGCAGGTCGCTCGACATGAAGCCGATGCGCAGCTTGCGGCCGGTCTGGATGGCCGGCATCGCCGGCCGCGCGACCGGAGCGATCAGCCGCGCCTCCCGCTGTCCCCATTGCCGGTGCCACTCGACGATACGGAGGCGGTCCTCCAGCGTCTCGACATGCCCGAGTTCGTAATGCAGCGCCGCGATGTCGCCATCGCCCATCCAGCGCGGCGCCAGGTCGGGCAGCGCGCCGGTCTGCTCCAGCCGGTCTAAATCGAGGCAGCGCATGAACACCGTGCGCAGCGGCTTGGCATGGCGCCGCGCCTCGCCCGGCATGGTGCGGAGCATGGCGCAGGCGCGCTCATAGGCCTCTTGCAGATGCGCTGCCTCGTCGTCGTAGCGGCTGCGCGCCAGGCTCTCAATCAGCAGCGACTGGAGCTGGCCGTGGCGCGGATTCGCCGCCACCCCCTTGCGCAGCGCCGCATTGCCCGCCCGCAGGTCGGCATCCCCGTGGATGCGGGCGATCAGCATGCAGAGGATGGCATCGCCGGGCCGCTGCTCCTCGGCCCGGGCGGCGATGGCCAGCGCCTCCTCCCGGCGGCCGAGCCGCAGATAGACCCGGGCGCGGAGGATCTGCACATCGAGGTTGCCGGGCGTCAGCGCCTCCAGCCGCTCCAACGCCGCCAGCCCCTTCTCCACCTGGCTGGCCTCGATCAGCGTGCCGATCAGGTCGGTCCAGCCGCCGAGCAGCCCGGGGGTGATGGCGATCGACCGCTCGAAGGCGGCGATCGCCGCCTCGACCTCGCCGCCCGCCCGCAGCGCGCGCCCCTGCAGGCAGACGAGGTAGCCGTTCCGCGGCTCCAGCTTCGCGCCGGCGGCATAGGCCGCCGCCGCCTCCCGGAACCGCCCCATCTGGTCATGGACATTGCCGAGGTTCTGCCAGGCGGCGGCGGCGCGGGGATCGAGCCGGCGGGCGGTCTCGAGCGCGCGGATCGCCTCCTCGAGCCGTCCGGCGCGCTTGAGCATGACGCCGAGCAGGTTGGCGAAGGCGAACTCCTTCGGGCGCCTCGCATGCGCCGCCGCGGCGACGGCCACGGCCTCCTCCGCCCGTCCGGCCGCGCTCAGGGCGCTGGCATGCGGCAGGGCGAGCGCGGTCGCCGAGGCGCCGGCCGCGATCGCCCGCGCGAAGGCCTCCACCGCCTCGGGGGCGCGGTCGGTCTCGGCGCAGAGCAGGGCGAGCTGCTGCCAGAGGGAGGCATTGCCGGGCTCCGCCTGCAGCCGCCGGCGCAGCTCCAGCTCGGCGATCCTGGCCGGGGCGGGCGCGGCGGCGGGGGCACGACGGGGCGGGCCTTTCTGGGGTCTCATCGCAGGGTCTCGTGACGCGGGCGGTGCGCGCGGGGTGCGGCCGTTCTGGCCCCCCGTCGGCTGCCAGCGTGTCGGGGCCTTCTGGGGCAGCCTGGTTGACGGTGACTTACGAGCACTCCCCAGGCGTAACGTCCAGAGGCTACGAAACCGATACAGCGAAGCCCAGCGGTCCCGGATCGCGTTGAAGTGGCGGCCCGTCAGCCCCGCAACCGGAGCGCCAGCGGCGGGTCGTCGGTCGCGATGGCATCCAGGCCGAGGGCGAGGCCGTGCCGGATCGTCGCCTCGTCATTGCCGCCCCAGGCGCCGACCGCGAGCCCGGCGGCGCGGAAGCGCGCGACATCGGCGGCCGCGAGCTCCGTCACCGGCAGGCCGATCTCCTCTGCGCCGCAGGACCGGGCGAGCGCGATGGCGCCGGGCAGGCCCATGCCGCGCCAGGGCCTCGCCTCCAGCAGCAGGACCAGGCGCTGCAACCCGCCGGCCGCGGCGAGCTCGGCGACGGTCAGGGGCTCGAAGCTCATCGCCACCGTGCGGCCGCGCAGGCCCGCAGCGTCGAGCACGGCGAGGCAGGCGGGGACGATGCCGGGATAGGGTCGGCCCTCCCCATCCGCCTTGACCTCCAGCCGCAGGATGCGCCCGGAAGCGCGGACCATCGCCGCGGCCTCGGCCAGGGTCGGCGGCGGCTCGCCGCCGGTGCCCATCACCCGCACCTGCCGCAGTTCGGCCAGGGTCCGGGCCCGCACCGGCCCGCGCGCATCGGTGGTGCGGTCGAGCGTCGCGTCATGCATCACCACCACCTCCCCATCGGCGGAGAGATGGACGTCGAGCTCGAGCTGCTCGGCCGGCAGGGCGAGCGCCTGGCGGAAGGCGAGCGCGCTGTTCTCGGGCCAGAGGAAGGCGCCGCCGCGATGGCTGGCGATGTCGGTCCATTGCATGGGCGCGGGTGTAGCAGCCCTGCCGCGGGGCGCGGAGGGCCCGGAGCATCCTCGCGCTGCACGATCAGCGCGAGGATGCTCCAGGCTCCTGATCTGGGGAACAGATTCACGCCGCCGGGCGGGTCCGCCCTGCGGCAATCGGCGCTACCCCTCCAGCAGCCAGACGGAGAAGAGCCGCGCCGGGTCGGTCCACATCGCGGCCGCCCGCCAGCCCGCCGCCGCGGCCAGGGCCGGGAAGCGTTCCGGACGGTATTTGTGGCTGCTTTCGGTGTGGATGGTCTCGCCCTCGGCGAAGGCGAATTCCCGGCCGCCCAGGCGCACCCGCTGCGGCCGGAGCGAGACGAGGTGCATCTCGACCCGCTCCCGCTCCGTGTTCCAGACCGCGCGGTGGCGGAAGCCGGCGAGGTCGAAATCCGCCCCCGCCTCCCGGTTCAGCCGGCGCAGCAGGTTCAGGTCGAAGGCGGCGGTGACGCCGGCGGCGTCGTCGTAGGCGGCCTCCAGCACCGCCCGGTCCTTCACCAGGTCGGCGCCAAGCAGCATGCGCGACCCGGCGCCCAGCGTCTCCCGCGCACGGCGGAGGAAGGCGGTCGCCTCGGCCGGCTCGAAATTGCCGATGGTGGAGCCGGGGAAGAAGCCGAGCCGCGGCGCCGTGCCGAGCCGCCGCGGCAGGGCGAAGGGTTGGGTGAAGTCGGCGACCACCGGCAGCACCGGCAGGCCCGGGCGGGCGGCGGCGATGCGGCTCGCGGCGCCCTCCAGCCATTCCGGCGCGATATCGACCGGGACATAGCAGGCCGGCGCGCGCAGGGCGGCGAGCAGCAGTTCCGCCTTGGCGCCGTCGCCCGGGCCGAATTCCACCACCGCCGCGCCGGGGCCGATGGCCTCGGCGATCGCCTCGGCCTGGCCGGTCAGGATCGCGACCTCCGTCCGGGTCGGGTAGTATTCCGGCAGCCGGGTGATCTCCTCGAAGAGCCGCGCGCCCTCGGCGTCGTAGAGCCATTTGCAGGGCAGCGTCTTCGGGCTGGCCGAGAGGCCGGAGACCGCATCCGCCAGCAGGGCCGCGCGCTGCGACGCCTCCGTCGTCCCGCTCACGCCGCATCCTCCGCCAGGCGCAGCGCCGTGAACTGCCAGCGGGCGCCGGGCGGGAAGAAATTGCGGTAGCTCGGCCGGGTATGCCCCGGCGGCGTGGCCAGCGAGCCGCCGCGCAGGACCATCTGGTTGATCATGAACTTGCCGTTGTACTCGCCGACCGCGCCCTCCCAGGGCCGGAAGCCGGGATAGGGCAGGTAGGCGCTGGCGGTCCATTGCCAGCCGATCCCGGTGGCGTCGCGGAAGCCCGGCAGGGCCGAGGCCACCTCCCACTCTGCTTCCGTAGGCAGCCGCTTGCCGGTCCAGCGGGCGAAGGCCTCGGCCTCGTACCAGGAGACATGCCGGACCGGCGCCGCGGGGTCGAGCGGGCGGAGGCCGCCGGGTGTGTAGTGCATCCAGGCCTCGCCGCGGCGGTGCCAGTGCATGGGCGAGTCCCAGCCCTCGGCGGCGCAGGCGGCCCAGCCGTCGCTCATCCAGAGGGTCGGGGTGCGGTAGCCGCCATCGGCCATGAAGGCGAGCCAGTCGGCATTGGAGACCAGGCGGTCCGCGATGCGCGCGCCGGCGATCCAGCTGCGGTGGCGCGGTGCCTCGTTGTCGAAGGCGAAGCCGGGGCCGGCATGGCCGATCTCGGCCAGCCCCTCGGGCAGCGTCAGAAAGCGGGCCTCCCCGCGGGCGGCCGGCGGCTCCCGCCAATCCGGGTCATAGGCCGGCAGCAGCGGGTTCTGCGACAGGGCGTGCAGGATGTCGGTCAGCAGCAATTCCTGATGCTGCTGCTCGTGCTGCAGGCCGAGCTCGACCAGCGGCGCGGCCTCGGGCGGCAGGTCGCGCAGCAGCGCCGCCATGCCGGCATCGACATGCGCGCGGTAGTCGGCGACCTCGGCGGCGGAGGGGCGGGTCAGCATGCCGCGCCGCGGCCGGGCATGGCGCGGCCCGGCGGCCTCGTAATAGGAGTTGAAGAGGAAGCCGAAGCGTTCGTCGAAACGGCGGTAGCCCGGCAAATGCGGGACCAGCAGGAAGGTCTCGAAGAACCAAGTCGTATGCGCCCGGTGCCACTTGGCGGGGCTGGCATCCGGCATGGACTGGATGCACTGGTCCTCGGCGGAGAGCGGCGCCGCCAGCGCCTCGGTGCGGCCCCGGATGGCGGCATACCGCGCCTCGGCCGGCATGGGGCTGCCCGTCGGGCCGCGGGTCTGGATCAGGTTCATGCCCCCTCCTGGTGGTTCCGGCCCTGGTGGCAACAGAAGCCCTGCGGCCGCCGATGGTTCCGGCGCCCGCAGGGGGCTTCGTTGCCATCCTCGGCGACGTTACCGCCGGCGGCGAGCCTCGGCGTGATGAATTTCCGTCAGGCGAGGTGCAGGCTGGGCAGGGGCACCGCCACCCGGCCCTGCCAGGCGCAAGGCCCGGCCAGGCTCGCGCGCACCTGCCCCGGCGGCGTACCGTCCAGCACCAGCAGCAGGTCCGGCAGCGCCTGGTCCAGCGCCGCCGGCGGCAGGACGGGGATCAGGCTGCCCGGCAGTTCGAGACCGGCCTCGCCGGTTTCGGGGTGGACGGTGAAGGCCAGCAGGTCGGGCCCGAGCCCGGTCGCCGCGACCAGGGTCGCCGCGGCCGGCCCGGCGCCGAAGCCGGCGACGAGGCGACCCTCCCGCCGGGCGGCGACGAGCAGTTCCAGCACGGCCAGCCGTGCCTCGGCAACCGCGACGGCCGCCTGCCGGTAGGCCTCATCCCCCTCCAGCCCGGCGGCGCGTTCCTCCGCCCGGCGCGCCAGCACCGCCTCCGCGACCGGCTTGGTGCCGTCCTCGGCATGCCGGACCAGCAGGCGGAGCCAGGGGCCGGGGCCCGGGACCGGCTCCACCTCGAAGGGCACCAGGCCATGCAGGCCGAGCAGCATTTCGGCGACCAGAAGGGAGGGCAGGCAGGGCAGCGCATGGCTCAGCAGGTCGAAGCGGTTGCCGCAGAGCCGCGCCAGCAGGTCCGGGATGTCGAAGACCGCGACGCCGCCCGGGGCGAGCAAGGTGCGCACGCCGGCCAGCACGTCGCCGATATCGGGCACCGTCGCCATGACGGGGCCGGCGAGCAGCAGCACTGGAGGCATTCGCGTCTCGCGCAGGCGGATGGCGGTGAGCACCCCGGTCGGCACTGATGAGGCCGGGATGTCGCGGTCGCGGAAGGGCGCCAGCAGGCCGGGATCGAAGGCCGCGACCGGCGTGCCGGGGCCGAGCCTGAGGCGCGCCGCGATCACCCCGGCGAAGCCGTCCGGGGGCTGCGATGGCGGATCGCGCGGCGCGATGCCGATGCTGCCGAGCTGGACCAGGCGGCAATCGCGGCAGACCAGGGCCCGGAGCGGCGCGCAGGCAACCGGGCGCAGGCCGGCGCCGGCCCGCACCGGGTCCACCGAGAGCGGCACCAGGCCGAGATCGGCCACCACCGCCTCCAGCGCCGCCCCGCACCCGCGGCACAGGGTCGCCTGCCCCCGCTGGAACGCGACCAACCGGCCCGTCTCCCGTCCAAGCTTTCGGTCCGATAAGGCGCGCCGGCGGGCTCCGTTGCATCACAGCGGCGTTGCCGTATCGCACCAATTGCGCCAGGCACGCCGCAGCGCAGCAGAGAGCGCCCGACCGAAGCGCGGCGCATCGGTCAGCGGCGAGGCTGCGACCCGCGCCCGCAGCCCCGCGCGCAGCGCCGCCAGCCCCGGCAGGTCCCGTGCGCGGTCGATGGCGAGCGCGACATAGGCCGCCTCGTCCGCCGCCGCCCAGTCCGCCAGGCCCGTATTGCTGAGATGGCTGAGGGCATGCCGGCCGCAGAAGCTGTCCCCCGCCAGGGTCACCACCGGCACGCCCATCCACAGCGCCTCGCAGACCGTGAGGCCGCCGGTATAGGGGAAGGGATCGAGCGCGATGTCGATGCCGCCATAGGCGGCGAGCAGTGCCTGGTGCGGCACCCCGCCCTCCAGCGCCACGCGGTCGCTCGGCAGCCCGTGGCGGGCGAGACGGTCCCGCACCCGGGTGGCCGTCGCCCGCTCCCCGAGCGCATGGGTGCGCAGCACGAGGCGCGCCTCCGGCAACGCGGCCAGGATGCGGGCCCAGGCATCGAGCACGCGCGGCGTCACCTTGGCGAGGTTGTTGAAGCAGCCGAAGGTGATATGGCCGCGGGCGAGCGCGGGCAGCGGCACGACCTCCGGCGCCGCGGGCGGCGGGGCATAGCAGACATAGCCGTCCGGCAGGCGCAGCAGGCGCTCGGTGTAGAAGCGCTCGTAGCCCGACGGCGTCTCCCATTGATCGGTCAGCATCCAGTCCAGGCCGTCGAGGCCCATGCTGGCATTCTGCATGCCGACCCATTTGACGATCACCGGCGCGGGCTTGCGCGGGACGAGGCCCGGCCGCCCGCCATCGCCATAGCCGCCGAGGTCGAGCAGGATGTCGATGCCATCCGCGGCCATGCGCGCGGCGAGCACTGCGTCGTCGAGCGCCGCGACCTCCCGCCAGAGGGCGCAGCGGGCGCGGAAGCGTGCCGCCATGGCGTCCTGTCGCGGCTTGAGGCTATAGGCGAGAAGTTCGAATTCCGGCTCCGGCAGCGCCTCCAGCCCCGCCAGCGTCAGCCAGCCCACCGGGTGCTGGCCGAGGCCGCCGGAGAGGAGCCCGATGCGCAGCGGCCGGTCCGGGTCGCGCGGCCGCGCCGGCGGCGGGGCGGCCGGGCCGAGCCGGTCACCGACCGCGCGGGCCGCGGCGAGCAGCGCCGCGGCATCGCCCTGATAGGGCAGCACCGACATGCGCGTCATCAGCGCCGCCGGGCCGCCGGCCGGATGCGCGACCGCCGCCTCGGCCGCCTCGAGCGCCGAAGCCTGCTCGCCGAGCGCGTTCAGGGCGAGCGCCCGGTTCATCAGCAGGATGGGCTGCGGGCCGAAATCCGCGACCGCCGCCTCCAGCACCTCGAGCATGGCGCAGAGCCGGTGCTGCTTCCACAGCACGGTCGCCAGGCGGTTGCGCAGGTCGAGATCGGTCGGGCGGGCGGCGATGGCGGCGCGCAGCAGCGGCTCGGCCTCCTGCCCCCGGCCCGCATCGGCGAGCGCGAGGCCGAGGGCCGCCTGGATCTCGGTCTCTTCGGGCGCCAGCGCGGCGGCGGCGCGCAATTCGGCGAGGGCCGCGGCCGGCCGGCCGGCCGCCGCATGGATCCCGGCCGCGGCCAGCGCCCAACCGGCGGCCGCGGGATCGGCGGCGGCCCGGCCGGCGAGGGCGCGCAACGCCTGCTCCTCCCCAGCCTCCCGCAGCAGGGCCTCGGCCAGCAGGCGGGCGGCGCCGGCATGCGCTGGGCGCCGGGCCAGCACCGCCTCGGCGCGGCGGATCGTCTCGGGCAGGTCGCCCTGGCGCAGGGCGAGGCGGGCGGCGGCGACGTCCAGTTCCGGCTCGTCCGGGTCGAGGGCACGGGCGGCGGATATGCCGGCCGCAGCCGCGGCGATCCGGCCGGCCTCCTCGTCGAGCGCGGCGAGCGCCGCGAGGGCCGGGACATGCCCGGGATCGCAGGCGAGGGCGCGGCGGAAGAGCGCTTCGGCGCGCCCCGCCTCCCCGCGCAGGCCGGCGATGGTGGCGAGGCGGAAGGGCGGCTCGGCATGGGCGGGCAGCGCCCGGGCCGCCGCCTCCAGCGCCGGCACGGCCTCCGCCAGCCGGCCGAGTTGCATGAGCGCGAGGCCGAGATTGAGCGCGGCGAGGCCGCCCCCCTCCCCGGCTGCCACGGCCGCCTGCAGCAGGGGCACCGCCGCCGCCGGCGCGCCGGCGGCGAGCGCGGCGAGGCCGGCGCGCCAGGACGCCGCGCCCGCCGGCACCGCGGCGACCGGTGCGTCAGGGACCGGCGCGTCAGGCACCGGCGCGTCAGGGATCGGCGGCATCGGCCACCACCAGCAGGCCGGGCACCTCCTGCTCGGCGTCGCGGCGCAGCGCTTCCTCCCGGCACTCCAGCGCGCGCAGTCCGGCACCGGCGAGGCAGGCGGCGAGGTAGTCCGGCGCATGGGCGTAGCGGCCCTGCGGCCCCAGCCGCCAGGCGGCGCCGGGCTCGGCGCGCTCCAAGCTGAAGACCAGCAGGCCGCCGGGCGCGAGCCGGGCGCGGCAGAGCGCCAGCACCGGCTCGAGCGCGCCGAGGTAGCAGAAGACATCGGCCGCGATGATGAGCGCATAGGCGCCGGTGTCCTGCCGCAGCGCATCGACGATGTCGGCCTGGCGCAGGCCGGCATAGAGCCCCTTCGCCGCAGCCTGCTCCAGCATGGCGGCGGAGAGGTCGATGCCGGTCAGCGGACCGCCGGGCAGGTCCGAGAGCGCGACGCCGACCAGGCCGGTGCCGCAGCCGAGATCGAGCACCGGGCCGAGTGCCGCCTGCCCCGCGGCGATCGCCGGCCGGCGCCGCTCCAGCGCCCGCCGCACCAGGCCGGGCACGCGGTAGCCGAGGCCGAGCAGCGAGGCCTCGAAATGCGGGGCATAGCCGTCGAAGAGCGTCGCGACATAGGCGGCCGGCGCGCGGTCCGCGGCCGTCCCGCCCGCGGCGGCGGCGAGATGCGCGAGGTAGTCGCTGCCCGGGGCGAGGCGGGCGGCGGCGGCGAAATGCGGCCCGGCCTCGGCCAGCCGGCCCTGCTGCACCAGGGCATGGGCGAGGAGGCTGTGCAGCGCGGCCTCCGCCACGCCGCGGGCGAGGGCGGCGCGGGCGATGGCCTCGGCCTCCCCCGCCGCGCCGGCCAGCAGCGCGGCCTGGGCGCGCAGCGCGGCGATGCCCGGCGTGCCGGGGGCCGTCGCCTCGCACTGCGCCAGAATCTCGGCCGCCGCCGCGTGCCGGCCGGCGCGCAGGAAGGCCTGGCCTAGGCGGAGCTGCAGCGTCGGGTTGCCGGGATCGGCCCGCCAGGCCTCGCCGAGGAACCAGATGGCCTCGTCGTGCCGGCCGGCCTCGAGCAGGGCGGCGGCGAGCAGCAGCCGGCCGGCGAGGTCGCCGGGCTCGGCCATGACGGCGGCGGCGGCATCCTCGGCGGCGGGGGCGTGGCGGCCACGGGCGAGGCGGATGCGGGCGCGCAGCCGGCGGAGCGGCGCGGCCTCCGGCAGCCCGGCCATGGCGGCATCGGCCGCCTCCTCGGCCTCCTCCGGCCGGCCGAGCTGGAGCAGCGCCTCGGCCCGCAGGGCGGCGGTGGACTTGGCATCCTCGAGGGCGCCGAGGCGGTCGAGCATGGGCAGCGCCTCCTCCGCCCGCCCGTCGCGCAGCAGGGTGCGGGCCGCAGCGGCGAGGCGGGCGGCGGCGGCCCCGGGCATGGGCGGCGGCGCGGGCGGCAGGCCGGGCTGCATGGCGGTCAGCGCCACAGGCCGGCGGCGAAATGCTCGTTCATCTCGGCGATGAAGCCGAGATCCGGCTCGGGCCGGTCGAATTCGCGCAGCACGGCGAGGGCGACGCCCGCGATCTGGCCGCGCAGGGCCGGCGGCAGGACATTGGTGGGATCGAGCACCAGGGCATGCACCACGTCCCAGAGGCGCCGGTTGTCGGCGAGCGCGCGGGCGCGGGCGAGCGGCCCCTCGGCCTCGGCGGCGCGGATCGAACGGGTGGCGCGGGCGAAGACCTCGGCCTCCATCTGCTTCGGCGTGAGGCGGCGGCGATAGGCGGCAGCGCCGGAGAGGGCGGGCTGCGGGGAATCGGGTGCGGGATTCGGGTTGGTCATGCGCAGCATTCCTTGCTGGAGTGCCGCTCGGGCTCGGCCGCGACGGCGATACAGGGAGCGTCGGCCGGCCTCCTGCCGGCGGTGCCGTGGCCCGCGCGCGGTGCGGGGCGGACGACGCGGCGGATCAGCGGAAGAGGCTGAGCAGGGTCTGCGGCGCCTGGTTGGCGATGCCGAGCGCCTGGGTGCCGAGCTGCTGGCGGATCTGCAGCGACTGCAGGCGGGCGGATTCCTTGGCGAGGTCGGCATCGACCAGCGCGCCGAGGCCGCTTTCCTGCGCGTCCATCTTGGCCTTGTTGTAGGTGATCTGGCTGTCGACGTATTTCGAGTAGCTGCCGAAATTGTTGAGCTGGGTGAGGGTGTTGCTGATGGCAGTGGAGAGCGCGCCGGTCGCCGTCAGCGCCGCCGAGGCGGAGGCCTGGTCCCAGGTATTGGCGGTCGAGATGCCGTCGAAGATGTTGGTCAGCGCGGAATAGCCGCTGAAGGTGTAGGTCACGCCGGCGCCGTTGCGCACCACCGTATTGGCGAGGGTGCTCACGCTCTCGTCGAGGATGTTCTTGCCGTTGTAGCTGGCGTCCTCGATGAAGGCTTTGACGTTGTTGGTCAGCTCCTTCACCTGGGTCTGGTACTGGGTGCGCTGCTCGGTCGTGATGGAGTCGTCGGCCAGCTTGACGACGAGTTCCTTCATCTTCTTCAGGGTGTCGGAGACATTGCCGAGGCTGGCCTGGGTGACGTCGAGCAGGCCCTTCATGCCGCCGAGCTGCTCGTTCGCGGACTGGGTGGCCGCGATCTCGCCGCGCACGCGCTCGGCGACGGCGAAGGCGGCGCCGTCGTCCCTGGCATCGGCGACGCGATAGCCGGTCGAGATGCGCTTCTGGGTCGCGGCCAGTTCGTCCGATGTCCGGTTCAGGGACTGCAGCGCCACCATGGCGCCGTTGTTGGTGTTCACGGAATTCAGGGCCATGCGGGTTTTCCCTCGGGTTGCCGGGCCCCGGTTCGTTCGGGACCACGGCTCCCAGTCTCCCGCAGCGGCGGTGAAGGCGGCGTTAAGCCGCCCGGTCGGGCCGGCTTGCATGGTGGGCGAGCCGATTCAGACCTCCGGGCCATCCGGCCCTTCGGTCATCGGCACGCGTCAGGCGATCAGGACGTGACTGTCCGGCACGGCGGATACGCCCGGCAGGATCACCCCGCCCTGCGCCCCGGTCCAGGTGACGCCGAGGCCGGCGAAGCCGAGCGGGGCGGTGTCCCAGTAGATCAGGTGGTCGCCGGGGATGCCGCTGAAGGACAGGTTGTCCTGCGTGGGATCGAAATTCGCGATGGTCGTGGCGCCGGAGCCCTGGCTGAAGACCCAGGTCTCGGCCGCCGCCGTCCCGGTGAAGCTGCCGCCGGCGGCGCCGACCTGCACCGCATTGCCGGTGGCGGTGTCCGGCCCGGCGACCGCAGCGCCGCCGACCGCCAGGCCATGCGCATCCACCCAGATCGGCAGCCCGGCATTGTCGTAGACCGCGTGCCCTTCCCCGGTACCGTCCGCGCCGGCGAGCCGGCCATAGCCATAGCCGTAGTAGAGCTTGGCGCCGGCCGGGATGAGGCCGTTGAATGAGACGTAGAGCGTGTCCGGCCCGCCGATGGCGAGCGCGGCGGCGCCGCCGCTGATCTTCGTCCCGTCGGCGCCGATGAGGGACCAGCCGACGCCCTGCGCCGCGCTGGCATCGAGCGCCGCGAGGCTGCTGGCGGCGTCGAAGGCGACCTTGAGCATGAGCTGGTTGGGGGCCGAGACGGTGGCGGAGATCACCTCCGGCCCGAGATTGTCGACCTGGCCGCCGGCCAGCGCGACCGCCGAGCCGGGCTTGGCATAGGCGGCGAAATCCTGGGCGATCGAGAGCGCGATGCGCGTCGCCAAGATGTCCTGGTCCTGCCAGGACATGTGCGACCCGCCATAGGTGCCGTTGATGTCCCAGTCCATGTTGGCGTCCTGGATGCGCGCCGCGATGCTGGCATTGAAGGCTGGGTTGTCGGCGAGCTCCTCCATCCCGATCCGGATCGCCTGGTGGCCCGCATCGGTGCCCGAGCCATAGGGGATGGCGCTGACGAAGAGATAGGGCAGCGAGGCGGCATCCTTGCCGAAGGCCTGGCGGACCAGCGCGGCGTCGTATTGCACGGCGCTTTCCCAATAGGCCGGCGTGAGGGTGCCGAAGCCGCTGTCGTATTCGCTGTGCAGCCAGACCACCGCGGTCGGCTCGGCCTTCTGCGCCGCGGGCAGGGCGTTGATGTAGTTCAGCAGGCCCTGCTCGAGCTGGCCGACCTGCCAGCCGCCGGTCGAGGTCGGGTTGAGCCATTCGTTAAGGAAGGAGGTCCCGCTATAGACCGTATTGCCCGCGGCGTCCGGCTGGTCATGGGCATATTCCAGCGTCACCTTGTCGGTCACGCCGTCGAAGCCGAGCAGTTGCTGGGCGCGCGCGACGATGTCGTTGCCGTGGAACAGCCCGGTCAGGAAGGCATTGGACTGGCCGCGCAGCAGGACGTTCAAATCCACCGAAGAACCTCGCATCTGGGAGCCGGCGCGGTCGCCGGCGAACCTCCCGATCATGCGAGAAGCTAAGGATCGAACCTAAACGCGAGCGTGTGAACAACCATACAAGTGCCTGGAGAAGTCTTCATCAACCATTGCGGGAATAGCCGAGCCCTCAGAACCCCTGCAGCCACAGGGCAAGCTCCGCGAGGCCCCAGCCGGCGAGCAGGCCGAGGATGCCAAGCAGGCTCGCCTCCTGCAGCGCGCCGAGGCCGGTGACCCAGCCCCGTGCCGCGCGGGCGGTGCGGCGGGCGGCGGGGGTGAAGGAGACGGCCCTGGCCCCGGCGGGGCGCGGCGGGATGGCGAAGCCGGCATCGGCGAAGGCTGGGGTGTGCATGACCCCTATAGGAACAAAGTGCGAACAGGGGCGCAAGAGGGAAAGTTCACCCTCTGTTCATGACATCGTGCCTCGGTCCAAGGCGCCCGCGCAAGCGGAACGCACCGCTCTGGGCGTGGCCGCTTGCATGTTGGGCGGGCCGATTCAGGCCTTCGCGCCCTCCGGCGCTCCGGCCATCGGGCCGACTCAGTCCTTCGGCAGCCGGATGCCCGTCAGCGCCTGATAGGCACGGATGACAAAGGCGTCGTCCTTGCCGCCATGCCCCTGGGCGCGGGCCGAGACGAAGAGCTGGTGCGCCTGCGCGGCCAGCGGCGCCGGAAAGGCAACGCTGCGGGCGAGGTCGCCGACCAGGCCGAGATCCTTGACGAAGATGTCGACCGCCGAGCGCGGGGTCTCGTCGCCCTCCAGCACATGCGGCATGCGGTTCTGGAACATCCAGGAATTGCCCGCGGCCGTGGTGACGATGTCGAAGACCGCCTGCGCCTCGAGCCCAGCCTTGAGGCCGAGCGCCATGGCCTCCGCCGCGACGGCGATGTGCACCCCGGCGAGAAGCTGGTGCACCACCTTCATGGTGGAGCCGAGGCCGGGTTCCTCGCCCAGCCGCCAGACCTTCTTCGCCACCGCATCCAGCAGCGGCTTCGCCTTCGCCATGGCGGCGGGGCTGCCGGAGGCCATGACGGTCATCTCCCCCGCCCGGGCCGCGACCGCGCCGCCGGAGACGGGCGCGTCCACGTAGAGGAACCCGGCCGCCCCGGCCTTCGCCGCGAGCCGCCGCGCCTCCTCGGGCGCGATGGTGGAGGAGTTGACGATGACGGCGCCGGGGGCGAGGCGCGGCGCCGCGCCCTCCGGCCCGAAGAGCGCCGCCTCGCATTGCCCGGCATTCACCACCAGGACCTGGACGGCCTCGGTGCCCTGCGGCAGGTCGGCGGCACGACCGACCGCGGTGCCGCCGGCGCCGGCGAACTCCGCCTGGGCGCCCGGCCGCGGGTCGCAGCCCGCCGCCTCCAGCCCCGGCGCCTTCAGGAGGCTGAGCGCCGCCCCCATCCCCATGCTGCCGAGCCCGATCACCGCGACGCGCATGCGTCCCCTCCCCCGTTCCGCTCTCCGGCCAGCATCCGCCGCGGGCCCGGGGCGTCAAGCCATCGCCCGGCGCGCGGCCCTGGGCTAGCCTGCCGGGACAAAGGGAAGGAAACGCGCATGAACCTCCACAGGATGCTGCAGGCGCGGGCGGCAGCGGGGAAGCCGGTCACGGTCGGGCTGATCGGGGCGGGCAAGTTCGGCTCCATGTTCCTCGCGGCCTCGCAGCGGACGGTCGGGATGCATGTCGCCGGCATCGCCGACCTGGCGCTGCCGCGGGCGCGGATGGCGCTGGCGCGTGTGGGCTGGCCGGAGGCGAAGTACGCCGCGCCCGACATCGACGCCGCCTGCCGCACCGGCGCGACGGCGCTGACCGAGGATGCGATGGCGCTGATCGCCGACCCGCGCATCGAGGTCATCGTGGAATGCACCGGCCACCCGGCCGCCGGCATCCGCCATGCGCTCGCCGCCATCGCGCATGGCAAGCACATTGTCATGGTGAACGTGGAGGCCGATGTGCTGGCCGGCCCGCTGCTCGCGGAGAAGGCGCGCGCCGCGGGCACGGTCTATTCCATGGCCTATGGCGACCAGCCGGCGCTGGTCTGCGAGATCGTGGACACGCTGCGCGCGGAGGGCTTCACGGTCGTGGCGGCAGGCAAAGGAACAAAGTACCTGCCGGACTACCATGCCAGCACGCCGGCCACCGTCTGGGGCCATTACGGCCTGACGGAGGAGCAGGCGAGGCTCGGCGGCATGAACCCGCAGATGTTCAACAGCTTCCTCGACGGCACCAAGTCCGGCATCGAGATGGCGGCGATCGCCAATGCCACCGGGCTGCAGCCGCCCGAGGATGGCCTGGCCTTCCCGCCCTGCGGCACGCAGGACCTGCCGCGGGTCTTCGCGGGCGCGACGGGCCGGGTGGAGGTGATCTCCTCGCTCGAGCGCGACGGAAGGCAGGTGGTGGGCGACCTGCGCTGGGGCGTCTATGCGGTCTTCGAGGGCGAGACGGACTACATCCGCCGCTGCTTCTCCGAATACGGCGTGGCGACGGACCCCTCCGGCCGCTACGCCGCGCTCTGGCGGCCCTACCACTTCATCGGGCTCGAGCTCGGCATCTCCGTCGCCAGCGCCGCGCTGCGCAAGGAGCCGACCGGCAGTTCCGAGGCCTGGCGCGGCGACGTGGCGGCGACGGCGAAGCGCGACCTGGCGGCGGGCGAGGTGCTGGATGGCGAGGGCGGCGCCATGGTCTGGGGCAAGTGCATCCCGGCCGAGCGCTCGCTCGCGGCCGGCGCGCTGCCGATCGGCCTCGCGCATGGCGTGCCGCTGAAGCGCGCGGTGAAGGCGGGCAGTATCGTGAGCTACGCCGATGTGGCGCTGGACGAGGCGAGCGAGGCGGTGCGCATCCGCCGCGCGATGGAAGCGGCGGCGCGGCCGGCGAAAGCCGCGGAGTAGCGAAGGGGGCGCTGCCCCCTTCACCCCCGCCAGGGGTCAAGCGACCCCTGGACCCGGCCTGAGTCTAGGGGCGACAGGCGGCGAGGAGCGCCGACGCCGAAGGCAGCCGGTCGGGACGGCGCGCCATGTCCCAGAGTTCCGTCCATCGGCCACCGAAACCGGGTTCCACGCAGCGGCGGAACTTGTCGCGCAGCGCGGCCTCCGGATGCGGCCGGTCGGGGTCGCCGGGGGTGCCGATGATCTCCTGCCGGCGCACCGTGCCGTCCCGCAGCCGCAGCGTCAGGCGGCAGACGCGTTCCGCGGGTTGGCGCGCGGTCAGCGCCGGGTCGTGGCGGACCGCGACCTTCGCCGCCAGGGCGCGGGTCGCCGGGTCGGCGATGGCGGCGGGCGAGAAGGCCTCGATCCAGGTGCCGCCGGAGACGATGCGCGTCGCGACCGTGAAGGGGATGGAGAAGCGGCCGGCGATCGGCGCCGCCGGCGCGCGCTCGGACAGCAGGGAGGCGGAGTGGAAGGTCTCGACCTCGATCGCGTCCACCGCCTCCGGCGCGACCGGCGCCCCGGCGAGCAGCAACTCGATCGCCTCCAGCGCGCCCTGGGTCTCGCGGCAGCAGGAATGGAGCTTGAGGAAGCTCTCCAAGATGAACCAGCGGCCGGCGCCGGCCTCGTAGGCCGCCTGGTCCCAGCCCTCGCCGATCACCTGGCCGAAGACGACCGGGATGCCGTCGGGCTCGCCGGTAATGCCGGCCTCGGCGAGATCGACCGCGAGCAACCCGTTCTGCGCCGCGGCGCCGGCATAGACGTTGCGGACGGAACCGCCGCGGAGGGAGGCGGTGGCGCTGGTGGCGAGGCCGAGGCTGGCCGCGACCTCCATCGCGCGCTGCGTCGCCGCGGCGTCGAGACCGCGCAGGCTGGCGACCGCGGCGGCGGCGCCGATCACGCCCCAGGTGCCATGCGGATGCGCTGCGGCGCGCAGGCGCATGGCGTGGCCGACGCGCGAGCCGGCCTCGTAGCCGGCGATGCAGGCGGTGAGCAGCGCCTCGCCGCTGCAGTCGCGCGTCGCGGCCTCGGCCAGAGCGGGGGCGATGGCGTGGATCGCGGGATGGCCGCCGCCGGCATAGTTGCCCTCGTCCAGTTCGGCGGCGGTGCCGGCGAGGCCGGTGAGGAAGGCGGCCATGGGCGGCGGCGCGCTGGCGGCGGCCCCCAGCAGCGGCACGCCGCCGGTCGCGTGGCGCGCGGTCATGGCCCGCACCTCCGCCTCCCGGTGGCCGGCGACGATGGCGGCGATGGTGTCGGCGAGGATCAGGCCCGCATGGTCGCGGACATGGTCGGGGATCGGAAGCATGGTGGTGAGCCTCGCCGGTCGCACCCGCGGGTGCAAGACTCGGAGAATTAGAAGGGGGGCTCGGGGGGAATACCTTCCCCCCGTCTTACTTCTTCTGCCGCCTGGCCTGCGCCGCCATGCGCACCGCGGCGTTGGGCGCGCCGTACTGGTCGTAGCCGCCACGCCGCTCGACCACCTCGAAGAAGAAGCGGTCCTGGAAGGCATGGGTATAGGCATGCACGAAGCTGCCGCCCTGCGCGTCCCGGTCGTAGAGCAGGTGCCCCACCTGCAAGGCCGCAAGCTCCTCGTCCGGCAGGCCGAAGCGCGCGGCGAGGTCGTCGTAGTAGTTCTCCGGGATCTCCAGCATCGGCGCGTCCGGCGCCGCCGCCACCAGCGCCGCAGCATCGGGCGCGGCGAAGGCGATGTGATGCACGCCGGCGCCGGCATAGGCCGAGACGAAGCGCCCCGTGCCGGTCTGCCGGCTCTCCGAGACGTTCAGCGGCAGTCGCAGGCTGCGCTCGGGCGAGGCGAGCGTGCGGCTGCGGACGATGCCGAAGGGGTCGGGCAGTTCGAAGACCGGCTCGGGCTCCAGGCCGAAGACGGCGCGGTAGAAGAGCACGAATCCGTCGAGATGGCCGGGTGCGAGGGCCTGCACGACATGGTCGATGCCGGCAAGCGGCGGCACAGCGGGGGCCGCGCCCGGCAGCAGGTGGAAGTCGTCCGCCCAGATGTCGCTGCCGCTCTGCACCAGGTAGATCAGCGTGCCGTCCGGGGCGCGGATGGCGGGGATGCGCTGCTCGCCCTCCCCCACCCGTTCCTGCCAGGCGGGGCTGAGGAGGGACTGCGCGCGGGCCAGGGCGCGCGCCGGGTCGTCCACCCGCAGCGCCATGGCGCAGACGGCGGGGCCGAACATCTCGAAGCGCTCGGCGGCGGCGCTGTCCGGCTCGCTGTTCAGCACGAGGTTCACGCCGCCCTGGCGCAGCAGTTCCACGGCTTTGGAGCGGTGCTGGCCGGCGCGGCGGAAGCCGAGCGTGCCGAGGAAACCGCCGAGCTGCTCGCGCGCCGCCTCGTCCACCGCGAATTCCACGAACTCCAGGCCGGAGAGCATGGGCGCGGCCGGCAGCGGCTGCGCCGGGACGGTCTCGGGCGGCGCCTCCGCCCGCACGGCGTCGTCGAGCAGGATCAGGCTGCGCAGCGCGTCGCGGGCGATGCGGCGGACCGGCGCGGCGCGGAACTCGTCGTTGAAGATCTCGAGCGAGACCGGGCCGCGATAGCCGGCGCGCAGGATGTCGCGGAGGAAGCCGGCGACCGGCAACTCGCCCTGGCCGGGGAAGAGGCGGAAATGCCGGCTCCAGGAGAGCACGTCCATGGAGAGCTTCGGCGCATCGGCGAGTTGCAGGAAGAAGAGCTTCTCCGCCGGCACCCGATCGAGCCCCGCGAGGTCGTCGCCGCGCGAGAGGCTGTGGAAGCTGTCGAGGATGAGCCCGAGCGCGGGGTGGTCGGCCAGGCGCACGATGTCCCAGGCTTGGCGCCAGAGGCTGACCTGCTTCCCCCAGGCCAATGCCTCGTAGCCGACGCGCAACCCGCGCTGCGCCGCGCGCTCGGCCATCTCGCGCAGGTCGGCGGCGGCGCGCTCGGGCTCCGGCAGGGTCGCGGGCTGGGTATTGCTGCAGACCAGGATCAGGTCGGTGCCGAGCGCCTGCATGGTGTCGAACTTGCGCTCGGCGCGGTCGAGGTTGCGCCGGCGTTGCGGCTCCGGCATCGCCTCGAAGTCGCGGAAGGGCTGGTAGATCGCGACATCCAGGCCGAGGTCGCGGCACATCCGGCCGACCTCCTCCGGCGAGCCGTCATAGGTCAGCAGGTCGTTCTCGAAGATCTCGACGCCCTGGAAGCCGACCAGGGCCGCGGCCTCCAGCTTGTCTGGCAGGGCGCCGCTCAGGCAGACGGTGGCGATCGACTTCGGCAGCGGCATGGCGGCGTCCTGCGGCTCGGGTGGAAGGCCGGAAGTCCTCTTCTAGGCCGGCCCGCGTGGCGGATGAACGGTGGACAAGCGCGGCAGTGCCAAGCTTGTGAGGCGGCTGCATGGCCACCGCGCCGGGCGCGCCACGTTCCCGCCTTGGTTGGGCATCGAGCCCGATCGTTTCGCCATTTCAGCCGGTGTGCCATGGACGATCTGCCGCTTTGGCGGGACCCCTCCGATGCCGTCTCCCTGGCGACGCGCCAGCGGACGGGCGTGCCGGCCTTCTCCGTCGTCGTGCCGGCCTACAACGAGGCCGCGGTGCTGCCCGCCTTCCAGCAGCGGCTCGCAGCGGTCATGGACCGGCTCGGCGCGGCCTGGGAGGTCGTCTATGTCGATGACGGCTCCGCCGACGGCACGGCGGAGATCGTGCGCGGGCTGAAGGCGACGCGGCCGGAGGTCGCGCTGCTGGCGCTGAGCCGGAATTTCGGCAAGGAGGCGGCGCTCACCGCCGGTCTCGACCATGCCCGCGGCAGCGAGGCGGTGATCGTCATCGATGCCGACCTGCAGGACCCGCCGGAGGTCATCCCCGCCCTCGTCGCCGCCTGGCGGGAGGGCGCCGAGGTGGTCTATGCCCAGCGCCGTTCGCGCGCCGGCGAGACCTGGCTGAAGCGCGCGACGGCGCATGCCTTCTACCGCGTGATGGGCCGCATCGCCGGGCCGGTGAAGCTGCCGGCCGACACGGGCGATTTCCGGCTGATGAGCCGCCGCGCGGTGGATGCGCTGCTGCGCCTGCGGGAGCGGCACCGCTTCATGAAGGGCCTCTTCGCCTGGGTCGGCTTTCCCTCCCGCGCCGTGCTCTACGACCGGGAGCCGCGGGCGGCGGGCTCGACGAAGTGGAACTACCGCAAGCTCTGGGCCCTGTCGCTGGAGGGCATCACCAGCTTCACCACCCTGCCGTTGCGGGTGGCAACCTGGCTCGGCCTCGGCACCGCGGCCTTCGCGCTGCTCTTCGGCGGCTGGGTGGTGCTGAAGGCGCTGCTCTACGGCGATGCGGTCCCCGGCTATCCCAGCCTGATGGCCGTGGTGCTGATGCTGGGCGGCGTGCAGCTGATCACCCTCGGCGTCATCGGCGAGTATCTCGGCCGGATCTTCAACGAGACCAAGGGGCGGCCGCTCTACATCGTCGGCCGCCACCTGCCGAGCGGGGCGGAGCGCGAGTAGCGCCAGGCAGGCATTGTTGCCGCGCAAACCCCGAGGGGTTTGCTCAGGCCTCCTGCAGCGCCCGCGGCCAGCGGAAGCCGAGCGCGGGCAGCACCACCAGCGCATAGGCGAGCGCGCCGGCGAAGCCGATGGCGAGCAGCGCGGTGATCGCGGGCTGGCCGGCCATCTCCCGCGCCACGCCCATTGCGACCAGCGTCATGACCAAGGTGCCGAGCAGCGGCGCAACCTGCCGCCGCAGCAGCCAGGAGACGGGGCGGCCCAGCGCCCGCAGCACCAGCAGCACCTGCACCGGCGGCACGATGACGCTGCCGAGCGCCCAGCAGATGGCGGCGCTGCCGGCATCCTGCGGCCGCAGCAGCACGAGGCCGAGCAGCGGCGCTGCGAAGGCGATCAGCGTCATCCAGAGATTCATCCGCGTCCGCCCGAGCGCCAGCCAGAGCGAGGGCGCCGGCCCGACCAGGAAGATCGGCAGCGCGGCGAGCGCGACCAGCCGCGCCGGCTCCGCCGCCGCCTGCCAGGGGCCGCCCATCAGGATCTCGATGAGTTGCGGCGCCGTGATGGCGAGGCCGGCGGCCATGGGCAGGCCGATCAGCGCCTGCAACTGCGCGAGGTCGCCATAGGCCTCGGCCAGCGCCGTCCGGTCGTGCTGCAGCGCCGCCAGCCGCGGCGCGGCAAGGCGCATCGCCGCGCCGTTGATGGCGGCGAGCGCCACGTCGAGCAGGCGGAAGGCGACATGGGTGACGGCGACCACCGCCTCCGTCACCAGCATGCCGAGGCCGATGATGAAGAGCCTGTAGCGGCCGTAGAAGACGGTGACGGCCAGGACCTGCGGGCCGGCCACGGGCCAGAGGTCGGCCATGGCGTCCCGCCGCAGCAGGCGGCGCGGCCGCCAGCCGGCGCGCCAGGCCAGCAGGAGGAAGACGGAGAGCGTCACCGCCGCCTGCTGCGCCGCCATGGCCCAAGGGCCCGCCCCGGCCAGCGCCGCGCCGACGCCGGCCGCGACCGCCAGCGGCTGGCAGAGCAGCACGCGCAGCGCCAGCAGGCGGTAGCGGCGGTCCTTCAGGGCGAGCGCCGAGAGCATGCCGCCGGCGGCCGAGACCGGCAGCAGCAGCGCGAGCGCCCGGATCATGTCGGCGACCGGCATCGCCGTCGCCCGCGCCACCAGCGGCGCCAGCAGCCAGAGCGCCAGGGTGCCTGACACGGCGACGAGCATCGTCACCCAGAAGGCGGAGGAGCGGTGCCGCTCCTCCAGCCCCTGGCGCTGCAGCAGGCTGTCGCCGAAGAGCGCCGAGATCGGCACATCGGCCGTGAGGAAGGCGCTGGAGGCGACGGCGCCGATGCCGGCGGCCTCAGGCCCGATGATGCGGGCGACGAAGAGCAGACCGATCAGCGCCGCGAGGGCGGCGCCGAGCGTCTCGGCGGCGACCCAGGCGGGCGAGGCCGGGCCGGGCAGCAGGCGACGCATTCAGCGCGCCCCCGCGCAGGTCGGCGATCGAGCGTCCATGCGGTCCTTCCAGATGACGGTCGGCCCGAGCCGGGCGCAAGGCGAGGCACGCCCCGCCCCCAACCGGCACGACCCGCGCCGGTTGCAGCGCCGCTCGCGGCGCCGGCTCAGAGATCGAGCTTGTTGAAGATCCGCGTCGGGATGTTGCGGATGATGGTCATGATCGGCCACCAGATGCCGGGCAGATAGGCATCGCCGCCGCCCTTCCGCGCGCGCTTCCAGGCGGCGGCGGCGAAGGCGCGCGGGCTGGCCATGAAGGGCAGCTTCGGCAGCGCCCAGGTCATGGCGGTATCGACCGGCCCGGGCCGGATGCAGAGCACGCCGACGCCCACCCGCGAGAGCCGCGCGGCATAGCCCTGCAGGAAGGTGTGCAGCGCCGCCTTGGTCGCGCCATAGGTGTAGTTGCGCGGCCGGCCGCGATCGCCGGCGACGGAGCCGAGGGCGACGACCATGCCCTGCCGCTGCGCCTCCAGCACCGGCGCGAAGGCGGCCAGCAGCGTGGCCGCGCCGGTGAAATTGGCGTCCACCATCGCCGCCGCGGCGGCCGGGTCGGCATCGAGTTCCGCCTGGTCGGGCATGCTGCCGAAAGCGAGGAAGAGGTTCAGCGGCCCGCCCGCCCGCGCCGCGCAGTCCCGGGCGAAGGCGGCATGGCCGGCATGGTCGCGCGCATCGAAGGAGACCGGCGCCGCCGGCACCTCGTAGCGGATGGCGAGGTCGGCCGCCTGCCGTTCCAGGTCGTCCATGTCGCGGCCGGCGAGCAGGACGCCATGGCCATGCGCGGCGGCCTCCCGCGCGAAGGCGCGCGCGACGGCGGAGGAGGCGCCGAGCATCAGCCAGGTCGGGGCGCCCGTCGCGGTCTGGGTCGCGCTCATGCCAGGGCCAGCCGCTTCGCCATGTCGGAGGAGAGCCGCCCCTGCGGATCGACCGAGGCGCGGATCTCCATGAAGCGCTGCGCTTCCGGGTACATCTGCCAGAATCCCTCCGCCGAGAGCAGGCTGTCCTTCGCCAGGTAGATCCGGCCGCCGGCATCGCGGGTGATGCGCTCGAGCGCCGCATAGAGCTCGCGCACCCCGGGGCGGCTCGGGATGTCGAGGGCGAGGGAATAGCCGGGGAGGGCGAAGGAGAGCAGGCCGCGCCCCGGCCGGCCCATCACCTTCAGCACCGCGAGGAAGGAGGCATTGCCCGAGGCCGCGATGGTCTCGAGCAATTGGCGCAGCGCCGCCTCGCCCGGGCCGAAGGGCAGGACGCACTGGAACTGGTGGAAGCCGCGGCGGCCGTACATGCGGTTCCAGTGCAGGATCGCGTCCAGCGGGTAGAGGAACTTGCCGTAGTGCTGGGTCTGCACCCGCCCGCCGGCCGGCACGCGCCGCCAGTAGAGCGCATTGAAGGCCTTCACCGTCGCGCGATTGAGCAGCCAGCCCGGCGCCTCCAAAGGGAAGGTCCTGGACTTCGCCGGCGGCGCCGGCACACCGCGCTCGGCGGGCTCCGCGGTCTCCAGGATGCCCCGCCCCAGGGCGCGGCCGCTGGCCAGCGCATCGATCCAGCCGACCGACCAGGTCGCCTCGGCGCTCTCGGCGAAGCCGGCGAGGAAGCTGTCGAGGTCGCGCACCCGCCGGCTGCGCACCTGCAGCGCATTGGAGGGCACCGGCTGCAGGCGGAAGCAGACCGTGGTGACGATGCCGGTCAGGCCCATGCCGCCGATGGTGGCGCGGAACAGCGCCGGCTCCTCCTCGTCCGAGATGCGGAGCGTCCGGCCATCGGGCAGCAGCAGGTCCAGCCAGAGGACGTGGTCGCCGAAGCTGCCCGCCCTGTGGTGGTTCTTGCCGTGGACGTCGTTCGCCACCGCGCCGCCGATGGTGGCGAAGGCGGTGCCCGGGGAGGTCGGCGCCAGCCAGCCGCGCGGCAGGAAGGCCTCCAGCAGGTCGGCGAAGGTCACCCCCGGCTCGGTGATGACGACGCCGGTCTCGGGGTCGAAGGAGAGGATGCGGTCGAGCCGCGTGGTCAGCAGCGCCGCGCCGCCGCTGTTCAGCGCCTGGTCGCCATAGCTGCGGCCGCCGCCATGGGGCAGCAGCGTCCGCCCCTCCGGCACCTCGAGCGCCGCGGCGAGGTCGCGCATGCGTTCGGGCCGGGCGGCGAGGCAGGGTGCCGTCACGCTGCGGCCCCAGCCCTGCAGGCTGGTGTCCTTCCAGGCGGCGGTGCGGGGCGCGACGGCCAGCGCGCGATGCTCGGTCATGGTGTCGGGCATGACGGCCTCAGAGCGCCGCGACAATGGCGGCGGCGATCACGGCCCCGATGCCCCAGCTCCAGGGATCGCGCAGCGCGAAGACCACCGGGTCGTCCTTCAGGATGCGGCGATGCGAGAGCATCCAGATGCGCACCACCCAGACGGCGAGCGCGGCCGGCGCGACATAGAGCCAGGCGGCATGGTGATAGAGGCGCGAGGGCGCGGCCTCGTTCGCCACGTAGAGGATCATGATCTGCAGCGCCGCCATGGCGGAGGCAGCGCCGAAGCCGAGGGTGAGCGGCCAGTCCTCGACCTCGTAGCCGCGGCGGGCGAGGCCGCCGCCCGGCATGTCCCTGGCCTCGATCAGCTCGCCATGCCGCTTGGCCAGCGCGCAGGAGAAGAAGAAGAAGCCGGCGAAGGCCATCAGCCAGGGCGAATAGGGCACGCCCGCGAGTTCGACGCCGAGGGCGAGGCGCAGGGTGAAGAGGCCGCCGATGGTCAGCGTATCGAGCAGCGCGATGCGCTTGAGGAAGGCCGAATAGGTCAGCGACAGGCAGACATAGCCGAGCAGGCCGAGCGCGAAGGCGGGGTTGAGCACGGCCGCGCCGATCAGGCCCATCGCCACCAGGGCGATCGCGCCGGCCAGCCCCTGCAGCGGCGGGATCCGGCCGGCGGCGACCGCGCGGTTGCACTTCGTGCGGTGCAGGCGGTCCGACGGCAGGTCGGCGATGTCGTTCAGCAGATAGGTGCCGGAGGCGGTGAGGCCCATCAGGATCAGGCCGAGCAGGCAGTCCAGGATGGCGGAGGGATCGCCGAGCTTGTGGCCGAGAACCAATGGCACGAAGAGCAGCGCGTTCTTCGACCACTGGTGGATGCGCATGGCGCCGATCCAATCGCGGATCGGCGAGGCCTGCGGCGGGAACTCGGCGAGCACCTCGGCATGGCCGAGTCGCCGGGCCTTCGCCGCGACATCCGGCTTCGCGCCGACCAGCACGATCTCTTCGGCCTCGGCGAAGACGGCGAGGTCGGCCCGGCTGTCGCCGGCATAGGCGAAGCCCTCCGGGAAGCGCTCGCGCAGCCAGGCGGCCTTCTCCGGCCCCTTCAGGTTGCGCGTGCCGTCGCTGCCCGTCGCGCTATCGAAGATGTCGAGGTGCTGCGCGATCGCGTCCGCGACCGACTGGTCCGCGGCCGTCACCAGGTGCAGCCTGCGGCCCTGCGCACGCTGGTCCTCCAGCCATTCCACGAAGGGCTGGCGGAGCGGCAGGACGGCCGCATTGGCGGGCGCCGCCTTGCTGACATGCCGCTTGAAGGCGGCGCGGCCCTTCGGCAGGCTGGCCAGCAGGCCGGGCAGCGAGGCCGGGTCGCGCAGCAGCGCGGCCACCAGCCCCTCATGCAAGGTATCCGTCGTCAGCAATGTCCCATCGAGATCGACGGCCAGAGGCAGGAGCCGCGATTCGCCCTGCGCCGCCGACGCGAATGCCGCGTCCTGCATCACACCCTTTGTTCCCGGTACCGCTGCCGGAAAATCACATCGCACCTGCGAAGAGGGTAGTGCCATTGGCGTGAGACGCCGCTGCGTGACGGAAAGATGCATTGCCGTGGGACCCAATCACTTGCAGCAAAGACACACTGACGCGCGCCGCCGGGGCCGCAAGCCAACGTGAATATGAGTTGTCATGCTGCCTCACCTTCGCGGTTCAACGCGTTGCTGCCGCAACCTAAGTTCCGCGCCCTCAAGCCGGTTGGTGATCAACGAGCGATGCGTGACAATTCCAACATTCCCACGGACCTCGCACCGCGCCGACAATCGGGCGACGGCCTGGCCGATGCGGGCCGGCGCGGGGTTTCGCCCAGCATCACCGTCTGCGTCGTCACGCATGACCGGCCGCATTACGTTCGTACCTGCCTCGAGAGCCTGCGCGTGCAGACCGTCGGGCTCGATGCCTTCGACATCATCGTCGTGGACAGTTGCGGCATGCCGGGAACCAGCGCGGAGTTGCGCGCCATGGTTGCCACCCTGCCGAATGCGCGCCTCTTCCGGCTCGACCGTCCCGGGGTCAGCATCGCCCGCAATCTCGGCGCGGAGGAATCGCGCGCCGATTTCGTCGCCTACCTCGATGACGACGCGCTCGCCACGCCCGACTGGGTCGAGCAGATTCGCCTCGTGCTGGAGGAACGGCGGCCCTGGCCAGGGGTGATCGGCGGCCGCGTCCTGCCGGTCTGGGAGCGGCCGCTGCCCGACTGGTGGCCGCGCTCGCTGCGCGGCGTGCTGTCCATCATCGAGTGGCAGGGCCGCGGCGAGTTCCGCACCGAGGCGCTGCCGCCGGACCTCGAGCCCTATGGCGTCAACATGGTGGTGCAGCGCCAGCCATTGCTCGACATCGGCGGCTTCTCGGATGGCCTCGGCCGCTTCGGCAGCCTGCTCCTCTCCGACGAGGACGTCCAGGTCGGCTGGCGGCTGCAGGATGGCGGCTACTCCGCCTGGTACGACAGTCGCGTCGTGGTGATGCACCAGATCCAGGGCACCCGCATGAACCCGGACTGGCTGCTGAACCGGCTCTACTGGCAGGGCGCCTCCACGGTCATGACGCGCCGCATCCTGGGCAGTCCGGACCAGGTCTGGCGCGACTTGCCGCGCCGCCTGCTGGTCGAGGCGCTGACCAGCCCCGCCTGCCTGGTGCCCCGCCGGAGCACGCGCCTGCTGGCGCTGCGCTGGCGCCATGCCTATGCCAAGGGCTTCACCCGCATGGCGCTGGCCGGCGAGGGGCGGAAGAAGCGCTTCCTGCCCTTCCACCTGCTCGCCGCCTGGCTGCAGCGCCGCCCGGCCCCGGCGTCGCCGGCCTTCGAGGCCGGAGCCCAGGCCGGCATCGTCGCCCGCCCGCCGGGCCCGCCCTGACGGCGCTCAGGCGCCGGGCAGCAGGGCCGCCGCGATCGCCGACCATTCGGCGTCCAGGCTGAGATCGGGCCGGCGGCGGCCGGCGCGCCGGTACCAGTAATCGGCATTGGCGAGGTCGCCCTCGCGGCGGTGGAGATGGGCATGGACCCAGGCGCTCTCCGCGTCCTCCCCGGCCTGGGCGGCGGCATGCGCCGCGTCCCAGTCGCCCCGCGCCTCCCACCACAGGGCCTGCAGCGGGCCGGAAAGCCCGGCCGGCGGCGCGGCGCCGTCCCGGGCGGCAAGGCGCAACTCCTCCGCGGTCATGCTCCGCTCCTCGCCTCGGTGCGGCGGCACTCTCGGACGGCGCCGGGCCGCTGGCAAGCCGAGGCGCAGCGGATATATACGATTTCTATTCGCATATTGTCGCCGCGGCCGGTTTCGCCCGCGTGCCGCGCAAAAACCACGCTTGGCCGCCGTCGCAGCCCGAGGACCAGCCGCAACAACGCCCACCGCACGTTATTTTCCAAATTTACGCTTGCATACGGGAATAAAAGGGCCATCCTCCCGGATGCGGCGTGAAACTCGGACGGTTCCACGCCGGATTTCCTCACCCGGTCCGTCCGGAGCCGCAGGCCATGGTCACCACGCTCACCCCTGCCCGCCTCACCCGGCAGGCCGCCGGCATCGGCCTGCGGCCGCTGCATCCGGCCATCGGCGCCGAGGTCACCGGCCTCGACCTCGCGGCCCCTCTCGCCGCGCCGGTGCTGGACGTGCTGCACGACGCGCTGATCGAGCACGGCGTGCTGCTGCTGCGCGGCCAGCGCGCCCTGCCGGAGGCCCTCGCCCGCGGCCTCGCGGCGGCGGAAGCCCCGCTGCTCGGTCAGGCGATGCACCAGGCGCCGCCCCCCCTGCCGCTCGCGGTCGGGCCGACGCCCGACCTGCCGCCGCCCGGGGCGGCGCCGGATCCCTTCTGGCATGCCGACCGCAGCTATGCCGCCGAGCCCGCCCTCGCCTGCCTGCTGCGGGCCGAGGCCGCCGGCGGGACGATCGCCTTCATCGACCAGCGCCGCGCCCTGGCACGCCTGCCGGCCGGGCTGCGCGGGCGGCTCGAGTCGCTGCGCGCCGTGCATGCCAGCCCGCTCGACCCCGCGCAGCGCAGCGAGCATCCTGTCCTGCGCCAGCATCCCGTCACCGGCGAGGCCTCGCTCTACGTGAACCCGGCCTTCGCCACGCGCATCCTGAACCTGCCCGCGGCCGAGAGCCGCCGGCTGCTGGACCTGCTGCTGGCCGCGGCGACCGAGGAAGCGCTGGCCTGGCGCCATGCCTGGCAGCCCGGCGACGTGCTGGTCTGGGACAACCGCAGCGTCCTCCACACCGCCTGCGGCGGCCCCGGTTACGAGGCGCTGCGGATCGGCGGCGACCATCCGACCGGCTTCGACGCGCCGTCCTGGGTGGTCGCGGGCTGAGCCTGTGGCGGAACGCCTTCCGGTCGCTCGCGGATTTGGCCCGGAAAATGCTTGTGGCGTGGCGGCATCGGACTGGATCCGCCCATGCGAGTATTGATGATCGCCTGCCACCCATGCGCAGACAGCTTCTCGGCCGCGCTGCGGGATGCCGCATGCGCCGGGCTGGATCTGAGCGGACAGGAGGTGCGGCTGCGCGACCTGCATGCCGAGGGCTTCGTCCCCGTCATGTCGGCCGAGGAACACCAGGTCACCAACATGCCGGGCACGAACGAGGCCTTGGTCGCGCGTGACGCCGATGATCTGCGCTGGGCGGAGGCGCTGGTCCTGGTCTACCCGACCTGGTGGTACGGCATGCCGGCCATGCTGAAGGGCTGGTTCGACCGCGTCTGGCTGCCCGGCATCGCCTTCCGCATCGGCGAGGGCGCGATCGAGCCGATGCTGACCAATATCCGCCGCATCACGGTGGTGACCACCTATGGCTCGCCGCCCTGGCTGCTCTGGTATCTCGGCTGGCCGGACTTCAAGGTGATGAAGCGTGGCCTGCGCCGGCTCTGCGCCAGGGGCTGCCGAGTCGACTGGCTCTACCTGACGCGCATGGACCACCGCAGGCGGCCGGACCTCGAACGCTTCCTCGTGCGCGTCGGCAGCTTCTTCGCGGCCTGGATGGCCTAGCCCAGGCAGCGCCGCAGCGCCGCGAGGAAGGCGTCCACATCCGCCTCGTCGTTGTAGACATGCGGACTGATGCGCATGCGGCCGAGCCGTGGCGCGACATGCACGCGCTCCGCCGCCAGCCGCTCGATCAGTCCGGCCGGCATGCCCTGCGGGAAGCCGAGGCTCAGCACATGCGGCGCCCGCACCCGCGCCGCCGGCACCTCCACCGGCAGCCCTTCGACGCCCGCCGCGATGCGCTCGTTCAGCATGGCCAGCCGCGCGGCGATGGCCGCCTGTCCCCAGCCCGCCATCATCTCCATCCCGACCGCGGCCATCTCCAGCGAGATGAAATGGTCGCGCTCCCCCATGTCGAAGCGCTTCGCGCCCTCGGCGAAGGCGAGGTCGGCGAAATAGGGCGCGCTCTCCGCCGCGACCGCCTTGCGCGAATAGCTCGTCTGCTCCAGCGGCACGCCCTGCTGCCAGCGCTTGGCGACGTAGAGGAAGGCGCGGCCATAGGGGCCGAGCACCCATTTGTAGGTCGGAAAGACCAGGACATCCGGGTCGAGCGCCGCGACGTCGATCGGCAGCACACCGGCATGGTGGGTGGCATCCACCAGCAGCGCCGCCCCCTGGCGCTTCAGCGCCGCGCCGATGGCGGCGAGGTCCACCAGCCCGCCATCCGACCAGTGGACGGAGGAGATGGAGGCGAGCGCCAGCGGCAGGCCGGGCCGCGCGATCGCCTCCAGGACAGCCGTGGTCCAGTCGCCATCGGCCGGGCGATGGACGATCTCGACCGCGAAGCCGCCCTCCGGCGCGCGCTGGATCCATTCGAGGGTCGGGGAGCTGTGGTCGTCCGCCAGCAGCAGCACGCGGCTGCCCTTCGGCACCGGCAGGTTCTTCGCCGCCGTCGCCACGCCGTAGCCGACCGAGGAGACGAGGGCGATGTCCTCCGGCGCCGCGCCGATCAGCGCCGCCGCGGCCCGGCGCGCGCGCGCGAATTGCGCGGCATGGTCGGGTGCGTTCCAGGTCCAGGGCTGGCCCTTGCGCGCGACGCCGCGATGCCCGGCCTCCTGCACCGCCTTCGGCAGCGGGCTCCAGGAGGCGGCGTTGAGGAAGCAGATGTCGCGCGGGATGTCGAAGGCATCGCGCTGGCAGGCGAGCATGGCGGTTCCCCCCTTTGGAGCGTCGCCTAGCCTGGACCGGTCCCCAGCACCGCGTCCAGATCCCGCCAGTCCGGCAGCTCGGCCTCCAGCACCCGGCCGTTGCGCAGCACGATCCGGTCGCTCTGCGGCCGGCTCAGCAGCTCCGTCATGCCGCGGGCGCGGAAGAGCAGCAGGTCGGCCGGCGCGGCCGGCTTCAGCCAGCCGGCATCGGTGAGGCCCATGGCCGCCGCCGGCGTCGCACCGGCGGCGCGCGGCCAGTCGCCGATGGGGTGGTCGAGCTGCAGGATGCGCGTCGCCTCCCGGTAGACCTCCACCATGTCCATGTCGCCATAGGCATAGAAGGGATCGCGGGTATTGTCGGAGGCGACGGAGACCGGCACGCCCGCCGCCCGCAGCTCGTGCACCAGGGTCACGCCGCGCCAGCGCGGGGTGCGGCCCGGCACGCGGTCCTGCAGGTACATGTTGCACATCGGCAGGACGATGATGCCGATGCCCGCCTCGGCGCAGGCCGCGATGGTCGCCCGGGCGAAATCCTCCGGCTGGATGGAGAGCGAGCAGCAATGGCCGCACTGGATGCGGTTCCTGAAGCCGCGGCGGATCGCGGTGCGGGCAATCTCGATCAGCGCCCGCGCGCCGGTCTCGCCGCTCTCGTCCACATGGATGTCGAGCTCGAGCCCGCGCGCCTCGGCGAGCGAGAAGAAGTGGTCCAGCATGGGCTGGAACTCGTCGGGCAGCCTGTCATGCACCCCGCCCGTGAGGCGCGTGACCATCCCGAGCACGCTGCCCGACTCGGCGACGACATCGGCCAGCAGCGCGCCATCCTCGCCCTGGAAGCGGTCGAGCGGCGCGATGGAACTGGCCTGCAGCGTGATCCGTCCGGCCCAGCGGTCCCGTAGCCGGCGGAAGACCCGCCAGGAGGCCGGGTCGCGCGGCGCGAAGCTCTCGAGATGCGTGCGGATGGCGACGGTACCGTGCGCATGGGCGGCGCGCAGGCTCCACTCGAACCGCGCCTCGATGTCCTCGTCGGTCCAGCCCTCCCGGTCCTCGGCGCAGGCGGTCAGCGCGCCGTGGAAGTCGCCGGTCGGGTTGCCGTGGCGCGGCCAGATATGGCCCTTGTCCAGGTGCGTGTGCCCGTCCACCGGCCCGGGCCAGACCTGCCCGCCATCGAGGCTCGGGCCTTCCGTCGCCGTGCCGAGCGGCGCAATGGCGGCGATGCGGCCCTGCGCCAGCTTCAGGTCGAAGCGCACCAGCCCCTGCGCATCCACCGGGCCGGGCGCCTCGCCCGCCAGCAGCGCCGCCGGCGCCCGGGCGTCGCGCAGCCAGTACTCCGTCCCGCCGGCGGCGATCGTTGCCCGCAGCCTCGTCATCGCGGCGCTCATCCGCGGTCTCCCCTGGTCATGGCGCTCTCGTGCCAGCGGCGCAGCAGCAGGTGCGACAACAGGCTGAGCAGCAGAAAGATGGCGACGCCGGTGCCCGAGATGAGCACCAGCGCGGCGAACATGCGCGGGATCTGCAACTGGTAGCCGGATTCGAGGATCCGGTAGGCGAGGCCGGAGGCACGGCCGCCCGTCCCCGCGACGAATTCCGCGACGATGGCGCCGATCAGCGCGAGCCCGCCGGAGATCCGCAGGCCGGCGAGGAAGAAGGGCATCGCGGTCGGCAGCCTGAGCCGCCAGAGCACCTGCCAGCGGCTCGCGCCATAGAGGCGGAAGAGGTCCAGCAGGTTGTGGTCCGTGCTGTTCAGCCCGACGGTCGTGTTGGAGAGGATCGGGAAGAAGGCGACGATCCAGGCACAGATCAGCAGCGAGAGGGTGACGTCGTCCACCCAGATGATGATCAGCGGCGCGATGGCGACGATCGGCGTCACCTGCAGGATGACCGCATAGGGGAAGAGCGACAGTTCCACGATGCGCGATTGGGCGAAGAGCACCGCCAGCACCAGGCCGAGCGAGGCGGCGATCAGCAGCGCGAGCGCGGTGATCTTCAGCGTGACCAGCAGGGAGGCCGAGAGCACCGCCCAGTCCCGCACCATGGCCTGCGCGATCGCCACCGGCCCGGGCAGGACATAGGGCGGGATCTCCCGCGCCCGCACCAGCCATTCCCAGCCGCCCAGCACCAGCAGGCCGATCGCGACCGGCGCCAGCAGGCGCAGCCAGGCCTCCCGCGTCAGGGCGAAGGCCGGGCGTGGCGGCGCCAGTGGCGCGGCGCCCTCCTCCACCGCCTCGCTCACGCGGCCTCTCCCGCCATGGCGAGGCCGAGCGCCTCCGACACCTCCCGGCAATGCGCGGCATAGTCGGCCGAGGTGCGGAAGGCCTCGCCCCGCCGCGCCGCCGCCACCGCCAGCTCGGCATGCATGCGGCCGGGGCGCGGCGCCATGACCACGATGCGGCGGGCGAGGTAGACGCTCTCGAAGACGGAATGGGTCACGAAGACCACGGTGAAGCGCTCGGCCTCCCAGAGCTCCAGCAGGTCGTTGTTCAGCCGGAAGCGGGTGATCTCGTCGAGCGCCGCGAAGGGCTCGTCCAGCAGCAGCAGGCGCGGGCGCGTCACCAGGGCGCGGGCGATGGAGACGCGCATGCGCATCCCGCCGGACAGGGCGCGGGGATAGGCCTGCTCGAAGCCCTGCAGGCCGACCCGCGCCAGCATGGCGGCGGCGCGCGCCTCGGCCTCCCGCCCCGGCACGCCGGCGAGGTCCAGCGGCAGGGCGACATTGGCCAGCGCCGTCGCCCAGGGCATCAGCGTCGGCTCCTGGAAGACGAAGCCGATGTCGCGCGGGCCGGGCGTGCCGCCGGGCCAGTCGATGCGGCCGGCGGTCGGCTCCGCCAGGCCGGCGATCATGCGCAGCAGGGTGGACTTGCCGCAGCCGGAGGGGCCGAGGAGCGCGAGGAAATCGCCGGGCCGGATGTCGAGCTCGATCCCCCGCACCGCGAGGGTTCCGGTCGCGTAGCGCTTGGCGACGCCGCGCAGCGAGACCAGCGGCGCGGTCACCGGCCCGCCCTTCCCCGTCGCCCGATCTCCTGTCCCGCGCGCATGCTGTCCCCTGTCCGGCCCCCTGTCTGGCCGCAGCGCAGCATGGGGCCGCGGGCCGCGGGCGACAACCGCGGCTCAGACCGCCGGCGTCTCCGCCAGCAGCAGCACGCTGCGCGGGGCGAGGAGGAGCGGTTCCGCGACGGGCCCCTCCCGCTCAGGCCCAACACTGTCAGCCAGCACCTGCCAGACGAAGCCCGGGCGCGGCGCCGGCAGGGCGAGCGGCAGCGCCTCCGCCCCGCCCTGCAGGGCGACCAGCACCCGGTCGGCCGCCTGCCCGCCGCGCGGCGGCTCGTAGAGCACCGCGACCAGGCTGCGCCGGCCTGCCTCCGCCCAGTCCGCCGGTCCCATCGCCGCGCCATCCGGCCGCAGCCAGGCGACGTCCGGCAGCCCGCCGCCATCCTGCGGCAGGCCGGTCAGCACCCGGTCGGCATGCAGCGCCGGATGCTCGAGCCGCGCCCGCACCAGCCGCGCGGCGAACTCCATCAGCCCGCGGTCCATCCCCGCCCAGTCGAGCCAGGAGACCGGGTTGTCCTGCGCATAGGCGTTGTTGTTGCCGCCCTGGCTGCGGCCGCATTCGTCGCCCATGGAGAGCATGGGCGTGCCCCGCGCCGCCAGGAGCGTCGCCAGCAGGGCCCGCACGTCGCCGGCGCGGCGGGCCAGCACCGCGGGATCCTCGGTCGGCCCCTCCACCCCGCCGTTCCAGGAGTGGTTCTCGTTGTGGCCGTCATGGCCGTGCTCGCCATTGGCCTCGTTGCGCTTGCGGGTGAAGGCGACCAGGTCGGCGAGGGTGAAGCCGTCATGCGAGGTGACGTAGTTGATGCTGTCGGAGACGCGCCGACGCGCCGGGCCGAAGAGGTCGGCCGAGCCGGCCAGCCGCGTGGCGAGGTCCGGCACCATCCCGGCATCGCCGCGCCAGAAGCGGCGGACCGTGTCGCGGAAGCGGTCGTTCCATTCGCCCCAGCCCGGCGGGAATTCGCCGAGGCGATAGCCGCCCCAGCCGATATCCCAGGGCTCGGCGATGACGATCCTCTCGCGCAGCAGCGGGTCCTGCCGCATGGCCTGCAGCAGCGGGGCATGCGGATCGAAGCCGCCCTCGCGCCGGCCGAGCACGGTGGCGAGGTCGAGCCGGAACCCCTCCACGCCCGCCGCCAGGACCCAGTGCCGCATGGCATCCATGGCCAGGCGCAGGGGCCAGGGCCGGTCCAGCGCCAGGGTATTGCCGCAGCCGGCCTCGTTGGCGTAGCGGCCGTCCGGCGCGAAGCGGTGGAAGGCGCGGTTGGCGAGGCCGCGGAGGGAGAGCGTCGGGCCGTCCTCGTCCCCCTCCCCGCTATGGTTGTAGACGACATCGAGGATTGCCCCGATGCCCGCGGCGCGCAGCGCGGCGATGGCGGCCCGCACCTCCTCCATCCCGCCGGGCGCCAGGCGCGGGTCGGGCGCGAGGAAGAGCACCGGGTTGTAGTTCCAGTGGTTGTTGAGGCCGAGCGGCGGCAGGTGCCGCTCATCGATGCCGGCCGCCGCCGGCATCAGCTCGACATGGGTGACGCCGAGCGCGCGCAGATGCGCGATCGCCGCGGGATGGCCGAGGCCGGCGAAGGTGCCGCGCAGCTCCTCCGGTACCTCCGGATGCAGCCGCGTGAAGCCGCGCACGTGCAGCTCGTAGATCACGCGGGGTCCGGGCGAGGCGGGCGGCGGCGGCGCGGGCGCCTCCGGCACCGGGACGACGGCCTTCGGCACGAAGGGGGCGCTGTCGGCGCCGTGGCGCAACTGGCTCTCATGCAGGCGGAAGGGCCGGTCGATGCGCCTGGCCCAGGGATCGAGCAGCAGCTTCGCGGGATCGAAGCGATGGCCGGCCCACGGCTCCCAGGGTCCATGGGCGCGCAGGCCGTAGCGCGCCCCCGGCCCGATCCCCGGCACATGGCCGTGCCAGACATCGCCCGTCCGTCCCGGCAGGGGGTGGCAGGCGATCTGCACGTCGCGGATGGCGTCGAAGAGGCAGAGCTCGATTGCGGTCGCATCCGGCGCGACCACGGCAACATTCACGCCGGCCGCATCGGCGGTGGCGCCGAGCGGCTCCGGCCGGCCTTCCCCGATCTCAGCCATGCGGGGCCGCGATCTCCCGGAACAGCGCGGCATAGCGCGCGGCGGAGCGGCGCCAGGAGACGTCGCAGGCCAGCGCATTGGCCTGGATGCGTGCCCAGGCCGCCCTGTCGCGGACCAGCGCGGCGGTCCGCTGGATCGCCGCGGCCAGCATCGCGGCATCGCCCGGGGCCGATTGCAGGCCGGTCGCGCAGCCGGCGGCCAGCGCCATCTCGTTGGCATCGATCACCGTATCCGCCAGCCCGCCGGTGCGGGCGACCAGCGGCGGCGCGCCGTAGCGCAGGGCGCAGAGCTGGGCGAGGCCGCAGGGCTCGAAGCGCGAGGGCACGAGCACGCAATCGGCGCCGCCATAGGCCAGCCGCGCCAGCCCCTCGTCGAAGCCGATCACGGCGCCGACCCGGCCGGGATGCGCGGCGGCCGCGGCGCGGCAGCGCGCCTCCAGCGCCGCCTCCCCGGTGCCGAGGAGGGCAAGCTGCCCGCCGGCGTCGAGCAGCGCCGGCAGCGCCTCCAGGATCAGGTCCACGCCCTTCTGCCAGGCCAGCCGGCCGACGAAGGCGAAGAGCGGCGCCGCGGGATCCTCGGCGAGGCCGAAGCGCGCCTGCAGCGCCGTCCGGTTGGCCGCGCGCGGCGCCCGGTCGGCAGCCGAGAAGCGCGCCGCCAGCGCCGGGTCGGTCGCCGGGTCCCAGGCCGCGACGTCCAGCCCGTTCAGGATGCCGGAGACCTCGCCGGCGCGGCCGCGCAGCAGCCCGTCCAGCCCCATGCCGCCCTGCGGCGTGCGGATCTCCTCGGCATAGGTGGGGGAGACGGTGGTGATGCGGTCGGCATACCAGAGGCCGGATTTCAGGAAGCCGACCGAGCCGAAATACTCGAGTCCCTCGAGGCTCCAGGCGCCGGGCGGCAGGCCGAGGCGCGGCAGCAGCGAGGGCGGGAATTGCCCCTGGAAGGCCAGGTTGTGGATGGTGAAGACGCTGGGCACGCGCCGCGGCGCGCCGAGCCGCAGATAGGCCGGCGCGAGGCCCGCCTGCCAGTCATGCGCATGCAGCGCATCGAAGCCGAGCGCGAGGGCGGCCTCCGCCGCGGCGAAGCCGAGGGCGGCGAAGCGGAGGCCGTTGTCCTCCCAGGGCTCGCCATCCGGGCCGTTATAGGGATTGCCCGGGCGGTCGAAATGCCTTGGCGCGTCCAGCACCAGCACATCGAGGCCGCCGGCTCGCGCCCGCAGCAGCCGCGCCGGGCCGAAGCGGTCGGGCAGGACCAGCGCCTCCGCCGCGCCCGAGACCGCGCGCATGACGGCCGGGTAGCCCGGCAGCAGGGTGGTGACCGCGATGCCCTCCGCCGCCAGCGCCGCCGGCAGCGCGCCCGCCACATCGGCGAGACCGCCGGTCTTGACCAGCGGGAAGGCTTCCGAGGCCGCCGCGAGCACCCGCAGCGTCATGCCGCGAGCTTGTCCAGCATGGCCTGGGTGATCAGGCAGACGCCCTTCTCCGTGCGGCGGAAGCGCCGCGCATCCGCCACCGGATCCTCGCCCACCACCAGCCCGGCCGGGATACGGACGCCGCGGTCGACGACGACATTGGCCAGCCGCGCATGCCGGCCGACATCGACCTGCGGCAGCAGCACCGCGCCATCCACCCTGGCATAGGAGTGCAGGCGCACGCCGGTGCAGAGCAGCGAGCGCCTGGCGGTCGCGCCGGAGACGATGCAGCCGCCGGAGACGAGGGAGCTGATCGCCTCCCCCCGCCGTCCCGCGAGGTCGTGGACGAACTTGGCCGGCGGCACCACCTCGGCATAGGTCCAGATCGGCCAGTCATGGTCGAAGATGTCGAGTGGGGGCACGACATCGGTGAGGTCGATATTCGCCTCCCAATAGGCATCCACCGTGCCGACATCGCGCCAGTAGGGCGCCGTCTCGGCGGCGGAGCGGACGACGCTCGCCTCGAAGCGGTGCGCCTGGGCCTGGCCATCGGCGACCATGCGCGGGATGATGTCCTTGCCGAAATCATGCGCCGAGGCCGGGTCGGCCGCGTCGCGGCGGAGCTGCGCGACCAGCATCCGCGTCTCGAAGACATAGATGCCCATGCTGGCGAGCGACCGCGCGGGATCGCCGGGCATGCCGGGCGGATCGGCGGGCTTCTCGAGGAATTCGGTGATCCGGCCGGAGGCATCGACCGCCATGACGCCGAAGCCCCTCGCCTCCTCCCGCGGGACCGTCATGCAGCTCACGGTCACGCCGGCGCCGCTGTCGAGGTGCTGCTGCAGCATCACCTCGTAGTCCATCTTGTAGACGTGGTCGCCGGCGAGGATGACGATGTGCCGCGGCGCCAGGTCTTCGATGATGTCGATGTTCTGGTACACCGCATCGGCCGTGCCGAGATACCAGTTGTGCTCCGACACCCGCTGGCTGGCCGGCAGGATGTCGAAGCTCTCGTTCCGCTCGGGCCGGAGGAAGTTCCAGCCGCGCTGCAGGTGGCGGATCAGGCTATGCGCCTTGTACTGCGTCGCCACCGCCACGCGGCGCACGCCGGAGTTGAGCGCGTTCGACAGGGCGAAGTCGATGATGCGCGACTTGCCGCCGAAGAAGACCGCCGGCTTGGCCCGCTTGTCCGTCAGTTCCATCAGCCGGCTGCCGCGCCCGCCCGCCAGCACGAAGGCCATGGCGGTGCGAGCGAGCGGGCCCTCGGTCCGGGTCCTCGACATCGGCATCGTCCCATCCCCCCGGTGCCCGCCGGGCCTCAGCCCCCGACCGGCACCCGCCAGATCTCCGCCGCATATTCGGCGATGGTGCGGTCGGAGGAAAACCAGCCGACCTGCGCCGTGTTGAGCACCGCGCTGCGCCACCAGGCAACGGGGTCCTGCCAGCGCGAATCGGCCCGGCGCTGGGCATCGAAGTAGCTGTCGAAATCCGCGCCGACCATGAAATAGTCGTGACCGCGGATGGACCCCATCAGGTCGCGGTAGCGGCCGCGATCGTCCGGCGAGAAGACGCCCGACTCGACCGCCTCCAGCACCTCGCCGAGTCGCGGCGAGGCCTGGACGGCCCCGGCGCCATGCGACCCGTCATGGCGGCGGGCCTCCACCTCCTCGGTCGTCAGGCCGAAGATGAAGATATTGGGGTCGCCCACCCGCTCGCGGATCTCGACATTGGCGCCGTCGAGCGTGCCGATGGTCAGCGCGCCGTTCAGCGCCAGCTTCATGTTGCCGGTGCCCGAGGCCTCCATGCCCGCGGTCGAGATCTGCTCGGACAGGTCGGCGGCCGGCACGATCATCTCGGCCAGCGAGACGTTGTAGTTCGGCAGGAAGGCGACGCGCAGCAGGTTGCGCACGGTCGGGTCGCTGTTCACCACCCGCGCCACGTCATGCGCCAGCTTGATGATCAGCTTGGCGCGGTGATAGCTGGCCGCCGCCTTGCCGGCGAAGATTTTTACCCGCGGCACCCAGTCGAGGTGGGGCTGGGCGCGGATCGCATCGTAGAGCGCCACTGTCTCCAGGATGTTCAGCAACTGGCGCTTGTATTCGTGGATGCGCTTGATCTGGACGTCGAACATGGCGCCGGGATCGACCCGCAGGTCGAGCTGCTGGCGGATCAGCGCCGCCAGCGCCTCCTTGTTCGCGCGCTTCACCGCGGCGAAGCGGTCCCGGAAGGCCGCGTCCTCGGCCAGCGGGATCGCCGCCTCCAGCCGCCCGGCATCGTCGAGCACCGCGGGTCCCACCGCCTCCACCAGCAGCCCGGCCAGCCCGGGATTGGCCTGGTGCAGCCAGCGGCGGAAGGTGATGCCGTTGGTCTTGTTGGTGATCCGCTCCGGCGCCAGGGTGTGGAAGTCGCGGAAGACGGTCTTCTTCAGCAGGTCGGAGTGCAGGGCGGAGACGCCGTTGACCTTGAAGGAGCCGACGAAGGCGAGATGCCCCATGCGCACGCGCCGGCCATGGCTCTCCTCGATCAATGAGACGCTGGCGAGCAGCCGGACATCGCCCGGATGCGCCGCCCGCACCGCGTCCAGGTGGTGCGCGTTGATGAGGTAGATGATCTGCATGTGGCGCGGCAGCAGCCGCTCCATCAAGGGCACCGCCCAGCTCTCCAGCGCCTCCGGCAGCAGGGTGTGGTTGGTGTAGTTGATGCAGCCGCGGGTGACCGCCCAGGCCTCCTCCCAGGACATGCCGTGCAGGTCGACGCAGATGCGCATCAGCTCGGCGACCGCGATCGCCGGATGCGTGTCGTTGAGCTGGATCGCCACCTTCTCCGGCAGGCCGGTGAGGTCGCCATAGACGCGCAGGTGCCGCCGGACGAGGTCCTGCAGCGCGGCCGAGGTGAAGAAGTATTCCTGCCGCAGCCGCAGTTCCTGCCCCGCCGGCGTCTCGTCAGAGGGGTAGAGGACCTTGGAGATCGCCTCCTGCCGCATGCGGTCGGCCAGCGCGCCGACATGGTCGCCGAAATTGAAGGCCTCGAGCTTCAGCGGGTCGAGCGCCCGGGCGGACCAGAGGCGCAGCGTGTTCACATGCTTCCCGCGCCAGCCAACCACCGGCGTGTCATAGGCCACGGCCTGCACTGTCTCGGCGGGGTGCCAGACATGCCGCACCTCGCTCTCGGAGACGCGCACCGCCTCCACCGAGCCACCAAAGCCGATGTCGTGCGCGATCTCCGGCCGGGCGAATTCCCAGGGGTTGCCGAAGGTCAGCCAGTCCTCGGGGTATTCGTGCTGCCAGCCCTCGCGCAGGATCTGCCGGAACAGGCCGTGCTCGTAGCGGATGCCGTAGCCGAAGGCGGGGATGGCGAGGCTCGCCAGGCTCTCCATGAAGCAGGCGGCGAGCCGGCCGAGGCCGCCATTGCCCAGCGCGGCATCGGATTCCGCCTGCCGCACCGCGTCGAAATCGACCCCGAGCGGTGCCAGCGCCTCCCGCAGCGTGTCCATCATGCCGAGATTGCTGACGCTGTCGCGCAGCAGCCGGCCGACGAGGAATTCCAGGCTGAGGTAGTAGACCTGCTTCTGCCCCGTCTCGTAGGCGGCGCGGGTCGCATCCAGCCAGCGGTCGATGACCCGGTCGCGCACGGCGAGTGCGGTGGCGAGGAACCAGTCGCGGTCACGCGCGCCGCTTCGGCTCTTCCCCAGGTCGTAGGTGAGCTTGCGCACGATCGCATCGCGCAGCGCCGCCGCATCCTCGGCCGCGTCGAGGGGTTCCATCACATCCGTCACTGAATCGCGTGCCCTTTTTGGAAAGCGGCCCTGCTGCCGGGCCGAGGCCCTATCTGCCCGAAGGTGCCGTCCATTTGAAGCAAAAGCGATGCCCGGACGGCGCGCGATGGCGCCGCCCGCGGCCGGCCCGGCCTGCCGGGATCGGTCCGCATGTCGAATGCGGGTAAGCGGGCCTGTTTGTCCATTTCAAGACATAACCGAAAGTGGGAGCACATCTTGCAAGACATGGTCTCACATTTTCCTTTACATCCACCGGCGCAGACCCGAAAAGATTCGACAACAAATCGCCTGACTGGACATGCTCGCGACCGAAACCAGGGAAAGCCTGGGCCCGAGTGACGCCAAGGACGGCCCCTCCCAACCGGCGCAGGGCCTGCCCGCGCCGTCCGACGGCGGCTCGGGCGCAGCACTGCTCCGGGCCAGGGCCGATCTGGCCCGGAGCATCGCCTGCGACCGGCTGGACGTCCTTGCCGCCGGACCCGAGCTCGGGCCGGCCGGGCCGGACGCGCCGCTGCCGGTTCGCCTCGCCGCCTGGCTGGACCGCGCGGCGCCGGGCGGCCTGATCGCCCTCGACCGCCTGCCGCCCGAAGCGCCGGCCGCGGGCCGCCTCCTCAGCATCGCCCTGACGCGCGAGCGCATCCTGTGGCTGCGGGGCGCGGCGGCGCCGCCCTGGAGCGAAGCCGAGCGCGCCACGGCCGCGGCACTCCGCACCGCCTGGCTGGAAGCCGCGCTCGAAGAGGCCGAGAGGGAGGCCGCGCGGAACGCCGCCGCCTCCCAGCAGGCCTTCCTGATGGCCGAGCTCGATCACCGGCTGAAGAACATCATGGCGAATGTCCAGGCTCTGGTGCGGCTCAGCCGGCATGGCGCGACCAGCGTCGAGGACTTCATCAGCGATCTCGAGCAACGGCTGCGGGCGCTGGCCGCAGCGCATGGCCTGCTCCACCGCAGCCGCCGGCAGGGCGCGCAGCTCCGCGCCCTGGTCGCGCTGGAACTCGGGCCGCATGCCGCCCGGGCCGGCGGGCGTGTCGCCACCCGCGGGCCGGACATGCTGCTGCGGCCGCCAGCCGCCCTCGCCCTCAGCCTGGCGCTGCACGAGCTGGCGACCAATGCCGCCAAGCATGGCGCCCTTTCGGTTCCGGAGGGCCGGGTCTGGCTGTCCTGGCGGCAGGGGTCGGCGGGGCTGCTGCTCCGCTGGCATGAGTCGGGCGGGCCGCCGGTGCGCGCCCCGCAGCGGCGCGGCTTCGGCCTGACGGTGATCGAGCGCAGCATGGCGCATGGCCTGGGCGGGACCAGCCGACTGGAATTCGCAGCATCGGGCCTGCGCTGCACCATCGGCATCCCGGCAACGCAACTCGCCCCCGTCGCGTAAGCAAACCCCTCGGGGTTTGCGCTGCAACAAACTCCTGAGCAGCCTTTCGCGGGTTGGGCCGCGAAAGGCTGCTCAGGCGCGCAAGCGCCTGCGCGCGCCGCGGCGGCATGGCGCTGGCCCCGGGGCCTCCCCGCCCCGGCGCGCCGGTTTCCGCCCCGCGGCGAACTGCTCTAGGCTTCCCGCAAGCAGGCAGGGGAGAGAAACGGCATGCCATCGACCGACCGCGCCGGACGGGGCCGCCATCGGTGAGCGGGACGCCGCCCGCGACCGGCCCGCTCGCCGGCATCCGCGTGCTCGACCTGACCGCGGTGGTCCTCGGCCCGCTCGCCACCCAGACGCTGGGCGACTGGGGCGCCGAGGTGATCAAGGTCGAGACGCTGGCCGGCGACCTCCTCCGCAATTCCGGCCTCTTCCGCAACCGCGGCATGGCCTCGGTCTTCCTCGGGGCGAACCGCAACAAGCGCTCGGTCGCGCTCGACCTGAAGACGCCGGAGGGGGCGGAGGTGCTGCGGCGGCTGATCCCGACCGCCGATGTGCTGGTCACCAATATCCGCCCGGCCGGCATGGCGCGGCTCGGCTTCGGGCCGGAGCATTGCCGCGCGCTGAACCCGCGCATGGTCTTCGCTGTCGCGACGGGCTTCGGCCAGGACGGGCCGCACCGCGCCCGCCCGGCCTTCGACGAGATCATCCAGGCCGCCTCCGGCCTCGCCGACATCGTCGGCGAGGAGGATGGGCGGCCGCGCTTCGTCCCTTCGCTGGTCGCCGACAAGATCACCGGCATGGCGCTGGTGCAGGCGGTGCTGGCGGCGCTGTTGCACCGCGAGCGGACCGGCGAGGCGCAGCTCGTCGAGGTGCCGATGCTCGAGACGCTGACCGCCTTCGTCGCCGTCGAGCACCAGGGCGGCCATGGCTTCGACCCGCCGATCGGCGAGCCCGGCTACAAGCGCCTGCGGCACAGGAAGCCGGTGGCGACGAAGGACGGCTGGATGACGCTGCTGCCCTATACGGCGGCGCATTGGCGCGCCTTCTTCACCGCGGCCGGGCGGCCGGAGCTGATCGAGCAGCTCTCGGTGGACGACCCGGTGAAGCGCAACGCGCAGATCGACCAGGTCTATGCCGCGGTCGCCGAGATCGCGCCCGGGCGCAGCACCGCCGAATGGCTCGCGCTCTGCGAGGAACTCGACATCCCGGCGACCGCCTTCTCCACCGTCGGCGACATCGCGGAGCACCCGCATCTGCGTGCGGTGGAGATGTTCCAGCCGATGCAGCACCCGACCGAGGGGCAGCTCCGCATGGCGAAGCCGCCGACCCGCTTCGCCGCGACGCCCGCCAGCATCCGCCGGCCGCCGCCGCGGCTCGGCGAGCATACCGACGAGGTGCTGGCCGAGCTCGGCTATACGGCGGAGGAGATCGCCGCCATGGCCGGGCGCCGGGCCATCCGGCGGGGCTGATGCCGAGCGGCGTCGCGGCCGCGCCAGACGACAGGCCATGCCGGCCAGCAGGTGTGCCGGCCGGCATGAGGAGAGAGCACGCGATGCAGAGACGCCACCTGATCGCCGCGGCATTCGCGGCACCCGCCTTCGCCCGCGCCCAGGGCTTCGACCGGCCGCTGCGCATCATCGTCCCGAACGCGCCGGGCGGCACCAGCGACATCCTCGCCCGCCTCGTCGCCGGGCCGCTCGGGCAGCGGCTCGGCCAGGCGGTGATCGTCGAGAACCGCGCCGGCGCCGGCGGCAATATCGGCGCCGACTATGTGGCGAAGAGCGCGCCGGACGGCACCACGCTGCTGCTGCTCGATGTCAGCGTGCTGGCGACCAATCCCTTCCTCTTCAGCCGCCTGCCCTTCGACGTGGAGAAGTACTTGGCGACGGTGACCATGCTGGTCTACGCGCCCTATATCCTGGCGGCGGCGAACCGGCTGCCGGTGCAGGACGCGGCGGGCCTGGTCGCGCATGCGAAGGCCAATCCCGGCGCGCTCAACGTCGCCAATTCGGGCACCGGGACGCTGTCGCACCTCGTTGCCGTGGCGCTCGGCGCGGCCTGGGGCACGGAGATGACGCATGTGCCCTATCGCGGCGGCGCGCCGGCGCTGCTCGCGGTGGCGAGCGGCGAGGCCGACCTGACCATGGCGGGCGCGACGCAATCCATGCCCTATGTCACCGGTGGGCAGATGCGCGGCATCGCCGTCTCCGGCCCGCGGCGCCTGCCGACCCTGCCGGCGCTGCCGACCTTCGCCGAGCTGGGCTGGCCGCAGGCCGATGCCGGCACCTGGCAGGGCGTGCTGGTGCAGGGCAACACGCCCCCGGCCCTGGTGGCACGACTGGAGGAGGCGCTGCGCGCGGCGATGCAGGAGCCGGTGGTGCGGCAGCGCGTCGCGGAACTCGGTGCCGAGCTGCGCACCGACGGCGCCGCCGCCTTCCGGGACAAGCTGCGCGCGGATACCGCGAGCCTCGGCCAGGTGATCCGGACGCACGACATCCGGCTCGACCAGTAGGGTTCGGCCTGCGCAAAACCACCGAACTTGCGACGGAAGGCCCGTCTGCCCGCTTCCCGTGCTGACAGGCCTTCCTTCGCAAACTCTCAGGGCGAGCGGTCCGGCCCTTCCGCCCCGGCTTCCCGGATCTTGGCCGCAAGCTGTTCCGGCGCGAAGGGCTTCTGCAGGAAGCGCTCGCGTCGCCGGTTGGCACGGCCGGGCAGGTCGGGGGTGGTCCCGCTGATCAGGATCACCTCCACATCCGGATGCCGCTGCCGCGCCAGGTCCGCCAGGTCGAAGCCATTCAGCCCGGGGCCGAGATTGACGTCGGTGACCAGCACGTCCGGCACCTGCCCGGCGCCGAGCAGGATCAGCGCATCCTCGGCATTGGCCAGCCCATCCACCTCGAAGCCGTCGCCGTCCAGCGTCTCCGACAGCACGCTTCGCACCAGGGCGTCATCCTCGATCAGCAGCACCCGCATGGCGTTCCCACCCCCCGCATCGGCCTATAACGCGCCACGCGGGGATGGGTTCGCCCGGCCTCAACCATTGGACATAAAGCCTGCGGGGGTTGCGACGCCCTACGGCTCAGAGCGAACAGGCCGCCTCGAGGAAGACGGCGACCAGGGTGCCCGGCTGCACCCCGCGCTCCTCCGGCGGGCGGGGCTTCTCCTCGAGCTCGAGGCCCTGAGCGTCCGGCGCGCGGTACCAGGTGCCCTCGATCGGCCGCCAGGACTGCGCCTCGCAGCGGTAGTCCGCGAGGAAGGCAACGCTGCGCGCCCGGCCGCCGGTCTCGGGCAGGCGGATCGGATCGACGAGGTTCAGCACGATCCAGACCCGGCGCAGCCCGTCCTCCCAGTGCACCGCCTCGGAGGCGGCGAAGGCCGCGGCATAGCCGCCGCGGCGGTCGAGCGGGATCCGCCGCCAGGCCTCCCGCGGCGCCAGGGCGACCTGTGGCGGGACGGGCTCGGCCGGGGCGGCGACGGGCGGGGCCTCGGGCGCCTGCGCGCAGCCGAGCAGCAGCAGGAACGGCAGCACGCCGCCGGGCACGCGCATCAGCGTCCTTTCCAAACCGTCACCAACGCCGTGCCGGCCCGCAATCCAGGTGCACGAAGCCGTCGCGGCGGTACAGCCCGACGCCGCCGACCTGCATCCCGGCGGCCAGCCGCGCCATGCCGAAGCTGTCCCGGCCGATCAGCCGCACATCGGCCGCCATGCCCGACATGTGCAGCGAGGCGCGCGAGACCCGGCGCGACTCCCGTGCCCGCGCCTCGTTGGTCTCGGGCGAGCGATAGCCGCTGATGACCTCGAAGCCCTCGCTCGCCTCCATCTGCCGCGCCACCGTGTGGAGGACATCGAAGAGCCGCGGATCCATCGGCGTCGCCTCGTCCCGCGCCGGGTCGCGCAGCACCCAGTCGAGCCGGCGCAGCGCCTCGCGGTCGTAGCGGCCGTCGCGCCAATAGACGCCGTCGAAGCTCTCATTGGTCTGCAGGCGATGGATGGTCAGGCTGCGCGGCTCCCCGCCGGTGGCGAGCGCCAGCGCCTCCCCGCCGCCCGCCGCCGCGCCGACCAGCGCCGCGCCGGCGGCGAGCGCGCTCCGCAGCAGGCCGCGGCGACCAAACGCGGGCACCCCGCAGCAGGCGCAACGCATCTCAGCGCAGCCGGAGCTCGGCGACGCGCGGCAGGCGCGGCGCGTCGAGGGCGCGGGCATAGGCCTCGTCCAGGCCATAGAGGTCCTGCCGGACGCGCACCTCCGCCCCCTCCACGGTCACCGTGGTGTAGTGCAGCCGCACCGGGACCGGCCGGGCGACGGTGACCGCGGTGGTCTGCCGGCCCTCCAGCACCTGGTCGATCCGCGCCCGGTCCCAGCCCGCCATGCCCTGCAGCGCGATGTCGAGCAGCTCCATCGGCTTCTCCAGCCGGATGCAGCCCGAGGAGAAGGCGCGCTCCGCCCGGCGGAAGAGCTGGCGGTCGGGCGTGTCGTGCATGAAGATGTCCTCGGTGTTCGGGATGACGAACTTGATCCGGCCGAGGGCATTGGCCTCCCCCGCATCCTGGCGGATGAGGTAGGGGAAGCGTTCCGGGGTCACGCTGCGCCAGTCGATGGTGGTGGGGTCGATCTCGATCCGCTGGCCATCGGCGAAGCCGAAGACGCGGAAGCCCTTCTCCATCATCGCCCGGGCATTGGTCCGGAATTTCGGCAGCAAATCCTCCCGCGCGTTGCGCTCCGGCACGCCCCAGGGCGGGTTGAACATGACCGCGGCGAGGCGCGTGCGCAGCACCGGCGTGGCGCGCGCCGGCTTGCCGACGATGACGTTCATGTCGAGCAGCACCCGGCCGGCCTCGATCACCTGCAGGCGCTGGTGCGGGATGTTCACCTCGATCCGCCGCTCCGCCCCCGGCGCCGCCGCGGCGCGGCGCATGTCGAGGGCGACGCGGAGCTGGCGGATCGTCACCTCGGCCGGGCGGTTGAGGGCGGCGAAGGTCATCCGGCCGATGCGCCCGTCGGGCTCCAGCGCCTCGGCCGCCTGGAAGCGGCGGAGGGCCGCGACCAGCGCCTCGTCATAGACCAGCGGGTCCTCCGGATGCATGGCGGCGACGGCGGGGTCGGTCGCGGCCAGGCGGGCGCGGAGCGCGGGGACGCGGACCGGGTCGACGGTGCCGGGCTCCAGCGCCTCCGTCCCCGGCATGGGCGGGACTGTCGGCAGCCCGCCCGCGGCGGCCCGGGCACGGGCGGCGGCCAGCGCGCGCTTCAGCGCCGCCGCCTCGGGCGGCAGCAGCGCGGCGCGGTCGATCACCGTGGCCGGCTCCGGCGCGGTCGAGAGCTCGGCCATCCAGGGGGCGAGCGGCAGGGCGGCGGTGTCGCGGCGGAGATCGACCCGGCCCGGCAGGTCCCGCACCTTGCCGTGCAGCAGGTCCGACACCGCGGCCCCGGCGGCCTGCTTCAGCGCGGCCCGCCAGGCCGCCGGATCGGCCTCGGCCAGGGTATCGGCAGGGATGGCGTAGTCGCGCGGGTCCAGCCCGTCCTCGGTGAGGCGGCGGAGGCGCGCGGCCAGGCGCAGCAGCGCCTCCGTCCCCTGCACGGCATGCATGACCGCCTGCGAGGCCGGGACCTTCGCATGCGCCGGGGGAAGCGCCAGCCCGGCGGCGCCGAGCAGGGTCAGGGCCAGGAGCGTTCGCACGGATTGGTGATACAGGGCCGCGGGCCGCCGCGCCAAGCCTGAGCGCGAGTCGCGCGCGCCGATAAATCCGGCTCAAGCCGGCTCAATCCCCCCGAATTCCCATAAATTCCTCTGAGTCCGATCCGGTCCCATCGGGCGCCAGGCCCTTGCTTTGCCAGCAATCCCGGCCGCCGCGACCATGGGAATTTTAGAATTTTACGGCCTCCCGCCCGGGGCCCGCGGCACGCCGCGGACATGCCTACGGCGGTGACGATATTCCTATACCGGACGGCCGGGGTGTCTGGCAAGGCCGCAGTCCCCCCTATCCGCCCGCGAGTTCCGCAACCGTCAGCGGCTTGTAGGGCGCGCGCGGGCGGAGCGTGCCGACCGCCTCGGGCGTGGTGCCGCGGGCCTCGGCGATGAGGGCGGCGACGGTCGCGCCGCAGATCCGGCCCTGGCAGGGGCCCATGCCGGCCCGGCAATAGGCCTTCACCTGGTTCGGCCCGGTCGCGCCGAGGCGGGCGGCGGCGCGCACCTGGCCTGCCGTCACCTCCTCGCAGCGGCAGACCAGGGTGGCGTCCTCGGGCGGCGCCAGCACCCAGCCGGGCGGGGCATGGAGCGCATCGAGGAAGGGCCGCAGCGCGAGTGCGGCGCGCCGGGCGGCGAGCAGCGGCGCGGTGCGGCGGGCGAAGCCCTCCTCCGTCAGGCGGCCGAGGCGGCGCGCCGCGTCGCAGGCGGCCAGCCGCCCGGCGGCGACCGCCGCCTGCCAGCCGCCGATGCCGGCGCCATCGCCTGCGACGGCGACCCGCGGGTGGGAGGCGGCGCCGAAGGCATCCACCCGCGGCCGCCAGCAGCGCTGCGCCGCGTCCCAGGCGTGGTCGAGGCCGAGGGCGAGCGGGATGTGGGTCGCCGGCACCACGCCCTCATGCAGCAGCAGCGTGTCGCAACCGGTCGCGCCGCCCTCCCAGGTCACGCGGGCGACGCGGCCCTCGCCCTCCGCGCGCAGGCCGGCGACGGCGGGGCGGCGCGGGATGCGGCGGGTCTCGGCCAGCAGGGCGAGGCCCTTCGCCAGCAGGGGCAGGCCGGCGACCAGGCCGCCGGCCCGCAGGGCGGCGCCGAGGCGGCCCTTCGGCGTGGTCTCCAGGATCAGGGCCGGCGGCGCGCCGGCGCGCTGCAACTGCGCCGCCAGCAGCCAGAGCAGCGGCCCCTGCCCCGCCAGCACCGTCCGTCCCCGCGGCACCGCGCCCACCGTCTTCAGCAGGATCTGCGCGGCGCCCGCCGTCATCACGCCCGGCAGGGTCCAGCCGGGGATGGGCACCGGCCGCTCCTGCGCGCCGGTCGCCAGCAGGATGCGCCCGGCGGCAAGCTCAGCGGTGCGGCCGCCGGCGAGCAGCGAGAGGAGGCCCGCCTCCGGCTCGAGGTGCCAGAGCGTCGTGCCCGGGCGGTAGTCGATCCGGGCGGCGCGGAAGGCGCGGACCAGCGGCAGGCCGGCGGCGTAGTCCGCGCCGAGCGCGCGGTCGGCGGACGCGGCCTCGACGCCGCGGAAGACCTGGCCGCCGGGGGCCGGGTTCTCGTCGATGACGGCGACCGAGAGACCGAGATCGGCGGCCTCCACCGCCGCGGCCATGCCGGCCGGGCCGGCGCCGATGATGGCGAGGTCGACGCTCATGCCCCGAGGGCCACCCGCGCGCCGCGCTGCGGCGCGATGCGCATGCCGGGCGCGACCGGGACCATGCAGGCCTGGCGGTTGGGGATGCCGTCGATCTCGGCGAGGCAGTCGAAGCAGACGCCCATCATGCAGTAGGGGAGGCGCGGTGCGTCGGAGACCGGCGTCTCCCGGATCAGCGGCGCATCCGCCAGCAGCACCGCCGCCGCGGCCGAGGCGCCCTCCGGCACGCGCAGCGCGACGCCGTCGACGAAGACCTCGACGGTGGCGGCGCGCGCCGCGGGCGGGTCCGATTCACGCCTCCGGTGCTCGGCTTCGCCTCCGCCCTGCGGCGATCGGACCCGGTCAGGACGCAGCACGAACATCGAAGCGCCCGGCGGTGAAGGGATCGAGCATGGGGTCGAGCCGGCCCTCGGCGATCATCGGCGCCAGCAGACGCGCATGCGCGCCGGCGAGAGTGACGCCGGAATGGCAGTTGGCGGTGAAGGCGCCCGGGAAGCGCGTGGATTCGTCGTAGATCGGCAGCCCGTCCGGCGCCATGACGCGCAGCGCCGACCAGGCGCGGACGATGTTGAGCCGGCCGATCCAGGGGAAGCACAGCACCGCGCGGTCGGCGATCTGCCGCATGACCTCGGGCGACTGGCGGAGGTCGAAGCCCACCTCTTCCATGCTGTCGCCCAGCATCAGGCTGCCCTCCTGCGTCTGGCGGATGGTTGTCGTGGGCATGGGCATCAGTTCCGCCGCGCGCTTCGTCACCAGCACCTGGCCGCGCTGCGGCCGCACGGGCGCCGAGAGGCCGAAGCGCGGCGCGAGATCGGCATTGCCGAGCCCGGCCGCCAGCACGATGCGGGGCGCCGCGAACCGCCGGCCGCCGGCGGTGACGGCGAAGTCGCGCGGGGCGGCCTGCCCCGCCTCGACCCTGGCATTCGGCACATAGGCGCCGCCCGCCTGCGTGAAGGCGCCGTGCAGGGCATGCAGCAGGCGGAGCGGATTGGCATGGCCGTCATAGGGGGTCCAGGAGGCGCCGACGACCCGCGGGCCGAGGCCGGGCAGCATTGCCCGCAATTCCGGCGCCTCGATCATGCGGTACTCGAAGCCGTGGTTCCCGGCCTCGGCCTGCATGCGCGCCATCCGGGCGGCGCGGTCGGCCATCTCGGTGTCGGAGAGGCAGAGATGCACCCCGCCGGGCTGGCGCAGGCCGAGATCCTCGCCGGTTCGGGCGCCGAGGTCCTCGGCCAGCGCCGGCCATTCGGCGGCCGAGGCGCGGGTCCAGCGCTGGTACCAGGGCGCGCCGAGGCCCTTCGATTGCACCCAGACCAGGCCGAAATTGCCGCGGCTGGCGCGGTAGGCGGTGTCGCCCTCGTCCAGCAGGGCGGTGGCGAGGCCCCGGCGCTGCAGCCCCCAGGCGATGGCGGCGCCGACCAGGCCGCCGCCCACCACGATCGCGTCGAAGGAGTCGGAGCGCATGGGGGGAGGAGACGGCCTGGTGGCGTGGGCGTCAAGGAAGGCCGGGGAGGAAGTATCCTCCCGTTGGACGCCCTCGGCGTCCAACCCACCTCTATTTCTGTGGGTTTGCGCTCGCCGCGCGGCGGCACCCGACTCAGAAAAGGCAAAGGTGGGGTTTGGGGAGGAAATGCTTTTTCCTCCCCAATCTTCACTCCGGCCGCCGGAACGCCGCGCGCGCCGCCGCGGCCTCGGCGCGGATGGCGCAGCCCTCGGCATGGTCGTTGATCAGCCCCATGGCCTGCAGGAAGGCATGCACGGTGGTCGGGCCGACGAAGGCCCAGCCGCGGCGCTTCAGGTCCTTCGACAGCGCGACGGAGGTCTCGGAGGTCGCCGCGCCGGGCGGCGGCGGCGTCTCCGGCTCGAACCGCCAGATGTAGCGGGCCAGCGAGCCCTCCTGCCGCACCAGCTCCTGCGCCCGGCGGGCGTTGTTGACCACGGCCTCGATCTTGCCGCGGTGGCGGACGATGCCGGCATCGCCGAGCAGGCGCTGGACATCGGCCTCGGTGAAGGCGGCGACGCGGTCGATCTCGAAGCCGTGGAAGGCGGCGCGGAAATTCTCCCGCTTGGCCAGGATCGTCCGCCAGCTCAGGCCGGACTGGAAGCCCTCGAGGCAGAGCTTCTCGAAGAGGCGCGTGTCCTCGGCGACCGGGAAGCCCCATTCGCGGTCGTGGTAGGCGAGGTAGTCCGGCGTCGCCACGCACCAGTGGCAGCGCGGGTGGCCATCCGGGCCGGGGAGTGTCCTGCTCATCCTGTCGCCTCTCCGTGCATCGGGCGTGTTGACCCCGCCCCCCGGCCGCGCGAGCCTTCGCGGCCCCCGGGAGGATCGTTGCATGAGCCCGCTGGATACCGCCGCCGCGCCGCCGCGCAACAGCGACCTCGAGGCCGCGCTGGCCGAGGCGCGCGAGGCCTATGCCGCGAAGCGCCCGAAGAGCGCCGCGATCCATGCGGAAGCGCGGGCGGTGATGCCGGGCGGCAATACCCGGACCGTGCTGTTCTACACGCCCTTCCCGACCGCCATGGTGCGCGGCGAGGGCTGCCGGCTCTGGGATGCCGACGGGAACGAGTACCTCGACCTGCTCGGCGAGTATTCCGCAGGCCTCTTCGGCCATTCGGAGCGGCGCATCCTGGATGCGGTGAAGGCGGCGCTGGACGCGGGCATCAACCTCGCCGCCGTCGGGGAGAAGGAGAGCCGGCTCGCCCGGCTGATCGCGGGGCGCTTCCCCTCGGTCGAGATGGTGCGCTTCACCAATAGCGGGACCGAGGCGAACCTGATGGCGCTCGCCGCCGCCCGCGGGTTCACGGGCCGGGTGAAGACCATGGTCATGCGCGGCGGCTACCATGGCGGCGTGCTGACCTTCGCCACCGAGGCATCGCCGGTCAACGTCCCGATCCCGCTCGCCTTCACCGACTACAACGACCCGGAGGCGGCGACGCGCGACATCCTGGCCGAGGGCGACGGGCTCGCCGCGGTGCTGGTCGAGCCGATGCTGGGCTCCGGCGGCTGCATCCCGGCGAGCGTCGAATTCTTGCAGGCGCTGCGCGAGGCGACGCGCAGGACGGGCGCGGTGCTGATCTTCGACGAGGTGATGACCAGCCGCCACGGCCCCGCCGGCCTGCAGGGGCTGACCGGCGTGACGCCGGACATGACGACACTCGGGAAATACATGGCGGGCGGGATGAGCTTCGGCGCCTTCGGCGGCCGCGCCGACATCATGGCGGTCTTCGACGGCCATAGGCCCGGCGCCCTGCCGCATGCCGGGACCTTCAACAACAATGTCTGGTCCATGGCCGCGGGCTGCGTCGCGATGGGCGAGATCTTCTCGGCCTCGGCCGCCGAGGCGCTCTACGAGCGGGGTGAAAGGCTGCGGGAGGCGCTGAACGCTGCCTGCGCCCGGGCCGGGGTGCCCATGCAGTTCACCGGCCGCGGCTCCATGCTCTGCCCGCATTTCCGGGCGGGGCCGGTCACCGCGCCCTACAGGGCCACACCCGCCGAGGACAGGCTGCGGGAGTTGTTCTTCTTCGACATGCTGGCGGCGGGGATCTACCTGGCGCGGCGCGGGATGGTCGCGCTCTCCCTGCCCGTCTCCGAGGCCGATTGCGACCGGACCGTGGCGGCGGTCGAGGAGTTCATCGCCGCGCGGCGGCCTCTGCTGGCGGGATAGCCGTCCCGGGACTACCCTGGCGGCGGACCCAGGAGACCGCCATGGCCATCCCCCCCATTCCGGAGCGCCGCCTGTCGAACCAGGCGCGCCGGGTCATGCTGCTGACCGGCGCCTCCCGCGGGATCGGGCATGCGACGGTGAAGGTCTTCTCGGCCGCGGGCTGGCGCGTGCTCACCGTCTCCCGCCAGGCCTTCCCGGAGGAATGCCCCTGGGATGCCGGCCCGGAGGACCATATCCAGTGCGACCTGGCGAGCCCGGTCGACACGCTGCGCGCCATCAAGGAGATCCGGCTGCGGCTGGAGCCGGAGGGCGGCCGGCTGGATGCGTTGGTGAACAATGCCGGCATTTCGCCGAAGGGGCCCGGCGGCGCGCGGATGGGGGCGATCGAGACCTCGGTCGAGGACTGGACGACCGTCTTCCAGGTGAATTTCTTCTCCTCCATCATGCTGGCGCGCGGGCTGATCGAGGAACTGCGCCGCGCCTCGGGCGCGGTGGTGAACGTGACCAGCATCGCCGGCGGCCGGGTGCATCCCTTCGCCGGCGCGGCCTATGCGACGTCGAAGGCCGCGCTGATGGCGCTGACGCGGGAGATGGCGCACGACTTCGGGCCCTTCGGCATCCGGGTGAACGCCATCTCGCCGGGCGAGATCGACACCGCCATCCTCTCGCCCGGGACGGAGAAGATCGTGGAGGAGCAGATCCCGCTGCGGCGCCTCGGCAAGACCTCCGAGGTGGCGAAGGCGATCTACTTCCTCTGCACCGATGCCTCGTCCTATGTGAACGGGGCGGAGATCCACGTGAATGGCGGGCAGCACGTGTGATACCGTCCGGCAGACGTCCCGACGTCTGCCGGCGGGCCGGTATGAGGGGGGCTATCGCCCCCCGCTGACCGGCACCAGGGCCCCGGTGACGTAGCTCGCGCCATCGGAGAGCAGCCAGAGCACCGCCTCCGCCACCTCCTCCGCACTGCCGGCGCGGGCCATGGGGACGCCGGGCGACATGCGCGCCACGCGGTCCGGCATGCCGGCCGCGGCGTGCAGTTCCGTCTCGATCAGGCCGGGATTGACCGCATTGACGCGGATGCCCTGCGGCGCCGCCTCCTTGGCGAGGCCGATGGTCAGCGTGTCCACCGCACCCTTGCTCGCGGCGTAGTGGATCCACTCCCCCGCCCCGCCGAGTTCGGAGGCGCGGGAGGAGACGTTCACGATCGCGCCGCCCTGCGGCAGCACGTCCAGCGCCTGCCGGCAGCAGGCGACCAGGCCCAGCACATTGGTGCGGAACACCGTCTCCCAGATCGCGTCGGTGCTCTCGCGCAGCGTCGATTTGGGGCCGGTGATGCCGGCATTGTTGACCAGCGCGTCGAGGCGCCCGAAGCGCTCCTTCACCTGCGCGAAGGTCGCGGCCACCGCCTGCGGGTCGGCAACGTCGGCCTGCAGCGCCAGGGCCTGTGCGCCCGCGGCCTTCGCCGCCGCCTCGGTCTCCGCCGCGCGGGCGGCATTGCCGGCATAGGTGAAGGCGACGTCCCAGCCGCGCGCCGCCGCCAGCCGGACCACCGCCGCGCCGATCCCGCGCCCGCCGCCGGTCACCAGCAGCACCTTCCTCTGGGCCATGGCCCTCCCCTTTTTCCTGCGTTCCGGGCAGCATAGGCGGGAAACGCCATGGGAGGGAGCGATGTTCGGGGCGGACCTGGCGGCCGGACGCCGCGTGCCGGTCACCGGCGGCGGCCGGATCGTGGCGGGGATCCGGGGCCGCCGAGGCCGTGGATACCGAGACAGCGGTCTTTGCCCGGGACGATGCGGCCTGGCCGAGGACGCGGGCGAGGATCCGCGCGCGCAACCCCGCCGTCACGGCAGGGCGGGGGCGTGAGATGCACCGCCGCAGCCTGATCGCCGCGACGCTCGCCGTCCCCGCCCTCGCCCATGCGCAGCAGCAGCGCGTGGTGCGCCTCGTCCTCGGCTTCCCGCCCGGCGGCTCGGCCGATTTCATCGGGCGGGCGATGATGGAGACGATGGGCCGGGCGCTCGGTGCCACCATCGTCATCGACAACCGCCCCGGCGCCGGCTCGAACATCGCCACCGAACACGTGGCACACGCGGAGCCGGACGGCACCACGCTGCTGCTCGGTGGCAATTTCAGCCATTGCGTGAACCCGGTGATGTACCGGCGCGTGTCCTTCGACCCGGTCGCCGATTTCACGCCCATCGGCATGGTCTGCGACCTGCCGACCATCATCGCGGTCAGCGCGGACAGCGGCATCAGGACCTTGCCCGACCTGCTGGCGCGCATGCGGGCGCGGCCCGGCCGCTGGAACTACGGCACGCCCGGCATCGGCACGCCGAGCCACCTCGCCGGCGCCATGTTCAGCCGCGTCACCGGCCTCGACTGGACGCATGTACCCTTCCGCGGCGGCGCGCCCTCCCTCGCCGCGCTGCTCGCCGGCGACATCGAGGCGATCGTGGCGACGCCGCCGGTCGTGCTGCCGCAGCTTCGCGCCGGCAAGGTCACCGCCCTGTCGCTGACCACCGCGAAGGCCTCCCCCGTGATCCCCGGCATTCCCGGCGCGGCGGCGGCCGGGCTGCCCGGCCTCGACATCGCGGGCTGGTACGGCGTCTGGGGCCCGGCGCGGCTGCCCGCGCCGATCCGCGACCGCAGCGTCGCCGCGCTCGACGCGGCGCTGTCGGACCGCCTGGTGCAGGAGCGCTTCGCCACCGAGGGGCTGCAGGCCTTGCCGAGCGAGAGCCCGGAGGCCTTCGAGGCCTTCATCCGCCGGGAGATGCCCTTCTGGGCGCAGGTCGTGAAGGACGCAGGAGCAACCGCGGAATGAGCACGAGCATCCATCGCTGGCCGGCGCAGCAGCGCGTCCGGACCGGCCCCCTGGCGGAGACGCTGCCGCCCGAGATCGCCGACTGCACGCGCGTGCTGCTGGCGACGACCCGCTCCCTGGCGAAGAGCGAGATCGCGGCGGCGGTGCGCGCCGCGATCGGCGCGAAGCTGGCCGGCGAGCACGCCACCATGCGCGCCCATTCGCCCTTCGAGGACGTGCTCGCCCTCGCGCAGATGCTGCGCGAGACGCGGGCGGAGCGCGTCGTCGCCCTCGGCGGCGGCAGCGTCATCGACGGCGCCAAGGTCGCCTGCCGCGCGGTCTGGGCCGGCGCGACCGACCGGGCGGCGCTGGCCGGCCTCGCCGTCTCCCGCGGCGCCGAGCCGGAGGACTGGGATGCGCAGGAGCCGAGCCCGCGCATCGTCGCCGTGCCGACCACGCTCTCGGCCGCGGAATTCGCGCCGCATGCCGGCTATACCGACCTCGAGGCCGGGCGGAAGATGCGGGCGGTGGAGCCGAGCCAGGTGCCGCGCGCCGTGATCCTCGACCCCGCGGCGACGCTGGAGACGCCGGCGGAACTGCTGCTCTCCTCCGGCATCCGCGCGGTGGACCATGCGGCGGAGCGGCTCTGCGCCACCCGGCGCGCACCCTTCTCCGACGCCGTCTCCCGCCAGGCGCTGCTGATGCTGGCCGAGGCGCTGCCGGCGATCCACCGCGCGCCGCGCGACCTCCCGGCGCGGGCCGCGGCGCAGCAGGCCATGTGGCTCTCCGTCATGGGCGGCTGGTCCGGCGTTCCGGTCGGGGCGAGCCATGGCATCGGCTATATCCTGGGCGGCGCGCGCGGGGTGCCGCACGGCATCACCTCCTGCCTCGGCCTGCCGGCCGTCATGCAGTGGAACGAGCCGGTGAACGGGGAGGCCCAGGCCGAGGTCGCGCGCCTGCTGGGCGGCACGCGCGGGCACGAGGCGCTGCGGGGCTTCATCCGCGGCCTCGGCCTGCCGACGACGCTGGCCGAGGTCGGCATCGCCAAGGACGAGATCGAGGGCCTGGCCGCGCGCTGGGACGGCGGCCCGCCGATCGCCACCAATCCGCGCAAGGTGGAGGGGCCGGCGGATGTGGCGGCGATTTTGCGCCTGATGCGGTAGGCACCGTCGCGGCGGCAGCGCCTGCCGCCGGACGTCACGCGGCCGGGACGTTGCGCCCCGGCTTTTCCGGCTTGCGCGCCGGCCGCAACCGGCGCGAGCATCCCTCCGCAACCGGGGCCGGACCCCGGGCCGATCAGGAGGATGTCCACAATGGAATTCGGCTATTTCTCCATGCCCTCCCACCCCCCTGAGAGGGGGCTGAAGGAGGGGCATGACTGGGACCTCCAGACCATCCGCTGGCTGGACGAGCTCGGCTTCTCCGAGGTCTGGATCGGCGAGCACCACACCGCGCCCTGGGAGCCGCATCCGGCGCCCGACCTGCTGCTGGCGCAGGCGATGCTGCAGACCAGCCGCATCCGCCTCGGCCCCGGCGGCTTCCTGCTACCCTATCACCACCCGGCCGAGCTGGCGAACCGCGTCGCCATGCTCGACCACCTGTCGAACGGGCGGCTCAATTTCGGCATCGCCGCCAGCGGGTTGCCGAGCGACTGGGCGATGTTCAACGTGGACGGCATGTCCGGCACCAACCGCGAGATGACGCGGGAGGCGCTGGACATCATCCTGAAGATGTGGTCGTCCGACGGTCCCTTCCACTACGACGGCAAGTACTGGAAGGTGGACAAGCCGGACACGATGTTCGGCTTCCTCAAGCCGCACCTGAAGCCGCTGCAGCAGCCGCATCCGCCGATCGGCGTCGCCGGCCTGTCGAAGAACTCCGACACGCTGAAGATGGCGGGCGAGCACGGCTTCCTGCCGATGTCGCTGAACCTCAACCCGGGCTACGTGAAGAGCCACTGGGAGAGCGTCGAGGCCGGCGCCCGCAAGGCCGGCCGCACCGCCGACCGCAAGGACTGGCGGCTGGTGCGGGAGATCTTCGTCGCCGACACGGATGAGGAGGCGTGGCGGCTCTCGGTCGGCTCCATGATGGGCCGGATGATGGGCGAGTACTTCCTGCCGCTGCTGTCGAATTTCGGCTTCAAGGAATACCTCAAGCACAGCCCGGAGGTGCCGGACAGCGACGTCACCGTGGAGTATTGCGCGAAGCGGAACTGGCTGGTCGGCTCGCCCAGGACGGTCGCCGAGAAGATCGAGAAGATCTACGAGGATGTCGGCGGCTTCGGGCAGCTCCTGGTCTTCGGCTTCGACTACCAGGAGAACCCGGGCGCCTGGCGCCACTCCCTGGAGCTGATCCAGCAGGAGGTGATGCCGCGGGTGAAGCACCTGGTGCCGAAGGCGCCCGGCGCGACGCTGGCCGCGGCGCAGTAGCGCCGCTGCTCTCGGGCGGGCCGGGTCAGACCGTCCCGCCCTGCGGCGCCCCGGCCATCGGGCCGCCGCCTTCCGCCCCGGCCGTGGCGGCGAGCCTGCCGCGGCCGGTGGCGCGCGGGCCGGTCGCCTCCTGTAGCGCACCGGCCCGGCCGAGGCCGAAGGGGGGCATGTTCACATAGACGCTCTCGTACCGGCCGGAGCCGACCAGGTAGGTCTCGTGCCAGATCCCGACATCGCCATTGGTCCCGATGGCCTGGTTGAAGGCCCGCCAGGCCGGCAGATGCGCCCTCTCGCGCGCCGTCGCATAGGCGTCGAGCTGCGCATGGCTGCGCCAGTACTGCACCACCATGGCCTCCCGCAGGCCGACATGCGTGCGGTGGTGCAGCAGGCCGAGCTCCGGCTGCGCCTCCAGCTCCCGCAGCATGCGCGGCATGGCGCGCAGCACGGGCAGCCAGCGATGCAGCTTCCAGGGGCGGTTCAGCCGCATGCCGATGAGGAAGAGGACGAGCTCGCCCTCGACCTCGGCGCAGACGCGCTTCGGGATGATGGGGGCCACGGCCGGTTCTCCCGTGATGCCGGCGTGATGTAGCACGCCAGGGCACGCGCCGCCCGCGCCGGCGTTGGAGTTGGTGGACAATCAAGGACCGGGAAACCCCAGATGCGATCGATCCTGACCGCCGCCGCCCTCTGCCTGGCGATCCTCGCGGGCTGCGGCCCCGGTGGCCTGCGCGCCGGCGCGCAGTATTCCGGCATGCCGGACACGCTGATCGGCGACCCCCAGCGCAACCGGGTGACGGGCACGATCAGCACGGACGGGACGGTCTGGTCCCGGCAGCAGGGCTACCTGACCACGCCGCGCGGCTACTGATCACCAGAGCAGCGGCAGGCCATAGGCGCGAAAGGCCGCATCCTCCGTGAGGATGATGCGGCCGGTCAGGCGGGCCGTTGCCAGCAGCATGCGGTCCATCGGGTCGGCGTGGTGCGGCGGCAGGGCATTCGCCTGCTCGGCCGCCAGGACGTCGAGCGGCAGCAGGGTATAGCCGGCATCCCGCAGCCAGCCGGCGAAGCTGCCCTGCACCGCCGGCAGCAGCGGCAGCTTGCCGAGCGCCACCTTGCGCGTGATCTCCCAGACCGTGATGGCGCTGACCGCGACATCGCCGCCGCGCATGGCGGCAAGGGCGGCGGCGCTCATTCCGCGCCCGCCCGCGGCATGGAAGACGATCAGCGCGCAGGCATCGGCGAGGTAGCCGCTGCCTGCCTCGCTCACCCGTCCCAGCCTTCGGCGGCGGCCTGTTCGGGCGTCAGCGGGGCGAAGGCGGCGGGGTCGTAGCGGAAGCCCTCCCAGCCCGGCAGACCGGCCCAGTCGCCAGGCAGCCGCGCGGCCGCCGGCGCGGCGGCGGAGAGCCGGGCGACCGGTCGGCCATGCCGGGTGATCAGCACCTCGGCCCCCGCCTCCACCTCCGCCAGCAGGGCGGAGAGGTGGGTCTTCGCCTCGTAGACGGTCACGCTCTTCATGGCCCAAGGCTAGCTTTTGACCAATCTTCTGGTCAAGCGAACCGCTCCACCCCAAAGGGCGCGAGGTCGAGGTTGGGCGCCGGCCCCAGCATCGCCCGCGCCAGCAGCGCGCCGGTCGGGGCGGAGCCGGTCAGGCCGAGATGCCCGTGCCCGAAGGCGCACCAGAGGCCGGGCCAGGCCTGCACCGGGCCGATGACCGGCAGGCTGTCCGGCAGGCAGGGGCGATGGCCCATCCAGAAGCCCTCCGCGCCCGCGGTCCGCGCCTGCGGGAAGGCGCGCCGCAGGTCCTCCAGCAGCAGTTCGGCGCGGCGCGGCGTCGGCGGCGCCTCCAGCCCGCCGAACTCGACCGTGCCCGCGACGCGCAGCCCGCCCTCCATGGGCGAGATGAAGGCCTTGCGGTCGGCCGGCACCACCGGGCGCCGCAGCGTGATCCCCGGATCGGGCAGCATGACGTGGTAGCCGCGCTGGGTCTCGAGCGGCACGCGGATGCCGAGCGGCGCCAGCAGCCGCGCCGACCAGGCGCCGGCGGCCAGCACGACATGGTCGGCGGTGATGGTCTCCGCCGCTGTCGCGGCGCCGGTCACGCGCCCGCCTTCGGTCGCCAGCGCCCGCACCGCGGCGCGGCGGATGGTCCCGCCCAGGCGCTCCACGCCGCGCGCCACCACCTGCGCCTGGCGCAGCGGATTGACGCTGCTGCCCTGCTCCGGGATGAAGAGGCCGAGCGCGTAGTCGCCCCCGATGTCGGGCTCGAGCGCCCGGATCGCCTCCCGGCCTTCGAGGAACTCGATCCGCATGCCGTGGCGCTGCCGCAGCGTCCAGCCCTCGGCATCCTTGGCGTAGTGGTCGTGGTCCCGGTAGAGGTAGAGTTGCCCCGTTTCCTGGATCAGGTCGGGGGCGCCTTCCTCCGCCAGGATCTGCCGGTGCTGCTCCATGGCATTGGCCAGCAGGCCGGAGAGGGCCTCGGCGATCCCGGCCACGCGCGCGGGCCGCGCGCTGGCGACGAAGCGCAGCAGCCATGGGGCGGCGCGGAGCGCATAGCGCGGCGGGATGTGCAGCGCGCCGGCGGGGTCGAGCAACATGCCCGGCACCTGCTTCAGCACGCCCGGCATGGCGAGCGGCGCGACCGACCCGGCGCTGATCGCCCCCGCATTGCCCGAGGAGGCGCCGCTGCCCGGCGCCTCGCCATCCAGCACCGTGACACGCGCGCCGGCCCGCGCGAGGTGCCAGGCCACGCAGAGCCCGACGATGCCGGCGCCGACGACCAGGACGGATGGCGCATGTTCGCGCGGCCGATTCAGACCGCCGCGCTCTTCGGCGCTGCGGTCATCGGACGCGCTCACTCCGGCTGCACCCCCGCGCGCTGCGCCATCTGCACCCATTTCGCCTGCTCCGCCGCGATGAAGGCGCGCGCCGCGGCGGCATCGGCGCCGACCGGCTCCAGGCCGCGCTCGCGGAAGGCCTCCGCCAGCCCGTCCCGCATCGCCGCCTGCACCGCATCGCCGATCCGCGCCAGCACCGACTCCGGCATGCGCGCCGGCGCGACCAGGGTGGCCCAGGTGCTGCCGGTGAGGAAGGGGAAGCCCGCCTCGGCGGTCGTCGGCACCTCCGGCAGCACGGCGCTGCGCGTGGCGCGGCAGAGCGCGAGCGCCCGCACGCGGCCGGAGGCGAGATGCGGCATGGCCGAGGGGATGACGTCCAGCAGCATCGGCACGTTGCCGGAGACGAGATCGGTCATCGCCGGCCCGCCGCCCCGATAGGGGATGTGAGTGATCGCGACGCCGGTCTCGACCTTCAGCAATTCCGCGAGCAGGTGGTTCGCCGTGCCGTTGCCGTGGGAGGCATAGTCGAGCCGCCCGTTCCGCTCGCGCGCCAGGGCAACGAGGTCGCCGAGGCTCCGTGCCGGCAGCCCGGCATGGACCAGCACCAGGAAGGGCTGCTCGGTAAGCCAGGCGATCGGCGCGAAGTCCGCGGGCTGGTAGGGGATGCTGCGCATCACTGCGCGCGCCACCGCCATCTCGCCGGAGGCGCCGACCAGCAGCGTGTATCCGTCGGGCGCGGCCTTGGCGACCAGGTCGGCGCCGAGCGTCCCGGCCGCGCCGGGCCGGTTCTCCACCACGACAGGCTGGCCCCAGGCGCGGGATAGGCGCTCGGCCAGCAGCCGCGCGACCAGGTCGGTGCTGCCGCCCGGCGGGTAGCCGACCACCAGCCGCACCGGGCGGGCCGGGAATTCCGGCTGGGCGAGCGCCGGCGCCGCCAGCATGGTCCCGAGCACCGCCCGCCGCCCGATCCGCATCGCGTCCCTCCCCATTTTGTTCCCGCGATGCTGCGGCGCGGCCCGGTGCCGCGCAAGCTTGACCGCGGCCGGAGGCTGCCCGAGTCTTGCGGCCGGAGGAAACCGCGATGCGCATCACGCCCAACAATGCCGGGCTCGGCGCCCGGGTCGAGGGGATCGACCTGCGGCAGACGCTCGGCGATCCGGCGTTCCGCACGGTGCTGCGGGCGCTCGGCCAGTACGGCGTGCTGTGCTTCCCGGGCCAGGACCTCGAAGCCTCGCACCTCTCCGCCTTCGGCTCGCGCTTCGGCGAGCTGGAGGTGAACGTCGCCAACATGTTCCATGCCCCGGGCCATCCCGAGGTGATGATCCTGTCGAACATGCGGGACGAGGCGGGGAAGCCCATCGGCCTCTCCGATGCCGGCCAGGGCTGGCACACCGACATGTCCTATTCGCAGGAGATCGCGCTGGCGAATGCGCTGCACGCGAAGCAGGTGCCGCTGCGCGACGGACGGCCGCTGGGCGACACGCAGTTCCGCAACATGCACGCCGCCTATGACGACCTGCCGGCCGAGGTGGTGGCGCGGCTGGAAGGGCGCGTCGCCATCCACGATTTCGAGAAGTTCTGGGAGGTGATGCGGACTCGTCCCGGCAGCATCCGTAGGCCGCTGACGCCGGAGCAGCGCGCGAAGAAGCCGCCGGTGCCGCAGCCGATCTTCCGCGTGCATCCGATCACCGGCCGCCGCGTGCTCTACTGCAATCCCGGCTATGCCATGCGGATCGAGGGGCTGGAGCCGGCCGAGAGCGACGCGCTGCTGGAGTTCCTCTTCCGCCACCAGGCGCAGGAGAAGTACCTGTACAGCCATGCCTGGACGCCGGGCGACCTGCTGATATGGGACAACATCGGCACGGTGCACAATGCGGTCGCCGATTACGGGCCGGAGGAGCCGCGCTTCATCCTGCGGGTGCAGGTGATGGCGACGCGCGACTACGCCGCCCTGGCCGCCTGAAATGAAGCTCGTCAGTTTCGAGGCCGATGGCGCGCCCCGCATCGGCGCCATCCTCGGCGAGGCGGTGGTGGAGTTCCAGCCGGCGCTGGACGCGGCGCGGAAGGCGGCGGGCGAGCCGCCGCTGGCCCTGCCCCCCGACATGACCGGGCTGCTGGCGGCGGGCGAGGCGGCGATGGTGCAGGCGGCCCGCGCGCTTGCCTTCGCCGCCCGGCCGGAGAGCATCGCGCTGCGCCGCCCCCTTTCCGCGGTGCGGCTGCGGGCGCCGCTGCAACCCGGAAAGATCCTCGGCGTCGGCCGCAACTATGCCGACCACGCGAAGGAGGTCGGCGGGCCGAAGCTGGCGGCGCCGCGCATCTTCCTCAAGCCGACCTCCTCGGTCAGCGGGCCGGGCGATGTCGTGCGCATCCCGAAATCGGCGCTGAAACCGGACTGGGAAGTGGAACTCGCCGTCATCATCGGCCGGCCCGCCCGGGAGGTGAGCGAGGGCGCCGCGCTCGACCATGTCGCCGGCTACACCGTGCTGAACGACCTCACCGACCGCGCCCTGCAATTCGACCATCCCATCGGCATGACCAGCTTCGGCAAGGGCCTCGACGGCTTCTGCCCGATGGGCCCCTGGATCGCCACGCCCGAGGAGGTGGGCGAGCCATGGGCGCTGGACCTGCGCTGCATCCTGAACGGCGAGGAGGTGCAGCACGGCAATACGCGCGACCTGATCTTCCCGGTCGCCACACTGATCGCCTGGTTGTCGCGCTTCGTCACGCTGCAGCCGGGCGACGTCATCGCCACCGGCACGCCCGCCGGCGTCGGGCATTTCCGCGATCCGCCGCGCTATCTCAGGCCCGGCGACCGGTTGCGGCTGGAGGTGGAGAAGGTCGGCGTGCTCGAGCATTCCATGGGAGGCGAGGCATGATCGCCCGCGCCCTCGCCCTGCTCCTGGCGCTCGCCGGCACAGCCGCCGCGCAGCCGAAGGCGCCCGGCATGGATTACCCGAACCGTCCCGTGCGCATCGTCGTGGCCCTCGCCCCGGGCGGCAATGCCGATCTCAACGCGCGGCTGGTGGCGACGCAGCTTTCCGCCCAGCTCGGCCAGCAATTCGTGGTGGAGAACCGGCCGAGCGGCGGCGGCACCGTCGCCTTCGAGACGGTCGCGGCGACGCCGCCCGACGGCTACACGCTGCTGGTCGGCGCGCTCGGCAGCCATACGCTGAATGTCGGCCTCTATGGCGACCGGTTGCGCGTGCATCCGCTGACCGGCGTGGACCACATCACCATCAGCAGCCATTCCGCCATCGCCGTCGCGGTGCATCCCTCGCTCGGCGTCAGGACGCTGGCGGAGTTCCGCGCGCTGCTCGCGGCCAATCCCGGCAAGTACGACTACGGCTCCTCCGGCAACGGCACCACGGGCCATATCGCCGGCGCGATGCTGGTGCACCTGCTCGGCGTGCAGGCGCAGCACGTGCCCTATCGCGGCTCGGCCGCGGCCTATACCGACCTCGCGGCGGGGCGGACCGCCTTCCAGGCGGACACCATCTCCTTCCTCTCCGAGCACCTCAAATCGGGCGAGGTGCGCGGCATCGTCATTGCGACGCCCGAGCGCTCGCCCATGGCGCCGGATGTGCCGACCAGCGCCGAGGCCGGTCTGCCGGAATACCAGGCGACGACCTGGACGCCCTGGAGCGCGACGCTCGGCACGCCGCTGGTGATCCGGCAATTCCTCTACGAGCAGATCAGCGCCGCCCTGCGCGTGCCCGCGGTGCGCGACCGCCTGGTCCAATTGGGCAATACCATCCCGGAGGGTATGACGCCCGAGCGCACCCGCGCCTTCATCGCCAGCGAGATCGAGCGCTGGGTGCCGATCGTCAAGGCGACCGGCGCGCGCGTCGACTGACACGAAGCGCATGCCCGGGCGCGCCAGCGGCGCGCGGGCCGGGCACCGAAGCAGGGAACTCACAGAAACATGGCCAAGAACGTCACCTCCGGCCGCCCCGTCCCGGCCGATGCCGTCCGCCAGCAGATCCATGCCATCCTGACGGCCTGGGGCATGCCGGAGGAGCATGCGAAGACCACCGCCGAGGTCATGGTCGAGACCGACCTGATGGGCGTGGACAGCCACGGCCTGTCGATGCTGATGACCTATGAGCAAGGGGTGCAGGCCGGACGGCTCAAGCTCGCGGCGCAGCCGCGGGTCGCGCGCGACACCGGGCCGACCGCGCTGCTCGATGCCGGCAATGGCCTCGGGCATCCCGTCTCGGCGCTCGCCATGAACATGGCGGTGGACAAGGCCCTGCAGCACGGCATCGGCATGGTCGGGGTGGTGAACAGCCATCATTTCGGCGCCGCCGGCGCCTATGCCCGCATCGCCTCGGCGCGCGGCGTCATCGGCATGGTGACGAGTTCCGCGCAGGGGATCAGCATGGTGCCGACCCGCGCCGCCCTGCCGGTGCTGGGCACCAACCCGCTGGCCTTCGCAGCACCCGCGAAGCGCAACAAGCCCTTCGTCCTGGACATGGCGACCACCACGGTCGCGGCGGGCAAGGTGAAGGTGCACCACCTGAACGACGCGCCCCTGCCCGCCGGCTGGGTGGTGGACGGCAAGGGCCAGGCGGTGACCGACCCGCATGAGGGCAATGCCTATGTCTTCGAGCGCAAGGAGGGCGGGATCACGCCGCTCGGCGGGACGGAGAATCAGGGCAGCGCCAAAGGCTATGGCCTCGCCATGATGGTGCATATCCTGGGCGGCGCACTGGTCGGCGCCGCCTTCTCGCCCGTGCACAAGCGCACCTGGACGCCGGACAAGCCGCAGAATATCGGCCATTTCTTCCTGGCCATCGACCCGAAGGCCTTCCGCGAGGAGGGCGAGTTCGAGGCCGAGATCGACACCATCCTCGACGTGCTGCATGCGACGCCGCCCGCCGATCCGGCCGAGCCCGTGCTGGTCCCGGGCGAGCCGGAGGACATCATGAAGGCGAAGCGCCTCGCCGAGGGAATCCCGGTGCCCGACTCGCTGGACGCGCTGATCCGCGGCATCTGCGAGCGCTGCGGCGCGCCCTATCTGCTGCGGCCGAACGGCTGAGGACGGGGGAGGCCGCGCCTCCCCCAGGCCAACTCAATCCGCCTTGATGCCGGCGTCGCGGATCACCTTCTCCCACTTCTCGACCTCGGCCTTGAGGAAGGCGGCGGTCGAGGCCGGGGTGGTGTCGGCGCGCGGCTCCATGGTCAGGTCGGAGAGACGCTGCTTCACGCTCTCCATCGCCATGACCTTGTTGATCGAGCCGCTGATCTGCTGCTGCAGCGGCTCCGGCGTGCCGGCGGGGGCGAAGACCATGTGCCAGGTATAGGCCTCGTAGCCCGGCAGCCCGGCCTCGGCGAAGGTCGGGACGCTCGGCGCCTGCGGCAGGCGGTGGGAGGCGGAGATGGCCAGCCCCTTCACGTCGCCGCGCTGGACGAAGGGCAACGCGTTGTTGGCGACGTCGAGCATGACCGACACCGTCCCGCTCAGCAGGTCCGGCATGGCGGCGGCGGAGCCGCGATAGGGCACATGGTTGGCCTGCACGCCCGCCTGCTTCAGGAAGAGCTCCGTCGCCAGGTGCAGCGCCGCGCCATTGCCGGTGCTGGCATAGTCGTACTTGCCTGGGTTCTTCTTCAGCAGCGCGATCAGCTCCTGCAGGGAGGAGACGGGCAGGTCCTTGTTCACCATCATCAGCATGGGGATGGTGCCGGTCAGCGCCACGGGCGCGAAGTCGCCCAGCGGGTCAAAGGGCAGGCGCGGGAAGATGGCGCGCAGCGCCGCATGGGCGATGGTGGTGTAGAGCAGCGTGTGCCCGTCCTTCGGCGCCTTCGCCACGACGTCCGAGCCGACGACGACGCCGGCGCCTGTGCGGTTCTCCACGATCACGCGCTGCGGCAGTTGCTTCGACAGCTCGTCGGCCAGCAGCCGCGCCGGGATGTCGGTGGGGCCGCCGGCGGCGAAGGGCACGATCAGCCGCACTGGCTGGGTGGGCCAGCCGGCCTGCGCCCGGCCGATGGCGGGCATGGCGAGGCCGGTGAGGAGGAGGGCGCCCCCCTGCAGGAGGCGGCGACGATCGGTCATGCGGAGATCCCTGCTCGTGGCGCCGGGCGGGTCCGTGCCCGCCGCGGCGCGAGGCGTTGCGGCCGGTATACCCGGGCCACGCGGCGCATCCAAGACCGGGGCGTTCACCGGGCAAGGCCGCGTCGCGGGCAGGTTGAGGCCGCGGTCGAACTGGTAACGCCCCGTGGTCCCGCAGGGTTCTGCCGCCCGGCCCTACCCCGCCCAGGGCGCCCGGAAGGGCGGCGGCGGCGCGACCTGGAAGACGTTGAGCTGCATCGCCAGCAGGCTGTAGTAGCCGACCAGACCGGTCAGCTCGACCGTGCCCTTCTCGCCCAGCAGCGCCTTCGCCGCCGCATAGGCGGCGTCGCCGACCTGGCCGGTCCGCAGCAGCGCCCGCACGAAATCGACGGTGATGCGATCGGCTTCGGCATCGAAGGGGATCTCGGCGGCGCCCGTGCCGATGGCCTGGATCACCGCCTCCGGCACGCCCTGCTTGGCCGCGATCGGCGCATGCGCGTACCACTCGTACTCCGCCTTCCAGTGCTGGCCGACGCAGAGGATGGCGATCTCCCGCAGGCGCATCGGCACGCTGCACTCGTAGCGGATGAAGACGCCGAGCTGCTCGACGCGGGCGCAGAGCTCCGCGCTCTCGATCAGCGCGGTGAAGGGTCCGCCGACGCCGCCGCGGGCGCCGGAGGCGATGCGGTCCCAGACCGCCTGCTGCGCGGCATCGAGCGTCTCGCGCGTCCTCGGCGCCAGCCTGGCCATGCTCGTCCTCCCCTGAATTGAAAACGGCCCGCAGCCTGCGGCGCGGGCCGTCGCCTGTCCAGGCGTGCCGCCCTACTCGGCGGCAGCCTTCAGCGCCGGGGCGAATTCCGGCATCACCTCGCGCGCGAAGGCGCGCAGGTTCTCGACCGAGGCATTGGGATCGACCAGCAGGATATTGCTGGCGCCCACGGCCTCGAGCTGCCGGAGCCGCGCGACGATCTCCGCCGGCATGCCGAGCAGCGGCGCGGTGTCCTCCTCCACCCGGTCGGCCAGCTTGCCGCGGGCGAGGTCGCCGATGACGCCGACCACACGCCGGCGCGTCTCGTAGGCGGCGGCGCGCTCTTCCTCGGAATGGATCATCTGCAGCGCCCGGGCGGTGCCGACCATGGTGGGGCGGTACTCGCGGCCGGCCTTCTCGCATTCCGCCTTGTAGAGCGCGATGCGTTCGCCGATCTGCTCCACGCTGGCGAGCTGGTCGAGCAACAGGCAGAAACCCTCCCGCGCCGCGCGGCGGATGCTGTCGGCGCTGCCGGCGGCGAGCCAGAGCGGCGGATGCGGCCGCTGCAGCGGCGCCGGCTCGACCAGCATGTTCTCGTAGTGCCAGCGCTTGCCGTGATGCGAGAACCGCTCCTCGGAGGTCCAGGCCTTGCGGATGACCTCGATCGCCTCGTCGAAGCGCTCAGTGGCTTCCTCGATGGGGATGCAGAAGGCGTCGAATTCCGGCTTGCGGTAGCCCTTGCCGACGCCGAAATCGAAGCGCCCGCCGCTCAGCAGGTCGAGCGTCGCGGCCTGCTCGGCGACCAGCACCGGGTTGTGCCAGGGCAGGACCACGACCGCGGTGCCGAGGCGGATGGTCTGCGTCTTCGCGGCGAGATAGGCCAGCAGGGTCATGGAGGCCGAGACCTGGCCCTGACCGGTCGAGTGGTGCTCCACCATGAACATATGGCGGAAGCCGAGCCGGTCGGCCTCCATCACGTAGTCGATGAAGCTCTGGTAGCCCTGGCTGTCCTCGATGCCGACGCTGCGCCTGGTCCGGGCGCCCCCGAACAGTCCGAATTGCATGTCCTGGCTCCCTGGGACCGTTATCCTTCCTCTCGCCTAGTCTGGGGATGGGGGCGCCGGATGGGAAGGCCGCAATCGGCAATTCACCCGTGCCGGGCTGTCCGAAATCCGGCCGCGTCATTTCGGACGCACGGGAAAGACTCTTGTGCTGCGCAGGGGAGGATGACGGCCCGCCGCGGCTGCCGCATCCTGGCGGCCAGGCAAGGCGCCCGCGCAGCGGCGCCGCAGGGCAGGAGACCTCCATGGACTGGAATCCCAGGCCGCTCGAGAGCGGCAACGTCACCGTCCACCGCCGTGGCCGGGGCCAGCCGCTCGTGCTGCTGCACTGCCTCGGCCAGAGCTGGCGCTTCTGGGACGTGCTGGAGCCGCTGACGGATCGCTACGAGCTGATCGCCTATTCCCTGCCCGGCCATGCCGACACGCCGCTGCCCGCCGGGCAATACGACCAGGAGGCGACGACGCGGCAGTTGAAGGAACTGGCGGAGCGGGAGGGGCTGACGCGCTTCCACCTCGCCGGCATCTCCATGGGGGGCAGCCTCGCGCAGCACTTCGCCGGCACGCATCCTGACATGGTGGAGAAGCTCATCCTCTGCGACTGCACGCCGCGCTACAACGAGGAAAGCCGCGCCAACTGGCCGGTGCGCGCGAAGATCGCGCGGGAGCAGGGCGTGACGGCGCTGATCCCCATGCTGCTCGGCGTCTTCTTCACTCCCGGCAGCGTTGCCGGGAACGGCCCCAATGTCCGCCACGTCGTCGAGACCTTCGAGGCCTGCAGCGGCGAGGGCTATGCGCTGGCCTGCGAGTGGCTGGCCATGGTCGATGCGCGGGAGCAGGCGAAGCGGATCGAGGCGCCGACGCTGATCATGCTGGGCTCCGAGGAGCGCGAGGCCTTCAAGGAGGCCGCGGCCTGGATGCAGGCCAATATCCCGGGCAGCCGAGGGATCGTGGAGGTGCCGGCCGCCGGCCATGCCTCGGTGCGCGAGCGGCCGGAGTTCTGCGTCGCGCAGTTCCGCGACTTCCTGGGCTGAGCGGGAGGCACGATGCGGCGACGGACCCTGATCGCGGGGGCGGGGCTGGCGCTGGCGGCGCCTGGCCTCGCATGGGCGCAAGGCGACTGGCCGGGCAGCCGGCCGGTGCGCCTGATCCAGCCGAGCCAGGCCGGCAGCCCGGCGGATGTCTATGCCCGGCTGCTGGCCGAGCATTTCTCCCGCGCCTTCGGCGGCACCTTCGTGGTGGAGAACCGCGTCGGCGGCACCGGCACCATCGGCACGGCGGAGGTCGCGCGCTCGGCGCCGGATGGCTGGACGATCATGTTCACCTCCAACACCTCCCATGTCGTGGCGCCGCTGGTGCTGAAGGGGCTGCCCTATGACCCGGTGAAGGATTTCGTCGCCATCGCCGGGCTCTACCACTACCCCATGCTGCTGATCGTCAATCCGCGCATCCCGGCGCGCAGCACGCGCGAGTTCGTGGACTGGGCGAAGGCGCGGCCGGGCGGCGTGAACATGGCCAGCGTCGGCATCGGCAGCGTCGGCCATATGATGGCGGAGCGCTTCCACCTGCGCGCCGCCTTCCAGCGCGTGCACATCCCCTATCGCGGCGGCCCCTCCGCCGTGCTGGCGGTCAGCCAGGGCGAGAGCGACTACATCTTCGACAATATCGGCAATTCCGGCGCACTGCTGCGGGAGGGGCGGCTGCGCGGCCTGGCCGCGACCGGCCGCGCCCGGCCGCGGCCGATGCCGGAGGTGCCGACCCTGGCCGAGGAGGGCTTCCCCGGCATGAACGAGGATGTCTGGTTCGGCCTCTGGGGCCATGCCGCCCTGCCGCGGCCCTTCGTCGAGCGGATCAATGCCGAGGCCAATCGCTGGCTGAACACGCCCGACATCCGTCGCCGGATGGCGGAAGCCGGGCATGAGAGCCTGGAAGGTCCGCCGGAGGCGATGCAGGATTACTGGATGGAGGATCGCCGGGCCTGGGTGGCGATCGTGCAGGAGACGGGGGTGACGGTGGAATGAGGGTCGCGGTCGTCACGGGCGCCTCGCGCGGCATCGGGCGGGATACGGCGCTGGCGCTGGCGGCGAAGGGCCTCGCGCTCTTCCTCGTCGCCGAGGGCACGCCGGAGGAGCTGGCCTCGGCCGAGGCGGAGTGCCGCGCCGCCGGCGCGCCGGAGGCCGCGCATGCGGTCTTCGACCTCGGCACGCCCGGCGCGCCGGAGGCGATGGTGCAGGCGGCGCTGGCCCGCTTCGGCCGGGTGGACGTGCTGGTCAACAATGCCGGCATCCGCTGCCGCAAGCCCTTCGGCGCCTTCACCCGGGCCGAGTTCGACGGGCTGATCGCCGTGAACTTCGCCGCCGCCTTCTTCGCCAGCCAAGCGGTGCTGCCGGCCATGCGCGCGCAGGGCGGCGGGCGGATCATTCATGTCGCCAGCCAGACCGGGCGCGTGGCGATGGAGGACAACTCCCTCTACGGCCCGATGAAGGCGGCGCTGATCCAGCTCACGAAGAACATGGCCTTCGAGCTGGCGAAGGAGGGCATCCAGGTGAACTCCGTCAGCCCCGGCCCCATCGCCACCCAGTTCAACATCGAGAGCTATGGCCGCATCCCCGGCCGGGTCGAGCAGCTCGAGGGCAGGCTGCCGGTGGGGCGGCTGGGCAGGCCCACGGAGGTGGCGGAGGCCATCGCCTTCCTCGCGACCTGCGAGGGCGGCTTCATCCAGGGGCACGATCTGGTTGTGGACGGGGGCTACACCATCATCTAGCGGTGGGTGCCGCATGCAGGACGCGCGGCATCACCCGCGCGCTCAGCCCACCCTCTCCCACACGAATACCAGACCGCCGGTCCTGCCGAGCAGGCTGTTCCTCGGTGTCACGACCAGGCGTGTCGCGCCCTCGAACCGCATCTCCCGCACCTGCTCCATCATCAGGTCGGGCCGCGACGCAGCATCCGTCGCCGTGACGAGTTCCGACCCGTCGAAGCGATAAGTCCCGGTATAGGACACGAGCGCCCGTGCCGGCGCATCCTGCAGCGCCGCCGCGGGGCGGGCATCGGCCACGGCGACCAGCATGCGGTCCTCGCCGAACATCACGAAGCCCAGGGGGTGCGAACCGATGGGCGAGGGCACCTCCTGCCCTGCCGCGTCCACGGCCGTCACCTCGAGCAGCTTCCACATCGTTCCCGCCAGCGCTGTCACGGTCGTCCTCCCCTCCCGCTGCCCGAGGATAGGCGCTCGAGGCGCACAGATGCGGGCATTCCGGCCTCGATCCGCGGTCCGCGGGAGCGCGGATGGTCGGGAGCCGTCCCTGGTCGGCCGACCGTCCAGGGGGCTGCACCGCCGCCCCACCCCTGCTAACCTCCGCCCCAACAGGACGGAGGATACGAGCCCATGCCCGACACCATGGTCCGGGAGGCACCGCGTGGCGCCTCCGGCACGCCGGATGTCGATGCCATCGTGATCGGCGCCGGCCTCGCCGGCATGTACCAGCTTCACCTGCTGCGCGACCGCCTCGGCCTGAAGGTCCAGGTGCTGGAGCAGGGCGGCGGCGTCGGCGGCACCTGGTACTGGAACCGCTACCCCGGCGCCCGCTGCGATTCCGAGAGCCATTCCTACTGCTTCTCCTTCTCCCGGGAGATCTACACGGAATGGGAATGGACCGAGCGCTATCCGGGCCAGCCCGAGATCATGCGCTACATGAACTGGGTCGCCGACCGGCTCGACCTCAAGCGCGACATCCGCTTCGACACCCGCGTCACCGCCTGCACCTACGACGCCGCGGCGAACCTCTGGCGCGTGACGACCGAGGCGGGCGAGACCCTGACCGCGACCTACCTCGTCACCGCGGTCGGCTGCCTCTCCACCGCCAATGTGCCGAAGATCCCGGGGCTCGAGAGCTTCGAGGGACGCTGGTACCACACGGGACAGTGGCCGCATAAGGGGGTGGACTTCTCCGGCGCGCGCGTCGGCCAGATCGGCACCGGTTCCACCGGCATCCAGGCCGTGCCGGTCATCGCCGAGCAGGCGAAGCACCTCACCGTCTTCCAGCGCACCGCCAATTACAGCGTGCCGGCGCGCAATGCCCCGCTCGACGAACCGTTCAAGGCCTGGGTGAAGCAGAACTACGAGGCGGTGCGGGAGACCATGCTCTCCACCCCGAACGGCCATCCCTTCCGCATCGAGGACCGCTCCTGCTGGGAGGTGACGGAGGAGGAGCGCCGCAAGCTGTATGAGGCCGCCTGGGAGAAGGGCGGGCTGCAGTTCCGCGCGACGTTCCGCGACCTGCTGGTGGACAGGAAGGCCAACGACACGGCCGCGGATTTCCTCAAGGCCAAGATCCGGGAGATCGTGCAGGACCCGGCGACGGCGGCGAGGCTGGCCGATATCGACCATCCCTATGCCGCCAAGCGCCCGCCGATCGACACCAACTACTTCGAGGCCTTCAACCGCGACAACGTCTCGCTGGTCGATGTCCGCGCCAACCCGATCGAGCGCATCACGCCGAAGGGCATCCGCCTGCGCGACGGCACCGAGCACGAGCTCGACATCATCGTCTTCGCCACCGGCTTCGACGCCATGACCGGCCCGCTGCTGCGGCTGAACATCACCGGCCGCGACGGGCTGACGCTCGCCGAGGCCTGGGAGGCAGGGCCGCGCAGCTATCTCGGCCTGCAGGTCGCGGGTTTCCCGAACATGTTCACCATCACCGGCCCCGGCAGCCCCTCCGTGCTCTGCAACATGCCGATCGCGATCGAGCAGCATGCCGAATGGATCGCCGACTGCATCGGCCATCTCCGGCGCAACGGCATCGCCCGCATGGAGCCGCGGCCGGAGGCGGTGGAGCGCTGGGTCGAGCACGTGAACGAGGCGGCGAATGCCACGCTGCTGCCGCAGGCCGGGCATTCCTGGTATCTCGGCGCCAACGTGCCGGGCAAGCCGCGGGTCTTCATGCCCTATGCCGGCGGCATGGCGCGCTATCGCGAGATCTGCGCCGACATCGCCGCCCGGGGCTATGAGGGCTTCGTGCTGGAGGAGGCCGCGGCCGCCGCCTGAGCGGGCTTGCGGCGGGCGCGGGGCTCGCCTTCACTCGGCCCCCGCCCTGCCGGAGGCCGAGCATGTCCCTCCCCCTGCCCCGCCGCGCGCTGCCGGCGCTCGGCGCCGCGCTGGCCGCGCCGAGGCTCGCCGCGGCCCAGGCGCCGCGCGTGCTGCGCTTCGTGCCGCAATCGGATCTCGGCGTGCTCGATCCGATCTGGTCGGCTGCCTATGTCACGCGCAACCACGCGCTGATGGTCTTCGACACCCTCTACGGCATGGATGCGGACTACCGTATCCAGCCGCAGATGGCCGAAGGCCACACGGTATCGGATGACGGCCTCGCCTGGACCATCCGGCTGCGCGAGGAGCTGCGCTTCCACGACGGCATGCCGGTGCTGGCGCGCGACGCCGTCGCCAGCATCCGCCGCTGGGGCGCGCGGGACGGGCTCGGCCAGTCCCTGCTTGCCGCGACCGAGGCGCTGGAGGCGGTGGACGATCGCACCTTGCGCTTCCGCCTGAAGCGCCGCTTCCCCCTGCTGACCTATGCGCTGGGCAAGCCGGGCTCGCCGGTCTGCGTGGTGATGCCGGAGCGGCTGGCGCTGACCGATCCCTTCCGGCAGGTGACGGAGATGGTCGGCAGCGGCCCCTTCCGCTTCCTGGCGGAGGAGCGGGTCTCCGGCGCGCGGGTCGCCTATGCCCGCAACGCCGACTACCTCCCGCGCAGCGGCGGCGCGGCCAGCTTCACCGCGGGACCGAAGCGCGTGCATCTCGACCGCGTGGAGTGGATCGTCATGCCCGATCCCTCCACCGCCGCGGCGGCGCTGCGCGCCGGCGAGGTGGACTGGTGGGAGAATCCGAGCTTCGACCTGCTGCCCATGCTGGCGCGCGACCGCCGGCTGGCGCTGACGGTGCAGGACCCGCTCGGCTTCATCGGCTGCCTGCGCTTCAACCACCTGATCCCGCCCTTCGACAATCCGGCGATCCGCCGCGCCGTGCTGCCGGCGCTGTCGCAGGCCGACTACATGGCGGCGGTGGCGGGCGACTTCCCCGGCGGCTGGAACCAGGGCATCGGCTTTTTCGCCCCGGGCACGCCGATGGCGAACGACGAGGGCATGGCGACGCTGACCGGCCCGCGCGACCTCGAGGCCGCGAAGCGGGCGCTGGCCGCCGCGGGCTACCGGGGCGAACGCGTCGCGGTGCCGGCGCCCTCCGACTTCCCCACCCTGAAGGCCATGGCCGATATCGGCGCCGACCTGCTCCAGCGCATCGGCTTCGCGGTGGACTACCAGGCCGCCGACTGGGGCACGGTGGTGCAGCGCCTGGCCAAGATGGACCCGGTGGACCAGGGCGGCTGGAACGTCTTCCACACCTTCTGGTCCGGCCAGGACATGCTGGACCCCGCGGTGCACCAGTATCTCCGCGGCAACGGCCGCGCCGCCCGTAGCGGCTGGCCGACCAGCGCCGCGCTGGAAGCAATGCGGGAAGCCTGGATGGCGGCGGAGGCCGAGACCGATCGCCTGCGCATCGCCCGGGCCATGCAGGCCCGGGCCTTCGAGGACCTGCCCTATATCCCCGTCGGCCAGATCCTGCCGCGCTTCGCGCATCGGCGCGAGGTGACCGATGTGCCAGGCGGCTTCGCCATCTTCTGGACCGTCAGGAAGGCGGCGTGACGCGCGCCAGGTCCAGCACCACCAGATAGTGGCAGGCGGCCGCGGCGACCACGCAGGCATGCCAGAGGGCGGTGTGGAAGCGCAGCCCCTCCGCGACATGCAGCATCACGCCGAGGCTGTAGACCAGCCCGCCGGCCAGCAGCATCGACAGGTCCCAGTGCGACAGCGAGCGCATCAGCGGGTCGAAGGCGGCGATGCCGCACCAGCCCAGCAGCAAGTAGAGCAGCAGCGAGAGGCGCTCGATCCGCGCCGGCGCCAGCAGCTTCAGCGCGACGCCGCCAACCGCGCCGGTCCAGACCAGGCCCAGCAGCCCGAGCCCCCAGCTTCCGCCGATGCCGATGCCGGCGACCGGCGTATAGGTCCCGGCGATCATGGCGAAGATGGCGGAATGGTCCAGCCGCTGCAGGACGGCGCGCCGCCGCCCCTCCCCGGACATGTTGTAGAGCGCGGAGCAGCCGAGCATGGCCAGCAGCCCCGCGGCATAGACCAGCAGGGCGAGCATGCGCGCGGCGCCGGCCTCCGGCGGCACCGCCGCGGCGAGCACGCCGCAGGCGATGACGGCGGCGGCGAGGCCGAGGATATGCACCGCCGCATCGGCGAGGCGTTCGGGCGGGGTATCGCGCCGCGCCGCGAGCAGCGGACCGGCAAGCCACCAGGCAAGGCAAGGCTGCAACCGCGTCGGCATCGAAGGCCTCGGCATCCCTGTGTCCGGCGGATCGGATCGCGCCGGGTACCATCACAACGCCGGAGAGGTCCCGGCGCTTCGCCCCTCCGGCAGCCACACGCGGATTCGATGAGGAGGGCCGGGTCCCGCGCCACTTCTGCGACAGGACGATGACATGGCGGTCTTCTTCACCAGCGACACGCATTTCGGCCATGGCGGCGCCCTCGGCCTCTACGGGCGGCCATTTGCCTCAATTGCAGCCATGGATGCGGCGATGGTCGAGCGCTGGAACGCCACGGTCGGGCCGGAGGACGAGGTCTGGCACCTCGGCGATGTCGCGCTCGGCCGCGCCGTGGCGGGACTGGAGAAGACGCTCGCCGGCCTCGCCGGCCGCAAGCATCTCGTCACCGGCAACAACGACGGAACCGGGACGACCGCCCTGCCCGGCTGGGCCAGCGTGCAGCCCTATGCGGAGCTGGACCTCGAGGGCACCGGCCTCGTCCTCTGCCACTATCCCTTCCGGAGCTGGCGCAACATGCAGCGGGGCTGGCTCAACCTGCACGGCCATAGCCATGGGCGGCTGGCGCCCATGCCGCGGCAGGTGGATGTCGGCGTGGATGCCTGGGACTTCCGCCCGGTGCCGCTGGCGGAGATCCTGGCGCGGCTCGCCGCGCGGCGGCGCAGGCCGGCGGCGGGAGGGCAGCGGTAGCGGGAATGGGCCCGGCAGGACTCGAACCTGCAACCAAACCGTTATGAGCGGTCCGCTCTGACCATTGAGCTACAGGCCCATCGCCATGGAGTGATGACCGGAGAATTGGGCTGAGGCAAGCGGCAGGCGGCCCCCTCCGGACGGCTGGCCGGCCTCCTCCGCCGTGGCAGGATGGCGGGGGCGAGGCGAAGGGGACGGGGCCGATGCGCGACGTGCTGGGCTGGCGGCGGAAATTCGGGGTCATGGGCCCCTCCACCAATACCGTGGTGCAGCCGGATTTCGACGCCATGCGCCCGGTCGGCGTCACCAGCCACTACAGCCGGATCTTCACCCCGGACGCCGATGCGGTGAGCAACGAGAGCTTCCGGGCGGGGGTCGAGGTCATCGGCGGCAATGTGCTGGACGCCGTCCGCAGCGTCATGACCTGCGCGCCGGACCATCTCGTCATGGGCATGTCGGCCGTCACCTTCTTCGGCGGCGCCAAGGGCGCGGATGCCTTCATCCGCTCGGTCGAGGATGTCGCGGGCATCGGCGTCACGGTCGGCAGCCATGCCTGCGCGGCGGCGCTGGAGGCCCATGGCGGCGTCCGGCGAATCGCCGTGCTCTCCCCCTACTGGCCGGTGATGAATGCCGAGGTCGCACGGTATTTCGGCGACAGGGGCTTCACCGTGGTGCGGGACATCGCGCTGCAATGCACCTCCTGGACCGGGATCGCGGCGGTGCCGCCGGCCCGCTGCCGCGAGGCCATCAAGGCGCTGGACGGCGACGACGTGGAGGCCATAGTCCAGGTCGGCACCAACCTCTCCATGGTGCGGCTGGCCGCCGCGGCGGAGCTCTTCCTCGGCAAGCCGGTGATCGCCATCAATGCCGCGACCTGGTGGCACGCGCTGCGACGCAATGGCATTGCGGACCGGCTGGCGGGCTTCGGCCGGCTGCTGGAGGAGTTCTGAGCGCGCAGCGCCGGGCCTGGCTGCCGCGTTGCGTGCGGAGCCGAGGGAGCCACAGCCATGACCGATGACGAGATCCGCGACATCCTGCTGGGCACGCGCCGCATCGCGGTGGTCGGCGCCTCCGACCGGCCGGACCGGCCGAGCTTCGGCGTCGCCCGCTTCCTGGTGGACCGCGGCTATGCCGTGACACCGGTGAACCCCGGCATCGCCGGGCGGAGCCTGCACGGTGCCGCGGTGGTGGGGCGGCTCGAGGAGGCCGGGCCGCTCGACATGGTCGACGTCTTCCGCCGCAGCCAGGATGCCGGGGCGGTGGTGGATGAGGCGATCCGCCTCGGCGCCCGGACGGTCTGGCTGCAGCTTGGCGTCCTGGACGACGCGGCCGGGCAGCGGGCGCGCGCCGCCGGTCTGCGCTTCGTCCAGGACCGGTGCCCCGTCATCGAATGGCGGCGCCTCGGCCTGCCGGGGAAGATTGCCTGAAATTCATTTTTGCTGTCGATGCGGCTTGAAAGCCCCGGCGGTCCGGGCCACCTGCCTGCGCGCAGGGCCCCGGGCGGTTCCGCCACGCGCCGCCGGACGGGCCCACGGGAGATGCAGGACCCATGAACGACGAAGAGCGCCGGATCATCACCCAGTATGTGGAGCGGGTCGCCGGCGCGGCCCCCGCTCCGGCGCCGAGCAGCCCCAGCCCCTGGGGCGGCAGCGTGCCCTCCACCCAGGCCCGGCCGAACCTGCCGCCGGTGGACCGGGAGGCCGATGCGCTCATCGCCGACCTCTTCGCCCGCTACCCGGAGGCGCGCTACCGCATCACCCAGACCGCCTTCGTGCAGGAGGCGGCGCTGGTCGAGGCGCAGAACCGCATCCGCCAGCTCGAATGGGAGGTGGAGAATGCGCGGCGCCAAGCGCAGTCCTCGCAGCAGTCCCGCGGCGGGCTCTTCGGCGGCATGTTCGGCGGCGGTGGCGGGCGCCCTGCCCCGCAGCCCATGTCGCCGCCGCCGCAGCCGGTCTATCCGCCGGGCTACAACCCGGGGATGCTGCAGCCGCAGCGCGGCGGCTCGGGCTTCCTCGGCACGGCGCTGACCACGGCGGCCGGCGTCGCCGGCGGCATGGTGCTGGGCAACATGCTGATGGGCGCCCTCTCGGGCCATGGCGGCGCGGCCCATGCCGCGGCCTTCGAGAGCGGCGGCGGCGACTTCGCGCAGGAGGCGGTGCCGACCTCCTCCCCCTGGAGCGACCCCGGCGCGGCCGCGGCCTCCCAGGGCTGGGGCAGCACGCCGGATGCGCCGCAGAACGACGCGACCGGCGCCGGCTATGACGATCCGGGCTATGGCACGGACAACGTCAACTACAACCCGAACGATGCCGGGTACGACCAGGGCAATGCCGGGTATGACTCGAACGATGCCGGCGGCGACTACGACGACGAGGTATGACCCCCTGCCGTCCATGAAGGCCGCTCATTGAAACGGCGCATGGCATGACCGATCATCATGCCATGCGCATCCCCGACCTCGATCTCGACCTGCTCCGCGGCTTCGTGACGGTGGCGGAGCGCGGCGGCTTCACCGCCGCGGGCCAGGCACTGGGTCTGACGCAGTCCGCCGTCAGCCTGAAGGTGAAGCGGCTGGAGGACCTGCTGCAGCGCCGGGTCTTCGAGCGCACCAGCCGCAGCATCGCCCTGACGCGGGACGGCGAGACCCTGCTGGCCTATGCCCGCCGCATCCTGGCGCTGAACGACGAGGCGGTGCGGCGGCTGGTCGCGCCGCCGGTCGCCGGGCGCTTCCGCCTCGGCGTCGCCGATCATTTCGTGCCGCGCAACCTCGCCCCGCTCCTCGCCCGCTTCGCCCGCACCTGGCCGGAGGTGCGGCTGGAGGTGGAGGTCGGCCGCAGCCACGAGCTGCGTGCGGCGCAGGAGCGGGGCGCGCTGGACCTGGTGCTGGGCAAGCGCCGCGACGGCGAGACGGAGGGCCGGCCGATCTGGACGGAGAGCGTGGTCTGGGTGGCGGCGCCCGACTGGCAGGCGCCGGAGGGGCGGCCCCTGCCGCTCGCCATGCTGCCGCCGGGCTGCATGTTCCGCGACCGGGCGCTGGCGGCGCTGGCCCGCGCCGGGCTGGCCTTCGAGGTCGTCTATGCCTCGGCCAGCCTGCTCGGTGTCGCCGCCGCGGCGCAGGCCGGCTTCGCGCTGACGGTGCTGGGGCGGAGCGGCCTGCCGCCGGGGCTCGTCGAGGTGCCGGGCCTGCCGCCGCTCGGCACGGTGGAGATGTGCCTCTTCGGCGATGCCGGGGGGCAGAACCCGCTGGCCGGTCCGCTGGTACGCTTCCTGCAGGAAAGCCTGGCCGATCCCGGCTTGGCCGCCGCGGCCTGAGCGTGGCAACCGCCGCCGGCACGCCCTATCCTGCCGCCATGTCCGAGGCCGCCGATCTCCACGAACATGACTTCTACGCCTGGACCCAGGCCCAGGCGGCGCTGCTGCGCGCCTGGCCGGAGGCGCTGCGGCCGAATGCGCTCGACATTGCCAACCTCGCCGAGGAGATCGACAGCTTGGGCCGGTCCGAGCGTGGCGCCATCGAGAGCCATATCGAACTCGTCGTCCTCCACCTGCTGAAGCTGCGCTGCCATCCGGACCAGGCCGCGCGGCGGGCCTGGCAGAAGGAGATCGCGGCGTTCAGGACCAGGCTGGCAAAGCTGCTCCGCGACAATCCCTCCCTGAGGGCCGCGCGCGCCGCGATCGCCGCCGGGATCTGGGCACCAGCCGCGCGGCAGTTCGGCGAGGAGCTCGTGATCGACGGTTTCGACGCCCGCGCGGCCCTGGCCTGGCTGCCCGACCCGTCCGAACCCTATTTCGACCTGGACCGCGAGGTCCTTGCCGACGGCTGGTACCCGCCGCCGCCCGCCTGATCCCCCTCCCCGGCCGCGCCCGGAACACATGAACCACGCGCGCATTGACCCTGGCGGCCCCGGGGCGCAGTTTGCCCGCTTCGCAATCCCGGAGACCCGCCCGGCATGCCGCCCGAGCAGTCCACCGGCCGCGACGCCCGCATCTGCGCGCTGATCGGCACCGGTCATTTCCTCTCGCATTTCTACATGCTCTGCCTCGCGCCGCTCTTCCTGACCTGGCGGCAGGAATTCGGCGTCTCCTACGCCACCCTCGGCCTCTCGGTCGCCCTGATGAGCGCGACCACCGCCGTCCTGCAGACGCCCGTCGGCTTCTGGGTGGACCGCTGGGGCGCCCGGCCCTTCCTGGTCGGCGGCACGCTGCTGATGGCGCTCTCCGTCTCCGCCATGGCCTTCGCGCCGAGCTTCTGGGTGATCCTGCCGCTCGCCGTGCTCTCGGGCATCGGCAACAGCGTCATCCACCCCGCCGACTACGCCATCATGGCGGGCTCGATCAGCAAGGGCTTCATGGGCCGCGCCTTCGCGCTGCACACTTTTACGGGTAACCTCGGCTTTGCGCTGGCGCCGCCGGTGATCGCCCTGCTGCTGACCCTGATGGACTGGCGGCATGCATTGCTGACCGTCGGCCTGCTCGGCGTGCCGGTGGTCGCCGCCATCCTGCTGCAGAGCCGGGTGCTGCACGACCAGTCCAAGCCGAAGCAGAAGGAAGCCGGGCCCGGCGGGCGGGAGCTGCTGCTGAGCCGGCCGATGCTGCTCTTCTTCGCCTTCTTCCTGCTGAGCTCCATGGCCGGCTCCGGCGTGCAGGCCTGGCTGGTGACGGTGCTCGGCAAGCTCTGGGGCACGCCGGTGCTGGCGGCCTCCACGGCGCTGACCGGCTACATGGTGGGCGCGACCGGCGGCACCCTCATCGGCGGCTGGATCGCGGACAAGAGCAAGCGCAACCTACTCGGCATGGTGACGGTGCTGACCATCGTCGCCATGGCGCTGCTGCTGGTCCTCGGCATGGTGCCGCTGCCGGAGGTCGCGCTGCCCATGGTCGCGCTGCTGGGCGGGCTTGCGCTCGGCACCTCCCGCACCCCGCGCGACGTCATGCTGAAGGATGCCTGCCCGCCGGGGCAGATCGGCAAGGTCTTCGGCTTCGTCTCCGCCGGCCTGCCGCTCGGCTCCGCCATAACGCCCGTGCCGCTCGGCTTCCTCATCGACATGGGCTATCCCTGGCTGGTGCTGCCGGTGGTCGCCGGCTTCCTCGGCCTCTCGCTGCTCTGCGCCGGCTCCGCCCGAGGGGCAGCGGACCGCTCGGCCAGGACGGCACGGGCGTCCCAGGCGGTGCCGGCCGAATAGCCCGGGCGCGGGGCGTCCGGGCGTGCTGGCGCTCGACGCCCTGCTGCGCTGGCTGGACATCGCCGGCATCGCGGTCTTCGCCGCCTCCGGCGCGCTGGTCGCCTCCCGCAAGCGGATGGATGCGGTGGGCTTCGTGCTGATCGCGGCCGTCACCGGCTTCGGCGGCGGCACGGTGCGGGACCTGCTGCTGGGCCGCACCCCGCCCTTCTGGCTGCGGGACCCGACCTGGCTGGCGGTCGCCAGCAGCGTCGCCATCCTGGTCTTCTTCACCGCCCACCGGGTCGAGAGCCGCTTCAAGGCGCTGCTCTGGGCCGATGCGGTCGGCCTCGCGCTCTACGCCGTGCTCGGGGCGGAGATCGCGCTGCTGGCGGGGGCGCGGCCCTGGGCGGCGGTGCTGCTCGGCGTCGTCACCGCCACCTTCGGCGGCGTCGCCCGCGACGTCATCTGCAACGAGGTCCCGCTGCTGCTGCGCAAGGAGATCTATGCGCTGGCGGCGCTGGCCGGCGCGGCGGCCTTCGTCGCGCTGCGGGTCAACGGCACCTGGCGGGACCCGGCGCTGCTGGCCGGCATGGCCGTCGCCTTCGCCATCCGTGCCGTGGCGATCGCCCGCGGCTGGTCCCTGCCCGCCTACAAGCCGCGGCCCGGACGGGACTATCCCGACCGGGAGTGAGCCGGACGGCCGCGGCGCGGCACGTTGCCTTCCCGCCGCCGCCCGGCGACCATCGCCGCGACGAAGGGTTGGGGGGAGAGGATGGCAGGCAGCCTGGATGGCAAGGTCGCGCTGGTGACCGGCGCGGGGAAGAATATCGGCCGCGCCATCGCGCTGCGCCTGGCGCGGGACGGGGCGACGGTGGTGGTGAACGGCCGCGCCGACCGCGCCGCAGTGGATGGCGTGGTGGCGGAGATCGCCGCCCTCGGCGGCCGCGCCATCGCCCGCATGGCCGATGTCGCGGATGCGGAGGCGGTCGCGCGCATGGCGGACTCGGTCGCGGCGGAACTCGGCGGGGTGGACATCGCCGTCTGCAATGCCGGGCTGCGGCGGCAGACGCCCTTCCTCGAGATGGGCTTCGCCGAGTGGCGCGAGATCCTCTCGGTCGCGCTCGACGGCGCCTTCCTGCTGGCGAGGGCCGTCGCGCCGCAGATGGTCGCGCGCGGCGGCGGGGCCGTCGTCGCACTGTCCGGCATCTCGACGCATCTCGGCACGCCGCAGCGCGCGCATGTCTCGGCCAGCAAGGCGGGGCTGGAGGGGCTGATGCGCGCCCTCGCGGTCGAGCTTGCGCCGCATGGCATCCGCTGCAACTGCGTCGCGCCCGGCACCATCGATACGCAGCGCGGCGCCTCGGCCGGTGCGCTGCCGCGGCAGCTCCTCGGCAGCGGCATCCCGCTGGCCCGGAAGGGCCAGCCGGAGGAGATCGCCGAGGTGGTGCGGCTGCTGGCCGGGCCGGAGGGCGGCTACGTCACCGGCCAGACGATCCACGTGAATGGCGGCGCCTTCCTCACCTGACCACGGCGCCTTGCATGTCGGGCGGGCCGCTCAGACCTCCGGGCCTTCCAGCCCTTCGGTCATCGGGCCGCATTGCATGTCGGGCGGGCCGATTCAGACCTCCGGGCCATCCGGCCCTTCGGTCATCGGGCCGCGTCAGTCGGCGAGCGCCGCCTCGGCCTCCTTCACCACCGCTTCCAGCGCGCCGGGCGCGAAGGGGCTGGCGAGGCCCGCCGAGGCGACGAGCTGCGTGAAGGGCATGGAGCCGCCGCGGCCGCAGAGCGCGACATAATCGGCCAGCGCGCCCTGCGGATCGCGCCGCGACCGCACCCAGAACTGCAGGGCGCAGCACAGGGCGAGGGTATAGTCGATGTAGTAGAAGGGCGAGCGGTAGATGTGCGGCTTGGCCTGCCAGCGCCCGCCCTTGGCCGGCCAGGCGAGGTCGCCGTAGTCGGTCCAGGGCATGTAGAGGCGTTCCAGCCGCTGCCAGATCGCGTGCCGCTCCGCCGGCGTCGCCTCGGGGTTGGCATAGACCTCGTGCTGGAAATGGTCGACGCAGACGCCATAAGGCAGGAAGGCGAGCGAGGTCTCGAGATGCATGCGGCGGAAGCGCTCCGCCGCCGCCTCGCCGACCAGCAGGCCAATCTGCGGATGGGTCAGGAATTCCAGCGACATGGAGTGGATCTCGGCCGCCTCCATGGTCGGCCAGAGCAGGTCGATGCCGGGCAGGCCGCGGCTTTCCCAGTTCTGGAAGGCATGCCCCATCTCATGCGTGAAGACGCCGATGTCGTTGTGGGTGCCGTTGAAATTGGCGAAGATGAAGGGCGCGCCGACGCTCGGGAAGCTGGTGCAGAAGCCGCCGCCGGACTTGCCCGGCCGGTTCTTCAGGTCGGTGAAGCCGCCCTCCTCCAGCAGCCGCCAGAAGCTGCCGAGGCGCGGGTCCATCCGGTCGAACATGGTGCGCGCCGCGGCGCAGAGCGTATCGTGGTCGCCGACGGGCTTCGGGTTGCCGAGCGGGTCGACCAGCGCCTCGTCCCAGAAGCGCAACCTGTCCCAGCCCTGGCGCTGCCGCCGCCGCTCCAGCAGGCGCGCGACCAGCGGCACGACATGCGCCAGGACCTCCGCGCGGTAGCGGGCGACATCCTCGGGCCCGTAATCGGTGCGGCGCATGCGGCGGTAGCCGAGCGGCGTGTAGCTCTCATAGCCCAGCTTGCGCGCCATGCCGTGCCGCAGCCGGACGAGCTCGTCGTAGAGGCCGTCGAGCTCGGCGCCGTTCGCCGCGAAGAAGGCCCAGCGCTGCGCCTCCGCCTCGTGCCGCGTCGCGCGGTCCGGGTCCTCGGCGAAGGGCGCGAGGCCGGAGAGGTTCACCTCCTGCCCCTTCACCCGCAGCTTCGCCCCGGCGAGCAGCGCGGTGTAGCGCGCGCCGAGGCGGCTCTCCTCCTCGAGGTCGGCGGCGATCGCCGGCTCGAAGGTGGTGACGTCCATCTCCCACAGCCGCACGGTGAAGCCGCCGACCGCGGCCTCCAGCGCCGCGCGGTCTGACCAGGCGAGCAGGCGGCGCTTCAGCGCGGTCTCGTGCTCCGCCGCGACCGGCGCCAGGGCATCGGCGTATTCGCGGGCGGCGCCGGCGGCCGCGTCCGTCGTGTCCTGCGCGAAGCGGAGATGCACCAGCGCCGACCAACTGTCATGGACGCGCCGCTGGCCGTCCCAGGCGGCGAGCGCGGCGGGAAGGTCGCCGGCATCGAGCAGCGCATCCACCGCCGCGCGATCCGTGGCCAGGCTCTCCCGCGTCGGCTGAGGAAAGGCGAGCGAAGCGAAATTCGGGACGGCGGTCATGCGCTGGGCCTGCCGTTGCCGCTCGTGCTGGTCATGCGGTGGTGCTCCCCTGCTCGGCCCAGCTTCTCTGGCGCCCCGGCGGGCGGGCGGCAAGCACCGTGACGAAAAGCGGCATTTAGGGGGTGGACAAAGCGGCGACGGGCGCTAAAACGCGCCTCCCGGACGCGGCGGCAACCTCAGGCGGCCACCGTGGACAGGGGGCGCATAGCTCAGTTGGTAGAGCAGCTGACTCTTAATCAGCGGGTCCAAGGTTCGAGTCCTTGTGCGCCCACCACCCTGTCCCGTTTAGGTCCTACTTTCTCTCCTGCATGGCGAAGACGGCGCTGACCCGCGCCACCGGTTTCCCATCCGCCAGCATGCTGCCCTCGGCGAAGGCCATGCTGCGGCCGAGGCGCGTCACCCGCGCCTGCACCTCCAGCCAGCATCCCTCCCGCGGCCGGCCCAGGTAGTCGACCGAGAGCGTCACCGTCGCCAGCGCGGCGCGCGGCAGCCCGGCCTTCTCCCGCGCGACAGCAACCGCATGCACCAGCGCCAGGTCGGCGAGGGTCGCAATGAAGCCGCCATGCGCGCCGCCCATGGAATTGCTGTGCCGGTGCGCGACCCGCACGCCGAGCGCGGTGTGGTCCTCCGCCCGGCGCGACCAGAACGGCCCCAACTCGCGGGCATAGGGGCCGCCATGGGTCGCGGGCACGAAACCCTCCGGCACGTCGGCGGAGGGCGGGAGAGGCTGGTCCATGCATCGATCCGTTGCTGCGTCGCGGCACCCTCCCCCGCCCGCCGCCGCAGGTCCAGGGGCGCCGCTACGGCCGCCCGCCGCTGACCACCAGGGTCTGCCCCGTCACGTAGTTCGATTCCGGGATGCAGAAGAGGAAGACGGACCCCGCCGCCTCCTCCGGCCGTCCGCCGCGGCCGAGCGGGATCAGCTTCTCCGCGGTCTGCAGCACCTCCGGCCGCACGCCGACCGGGATCTCCCGCCCCGAGATGTCGATGGTCGCGCCCCCATGCGCCGGCGCCTCGGTCAGCCGCGTCATGATCAGGCCGAAGGCGACGGCATTCACGTTGACCTTGTAGCGCCCCCATTCCTTCGCCATGGCGCGCGTCAGGCCCTGGATGCCCGCCTTGGCGGTGGAGTAGTTCGCCTGGCCGGCATTGCCGAAGACGCCGGAGGTGGAGGAGATGTTCACCACCTTGCGGAAGACCTCGCGGCCCTCCTCCTGCTCCCGCCGTGCCGCTTCGCGGATGAAGCGCGACGCCGCGCGCATGATGCGGAAGGGCGCCGTCAGGTGGACGTCGAGGATGGCGTGCCACTGCTCGTCCGTCATCTTCTGGATGACGTTGTCCCAGGTATAGCCGGCATTGTTGACGATGATGTCGAGCCCGCCCCAGGTGTCGATGCCGGCCTGCACGAAGCGCTCCGCGAAGCCCTCCTTCGTCACGTCGCCGTTGCAGGCGATAGCCTCGGCACCCAGCGCCTTGATCTCGGCCACCGTCTCCGCGCCCGGGCCGTCATCGAGGTCGTTGACCACGACGCGCGCGCCCTCGGACGCGAGCTTGAGCGCGATCTGCCGCCCGATGCCGCGACCCGAACCCGAAACCAGGGCGACCTTGCCGTCCAGCTTGCCTGCCATTCCACCGTCTCCAGCATCCCGGGGAAGGCGCTGCCTTCCCCGGACCCCAACCGCCAAGGGCTCAAGGCCCTTGGATCCCATGAGTCAGCGACCGGTCCAGCGCGGCGCGCGCTTCTCGACGAAGGCGCGCGGGCCCTCCTTGAAGTCCTCGGTCGCGCGCACGCGCCCGCTCGCCTCGCCGCTCAGCCGGCAGAGCTCGGCCTCCGGCAGGTCGGCGGCGCGGCGGGCCACGCCCAGGCTCTCCCGCACCGCGACCGGCGCATTGGCACAGACGCGGCGGGCGAGGTCGAGCGCGGTCGGCACGACCTGCTCCGCCGGCACCGCCGCATTCACCAGCCCGAACTGCGCGGCGCGCGCGGCCGGGATCGGCTCGCCGGTCGCGATCATCTGCAGCGCGATAGCCTTGGGCAGCGCGCGCGGCAGGCGGAACACGCCGCCCGCGCCCGCGACCAGGCTGCGCTTCACTTCCGGCAGGCCGAGATTGGCCGTCTCCGCCGCGACCGCCAGGTCGCAGGCCAGCAGCAGCTCGAGCCCGCCCGCCAGCGCATGGCCCTGCGCCGCGGCGATCCAGAGCTTCGTGCGCGGCGCCCGGACGAAGCCGCCGAAGCCGCCCTTCTCCGTCGCCAGCGCGCGGCTGTTGCCGGCCGAGACCTCCTTCAGGTCGGCGCCGGCGCAGAAGGCATGTGGCCCGGCGCCGGTCAGCACCGCGGCCCAGAGGTCCGGGTCCGCCTCCACCCGCTCCACCGCCGCCTCCAGCCCCACGGCGACGGCGCCGTTGACGGCGTTGCGCGCCTCCGGCCGGTTGATGGTGACGAGGGCGATGTGGGGTTCCACCACCTCGAAGAGGACGGCATCGGTCGTCATGCGGGGCTCCAGTCCTGCAGTCCATCCGCGGCGCGGCGCAGCACGCCCGGCATGCCGATGGGCGTGCGGTCGGGGCGCTTCAGCAGTGCGATCGTCCCGGCCTCCGTCCCCGGCACGCGGCCGAGCGTGCGACGGCCGTCCGCGGTGCGCAGGATGACCACGCCATGGTGCGGTGCGCCGTCTCGGTCGTGCAGGACGGTGAAGGTCTCGACGGTCGCGGCCCCCTCCGCCGCCTCGGCGAACTCCGGCACCGGGCCGCGGCGGCCATCCGCCTCGGCCTGCACGCTGTAGTCCTGCGGCAGGCGCCAGGACGCTGGCGGCCGGCTGGCCAGGACCACGGCATGATGCTTGGTCACGAACTCGCCCTGGCCATAGAGCAGCGCGGCGCTGCCCGGCTTCTCCCGCAGCGCCCGCGTCATCGCCGCCGCCGCATGCGTCATGTAGTTGTTGAGCGGCGCGCCGAAGAAGGTCAGGCCGCCGGTCGTGGTCGGCGCCATGCCGCGCGGCAGGCCGAGCCGCCGCGCCGCCATCTTCGGCACGCAGGGGAAGCAGGAATAGAGCTCGCAGGTCTCGAACGCCGCGCCCTCGTCCTCCGCGATCCGGGCGCAGGCATCCAGCACGGCGTTCTGCGCGTGGCTCTCGTGGTAGTGGTCGCGGTTGAGGTAGTCGCGCGGCTCCACCGCCGCGGCGCCGCCCCAGAGATGCACCATCCGCTCCTCCGGCACACCGGCGGCGCGGGCGCGCGCCAGGCTCGTCAGCAGGATGGCGCCGCCCTGGTTCACCATGGGATTGGCGACCTGCAGCTTGGTATAGGGGTAGGCGATCGGGCGGTTGGCAGGGCCGGGCGTGCCGATCTCGTCAGGCGAATACTCGCGCTTCAGCCAGGCCGCCGGATTGCGCGCCGCGACGGCGGAGAAGCGCGACCACAGCGCCGCCGATTCCGCCTGCCCCTCCGCCGGCGTCTGGCCGAGGAAGGCCTCCACCGCATTCTCGTAGAAGGGATAGACCGAGACGGGGTCGGCGACGCCGAGCCGCACCGAGAGCGGATGCAGGAAGTCGCGCCCGCGCGTGCGCGTCCAGTTCGGGTCGGGCGGCGTCCAGGGCAGCGTCACGCCCTGCTTCTGCGCCTGCGCCACGGCATGCGTCGCCTCGGCGCCGACCACCGCCGCGACCGCGCTCTCGCCGCGGGCGATGCGGTTGGCGGCCTCGTGCAGGTGCCGCACCGGGCTCTCGCCGCCGACCGGGCCATAGACCAGCCGGCGCGGCCGGAAGCCCAGGAAGCCCGCCAGCGCCGATGGCAGGTCGCCATAGGGCCAGGAGACGGAGTTGACGATGTCGAGGCTGTCGAGTGCCGGCAGCAGGTCGGGCGCGCCGGCATCCTCGGCGGCGCGCTGCAGCGCCTCGGCCATCAGCGCCGCGGGCTCATGCGCCTGCAGCAGGTCGGCGGGGCGCTCCGTGACCTCGCCGGCACCGATGATGACGGGGATGCGGTCGGCCTCCATCAGCCCTCCTCCTCGAACAGCGCGAGCGCGTCCAGCGCCTCGGCGCCCTCCGCCGTCGCGCGCAGCGGGTTCACCTCCAGCGAGGCGAGCGCGGGGCCGAGCGCCAGCGCGGCGTCGCCGATGCGCGCGACGGCCTCCGCGGCCGCCTGCCGGTCGATCCCCGGCATGCCGCGGTAGCCGTCCAGCAGCTTCGCGCCGCGCAATTCGGAGAACATCTCCAGCACCTCGGCGGGTGCGACCGGCAGCAGGCGGATGGCAGTGTCGCGCAGCGCCTCCACCCAGATGCCGCCCAATCCGACCGCGATGGCCGGTCCCCAGAGCGGGTCGCGCAGCACGCCGACGAAGAGCTCGACGCCCTCCTGCGCCCGCATGGGCGCGACCAGCACGCCGTCGATCGTCGCCTGCGGCTTCGCCAGGCGCACCGCGCTCATGATGCGCTCGAAGCCGGCGGCAACCGCTTCCTCCCCCGAGAGGTTCAGCAGCACGCCGCCGATATCGGATTTATGGGCGATGTCGGGCGAGGCGATCTTCAGCACCGCAGGCCCGCGCAGCTCCCGCGCCGCGGTCACCGCCTCCTCGGCGCTGCGGGCCAGGCGCATCGGCACGACAGGGACGCCGCGGGACTCGAGATAATCGAGCGTCGCATGCTCGCTGCGCGGTCGCTCCGTCGCCGGCGCGGGCGGCGCGGCGCGCGCGGGCAGGCCGCGCTCCTGCCGCTCCGCCCAGGCGACGGCGCGGCCGAGGGCGCCGAGGCCATGCAGCACGCCGCTGCCGAGATAGGCGATCCCCGTCTCCTCCAGCAGCGCCCGGCCGGCCTCCGTTACCGGCCGCGCCATGACGCTCAGCATGACCGCGGGCTTGCCGGCGGCGCGGAAGCCCTCGCCGATCTGGCGGACGATGGTGCCGCGATAGCCCGCGATCTCCTCCGGCGTGTCGGGCACGTCCATGAAGCAGGCGACCAGCCCCACCGCGGGATCGGCGGCGAAGGCGGGCAGGCTGCGGGCGAAGAGCGCGGGGTCGAGCATGGCGCCGCCGGTCACGTCCAGCGGGTTGTTGGCGGTGCCGAAGGCGGGGAGGATGTCTTTGAGGGCTGTCTTCGTCCCCTCCGCCAGCCGCGGCACGGCGATGCCGTTGGCCTCCGCATGGTCGGCCGCCATTTCGCAGATGCCGCCGGAGATGGAGACGAGGCCGAGCCGCCGGTCGCGGAGATGCCCGACCTTGGCCAGCAGCCCGGCGGTGAAGACCAGGTCCTCGATGCAGGAGACGCGGAGGATGCCGAGTTGCCGGCACACCGCCTCGAACACCCGGTCGTCGCCGACGAGCGATCCGGTATGCGCCTCGGCCGCGCGGGCCGCCGTCTCGCTGGCGCCGATCTTGATCGCGACGATCGGCTTGTCGGCTGCCAGCGCCCGCCGCGCCGCCTCGGCCAGCAGCGGCGCGTCGTGCACGGTCTCGAGGAACAGGCCGATGACCTTGGTTGCGGGGTCATCGACCAGGAAGTCCACCACGCGGGCGACGTTCACGTCGGCCTCGTTGCCGGTGGAGACCTGGTAGGAGAGGCCGATGCCCTGCCGCTGCGCGAAGGCGGCGAGGAACCCCGCCGTCGCGCCGCTCTGCGAGACGATGCCGATGGCGCCGCCCGGGATGACCGGCAGGGGCGGCTGGGTGGTCCAGATCGGCACCCGGTCGGCATAGTTGATGAAGCCGAGGCAGTTGGGGCCGAGCAGCGTCACGCCCTCCGCCCGCGCCGCGGCCAGCAGCGCCTCCTGCTTGCGCGCGCCCGCCTCGCCGATCTCGGCGAAGCCGGAGGTGAGCACCACGGCATTGCGGATGCCGGCGGCATTGAGGTCGGCGAAGGCCTCGGCAATGGCGCCTTCCGGCACCATCAGCAGGGCGGCGTCCACCGGCTCGCCGATGGCGGCGCAGGAGGCCGCGGCGGGCAGGCCGTGCACCAGGCCGCCCTTGCGGCTGACGGGATGGACGCGCCCGGTGAAGCCCAGCCGCTCGAAATTGGCGAAGGCGGCGGTGGACCAGATGGAACGGTCGGTCGCGCCCACCAGCGCGACCGAGCGGGCACGGAACAGGCTGGCGAGGGTGGCGGCGCTCATCGGCGCGCCCCGGCCCAGCAGGCGGCTCGGTCCATGGACGTCCTCCGTATTGCGCGGGATTCCCCGCGTCATGGGACCGGCACCGCGCCCGGTGGCCGGCCCTGATCACCGGGCCAGCCAAGCGCGATCCGGGGCGGATGTCCATGCGGGGCGGGCCAGGCCCGCCTCAGCCGCGGCCGCGCAGCCGGGCGATGGCGCGGCGCACCGGCAGCATGGCCGCCATGGCGGCGCCGACCGGGCGGAGTTCCTCCAGCGCGCCGCGCATCGGCGCCAGCGCCGCCCGCGTCGCCTCGATCTCGGCGGCGATGCGGGCGGCCTGGCTGTCCTGCACCTGCCGCGCCGCTTCGATCTCGGCGGCGATGCGGGTGGCCTGGCTGTCCTGCGCCTGCCGCAGCGCCGCCTCCAGTGCGCCGAACCGCGCCTCGGCCCAGGGCGGCGGCTCATGGCCGAGCAGCCGGTCGGCCTGGTCGCGCAGTTCCAGCACGAGGCGCTTCAGCAGTTCCAGCCGCCGCGCCTCCCGCGCCCCGGCATTGGCGAAGCTCTCCCGCCCCCGCACCAGGCGCACCAGGAACTCCACCGCGGGCTGCGGCTCCAGCCACTCGACGCGCCAGTCCGTCAGGCCGAGGGCGCCGAACTCCAGCACCGCCAGCTCGAAGCTCGCCGGGGTGAATTGCCAGCCATGGCAGTCGGTATAGTCCTTCGCGGCTTCCGCGCCCTCCATCTCCGCCATCGCCTGGTCCAGCCGGTGCTCCAGCCGCAGGCCGGTGAGCTGCCGCGCGCTCCAGCCGGCCTGGCCGGCATCGGTGGCGCTATAGGCGACATGGTCGAACATGGCGGCGGGCGTGTGCAGGCGGCGGCCGGCCCGATGCGCCGCCAGGAACTGCCCGGTGGTGGAGGGTGGGCGGAAGAAGTCGAAGCAGAAACGCTTGTCCGGCACGGCCAGCAGCAGGGCGCCGCGCCCGGGGTCCAGCAACGTCTCGGCCGAGCGCAGGAAGCCGAGGAAGTCCGGGAGATGCTCGATCACGTGGCAGGCGATCAGCGCGGCGAAGCGGCCATGCAGCTCCTCCGGCACCGCCTCCGGCAAGGAGCCGCCTGTCCAGACCACGTCCACCGGCTCGATGCGCGCGGTGTCGACCGCGCCGCCCGCATATTTCGTGACGAGGTCCTGCTGGCTCGCATGATCGACGATGGTGACGCGCCAGCCCTCGGCTTTCGGCGCCACGGGGTTGAAGCTGGGACCGATCTCGATCAGCTCGTCATCGCGGCCGAGCCCGGCCAGCAGCCGCGTGTTGCGATGCGACATCCGCTTGCCTTCCCCGGCTCAGCCGCCGAAGACCGCGGCCATGATCGCCTTCGCCTGGCGCGCCGGCGCGTAGCGTTCCTCGGCCGCGGCGATCGCCGCCTCGCCCATGCGCGGGTAGTCGGGCAGCGCCTCGATCGCCTCCAGCAGCACCTCCTCCCAGCGATGCGCCGGGGCGATCCAGCCGGTCTCGCCTTCCGTGACGGCACGCTTCAGGGTGAAGCCGGGCGAGGCGACGCTAAGGGTGCCGACGATCCCGGCCTCGAAGACCTTCAGCTCGGACTTGCAGTTGGTGAAGGTATTATCCTGCAGCGGCACCAGGTTCAGCTCCACCTCGCCGATCAGGCGCTGCAGGTTCAGGAAGTCCTGCAGCGGGAAGCGGTCGATCCGGTCGGCCATGCCGGCGAGCCGGCCGCGCGGCTCGAGGAAGCCGACGATCCGCAGCACCAGCCGCCGGTCGCGCTGCAGCAGCTCGGCCAGCGTGTCGGCGATGATGGCGAAGTCCCGGTTGTGGGAGGGGGTTCCGGAGAAGTAGCCGAGATGGATGCGCCCGTCCCGCCGCCAGCCTGAGGCACGCTTGCGCTCCACGATCCGGGCCGAGGCGTCGAGCTGCAGGCCGTTCAGGAAATTCGGCACGATCCAGGTCGGCAGGCCCGAGAAATCGGTCACCCGCTGCGCCAGGTATTCGTTGGTCAATATGGCGCCGTCGCAGAGCCGGAGGGTTTCCCCGATCCGCGCCATGACGCCGAACCAGAAGTCGAGATCGTTCTCGGCCGTGTTCGAGTCGAGCGTGTCCATCACCATATGGGTGAAGCGCGTGTCGAAGATGAGGTCGTCCACGTCGAACAGCACGCGCCGGCCGCGGGACTTCGCCATCGCGATCAGCCGCCCGATGGCCGGCGTGTAGCGCACGCGGCAGATGACGATGGTATCGGCCCGGTCGATGATGTGGTCGGCATAGGCCAGGTCCTCCCCGCTGAACCAGGCGGCGCCGACGGAGGGCTCGGCGAGGCCCAGGGCCTCGATCATGTTGAAGCAGCGGTAGCGGAAGGTGCTGGTGTCCGGCCGCTCGTAGAAATAGGCCACGCGCGGCGCGCCGGTCGCCAGGGCAGCCAGCCGCGAGGCCAGGCTCTGCGCCCAGGGGTCGCTGTAGCGGAAGGGGCCCGGGCCGTTCGGGAACATCGCTCGGTGCTCAGGCGGTGAGGTGGTCGAGAACGGGGGCGAAGGCGGCCTCCCAGTCGCGGTCGATGCGCGCGGCCTTGAAGTTCGCCTCGCGCTGCGGCTCGTCACGCGCCAGCCTCGCCGCTTCGCCGAGCGCCGCGACCAGCGCCTCGACGGAGGACTCGGCGCAGAGGATGTTGCGGCAGTACTGGTCGAGCGTGACCTTCGGCCCGAAGCGGTTGGTCACCACCACCGCGCCGCTCGCCGCGAGGTCGAGCGGCGGGTAGCTCGGATGCGGGGTGAACATGAGGGAGAGGCCGACATCGATGCTGCGGATCAGGGCGGCATAGGAGGCCCAGGGCAGGTTCTGCGACACCTCCGGCTCGATGCCGCCGGGCAGCAGGATGCGCGGCACGTCCTTGCCGACAAAGTGGTAGCTCCACTCGCGTGCCGGCAGCACGCCCTGCTCGATGGCCGCCGAGACCGCCTCCAGCCCGCGCAGGAAGAGGTTCCGGTCGTTGTTCGGCCTGGCATAGAAGAAGAAGCGGCGCTTCTCGCGCGCCGGCTGGCGCTCCCGGTGGTAGATCCTCTCGGGGAAGGCCGGCTCGAAGGCCACGCTGTCATGCGCGACGCCGCGCACGCCCTCGGCGATGAGGTGGTCGCGCAGCGCGGCGGTATTGACGATGAAGCGGACGCGGGTGTCGTCCAGCACCTCGCGGCAGCGCAATTGCTCGTCGCCCGCGGGATAGAACATCCGCTCATCCTCCTGCAGCAGGTAGAGGATGCGGTCTGGCCGCACGGCGCGCAATGCCGCCCAGGTGCTCCACCAGGAGGTGGTCAGCACCAGGTCTTCCGCCCCCATCGGGACGCCGCGGCCATTGCCGCCATGCAGGAACTCGACATTGGCGTCGTGGCGGATGCCGTGCGCGGCCAGCACCGTGCCGAAATTGCGCGGCTCCGGCGCCTCGGTGCGGGTGACGACGCGCAGCGGCACCGCCATCCGCCGCGCCAGCAGCGCCGCCAGCACGACGGCGGTGCCGACGCCGCCGAAGAGGTGCCCGGCATTGATGCTGTCCGTCACCAGGGTCAGGCGGCGCGGCGCGGCGGTCTCGGGGAAGGTGACCATGGGCGCGGGCAGCTTTGCCGCGACATAGGCGAGCGCATCGGGTGCCGCGGCAGCGGTGCCGGGCAGCAGGGCCTCCAGCAGCGGGACCGCCGGCGCCGGCAGGGCGCCCGCGACGGGCGCGGCGCGGCCGAGCGCATGCTTCAGGCGGGCGACATAGGCCGGCTCCCGTCGCGCCAGGCCGATGGCGATGCGCATCGGCCTGGTGATCCGCCAGGAGGTGGAGCGGAGCATCGCATCCTGCAGCGCCCTGGCATGCCGCATCTCGCCCTGCATGGCATCGCGTTCCGACCGCAGCGCGGCGCATTCGGCGGCGAACCGGTCGCGCTCCGCGGCGGCGCGGTCGGCCCGGCCGCGCGCCTCGTCGCGCTCCGCCAGGGCGGCCCCGCGATCGGCGAAGGCGGTCTCCTCGGCCTCCGCCCAGCGCGCCTGCAGGGCCCGCAATTGCAGGCGGTCGCGCACGGCCGCGCCGCGCGCGGCGAAGAAGCGACGGATGGCGAAGGCGTCCTCCGCCTCGGCGCTGGCCGCGAAGAGGCGCCGCAGCGGCTCCGGCAGCGCCGTGCCGAGCCCGAGCACGCCAAGGCCCTGGCCGTGCAGGAATTCGAAATGCGGATGCGCGGCGCGCAATTCGCGCCACAGCCGCCAGACGCCGAAGCGGCGCTCCCGCAGGTTGGTGTCGTCGAACAGGACGACGCCGCGGTCGGACAGGGCGTCGCGCCAGGTGCGGAAGGCTGCGGCCGCGCCCTCCTCGTCCCGCAGGCCGCCGAGATGCAGGAGGTCGAGTTCGCCCGGCTCGAACTGCGCCCGCGCCTCCTCCGGCGCAAGCTGGATCAGGGTGGAGAAGCCGTGGCCGCCCGGCCCCGGCGCATCCGGGCGGGGCGCCGCGTCGCGCAACCGGCCGGTCGCATCGCCGCCCCGGCCGAGCGCGTAGCAGCGGGTCGGCAGGCCGAGACGTTCCACGGCCTGGCAGAACACCGCATAGGGGATGCCGGCCGGCGCCCCGAGCTCGAGGATGCTGCGCGGCCGCAGCGCGCGGACCAGCCAGAAGGCGAAGGGAAGGTGCTCATGCCAGACGGCCGGCGGCTGCGGATCGGGCATCCAGTCCACTTCGGGACCGATCGCGAGACCCCGCAGGGCCAGGTCCATCCGGTGTTGGTCGGAGGCGTCGACCGGCGGCAGCGTCATGTCCATTGCGATGTCTCCGCCAGGCGGGTCGTCGGGCACAGGGGATGCCGGATCGGGGCGGCGCGTTTCACCCGCGGGGGCAGGCCCGACTGGCCAGCCTGGCCTTGCGCCGCGGAAGACTTGCACCGTGCAAGAATGGCCTCCCGCCGGCACGCGTGCTGTTCGGAAGTCCTGGACGCCAAGTCGAGCCCATCTATGACCGCCTGGACCGCCGTCCCGGGCGCTTCCTGATCTCACAACATCTTGAGCACATTACCCGACCGGCACCGTCCTCGGCACGTTCTCTAGTCGGGCCGGCGGCGATGTGTCCAGGTATTGCCGATCAGCAAGTCGCGTAACTCACGCCAGTATTACATTGGAGGCGCGCATCGATTGCGGCGATACGTGACCGGGACGCCAAGGCGATGCGGTGTGCTCGCGATCGCGCCGGGTGCGGCTTTACCGCTTCGCAGGATCGTGCGAGGTTCCGCGCGCCTGTTCGCGCGGACGAAAAAAAAGGCGGCACCGGAGGTGCCGCCGAGTTTAGGGAGGAAACGTCCAAGAAAGGCAGCATGCGGCGAACCGCCTTGCTGCGACGCACAAATTAGGGCGTCCGGGTGAAAGTGCAAGGAAATTATCGGCCCCTCCCCGCCTTTCCTGGTCGGGGGGTGCGCCGGCGCACAGGAGACACCAGCGGATCCCTGAATCGCGGGTGGGAGGACCCTGTCCCCGGGCCGACCGCTCCCATCCTCATATCGCCCTCCCAGCAACTCCAGGATCGGGCCCCCGATGCGCTTCGAGTCCCTCTACCGCCACGGCTTCGCCCGCATCGCCGCCTGCACCATCCGCACGGCGCTCGCGGACCCGGCGGCGAATGCCGCCGAGATCCTCCGGGTCGCGCATGAGTGCGACGCCCGGGGCGCCGCGGTGGCGGCCTTCCCGGAACTCGCCCTCTCCGGCTACTCGATCGAGGACCTGCTGCTGCAGGATGCGCTGCTCGACGCGGTGGAGTCGGCGACGGCGACCCTCTTCGACGCCTCCCGCGCCTTGCGGCCGGTGCTGGTCGTGGGCGCGCCGCTGCGGCATGCCGGGCGGGTCTACAACACCGCCCTGGTGATCCATCGGGGCCGGCTGCTCGGCGTGGTGCCGAAGACCTACCTGCCGACCTACCGCGAGTTCTACGAGAAGCGCCAGGTCGCGCCCGGCGACTCGATCCCGCCCGGCGAGATCCGCTTCGCCGGCGAGCAGGCGCCCTGGGGCGCCAACCTGCTCTTCGCGGCGGAGGACCTGCCCGGCCTCGTGATCCATACCGAGATCTGCGAGGATTTCTGGGTGCCGATCCCGCCGAGTTCGGCCGCGGCGCTGGCCGGCGCGACGGTGCTGCTCAACATCAGCGGCAGCCCGATCACCATCGGCAAGGCCGAGACGCGGCGGATGCTCTGCCAGTCGCAATCCGCCCGCTGCCTCGCCGCCTATGTCTACACTGCCGCCGGCGCCGGCGAATCCACCACCGAGGTCTCCTGGGACGGCCAGGCGGAGATCTGGGAGAACGGCGCCCTGCTGGCCGAGACCGGGCGCTTCCCGCGCGGTGCCCAGATGGCGGTCGCCGACGTGGACCTCGACCTGCTGCGGCAGGAGCGCATGCGGCAGGGCACCTTCGACGACAACCGCCGCAACACGCCGGCCGCCCAGGCCATGCGCCATGTGCCCTTCCGGCTGGAGCCGCCGGATGCCGATCTCGGCCTGCTCCGCCCGCTCGAGCGCTTCCCCTTCGTGCCGGCCAACCCCGAGCGGCTCGCGCAGGACTGCTACGAGGCCTACAACATCCAGGTCGCCGGCCTGACCCAGCGGCTGGAGGCGGCGCGGATCAGGCGCATCGTCATCGGCGTCTCGGGCGGCCTCGATTCGACCCAGGCGCTGATCGTCGCCGCCAAGGCGATGGACCTGCTGGGCAAGCCGCGCACCGATATCGTCGCCTATACCATGCCGGGCTTCGGCACCTCGGAAGGCACCAAGGGCAATGCCCATCGGCTGATGGCCGCCCTCGGCGTCACCGCGCATGAGCTGGATATCCGCCCGGCCGCCCGGCAGATGCTGGCCGATCTCGGCCACCCCTTCTCCCGCGGCGAGCCGGTCTACGACATCACCTTCGAGAACGTGCAGGCCGGGCTGCGCACGGACTACCTGTTCCGCGCCGCCAATTCCGTCGACGGCATCGTGCTCGGCACCGGGGACCTCTCGGAGCTCGCGCTCGGCTGGTGCACCTATGGCGTCGGCGACCAGATGTCGCACTACAACGTCAATGCCGGCGTGCCGAAGACGCTGATCCAGCACCTGATCCGCTGGGTGATCCATTCGGGCCAGTTCTCGGACGAGGTGGGCGAGGTGCTGGAGTCGATCCTCGCCACCGAGATCTCGCCGGAGCTGATCCCGGCGACCGAGGGCCAGGAGATCCAGAGCACCGAGGCCAAGGTCGGCCCCTATGCGCTGCAGGACTTCCACCTCTACTACACGCTCCGCTACGGCTTCCGCCCATCCAAGATCGCCTTCCTCTGCTGGCGGGCCTGGGGCGATGCGGCGCGCGGCACCTGGCCGCCGCATTTCCCCGCGGAGAAGCGCGGCGCCTTCCCGCTGAAGGACATCCGGCACTGGCTGGAGGTCTTCCTGCAGCGCTTCTTCGGCTTCAGCCAGTTCAAGCGCAGCGCCATGCCGAACGGCCCGAAGGTCGCCGCCGGCGGCTCGCTCTCCCCGCGCGGCGACTGGCGCGCGCCGTCCGACGGCAATGCCCGCGCCTGGCTGGAGGAGCTGCGGCGGAACGTGCCGGAGGGCTGAGCATCCCGCGCCGCGCTCGGCCGTTGCCCCGGGAAGACCAGGGGAGCGGCCGGGATGGCGGGACAGGGTTTGCAGAATGGTGGGCTGACGGAGAGCTGCGTCCATCTCTGCGTCGACATGCAGAACCTGTTCTGCCGGACGGACTGGCACACGCCCTGGTTGGAACGGGTGCTGCCGGTGGTCGAGCGCATCGCCAGCGCCTGGCCGCAGCGCACCATCTTCACCCGCTTCATCCCGGCCGAGCGCCCCGGCCAGGGCGAGGGCACCTGGCGCCGCTACTGGGAGCGCTGGTCGAGCATGACGCTGGAGGCGCTGCCGCCGGAGGCGATCGAGCTCCTGCCGCCGCTGCGACGGCTGGTGCCGCCGGCGGAGCTGCTGGACAAGACGGTCTACAGCCCCTGGGTCGGCACCGACCTGCAGGAGAGGCTGCAGCGGCGGCGCATCGACACGCTGGTGGTCAGCGGCGCCGAGACGGATGTCTGCGTGCTCGCCGCCGTGCTCGGCGCGGTCGATCGCGGCTACCGCGTGGTGGTGCCGACGGATGCGCTCTGCTCCTCCTCCGACACCACGCATGACGCGCTGCTGACGCTGTATCGGGAACGCTACGGCCAGCAGGTGGAGACGGCGACGGCGGCGGAGATCCTGGAGGCCTGGCGCTGATGTCATGACGCCGTGACGCCGGCGGGACCGGTGCGTTGGGCATGCTCATGCCGGACGGCATGATGATCCGTCGGCGCGCAGCCGCCAGACCGGCCCTGCGCGCCTGATGCCCGGCGGCGGACACCGGGAGGTCCGCGGCCGGGCGTCGCAGCGCAGGCATCCGGAGACGCGCCATGGCGAAGGACCGCAGCCACCACACCACCATCGGGAACCACCGGCTGAGCCCGGAGACGCTGATGCTCGGCTATGGCTACGACCCCGCCCTGTCGGAGGGCTCGGTGAAGCCGCCGGTCTTCCTGACCTCCACCTTCGTCTTCCGCTCGGCCGAGGAGGGCCGCGACTATTTCGACGTGGTCGCCGGGCGGAAGGAGGCGCCAGAGGGCGGCGCCGGCCTCGTCTATTCCCGATTCAACCACCCGAACAGCGAGATCGTGGAGGACCGGCTCTCGCTCTGGGACGGGGCGGAGACGGCGCTGCTCTTCAGCAGCGGCATGGCGGCCATCGCCACGACGATCATGGCGCATGCCCGCCCGGGCGACGCCATCCTCCACAGCCAGCCGCTCTATGGCGGGACGGAGACGCTGCTGGCGAAGACCTTCCGCGATTTCGGCATCGCCGCGGAGGGCTTCCACGATGGCAGCAATCCGGAGGCGATCGAGGCCGCGGCGCAGCGCGCTATGGACAAGGGAAGGGTCAGCCTGGTGCTGGTGGAGACGCCCTCCAATCCACTGAACACGCTGGTGGACCTCGCCGCCGTGCGCGCCGCCGCCGACCGGATAGGGCAGGTGCAGGGCCACCGTCCCTTCATCGCCTGCGACAACACCATGCTGGGGCCGGTCTTCCAGCAGCCGCTGCGGCATGGCGTCGATGTCGTGCTCTACTCGCTCACCAAATATGTGGGCGGGCACAGCGACCTGGTCGCCGGGGCCGCGGTCGGCAGCCGGGCGCAGCTCCGCGCCATCCGGCTGCTGCGGGGCGCCATCGGCACGCAGCTCGACCCGCACTCCTGCTGGATGCTGGGGCGGTCGCTGGAGACGCTCTCGCTCCGCATGCGCGCGGCGGCCCGCAACGCCGAACTGGTGGCGGAGTTCCTCGAGCGCCATCCGCGCATCGCCACGGTCCATGCCCTGAACCACCTGCCGGAGGGCGGCCCGGCGCGGCGGGTCTATGAGGCGCAGTGCAGCGGCCCCGGCTCGACCTTCAGCATCGCGCTCGCGGGCGGCCAGGCGGAGGCCTTCCGCGTGCTGAACGCGCTGCGGATCTTCAAGCTGGCGGTCAGCCTGGGCGGCACGGAGAGCCTGGCGAGCCACCCGGCCTCCACCACCCATTCCGGCGTGCCGGAAGAGGTCCGGGCGCGGATCGGCGTGACGGACGGGCTGATCCGCCTCTCGATCGGGATCGAGAACCCGGACGACCTGATCGCCGACCTCGCCCAGGCGCTGGGCAGCCTGGACGCGTGAGGCCGGGGGCCGCCGCCGGCGGCCCGGCGACGCCGACGCGATGCCCCGGTGTCCCTGCCGCGGGCGCTGCCGGGGAGGGGACCCGGCGGGCGCGGCGCGATGCCCCGTGCCGTCAGCAAGGTGTGCCGCGACACAGCCCGCGGCTGCTCCCCTGGCCTATGCCATGTCCCGCCCGCATCCCGTGGGCGCTGCGGCACTGCCGCGGTTCACTGTAACACTTTTGATTTTCACATTTTCGTGTTGACGCGACGCACGCAAAGTTTATTGTATACTCATTCCAGTCGAGGTTGCGCGATGTCCGCGACGCTTTCTCCCGCCCCTGGCATTTCCATCCCGTCGCGGGCTCGCAACTCCCTCCCCGCCACGCTGCGGCGCAGCGTGGCGGGGCTGGTGGCCTGGGCCGGCCCAAAGGGCTATCGGCCGGAGCGCCACTACATGCGCGGCGGCAATACCGAGGGCTCCCGCAGCCTGGCCGCCGCCCGGGCCCGCATCGCCACCCAGCGCTGAGGCCGGTGCGCGCCGGCCGCATCGGTCGGCCTCCCGGGCAGAGCTCCGGAGCGCCTGGACGGCGCCCGCCGGGGGTGGAAGGGTCCGGCGCATGCCCGCCCTGTCACCCCGCCTGCATGCCACCGAGTCGCCCCCCATCCCCGCCGCCCGCGCCTGGGCGGCCCGCTATGCCGGCGGGGCCGGGCCGGCCATCGACCTGACCCAGGCGGTGCCGGGCTATCCGCCGCATCCGGACCTTCTGGCGAAGCTGGCCGAGGCCGGCGGCAGCCGGGCCGCCGCGGGCTATGGCCCGATCGACGGCGACCCGGCGCTGCGGGAGGCGCTCGCGGCCGAGGCCGCCGCCTTCTACGGCGCGCCGATCACGGCAGCGGATGTGGCGATCACGGCAGGCTGCAACCTCGCCTTCTCCATGGCCATGGCGGTGATCGCCGGCGGCGGGCCCGGCGGCGTCATCCTGCCGACGCCCTGGTACTTCAACCACCGCATGGCGCTGGAGATGCAGGGCATCCCGGCCATCCCCCTGCCCTGCCGCGCCGAGGACGGCTTCGTCCCCGATCCCGCGCGGCTGGAGCCACTGCTGGCCGCGGGTGCGCGCGCGCTGGTGCTGGTCACGCCGAACAACCCGACCGGCGCGGTCTACTCGCCCGCGGTGATCGAGGCCTGCGCCGCGCTCTGCCGCCGGCACGGCGCCTGGCTGGTGCTGGACGAGACCTATCGCGACTTCCTGCCGGCGGCGCCCACCCCGCCGCATGCCCTGTTCCGCAATCCCGGCTGGCGGGACGGCCTCGTGCATCTCTACAGCTTCTCCAAGGCCTATTGCGTGCCCGGGCACCGGGTCGGCGCCATCCTGTCCGGCCCGGCCTTCCGGGCGGAACTGATGAAGGCGCTGGACACCTGGCAGATCTGCGCGCCGCGGCCGGCCCAGGCGGCGCTGGCCTGGGCGGTGCCGGCGCTGGCGGCCTGGCGCGCGGCGAACCGTGACCTGATGGCGGAGCGCGCCGCGACGTTCCGCGAGGCGGTGGCGCAATTGCCGGGCTGGCGGCTCGACGCGCTCGGCGCCTATTTCGCCTATCTCCGCGTGCCCGAGGATGGACCGGGGGCGCTGGCGGTCGCGGAGCGGCTGGCGGCGGAGCGCGGGCTGCTCGGCCTGCCCGGTCCCTTCTTCGGGCCGGGGCAGGAACGCCACCTGCGCCTCGCCTTCGCCAATGCGGGGGCGGAGGCCATCGCCCAGGTGCCCGGCCGCCTCGCCGGCTGAGGCCCGACCGGCGCGCCTGGCTGCGTCGAGCGCCCCCGGAGCACCGGACCTGGTCGCCGCCGGGGGCGCGGCCTGCGCCCCCGACGTGATGGCGCGCCGTTCAGGCCACGTGCAGCCGCACCGGCACGTTGTTCCGCGTGGCATTGGAATAGGGGCAGACCTGGTGCGCCTTCTCGACCAGGGCCTCCGCCTCGGCCTTCGGCACGCCCGGCAGGGCGATGTCGAGCTGCACGTCGATCCCGAAGCCGCCCTCGCTGCGCGGCCCGATGCCGACCGTCGCCGTCACCGTCGTGTCGTTCGGCACCTTTGCCGTGCCGCCCTGGGAAGCCACGAATTTCATGGCGCCGAGGAAGCAGGCGGCATAGCCGGCAGCGAAGAGCTGCTCCGGGTTGTTGCCCGGCCCGCCGCCCCCGCCGAGTTCCTTCGGGGTCGCGAGCTTCACGTCCAGGCTGCCATCCTTCGTCGTGGCGCGGCCGTCCCGGCCGCCATTCGCCGTGGCGCTGGTGGTGTATTTCACGTCGACCGGCATGGCGCTCTCCCTCCGTGCTTCGGGCCCTGAGCGTCCCGTGCCCCAAGGTTTCGTATGTCTAAGTCGCAACACAAGCCCCGGGGGATGACGGGCAGCGCGCCACCGGCGCGGACGGGGTCACGCCGTCGCGACACACCGATGGCCGCATGACGGCCCCGCGCCCGCGGCGGCTTCGCACCCGTTGCCGACCGGCGCAGCATCCCGGCCTCGCCATCCCAGGAGATTCCCGATGACCGCCCGCAGCCGCGCCCAGGCCTTCTGCGACCGCTTCGGCCTCCGCGCCCCGATCCTCCAGGCGCCCATGGCCGGCGCCAATCCGCCGGCGCTGGCCGCCGCCGTCGCCTCGGCCGGCGGGTTGGGCGGCTTCGGCGCGCTGATGTCCTCGCCGGCGCAGATGCGCGACTGGGCCGCGCAATTCCGCAGCGCCAGCAACGGCGCCTTCCAAATCAACCTCTGGGCGCCGGAGCCCGAGCCGCTGCGCGACCCGGCGCATGAGGCCCGGGTGCGCGAGGCCCTCTCCCGCCTCTCCGGCATCGAGGTGCCGGAAGCCGGGCCGGGCCCCTTCCTGCAGGACTTCGGCGCGCAATGCGACGCGCTGCTCGAGGCCGCGCCGGCCGTCGCCTCCTCCATCATGGGCCTCTTCCCACCCGAGATGGTCGCGCGGCTGAAGGCGCGCGGCATCGCCTGGTTCTGCAACGCGACCACGGTGGCGGAGGCGCGCGCGGCCGAGGCGGCCGGCGCCGATGCGGTGGTCGCCCAGGGCGCCGAGGCCGGCGGGCATCGCGGCAGCTTCGAGAATGCCGCGGCCGAGCGCAGCCAGGTCGGCCTTTTCGCGCTGCTGCCGCAGATGGCCGATGCGGTGCGCATCCCGGTCATCGCCGCCGGCGGCGTCATGGACGGGCGGGGGATCGCGGCGGCGCTCATCCTCGGCGCCAGCGCGGTGCAGATGGGGACCGCCTTCCTGCGCAGCCCGGAGGCCGCCATCCACCCGGCCTGGGCGGCCGAGATCGCCCGCACGGCGCCGGAGGACACGGTGCTGACCCGCGGCTTCTCCGGCCGCCTCGCGCGCGGCATCCGCAACCAGGTGACGGAGCTCTTCGCCGGCGGGCTGCCGCCCGCCCCCTATCCCGTGCAGCGCGTGCTCATGGCGAAGGTCCGCGCGGCGGCGGAGGCGGCGAACGAGATCGGCCGCATGCAGGCCTGGGCCGGCCAGGGCGCGGCGCTGGCGAAGGCCGAGCCGGCCGGCGAGATCCTCCGGCGACTCTGGGCCGAGGCGGAGGCCCTGCTCTTCTGACCCGGCTGGGGCGCAACGGTCGCCTGACAAGGGGATGACATTGTCGCGCAGCCGACGAACGATGACGCCACGGGCTGGTTCCTCCGGCGACGAGCAAATTGGAGGCGAACCGTCATGATGTCGTCGGAGGATCGTCGCCATGAGGACAATGGACAGGGCCGGGTCAAGGACCCGGAGCATGACGGCCGGCTGAAGGCGAACCGCGACCGTGGCGTCTCCCTGGGCACCACCGCCCGGCGGGAGGACAGCGAGCCGACCGGCAAGGGCCGGGTGAAGGACCCCAGCCGCGACCGGCGGCTGAAGCAGAATCGCCTATAGCCGTCAGTCCGCGGTGATGTTGGCGGCCTGCGCCACCTCGCGCTGCCGGGCCAGTTCGGTCCGCGTGTGGTCGGCCAGCCAGTCCGGCGTGCCGCCCATCACCTCCAGCCCCTGGCGCGCAAGCTCGGCGCGGGTCTCCGCCTGGGCGAGGCTGTCGTTCACCAGCCGGTTCAGCCGCGCCAGGACCGGCCCGGGCGTGCCGGCCGGGGCATAGAGCGCCCACCAGCCCTCGACCACCGCATCCGCCAGCCCGCCCTCCGCCAGGGTCGGCACCGCGGGGAAGAGCGCATGGCGGCTCTCCCCGGTCACTGCCAGCGGCAGGATGGCGCCGGACTGGATATGCGGCAGGAACCCGAGGGGGTGGTAGACCATGGCGTCCAGCGTGCCGTTCAGCAGGTCGGCGATCGCGCGCGACCCGTCGCGATAGGGCACATGGGTCAGCGCCACGCCGCTGCGGAGCGCGATCAGCGCCGTGGTGAGATGGCCGGTGGTGCCCGTCCCGGCCGTGCCGACCGAGAGAGGCTGCCGCCGCGCCAGGGCCAGGAACTCCGACAGGCTCCTGACGCCGAGCTGCGGCCGAACGCCGAGGATCACCGAGGTCCGGGCATAGGCCGCGACCGGCGCGAAATCCCGCAGCGGGTCGTAGGGGATGGCCCGCATGATGACCGGGTTGGTCGCCATGGTGCCGCTGGTGCCGAAGAGCAGCGTATTGCCGTCCGGCGCCGCCTGCGCGACCGCGAGGGTGCCGACCGTGCCGCCGGCGCCCGCCCTGTTGTCCGGCACCACCGGCTGGCCGAGACCTTGCGCGAGGGCGCTGCCGCAGAGCCGGGCCAGGATGTCGGTGGTGGTGCCGGCGGCGAAGGGCACGACCAGCCGGATCGGGCGGTCGGGCCAGGCGGCGGCGCGGGCAACCAGGGGCAGCGCTGCGGCGGCGAGGAGAGCCCTGCGCCTCATGGCGCGGCATCCGGCGAGACGCAGGCCTCGAGCCCCGGCAGCGCGACCCCACGGCGCATCGGCACGCAGGCCTCCGGCGGCTCGGCGAGGAAGACGGCGCCGCGGTCCTGCAGCGTGCCGAGCACCCGGTCGAGATGCCGCATGGCGCCGTTGGGCAGGTCGTGCAGCACCATCAGCACCGGCGCCGTCGCCTCGGCATGCATCGCCAGGGCGCGGTCCGGCCAGCCCTCGGGATCCTCGAAGTCGCGCGGGATGGCGTTCCAGAGCACCACCGTATGGCTGCCCGCCTGCAGGCGCCGCGCGGCGGAGGCGTTCAGCAGATGCGGCCCGAGCGTCCCGCCGCCGCCATTGGGGCGGAACAGGCGCTCCGGCGCCTGCAGCCCGGCGAGCAGCGCCTCGCAGGCCTCGATCTCGGCGACGGCCTCGGTGCCGCCGCGGCGGCCGAGCGGCGTGCCATGCGTCAGGGTATGGTTGCCGACCGGATGCCCCTCGGCCCGCGCCCGGGCGGCGAGGGCATGCCGCGCCGGGTCGCGCAGCTTCTCCCCGACGACGAAGAACATCGCCGGGATGCGGCGGCGCGCCAGGGTCTCGAGGACGCCGGGGGTGACCTCCGGCTCCGGTCCATTGTCGAAGGTGAGGCAGATCGGCTGCATGGCGGCAGCCTGCCAGCCTGCCCCGCGGCGTCAACCGTGGTGCGCCGGCAGCGCCCCGCACAGTCCGCGCTGCCGATCACGCCTGCGTTCGCGCCGGCGCCGGCGCTGCCTGACGCGCTATCCTCGCCGTAACGCCGGGACGGACAAGCGCGGGAGACGGCGCGCCATGGCTCGGGCCATCCTGATCATCGGACTCATCGCCCTGCTGCTGGTCGGCGGGCATGCCGCGCTGGTCGGCGCGACCCGGCTGGAGGGTGCGCCGGCACGGCTGGCCGGCAGTACCTGCGGCGCCTGCCACGGGCCCTGATCGGCCTTCGCCATCAGCCCTCGTTCACCTGGATCATCTCCCGCACCCGCGGGTAGATCTGCTGCGCCCAGCGGCGGCCGCTGAAGACGCCGTAATGGCCGACGCCGGTCTGCAGGTGGTGGCGCTTCATCGTCACCGGCACGCCGCGGCAGAGGTCGAGCGCCGCCATGGTCTGGCCGATGGCGCAGATATCGTCCTTCTCGCCCTCCACCGTCAGGATGGCGGTGCGGCGGATGGCCTGCGGCCGCACCGGCCGGCCGCGCCAGGCGAGGCTGCCGAGGGGCAGCGCATGCTCCTGGAAGACGCGGCTGACGGTCTCCAGGTAGAACTCCGCCGGCAGGTCCATGACCGCGAAATACTCGTCGTAGAAGCGGCGGTGCAGCATCGCCTTCGCCAGGTCGCCGTCATGCAGGGCCCAGAACTGCTCGCGGTGCGCCTTCAGGTGCCGGTCGAGGTTCATGGTCATGAAGGCGGCAAGCTGCACCGCGCCGGGATAGACGCGCCGCCCGCCGCCCCGGTGGCGCCAGGGGACGTTGGAGATCAGCGTCCGCTCGAACCAGTCGATCGGCTTCGAGCGGGCGAGGGCATTGACCGTGGTGGGCCGCACCCGCGTGTCGATCGGTCCGGCGAGCAACGACATGCTGCGCGGCGAGCAGCGGTCGTGGTCCTCCGCCATGATCGCCACCGCGGCGAGCACCGCGACCACCGGCTGGCAGACCGCGAGCACATGCGCGCCGGGGCCGATGGCGCGCAGGAAGTCCATGACATGGGCGGTGAACTCGTCGAAGCCGAAGCGCCCGGCCGAGAGCGGCACGTCGCGCGCATTGTGCCAGTCCGTGATGTAGACGTCGTGGTCCTGCAGCAGCACCTGCACGGTGTTGCGCAGCAGCGTCGCGAAATGGCCCGACATCGGTGCCACCACCAGGACGCGCGGCAGGCGGATCTCCACGTCCTTGCGGAAATGCAGCAGGCTGGCGAAGGGCGTGGCGGCGACCACGACCTCCTCCACCTCCACCATCCGGTTGCCGACGCGGACGGGGCCGATGGCGTAGTCGGGCCGGGCATGGGTGATGCGGGCATGGCCGAAGACCTCGAGCCCCGCGCGCCAGGGGCGGACGGGGTAGAGGGCCGGATGCCGCCCATCGACCCGGCCGAGGATGCCGCTGCCGCCGCGCGCCAGCCGCCGCACCGGGTTCAACAGGTCCTGGCTCGCCTGCAGCATGGAATAGATCATCCGGACCGCCCGCTCCCCGTGCCTCGCCGGCCGGCGAGGCTTTGCACGCATCGTGCCAGCGCACCGTCTTTTCGCAACCGCGAAGGCGCTGCTAGGCTGCGATATCGTTGCAGCACGGGGATCGCGCATGGCCGTCCAGTCCCGCCGCCGGAATGCCGCGACCACGGCCGGGGCCGAGCCGGCGGTGCTGCGCATCAGCAGCCGCAACTACTCCTCCTGGTCGATGCGCGGCTGGCTGCTCTGCCGCATGGCGGGGATCGCCTTCCGGGAGGAGATCGTCTCGGCCGACGATCCGAACTCCAGGGCGGAGCTGCTGCTGCAGTCCTCCTCCATCCTGATCCCGAGCCTGCGGCACGACGGGGCGGAGCTCTGGGACACGCTGGCGATGGCGGAGTACCTGAACGAGCAATTCCCCGCCGCGCGCATGCTGCCGGAGGACCGCATCGCCCGCGCCCGCTGCCGCGCCATCAGCGGCGAGATGCATGCCGGCTTCGCCGCGCTGCGCAGCACCCTGCCCTTCAACCTGCGCGGCTTCGTGCCGAATTTCACGGTCTGGTCGGCCGCGCGGGCGGATATCGAGCGGATCCTCTGGATCTGGCGCGACTGCCTGGAGCGCTGGGGCGGCCCCTGGCTGCTCGGCGCCGAGCGGAGCGTGGCGGATGCGATGTATGCGCCCGTCGTGATGCGGTTCCGCACCTATGACGTGAAGCTCGACGGCGCCGCGGCGGCCTATGCGCAGGCGACCCTCGCCTGGCCCGAGGTCGCGGAGTGGATCGAGGCGGCGAAGCGCGAGCCGGAGCCGGCGATCGTCGAGCTGGACCTCGAAGCGGAGTTCTGAGGACGGATGCGGCCATGGCCGCGGCCCCGGGGGCACTCCGCGCCGCGCGCCCCGCTCAGGGCACCCGCGGCGAAGTCAGAGCGGCCAGGCGCGGCCGCGCACCGGCTCGTTCGGCGGGTCCGGCACCTGGGTGATCTGCGGCACCGCCCTGGCGTGCTCGCCCGGCCGGCCGCGATACTCGGTCGGCGACTGCCCCTCCGGATAGGCGCCGACCACCAGCAGGTCCGGGCTGGCGCCGAGGTTGCGGTGGCCGGTGCCGGCCGGCAGCACCGCCACGTCGCCAGCCGCAAGCTCCAGCACCTGGCCACCCTCCCCGCCCAGCATCACGCGGACCTGCCCGCGGGCGATCGCCAGCGCCTCATGCGCATCCGGGTGGTAGTGGTGGTAGGGGTAGATCCCATCCCGCCAGGCGGGCGGCCAGCCATGCCGGGCGAAGAGCGCCTCGGCCGCCGCCGGGTCGCCCGCCGGGACCGCGCCGCGGAAGACCAGGGCCGGCAGCCGCGGGTTGTTCGGGATGGTGCCGTCATCGGCCAGGAAGAGCTGTTCCGGTGCTTCGCTCATTTGCGCCTCCGCAACCCCGCAACGGCGCGGGCATGCCATGGTTCGCCGGACTCTGCGGGAGGGACAGGATGACAGGCATCGCCAGGCTGCGCGACTTCGTCCAGGCGATGACGCGCATCGCCGAGGCCGGCGGGGAGGAGGACCGCTTCCTGACCGAGGGCGCCGAATTGCTGGCGGCGCTGGTCGCCAGGGACGACTGGCTGCCGCCCGCCTTCGCCCTCTCCGGCCCCTGCTACCGGCAATACCTGCTCCACTGCGACCCGCTCGAGCGCTTCTCCGTCGTCAGCTTCGTCTGGGGCCCGGGGCAGCGGACGCCCATCCACGACCACCTCGTCTGGGGCCTGGTCGGGCAGTTGCGCGGCGAGGAGATCTCGACCGAATACGTCCTCGGCCCGCCCGGCACGCCGCCGCGGCCCGGCCGGCGGGACCGGCTGCGGCCGGGCGAGGTGGCGAGGGTGAGCGCCCGGACCTACGACATCCATGTCGTGGAGAATGCGGTGCCGGAGGCGCCGAGCATCAGCATCCATGTCTATGGCGGCAATATCGGCGCGGTCCGCCGCCACGCCTTCGACCGCGACACCGGCGAGGCGCGCAGCTTCGTCTCCGGCTATTCCAGCGACGCCCTGCCCAATCTCTGGGACCGCAGCGGGGGATAGGGCGCGACGGATCGGACCCTGCCGGAGCAGATCGCCCGAGGGCGGAACCGCCCGAAGGCGTGAATCTGCTGTGAAACTCAAGGGCCTGGAGCATTCTCACGCTGCCCAGTCAGCGTGCGAATGCTCTAGACTTCCCGGCAAGACGTAACGGGAGGGGTCCATGTCCACGCTGCCGCCCTTTGACGCCGCCACGCTGCCGGCCGGCATCCGCGCCCGGATCATCCCCGGCATCAACGGCCTCTCGATGCATGTGCTGGAGGCGGGCGAGCCCGGGCGGCCCTGCCTGCTGCTGCTCCACGGCTTCCCGGAGCTCGCCTGGTCCTGGCGGCGGGTGATGCCGGCGCTGGCCGCCGCCGGCTTCCACGTGGTCGCGCCCGACCAGCGCGGCTATGGCCGCACCACCGGCTGGAGCGCGGATTACGACGGCGACCTCGCGCCCTTCCGCATGCTGAACCTGGTGCGCGACCAGCTCGGGCTGGTCGCGAGGCTCGGCTACGGGCATGTCGAGGCGGTGATCGGCCATGATTTCGGCTCGCCGGTCGCGGCCTGGTGCGCGCTGATCCGGCCCGATGTCTTCCGCCGCGTCGCGCTGATGAGCGCGCCCTTCCCCGGCCCGCCCGACCTGCCGGAGGAGGATCCGGACCGCGCCCCGGCGCCCGACATCCATGCCGCCCTCGCCGCCCTGCCGCGGCCGCGCAAGCACTACCAGTGGTACTATTCGGAGCGCGGCGCCAACGAGAACATGTGGCGCTGCCCGCAGGGCCTGCACGCCTTCCTCCGTGCCTACTACCACATGAAGAGCGCCGACTGGCCGGCGAACAGGCCCCACCGCCTGGCCGGCTGGACCGCCGAGGCGGTGGCTGAGATGCCGACCTACTACATCATGGACCGGGACAAGGGCATGGCGGAGACGGTGGCGCCGGAGATGCCCTCGCCCGCCGCGATCGCCGCCAACCGCTGGCTGCCGGAGTGCGACCTCGCGGTCTATGCCGCGGAGTATGGGCGCACCGGCTTCCAGGGCGGGCTGCAATGGTACCGCTGCCGCACCACCGGGCGGTTCGAGGCGGAGGCGCAGGTCTTCGCCGGCCGCACCATCGACGTCCCCTCGGTCTTCATCGCCGGCGCGAGCGACTGGGGGATCGAGCAGGTGCCCGGCGCGCTGCGACGGATGCGGGAGGTGGCCTGCACGCGCATGAGCGACGTGCACCTGGTGGAGGGCGCCGGCCATTGGGTGCAGCAGGAACAGCCGGAGAAGGTGGTGGACCTGCTGCTGCGCTGGCTGGGCTGAAGGAGGCCCGAGGTCCAGGGGCCTCGGGCCCCTGGTGAGCGGTGAAGGGAGGGCAGCGCCCTCCCCCGATCCTACAGCTTCACCTTCAGCAAGTTGCCGATCTCGCCGACCAGGCCGCGGCGGAAGGCGAGCACGCAGGCGACGAAGATGACGCCCTGGATGACGGTGACCCAGGCGCCCATCTCCGCGAGGTAGTTCTGCATGGTCACGATGACGGCGGCGCCGACCACCGGCCCGAAGACCGTGCCGAGGCCGCCGACCAGCGTCATCAGCACCACCTCGCCGGACATGGACCAGTGCACGTCGGTCAGCGTGGCGATGCCGAAGACGATGGACTTGGTCGCGCCGGCGACGCCGGCGAGCGTCGCCGAGAGCACGAAGGCCATCAGCTTGTAGTCGTCCGTCCGGTAGCCGAGGGAGGTCGCCCGCGGCTCGTTCTCCCGGATCGACTTCAGCACCATCCCATAGGGCGAGTGGATGATGCGGTGGACCAGCAGGAAGCAGCCGAGGAAGATCGTCGCCACCACCCAGTACATGGACATGTCGCGGTCGAGCGGCACGGCGCCGAAGAGGTTGCCGCGCGGGATGGCCTGGATGCCGTCCTCGCCGCCGGTGAAGGGCGCCTGCACGCAGAAGAAATAGACCATCTGCGCCAGCGCCAGGGTGATCATGGCGAAGTAGATGCCCTGCCGGCGGATGGCGATCCAGCCCGCGACGGCGCCGAGCAGCCCGGCGGTGATCGCGCCCACGATGATCGAGAGCTCGGGCGTCAGGCCCCAGACCTTCGCCGCATGCCCCGCGAGATAGCCGCCCATGCCGAAATAGGCGGCATGGCCGAAGCTCAGCAGCCCGACATAGCCGATCAGCAGGTTGAAGGCGCAGGCGAAGAGCGCGAAGCAGAGCAGCTTCATCAGGAAGACGGGGTAGAGCACGAAGGGCGAGACCGCGAGGAAGACCACGAGGACGCCCAGCGCCACGATCTGCGCCCGGGTGAAGCCCCAGGCGCCATGCGATTCCTGCCCGGCATCCGGAATGGCGCCGGCGGTGATGGAGGTGGTGTCGGCCATGGTCTCAGGCCCTCCCGAAGAGGCCGGCGGGACGCGCCAGCAGGACGATCGCCATGATGACGAAGATGACGGTGGCAGAGGCTTCCGGCCAGAAGACCTTGGTCAGCCCCTCCACGATGCCGAGCGCGAAGCCGGTGAGGATGGAGCCGAGGATGGAGCCCATGCCGCCGATGACGACGACGGCGAAGACCACGATGATGAGGTTCGAGCCCATCTGCGGGTTCACCGAGTAGATCGGCGCCGCCAGCACGCCGCCGACGGCCGCCAGCGCCACGCCCGCGCCATAGGTCAGCGTGACCATGCGCGGGACGTTCACGCCGAAGGCCTGCACCAGCGCGGCATTCTCGGTCGCGGCGCGGAGATAGGCGCCGAGCCGCGTCTTCTCGATCAGCAGCCAGGTCGCCAGGCAGAGCACCAGCGCCGCGATGACCACCCAACCGCGATAGACCGGCAGGAACATGAAGCCGAGGTCCCAGGCGCCAGAGAGCTCCGCCGGGATGCGGTAGGGCAGGCCGGAGGAGCCGAACTCGTTGCGGAAGACGCCCTCGATGATCAGCGCCAGGCCGAAGGTCAGCAGCAGGCCGTAGAGGTGGTCGAGCTTGTAGAGCCGACTGATGAAGGCCTTCTCCAATATGACGCCGGTGATGCCGATGATGATGGGCGAGAGGATCAGCGCCCACCAGTAGCCGATGCCGGCCCAGGCCAGCAGCATCCAGGCGGCGAAGGCGCCCATCATGAACTGCGCGCCATGCGCCATGTTGACGATGTTGAGCAGGCCGAAGATCACCGCCAGGCCGAGCGAGAGCATCGCGTAGAAGGCGCCATTGATCAGGCCGAGCAACAGCTGCCCGAAGAGCAGCGGCGCGGGAATGCCGAAAATCTCGTCCATGCGGGTCGTCCCGGTCCTCAGGTCTGGATGAAGGGGCAGCCGCCTTCGGCGAGCGGCCGCGCCGCCTGCTCCGCCGGGGTGGTCGCGATCACTTTGTGCAGGTCGAGCGGGCCGGTGGATTCCGCCGGCGTCTTCACCTGGAACAGGTAGGCCGGCGTGAGCTTGCGGCCGTCCTGGCGTATCCTGCCGGGGCCGAAGGCGTCGTCGTCGGTCGGCATGGCCTTCATCCGCTCGACGACCGCGAGGCCGGAAGCGCGGGCCTGCGCCACGCCGAGGGACTGCACGGCCTTCAGGTAGTGCAGCGTGCCGCCGTAATTGCCGGCGACGGCGGTATTGGTAATCCGGCCCGGCAGCTTGCCCTTGACGCGTTCGCTGAAGGCCCGGGTGCGCGGGTTCAGGTCCCAGTAGAAGCTGTCGGTCATCAGCAGCCCCTGCGCCTCGGGCAGGCCGAGCGAGAGCGTGTCCATGACCGTCATCAGCAGGCAGGCGAATTTCACGCCCTGATTCGCCAGGCCGAATTCCCGCGCCTGCTTGATGCAGTTCACCAGATCCGCCCCGGCATTGGCGAAGCCGATCACCTTCGGCCGCGTCGCCTGGGCCTGCAGCAGGAAGGAGGAGAAATCGGTCGTCGCCGGGAAGGGATAGCGCGCGGCGCCGAGCACCTTGCCGCCGGCTGCCTCGACGAAGCGCGCGGTATCCGTCTGCAGCGCATGGCCGAAGGCATAGTCGGCGGTGACGAAGTACCAGCTGTCGAAGCCCTGCTTCACCAGAGCATCGCCGGTGCCCTTGGCCAGCATGTAGGTGTCGTAGGTGAACTGCACGCTGTTCGGGCTGCACTGCGCGCCGGAGAAGGCGGTGGAGCCGACGCTCGAGCCGACCACCACCTTGTTCTTCTCCCGCGCCACCTGGGAGACGGCGAGCGCCACCGCGCTGTTCGGCAGGTCGGCGATCATGTCGATGCCGTCCCGGTCGAACCATTGCCGGGCGATGTTCACGCCGAGATCCGGCTTGTTCTGGTGGTCGCCGGCGATCACCTCCACCGCGATGCCGGTGGCGGCGGAGAACTCCTCCGCCGCCTGCTTCGCCCCCGCGAGGCTGCTCGGCCCCGTCAGGTCCCGGTAGGGGCCGGACATGTCGGTGAGGACGCCGATGCGGATCGGCGCCGTCTGGGCGCGGGACGCGCGCGGCAGCCCGCCGAGCGCCGCAGCGGTGCCGGTGGCGAGCAGTGCGCGCCGGTCGATGGCCATGTCCGGTGTCTCCCCCGCCCGCGCCTCAGGCCTTCACGATGCTGCAGCCGCCTTCGTTCAGCGGCCGGTAGGCCTCCTCGGCCGGCGTGGTCTGCAGCAGCTTGTAGTAGTCCCAGGGGGCCTTGCTCTCCTCGGGCTTCTTCACCTCGAAGAGGTAGGAGGGGCAGAGCTTGCGGCCATCCTCGCGGATGCGGCCGGGACCGAAGGCATCGTCGTCGCAGGGGATCGCCTTCATGCGGTTCACCAGGTCGATGCCCGAGGCCTTGGCCGCCGGCACGCCCATATCCGCCACGGCCTTCAGGAAGTGCAGCGCCGCCGAGTAGTTGGCGATGGACGCCATGTTCGGCTTGATGTCCTTCAGCCGCGGCTTCAGGCGCTCGCTCACCGCGCGGGTGCGGTCGTTCAGGTCCCAGTAGAAGCTCTCGGTCAGCACCAGGCCCTGTGCGGTCTGCAGGCCGAGGGCATGCACGTCCGGCAGGAACATCAGCAGCGCCGCGAGCTTCACATTGCGCTTCATCAGGCCGAACTCGGCCGCCTGCTTGATGCTGTTGACGGTATCGGCGCCGGCATTGGCGAGGCCGATGACCTTCGCGCGGGAGGATTGCGCCTGCAACAGGAAGGAGGAGAAGTCGGAGGTCGCGGGGAAGGGATACTTCACGCCGCCGAGGACCTTGCCGCCGGCCTCCTTGACGAATTTCGTGGTGTCGCGCTCGAGCGCATGGCCGAAGGCATAGTCGGCGGTGATGAAGAACCAGCTATCGCCGCCGGCCTTCACCATGGCGCCGCCGGTCGACTTCGCCAGCATGTAGGTGTCGTACATCCAATGCACCGTGTTCGGGGTGCATTGCGCGCCGGTCAGGTCGGAGGTCGCCGAGCCGGTGTTGATATAGGCCTTGTTCTTCTCCTTGGCGACGTTGTTCACGGCGAGGCCGACCGAGCTGGTCGGGACGTCGAGCACCAGGTCCACACCCTGGTCGTACCACTGCCGCGCGATATTGGCGCCGACATCGGGCTTGTTCTGGTGGTCGGCGAAGATGACCTCGACATTGAAGCCCTTGTTGCCGAACTCCTGCACCGCTTGGCGCGTGCACTCCACGCCATAGGGGCCGCTGATGTCGCGGTAGGTGCCGGACTGGTCGTTCAGCACGCCGATGCGGATGGTGTTCGCCGCCTGCGCGCGCGACAGGCGCGGCAGGGCCGGCACCAGCGTGGCACCGACGGACGCGGCGATCAGGCCGCGACGGGTAAGCGACATTCGGACTTCTCCTCGGTCACGCGCGGCGCGGGATCCTTCCCCGCGCCGCGAAACGCATTGCCTCAGCTCCGCACCAGCGGGCAGTTGCCTTCGGCCAGCGGCCGGAAGGCCTCCTCCGCCGGCGTGGTCTGCAGCGGCTTGTAGTAGTCCCAGGGGCCCTTGCTCTCGGCCGGGGCCTTCACCTCGAAGAGGTAGGAGGGATGGATCTTCCGCCCATCCGCCCGGATGCTGCCGGCGCCGAAGCAGTCGTCCTCCGTCGGCATGGCCTTCATGCGCGCCGCCACCTCGCTGCCCGGGCCCTTCGCCGCGGCGACGCCCATGTCGGCCACGGCCTTCAGGTAGTGCAGCGTGGCCGAGTAGCAGCCGGCATGGATCATGTTCGGATAGAGGTTCGGCATCTTCGGCAGCACGCGCCTGGTGAAGGCGCGGGTGCGGTCGTTCAGGTCCCAGTAGAAGGTCTCGGAGCAGACGAGGCCCTGCCCGGTCTGCAGCCCGATGGAGTGCACATCGGTGATGAAGAGCAGCAGGGAGGCGAGCTTGATGCCGCGCTTGGTCAGGCCGAACTCGGCAGCCTGCTTGACGCAGTTGATGGTGTCGGAGCCGGCATTGGCGAGGCCGATCACCTTCGGCCGGGTCGCCTGCGCCTGGACGAGGAAGGAGGAGAAGTCGGTCGTCGCCGGGAAGGGCGTGCGCACCGTGCCGAGGATCCTGCCGCCGGCGGCGCGGATGAAGTTGCTCGCGTCCCGCTCCAGCGCATGGCCGAAGGCATAATCGGCGGTGATGAAGAACCAGGTATCGCCGCCGGCCTTCACCGTCGCGCCGCCGGTCGAGCGCGCGAGCTGGTAGGTGTCGTAGGCCCAGTGCAGCCCGCTCGGGCTGCATTGCGCGCCGGTCAGGTCGCTGGTCGCCGAGCCGACATTGATGGCGAGCTTGTTCTTCTCCTTCGAGACGTTCTGCACGGCCAGCCCGACCGAGCTGGTCGGGATGTCGAGGATCATGTCGACCCCCTGGTCGTACCACTGGCGCGCCAGGTTCACGCCGATATCGGGCTTGTTCTGGTGGTCGGCGAAGATCAGCTCGACATTGAAGCCGCGCTGGCCGAATTCCGCGATGGCCTGCTGGGCGCAGGCGACGGAGCCGGGGCCGGTATTGTCCCGGTAGGTGCCCGACATGTCGTTCATGACGCCGATGCAGATGGTGTTCGCCGCCTGCGCGCGCGTCAGCCGCGGCAGGGCCGTCACCAGGCCGGCGGCGGCCCCCGTCGCCAGCACTCTCCTGCGTCCCAGCTCCATCTCCTGGTCCCTCGCCTTCCCTGTTGGCGGCCGGGTTTTCCCGGTCCGTATCGCGGCGGGGCGGCCCTGGCCGCCCCGCGGTGTCTCAGCTCCGCACCAGCGGGCAGGCGCCCTCGGCGAGCGGCCGGAAGGCCTCCTCCGCCGGGGTCGTCTGCAGCAGCTTGTAGTAATCCCAGGGTCCCTTGCTCTCGTTCGGGGCCTTCACCTCGAAGAGGTAGGAGGGATGCAGCTTGCGCCCGTCGGCGCGGATGCTGCCCTGGCCGAAGCAGTCGTCATCGGTCGGCATGGCCTTCATGCGCGCCACCGCCTCGGCGCCGGAGGCCTTGGCCTGCGCCACGCCCATGTCCTGCGCCGCCTTCAGGTAGTGCAGCACCGCGGCGTAGCAGCCGGCATGCGACATGGCCGGCATGTTGCCCGCGAGATGCGGCTTCACCTTCGCGCTGAAGGCGCGGGTGCGGTCGTTGAGGTCCCAGTAGAAGGTCTCGGTGCAGACCAGCCCCTGCGCCGCCTGCAGGCCGAGCCCGTGCACGTCGTTGATGAACATCAGCAGCACGGCGACCTTGGTGCCGCGCCGGGTGACGCCGAACTCGGCCAGCTGCTTCACCGCGTTGATGGTGTCCGCGCCGGCATTGGCCAGGCCGATCACCTTGGAGCGGGAGGACTGCGCCTGCATGAGGAAGGAGGAGAAGTCGGTATTGCCCAGCGGGTGCCGCACGCCGCCGATCACGCGGCCGTTCTGCGCCTTGACGAAGTTGGTCGTGTCGCGCTCCAGCGCATGGCCGAAGGCATAGTCGGCGGTGATGAAGAACCAGCTGTCGCCGCCGGCCTTCACCATGGCGCCGCCGGTGCTGCGCGCCAGCATCCAGGTATCGTAGGTCCAGTGCACCGTGTTCGGCGTGCATTGCGGCCCGGTCAGATCGGCGGTCGCGGCGGTGCTGTTGAGATAGACCTTGTTCTTCTCCCGCACCACGCCGTTCACCGCCAGCGCGACCGCGCTGTTCGGCACGTCGACGATGACGTCGACGCCGTCCCGGTCGATCCATTGCCGGGCGATGTTGGAGCCGACATCAGGCTTGTTCTGGTGGTCGGCGGTGACGACCTCGACCGCGAAGCCGAGAGTGCCGAGGTCCTGGACGGCCTGCCGCACGCAGGCGACCGAGGTCGGGCCGGAGATGTCGCGATAGACGCCGGACTGGTCGTTCAGGACGCCGATCTTGATGCTGCCGGCCTGGGCGCGCACGCCGCGCCAGGGCAGGCCGGAGAGGGCGACGCCGGCGGCGCCGGCCAGGATGCTGCGTCGGTCTGGGGTCAGGTTCGCCATGGGTCTTTCCGTGTGCAGGGCGCGGCGCACCGGCGCGCGCGCGGCGGGCGGCAGGCTGGCCGCGCCGGATCTCTTCGCCGTCCGGCTTGCGTTGCCCGCCTCGTCCGCATGGCCATTCCCCTCCCCCTACCCCGCTCAGACGCCGAGGTATTCGTGCAGCCGGTCCATGCTGGCGGCGAGGTCGGCATTCGCCACCATGTCGACGACGCGGCCATGCTCCATGACGTAGTGGCGGTCGGCGACCGTCTGGGCGAAGCGGAAATTCTGCTCGACCAGCAGCACGGTGAAGCCGCGCTGCTTCAGCTCGCGGATCGTCCGGCCGATCTGCTGCACGATGACCGGGGCGAGGCCCTCGCTCGGCTCGTCGAGCAGCAGCAGGTTGGCGCCGGTGCGCAGGATGCGGGCGATCGCCAGCATCTGCTGCTCGCCGCCCGAGAGCTTGGTGCCCGGGCTGTTGGCGCGCTCCTTCAGGTTCGGGAAGAGCTTGTAGATGGTCTCCAGGTCGAGGCCGCCGGACTTGACCACCGGCGGCAGCAGCAGGTTCTCCGTCACCGTCAGGCTGGCGAAGATGCCGCGCTCCTCCGGGCAGTAGCCGATGCCGGCGCGGGCGATCAGGTCGGAGCGGTCGTTGATCGTCTCCCGCCCGTCGAAGCGGATGCTGCCGGCGCGCCGGCCGACCAGGCCCATGATGGCGCGCAGCGTCGTGGTCTTGCCGGCGCCGTTGCGGCCGAGCAGGGTGACCACCTCGCCCGGCCGGATCTCGAGCCCGACGCCGTGCAGGACGTGGCTCTCTCCATACCAGGCCTCGAGGTTCTTCACCTCCAGCATGGCCTGCCCGGCCGCGGCGGGGCGGGTCGCTTCCAGGGTTGCGGACATCAGACCGGCACTCCCTCGGTGACCGTATGCGCCTCGCTGCCGAGATAGGCCGCGATGACTTCCGGGTTCCTCGCCACGCTCTGGTAGTCGCCCTCCGCCAGCACGCGGCCGCGCGTCAGGACCGTGATGGTGTCGCAGAGGCCGGAGACGACCTTCAGGTTGTGCTCCACCAGCAGCACGGTGCGGCCCGCCGCCACGCGCTTGATCAGCGCGACGATGCGGTCCACGTCCTCATGCGTCATGCCGGCGGTCGGCTCGTCGAGCAGCATCATCTGCGGCTCCATGGCGAGCGTCGTGGCGATCTCGAGCGCCCGCTTGCGGCCATAGGGCAGCTCGCCGGCCGGCAGCGCCTCGTAGCCCGTCAGCCCGACATCGGCGAGCAGCCCGCGCGCCCGGTCGTCGTATTGCCGCAGCAGCGAATCGGAGCGCCAGAAGTCGAAGCTGCCGCCGCGCTGGCGCTGCAGCGCCACGCGGACATTCTCCAGCACCGTCAGGTGCGGGAAGACGGCCGAGATCTGGAAGCTGCGCACCAGCCCCAGCCGCGCCACCTGCGCCGGCTTGAGCTTCGTGATGTCGCGGCCGTCATAGTGGATGGTCCCGCGGGTCGGCTGCAGGAATTTGGTGAGAAGATTGAAGCAGGTGGTCTTCCCGGCGCCGTTCGGGCCGATCAGGCCATGGATGCTGCCGCGGCGGATCTTCAGGGAGACGTCGCCGACGGCGACGAAGCCCATGAATTCCTTGGTCAGCCCGTTCGTTTCCAGGATGGTGTCGGACACCCGGATCGTTCTCCCCGTAGCGGCAACGCCATGCGACCCGGGCCGAACGCCCGATCAGCCCCAGTTCCGGAATGCGCATGGGCGGTTTCTGACGCGGCCCGCGGCCCCGGCGCCGTCATGGCGCGGCAAGGGGCGCGGATCGCCGTCCGTCGTTGCGGGAAGGTATGCCCATGCAACGCCCGCAATGCAAGGGAGGGGGCGGGATTCGGCGTGCCGCCCGAGGCCGCCGGGCGGCACGAAGCCGCTACCGGCCGATGGCGGTCACCGCAGGCCGTCGCGGCCTTCGATCTGGTCCTTGGCGAGCCCGCCGATGCGGGGCAGCGGCCGCCCGCCATCGGTCAGCGCCAGGCAGAGCAGGATCTCGTGCGCGCGCGGCGCATCGGGCACCCGCGCCTCTATGGCGTCGAAATGGCTGCGCACGAAGGCGGCATCCTTGTGGCCGAGCGGCACGTCGATGCCGGTGCCCGGCCCGCCCGACTTCTTGGCCGAGGGGATCAGCGCCGGCCCCTTCCCGAGCGCCGCCCGCACCGGCGCGCCCATCTTCGGATGAAGCAATGCCGCGGCATGTTCCAGCTCGCCGGCCTCGCCCACGACGGCGGCCTTGCCGAAGCTCTCCACCCGCTCGCCGGGGATGCCGAGGGCGGCGATGGCGCGCGCCGCCAGCAGCGCGCCGAGTTCCTCGCCCTGGGCGATCAGCTCCGATAGGTCCTCCGCGAAGCGGCCGGCGAAGGGATTCTCGATGACTGCGCATGCAACCACGCGGCGGATGGGCAGATCGAGGTCCCGGCGCATCTCGCGCCGCGTCTCGTCGAGGATGGTGACCAGCTTGCGGATGACGGCGGGCATGGCGGGCTCCTTCCCGGCCAGTCTGCCGCGCTCAGCCCGCGCCCGCCAGCCGGGCCAGCCGGCTGCCATGGCCCATGACGGCGCCGATCGAGCCCGCGACGCGGCGATCCGCCAGCGCCCGGAAGGCGGCCGCCGGCCGCCCCTGCTTCAAGGAGGCGAAAGCGTCGCCGATGGCGACCGGGAAATGCAGCATGATGCTGGCGTCGCGGTAGCAGTCCGTCGTGCAGGCCTGGCAGCCGTCGCGCACCATCCGGTCCGGCGTGAAGTCCCAGACCGAGGACATCGGCTCCGCCCAGTCCTCGCAGCGCCAGACGTCGTAGTTCCAGTCCATGTAGAAATACTTGTAGCCGGCATGGCAGACGAAGCGCTCGCCCTGGCCGGAGAGGCGGCGGCGCATGTCGGCGATGCCGGCGCGCGGGTTGTGCACGGGGATGATGGCGCGCGCCGCCTCGGCGCCGTCGAAGGCGGCGAGCAGCTCCTCGGTGGTCATGTCCACGAGCTCGCTGTCCTCCGACCAGACCAGCGAGTTCGAGGAGAGCGCCGCCTTGCGCGGATAGGAGAAGGTGATGGCGGAGAAGCCGAGCTCCTTAACGAAGCGCGCCAGCGCCGCATAGTCCGTCACCAGCCGCGTCATGGCGCAGGAGGCGATGACGGTCACGCCGCGCGCCTGCAGCCTGGCCGTCGCCTCCCGGATGCGCTCGCAGACGCCGCGGAGGCCGCGGTTCTTCTCGTGCACCGCCGCCTCGGCCGCGTCGATGGAGATGAAGAGCGTGGTGATGCCGGCATCGGCCAGGGCATCCACCTTGGGCGGCAGCAGCCAGCCATTGGTGACCATGGTCGGCTGCACGCCCAGGGCGGTGGCGCTACGGACCATGTCCAGGATCTTCGGGTGCAGCAGCGGCTCGCCGCCCATGAAGGTGGCGAAGCGGACCCCGGCCTGCTCCTTCAGCCGCGTCAGCGCCGCCTCGAAGCGGCTCGCGTCCAGGGACCGGCGATCCGTCACGAAGCCCTTGTCATGGGCGAAATTGCAGAAGTCGCAGGTGGCGTTGCAGAGATTGGTCACGGAGACGTTGACGATCGCCGGCCCGCCCTTCGGCACCAGCCGCAGAAGGTCCATGACGCCCGAACGCGTGCTGCCCATGTCGATCAGTCCCCCGGCCCTGGCGCCGAGGCGCCCCTTGGTAGCGGAGCGGGGTCACGCCTGCGGCGATCCGCTCCAAATGGCTCTCGAAGCGGATTCACGCCTGCGGGCGCCCGCGGGCGCCCTCCGGCGATCCGCTCCGGCCGGCTGCCATAGCCGCCCCTTCCGCCCGCTGCCAAGCCAGAAGCCCCGGCAGGCTCATCAGCACTTCCCGCGCGCGGCGTGCAAGCGCCATCGCCAGCGCCGGCCCAGGCGGCACCCCAACCAGGGCGGCCGCGCCGATGATCGCGCCCTCCTGCACCGCCAGCGCGCCGGGCAGCATGAAGCCGGCATTGCGCAGCGCCTGGGCCAGGCTCTCGATCACCATGGCCTCGGCCAGCGTCACGGGCTGGCCGAGCAGCCAGAGGATCCCGGCCACCTCGACCACGCCGGAAAGCCAGGCCGCGGTGTGCCAGAGGCAGGCGCCCGCCAGCCGCGGCCAATCGGCATGCAGGTCGAGGATCGCCGCCTGGAATTCATGGATCGCGCGCGGGTTGATGGCCGGCCAGCGCCTCGCCAGCCGCGCCAGGCCACGCTCCAGCAGGGTCAGCGGCAGGCGGCGCTGCACCAGCACCATCGCGGCCGCGCCGCCGAGGGCGATGCCGAGGCCGGCCGCGGCGAAGCCCAGCAGTCCCTTCCCCTCCCCCGCCCCCAGCAGCAGGGCGACGCCGGCCAGCGTGAAGAAGAGCTGCGAGACCGCCTCCAGCGTCAGGTCCACCGTCGCCGTGGCGCCCGCCAGCCTGCCCGGGACACCCCGGCGCGACAGCAGCCGCGCCGCCGCCGCCTGCCCGACCAGGGCGCCAGCGGGCAGCAGCGCATTGGCCGATTCGCGGTACCAGCGCAGCAGCGCCATGGCGCCGACCGGGGCGCGCAGGCCGGGCGGCAGCAGCGTCCGCCAGGACATGGAGGTCAGGAAGATCTGCGGCACATGCACCGCGACGGAGATGGCGATGGCGAAGGGCGCCTCCGCCAGCATGCGCCGCAGGCCCTCCAGGTCGCCGAGATTGAGGCCGATGGCGGCGGCGAGGACCAACGCCCCCAGCACCAGCCCGTTGCGGATGCCCCGCCGCCACCAGGGCGCGCGGGCGAAGGCCGCCTGTTCGGTCGCGCTCAGTGGCCCAGCACCTCGGGAACCCGCTCGGCCGGCGGGGTGTTGCGGCTGCGGCCGCAGCGCATCACGCCATCGATCATGACGGCGCCGATGCCCGGGATGTCGCCGAGCTCGATGCTCTGCAGCAGGTCCCGCCCGGCCGTGTGCTGGGCGCGGTCGAGGAAGACCAGGTCGGCGGCGCGGCCCGGCTCGATCAGCCCGGCATCGAGGCTGCGGATGCGGGCGGTATTGCCCGTCGCCAGCGCGATCGCCTGCGCCGCCGGGATGCCGCCGAGCGAGGAGAGCAGCGAGATCAGCCGCAGGATGCCGAGCGGCTGCACGCCCGAGCCGGCCGGGCTGTCGGTGCCGAGGATGACGCGGTGAAGCTGCTTCAGGTCGCGCGCCGCCTGCACCGCCGCGATCGCCACGCGCTCATTGCCGTTGTGGACGATCTCGATGGCGCGGCTGCTGCGCTCGCAGAGCTCGCAGACATGCCCCTCCGGCAGGCTGGTATGGCCGCCATTGATGTGGCCGATGATGTCGGCATCGGCCTCCAGAACCGTGTCCTTGTCGATCAGCCCGCTGCCGGGGATGGAGGGACCGCCGGTATGGATGGTGCTCTGGATGCCGTGCTTGCGGGCCCAGGCGACCATCTCCCGCGCCTCGTAGCCGGCCTTCACGCTGCCGAGGCCGACCTCCCCGAGGAGCGTCACGCCGGCGGCGGCGAGGTCGGCGAAATCGCTCTCGACCATGCCCTTCTCGAGCACCGGCGCGCCGGCCAGCACCTTCACGCCCGCCGGCCGGGCCTTGTGGAAGGCGCGCTGCGCGGTGATGGCCAGCGCCTTCAATCCGACGATGTCCTTGGGGCGGCCGGGCAGATGGACCTCGCCGGCTGAGATCATGGTGGTCACGCCGCCGTTCAGGAAGCTCTCCACCCAGCCGATCTGGTTCTGCCGCGGCGTCCAGTCGCCGAAGACCGGATGCACATGGCTGTCCACCAGCCCGGGCGAGACGGCGCAGCCATGCGCGTCGATGACGGAATCGACGGGGCCGCGGTCCGCCAGCTCCACGCCGCGGCCGATGGCGGCGAGCCGGCCGTCCTCGACCAGGACGGCGTCCGCCTCCAGCACCGGCCGGTCGAGGTCGCCCGAGAGCAGCAGCCCGATATTCCGCACCAGGGTCCTGCCCTTCGCGGGCCCCGCCGCCTGCTCCACCGCCATCGAAGGTCCCTCCTGCGGCGCGGAGCCTAGCGAGGGCGCCGCCGGCAGGATAGCCCGCGCCCCCGCGACCCGATGGTTTGCCGGTGGGCGGCGGCCCGTGGTTTGCTAAACCCCGTCGCGCCGCGGGGCTGGTTCCGCGACCGGACCGATGACTGCAGAGGGCATGAGCGCCTACCGACGACCGACGAGCCTGAGGGAGGCGCTGGGCCTGCTGGCCGAGTCCCCCACCCCGCCCCTGCTGCTGGCGGGCGGGACCGATATCTTCCCGGCGCGCGCCGCCGGCGAGGCCTGGATGCGCCCGGAGGCGCGGCCGCTGCTCGACCTCTCGGCCCTGCCGGAGCTGGCGGGACTCGAGGACCGCGGCGACCACCACCGCATCGGCGCGCTGGTCACCTGGGCGGCGCTGCGCAAGGCGGCGCTGCCGCCCTGGTTCGACGCGCTGCGCCAGGCCGCGGCGCAGGTGGGCGGGGCGCAGGTGCAGAATCGCGGGACGCTGGTCGGCAATCTCTGCAACGCCTCCCCGGCCGCGGATGGCGTGCCGCCGTTGCTGGCCCTGGATGCCGAGGTGGAACTGGCGAGCCCGCGCGGCTTGCGGCGGCTGCCGCTCTCCGGTTTCATCCTGGGCAACCGCCGCACCGCCCTGGCGCCGGACGAGATCGCCACCGCGGTGATCGTCCCGAAACCCACGCCCGGCGCGACGGCGCGGTTCGAGAAGCTGGGCGCGCGCGCCTATCTCGTCATCTCCATCGTGGCGGTGGCGGCGGTGATCGAGGCCGAGGCGGGCGCGATCACCCGGGCGCGCATCGCGGTCGGCGCCTGCTCCCCGGTCGCGCAGCGGTTGCCGGCGCTGGAGGCGGCGCTGGCGGGCCTGCCGCCGGCGGCCGCAGCCGGCGCCGTCCGGGCGGAGCACCTGGCGGCGCTCGCGCCCATCGACGACGTGCGCGCGACGGCGGAGTACCGGCGGCAGGCGGCGCTGGTGCTGGTCCGCCGCGCCCTCGCCATGCCGGCGGAGGCGCGCGCGGCATGACCGGCCAGGCAATCCTGCTGACGGTGAACGGCGCGACGCAGGCGGTCGCCGCGCCGCCGGGGACGCGGCTGTCCGCCGCCCTGCGCGACCATCTCGGCCTGACCGGGACCAAGATCGGCTGCGACGCCGGAGATTGCGGCGCCTGCACCGTGCTGCTGGACGGCGCTCAGGCCTGCGCCTGCCTGGTGCCGCTGGCCCAGGCGGCCGGGCGCAGCGTGACGACGGTGGAGGGGTTGGCGGCGACGCCCATGGGCGCGGCGCTGCAGCGGGCCTTCCTGCACCATGGCGCCGCCCAATGCGGCATCTGCACGCCGGGCATGCTGATGGCGGCGAGCGAGTTGCTGGCCGCGACGCCGCGCCCCTCCAAGGCGGAGGCGATGGCGGCGCTGGGCGGCGTGCTCTGCCGCTGCACCGGCTACCGCAAGATCCTGGAGGCGGTCTGCGCCGCGCATGCCTTCCTCGAGGGCGGGCCGGCGCCGGCACTCCCCGCCTCCGGCTGCGCCGTGGGGGCGCGCATGCCGCGCGCCGATGGCGAGGCCAAGGTCACCGGCGCCGACCTCTTCGGCGCGGATGCGGCGCCGGCGGAGGCGCTCTGGCTGCGTGCCGTGCGCAGCCCCCACCCCCGCGCGCGCTTCGCCTTCGGCGACTGGGCGCCGCTGCTGGCCAGGCACCCCGGCCTGGTGCGGGTGCTGACCGCGGCCGACGTGCCGGGCCGCAACGGCTACGGCATCTATCCCGACATCAAGGACCAGCCGGTCTTCGCCGAGGGCGAGGTGCGCTATCGCGGCGACTGCCTCTGCGCCCTGGTCGGCGACCGCGCCACCCTGGCGGCGATCCGCGAGGAGGACCTGCCCATCGCCTGGGAGAGGCTGGATCCGGTCACGCTGGACGCGGCGCTCGGCGGCCCGGCGCTGCACCCGCGCTGGCCCGAGAATGTCCTGACCACCGGCCGGCTCGTCTCCGGCGATGCCGCGGCGGCGCTGGCGGCCAGCGCGCATGTCGCCGAGATCGCCATCGAGACCGGCTTCGTCGAGCACGCCTATATCGAGCCCGAGGCTGGCTGGGCGCGGCGGGTCCGCCCGGAGGGCGGCGGGCAGGACAACTCGGACCGCATCGAGGTCTTCGGCTGCACCCAGGCACCCTATATGGACCTGGAGGAAGTGGCGGGCGTCCTCGGCATCCCGCATTCCGCCGTCCGCATCATCCCCTCGGCCTGCGGCGGCGGCTTCGGCGGCAAGCTGGACGTGCTGCTGCAGCCCATGCTGGCCATCGCCGCCTGGCTGCTGGACCGGCCGGTGCGGGCCGTGCTGCCGCGGGCCGAGAGCATGGCGGCCAGCACCAAGCGCCATCCCGCGCGCATCGCCGCCCGCGCCGGCTGCGACGCGACGGGCCGGTTGACCGGCTTCGCCTTCGAGGGGCTCTACGACACCGGCGCCTATGCAAGCTGGGGCCCGACCGTCGCCGGCCGCGTGCCGGTGCATGCCACGGGTCCCTACCGCGTCCCGGCGGTCGCGACCCGGGCGCGCGCGATCTTCACCAACAACCCGCCGAGCGGCGCCTTCCGCGGCTTCGGCGTGCCGCAGGCCGCCATCGCGCAGGAGGCGCTGTGGGACCGCCTGGCCGATGCGGCGGGGCTGGACCGGCTGGAACTCCGCCTGCTGAACGCGCTGCGCGCCGGCGATACCACCGGAACCGGGCAGGTGCTGGAGCATTCGGTGGGGCTGGCCGCGTGCCTTGAGGCGCTGCGGCCGCGCTGGCAGGCGCTGCGGGCCGAGGCGGCGGCGGCGAATGCAGAGGAATCTGGCGGGTCCGATTCAGACCTGCAGGCTTCGCCCTTCGGTCATCGGACCCGCGGCGCGAGGCGGCGCCATGGCGTCGGCATCGCCTGCATGTGGTACGGCATCGGCAATACCGGCATGTCCAACCCCTCCACCATGCGGGTCACGCTCGGGCCGGAGGGGCTGGTCTTCCACAACGGCGCCGTCGATATCGGCCAGGGCAGCACCACCGTGCTGCTGCAGATCGCCGCCGATGCGCTGGGCCTGCCGCCCTCCACCTTCCGCCTGGTGCTGGGCGATACCGACCTGACGGCGGATGCCGGCAAGACCAGCGCCTCCCGCCAGACCTTCGTGAGTGGCCGCGCCGCGCAGGAGGCGGGCAAGTCGCTGCGGGACGCCATCCTGCTGCGCGCCAATGCGGGGCCGGAGGCGCGGCTGGATTGGCGCGACGGCACGCTGTTCGTGGACGGGCGCCCGCTGGCGCTGGAGGCGCCGCTGGAGGGCATCGGCCGCTTCGACCCGCCGACCGTGCCGCTGGATGCCGAGGGCCAGGGCATCCCCTATGCCACCTACGGCTTCGCCGCCCAGGTCGCGGCCCTGTCGGTGGACATGGACCTCGGCACGGTGCAGTTGCAGCGGATCGTCGCGGCGCATGACGTGGGCCGGGCCATCAACCCGACCCTGGTGGAGGGCCAGATCCATGGCGGCATCGCCCAGGGCATCGGGCTCGCGCTGATGGAGGAATACCTGCCCGGCCGGACCGAGAACCTGCACGACTACCTGATCCCGACGGTCGGTGACGTGCCGGCGATCGAGTGCATCCTGGTCGAGGACCGCGAGCCGCTCGGCCCCTACGGCGCCAAGGGCATCGGCGAGCCGGCGCTGGTGCCGACCGCGCCGGCGATCCTCTCGGCCATCCGCGACGCGACGGGGGCCGGCATCACGCGCATCCCCGCCCTGCCCCACCGCGTGCTGGAGGCGTTGCGCGAAGGCGCACGGGAAAACGCGCGCGAAGGCGCACGGGAAGGTGCGCGCGCATGAGCACCGACAGGACCGCCATCTTCGGCGCGCGCGAGGGCAATGAGGGCATCGTCCGCTGCGATGCCTGCCCGGTGCTCTGCCGCATCCGCCCCGGCCGCGCCGGCGCCTGCAGCCGCTACGCCAACCGCGACGGCGAGCTGGTGCGCACCGACCCGCTGGTGCTGATGCACCGCACGGTCGAGGCGGGCGGCGAGACCGTGCCCTTCCTCGAGAACGCCGAGGACTGGGACGGCGGGATCACGCCCGCGAAGCAGACCTTCGTCACCGCTATCGGCGCCGGCACCACCTACCCCGACTACAAGCCGGCGCCCTTCATCGTGGCGTCGAAGCATGCGGGCCTGGACACGGTGACGGTCGTAACCGAGGGCATCTTCAGCTATTGCGGGCTGAAGGTGAAGATCGACACCGACCGCCACCTGGGTCCGGAGACGGCGGCCGTGCGGGTGGATGGCGAACAGATCGGCCATGTCACCACGGCCGAATACGGCAGCCAGATGCTGAGCCTCGGCGGCGTGCGGCACCTGACCGGCGGCAGCAAGCGCGAGGGCAACGTCACCTGCGCCGCCATGCTGAAGCTCTGCGAAAAGCAGGCGGTGGAGGTGACGATCGACGGCGGCGCCCGCCTGGTGCTGCAGGCAGGTCAGGCGCCGATCGTCAACGGCACGCCGGAGCAGCGCATGCGGGTCGGCTGCGGCAGCGCCGCCATCGGCATCTTCGCGCAGCAATGGCACGGCCATGTGGACGAGGTGATCGTGGTGGACGACCACATCACCGGCGTGCTGTCCGAGCATCAGGCGGGCAAGTGCCTGGACGTGCCGCCCACCGGCATCCGGGTGCGCGGCCGCCGCTCCACGCCCGGCCGCTACTTCCAGGTGGCGCATCCCGGCACCGGCTGGGGCGGGACGGACATCACCGACCCGCTCTCCGTCATCGAGAGCATCGACCCGAAGCTAGCCTGGCCCGGCCTGCGCCTGCTGCTGACCAGCACGACGGGCGAGGACCACCTCTATGTCGAGCTGGACGAGGCGCTGCGCCCGGTCCCGGCGAAGACGCCCGAAGCGGTGCTGAAGACCGTCGAGCGGATCGGGGAGAATTGCGAGCCGGCGCTCACCTCCATCCTGTTCATGGCCGGCGCCGGCGGCAGCCTGCGCGCGGGCGTCACGGAGAACCCCGTGCTGCTGACGCGCGAGGTGCAGCGCAGCCTGGTGCGCGTGACGATCGGCGGCGCGCCCTGCACCCTCTGGCCCGGCGGTGGCATCACCATCATGGCCGATGTGCTGCGCGTGCCGGACGGCGCCTTCGGCTATGTCCCGACGCCGGCGCTCGTCGCGCCCATCGAGTTCACCCTGCGCGCCGACCTCTATGCCCGGCTCGGCGGCCATGTGGACCATGCCGTGCCGCTGGAGCAATTGCTGGCCGCCTATGGCGACGGGGCGCGGCACGACCCCTGGATGGAGCCGAATCCATGGCCGGCGCCATGAGTTCCCCTTGGGCGGCCGCGCTGCCGGACGGGCGCCTGCACCTGCAGGAAGGCCCGATCGACCTGGTGATCGGCCTGGACGGCACCCGCGGCGCCATGGCGGAAGCCCGCGAGCGTGCCTGCGCCGCCTTCGAGGGGCTGCTGGCCGGGCTGGTCGCGGAACTGCCAGTGCTCCGCACGCCGGTCGGTGTCGATCCGCCGCCGCTGCAGGGCCGCGTGGCGCGCCGCATGGCGGCCGCCGTCTGGCCCTTCCGGCGGGACACCATCACGCCCATGGCCGCCGTCGCCGGCGCCGTGGCGGAGGAGGTGCTGGAGGCGATCGCCGGCATCCCCGGCCTGCTGGCGGCGCATGTGAACAATGGCGGCGACATCGCGCTGCACCTCGCACCCGGCCAGTCCCTGCGGGTCGGCCTGGTGCCGAGCCTGGAGCGCGCCGTGCCGGAAGGCATGGTGCGCGTGCGGGCGGAGGATCCGGTGCGGGGCATCGCCACCTCCGGCTGGCCCGGGCGCAGCTTCTCCCGCGGCATCGCCGATGCGGTGACGGTGCTGGCGGGCACCGCGGCGCAGGCCGACGCCGCGGCGACCGTCATCGCCAATGCGGTGGACGCGGAGCATCCGGCGGTGCGGCGGGCACCGGCCGACTCGCTGGATCCGGACAGCGATCTCGGCGCGCTGTCGGTGACCGTCGAGGTCGGCGCATTGCCGCCAGGGATCATCGAGGCCGCGCTGGATGCCGGCGAGGCGGTGGCGGAGGCGCTGCTGCAGCGCGGGCTGATCCAGGGCGCGCTGCTGGTGGTGCAGGGTGCGACGCGCGTGGTGGGGGAACCGCGCCTGCTGCCGGGCGCGTGACGCGCGCGCGCTCCGGCTAGACCGACAGGTACTGCTCCCGCACCTCCTCCGCCGCCATCAGGTCCGGGATCGTCCCGCTCCAGCGGATGCGCCCCTTCTCGATGATGGTCGCGCGGTCGCTGACGGCGCGGGCGAAGTGCAGGTTCTGCTCCGAGAGCAGGATGGACAGGCCTTCCGCCTTCAACGCGAGGATCGCCTCCGCCATCCGCTCCACCACGACCGGCGCCAGGCCCTCGCTCGGCTCGTCCAGCAGCACCAGGCGCGGATTGCCCATCAGGGCGCGGGCGATGGTGAGCATCTGCTGCTCGCCGCCGCTCATCCGCCCGCCCGGCCGGTCCTTCATGGCGCCGAGGCTGGGGAAAAGCGCGAAGAGACGCTCCGGCGTCCAGGCGCGCATCCCGTCGGGCGCCGGCTTCCGCCCCACCTCCAGGTTCTCCATCACGGTCAGTTCGGAGAAGACCCGCCGCTCCTCCGGCACGTAGCCCAGGCCGAGGCGGGCGATCTCGAAGGGCTCGCGCCTCGCGATCTCCTGGCCGAGGAAGCGCAGGCTGCCGCCGCTCGGCGAAACGAGGCCCATGATGGCCTTCATGGTCGTGCTCTTGCCCGCGCCGTTGCGGCCGAGCAGCACGACGACCTCGCCCGCCCCGACCTCGAGCGTCACCCCGTCCAGGATATGCGCGCGGCCGTAATGCGCCGAGAGCCCGCTGACCGAGAGCATCAATGCGAGCCCCCGAGATAGACCTCGCGCACCCGCGGGTTCGCCCGCACCTCGGCCGGCGCGCCCTCGGCGATCAGCGTGCCGCGGTCCAGCACCAGCATGCGGTCGGCATGGGTGAAGACCACGTCCATGTCGTGCTCCGTGAACAGCACGGCGATGCCCCTCTCCCGCGCGATGCCGGCGGTCAGCGCCATCAGCGCCACGCGCTCCTGCGGCGCCATGCCGGCCGTCGGCTCATCCATCAGCAGCAGCTTCGGGTCGTTGGCCAGGGCGATGGCGAGTTCGACGCGCTTCAGGTCGCCATAGGCCAGGATGCCACAGGGCCGCTCCGCCTGCGCCGCCATGCCGAGGCGCGCCAGCAGCGCCTCAGCATCGGCGCGATCCAGCCGCCGCACCGGCGTCCAGAGCCCGCCGAGGCGGCGGTGGTGGGAGAGCAGCGCCATCTGCACGTTCTCCAGCACCGTCATGGAGCCGAAGGTCGCGGTGATCTGGAAGGTCCGGCCGACGCCGAGGCGCCAGACCTTCCGCGGCGCCAGGCCGGTGATGTCCCGGCCGAGCAGGCGGACGCGCCCCGCATCCGGCCGAAGTTGGCCGTTCAGCATGTTGAAGCAGGTGGACTTGCCCGCGCCGTTCGGGCCGATGAGGGCGAGCATCTCGCCGGGGCGCACCGCGAAAGAGACGCCGCGCACCGCCTGCACGCCGCCGAAGTTTTTTGCGAGTCCCTCGACCTCAAGCGTCGCCACGGCGGGCCTCCCACTGCGCGCGGGCGGCGCCGGCCAGGCCCTGCGGGAAGAACAGGACCAGGGCGATGATCACCAGGCCCAGCACCAGCCGCCAGTACTCGGTCAGGCGCACGAGTTGTTCCTGCAGGCCGGTGAAGGCGAGCGCGCCGATGATCGGGCCGCTCAAGGTCTGCACGCCGCCGAGCAGCACCATCAGCAGCGCGTCCACGCTGCGCGGGATGCCGAGGAAGGTCGGGAAGACGCTGCCCTTGGCATAGGCGAAGAGGCCGCCCGCGATGCCCGCCATGACGGCGGCCAGGGCGAAGGCCAGCCAGCGGATGCGGAAGGCATCGATACCGATCGCCTCCGCTCGCAGCGCGCTGTCCCGCTGGGCGCGCAGCGCATAGCCGAAGGGGGCGTGGATGATCCGCCGCAGCAGCAGCGTGGCGCCGAGGCAGAGCGCGAGCGTCAGGTAGTAGTAGGTGAGCTTCGGCGCCGCCCAGGCGTCCGGCCAGACGCCCAGTATGCCGTTGTCACCGCCGGTCACCTCGACCCATTGGAAGGCGACCGACCAGGCGATCTGCGCGAAGGCCAGCGTCAGCATGGCGGCATAGACGCCGGAGAGACGCACGCAGAACCAGCCGAAGACCAGGCCGAAGAGGCCGGCGGCAACGGGCGCGAGGACGAGGCCGAGTTCCATAGGCGCCGCCAGCCACTTCGTCGCCAGCGCCGCGCCATAGGCGCCGAGGCCGAAATAGGCGGCATGGCCGAAGCTCGCCATCCCGCCGGGACCCATGATGAGGTGCAGGCTGGCGGCGAAGAGGACGAGGACGGCGATCTCGGTCAAGACCGACAGCGCATAGTCGCCGGCGAAGGGCGGCAGCAGCACCGCCGCGGCGAGGGCGAGGAGGCCGAGCCAGAGCAGCGGCCGTGGCGCCGGGCGGATCACCGGCTCCGCAGCCCCAGCCCCGCCATGCGCCGGTCCCGGCGCCTTGCCCATCAGGCCATAGGGCCGCACCACCAGCACCGCCGCCATCACCAGGAAGACCAGCACCAGGGTGATCTTCGGCAGCACCAGTATGCCGAAGGCGTGCAACTCCCCGATCAGCAGCGCCGCCAGCGCCGCGCCCGTCAGGCTGCCGAGGCCGCCGACCACCACCACCACGAAGGTTTCCGTGATGATGGAGAGGTCCATGTGCAGGTTCACGCTCTCCCGCGGCAGTTGCAGCGCGCCGCCGAGTCCGGCGAGCAGGCTGCCCAGGAAGAAGACGCTGGTGAAGAGCATGCGCTGGTTGACGCCGAGCGCGCCGACCATCTCCCGGTCCTGCGTCGCGGCGCGCACCAGCGTGCCCCAGCGCGTCCCGCGGAACAGCAGCACCAGCAAGCCGAGCACGACCGGCCCGACGCCGATCAGGAACAACTCGTAATCCGGGAAGCGCAGGCCGAGGATCTCCGTGCCGCCGCGCAGCCCCGGGGCGCGCGGGCCGAGCAGGTCCTGCGCGCCCCAGGTCAGCAGCGCCAGGTCCTGCACCACCAGCACCACGCCGAAGGTGGCGAGAAGCTGGAAGAGCTCCGGCGCGCGGTAGATGCGGCGTAGCAGCAGCACCTCCACCGCCACGCCGATCAGCCCGACCAGCAGCGCCGCCGCCAGGATGCCGCCCCAGAAGCCGAGATGCCCGCGCGGCAGGGCAGTGACGAAGCTCCAGGCGATGTAGGCCCCCAGCATGTAGAAGGAGCCATGCGCGAAATTGACGATGCGGCTGACGCCGAAGATGACCGTCAGCCCGCTCGCCACCAGGAAGAGCGAGGAGGCGCTCGCCAGGCCGCTGAGGGCCTGGAGGACCAGGTTCTCCAAGGCGGGGCGGTCAGCTCTGCGGCCGCAGCGCGCGCACCACGTCGTCGGGCGGCAGGTAGCCCCTGCCATCGGCATAGCGCCAGTCCGCCATGGTGCCCTTGCCGTTGCGCAGCACGGTGCGGCCGACGAAGGCGCCCATGGTGGACTGATGGTCGATGCCGCGGAACTCCACCGGCCCGAAGACCGAGGCGAATTGCAGCCCCTGCATCGCTTCCACCATGGCCTCGGTATCGAGCGAGGGCGACTTCCGCAGCATGGCGGCGATGGCCATGACCGTGTCGTGGCCGACGACGCTGCCGAGGCGCGGATAGTCGTTCCAGCGCTTGCGATAGGCGTCGCGGAAGGCGGTGTGCTCCGGCGTGTTGATCTGCTCCCAGGGATAGCCGGTGACGATCCAGTTCTCCGGTGCCTCGTCCTGCAGCGGGTCGAGGTATTCCGGCTCGCCGGTCAGCAGGGAGACGACGCGCCGCCGCTCGAAGAGGCCGCGGGTCAGGCCCTGGCGGACGAAATTGGTCAGGTCGGCGCCGAAGGTGACGTTGAAGATCGCCTCCGGATTCGAGGCGGCCAGCGCCTGCACGGTGGCGCCGGCATCGATTCGTCCGAGCGCCGGGAACTGCTCGGCGACGAAGGTGACGTCGGGGCGCGCGCGGGTCAGCAGCTCCTTGAACCAGCGGACCGCGGACTGGCCGTATTCGTAGTTGGGCGCGACGGTCGCCCAGCGCTTCGCCGGCAGCTTCGCCGCCTCCTCCACCAGCATGGCGGACTGCATGTAGGTGCTGGCGCGCAGGCGGAAGGTGTAGCGGTTGCCGCGCGACCAGACGAGCGCATCGGTCAGCGGCTCGGAGGCCACGTAGAGCCTGCGGTTCTGGTTGGCGTAGTCGGCGATCGCCAGGCCGACATTGGAGAGGAAGCCGCCCGAGAGGAGCGCGACCTTCTCGGCATTCACCAGCTCGCCGGCCATGCGCACGGCGTCCTCCGGCTTGCCGGCATCGTCGCGGTGGATGGTCTCGATCCGGCGGCCGTTGATCCCGCCGGCGGCGTTCACCTGCTCCAGCGCCAGGGTCCAGCCATTGCGATAGGGCAGCAGGAAGGCGGGCTGGGCGGTGTAGCTGTTGATCTCGCCGATCCGGATCGGTTCGGCCTGCGCCCGCCCGATCGCCGGAATCGCCAGTGCCGCCCCGGCACCGGCCAGGGCCTGGCGGCGCCCGATCACCCAACCCGTCATATCCGCCCCCGGTCGCGTCTTTGCTGCGATGCACCCATGCAACCGCAACGCCCCGGTGCGTGCAAGACCCGAAGGGCCGTTACTTGACTTCAACGTAGCGGGGACAGGGCATTTTCGCCTCCCACCCCTGGGGGAAGAGCGTCCGCGCCTGCACGTCCCCTGGAGGACGGCATGCTGCCGCGCTCGCCCACGAGGGTGCGGCAGCGGCGCGTGGCATGTGGGGGATGACGCTCCGGCCGGCCGCGGAATGCCGGCCGGAGCCTGGGATCAGGCCGCCTGGACGAGGCCGCCGGTATTCGCCAGGAAGCGGACCCAGTAATCGGCATCGCCGAACATGGCGTCGTTCACCGTCAGCCGCTTGAAGTAGTGGCCGGCGGCATACTCCATCGTCATGGCGATGCCGCCATGCAGCTGGATCGACTGCTGTCCGACGAAGCGGGCGGAGCGGCCGATCTGCACCTTGACCGAGGCCATGTTCTTCCGCCGCTCGACCGGGTCGCGCTCCTCGACGCCCATGGCGGCGAAATAGGACATGCTGCGCGCCTGCTCGAGCTGAACGAGCATGTCCGCGGCCCGGTGCTGCAGCGCCTGGAAGCTGCCAATCGGCCGGTCGAACTGCTTGCGGGTCTTCATGTAGTCGATGGTCATGTCGTGGGCGACCTGCATGCAGCCCACGGCTTCCGCGGCGAGCGCGACGATGGTCTCGTCCACCACCTGGTCCACCAGCGGCAGCCCGTCCTCCGGGTTGCCCAGCACCGCCTCGGCGCGGGCACCGGAGAGCTCGACCTCCGCCGCGCGCTGGCCGTCCACGGTGCGGTAGCCGCGGCGGGTCACGCCGGGGCCGTTCGCATCCACCAGGAAGACGCCGATGCCCTTCGCGTCGCGCTGGCCGCCGGCGGTGCGCGCCGTGACCACCAGCTTCCCGGCGCTGTCGCCATGGATGACCATGCCCTTGCGGCCGCTGATCACCCAGCCGCTGCCGTCCTTCTTCGCGGTCGTCGTCACGTCGTTCAGGTCGTAGCGCGACTGGCGTTCGGTATGCGCGAAGGCCAGGATCAGCTCGCCGGCGGCGATCTGCGGCACAAGCTCGGCGCGGACCGAGGCCTCGGCGCCGGCGCGGAGGAAGCCGCCGCCGATGACGACGGTCGGGATCCAGGGCTCCAGCGCGATCGCCTTGCCGAGCTGCTCGGCGACCAGCATGGTCTCCACATGGCTGCCGCCGAAGCCGCCCTCGTCCTCGGCGAAGGGGAGGCCGAGCAGGCCGAGCTCGGCATATTGCGCCCAGACCTCCCGGCTCCAGCCCTCCGGCGTCTTCATGGCGGCCTTGCGCTGCTCGAAGCCGTACTTGTCGCCCAGCAGGCGGGCGACGCTGTCCTGGAGGAGGCGCTGCTCTTCCGTCAGATCGAAGTCCATTGTTCCCTCAGAGCCCCAGGAAGGCTTTCGCCATGATGTTGCGCTGGATCTCGTTGGATCCGCCGTAGATCGACTGCTTGCGCCAGTTGAAATAGACCCCCGCGAGGCCGAAGGCCCAATCGGGCGCGACGTCGATGTCGTTGCTGCCCTCCGCCTCCGGGTCGCCATCCACCCAGGCATAGGGCCCGGCCGCCCTCATCAGCAGCTCGGAGCACATCTGCTGGATCTCGGTGCCCTTGATCTTGAGGACGGAGGTGGCGGGATCCGGCTTCTTGTCCTTGCGCTTGGATTCCGTGGCGATGACGCGCATCACCGTCATCTCCAGCGCCTTCAGCTCGACCTCGATCTCCGTCACCTTGCGGGCGAAGTCGGGATCTTCCATCAGCGGACGACCACCGTCCATGCTCTCGGTGGCCGCGATGGCCTTCAGGCGGCGGATTCGCTCGCGGCTGGCGCCGACGCGCGCCTGGCCGAAGCGCTCATTGCCCAGCAGGAACTTGGCGCAGTCCCAGCCCTTGTTCTCCTCGCCGACCAGGTTCTCCACCGGCACCTTGACGTCGTCGAAGAAGACCTCGTTCACCTCGTGCCCGCCCTCGATGGTGATGATCGGGCGCACCGTGATTCCAGGGGTTTTCATGTCGCAGAGCAGGAAGGAGATGCCCTCCTGCTTCTTCGCGTTGGGATCGGTGCGGACAAGAAGAAAAATCCAGTCGGCGTGCTGCGCCAGCGTGGTCCAGGTCTTCTGACCGTTGACGATGTAATGGTCGCCCTGCTTCACCGCGCGGGTCTTGAGGCCGGCGAGGTCGGAGCCGGCGCCGGGCTCGGAGAAGCCCTGGCACCACCAGTCGTCCAGGTTCGCCATGCGCGGCAGGAAGCGCTTCTTCTGCTCCTCCGTGCCGAACTCGGCGACCACCGGCCCGCACATATTGGTATTGAAGGCGAGCGGCTGCGGCGCCGGCGCCATCTGCAATTCCTCGCGGAAGATGTAGCGCATGCCGAGCGTCCAGTCCGGCCCGCCCCATTCGCGCGGCCATTCCGGCACGGCCCAACCCTTGGCGTTCAGCTTGCGCTGCCAGTCCACCACCATCTGCTTGGTCGGCGACTTGCCGGCCAGCATGCGCTGGCGGGTCTCCTCCGGCAGTTCCCTGGCGATGAAGTCGCGGACCTCCTGCCGGAAGGCACGCTCGGCTTCGCTGAAGCGCAGTTCCATGGCGTCTCTCCGTTCAACCTACGTTGCCGATCGGCGTCACGCCGATCGTGGCGGCGCCGCGGCGCCGCTCCTCCTCGATCAATTCGAGCTTCGCCAGCTTGCCCACCGGCGTGCGCGGCAGCGCGTCGCGGATCTCGAGCGCCGCCGGCATCTCGTGCTTCCCAAGTCGGTCGGCCAGGAAGACCCGCAAGCCCTCCAGCGTGAAGGGCACCGCGCCCGGCTTCAGCGTGACAAAGGCCTTGGCCGCCTGGCCGCGATACTCATCGGCGATGCCGATCACGGCGCATTCCAGCACATCGGGGTGCTCGTGGATCGCATCCTCAATCAACCGCGGATAGACGTTGAAGCCGCCGGAGAGAATCATGTCCTTCTTACGGTCGGTCAGGACGAAATACCCGTCGGGCTCCATCCGGCCGATATCGCCGGTCAGGAAGAAGCCGTCCAGGAAGGCGCTCGCGGTCTCCTCCGGCCGGTTCCAGTAGCCCTGGAAGACATTGGGCCCGCGGATGGCGATCTCGCCGGTCTCACCGGGCGGCAGGACGCGTGTCGGGTCGTCCAGCGAGACCACGCGCATCTCGATCCCCGGCAGCGGCACGCCGATGGTCCCGCTGCGCGGCCCGGCGCCGTCCCAGTTCGGCTGGCTGGTGCCCGCCGGCGCGGTCTCCGTCATGCCCCAGCCGCCGCTGATGCGCTTGCCGGTGATGCGCTCGAAGCGCTGCGCCACTTCGGGCGGCAGCGCTGCGCCGCCCGAGGCGACGCCCTGCAGCGAGGAGAGGTCGGCCTCGTCGATCCGCGGATGGTTGGCCAGCGCGATCCACATGGTCGGCACGCCGCACATGTCGGTGGCCTTCTCGACCTCGATGTCGTGCAGCACGGCCTCGGCATCGAAGCGGGCGTGCAGCAGCATCTCGTCGCCGCGTGTCAGCGCCATCAGCAGGTCGACGGTGAAGGCGTAGATGTGGAACAGCGGCAGGACGCCGATGACCTTGCGGTGCCGCCGCGCCGCATCAGGCCCGCGGCCACCGTTCCAGGCGTCATACTGCGCGCAGGCCGCCGTCAGGTTGGCATGCGTCAGCATGGCGCCCTTGGGCAGGCCGGTGGTACCGCCGGTGTACTGCAGCAGCATCACGTCCTGCGGCCGCACCGCGGGCAGCGCCGCGGGCTCTGGCGCCCGCAGCCAGTCCTCGATCCGCAGCGCGCCTTCCGGCACGGGCGCGGAGGGCGGGCCGGCACCCCAATGCGCGTCGTCGCCGACCACCAGCACCTCCGCGAGCCCTTGCGCCCGCAGCGCGCCGGCGAGCGTCAGCAGCCCCTCATGCGCCAGCGTCACCAGCACCCGCGCGCCGCTGTCCCGCAGCTTGTGGGTGATGGTCCGCGGCGCGTCGATCGGCGAAAGCTGCGTCACGCGGATGCCGGCCAGCGCCGCGCCGAAGACCAGGCAGGGATGGAAGGCGGTATTGCCGAGCAGCAGCGCCACGCCGTCCCGTGCCGCCGGCAGCGCCAGCAACGCGCCCGCGACGCGCCGCGCCATCGCCAGCAGGTCGGCATAGGCGATGGCGGTGTCGCGGTAGCGGATCGCGATGCGCGGCCCGAACTCGGCCGCGCTGCGCTCGAGCAATCCGCCCAGCGTCCCGGTCCCGATGGCCAGGCCCCAATCGAGGCCGGGTGGGTAGACCGCCTCCCAGGGGAAGGGCCGACCGGGGCGCATCAGACCTTCGCCGGCCCCTTCAGCGTGGCGAAGCTGCCGCCCTCCTTCGCCAGTTGCTCGATCAGCGCCGTCGGCTGAAGGTTGCGGTCGCCCGTCACCTCGGCGTAGTGCGCCAGCTTGTCGCGCACCGCCTTCAGGCCCAGCCGGTCGGCGAAGAACATCGGCCCGCCGCGGAAGGCCGGCCAGCCGAAGCCGTTGACGAAGATGACGTCGATGTCGATGGGCCGGTAGGCGATGCCTTCCTCCAGGATGCGCGCGCCCTCGTTCACCATGGGCAGCAGCACGCGCTCCAGGATCTCCTGGTCCTCGATCTTCCGCCGGCGCACCTGCATCTTCTCGGCGAGGTCGAGGATGATCCGCTCGACCTCCTGCGACGGCAGGCGCTTCCGGTTCTCGTCGTAGTCGTAATAGCCCTTCGACGTCTTCTGGCCGAGGCGGCCGGCCGCGACCACGGCATCGGCGACGGGCGCCACCGTGCCGCGCGCCTTGCGCACCGCAGCCCCGATGTCGAGGCCCGCGAGGTCGCCGGTGGCGAGCGGGCCCATGGCCATGCCGTAGGACTCCATCACCCGGTCGATGTCCTGCGGCAGGCAGCCTTCCAGCAGCAGCTTCTCGATCTGCGGGCCGCGCTTGCCGGTCATGCGATTGCCGACGAAGCCGTCGCAATTGCCGACCAGCACGGGCAGCTTGCCGATACGCTTGCCGATCTCGGTCGCGGTGGCGATCGCGGCCGGGCTGGACGCCTTGCCCTTCACGTTCTCCAGCAGGCGCATCACGTTCGCCGGGCTGAAGAAATGCATCCCGACCACCAGTTCGGGCCGCTTCGTGGCCGAGGCGATCTCGTCGATGTTCAGCGTCGAGGTATTGGAGGCAAGGACCACGCCCGGCCGCGCCGCCTTGTCGAGCCGCCCGAAGACCTCCTTCTTCACCTCCATGTTCTCGAACACCGCCTCGATGACGAGGTCGGCCTCGCCGACGGCCTTCTCGAAATCGGTGGTGCCGGAGAGCAGCGCGCGGCGCTTCTCATACTCGGCTTGCGACAGGCGGCCGCTGCTGACGGTGCGCTGCCAGTTCGCCTCGCAGCGCTTCAGGCCCCTGTCCAGCGCCTCCTGGCTCGTCTCGACGATGGTCACGGGCAGGCCGAAATTCGCCGCCGACATGGCGATGCCGCCGCCCATGGTGCCGCCGCCGATGACGACCAGCCTGTTCACCGGCAGCGGCTTCGCATCCGCCGGCAGGTCGGGGATGCGCTGCGCCTCGCGCTCACCGAAGAAGATGTGCCGCAGCGCCTGGCTCTGCTCGCCCTGGACGAGGCGGGTGAACTGCTCGCGCTCGACATTCAGCCCCTCCTCGAAGGGCTGGGTGAAGGCGGCGCGGACGGCGGCGACGCAGCCGAGCGGGCTCTCCTGCCCGCGGCTGCGCGCGGTCAGCTTCTTCGCGGCCTCATCGAATTTTGCGGCGTCGAAGCCCTCGATCTTGTCCTTCCGATGCCGCGCCAGGGTGAACTGCCTGCCGGCATTCTCCCGCGCCCAGGCGACCGCGGCATGCTCGAGGTCGCCGGGCAGCACCGCATCGACGAAGCCGAGCTTCTGCGCCTCCTCCGCCGTCACCGGCTCGCCTGACACGATGATGCGCAGCGCCTCCAGCCCGATGAGCCGCGGCAGGCGCTGGGTGCCGCCGGCGCCCGGCACGAAGCCGCGCTTGACCTCGGGCAGCCCGACCTGCGCGCCCGGGGTTGCGACGCGCGCGTGGCAGGCGAGCGCAAGCTCCAGCCCGCCGCCCAGCGCATTGCCGTGGATGGCGGCGAAGACCGGCACCTTCGACTGCTCGATGGCGTCGAAGACCTCGGGCAGCGAGGGCGGCTTCCGCGGCTTGCCGAATTCCGTCATCTCGGCGCCGGCCGAGAAATTGCGGCCGTTGCCGATCAGCAGGATCGCCCGCGCGCCTTCCCGCTGCGCCGCCTGGATCCCGTCCAGCAGCCCGGCGCGCACCTCGGTGCGCAGGGTGTTCACCGGGGGATTGGCGAGGCGGAGGACATGCACGTCGCCGTCGCGGGCATGCTCGACGAATTGCTCTCCGGCCATGGGGTCTCCTCTCCGGCACATTCTTGATTGCGGGTGTGGCGTCGGGCCGCACTCTCGTCCCGCCTGCCGCTTACGTCAACCGGCGGCGCCGATCATGCCGGCCTGCTGCAGCCCGGCATAGAGCATGGCGACCACCAGCAGCACCAGATAGGGACTGGCGCCGCGGACCAGCGCCGCCGTGCAGGCCGCGAGCACCGCCAGTTCCAGCCAGCCCGCGCCATCGGCCCGCAGCAGCGTCAGCACGCCGGCGAAGATCAACCCGACCGCGATGGGCGCCAGCCCGCGCTCGATCACCTTGCGCACCGGGCTGTCGCCCTTCCGCCGCCACCAATGCCCGACCGCCAGCAGCAGGAGCGTCGAGGGGAGGTAGAGCGCCAGCGCCGCCGCCAGCGCCCCGACGAAGCCCGCCGCCTGCCACCCGACCAGCGCACAGATCAGTGAGCCGGGGCCTGGCGCGGCGCGGGAGATGGCGAAGAGGCCGACGAACTGCGCATCCGTCATCCAGCCATGCACCTCCACCGCCTGGCGTTGCATTTCGGCGAAGATGGAGGGCCCGCCGCCGAGCGAGACGAGGGAGAGCGGGGCGAAGACCAGCACCAGGGCGAGCAGGCGCTCAGGCATGTGGCGTCGCCCGCCAGGCGAGCGCGATGCTGGCCGGCACCAGCACCAGCACCACGGGGATCATCGGCAGCCGCAGCAGGCCGATGGCGGCGAAGGTCAGCCCTGCCATGGCCCAAGGCCAGGCGCCCTTCATGCGGCGCGCGGTCTTGAGGCCGACGGTGAGCGAGTTCGCCAGCCCGGCCGCGGCCACGCCCGCCAGCACCACGCCGATCCCGGCCGCGCCGCCCGCCCAGGCATAGAGCAGCGCGAGGCCGAGGATGAACAGGAAGGGCGGCCCGAGGATGCCGAGGAAGGCGCAGGCCGCGCCGGGCCAGCCCCGCAATTGCTGCCCGATATAGAGCGCGAGGTTCACGCTGTTCGGCCCGGGCAGCACCTGCCCCAACGCGATGCCGGCGAGGAAGGCCTCCTCCGACATCCAGCGGCGCTTCTCCACCACCTCCCGATGCATCCAGCCGGGCAGGCCGCCACCGAAGCTCGCCATGCCGAGGGCAGTGAAGACGCGGAGGATGTCTGCAAGCTGCGCCTGCGGCCGCTGGGGGGTCGGGAGCATGGTCATCCGCATTGCTGTCGTCGCCTTGTCCCGCGCCGGCGCGCGGCTGTCGAGGCGCCGCCCCGCGGCCGCCATCATGCCGCCGCGGGATCGTCGCGCCGCGGGCGCGTTATGGCGGCGATGACCGGAGTGACCCGCATGCGCGCTGCCCTGCTGGCCCTGCTCGCCCTGCCGCTTGCCGCCTGCGTCTATGTCCAGGAGCCGGCCTATGCGCCCTATGCCTATGCGCCGGCGGTCGGGCCGAATGCCGGCACGGGCGCCGCGCTCGGCGCCGTGGCGGGCGGGCTGATCGGCGCCACGGCCGCCGGCCGGCATGACCGCGGCGCCGGGATCGTCGGCGGCGCCGCGGCCGGCGCGCTGCTCGGCGGCCTGGTCGGCAATGGCCTGGACCGGCAGGAGGCGGAGCGGACGCCGCCGCCCTATGCCGCGCCCTACCCGGCGCAGCCCGGCGATCCCCTGCCCTATGATGCCCAGAGAACCTGGCAGGAGGAGCCGCCCGAATCCCCCTACCGACGCTGGTAGCGCGGACCCTGGCGGGCAGGCCGCATCCCGCGCATCCTGTCTCCGAGACGAACGGAGGAAGCGCCGCGCAACCGGAGTCGCGCCGGGGTCCGGGCCTGCATCCCGGCCGAGGCAGGGTCCGGCCCGCGACCTGGGGCGCATGCTCCGCGCCGCCGCAGCCGTTCGGCACAAGGCCGGATCAGGGGGAAACGACCATGCGCAGACGAGCCATCCTCGGCGCCCTTGCGGCGCTGCCCGCGACACCTGCCCTGGCGCAACCGGCCTGGCCGAACCGGCCCATCCGCATCATCGTGCCCTATCCGCCCGGCGGGCCGAACGACATCATCGCGCGGCTCTATGCTCCCGCGCTGACCGCGGCGCTCGGCCAGACCGTGCTGATCGAGAACCGCGCCGGCGGCTCCGGCGTCATCGGCACGGACTATGTGCTGAAATCGCCGCCGGATGGCTACGTCGTCGGCATCGTCGATGGCGGCTCGCTGACCATCGCGCCGCATACCCAGCCGAGCATGCCCTACCGCGTGCCGGAGGATGTCAGCTTCCTCAGCGTGGTGACGAAGGTGCCGGAGGCGCTGGTGGCGAGCCCCGCCATCGGCGCGAAGACCCTGCCGGAGCTGCTGGACCTGGCGAAGCGCCGGCCGGGGACGCTCAACATCGGCACCGCGGGCGCGGCCGGCATCAGCCACCTGACGGCGCTGCGCTTCCGCATCGAGACCGGCGCGCAGGTCGAGGTCGTGCCCTATCGCGGCGCGGCGCCGGCCGTGACGGACCTGGTCGCCGGGCAGATCCAGCTCCTCTTCGCGGACCTGCCGGTCATCCTGCCGCATATCAAGGCCGGCGCGATCACCGCCATCGCGCTGGCGGCGCGGCAGCGCAGCCCCTCGCTGCCGGAGCTGCGCACGACGGTGGAGTACGGCGTGCCGCGGCTGCTGGCGGAGAACTGGTACTGCGCCGTCGCGCCGCGCGGCCTGCCGGCGGAGATCGCCGCGACGCTCTCCGCCGCGCTGAAGACGGCGAGCGGGACGGCATCGGTGAAGGACGGACTCTTTGCCCAGGGTGCCGAGGCGGCCTGGACCACGCCGCAGGACTTCGCCGCGCTGGCCCGGCAGGAATCGGCGGACTGGCGGCAGATCGTCGGCGCCTCCGGCGTGAAGGCGGAGTAGCGCGCTATTCCGCCGTGGCGCCGGCACGCCGCACCAGCGCGCCCCAGCGTGCCTGCTCCCGCGCGATCAGGGCGGCGAAATCGCCCGGACTGTCGCTCGACACCGCCTCGGTCGCGCTCTGGGCGAAGCGGCGGCGGAGATCGGGCACGCGCAACACCTCCCGCAGCACGCCATGCCAGCGCGCGAGGATCGGCGCCGGCGTGCCGGTGGGCGCCAGCATGCCCTGCCAGGAGCTGGCGACGAAGTCGCCGTATCCGCTCTCGACCATGCTCGGCACCGCCGGCAGCGATGCGGTGCGCGCCGCCGTCGTCACGGCCAGCGCCTTCAGCCGCCCCGCCTGCACCTGGCCGAGGGCCGAGGAGAGCGTGACGAAGAGACAGTGGACATCGCCCGCGACCGCCGCCGTCACCGCCGGCCCGGCGCCGCCGGGATAAGGGACATGCACCATGTCCAGTCCGCCGCCGCCCTCGCGCAGCAACTCCATCTCCAGCCGGTTCAGGCTGCCGGCGCCGGGCGAGCCGTAGTTCACCCGGCCCGGATTGGCGCGGGCATAGGCCACCAGCCCGGCGACGCTGTCGAAGGGCGCCGCGGGATGCGCGACCAGGGCGTCCGGCGTGTCGGAGACGAGGGAGATGGCGGCGAAATCCTCGGCCGGCCGCACCTTCAGCGTGCGGGCGAAGACGCTGGGGTTCACCGCCAGGGTGCCGACATTGCCGAGGAAGAGGGTGTAGCCGTCCGGCGCGGCGCGCGCCGCGGCCTCCATGCCGACATTGCCGGCGGCGCCGGTGCGGTTCTCGATGACAATGGGCTGGCCCAGCCCCTCCTGCAGGTGCAGCTGCAGGATGCGGGCGGCGAGGTCGCTGGCGCCGCCCGGGGCGAAGGGCACGATGAGGCGCACCGGCCGGTCCGGATAGGCCTGCGCCCGTGCCAGCCCCGGCAGGGCCAGCGGCGCCGCGAGCAGCGCGCGGCGCGTCGCCATGGCCTTCGGCATGGTCGTCCTCCCCCGTCTTTGGGAGGCAGGCTGGCTCAGCCGCGGCGGCGGTGCAATGCCAGCATGGCGCCACCGGCCAGCAGCCCCCAGAAGGCGCCGCTGATGCCGAGGACCGTGAGGCCGGAGGCGGTGGTGACGAATGTGATCACCGCGGCCTCGCGGCTTGCCGGCTCGGCCAGCGCCGCCTGCAACGACGCGGCGAAGGCGCCGAGCAGGGCGAGGCCGGCGACCGCCTGGATCAGGATGGGCGGCGCGGCGCCGACAAAGGCCGTGGCGGTGCCGGCCAGCAGGCCGAAGAGGATATAGACCAGCCCCGCCCAGACCGCGGCCTGCCAGCGCCGCCGCGGGTCCGGCTCTGCCTCCGGGTTCGCGCAGAGCGCGGCGGTGATGGCGGCGAGATTCACCGCATGCCCGCCGAGCGGCGCGGCGGCGAGGGTGAAGAGGCCGGTGACGGTGAAGAGCGGCCCCGGCGCCGGCCGATAGCCGTTCACGTTCAGCACCGCCATGCCCGGGATGTTCTGCGAGGCCATGGTCACCAGGAACAGCGGCAGGGCGATGCCGAGGATCGCCGCCGGCGAGAATTCCGGCATGACCAGGATCGGCACCGGCCCGGCGGCGCCGAGCAGCCCGGCCGGCAGGTCGATGGTCAGCAGGATGGTCGCCACCATCACCAGCACCGCCGCCGGCACGGCCAGCAGCCGGTTGATCCGCGCCATGAGCGCCCAGGCGAGCACGATGGCGAGGCCGGCAACCGGCGCCTCCGCCACCGCCTTCACCGGCGCGAGGCAGAGGCCGAGCAGCACGCCCGCCAGCATGGCATTGGCGAGCGGCGCGGGAATGGCCGCAACGCCGCGGCCGAGCGGCTTCCACAGCCCCGCCAGCACGATCAGCGCCCCCGAGACCAGGAAGGCCCCGACCGCCGCCGCGAAGCCGCCCGCCGGCAGGGCGGAGGCGGCGAGCAGCGCCGCCCCGGGCGTCGACCAGGCGACGCTGACGGGCATCCGCCGCCAGAGGCTGAGGACGATGCCGCAGAGTCCCATGGCGATGGAGAGCGCCATGAGCCCGGAGGCCGCCTGGGCCGGGCTGGCGCCCATGGCGGAGAGCCCCTGCAGGACGACGGCGAAGGAGGAGGCGAAGCCGACGAAGCCGGCCAGCAGCCCGGCGGCGAGCGCCGGGACCGAAAGAGAGACAGGCATGGTCGGTCCTGTAGCAGGGCCGCGCGGGCCGCGCTGCCTCCCCCTCCCCCGGCCTGGTATGTCGGGCGAGCCGATTCAGACCTTCGCGCCCTGCGGCCCTTCGGTCATCGGCGCGCCTTGTCTGTCGGGCGAGCCGTTTCAGACCTTCGCGCCCTGCGGCCATTCGGTCATCGGCGCGCCTTGTCTGTCGGGCGAGCCGATTCAGACCTCCGGGCCATCCGGGGCACCCCACGAAGCGCCGCTTCGTGGGGACCCCTTCGGCCCTTCGGTCATCGGCGCGCCTCAGGCCGCCGCGGCGATGAGCGCCGGGTCGATCTCCAGGCCCAGCCCGGGTGCCTGCGGCACGGCGACGTATCCATCGCGCGGGATCAGCGCGGGATAGGGCGGCTGCTCGAGGTCGGCGAAGTAGTATTCCAGCGGCTCCTCCACCTCCGCCGCGGCGAGGACATGCAGCGAGGCCAGCAGGCCGGGCCCGAAATAGGGGCAGTGCGGCACCAGCGCCGCGCCATGCCGCGCCGCCAGGTCGCGCACCGCGAGCATGGCCGAGATCCCGCCGACCTTGGTCACGCTCGGCTGCACCACATCCACCGCGCCGGCCGCCAGCATGGAGCCGATGCTCTCCGGGCTGCCGAGGCACTCGCCGGCGGCGATGCCGACACCGCCCGCTGCACGCACGGCGGCAATCGAGGAAAAATCCTCGGGCGGCCAGACCGGCTCCTCCACCCAGCGGACATTCATGCCCTGCACCGCGCGGCAGAAATCCACCGCCTCCTCCACCGTGTCGTGGTGGCAGTTGATGTCGAGCATCAGCGGCACCTCGGCCGGCGCCGCCTCGCGCGCCGCGCGGATGCAGTCGAGCCTGACCTCGTGCAGCTTGATCCGCCGGTAGCCGCGCGCGATCGCCTCCGCCGTGTTGCGCGCGACCAGCGCCGGGTCGCCGTAGCGCAGCAGGCTGGCATAGGCCGGCACCCTGTCCCGCTTCGCCCCGCCCAGCAGCGCGTGCAGCGGCTTGCCCGCCGCCTTGGCCGCGATGTCCCAGAGCGCGATGTCGATGCCGGAGAGCGCGAAGGTCGCCGCGCCGTTGCGGCCGAAATTGTGGAAGCGCCGCTGCAGCCGCCGCATCAGGCCACCGATGTCGCGCGCGTCCTCACCGATGCAGACCGGCGCGATCAGTTCCGTCAGCGCCTGCCGCGTCGTGCGCACCAGGTTGAAGCCGAAGCCCTCCCCCCAGCCGATGATGCCGGCATCGGTCTCGACCCGCACCAGCAGCGTGTCGATGTCCTTGAGGTGCAGGTTGCCGCCCCGGTTCGTGCCGTGCGGCCCTGCCGGGTTGCCGTAGGTGAATTTGCTGCTCAGCACATGGCCGGTGACCGCGGTGATGCGCATGGACGTCTCCCTTCCCGGCCGGCGATCCTCGCAGGCCGGCGGTCGGCGCGGAAGACCCCTGGCGGCGCCGCCCACCGCGAGTTGCCTCCGCCCTCACGCCCCGCCTAGGATTTCCGCAACGGGTCCGCGCCAAGGTCCCGCATCGGAGGGACATCCATGACCCGCAGAAGGCTCCTCGGCACCGCCGCGGCGCTGCCGCTCTTCCGCATCCTGCCCGGCCATGCCCAAGGGGGCGGCGCTGGCCAGGTATCCGACGGCGTCGTGAAGATCGGCGTGCTCAACGACATGACGGGCGTCTTCGCCGACCAGCAGGGCATGGGCGAGGTCGTCGCGGCCCGGCTGGCGATCGAGGATGTCGGCGGCAAGGTCCTCGGCGCGCCGGTCGAGCTCGTCCATGGTGACCTGCTGAACCGCGCCGATATCGGCATGGGCATCGCCCGCCGCTGGTTCGACCAGGAGAAGGTGGACATCATCACCGGCCTCGGCAACTCCGCCGTCGCGCTGGCCGTACAGACGCTATCGAAGGAGAAGCAGAGGATCGTCATCCCCATGTCGGCCGGCACCACCGACCTGACGGGCAAGGATTGCGGCCCCTGGACGGCGCACTGGGTCTACGACAACTACTCCGCCGCCAAGGGGCCGGTGACCGCGCTGTTCCGCGGCGGCAAGACGAAGTGGTTCTTCGTCACCTCCGACTACGCCTTCGGCCATTCGCTGGAGGCGAACGCGACCGCCATCCTGAAATCCCTCGGCGGCGAGGTGACGGGCAGCGTGCGCGCGCCGCTGGGGGAGACCGACTATTCCTCCTACCTCGTGCGTGCCGCGGCCTCCGGCGCGCAGGCGGTCGGCATCTGCGCCGGCGGCGCTGATATGATCAACATCGCCAAGCAGATGGGCGAGTTCGGCCTGATCCGGCGCGGCATCGTCCCCGCGGCGCTCAACTGCTCGCTGACCAATATCCGCTCCATCGGGCTCGAGACCGGCCAGGGCATGGTCTATGCGGCCAGCTACTACTGGGACCAGAACGAGGGCACGCGCGCCTTCGCCGAACGCTTCCGAGCCCTGCACGGCCGACCGCCGACCGCCTTCCAGGCCGGCTCCTACGGCGCGGTGCTGCACTACCTGAAGGCGGTGCAGGCGGCGGGGACGGATGCGACGGCGCCGGTCATGGCGAAGATGCGGGAGATGCCGATCAACGACTTCATGACGGTGAACGGCGTGCTGCGGCCGGATGGGCGCGTGGTCCGCGACGTCCACCTGCTGCGGGTCAAGCAGCCCAGCCAGTCCAGGGGCGAATGGGACCTGCTGGAGGTCGTGGGGACGATCAGCGGCGCCGACGCCTTCCGGCCGATGGACCAGGGGGGCTGCCCGCTGGTGAAGGCATAGGGCGTGCCTGGGTGGACCCGCCCAGGCGCCGCGCTTCGTGCGATCCGGCGGCAGGCCGGACCGGTCCGGCCTTTCCCAGGGGCGCGTCACGCGCGTTGACCCTGCCGGCGCCCTCCGGTAGGTCGCGGGCAGAACGAACAGCGGCCGCGACGCGCCGCGCGCCTCCTGGGGGAACTCATCCATGACCTCGCCCATCATCGGGCGCCGCGCCGCCCTGGCCGGCGCCATCCTGCTGCCCGGCCTCGCCCGTGGCGCGCTGCCCGACCGGCCGCTGCGCATCCTCCTCGGCTTCGCCGCCGGCAGCGGGCCGGACCTGCTGGCGCGCCTGGTCGCCGATGCGCTGAAGGAGGCGCTGCCGGCCGGCGTGGTGGTGGACAACCGGCCGGGCGCGGGCGGGCTGATCGCGGCGCAGGAAGTGGCGAGGACCGCCCCGGCCGACGGCTCCACCCTGCTGCTCGGCGAGGTCGGGCAGCTTGCGATGGCGCCCAGCACCTATGCGCGGCTGCCCTACGACCCGGCCAAGGACTTCGCCGCCGTGGCGCAGCTCGCCTCGGCCGATTTCGCCTTCGTCGTGCCCGCTAGCGTGCCGGCTGACGACCTGGACGGCTATATCCGCTGGGGCAAGGGCCAGGCGCAGCTCACCATGGGCACCTTCGGCGCCGGCACCCCGGGGCATTTCGGCGCGGCGATGCTCGGCGCCGCGGCCGGGCTGGCGGTGGAGCCGGTGCATTTCCGCTCGACGGGCGATGCGGTGGGCGCGGTGCTGAACGGCACCGTGCAGGGGATGTTCGGCTCCGTCGCGGTGGCCGCGCCGCATGTGAAGGCGGGGCGGCTGAAGGCGCTGGCGGTCACCGGCCCGGTCCGCTCGCCGGTGCTGCCTGACGTGCCGACCATGGCCGAGCTCGGCCGCCCGAGCCTGAGCTTCAGCGCCTGGTTTGGCCTCGTCGCGCCGGCGGCGACGCCCGCGCCGGTGCTGGAGGCGACCGAGGCCGCGGTGCTCCGCGCCCTGGCCGCCCCGGCGCTGATCGCGCGGCTGCAGGAGGCCGGCTTCCGCCCCTCGCCCGCCGGCCGCACCGCCTTTGCCGCGCTGATGCGGGAGGAGACGGCGCGCTGGGCGGAGGTGGTGCGCGCCACGGGCTTCAAGGCGATCGAATAGCTACACCGCGTAGATCCGCACCAGCACCGCCGAGGGCTGCCGCTCCCCGAAGCCGAGGAAGAGGCTCCGGTGCAGCCAGGCATGCGCCGGCGCGGCGGTCTCGAAGACCGGCGTGGTGCGGAAATAGACGCGCTCGGGCGGCACCGGCTCGCCGCGCAGCAGCCGCGCCATGTCCTCCGGCGCCGCGTGCCGGATGCCGCGGTTGACCACATAGACCAGCGCGCCGTCGTCCAGCTTCAGCGTGTAGCGCGCGACGATCTCCGTCACGCCGTCTCCGCGGATGACCTGGTAGTCGGCGCCGCCGGGCAGGATCTCGCCGGCGAGGCGCGGGCCGGTCACGCGCCCGCCCAGGATGGGCACGATCCGCCGCTCGCCCACCGGCCCCGCGCCTATGCCGAGGGGCGGCGCGACCTCGGCCTCCACCTGCCCGACGAACTCCATCCCTGGCGTCGCGTCCATCCCCTGCGTCCTCCTCAATCCGGCCGGATATCGGCGCGGCGCACCACCTCGCCCCAGCGCTCGGTCTCGGCGGCGATGAAGCGCGCCGCCTCCTCCGGAGTGCCGCCGATGATGCGCGCGCCCGAGGCCTCGTAGCGCTCGGCCGTCTCCGGCTGCGCCAGCGTTGCCTGCAGCGCGCGGGAGAGGGCGGCGATGCGCTCCGGCGGCACCCGCGCGGGCGCGATCAGGGCATACCAGTTCTCCACCTCCAGCCCCGGCTGCCCGGCCTCGGCCATGGTCGGGACCTCCGGCAGCACCGGGGCGCGGGCGGCGGCGGCCAGGCCGAGGGCGCGGAACTTTCCTTCCCGCACATGCGGCAGCAGCACCGGCAGGTCGAGGAAGGCCATGTCCACCTCCTCCGTCAGCAGTGCGGTAACGGTCGGCGCGGCGCCGCGATAGGCGACATGGGTGATGTCGAGGCCCGCCCGCAGCTTCAGCAACTCGGCCGCGAGATGCGGCGTCCCGCCCGGGCCGGTGCTGCCGAAGGTGAGCCGGCCCGGCTGCCGCCGCGCCATGGCGAGCAGCTCGCCGAAGTCTCCCACCGCCAGTCCCGGCCGCACCACGAGCAGCGAGGGCACGCCGATCACCATCCCGACCGGCGCCAGGTCGCGCCGCGGGTCGTAGGGCAGGCTCGGCATGAGCGTGACGTTCACGGCGACCGCGCCGGTGGAGCCGAGCGCCAGGGTCAGCCCGTCCGGCGCGGACTTGGCGACGGCATCGATGCCGACCGAGCCGCCGGCGCCCGAGCGGTTCTCGACCACCATGGGCTGGCCGAGCAGCGGGCCCATGGCCTGGGCCAGGATGCGCGCCGCGGTATCCACCGGCCCGCCCGGCGGGAAGGGCACGACCAGGCGCACCGGCCGGTCCGGGAAGCCCTGCGCCCGCGCCGCCGCCGGCGCGAGCCCCAGCGCGAATGCCGCGCGCCGCGTGATCCGTCCTGCCGCCATGCGCCCTTCCCCCCGGCGCGGAGTAGAGCCGCGCGCGGGGGACGGCGCAACCGCGCCCCATGTGTCGGGTGGGCCGGGCCACCGAACGGCCTTCGACAACCTCCGCACCTCACGGTGCGCCGGTGGTCGGCGCGCGTCAGCCGGCCTGCAACGCCGCCATCTCCGCATGCACCCGCCGCGCCAGGCTGGCTGGGTCGGTCAGGCCGCGCGCCGGGCAGTCGGCGCAATGAGCATTGAGCGCGCCGGTCAGGAGCTGCCGCCGCACCTCCCTGATCGCCGCGCCGTCCAGCGCGGCATCCAGCGACTCGCCAGGCGCGAGCGTCGCGACTGCGGGGTGCCAGCAGCAGGGCGCGAGGCTGCGGTCGGCATTGAACAACACGAAGAACCAGGGGTCCGTGCAGTCACGGGTGGAGCGCGCCGCATCCGGCGCCGCGGCGTAGCGCGTCGCGGCCGTCATGCCGCGACCTCCGCCGGCAGGCCGCGCCGCGCCAGTTCCAGCCGCAGCGTGTCCAGCAGCCCGGCCTGGATGGTCAGCGTCACGCCCTTCCGCGCCGCCAGCGCCCGGCCCTCCCGCAGCACATCGGCGAAGCGGAGCAGCTCGGCATCGGGCAGGGTCGTCGCATGCTCCGGCATCTCGACGCCGGGCAGGTCGGGGTAGCGCGAGAGGTTGCAGACATCGAAGGCGCGGACGCCAGCGGCGATGCCGAAGCGGAGATAGTCGGCGAAGTCGAGCGCGACCTTATCGCTCATCACGCAGCTCCAGGCGAAGACCGGCTGCGGCAGGCCGAGCGCCTCGGCGCGCGCCCGCACCCCGTTCATGTTCAGCAGGATGTTGCCGAGGTCGACGCGCCGGCGGACGGCGCGCAGCACCTCCGGCCGGTGGGTGTCCACGCTGACCTGAATGCTGGCGATGCGGGCCATGGCGTCCAGCTCCTCCTCCCGCAGCAGGCGGGCGAAGTTGCTGATGATAGCGAGCCGGAAGCCGGCCGCGGCCAGCGCCAGGATGCGGTGGTGCCAGCCCGGGATGCCGGTGGTTTCGCCATGGCCGTTGACCACCAGCGTCTGCACCCGGCGCGCCCGCAGCGTCGCAACCAGCGCGTCGAAGTCGCCGAGGTCCATGTCCTCGCCCCGGTAGTTCGGCTGGCTGACGGCGCAATAGGTGCAGCGCAGGTTGCACTGGCGCGTCATCTCCCAGTGCAGCACGCGCGTCACCGGGCTTTCCAGCAGCGCCTCGAGATCGGCGGGCGCAGGGGCAGCGTGGCTCTCCTGCCAGGCGGCGAGGCAGGCCGCGCTCGGCCGCACCGGCGTGCCGTCGGCGAAGCGCAGCTCGAGCCGCGCCGGGTCGAAGCCGGGCGTGTCCAGGCGGAAGCGGAAGGCGTGGCGGCCCTCGCCGAGGCCGGCCGCGGCGAGGTCGGGCCGGTAGCCATCCGCCAGCACCTCGACCGGCGCCGCGCCCGGATGCCGGGCGAGGAGGCGCGCCGGCCCATCGCGCCCGCCCTCCCGCGCCCAGCCCTGGACCCAGCCATGCCGGACATCGTCGATGCAGCCGATGGAGGGCTGCGCACCCATGCCGTGTTCCCCGTCGCGGAGGCGGCAAGGAAGCCGGGGCCGGTTGCCCGAAAGCTACCGGCAATCGTGGAAGCCGCCCTCCGGCAGCGGGGCGAGGGCGAGGATGCCGAGCAGCGCGAAACGGTCCCCGCCCGGCGCGACGACCAGCGCGGCGCCTTCGGGGAAGGCGCGGCCGGCGACGGCCTCGCCCGCGACCAGGATGGCGGGCGTACGATGGCCGACCAGGACGCGGTTGCTGCCGGCCGGCACGGGGGCGCCGAGCAGCCGGCGATGCTCGGACAGCACCCAGTCCAGGCGCCCGCCGGCATAATCGTCCGCCAGCAGCCCGTCCGTGACCGTTACGCGCGCCGTGCCGAAGGCAAGCTCGGCGGTGTCGCGCGCCCGGAAGACCGGGCCGGCGAGGACCGGGACCTCGATGGGAATGCCAAGCTCGGCGATGCGGGCGCCGATGCGGACGGCCTGGGCGCGGCCCTCCGGCGCCAGGTTGCGCTGGCCGGCGCGGTCGCCGATGCGGAAGCTGCGGTCGCAAGGCTCGCCGCGCGTATCGGCATGGCGGAAGAACAGCACCAGGCCGCCGGCGCGCAGCCGCGCGACCAGCGCCTCGGCCTCCGGCGTCCCGGCCTCCACGGCGCGCAGGCGGTCCTCGGCCGCGGCGGCGAGGGGCAGCAGGAGCAGCGGCAGGGCGCGGCGGGGCAGCGTCATCGCCCTGAGCTTGCCGCAGCCGGCGCGCCGGGCCAATCAGGCAGGCAAGGAATGCGGGAGGATGCAATGACGGATGCGCTGCTGGCGGGCGACACCGCGCTGGTGACCGGGGCCGCCAACGGGATCGGGCGCGCGGTGGCCGAGGCGCTGGCGGCGGAAGGCGCGCGCGTGGTGCTGGCCGATGTCAATGCCGACCAGGGCGAGGCGGTGGCCGCGGCGCTGCGGCATGCCGGGCGCGACGCGCGATTCATCGCGACGGACCTCGCGGCGCCGGGCGCGGCGGAGACGCTCTTCACCGCGGCGCTCGGATCACTCGGCCGCCTCAGCATCCTCGTCCATTGCGCCAGCCCCCGGAGGCACGAGACCGAGACGGCGCTGGAGGTCACGCCGGAGGCCTGGCGGCGGATGGTCGCGGTGAATCTCGAGGCCGGGTTCACGCTCGGCCAGCTCGCCGGGCGGCACATGCGCGACACCGCGACGGCGGGACCGCGCGGGCGGATCGTCCTCGTCACCTCGCTGCATGCCGAGAGCCCGCGCAACCTGCCGCATTACAGCGCCAGCAAGGCCGGGCTGACCATGGTGATGAAGGAGCTCGCGCGGGCGCTCGGGCCGCACGGCATCCGGGTGAATGCCATCGCGCCGGGCGCCATCGCGGGCGGCGGCTTCCAGGCCAATCCGGAATTGGCGGCGAGGATCGCGCTCGGGCGGCTCGGCGCGCCGGAGGACGTGGCGCGCGCCGCGGTCGGGCTGCTGGCCGAGCGCTTCTCGGCCTATGTCACCGGCACCACTGTCGTGGTGGATGGCGGCCTCGCGCTGCACAACTGGATCGCGCCGCCGGCCTGAAGGAGCGCACGCATGCACCGACGCTGCCTGCCGGCCCTGGCGCTGGCCCTCGCCGCCCGCCCAGCCCTCGCCGCCGAGATCCGCGTGCTGAGCGCCGGCGCGGTCGAGCCCGGGCTGGAGGCGGCGGTCGCCGGCTTCCGTGCCGCGACCGGCCAGGCCGTGCGCATCGCCTATGCGACCGCGCCAAGACTGCGCGAGCGGATTCTCGCCGGCGAGGCGCCGGACCTGCTGGTCGCGCCCGCGGCGCTGCTGGAGGACCTGGCGCCGCGCCTCGCCGGGCCGGCGGTGCCGATCGGGCGCGTCGGCGTCGGCATCGCGGTGCGGCCCAACGCGCCGGCGCCGGCGATCCGCGACGAAGCCTCGCTGCGGGAGGCGGTGCGGCAGGCCGATGCGGTGGTCTTCAACCGCGCCTCGACCGGCCTGTACATGGAAAGGCTCTTCGAGCGGCTGGGGCTGGCCGCCGAGGTCGCGCCCAAAGCGAAGCGCTACGCCACGGGCGCGGAGGTGATGGAGCACCTGCTGCACGGCACCGGTCGGGAGATCGGCTTCGGCGCCATCACCGAGATCAGGCTGGTCCCCGCCCTGCACTTCCTCGGCCCGCTGCCGCCCGGGCTGCAGAACACCACCGCCTATGGCGCGGCCGCGCTGCCCGGCAGTGGCGGCGCCGACCTGCTGCGCTGGCTCGGCGGGCCGGAGGCGCGGCGCGCCTTCGACGCCGCCGGCGTCGAGGGCTGAGCCCCGCCGGTCGGGGCGGCCTTCGCCGATTGCGGCCAGGCGGCACGCAGGCCCGGACCGGCCCGCCCGAGCCATCGTCGCCCCACCTGCGCGTGCGGCCGGGAACCGCCATCGACCCGCCCTGTTGCCTCGGCGAGCGGGCGCGACAGAGGAGACACCATCATGGCCGAGGCGGAGACGAAGGGCGTCCAACTCCAGGTCGCCAATGCGCGGGCGGAGGATGTCGGCAAGGGCGTCGCGCGCATTAGCCGCAAGGCCTTCCAGGCCCTCGGCATACGCAGCGGCGATGCCATCGAGGTCGCGGGCAAGCGCCACACCGCGGCGCTGGCGATGCCGCCGACGCCGGAGGACGAGGATCTCGAGATCATCCGCCTCGACGGGTTGCAGCGCGCCAATGCCGGGGTCACGGCCGGCGAGCGGGTCGCCGTGACGCGGTCCGAGGCGCGGCCGGCCATCCGCGTCACCCTCGCGCCGGCGCAGAAGAATCTTCGCCTCTCCGGCTCCTCCGAGGCGTTGCGGCGCACCTTCCTCGGCCGGCCGCTGGCGGCGGGGGATATCGTCTCGACCTCGGTCTACCAGCGGCGCCCGGGTGCCGAGGGGGTGCCGGAGGAGGTGGTGCGCCAGCTCCTGGGGCAGCAGGCCTATGCGCTGCAGGAAATCCGGCTGAGCGTGGTCGGCACCACCCCGCGCGGCATCGTGCGCGTCGGGCCGGAGACGGAAATCGAGCTGCTGCCCGAATTCGTCGAGGCGAAGGAGACGCGCCGCGCCGACGTCACTTATGACGATATCGGCGGCCTCGGCAATGCGGTGGACCAGGTGCGGGAGATGGTGGAGCTGCCGCTGCGCCACCCAGAGCTGTTCCAGCGCCTCGGCATCGACCCGCCGAAGGGTGTCATCCTCCACGGTCCGCCCGGCACCGGCAAGACGCTGCTGGCCAAGGCGGTGGCGAACGAGTCGGAAGCAAGCTTCTTCTCCATCGCCGGCCCGGAGATCATGGGCAGCCATTACGGCGAGAGCGAGCAGCGGCTGCGCGACATCTTCCAGGAGGCAGGGCGACGCGCCCCCTCCATCATCTTCATCGACGAGATCGACAGCATCGCGCCCAAGCGCAGCGAGGCGCGCGGCGAGACCGAGCGCCGCATCGTCGCGCAGCTCCTCACGCTCATGGACGGGCTGGAGCCGCGGCAGAACGTGGTGGTGATCGCCGCCACCAACCGCGTCGATGCGCTGGACGAGGCGCTGCGCCGCCCCGGCCGCTTCGACCGGGAGATCGTGATCGGCGTGCCCGACCAGGACGGGCGGCGGGAGGTGCTGGCGATCCATACCCGCGGCATGCCGCTTTCGGACGACGTGGACCTCGATGCGCTGGCGCGCACCACCTATGGCTTCGTCGGCGCCGACATCTCGGCCCTGGCGCGGGAGGCGGCGATCGACGCGGTCCGCCGCATGCTGCCACGCATCAACCTGCGCGAGGGCATCCCGCCCGAGGTGCTGGAGGAGCTGCGCGTCACCCGCGCCGATTTCGACAATGCGCTGAAGCGCATCCAGCCCTCGGCGCTGCGCGAGATCATGATCCAGGTGCCGAACGTGACCTGGGAGGATATCGGCGGCGTCAGCACGGCGCGGGAGCAACTGCGCGAGGGGATCGAGCTGCCGCTCAGGCACCCCGATGCCTTCCGCCGCCTCGGCATCCGCCCGGCCAAGGGGTTCCTGCTGTTCGGCCCACCGGGCACCGGCAAGACCCTGATGGCCAAGGCCGTGGCGCGGGAGGCGAATGCCAATTTCATCGCCACCAAGTCGTCGGACCTGCTGTCCAAGTGGTATGGCGAGAGCGAGCAGCAGGTCAGCCGGCTCTTCGCCCGCGCCCGGCAGGTGGCGCCGACCGTGATCTTCATCGACGAGATCGACAGCCTGGTCCCGGCCCGCGGCGGCGGGCTCGGCGAGCCGGCGGTGACCGAGCGCGTGGTGAACACCATCCTCGCCGAGATGGACGGGCTCGAGGAGCTGCAGGGCGTGGTCGTCATGGGCGCGACCAACCGGCCGAACCTGCTCGACCCGGCGCTGCTGCGGCCGGGCCGCTTCGACGAGCTGGTCTATGTGCCGGTGCCGGACGAGGCCGGGCGGCTGCAGATCCTCCGTATCCAGACCAAGGGCATGCCGCTGGCCGAGGATGTGGACCTGGCGCCGATCGCCGGCCGCACCCAGGGCTATACCGGCGCCGACCTCGGCGACGTGGTGCGGCGCGCCGGCCTCTCGGCGCTGCGGCAGGACCTCGAGAGCGCGACGGTCGGGCGCGAGGCCTTCGAGCAGGCGCTGCGCGACACGCGGGCCAGCGTCACGCCCGACATGGAGCGGGAGTACGAGGCGCTGCGCGCCAGCCTGAAGCAGCAGGGCCCGATGGCGCAGCGGCCGCGCATCGGCTTCGACATCGGCGGCGGCTGACCTCCGCCGCACGCGGCGTGCGCCAGGTCATATCGCGTCCCGGCGCCCATGCGTCAGCATGGGCCTGCCGGGACACGACCCTGGGAGGTTTCCGATGCGCCGCGCCTGGTTCCTCGCGCTGCTGACCGCCCTGCCCGCCCCCGCCCTGGCCTGGGACGGCACCGGGCACATGATGGTGGCGGCGGTGGCCTATGACCGGCTCACCCCCGCGGCCCGCAGCAAGGCGGATGCGCTGCTCCGCCGCAATCCGGACTATGCGTCCTGGGTGGCGAACGTCGCGCCGGCGGACCGCGCCCGCGCCGCCTTCGTGCATGCCGCGACCTGGCCGGACGACATCAAGGGCCGGCACGGCTACATCGCCGCCAGCGAGGACCCGAACGCCCCCGCCGCCATGCGCATCACCGGCTATGCCGACCGGCAGGAGCACCGGGAATGGCACTATGTGGACATCGCCTTCTCGCCGGACGGAAAGCGGGTGAACCCGCCGCCGAAGGCCAATGCGCAGGCCATGATCGTGGCGATGCGCGGCGTGCTGGCGACGGCGGACCGGACGGCCGATGCGCGGTCCTATTCGCTGGTCTGGCTGCTGCACCTCGTCGGCGACATCCACCAGCCCCTGCATGCGGCCGAGCGGGTGACGGCGGAGATGCCGGACGGCGACAGGGGCGGCAATTCGGTGCATGTCTGCACCACCTCCTGCGGCCACAACCTGCATGCGGTCTGGGACGACATCCTGGGGCAGAACCTGTCGATGGATGCCGTGCTCGCCAAGGCGAAGGCCCTGCCGGCCGCCCCCGCTCCGGCGGCGGCGAAGACGGACCCGGCCGCCTGGGCGCAGGAGAGCAATGCGCTGGCCCGGAGCGTCGTTTATGCGCCGCCGGTGCAGGCGGAGGGCCAGAACTTCCAGCTCGACATGGCCTACCTGCAGCGCGCGGAGGCGGTGGCGCAATCCCAGGTCGCGCTCGCCGGCGCCCGCCTGGCGCTGCTGCTGAACACGGCGCTGCGCTGACTCAGGCCGGGGTCCGGGGGGTCGCTCGACCCCCCGGCGGGGGTGCAGGGGGCAGCGCCCCCTGCGGCATCGTCAGAGCCCGGCCTGGCTGACGAACTTGGTGTTCAGGTAGGCCTCGATCGCCTCGGACCCGCCCTCCGAGCCATAGCCGCTGTCCTTGATGCCGCCGAAGGGCACCTCGGGCAAAGCGAGGCCGAGGTGATTGATCGTCATCATCCCGCTCTCGACCTTGGACGCGATGGCATTGGCGGTCTTGGCGCTGCGGGTGAAGGCATAGCTGGCGAGGCCGTAGGGCAGGCGGTTCGCCTCCTCGACCACCTCGTCGAAGTCGCGGAAGGGCGCGATCATGGCGACAGGGGCGAAGGGCTCCTCGTTCATCATGCGCGCGTCCTTGCCGACATTGGTCAGCACGGTCGGCTGGTAGAAATAGCCCTTGTTGCCGATGCGCTCGCCGCCGGCGCGGACATCCGCACCCTTCTGCCGGGCATCGGCCATCAGCCCGTCCACCCAGGGGATGCGGCGGTCATGCACCAGCGGGCCCATCTGGGTCCCCTGCTCCAGGCCATTGCCGACCTTCACGCCCTTGGCATAGGCGACGAACTTCTCGACGAAGGGCTCGTAGAGGCTCTCCTGCACCAGGAAGCGCGTCGGAGAGACGCAGACCTGGCCGGCATTGCGGAACTTCGCCGCCGCGAGCGTCTTCGCCGCGAGGTCGAGATCGGCATCATCGAAGACGATCGCCGGCGCATGGCCGCCGAGCTCCATCGTCACGCGCTTCATGTGCTGGCCGGCCAGCGCCGCGAGCTGCTTGCCGACGGGGGTCGAGCCGGTGAAGGTCACCTTCCGGATGACGGGATGCGGGATCAGGTACTCGCTGATCTCGGCCGGGTTGCCGTAGACCAGGTTGCAGACGCCCGCGGGCAGGCCGGCATCGATGAAGCAGCGGATCAGCTCGGCCGGCGAGGCCGGGGTGTCCTCCGGCGCCTTGACGATGATCGAGCAGCCGGCGGCGACGGCGCCGGAGAGCTTGCGCACGACCTGGTTGATCGGGAAGTTCCAGGGCGTGAAGGCGGCGACCGGCCCGACCGGCTCCTTCACCACGAGCTGGTAGACGCCCTCGGCGCGAGCGGGGATGACGCGGCCATAGGCGCGGCGGGCTTCCTCGGCGAACCAGTCGATGATGTCGGCGCCGGCCAGCGTCTCCATCTTCGCCTCGGGCAGCGGCTTGCCCTGCTCCAGCGTCATCATCTCCGCGATCGCGTCGGCCCGGCTGCGCAGGATATCGGCCGCCTTGCGCATCAGCTTGGACCGGTCGAAGGCCGAGACCTTCTTCCAGGCGGCGAAGCCCTTCGCCGCGGCCTCCAGCGCCTCGTCCAGGTCCTCCTTGCCGGCATGGGCGCAGGTGCCGATCACCTCCTCCGTCGCCGGATTGATGACCGGCAGGGTGCGGCCGGAACGGGCAGGGCGCCACTCGCCATTGATGTGCAACTGGACGTTCGGATAGGCCATCGACTGTCTCCTCCGGCCCGGCTGCGCGGCCGGGCGTCACGGGGGCGCACTCTGGCGCCGGGGCGGGCCCTGGGCAATGGGGGGTGCCCCGGCCCGATGGCAGCCCCATCCTGCCGGTCAGACCGCCGCCCGCAGCCGCTCCGCCAGCGCGTCCTGCTGCGCCGCGAGGTCGGCCGCGTAGCGGATGGCCATCAGCCGCGAGGCCTCGGCCAGGTCCGCCCGGAAGGCCGCGCTCCGCCGCCACTCCCGCATCAGCCCGACCATCTCCTCCGCGCCAGTGGCGCAATGGCCGGGATGCTCGGCCGGCAGGCCGGTGAAGGCATGGCGGGTGCCGAGCACGGGCCGGCCGAAGGCCAGCGCCTCGACGGTCTTGATCTTGAGGCCGGTGGCCGGGACCATCGGGTTCAGCACGCAGTCCACCGCGTCGTAGAAGGTGTCCGGCTCCGGCACCTGCGGCAGCCGCTGCGGCGCGCTGTGCAGCACCAGGTCGCGCCGCTGCAGGATGCGGCCGGCCAGGAGCCAGGGCAGGTCCGCCTCCCCCGTCAGCAGGGCGTCGAGCGCGCGGACGGAGGCGAGGTTCCAGGGATTGGCGCTGCCGAAATAGCCGAAGGGCGCCCGCACCGCGCCGGCAGCCCGCGGCTCGAGAAAGCGCAGCGGCGGCATGTGGCCGAGCGTCATGACCGGCGCCGGGCCGCGGCTGCGGAGGATCTCCGCCTCCTCGGACTGGATCGCCAGGACGAGGTCGGCGCGGGCGAGGCCACGCCCCTCCTCGGCCACCGTGGTGAAGAACCAGGAGGGATCGATGCCCGCGGCGCGGGCCACGAGATGGCGGTCGCCGAACAGGTCATGGGTGTCGATCAGGCGGAAGGTGCCCGGCACCGCCTCCAGCACCCGCGACATCCAGACATAGTTCACCAGCACCGCGTCGTAGCCGGCGCGGCGGTGCAGCGCCGCCACCTGCTCGCAGAGGCTCTCGTCGCACCAGTCATCCAGTGCCCAGACGCCGGGGAAGCCCATCCGTCCCGTCGGCACCGGCGGCATGACATGCAGCGCGTGCCAGAAGCCGGCCATGGCCTCGCGCTGCGCCGGCGCGCAGCCCTCGGTCGCGTAGTAGAGGAAGTCGCAGGCGATGCCGCGGGCCATCAGCGCCGCGCCCATCACCTGGATGCGGGCCGAATTGCCCTGGTCCGCCGGATGCGACGGCGCCGGGGAGACGATCAGCAGGCGCGGCGCGCGCGTCATGGCGCCACCTCCAGGCCGAGGATGGCGAGGCCCGGCGGCGCGGCCGCCGGCAGGGCGAGGCCGACCACGCCGGCCCGGTCCGGGCGGAACCGCGCCAGTGCCTCCAGCACCAGCACGCCCTCCTCCGTCGCGGACCGCGTGGCGAGCGGCAGGCCGTCGAGGAAGAGCGCCGGCGGCTGCGCCGGATCGGCGCCGCCCAGCTTCAGGCCCAGGCGGGACGGCAGGTCCGGCAGCGCGCCGAGCAGGATGCGGGCCTGTCGCGCGCTGCCGAGCGGCAAGGCATCGCCCTGCAGGAGGCCGGGCAGGTCGTGCCACAGCGCCTTGGCCGGCAGGACGAGCGGCGGCATGCGCTCCGGCCCCGTCGCCAGGATGCCGAGGCTGGCGAGTTGCCGCTGGGCGACGCGCCCGCCCACCTGCCAGCGCGCATGGCCGCCCAGCCTGGCGGCCAGGCGATGCGCCGCGACATGCAGCCGGTCGAACAGCGCGCCGACCGCGTCGCGCGGCACCAGCAGGTCCCAGCGCTCGATCCGGCCGGTGCTGCCGCCGAGCAGCATGATGCGCCCCCGCTCCGGCCCCGGCAGCGGCGCCTGGCCTTCGCTGCCGCCGCGCTGCAGCACCATGATGTCGCCCGCCTCCAGCGCGGCGGGGAGGCGCCGCGGCAGGCCATCCAGGACCAGCAGCCGGAACGCCCCTGCCGCCTGGTCCAGCCCGGCCGTGCCGTCCAGCCCGAGCACCCCGAGGCCCGCGCCGCCCAGGCGGAAGCGCCGCAGCAGCGCCGCCTCGGCCGGCGGCAGCGCCTCGGCATCGGCGACGCCGCAGCGCGCCCCGGGCCACCAGGGGAAGATGCGGCCGGCGGGCAGGCCGAGGTCGAGGACGGGCGTCTCCGGCAATGCCTCCTGCAGCAGCGTGCCGAGCACCGCGGCGGCGGTCATGCCGGCCATCCCAGTTCGAGGTCGAGGAGCAGTCCGGGCCGCGGCGCCTGCTGCACGCGGGTCGCCCGCAGCCGGGCCCCGAGCGGCAGCACCTCCGCCAGCAGGCGCGGGCGGTCGAGCGTGAGGCGGGCGAGGGCCGCGAGGTCCGGCAGGGCCAGCAGCAGGCGGCAGGGCCCCTGCCGGCCGGCCAGCGCGCGCGCGACCGTGCCGGCCTGCAACCGCGGCCCGGCCTCCAGCACCAGGAGCGGCGGCGGGCCGGCCGGGGCCGGCGCGGCGACCGGACGGTCCAGCGAGTCCTCGATGACCGCGCGGTAGCGCGCCGCGACGCCGGGCAGCGCCATCTCCGCCAGGGCATAGCGGCGCCCCCGCTCGCCGATCGCCCGGGCGCGCGCCGGGTCATGCGCCAGGGCGTGCAGCGTGCGCGCCAGCAGCGGGACGCTGTCGGTCAGCGGGACCTGCACCACGGTGTCGCGCGGGATCTCGGCATAGGCGGCGGTGTCGGAGACGATGCAGCAGGTCCCGGCGGCGAAGGCGCGGGCGAGCGAGCCGGAACTCTCGCCGCTCGAGGGGAAGCGGAGGTTGACCAGCACGTCGGCGGCGGCGACGTGGTCGTCCAGCCTGGCCTCGTCGAGATAGCCCGTCACCCTCGCGCGCCCGGCGAGCCCAGGACGGGCGGCGATCGCCCGGCTCAGGGCGAACTCCTCGGCGCGCTCGGCGCCGGCATGGATCCAGCGGGCCTCCGCCCCGGCGGCCATCGCCATGTCGAGGGCCTGGATGAGCCAGTCGAAGCGCTTGGCGCGGGTGGCGAAGCCGGCGGTGAGCACGAGGAACTCGTCGGCGCCGATGCCGAGCCGCGCGCGCGCCGCGGCGCGCTCCGGCATCCTGCCAGGCGGGAGGAAATGCGGGATGACGGCCACATGCGCCGTCGCGGCGGGCCCATGCACAAGCCGCAGGCGGTTCAGTGCATAGCGCGAATGCACGATGACCGCGCGCGACCGCGCCAGCGTCTCGCCGGCGAGGTCGAAGAGCAGGTGGTTGGCCACGGTCTGCAGGCCCTGCTCGCGGTGGTGCCGGCCATAGACCTGCGCGAGGCCGGGCAGCGCGGCCGCCATGCCGGCGCGGATGGAGCCCGCATCCTCGCCCGCCGTCTCGTAGAGGTAGAGCAGCCCGGGATCGTGCAGGGTGACGACGCCCGGCACGCGCCGCAGCGCATGCAACACGAAGCCATGGCCCGGGTTATTGCCGATCTGGTGCAGCACGCGCGGGCCGGCGTCGCGATGCGCCAGCGCCGCATCGACCACGGCGACGCCCGCGGGCGCGCTGGCCAGCCAGTCCTCGCAGGCCGCGCGGCAATCGTAGTGCGCCGCAAGTCCGCCGAGCAGGACATGGGCATAGTCGGCGATGCCGTTCCGTTCGGGCGGCAAGGGCGTCCACGCGGTCAGGCCGCTGCGCGCATCCGTCATCACCCGGCGAGCCACCCCAGTCGCTTGCTGCATTCCGCGACTAATGCGCGCGATGGTTTATGTCCAGCAATTGGATCGGCTTGAATGCCGCGCTGCGGCATGGTAGCCGGATCTTCCATGGATGGCATTGTAGCTGGACATTTCCCGTTTCTGGCGATCGGACTTGGCCAGGATGGCCTGTGCCTCCGCGCCATCCGCAATCTCGAGCGCGGTCGGACCCTCCTCCTGCACTGCCGGGGCATCGAGGTCGGCCGGCTCGTGCTGCCGCGGGCGGTGACCGAGGGGATGTCGATCGAGGTGCCGGTCACGCGCCTGCCCTGCGTGCCGCTGCCGGCCGAACTGCGCCTCTCGACCGAACTCGACGGTCCCGACCTCGCCGCGCCCTGGACGATCGACACCCCGCAATCCGCGCTGACGCTGCTCGGCGCGCCCGAGGTGCAGGTGGAGGACCTGCGCCTCGAGCACGGCGTGCTGCGCGGCACCGGGCGGGAAGCCCGCAACGGCCTGCTCGAGCCGGTCCTCTTCGCACGCATCAACGGCAGCGCCGCGCGCATGGTGACCGCCGAACCGCCGGTCGGCCTGCCGGAGGGCGGCTGCGCCTTCCGCTTCTCCCTGCCGATCCGTCCCGCCGACCTGCAGGACACGGGCCTGTCGGTCGAGCTCTACCTGATCGGCCGGGATGCGCCGATCGCCAGCTTCGGCTGGACGCGCGCCGGGGCGGGCGAGGCCGAGCGGCGCCTCGCCGAGCTCGAGAGCCGCCTGCGGCAGCTCGAGGAGGAGGCGCTCGCGCAGCAGCAGAGCCTGCAGGCGACGCTGCGCCGGCAGCTCGACATCCAGCAGGAACGGATCGACGCCTTCATCGCCGCCGCGGCCACGCTGCTGCTGGACCGCCTGGCCGCGGCCCCCGGATCGGAGCCGGAGGCGCTGCGCAGCCTGCTGGCGACCGGCGCGCCGGCGCATGCCGGCCAGCCGGTCTTCGACCGGACCGCGCCGCAACTGACGGTCCTGCCGGAGGACGGGCTCTTCGGTGCCGGCTGGCACACCGAGGAGTCCTATCCGAGCGGCTCCTTCCGCTGGATGAGCCTGCGCGGCCTGCTGCTGAACCCGGCGCCGGAGCGGCCGCTGGCCGCCGTCACCCTGCAGGTCTGCCATCTCTACAACGTCGAGGCCCCGGCGCTCTCCGCGATGCTGGACGATGCGCCGGCCGAGGCCGAGGTGAGCGCCGACGGCTATGGCGGCTTCACCCTGCGCCTCCGGCCCGCCGAAGGGCCGCGGCCGGTGCGGCTGGTGCGGCTGGAGAGCCTGACCGGCGGCAGCCCGGCCGAGGATGGCGAGAGCACGGACCGGCGCGTCCTCTCCTTCGCCGTCTCCTGCGTGGTCTTCGACTACGCGGGATAGCGCCCGCGCGGATTGACCCGACCGGGCTTTGGTCGGAGGGTCCCCGCCGCAATGCGACGGAGGGGGATGCGGCATGGACCTGCAGGGCATCGCGGCGCTGGTGACGGGCGGCGGCTCGGGCCTCGGCGCGGCGACGGCGGAGGCGCTGGCCGCGGCCGGCGCCAGGGTCGTGGTCTTCGACCTGCGGGCGGATGCGGCGGCGGAGGTCGCGGCGCGGGTCGGCGGCGTGGCGGCCGCGGGCGACGTCGCCGATCCGGCGGCAGTGGCGGCGGCACTCGATGCCGCGGCGGCGCTCGGGCCTCTCCGCCTCGCGGTCTCCTGCGCCGGCATTGCCCCGCCCGCCCGCGTGGTCGGCCGCGACGGGCCGCACGACCTCGCGCTCTTCGAGAAGGTCCTGCGCGTCAACCTCGTCGGCACCTTCAACGTCATGCGCCTCGCCGCGGCGCGCATGCAGGCGACGGAGCCGGCGGGGCCGGAGGGCGAGCGCGGGCTGATCGTCAACACCGCCTCGATCGCCGCCTATGAGGGGCAGTTCGGGCAATGCGCCTATGCCTCGAGCAAGGCGGGCGTGGTCGGCCTGACGCTGCCCGCGGCGCGCGAGCTGGCGCGGACCGGCATCCGGGTGATGACCATCGCGCCGGGGCTGATGGAGACGCCGATGCTGGCGGGCCTGCCGGACCCGGCGCGCGAGGCGCTGCTCAGGCTGCCGCTCTTCCCGCAGCGGCTCGGCGCGGGCGCGGATTTCGCCCGGCTGGTCCTCGCGATCGCGGCCAATCCGATGCTGAACGGCGAGACCATCCGGCTCGACGGCGCGCTGCGGTTGCCGCCGCAATAGCCTGACGGCCGCGGGCCGATCCGGGGCCCTGCGCCGGACAGCGCGCCGCGCGGCCATTGCCCGGCGCAGCACCCGCGGGCCGGCCTGGACATCCTTCGATTCAGACTCTGGTCATCGATGCTGTGCGCTGGCGCACATCGCGAGCCGACCACACGTGCCATTGATCGAGCCATGAGCGCCTTCGGCAATGATCTGCCGGGGTTGCACGGGGCAAGCGCATGGCAAACCACCGTCCGACCGATCCCGAACTGCCGCCTCGCCCGCGGCGCGGGCCGCCGCCGCGGCTCTACGTCATCGCCCGGCAGTCCCCCGTGCCCTGGCTGCGCATCCGCCGGCTCGGCGAGGCGGACCGCGGCGCCTTCGTCGCCCATCTGCTCGGCCTGGCGGCGGAGCAGGCGGGGCGGCACGGCGCGCCGGATCGCGGCGCCGTCGCCACGCTGTCCCAGGCGGTCGAGTTCCGCGCCGTCATCCTGTTCGGCGCCATCGCCGGCAATGCCGTCATCGCCGCGGCCTGCGGCCTGCCGGGGGCGGCGGGGCGGGAGGTGGTGGCGACCGAGGATGCCGGCTACCGGCAGCGCGGCCTCGGCGAGATGCTGATCCGGCAGGTGCTGGGCGCGCAGCCCATGGCCGAGGTCGCGCCGCGCCGCATCCCCGATCCGGCCGCGGCCCTGCCGGCGCTGATGCTCCGGCTCGGCGGCTGGTCCGGCACGGCGTTGGACGACGCGGCCGGGCCGGGCTGACGCGGCCGGCCCCCGGCGCGGCACGGGCCGGCCGTCAGGCCGTGATCGGCGGCTCCGCCGCGACCACCACGCCGCTGGCCGAGAGGGCGGTGATCTCCGCCGCGCCATAGCCGGCCTCGGCCAGCACCTCGGCATTGTGCTCGCCCATGCGCGGCGGCTGGCGGCGCAGCCGGACGCGGGCGCGGTCCTCGCCGAATTCCAGCGGCAGGGCCGGCAGCCCGACCCTGGCGCCGCCGCCGAGCGCCGAGATGGCGGTCTGCAGCAGCCCGTCCCCGGCCAGCAGGTGGGCGTCGTGGAACAGGTCGGCCGGCTTGCCGACCGGCGCCCAGGAGATGCCGGCGCCCTCGCAGAGCCGCTCGACCTCGGCCTGCGGCATGGTCTCGACCACCTCCTGCAGGGCTGGGATCAGCCAGGACCGCTCCTTCGCGCGCTGGGCATTGGTGGCCAGGCGCGGGTCCTCGGCCAGCGCCGGCAGCCGGAAGGCCCTGGTGAAGCGCGCCCATTGCTGGTCGCTGGTGACGCCGATGAAGAGCTGGCCGTCGGCGGTCTGGAAGGTGTCGTAGATGCCCCAGGCGCCGCGCCGCGCCGGCATGGGCGGCGGCGGCTCGCCGGTCGCGGCGGTGCCGGCCATGTGGCTGCCCATCAGGAAGACCGCGCTCTCGAAGAGCGAGGAGCAGACCCGCTGCCCCTGCCCTGTCGCATCCCGCTCCCGCAGCGCCGCGAGCGTCGCGGTGACGCCGAAGACGGCGCCGAGGATGTCGATGATCGAGGCGCCGGCGCGCAGCGGCCGGCCGGGCGGCCCGGTCATGTAGGCGAGGCCGGACTGGAACTGCACCACCTCGTCCAGCGCCGGCCGGTGCTCATAGGGCCCGGCGAGGAAGCCCTTCAGCGCGAGGTAGACCAGCCGTGGGTTGACGGCGCGAAGCTGCTCCCAGCCGCAGCCGAGCCGCTCCATGGTCCCCGGGCCGTAATTCTCCAGCACGATATCGGCCTGCGCGGCGAGGCGATGCGCCGCCGCCTGCCCCTCCGGCCGCTTCAGGTCCAGCGCCAGGCTGCGCTTGTTGCGGTTGAAGGTGGCGAAGAAGCCGGCGGCGAAGCCCGGCAGCCGGCGGGTATGGTCGCCCATCGGCGCCGGCTCCACCTTCACCACCTCGGCGCCGAGATCGGCCAGCAGCAGCCCGGCGCAGGGGCCCATGATGGTATGGCTGAACTCGAGGACGCGCAGACCTTTCAGCGGCTGCGGCCCGTCGATGGCGCGGCGGGGTTCGCTCATGCGGCCTTCCGGCGGAAGGCGTCGAGGCTGCCGGCGCGGATGAGCTCGGAGGGAAGCTGGTGGCCGACGATGCGCTCGGCCATGCGGCCGACCTCGATCAGCGCGTCGAGGTCGATGCCGGTCGAGATGCCCATCTCCTCGCAGAGCAGGACCAATTCCTCGGTGCAGATATTGCCCGCGGCACCCTTCTGCCCGGCGAAGGGGCAGCCGCCGAGGCCGCCGACCGTGCTGTCGAACTTCGTCACGCCGAGCCTGAGGCCGGCATGGGCGTTGGCGACGGCAAGGCCCCGCGTGTCGTGCAGGTGCAGGCCGATGCGCAGGTGCGGCCAGCGCTCCCGCACCGCGCCGATGCCGCGCTCGATCCGGATCGGCGTCGCCCAGCCCATGGTGTCGGCCAGCGACAGGTCGGTGATGGCGACGCCCGCCTCCGCGGCGATGGCGAGCCCGTCCGCCACCGTCCGCACCACCTGCTCCGGCGTGATGTCCCCCTGGTAGTTGCAGCCGAAGGCGGCCATGACGCCGAGGCGGGTGACCGGCGCGCCCGCAGCCAGATGGACCTGCGTCTGCTTGCGCATCGCCTCCAGGTTCTCGGCATGGCCGCGGTTGAGGTTCTTGCGGGAGAAGGCGTCCGAGGCGGCGAGCGAGATGGACCCGGTGATGCTCAGCCGGTCGCGGAAGGCGAGCGCCCGGTTCAGCCCGTTCTCGTTGAACCAGAGCGCGGCGTAGTGGATGCCCGGCTTCGGGGTGAAGCCGCCCGCCACGGTCTCGGCATCCGCCCAGCCCGGAACGAGGCGCGGATTGACGAAGGAGCAGATCTGGATGTGCCGGAGGCCGGTCTCGGCCAGCGCCTCGATCAGCGCGATCTTGTCGGTGGTCGGGATCGGGCCCGGCTCGATCTGGAAGCCCTCGCGCGGGCCTTCCTCATGGATGTCGACATGCTGCGGCAGGTCGGCCACGGGCCCCTCCCCTCCTATGCTGCGGGCCCAAGATGCCCCTGCCCCGGCCGGCGCGCCAGCCATCTTGCCCCCCGGCGCCTCGCCCGCCACAAGGCGGGCAAGCCAGGAGGAGATCGAGCGATGAGCGCCGCCGCGAAGACCCGGGACGAGGGACGCCTGCCCACCCTCTCCATCGACGGCAGCCGCGCCACGCTGCACCTGAACCGGCCGGAGGTGATGAACCGCATCCAGCCGGAGGACATCGCCGAGATCATGCGCATCCTGGCCGCGGTCGAGGCCGATCCGGAGATCCGGGTCCTGGTCATCGCCAGCACCGGCAAGTCCTTCTCCGCCGGCGCGCATCTCGGCGACATGGCCCGGCAGGCCGAGACCGGCGGGATCAGGGATACCGGCGGCGCCGGCTTCGAGGACATGATCAACCGCCTCGAGATGCTGACGGTGCCGACCATCGCCCGCCTGCATGGCGGGGTCTATGGCGGCAGCACCGACCTGGCGCTGGCCTGCGACTTCCGCGTCGGCGTGACCCCGGCGACCGTGATGTTCATGCCCGCCGCCCGCATCGGGGTGCATTATTACGAGAGCGGCTTGCGGCGCTACGTCTCCCGCCTCGGCTTCAACAACGCCAAGCGGCTGTTCATGCTGGCCGAGGAGCAGTCCTCCGAGGAGCTGCTGCGGATCGGCTACCTGACCGACCTGGTCCCGCCCGAGGCGCTCGACGCCCGGATCGACGCCATCGCCGCCCGGCTGGGCGAGCTTGCGCCGCTCGCGGTGCAGGGGGCCAAGCGGGCGATCAACGAGATCGGCCACCAGGCACTCGATACCGCCGCGCTCGAGGACCGGATCCGCATCGCCAAGGCGAGCGAGGACCTGCGGGAGGGGCTGACGGCCTTCCGGGAACGGCGCAGGCCGGTCTTCAAGGGGCGCTGAGGCGTGCCGACGACCGAAGGGCCGGATGGCCCGGAGGTCTGAATCGGCCCGCCCGACATATAAGGCGGACCGATGACCGGAGCGCCGCAGGGCGCGAAGGTCTGAATCGGCCCGCCCGACATGCAAGGCCGGCCGCCGCACAGGCAATTGGTCAGCGCCGGGCTTGACCCGGCCGCCCCAGCACGAAGCTTAGGGCCAGGGCAGGATGGCCGGGGCGCGCCCACCGGAGTCGAGGACAGGATGGACGAATACGATTGCGTGGTGATCGGCGCGGGCGTGGTGGGGCTGGCGGTCGCCCGCAGCCTGGCGCTGGCGGGACGCGAGGTGCTGGTGCTCGACGCCGCCGAGGGCATCGGCACCGAGACCTCCTCCCGCAACTCGGAGGTCATCCATGCCGGTATCTACTACCCCGCCGGCAGCCTGATGGCCCGCGCCTGTGTCGCCGGCAAGCACATGCTCTACGACTATTGCCGGGAGCGCGGCATCCCGCATGCGAACTGCGGCAAGCTGATCGTGGCGACCGACGAGGCCGAGGCGGAGCGGCTGGACGGGATCAGGGCCCGCGCCGCGGCGAACGGCGTGCCCGACCTGCGCAGGCTGACGCGAGCGGAGGCGCTGGACCTCGAGCCGGCGCTGCACTGCAGCGCGGCACTGCTCTCCCCCTCCACCGGCATCATCGACAGCCATGCCTATATGCTCTCGCTGCAGGGCGATGCCGAGAATGCCGGGGCGGTCTTCGTCTTCCACGCGCCGGTCACGGGCGGCCGGGCGACGGAGGACGGCGTCGTCATCGAGGTGGGCGGCGAGGAGCCGATGGCGCTCCGCTGCCGGACGCTGGTGAATGCGGCCGGGCTGCACGCGCCGAAGCTGGCGCGGGCCATCCAGGGCATGCCGAGCCAGCTCATCCCGACCGCCTACTACGCCAAGGGCAACTACTTCACTCTGACCGGGAAGAATCCCTTCTCCCGCCTGATCTACCCGGTGCCGGTGCCGGGGGGCCTGGGCACGCACCTGACCATCGACCTCGGCGGCCAGGCGCGCTTCGGGCCGGACGTGGAGTGGGTCCAGGCGATTGACTACGAGGTCGATCCGCGCCGCGGCGACAGTTTCTACGCCGCAATCCGGCGCTACTGGCCCGGGCTGCAGGACGGCGCCCTCGCGCCCGGCTATTCCGGCATCCGGCCGAAGATCGTCCCGCCCGGCGCGCCGGCGCAGGACTTCACCGTCATGGGGCCGCGGGAGCATGGCATCCCCGGCCTGATCCACCTCTTCGGGATCGAGAGCCCGGGGCTGACCGCCTCGCTCGCCCTCGGCGCCCTGGTCGGGGAGGTGGCGGCGGGTTGAGCGGTTTCCACGCCGCCTCCATGTAATTCTTTAAAATATTGATAAACGACATTTTTACCCGAAATTTGCCGCCCGATTGTCATCGGTCCGTGCGAGAACTCCGCGGGCCGGCCGGGCATGGAGCGGCAGCCACCAGACTGGGAATGACAGCGTGCCTGACGGTTTCGACCTGCTGACCTATCTCGCCGGGGAGCCCGGGCCGGGTGTCGAGCGGCCCCGGGTGGGTGATCCGGTGGAACTGCGGGTCCTCCAGGGGGGCCTGTCCATCGAGGCCTTCTCCGCCGCCGGGCAGCGGCTCGGCCGGTTGCCGCCCACGGAGCGCGACGCGCTGACGAGCATGCTGCCGGAGGGCCGCACCGCCTTCCATGGGCGGATCGCGGCGCTGGTCCCGCGGCCGCGGCAACTCGGCGATGGGCGCATCCATATCCGGGTCAGTGCGGGGTAGAGGGGGTCCGGCGGCGCGCCTCGGGGGCCGGAGGGTCCCGATTCGGCCCCTGCGACGAGTCGCCGCCGGCGCCCTCTCCGGCCAGGGGAAGACGACAACGGGGTGGACCGGCCGCCATCGGGACCCGCTCCACCGCACGGAAGGCCGGACCGGCCGAGGCGCGCCGATGAGGACGGGCTCAGCCCCGGGGCGAGCGGGTCCGGGCCGACAGCCTCACCAGAGGGTCCGGACCAGGATCGCCAGCCCGACCCAGAGGCCGGAAGACAGGGCGACCCCGAGCACGACGGCGCGGGCGGGATCCAGGGGATGCCCCGACAGGTCCTCCTCGGCCTCAATCACCCAGTTCAGGTTGTGCATATGCAGCCCCATCGACCCTGCGAGACCGCCTTCCGGCGCGGATGATGGCACAACGCAGTCCCGGCGCGTCCTTTGCGGGGCAGCTTCTTATTCAAATGTGAATGAACGGTTGGAACCATTCTGAGTTCTCCCCAACCGTTGCCGCCTTGTGCGGCGCCACAATCCGGCCGCAAGCGCGTCGCAATCCGGCGCTTCCGTTGCGGCATATCAGCACGATCCGGATGCGTCCCGGCCAGCCGGCCGGTCCCGCCCCGGGCAGTTTGGTCACCCCGCGTTCCGTGCCAGCGCGTGGTTCGAGGAAGGGCAGGCCGCCATGCTTGGCGTTGAGGTCTACCGGACGATGACACCCGAGGTCGCCATCCCCGCGCTGGCGGCACCCGGCTCCGCCCTGCCGCGGCACGGCCGCGCGCCGGTCCGCACCGCCGCGCCGCAACCGGCGCTGAAGCGCGCCATGGACATCCTCGGCGCCGCCCTGCTCCTGCTCGTCACCGCCCCGCTCTTCGCCCTGCTCGCGCTGCTGATCCGCGCCGATGGCGGCCCGGTCCTCTACGCGCATGAGCGGGTGGGGCGCGGCGGCAGGCGCTTCGGCTGCCTCAAGTTCCGCTCCATGGTGGTCGATTCGCAGGCCCGCCTGGCCGCCCTGCTCGCCGCCGACCCGGAGGCCCGGGCGGAGTGGGAGGCGACCCGCAAGCTGAAGGACGATCCGCGCGTCACCCGCATCGGCCGCTTCCTGCGCGCCACCAGCCTCGACGAGTTGCCGCAGGTGCTGAACGTGCTGCGCGGCGAGATGAGCCTGGTCGGCCCGCGCCCGGTCGTCGCCGCGGAGCTCGAGGAGCACTACGGCAAGGCCGCCGAGCATTACCTCTCGGTCCGCCCCGGCATCACCGGCCTCTGGCAGATCAGCGGCCGCAGCGACACCACCTACGCGACCCGCGTCGCCCTCGACATCGACTATGCCAGCAACCCCTCGCTGCTGGCCGATCTCAGGATCCTGCTGCGCACGCCGCTGGCCGTGCTCTCGCGCCGCGGCGCCTATTGACCGGCAGGGGCGGGGCTGCCACGCCCCGCCCCGCGCAGGAGGCAGGCCGGACCCGCACCCGCCCCGGGAACCCCGCCTGCCCCTCTCCCGAAAGGTTCGCATGGACCATCCCGAATCCCGCACCCGGGCGCGCACGATGGTCGCCGGGGTTGCCTGGAACGCGGCCGGCCGCGGCCTGCCGCTCCTCCTCGCCCTCCTTCTCACCCCCATCCTCGTCCATCAGCTCGGCGTCGAGCGCTGGGGCCTCTTCACCCTCGCCCTCGCCATGGTCGGCGTCTTCGGCGTCTTCGACCTCGGCGTCGGCCAGGCCCTGACCCGCGCCCTGTCGGAGCGGATCGGCGCCGGGCGCGGCGAGGAGGCTGCGGGGCTGGTGGGCGCCGCGCTCAGCGTCCTCGCGGCCTTGAGCCTCCTCCTCGCGGTCCTGCTCTGGCTCGGCGTGCCGCTGCTGGTCGAGCGGCTGCTGAGCGTCCCGCCGGCGCTGCAGCCGCAGGCGATCGCGGGCATGCGCGTCCTCGCCGCGGCGGCGCCGCTGGTGGTGCTGAACGCCGCGCTCTGGGGCGTGCTCGCGGCCTATCAGCGCTTCCGCGCGGCCAACCTGGTCAACATCCCGGTCAACCTCTTCTACTACCTGGGCCCGGTGCTGATCCTGCTGGTCTGGGACGACCTGACGGCCGTCATGCTGGTCCTGGTCGCGGTGCGGCTGGCCAATACCCTCTCCTACCTGCTGCTGCTCCGCCCCCTGGTCCGCCGGGTGCTCGCCACCCCGCTGCGCCTGCCGCTGGTCTATCCGCTGCTGCGCATGGGCGGCTGGATGACCTTCTCCGGCGTGCTGACCCAGGCGCTGCTCTATGCCGACCGCTTCCTGATCGGCGCCCTGCTCTCGCTGGCCGCCGTCGCCTGGTATGCGACGCCGCTCGACCTGGTGATCCGGGTCTGGATGGTGCCGGTCGCGGTGGCGCAGACGCTGCTGCCGGCCTTCGCCTCCGCCTATGCCACCCTGCCGCGGCAGACCGCAGCGCTGCTCCGCCGCGGGGCGCTGATGGTCATGGGCCTGGTGCTGCCCATCGCCCTCGTGCTGGCGGGTGGCGGGCGGGAGATCCTCGGCCTCTGGCTCGGCCCCGATTTCGCCGCGGGCGGGGGGATGGTGCTGCGGATCCTCGGCGTCGGCATCTTCTTCTCCTGCCTCGCCTTCGTGCCGGGCGCCTTCCTCGACGCCATCGGCCGGCCGGACGCGACGGCGCGCTTCGCCCTGCTGCAGGCGGTGCTCTACCTGCCGCTGGCCGCCCTGCTCCTGCTCTGGCAGGGGATCGAGGGCGCGGCGGTCGCCTGGACCCTGCGCTGCGCCGCCGACTGCCTCGGCAAGCTCTGGCTGGCGGCGCGGCTCTATCCGGATGCGGCCGGGGCGGTGCGGCGCCTGCGGCCGCCCCTGGCCGCGGCGGGGATCGGGCTCGCCGTCATGCCCGCCATGCCGGGCCATGCCGCCATGCTCGCCGCCGGCCTCGCCGCGCTGCTCGCCTTCGCCTGGCTCGCGCTGCAGGCGCTGGAGTCGGCGGAGCGCGGCATGCTGCGCGGCGCGCTCCGCCACCCCGGCGGGCTGCTGCGGGCCGCAGGCCGGCCCTGATGCCGATCGCCGTCAATGGCCGCTTCCTGTCCCAGCGGGTGACGGGCGTGCAGCGCTTCGCGCTCGAGGTGACGCGCGCGCTGGATGCCATGGCCGGGGCCGGACAACTGCCCGGCGCGCGGCTGCTCCGCCCCGCCGGCGGCCCGCCCTCGCCCTTCGCGCATCTGGCGGAGGACCGCGCCTCCATCCTCCGCGGCCAGGCCTGGGAGCAAGCCGAACTGCCGCTGCGCGCCCGCGGCAGCCTGCTGCTCAACCTCGGCAATACCGCGCCGCTCGCCGCCGGGCGGCACCAGGCGGTGGTGATCCATGATGCCGGCGCCTTCGACACGCCGGAGAGCTACTCGACCGCCTTCCGCGCCTGGTACCGGACCCTCCACCGGGCGCTGCCGCGGGTCGGGGCGCGGATCGTCACCGTCTCCGAGTTCTCGCGCGGCCGGATCGCGCATCACCTGCGGCTCGACCCCGCGCGGATCGGCGTCATGCCGGAGGGGGCGGAGCACATCCTGCGCGCCCCCGCCGATGCCGGCCTGCTGCAAAGGCATGGGCTGGCGCCGGGCCGCTACGCGCTCGTGGTCGGCAACCCGGCGGCGCACAAGAACCTCGCGGCGCTCGCGGACTGCGCCGGCCTGCTCGCCGCGCGCGGCTGCCGCCTCGCGGTCGTGGGCGCGGCCGACACGGCGGTGTTCCGCCAGGGGAACGGCCTCGGCGCCGCGGCCGGGCAGGCCGTGGCGGCGCTTGGCCGGGTGAGCGATGCCGAGCTGCGCGCGCTCTACGAATCGGCGATCGCGCTGCTCTTCCCCTCGCGCTACGAGGGCTTCGGCCTGCCGCCGGTCGAAGCCATGGCCTGCGGCTGCCCGGTGATCGCCGCCGCCGCCGGCGCGGTGCCGGAGGTCTGCGGCGATGCGGCGCTGTGGTTCGACCAGGACGGGCCGCGCCGCCTGCCGGCGATGCTGACCCGCCTGCTGGAGGAGGACGGCCTGTCCGGCAGCCTGCGCGCCCGCGGCCTGGCGCGCGCCGCCCGCTACACCTGGCGCGCGGCGGCCGAGGCCCTGCTCGCCCTGCTCCCCGAGGAATGCCAGACGTGAAGGTCGCCATCGTCCATGAATGGCTGGAGAGCTATGCCGGCTCCGAGCGCGTCGTCGAGCAGATGCTGCGGATCTGGCCGGAGGCCGAGCTGCACGCGGTCTGCGACGTGCTGCCGGAGGCCGAGCGCGGCTTCCTCGGCGGCCGGCAGGTCCGCACCAGCTTCATCCAGCGCCTGCCCTTCGCGCGCACGCAATTCCGCAAGTACCTGTCGCTGATGCCGCTGGCGGTCGAGCAATTCGACCTCTCGGCCTACGACCTCGTGCTGTCCTCCAACCACGCGGTGGCGAAGGGCGTCATCACCGGGCCGGGGCAGCTCCATGTCAGCTACGTGCACAGCCCGATGCGCTATGCCTGGGACCTGCAGCACCAGTACCTCCGGCAGGCCGGGCTCGAGCGCGGCCCGATGTCGCTCTACACCCGCTGGCTCTTCCACCGGATGCGGCTCTGGGACCACGCCACCGCCGACCGGGTCGATGCCATCGTCGCCAACAGCCGCTACATCGCCGAGCGGATCGAGAAGGTCTGGCGCCGCCCCTCGACCGTCATCCACCCGCCGGTGGATGTGGAGCGCTTCACCCTCGGCGCGGCGCGGGAGGACCACTACCTCATCGCCACCCGCATGGTGCCCTACAAGCGCGTGGAACTGGTGGCGGAGGCCTTCCGTGCCATGCCGGAGCGGCGGCTCGTCATCTGCGGCGACGGGCCGGGGCTGGCACAGGCGCGGGAAGCGGCGGCGGGCGCGCCCAACATCGTCTTCCGCGGCCGGGTGCCGCAGGCGGAGCTGGTGCAGCTCATCCGCACCGCCCGCGCCTTCCTCCATGCGGCGGAGGAGGATTTCGGCATCGGCATGGTGGAGGCGCAGGCCTGCGGCACGCCGCTGATCGCCTTCGGCCGGGGCGGCGCGCGCGACATCGTGCGGCCGGACACGGGCGTGCTCTTCCCCGAGCAGAGCGCGGCCTCGGTCATGGAGGCGGTGCGGCGCTTCGAGGCGCTGGCCCCCATGATCCGGCCGGAGGCCTGCCGGGAGAATGCGCTGCGCTTCTCCGCCGCGGCCTTCCGGGAGAGGTTCCGCGCCCATGTCGAGGCGCTGCTGGCAGCGCGCGAGGCGGCATGCGCGTCAGCCTGATCGTCGCCACCCGCGGCCGCGACCGCGAGGTCGGGGCGCTGTTCGAGAGCCTCGCGGCGCAGGGCGCGGCGGGGCTCGAGGTCATCGTGGTGGACCAGAATGCCGATGACCGGCTGGCGCCCGTCATCGCCGCCTGGCGGGACCGGCTGGCGCTGACCTGGCGGCGGACCGCGCGGGCGCATGCCAATCACGCGCGGAACCTGGGCCTCGCCCTGGCGCGCGGCGACCTCGTCGGCTTTCCCGACGACGACTGCATCCTCCCGCCCGGGCTGCTGGCGCGCGTTGTCGCCGCCTTCGCGGCCGACCCGGCGCTGGCCATCCTGACGGGGCCCGCGGCCTCGCCCGAGGGCGGACTCGGCTCCGGGCGCTGGCGGAGGGAGGCGGGGCTGATCGATGCGGGCAATGTCTGGACCAGCGTGATCGAGTTCAACCTCTTCCTCCGGCGGGAGGTGGCGCTCGCCCTCGGCGGCTTCGACGAGCGGCTCGGCCCCGGCACGCCGCTCGGCTCGGCGGAGGGCAACGACCTCGTGCTGCGGGCGATCGCGGCCGGGCATGCCGCGCGCTACGACCCGGCGCAGCAGGTCGTGCATCCCGACAAGCGGCTGACGCCGGTCGCGGTGGAGCGCGCCGCCCTCTATGGCCGCGGCATGGGCTTCGTGCTGCGGCGGCATGCGGCGCCGGCCGGCGTCTGGCTGCCCTTCATGGTCCGCCCGCTCGGCGGCATCGCGCTCTCCCTGCTGCGCTTCCGGCTGCTGGCGGCGCGCTACTATGCCGCGACGCTGCGCGGGCGGCTGGAGGGCTTCCTGGCACGCGATGCGGCGGCGGGCCTGCCGCTGCCGGCGCTGGCGGAGGCCTGACGATGCGCCTCGCCATCGGCATCGCCACGCGCGGCCGCGCCGCCATCCTGGCCGAGACGCTGGCCGAACTGGACCACCAGACCCGCCCGCCGGACCGGATCATCGTCTGCCACGTGACGCCGGAGGATGTCGGCGAGAGGCGGCCGGGCATCGAGTACCTCGCCGCCCCGGCCGGGCTGCCGCGGCAGCGCAACGCCATCCTGGAGGCCGCCGCCGACTGCGACCTGGTGCTCTTCCTCGACGACGATTTCCTGCCCGCGCCGGACTATTGCCGGGTGACCGAGGCCGTCTTCGCGGCGCGGCCGGACTGCGTGGTGACCACCGGGACGGTGCTGGCGGACGGCGCCAATGCCCCGGGCTATTCGCCGGCGGAAGGCCGGGCGATCCTGGCGCGGGACCGCTACGCGGGCGACCCGCTGGCCGCCCTGCCGCATTTCAACGGCTATGGCTGCAACATGGCGGTGCGGATGGCGGTGGTGCGGGCCGAGGGCATCCGGGTGGACGAGGCGCTGCCGCTCTATGCCTGGTACGAGGATCTCGACTTCACCCGGGCGCTCGGCCGGCATGGCGCGATCCTGCGGCTGGCCGGGGCGCGCGGGGTGCATCTCGGCACCAAGCTCGGCCGGACGCCGGGGCGACGGCTCGGCTACAGCCAGGTGGCGAACTCCGTCTATCTCGCGCGCAAGGGCACCTATCCCTGGTCGCATGCGCTGCCGAGCCTGCTGCGGCACACGCTGAAGAATGCCGCCCTCTCGCCCTGGCCGGAGCCCTGGGCGGACCGCTTCGGGCGGTTCCGCGGCAACCTGCTGGCGCTGGCCGACTGGGCGCGCGGCCGCATCGCGCCGGGCCGGATCCTGGAGCTCTAGCCGGCATGCAGGACCTGCTCTTCGTCCTCTCGAAGATCCTCTGGTGGCCGCTGCGCCCGGGCACCGCCGCCATCCTGCTCGGCCTCATCGGCCTCGCCGCCCTCTGGGGCGGGCGGCGCTGGGGCCGCTGGCCGGCCCTTGCCGGCCTCGGCTTCCTCGCCCTGCTGGCCCTGCTGCCGCTCAATGCCTGGGTCGAATTGCCGCTCGAGGACCGTTTCCCCCGCCCTGCCGCGGAGCCAGCCCATATCGACGGCATCGTCGTGCTCGGCGGCGCGGTGGAGCAGCGCCTCTTCGAGGAACGCGGCCTGCCCGCCCTGAACGGCGCCGCGGAGCGGATGGTCGAGCCGGTCGCCCTGCTCCGCCGTCACCCGGAGGCGCGGCTGGTCTTCACCGGCGGCTCCGCCAGCCTGGTCCCGGGCGCGCTCAGCGAGGCCGATGTCGCCCGGCGCCTCTGGCGCGACCTCGGCGTGCCGGAGGAGCGCATGCGCTTCGAGACGGAATCGCGGAACACGCACGAGAACGCGGTGAACACCCTCCGCCTCGTGCGGCCGCAACCCGGCGAGACCTGGCTGCTGGTCACCTCCGCGAGCCACATGCCGCGCAGCATGGGCGTCTTCCGCAAGGCGGGCTGGCAAGTCATCGCCTGGCCGGTGAATTACCGGACCGGACATGGCATCGCCTCCTGGCTGGAGACCGCCTTCCCGGTCCGGCTGCAGGAATTCGAATGGGGGACCCGGGAGTGGGTCGGGCTGCTCGCCTATTGGCTGATGGGACGGACGGACGCGCTCTTCCCGGCGCCTTGAGGCGCCGGGTTGCGTTTCGTCGCATGGATCGCGCGTGGGTTTGCCCCGGCCGGGGCGTAACACCCGCCGAAACCCGATGCCGATCCTGCTCGCCCAGCCCCGCCTGCCGCGCGCTGCCGCCGCGCCCCCGCCCGACCGGCCGGCCGGGCTGATGGTGCGCGGCGAGGCCAGCGATGCCACGCTCATGCGCTGGGCCGCCGCCGGCGACCGCGCCGCCTTCGGCGTGCTGGTGGAGCGCCATGGCGAGCGGGCGCTGCGCATCGCGCTCCGGGTGCTGCACGACCCGGCCGAGGCGGAGGAGGTGGCGCAGGAGGCCTTCCTCCGCGCCTGGCAGGCCGCCGCCGGCTTCGACCCGGCCCGGGCGCAGTTCACCACCTGGCTGCACCGGATCGTGCTGAACCTCGCCATCGACCGCACCCGCCGCCGCGCCGCGGCGCCCGAGGCCGGCGGGGCGGCGCTGCTCGCCCTGGCCGATCCGGGGCCGGGCCCGGAGGCAGCCGCCGCCGCCGCCGAGGACCGCGCGGCGCTCGCCGCCGCCCTGGCGCAACTGCCGGCCCGGCAGCGGGCGGCCATCGCCCTGGCCTATGAGGAGGGGTTGAGCGGCGCCGAGGCTGCCGCCGCCCTCGATGTCTCGGAACGCGCACTGGAAGGCCTGCTGCGCCGTGCCCGGCTGATGCTGAGGAGGATCCTCACCGCATGACGCGATCCCTGTCCCCGGGCCGCTTCGCCCGCCTGCTGGACACCCATGGCCCGCGGCCGGAGCGCTGGCCCGCCGCCATGCGCCCTGCCGCGGCCGCGCTGCTCGCCGGCTCGCCGGCGGCGCGCGCGCGGCTGGCGGAGGCGCAGCGGCTCGATGCCGGCCTCGCCGCCGCCCTGCCCCACCCGGCGCCGGAGGCGGTCGCCCGGCTGCGCGCCGCCGTCGCGCGGGAGATCGCCCGCACCCCGCTGCCGGCGCCGGCCACGCCCTGGGCGAGGCTGCTGGACCGGCTGCGCCCGGCGGCGCCGGCCGGCTGGGGCGCGCTCGCCGCGCTCGCCACCTGCGCGCTCTGGCTCGGCTTCTCGGCGGCGCCGGCGGTCGGCGACCCGCTGGCGCCGCTGCAGACGCTGCCCATCCTGGAGGACCCGCTCTGACCTTCTGGCCTTCCGGCCGCACCCTGCTCGCCGCGGCGCTCGGTGCCTCGCTCGCGCTCAACCTCGTGCTCGGCGGCCAGCTCTGGTGGCGCCCGGCCGGGGCGGAGCATCGCGGCCGTGGCCTCGACCGCCTGGTCGGCCGCATCGAGGCGACCCTGCCTGCCACGGACCGCCCCCGCTTCCGCGCCGTCATCGAGGGGGAGCGGGACCGCTACGCCGCCGAGCTCGCCGCCATGCGCGCCGCCGGCCGGGCGGTGGACGCGGCGATCGCGCGCGACCCCTTCGACCCGGAGGCGCTGCGCGGCGCCCTCGGGGACTGGTCGGCCCGCTGGTCCGACTTCAACGCCGCCTTCGCCGGGACCATGGTCCAGGCGCTGGAGGCCGTCTCGCCGGCCGGCCGGGCGCAGATCGCCGCCGCGCGCCGCCACGACCGTTAGGACTCCCATGCCCCATGCCTTCGGCCGCAGGGCGGCGCTGGTCGCCACCGCCGCGCTGCTGCCCGCCTGCTCCTGGCTGACGCCGCCCGCCACCACCTCCGGCATCGACCTGCCGCAGCGGCTGGCCGCCATCGACTCTGGCGCCCCGGTGCAATGGCCCGACCCGGGCTGGTGGCGCGGCTTCGGCTCGGCGGAGCTCGACGCGCTGATGGCCCGTGCGCTGGAGGCCAATACCGACATCGCCGCCGCCGTCGCCCGCGTCCGCCAGGCCGATGCGCAGGTACGTATCAACGGCGCCACCCTGCTGCCGACGGTGGACCTGACCGGCCAGGCCACGCGGCAGCAGACCGGCAGCGTGAACACCGCCAGCATCACCGGCCTCGTCAACCGGCGCGTCCGCGTGACCGCGGCCGACCGGCTGCAGCTCTCGGCGAGCTACGAGATCGACTTCTGGGGCAAGAACCGCGCCGCCACCGAGGCCGCGCAGCAGGCCGCCTTCGCCAATCGCTTCGATGTCGGCACCGTGACCCTGACCACCCAGGCCAGCGTCGCCAATACCTATTTCGCCCTGCTCGGCGCGCAGGACCGGCTGGCGCTGCAGCGGCAGAACCTGGAGATCGCCCAGCGCGTGCTGCGGGTCATCCGCGACCGCGTCTCGGTCGGCACCGGCACCGGCCTGGAACTGGCGCAGCAGGAGGCGGTGGCGGCGCAGCAGCAGGCGCTGATCCCGCCGCTGGTGCAGGAGGTCGAGACCAACCGCAACTCGCTCGGCACGCTGGTCGCGCTGCCGCCGGAGCGGATCGTGCTGCAGGGCGGGACCTTCAACCGGATCACCGTGCCGCCGGTGACGCCCGGCCTGCCGGCCGAGGTGCTGGCCCGCCGTCCCGACGTGCTCAACGCCGAGGCGACGCTGGCCGCCGCCAATGCCAATATCGTCACCGCCCGGGCGCAGCTCCTGCCCTCCGTCACCCTGACCGGCTCCGGCGGCTGGACCAGCCTCGCGCTCGAGACGCTGACCCGGCCGGAATCCCTGGTCTTCAGCCTGGCCGCCGGCATCGCCCAGCCGATCTTCCGCGGCGGCGCGCTGCGCGGCCAGGTCCAGTTGCGGGAGGCCCAGGCGGAGGAGCTGCTGCAGACCTACCGCTTCGCCATCCTCAATGCCCTGGTGGATACCGAGAACGCCCTGGTCGCGCTCCGCCAGACCACCGAGCAGGAGGCGCTGCAGGCCAATGCCGTCCGCATGGCCGAGCGGTCCTACGCCATCTCCGAGGCGCAGCTCGGCGCCGGCACCATCGACCTCATCACCCTGCTGAACACCCAGCAGACCCTCTTCTCCGCCCGCAATACCCTGGCGCAGGCAAGGCTCGCGCGGCTGCAGGCCGCGGTCGGGCTGTTCCGGGCGCTCGGCGGCGGCTGGGGCACGCCCGCGTGACACGCTTCGTCACGCGATCGGCGTATGGGATTGGCGGGGCGGAGGCGTATCTGAACCGTTCGCCCGAAAGGTCTCCATCCCACCCATGCGCCGCCTGCTCCTGACATTCCTTCTCCTCGCGCTGCTCGGCGGCGCGGGCGGCGGCGCCTGGACCTGGTGGCAGCACCACCAGGCGAAGCCCGTGGAGGCCGAGGCGACCGGCGGCCGCCCGGGCCGCGGCGGGCCGGTGCCGGTGACCGTCGCCGCGGCGCAGCGGCAGGACCTGCCGATCCGACTGGATGCCATCGGCACGGTGCAGGCCTTCAATACCATCACCGTCCGGGCGCAGGTGGACGGCCAGCTCCTCGAGATCGCCTTCCGCGAGGGGCAGATGGTGAAGAAGGGCGATGTCCTCGCCCGCATCGACCCGCGCAGCTACCAGGCGGCGCTGGACCAGGCGGTCGCCAAGAAGGCGCAGGACGAGGCGCTGCTGGCCAATGCCCGGCTGGACCTGCAGCGCTACACCTCCCTCGCGCAGAACCAAGGCGTCTCGAAGCAGCAGCAGGACACCCAGCGCGCCCAGGTCGCGCAGTACGAGGCGCAGGTGCAGGCCGACCAGGGCGCGATCGATGCCGCGCGCACCCAGCTCTCCTTCACCACCATCCGCTCGCCGATCGACGGCCGCGTCGGCCTGCGCCTGGTGGACCAGGGCAACATCGTCCGCGCCGGCGACGCGACCGGCATCGTCACCGTCTCGCAGCTCCAGCCCATCGCGGTGGTCTTCACCCTGCCGCAGCAGGAGCTGCCCCGGGTGCAGGACGCCATGGCGCGCGGGCCGGTGCCGGTGCAGGTGGTCCGCGCCGGGGAGACCGCCGTCCGGGCGGAGGGCGAGCTGCTGACCCTCGACAACGCGGTGGATGCGCAGACCGGCACGATCCGCCTCAAGGCCTCCTTCGCCAATGACGATTTCCGGCTCTGGCCCGGCGCCTTCGTCAATGTGCGGATGGAGGTGGACCGCCTGCCCGGCGTCACCACGGTGCCGCTGGTGGCCGTGCAGCGCGGGCCGGACGGGCCCTATGCCTTCCTCCTCAAGCCCGACCGCACGGTGGAGCAGCGCCCGCTCCGCCTCGGCGCCCTGACGCCGGGCGATGCGGTGGTGCGGCAGGGGCTGCAGCCCGGAGACCGCGTGGTCACCTCCGGCGCGCTCCGCCTCAGCCCCGGCGCGCATGTCCTGGTGAACGAGGAAGGCGCGCCCGCCCCCGGCCCGGCGCCGGGCGAGCGCCGCACGCGGCCGCGCCAGGCCGCGGATGCGAGGCCATGAGCCCGGCTGCCGACGGCTCCGCGGGCGGCCCGGCGCCCGGGCCCTCCTCGCGCTTCCGCGGCGTCTCGGCGCCCTTTATCGCCCGCCCCATCGCCACCCTCCTGCTGGCGGTGGCGGTGCTGCTCTCGGGCCTCTTCGGCTATCTGCGCCTGCCGGTCTCCGCCCTGCCGGAAGTGGATTTCCCGACCATCGAGGTGACGACGACGCTGCCCGGCGCCTCGCCGGAGACGGTGGCGCTGCTGCTGACCGCCTCGCTCGAGCGGCAATTGGCGCAAATCGGCGGGCTGACCGACATCGTCTCGACCAGCGGGCCCGGCACCTCCCGCATCACCCTGCAGTTCAACCTGGGGCGGGACATCGACGACGCGGCGCAGGACGTGCAGGCGGCGATCGATGCGGCGCGCGGCACATTGCCGAACAACCTGCCCTATCCGCCGACCTATGCGAAGGTGAACCCGGCCGACCCGCCGATCATCACCTTCGCGCTGACCAGCGACACGCTGCCGATCTGGCGCCTGTCGGACGCCGCCGACACGCTGCTGGCGCAGCGGCTGAGCCAGGTTTCGGGCGTCGGCCGCGTGCTGGTGCAGGGGACCATGCGGCCCTCGGTGCGGGTGCAGGTGGATCCGGTGCGGCTCGCGGCCTATGGCCTCTCGCTCGAGGATGTCCGCACCGCCATCGCCGCCGGCAACGTCAATACGCCGAAGGGCGTGGTGGACGGGCCGCGCCAGGCCTCCACTGTCATGGCGAACGACCAGATCCGCAGCCCGGAGGAGTTCGCCGGCCTCATCATCACCTGGCGGAACGGCGCGCCGGTCCGCGTCTCCGACATCGGCGACGTGGTCCAGGACCTGGAGAACACCCTCAACGCCGCCTGGCACAACGGCCGCCCGGCTGTCCTGATCGACGTGCAGCGCCAGCCCGGCGCCAATATCGTGGCGACGGTCGAGGATGTCCGCCGGCAGGTCGACCAGCTCGAGCGCGCCCTGCCGCGCGGGGCGAAGCTGACCATCGTCGCCGACCGCACCGCGACCATCCGCGCCTCGGTCCACGACGTGCAGTTCACCCTGGTACTGGCGGTGGCGCTGGTGGTGGCGGTGATCTTCGTCTTCCTGCGCAGCGGCCGCGCCACGCTGGTCCCGGCTGTCGCCCTGCCGCTGTCGATCATCGGCACCTTCGGGGTGATGGCGCTCTGCGGCTTCTCGCTCGACAACCTCTCGCTCATGGCGCTGACCATCGCCACCGGCTTCGTCGTGGACGACGTCATCGTCATGGTCGAGAACATCGTCCGACTGATCGAGCAGGGGAAGCGGCCGCTGGCCGCGGCCTATGAGGGCGCGGCGCAGATCGGCTTCACCGTCGTCTCGCTGACGGTCTCGCTGGTCGCGGTCTTCATCCCGCTGCTCTTCATGCCGGGCGTGGTCGGGCGGCTGTTCCAGGAATTCGCCCTGGTGCTGACGATCTGCGTCGTCGTCTCCATGTTCGTCTCGCTGACGCTGACGCCCATGATGTGCGGCCGGCTGCTGCGGCCGCAGGAGACGGACCGGCCCGGCCGCCTCGCCCGGCTGACGGAGCGGGTGCTGGACGGCATGCGCGATGCCTATGGCCGGAGCCTCGACTGGGCGCTGCGGCGCGAGGGGCTGATGCTGCTGGTGGCGTTGGCAACCTTGGCGGGCACCGTCTGGCTCTATGTCGTGGTGCCGAAGGGCTTCCTGCCCTCGCAGGATACCGGCCTGATCCTGGCGACGGTGGAGGGGCCGGAGGATGCCTCCTTCACCCGCATGTCCACCCTGCAGCGCATGGTCGGCGAGGCGATCCAGGCCGATCCGGACGTGACGGCGGTGAGTTCCGTGGTCGGGGCCGGGCTGGTGAACCCGGCGCAGAACACCGGCCGCATCACCGCCGTGCTCCGTCCGCGCGAGGAGCGGGCGGCGAATGCCGCCGAGGTCATCGCCCGGCTGCAGCCGCGGCTGGATGCGCTGGCCGGCGTCACCGTCCACCTGCAGCCGGTGCAGGATATCCAGATCGGCGCCCGCCCGGCCGCCACCGCCTACCAGTACACGCTGATGGACCCGGACCCGGTCGAGCTCTCCCGCTGGGCGCCGGTGCTGGAGCGCCGGCTGCGCGAGCTGCCGATGCTGCGCGACGTCTCCTCCGACCAGCGGGAGGGCGGGCTGCGGGTGACGGTGGATGTGGACCGCGACAAGGCCGGGCGGCTCGGCGTGACCATGCAGGGCGTCGACGACATCCTCTACGACGCCTTCGGCCAGCGGCAGATCAGCACCATCTACACCCAGTCCAACCAGTACCGCGTGGTGCTGGAGGCGACGCCGGCGCTGCGCGACGACCCGCAGATGATCGGCATGCTGCGCGTGCCGGCGACCGCCGGCCAAGCGGCGACGGCCCAGGGCACCCCGGTCTCCGCCCCCACCGGCACGCCGCAGGTGCCGCTGTCGGAGATCGCCGCCATCGGCCGCGCCGCCGGCCCGCTGGTGGTGACCAAGCAGAGCCAGTTCCCGGCCGTCACCCTCGGCTTCGACCTCGCGCCCGGCGCCGCGCTCGGCGACGCGGTCGCGGCCATCCGCGCGGCCGAATCCGAGATCGGCCTGCCCGAGACCATCGCCGGCAGCTTCTCGGGCGATGCCGCCGAGTTCCAGCGCTCGCTCGAGGGCGAGCCCTGGCTGATCCTCGCCGCCGTCATCGTCATCTACATCGTGCTCGGCGTCCTCTACGAGAGCCTGATCCACCCCATCACCATCCTCTCCACCCTGCCCTCGGCCGGCATCGGCGCGCTGCTGGCGCTGCGGCTCTTCGGGATGGACCTCTCGGTGGTGGGGCTCATCGGCATCGTGCTGCTGATGGGCATCGTGAAGAAGAACGCCATCATGATGATCGACTTCGCGCTGGAGGCGCAGCGCGACCATGGCCGCGACGCGCGCGAGGCGATCGAGGAAGCCTGCCTGCTGCGCTTCCGGCCCATCATGATGACGACGCTGGCGGCGCTGCTCGGCGCGCTGCCGCTGATGATCGAGAGCGGCACGGGCTCCGAGCTCCGCAACCCGCTCGGCGTCTCGGTGGTCGGCGGCCTGCTGCTGAGCCAGGTGATCACCCTCTATACCACGCCGGTGATCTATCTGGGGCTGGAGCGGCTGCGGGAGCGTGTGCAGCGCGCCCGGCGGCGGCGCGCCACGGTCGCGGCGGAATAGCGTGTCGATCTCGGCCCCCTTCATCCTCCGGCCGATCGCGACCGCGCTGCTCGCCCTCGGCCTCGCGCTCGCGGGCATCGCCGCCTATTTCCACCTGCCAATCGCACCGCTGCCGCGGACCGACATCCCGACCATCTTCGTCGGCGGCGGCCTCCCCGGCGCGGATCCGGAGACCACGGCCTCCGCCGTGGTCGGGCCGCTCGAGCGGCGGCTCGGCGCCATCTCCGGCATCACGGAGATGACCTCCTATTCCGCGCTCGGCGCCTATTTCATCGTCCTGCAATTCGACCTGTCGCGGAACATCGACGCCGCGGCGCGGGACGTGCAGCAGGCGGTGAATGCCGCGGGCAGCGACCTGCCGGCACTGCCCAACCCACCCTATATCCGCAAGGTCAATCCCGGCGACGCGCCGGTGCTGATCATGGCGATGGCGGCCGATACGGTCCCGCCCGGCACGGTCTACGACGTCGCCGACAGCATCGTCGCGCCGCGCCTCGCCCAGGTGCCCGGCGTTTCCCAGGTGCAGATCCAGGGCGCCGAGCAGCCGGCCATCCGCGTCACCATCGACCCGGCCGCGGCCAAGGCGGCCGGGATCAGCCTGGAGACGGTGCGCCAGACCATCTCCCAGGCCAATGTCACCCAGGCGACCGGGCTGGTCGACGGCCGCGACCAGATGGCGGCGATCCATGTCAACGACCGCCTGACCACGCCGGAGCAGTTCGGCCGCGTCATCGTCAAGCAGCAGAATGGCGGGGTGGTGCGCCTGTCCTCCATCGGCCGGGTCGCGACCGATGCGCGGGATCGCCGCCAGGGCGGCTCGGTCGACGGGCGCCCGGCCGTCATGATGACGATCTTCAAGCAGGCGGACGCCAACGTCATCGAGGTGGTGGACGGCATCAAGGCGCTGATGCCGCAGATCGAGCGCTGGATGCCGGGCGGGGTGACGATCACCACCTTGCGCGACCGCACCGAGACGATCCGCGCCAGCGTGCATGACGTGCAGCAGACGCTGCTGATCTCGATCGCGCTCGTCGTCCTGGTCGTGGCGATCTTCCTCCGCCGCGTCTCGGCCATCGCGGCGACCGCGGCGGCGGTGCCGCTCTCGCTGCTCGGCACACTGGCGGCGATGTGGCTCTGCGGCTACTCCCTCGACAACCTCTCGCTCATGGCGCTCACCATCTCGGTCGGCTTCGTGGTGGACGACGCCATCGTCATGATCGAGAACATGACGCGGCTGCGCGAGCGCGGCCTCGGCGCGATGGAGGCGGCGCTGGAGGGCGCGCGGCAGATCGGCTTCACCGTGCTCTCCATCACCGTCTCGCTGATTGCGGTCTTCATCCCGCTGCTCTTCATGGGCGGCATCGTTGGGCGGATGTTCCGGGAATTTTCCGTCGTGCTGGCCATCGCGGTCGCCATCTCCGGCGTCGTCTCCCTGACGCTCACGCCGATGATGGCGGCGCGCATGGCCCGGCGCGCGGCGCCGCCGCCCGGGCGCTTCGGCCGCGCGGTGGAGTGGTGCATGGACCGCATGACGCGCGGCTATCTCTGGAGCCTGCGGCACATCCTGCGCTGGCGGCGGCTGATGCTGATCCCGACCCTCGGCCTGATCGGCGTGACGGTCTGGCTCTATGTCATCGTCCCCAAGGGCTTCTTCCCGGATCAGGATACCGGCCTGATCATCGCCACGACCCGCGCGGCGCCCGATACCTCCTACCAGGCGATGCTCGGGCTGCAGGAGAAGGTGGTGGCGGTCCTGCGGAAGGACCCGGCGGTGGCCAGCGTCGCCTCGGCGATCGGCGCGGGCAACGGCAATGCCTCGGTCAGCCAGGGCCGCGTCTTCCTCAGCCTCAAGCCGCTCGAGGACCGCCCGGGCGTCTCCGCCAACGACGTCATCAACCGGCTGCGGCGGCCGCTCAACGGCATCCCCGGCATCCAGACCTTCATGCGGGCGGTGCAGGATGTCGGCATCGGCGGCCGGGCCGGCAATGCCTCCATCCAATTCGTGCTGCTCTCGCCCGAGATCGCCGACCTGCAGCACTGGTCGCAGGTGCTGGTGGACAGGCTGCGCACCCTGCCGCAGATCCAGGACGTCAATTCCGACCAGCAGAATGCCGGCCTGGTGACACGGCTGGTGATCGACCGGGAGGCGGCGGCGCGCACCGGCGTCAGCGTCGCCGCCATCACCTCCGCACTGAACAGCAGCTTCTCCCAGCGCCAGGTCTCGGTCATCTACCGCTCCCGCAACCAGTACCGGGTGGTGCTGGAGGTGGAGCCCGGCCTGCAGCAATACCCCGAGCAGGTGGACGACATCTGGCTCTCGGGCAGCGGCGGCGTGCAGGTGCCGCTCTCCTCCCTGGTGAAGGTGGAGCGCAGCACGGCGCCGCTCTTCATCACCCACCAGGGGCAATTCCCGGCCGCCACCATCACCTTCAACCTCTCGCCCGACGTGGCGCTGAGCGACGCGACGGCGGCCGTCGAGAAGGCGGCGATGGAGGCCGGGCTGCCCGACACCATGCGGACGGAGTTCGCCGGCAATGCCCGCGCCTTCCAGTCCTTCACCCGCGGCCAGCCCATGCTGATCCTGGCGGCGCTGGTGACGATCTACATCGTGCTCGGCATGCTCTACGAGCACCTGCTGCACCCCATCACCATCCTCTCGACCCTGCCGACGGCCGGCATCGGCGCGCTGCTGGCGCTGCTGGCGACCAACACGCCCTTCTCCGTCATCGCGCTGATCGCCATCATCCTGCTGATGGGCATCGTGAAGAAGAACGCCATCATGATGGTGGACTTCGCGCTGGAGCATGAGCGCGAGCAGGGTGTCGGCGGGATGGAGGCGATCCTGGAGGCCTGCCGCGAGCGCTTCCGGCCGATCCTGATGACGACGCTGGCCGCCGTGATGGGCGCGGTGCCGCTGGCGCTCTCGACCGGGCCGGGGTCGGAACTGCGCCAGCCGCTCGGCATCGCGCTGATCGGCGGGCTGCTGCTGGCGCAGGTGGTGACGCTCTACACCACGCCGGTCGTCTACCTCGCGCTCGACGGCAAGCGGAAGAAGACGCGTGTGCGGGTGCCGCAGGCGGTGCCGGCGGAGTAGCTCAGGCCGGCGTCAGGGGCACGAGCAGCGCGCTGACGTCGGGCAGCGTCTCCAGCCGGTCGACCAGCCCGATCAGCGCCTCGGCGCTGGCCGGATCCAGCGGCTCCGCGGCATAGGTCCAGCACGCCCGGAACTTCGACAGGTGTGCCTCGCGCGGGAGAGGGCGGGCGGGGCTGGCCAGCATCTGATCGACGCGGTGGGTCAGCACGCGGCCGTCGCGCAGGCGCACCTCCATCACCTGCGGCAACAGGGCGTTAGGGTTCGGGTCGTCCACCCGTGTCACCGTCACGCGCCGCGCCAGGTCGTAGGTGACCGGGTCCGCCAGCGCCGCGCCGCGGAACTGCGCCAACTCGATCCGGCCGTGCTGCAGCAGCTTGGCCAGCACGAAGGGTAGGCAGAGCCGGGCATAGGCCGCGCCCGGCGCCGGCAGGGCCGGGCGGTTGACGAGCTGGTTGATCAGCGGCGGCGCGGCGATCGTGATGCTCTCCACCTCCTCCGCCGCGAAGCCATGCGCCGCCTGCAGCGCCATCAGCGCATCCACGCCGCCATGCGTGGCGCGGCCGCTCGGGAAGGGCTTGTGGCTCAGCTCCGTCACCCGCCAGGTCCGGCCGAGCGCGTCCAGCACCTCCGTGCAGTCCCAGGCGCCCTCGAAGAGCGGCAGGTAGCCGAAGCGCCCCTCGAAGGGCGCGTCGAGGCCGGGGAAGCCGGCCGCCGCCAGGTCGCAGCTCTGCATCGCGGCGCGGGCATTGAAGCCGATCTGCAGCGGCAGCAGCGGGCTGCCCTCCGTATGCGCCTGCATGGTGCCGCTGGCCTGGCCGAGCTGCATCCCGAAGGCCGCCAGCGTCCGTGCCGCATCATAGCCGCGCAGCCGGGCGAGGCCGGCGACCGCGCCGAAGCCGCCCGAGGTCGCCGGGCGGAAGAAGCGCCAGCCCTGCCGCGCCGCGAGGCCGAGCGAGCAGGCGACGTCCACGCCGGCGACCACGGCCGCGATCAGGTCCTCGCCGGAGACCGGGCGGCTCTCCGCCTCCGCCAGCAGCACGGGCAGCAGCGTCGCCATGCTGTGCAGCACCGCGCCCTCGTGCAGGTTGTCGAATTCCTGGCAATGGACCTGGAAGCCGTTCACCAGCGCGGTGGCGCCGGGCGCGAGGCGCGCACGGCTGCCCCAGACGCGGGCCGCGCTCCCCTCGCCCCAGCCGCGCGCGGCCGCCAGCAGCGGCGCGGCCTCCGGCACGCTGCCCCCGGCGATGCCGACGCCAAGCGTGTCGAGGATGAAGGTCTTCGCCTTGTCCACCGCCTCGGGCGGGATGTCGGCGAAGCGCAGGCCGGCGGCATGGGCGGCGAGGCGATGGGCGGCGTCGGGCGGGCTCATCGGCGCATGATGCCGGGATGGCGCGGAAGCTGCTATCCCGGGCGGGACAGGATGGGGAGCGGCGGGATGCAGCCGGTGGTGGTGGCGGTGGCGAGCAGCCCGGGCCATGGCTTCAGCAAGGCGGCGACGGAGGCGATCCGTCTGCTCGCGGGCCTCGGCGTCGAGGGCGACGCGCATGCCGGGGTGACGGTGAAGCACCGCTCGCGCGTCGCGCGCGACCCGACGCAGCCGAACCTGCGGCAGGTGCACCTGCTGCATGCGGAACTGCTGGAGGAACTGGCAGCGCGCGGCTTCGCGCTACGTCCGGGCGATATCGGGGAGAATATCCTGACCAGCGGCCTCGACCTGCTGGGCCTGCCGACCGGCACGCGGCTGCGGATCGGCGCGGCCGAGATCGAAGTCACCGGCCTGCGCAATCCCTGCGCCCAACTCGACAGGTTCCAGAAGGGGCTCACGGCCGCCTGCCTGGACCGCGCGCCGGATGGCGGCCTGGTGCGCAAGGCGGGCGTGATGGGCGTGGTGCTGGCCGGCGGCGAGGTGCGGCCGGGCGACGGCATCGCCGTCATGCTGCCCGAAGGCCCGCACCGGCCGCTGCAGCCCGTCTGATCGAAGGCGGACAGCGCGTCGCGCGCCGTGGCGTCCGCCCGGCGCGCGCGTCAGTCCACCTGGATGACGCGCAGGCCGGGCGCGAGCGCCTCCGGCTCCTCGCGCGCCGCCAGCCGCGCCAACGCCTCGCGCATGCGCTCCTCGCCGGCGCGCCAGCGGTCGCGCAGCGTCGCCTCGGAGAAGTCGAAGGCCTTGCCCAGCCCCGCCTCACCGAGCGCTGCGCGGTAGCCCAGCATCACCACCACCGCCCCATGCGCGCCCTCGGCCGCCTCGTGCAGCCGCTCGGCCACCTCGGGATCATGCCGCACCGCCTCCGGCAGATGCTCCGCCAGCTCCGCGACCAGCGCCCGTAGCCGGTGCTCGCGCACCCGCCCCTCCAGGATCCGCCGCGTCTGGTTGCCGAAGGCGAGGTCGCCGGCGCGCGAGGCTGAGGCCGCGAGCGTCCGCGGCCGGCTGCCGGCCGGCGCGAAGAGCTCCACGACGAAGCACTCCAGCTCCCCTTCCCCCGGCTCGTCCAGCACCAGGTCGAGCGGGACATTGGAGGACAGGCCGCCATCCGCCAGCAGCCGCCCCTCCAGCTCGATCGGCGCGAAGAGCGGCAGCAGGGCGCAGGAGGCGACGATGTGCTCCGGCCCGATCCGGTCGCCGCGGCCCGTATCGAAGACCACGCGCTCGCCGCTCACGACATCGGTCGCGGCGACGGTCACGCGCATCGACCCATCGTTCAGCCGGTCGAAATCCACCAGGTCGCGCAGCCGCTCCAGCAGCGGCTCGAGGTCGTAGAGCGCCGGGACCCGCCCGATCCGCGGCGCCGGCATCAGTCGCGGCCGATAGAGGCCCGGACGGCCGACCAGCAGGCTCTGCATGACCGCCGCCTGGTTGTAGGCCTGCCGCCACGGTCCCTCCGGCGGCGGCTGGCCGAACCAGAAGGTCGTCGCTGGCGTCGGGTCCGCGGCCACGCCCTTCCAGAACTCGCGCAGGCGCGCCGCCCGCCGGCCCGGCGGATTGCCCGCGATCAGCGCGGCGGCGACGGCCCCGGCGGAGGAGCCCGCGACCCAGCCGATCGGCGGCCCGCCCGCCTCCTCCAGCGCCGCGCAGGCCCCCGCCTCGAAGGCGCCGAGCGCGATCCCGCCGGCGAGGACCAGGGCGCGCGCCGGGCGCGTCCCCTGCATCGCGGCTGCGGTGGGCTGCATCATGTCCATGCTACTTCGACACCGGCCCGGGCTTCGCCGCCGGGGCCAGCATCTCCAGCATCCGCGCCACCGCCGCGAGGCTGGCATCCGCCATGCGCAGCGCCATGGTGGCGAAGTCGATCGGCCAGGCCGCGAGCGAGGTCAGCGCGGCCAGCGGCGGGCCGCCGCTCTCCGGGTTCTCGCGCCAGCCGCCGGTCACGCCCATTCCGTCCGGCCAGCTCTCGAACAGCGCACCGCTCGTGTCGGCGCTCGGCGTCTCGGAGAGGAACCCCGCATGCAGCGTGCGGCCGGTCATCCAGGTGGAGAAGGTCGGCGCGATCCGCTCCTGCACCGCGGCCAGCTTGCCGAAGCCGCCGACGATCACCTCGGCCTGCGGGTGGTCCACCAGTTCCAGCACCGTCTCGGCCACTTCCTCCGGCGCATAGACCGGCGGCGCGGCGCGCACGCTGCGGCCGCTGTAGTTCGCGGCATGATGGAAGAAGGGCGTGTCGATGACGGAGGGCAGCACCGTGCAGATCTGGATCTCCGGCTGATCCAGCACCTCCTGCCGCAGCGCCTCGGAGAAGCCGCGGATGGCGAATTTGCTGCTGGCATAGGGCGTGCCGTCCGGCTTTGCGGTGCGCCCGACGATCGAGGCATTCTGCACCAGCACGCCATGGCCCTGTCGGCGGAACTGCCGCATGGCGACCTTGGCGCCATGGACATAGCCGAACAGGTTGGTCTCGATGACGCGGCGCCAGGCCTCCATCGGGATGGATTCGAGCCGGCCGAAGGCGGCGATCCCGGCATTGTTGAACCACGCGTCGAAGCGGCCGAAGCGCTGCAGGGCGCGCTGGCTAAGCGCCTCCACCTGCTCCTCCTGCGTCACGTCGGTCGGCACGGCGATGGCGGTGCCGCCGAGTTCGGCGCATTCGCGCACGGCCTCCTCGAGCATCTCGGCCCGCCGCGCGGCCAGCACGAGGGAGGCGCCGCGGCGGGCGAAGGCATGCGCGGTGGCGCGGCCGATGCCGCTGGAGGCGCCGGTGATGACGACGGTCTTCGGAACGTCCCGGGGAGGCATGCAGGAATCCCACGATGCGCGGCAAGGCGCGGGCCGCAGCAGCCCGATGCAACCATGCTGCAATGCGATATGGGACTCCCAACGGGCGGCGATGCGCGACGGTTCCTTCCGGCGGGCGGAGAACAGCCGGCGCTCCGCCGCGTTGCGCCTGCCATGACGCAGCGATGGCCGGACCGGCTCTGGGTGGTGCGGCATGGCGAGAGCGCGGGCAACCTGGCCCGTCGCGCCGCCATGGCCGCCGGACGAACGCATATCGACACCAGCGGCCGCGATGCCGACGTGCCGCTCTCGGCCCTCGGGGAGCGGCAGGCGCGTGCGCTCGGCCGCTGGTTCGCCGGCCTGCCGGAGGAGGAGCGGCCGGAGGTGGTGCTGAGCTCCCCCTACCGCCGGGCACGGCAGACCGCCGGGCTGATCCGCGCCGAGGGCGGCCTGGTCGCCGCGCCGGTGGACGTGATGGTGGATGAGCGGTTGCGCGAGAAGGAATTCGGCGTGCTCGACCGCCTGACGACGCGGGGCATCGCGCGCCATCACCCGGAACAGGCCGAATTCCGCCGCGTGCTCGGCAAGTTCTATCACCGCCCGCCGGGTGGCGAGAGCTGGTGCGACGTCATCCTGCGGCTGCGCAGCGCGCTCGACACCCTCTCCCTGCGGCATGGCGGCGCGCGGGTGCTGATCGTGGCGCACCAGGTCGTGGTGCTCTGCCTGCGCTACCTCATCGAGAACCTGGACGAGGAGGCCGTCCTGGCGATCGATGCGGCGGGCGACGTGGCGAATTGCGGCGTCAGCGAATACGCCTTCGATCCCTCGCGCGGACGGGACGGCGCGCCGGTGCTGCGACGCTGGAACTTCGTCGCCCCGCTGCAGGAGCAGGGCACGCCCGTGACGGCCGAGGCCGATGCGCCGATGGGGGCGCGGTGAGCGCGCCGGTGCCGGTGACGGAGGACCTCCTCCGCAGCATGCCCCTGCCCCGCCACCAGGAAGGCGAGGACAAGGACGAGCGCGGCCGCGTGCTGGTCGTCGCCGGCAGCGTCGAGGTGCCGGGCGGCGCGCTGCTGACGGCGCTCGGCACGCTCCGCGCGGGGGCCGGCAAGGTGCGCATCGCCACCTGCCGCAGCGTCGCCGTGCCGCTCGCGCTGGCGATGCCGGAGGCGCGGGTGATCGGCCTCGCCGAGACCCAGGCCGGCGGTATCGCAGCGGAGGAGGCGGAGCCCCTGGCCCGCGGCGCCGCCGAGGCCGATGCGGTGGTGCTCGGGCCCGGCATGATCGACACGCAGGCCGCCGCGGCGCTGACGGCCGGCATCCTGGCGGGCAGCGCCGATGCCGGCGTGCCCTTCGTGCTGGATGCCGCGGCGCTGCGTGGCCTCAGCGCCGGGGAGACGCCACGCAGCCTCGCCGGTCGGCTGGTGATCACGCCGCATGCCGGGGAGATGGCGACGCTGCTCGGGATGGAGCGCAAGGCGGTGCTGGCCGACCGTCTCGCCGCCGCGCGCCGGGCCGCGGCCGCGTTCCAGGCGGTGGTGGTGATGAAGGGCGGCTGCAGCTACATCGCCACGCCGGACGGCTCCGCCTGGGCCTGCGACCGCGGCAATGTCGGCCTCGCCACCTCGGGCTCCGGCGACACGCTGGCCGGCATCATCGGCGGGCTGCTGGCACGCGGCGCGCCGCCGGTCGCGGCGACGCTCTGGGGCGTCTTCCTGCATGGCGAGGCCGGGGCGCGGCTCGCGCGGCGGCAGGGGCTGGTCGGCTTCCTCGCGCGGGAATTGCTGGCCGAGGTGCCGCCGATCATGGCGGGGCTGGCGCCGCCGGGCTGAGCGCCGCGGCGCCGGCGCCATGCCTGTGGCGTGAGGCTGTCCCGGCAGGGCCTGGCCGGACCCTCAATGCGTGGCCCGCCCGGCCCCATCCTCCTCGTCGTCCTCGTCATCCGGCGCGACCCAGGCGCCGGCCGGCGCCTCGACCTCGGGCGTCTGGTTCTCCGCCAGGATGAGGGCGGTCGTCTCGTCGAAGGCCTCGATCCGCGCCTCCTCCGCGGCCGGCGACAGGCCGAGTGCGGCGAGCGTCCCCGCGACGACCCGCGCGGCCAGCGCCGCCGTGCGCTCGTCGCGGCATTCCACGACCGGCTCGATGGAATCGCCGTCGCCGCGGATCAGTTCGACCAGCAGGAACTGCGGGCCTTCGCGGGAGCCGGACTCCCAGATCCCCTCCTCCGTCCGGTGCATGGGCGTGATGGCGATGGAAAGTCCCCGGCTGCTGTCGGACATGGCCTGTCTCCGCATGGTCCCGCTCAAGCGCGGCAGCAGGGCGCGGGATGCACCCGGCAGCCCCGCGGGCATCCCGGCCGCGCCGCGCCCGTTCTGTGGCGCAGGAAATCTCCGGAGGACACGCATGCCACCCGTCTCCGAGCAGCGCCTCTTCGACGCTCTCGCCACGCTGAGCCGCGCCTTCGCCGATGGCGGGGTGCCCGACATTGCGGGGGAGCCGCATGCCGCCGCCCCCTCCCCCGCCATCGCCGCCATGGATGCGGAGGCGCGGGAGGTGCTGGGCGAGGCGGCGCTGGCCGTCGCCTTCGGCGCCTTCGCCTCGCGTGGCGGCGATGGCGGGCCGGTCCACCTGCTGATCGGTGCCATGGGGCTGATGGCGCTGCTCTGCGGCGAGGAGCCGGACCCGCCGGCCGAGATCATGGGCATCGCCGCGGAGGACGCGCGGGTGGAGCAGGAGGTCGACCGCGCCGGCGAGGCGGTGGATGCCGAGTTCGGCCGCGACGCGACCTGCGAGGCGGTGACCGGCGCGCTGGAGGCAAGGCTGATCGGCACCGCCATCCAGCTTGCCGGCTGCACCCTGCCGGAGGGGGTGCAGGGCCAGGCGGTGGTGCGGCTGCGCGCGGCGCGCTGCCTGGCGCGGCTGGCGGCAGGGCTGCTGGCGATGAACGTGGCGGGGTCGAACACCCCGGGCGTCGCGCCGGGCGCCCCGCCAGCCGCACCGTGACCACGTCGCTGCCACCGGCGCGCGGCACCGCCGGCAGGCGTAGGTCTGGCGGCGCTCGCGTCCTCACCTCGCCCGCGCAGGGCGGCGGCCAAGGCCATCCGGGCGAGCGCCGGCTCCGGCGCTGCCCGGGCCCGAGCCTCGAGGGGCATGCCCGGCCCCTGCCCAGGCGGGCCGGCCAGCCGCCCTAAGCAGACTTTCGCGGGTTGGGCCACACTTCGTGCGGCCCAACCCTTTGAAGCGAAAGCCTGCTTAGGGTTTTGTTGCAGCGCAAACCCCGAGGGGTTTGCTTAGGCAGCGCGCCGGCGGTGCCCCGGCGCCAGCGCCGCGACCAGCGCCGCGGCATTGGCCAGCCGTGCCTCCGGCGTCGCGCCGGGACGGCGCAGCAGCAGCCGCTCACCGCGGCGCTCCAGGCCCGGCGCCTCGGGCATGGGGCCGCGCGGCGTCGCCGCCGCGGCCTCGGGGCCGACCTCCAGCCTGGCGATGCCGAGCCGCCGGCACCGCGCCGAGAGCCGCGCCAGCGCGAAGAGGTTGCGCAGCGGCTCCGGCGCCTCGCCGAAGCGGTCCGCCAGCTCGTCCTCCAGCGCCTCCACCGCGGCCGCGTCGCCGGCCCGCAAGGCGCGGCCGAGCCGGGCATGGATGTCCACCTGCAGCGCTTCCTCCGGGATGTGGTCCTCCGGCACATAGGCATCGACACCGAGGATGACGGCGGGGCTCCAGGCCTCGGGCGGCGTCTCGCCGCGCGCCCGGGCCAGCGCGCGGTCCAGCAGGTGGCGATAGAGCTCCATGCCGACCAGGCGCATATGCCCGGCCTGCTGCTCCCCCAGCAGCTCGCCCGCGCCGCGCAGGTCGAGGTCGCGGGCGCTGATCGCGAAGCCGGCGCCGACGCGGTCCAGCGCCTCCAGCGTCTTCAGCCGGCGGATGGTGGCCTGGGCCGGCTTCGTCGCCGGGTCGGTCAGCAAGTAGATCACGCCCCGCGCCCGGCCGCGCCCGACCCGGCCACGAAGCTGGTGAAGCTGCGACAGCCCGAAGCGGTCGGCATGCCAGACCAGCATGGTATTGGCCCGCGGCACGTCGAGCCCGGTCTCGACGATGTTGGTCGAGAGCAGCACGTCGGCCCCGCCATCGGCGAAGCGCACCATCGCCTCGTCCATCTCGGTCCCCGGCATGTCGCCATGCGCCTCGATGATCGAGAGCTCCGGGACGAGGCCCGCGATGCGCGCGCGCATCGGCGCGATGTCCTCGATGCGCGGGCAGACCACGAAGCTCTGGCCGCCGCGCCGCGCCTCCCGCCGCAGCGCCTGGGCCAGCAGCGCGTCGTCGAGCGGCGCGCGCAAGGTGCGCACGGGCTGGCGCCGCGCCGGCGGCGTGGCGATGACGGAGAGGTCGCGCAGCCCGACCAGCGCCGCCTGCAGCGTGCGCGGGATGGGCGTGGCGGTGAGCGTCAGCACATGCAGCCCCTCCTGCCCGCGCAGGCCCTTCAACTGCGTCTTCTGCCGCGCGCCGAGTCGCTGCTCCTCGTCCACCACCAGCAGGCCGAGGTCCTGGAAGCGCACGCTCTTGGCCGCCAGCGCCTGGGTGCCGACGACGACCTGCACCGAGCCGTCGGCGAGGCCGGCGCGGACGCGCTTCGCCTCGGCCGGCGGCGTCAGGCGCGAGAGCATCTCGATGGAAAGGCCGAGGCCGGCGAAGCGCCGCCGCAGCGTCTCCAGGTGCTGGCGCACCAGCACGGTGGTCGGCGCCAGCAGCGCCGCCTGCTTGCCGGCGAAGGCGGCGACGGCGATGGCGCGGATCGCCACTTCCGTCTTGCCGAAGCCGACATCGCCGCAGACCAGGCGGTCCATCGGCCGGCCGGAGGCCAGGTCCTTGAGCACCGCCCCGGTCGCCGCGGCCTGGTCGGCGGTCGGTTCATAGGGGAAGCGGGCGACCAGGCGGGGGTAGCGCCTCCGCTCCGGCCGCAGCACCGGCGCGCGCGCGGCGTCGCGCTGCCGCACGAGCTCGAGCAACTGCGTCGCGCTCCGCGCCACCTCGCGCTCGGCCTCGGCGTGGCGCTTCTCCCAGCTCCCGCCCTCCAGCCGGTCGAGGCTCAGCCCCTCCGCCGTCGCGCCGTAGCGCCAGAGCCGGTCGAGTTCGTCGAAGGGCACGAGGCGGCTGCCATCGGCATAGTCGAGGCGCAGGCAATCGACGCGCGCCCCGCCGGTATCCACCGCCTCCACCCCGCGCAGCGCGGCGAGGCCGTGGTCGAGATGGATCACAGCATCGCCCGGGGCAAGCGTGGCGCTGGCCTCGATCAGCGCCTCGGCGCCCTGGTCGCTGCGCGCCTGGACGGAGGCGCCGCCGCCCGGTCGTATCGCGGCGAAGGGGACGAGGACGGCCTCCTCGCTCTCGAAGCCTGGGATGTCGGCGGGCGCGGCGAGCAGCGCCAGGCTGCCCGGCGGCGTCTGCCGCAGCGCGCACCAGTCCGCGACCTGCCGCGGCTCGGTGCCGAGTTCCTCCGCCGCGCGCCGCGCCAGGCGCCGCGCGCCATGGCCGATGCCGCCGGCGATGGCGATCCGGCGGCGCTGCGCATGCTGCCGCCCTGCATAGGCGAGGAAGGCCTCCTCCGCCTCGGGCTCGGCCGCGAAGCGCGGCGGCACGGCGACGGCGTCCTCCTCCACCTCCTGCACCGCCTCGGGCCCGCGCCCACCGAGCCCGTCGTTCCAGCCCTTGTCGTCCAGGTACAGCGCCTCGGGTGGCGGCAGCGGCGGCTCCCCCTCGCGCGGCGGGCGGACGGTCAGGCGGGTGCGGAAGGCCTCCGAGACCTCGGCGCGGCGGCGCTCCAGCGCCTCCGCCGCCGCCACGTCCAAGACCACTTGCGCCCGCGGCAGCAGCGCGAGCGGCGCGGCCAGATCCGGATGCCAGTGCGGCAGCGCATGCTCCAGGCCCGGCGGGCGCGCCTCGGCCAGCGGGTCGTCCTCCGGCAGCACCAGTTCGGAGGCCGGGCGGATCTCCAGCGCCTCGACCTCCTCCTCGAGGCTGCGCTGGGTCAGGATGTCGAGGCGCTGGATCGCCTCGATCCGCCCTTCCTCGTGCCGGACGCGCCAGGCCGGGTCGCCCGGCACGCCCGCGGGCAGGATGTCGAGCACGCCACCATGCAGCGCCGCATCGCCGGGCTCGTCCGCCTGTTCCTCCAGCCCGTAGCCGAGGCGGAGCAGGCTGCGCCGCACGGCATCGGCATCGAAGGCCCCACCGGATTCGAGCCGGAGGACCGCGGCAGGATCGGGCCGCGGCAGGCGCTGCGACGCCGCCTCGGCCGAGAGGAGGAGCAGCACGGGGCCATCCGGCGCCGTCATGAGAGCGCGCGCGACCGCCTGCCGCTGCCCCATGACGCCGCGCGAGGGCGAGACGCGGTCATAGGGCAGGCAGTCCCAGCCGGGCAGCAGCAGCACCTGCAGCGCCTTCGGCGCCAGGGTGCGGGCCGCGCGATGCAGCCTGGCCGCCCGGGTCTCGCTGCGGGCGACGAAGACCAGTCCGTCCGGCCCTGCCGCCAGCGCGGCCTCCACCAGGCGCGCGGCGAGCAGGCCTTCCGGTTCGGCTGGGAGCATGTGGCGGCGGGTCCTTCGGCGCGGGTGCCGTCAACGCGGCGCGACGGCGAAGGACGCAGGCGGGCCTGCGGAACGGGACGGCCATGCGGCCGCTCGGGAGATCACGGCACGCTCGCCCGGGCCATCGGGACGGCCCCGACGCGGACGAAGGCGCCGGAAGGCGCCTTCGCTGCAAGCCAGCCTCTCGCGCGTCGTGCGCGGCATGCGACCCGGGCGGGCTCTCCCTCACATGGCCTGGCCCGCGGGCGGTGCGGGCCAGGCCGGGAAAGCCCGGCTCGGGCGCCGCGCCTCAGGTCGGGCCGACGCGCGGCGAGCTTTGCGATGTGGAGGCCTGCTGCGCCGGCTTCGGCGTCGCACCTTCCTCGCGCTTCGGCTGCTCGCCCATGGCATTGCGCGCCTCGCCGGCCAGGTCCTGCGCCGCGTCGCGCACCACGCCGCGCACCTCGCGCGCCGCGCCGGTCAGCGCCGCGCCGATGCCGCCCGCCTGGCCAGAGGCCTGGCTGACCGCGCCCTGCACGCGCTCGAGGTGCTCGCCGGCCTTGTCCTTGACGCGCTCGTAGCCTTCCTGCGCCACGGACTGCACCCGGTCCGCCACCTGGTCGCGGGTCTCGCCCATCAGCCGGTCCTCGGCCTCGGTGCCCGGCAGCAGCGCACCCACCGCCGCGCCCAGCGCGATGCCGATCGCGCCCAGCACCAGCGGCTGCTCCCGCATCAGCCAGCCGATGCCCTGCTGCGCCTGCTGCGTCGCCTGCGCCGCGCCATGGCGCATGTCCTGCGTGGCATCGCCGACCCGCTCGGCCGCCGTGTTCGCCGCGCCGCGCAGGCTGTCCGCGACCGAGGAGGCCGTATCGCGCAGGCTGCCGGCCGCGGAGGAGGCGGCGTCGGAGGCGCTGCGATAGGCCTGGCCGGCCTTGTCGATCGCCTGGTCGGCCGCGCCGGCGACGCTGTCGCGCGCGCTGCCCATGGCGGCGGAGGCGCGACCGGTCAGCGACTCGCCGTCATCGGCCGCGCCATGCACCCGGAAGCGCGCGCCCGCGCCGGCGGAGCGCCCGGAGGAGACGGCATTCGTCGTGCCGCCATAGCCCGTGCCGCCGCGCTGCGCGCCGCCGCCCAGCATCAGCCAGCCGATGCCGGCGCCGATCAGCAGCAGGGGCAGCGGGTTGTCGCGCACCTGCTGGCCGAGGTTGCGCACCATGTCGTCGCCGCCGGAGCTGCGGACATAGTCCACCGCCTGCTCGAAGAGCTGGCTCGGCGAGGCGCGCTCGCGCAACGCGTCCAGGGTATTGGTCAGCCCGGCGCGGGTCTGCTCCACCTCGCGCTCGATCTCCGCGGCGGAACGCGGGCCGGGATCGGTATCGCTCATGCTCATCGAACCTGCTCCTTCGCCACCTGCGCATCGCGCGAGAGCTGCGTGGTCGTGCGCTCCGGCACGAGGTTGGAGGTCTTGAGTTGCGAGAGGCCGCTGCGGATCAGCCCGTAGCCGACCAGCGCGGCGAAGAGGCCGACGATCAGCTCCGCATAGCCCTCGGCGATGCCGAAGGACATCAGCAGCGAGACGAGGGCGAAGAGCAGGATGATGAGCGCGCCGAGCAGCAGGCCGCCGCCGGCCGCGATCGGCGTGATCGCGCCCGTGGCATGGCCGAGCTTCTCGCCCATCTCGGCGCGGGCAAGCTGGATCTCCTGCCGGAACAGCGTCGAGATCTGGCCGATGGCGCTGCCGAAGAGATCGGCGACGCTGGCGCGGTCGCGCTCCGGCGTGTGCGGGATGTCGGATGGCATCGCGGCGCTCCCTAGCCGGCCTCGTTCACGGGCCGGGTCTGGCCCGCCTGGGCGGTGCTGCGCGCCGCGGCGCCGCCGAGCGAGGCGGCGGCGACGGTGGCCGGCCGCGGCGTCTCGCCGGGCTTGCCCTGCACCCAGCCGGGCGCGCCGCCGGCCGTCGAATGCGGCACCGGCGTGCCGCCGCCGATGGCGGCCGGCTCCTGCCCGCGGCCATGGGATGCACCGGAAGTCGCACCGCCGAAGGACGCGCCGCCATGGGACGCACTGCCGTACTGCGTCCCCTCGGCCGAGGCCTTGGCGAAGCGGGCGAGCGCGAAGCCCGCCAGCACGGCGGCGCCGAAGAAGGCGACGGGCTGGCGGCGCGCCATGGTCTCGAGCCGGCCCAGGAGCTGGCCGGGGTTGCTGTCACGCAGATTGCGCGCCAGGCCGTCCACCGCCGAGGCGGCCTCGTGCACGTAGTGCGCGATCTGCGGCGAGCTCTGCTGCAGTTGGTCGGCGGCACCGTGGACGGCGCGGGCCAGGCCCTCCGCCTGCTCGGCGCCGGCGCGCTGCTGCGTCTCGACGAAGCCCTGCGCGCGGTCCTTCGCGGCCTCGGCGAGGCCGGCGCCCTCGGCCTTGAGGTCCTGCACCGCGCCAGCGGCTTCCTGTTTCACCTGGCCGGCGGCAGCGCTGGCACCGGTAGCGGCCTGGGCACCGGCGAAGCGGCCCTGCTCGGCCGCACGCCCTGCCGCTTCCGACGGGTTCCGCATGGGCTCGCCCGGGGTCCTGGTGTCGCTCATCCGCGACTCCTCCCTGCTGTGGCGCGGCGCACCGCCGGAAGGCGGGTCCGCAGACCCGGCGACAACAGCGCCCGTGGCGCGACGTTCCGAGAGGGTCGGGAAAAAGGCGGCGCTGCCATGGGCCGCCGGGCAGGCATGCGCGGCGGCCAGGACCAGGCCGCCGCGGCGTGGATAGGGAGGCTGCCGGGCCGTTCCCGGCCCGGCGCGGGGCTCAGCGCAGGCCGGGGCCGCCAGGGCCCTGCCGCGGGCCGGAGCCGCCGCCGGCCAGGCTGCCGAGCAGGTCGCCCAGCCCGCCGCCGAGCTCCTCCTCCCGCTGCGGCAGGCGGCCCTGCGGGGTCATGCGGTCGACCACCTGCGGCAGCATGGCGCTCAGCTCCTGCAGCAGGGTGTTGCGGTCGGTGCCGGCGCGGCGGGCGGCCTCGTCCAGCTCCGCCGGGTCGAAGCTCCGCTCCAGCTCCTGCGGCGAGACCGGCTGGTTGGCGCCGGTCGAGACCCAGGAATCCACGTGCTGGCTCAGGCCCTGGCCGCGCAGCCCGCCGAGCAGCCCGCCGAGGCCGGCCAGCACCCCGCCGCCGGCGCCGCCGCGGAGCATGTCCCACAGGCCGGGGCTCTGGCTGCCGGCCGGCGCCGCGCCCGCCTGGCCCCAGGCGCCACCCTGGGCGCCCGCGGGCTGGCTCCCTTGCTGGCCCCCCTGCTGGCCCCCCTGCTGGCCCCAGGTGCCGGGCACGGGCGGGCTGCCCGCCGGCTGGCCCCAGGCGCCGCCCTGGCCGGCACCCTGCTGCCCCCAGGGGCCCTGGGCCGGGGCCTGCTGCCGCGGCGGCTCCTCCCCGCCGCCGAAGAGCCCGCCCAGCAATCCGCCGAGCCCGCCGCCGAGGATGCCCCCGAGGCCGCCGCTCTCGGCGGGCGCCTGCGGCGCCGGCGCGGCCTGCGAGCGGGAATGCTTCATGAGCTGGTGGACCAGCAGCGCGACCGCGGCCAGCTTGACGCCGTTCGGCAGGTTGCCGACCAGGCCGCCGCCCGACCGGCCGAAAAGGTTCTCGCTCATCGTGTCGTGTCCCGCGTTTGCATGCCCGGGGAGAACGCGGGCCGGTCGCGGCTGTTGCGCCGGCACGCTCCTGCAATCGCGTTGGCGCACGGTCGCGTGAGTGCTAGAATGTATACCATGTTCCACAACCGGGCCACGAAACGCCCAGAGGCCGCCGGCGGGGCCGACCGCAGCCGCCAGGCGCCGGTGCATATCCTGCTCCTCGGCCTTTCGGTCCTGCTGCCCCTTGCCCTCTTCACCTGGACCGCCTGGAGCGAGCACCGCCAGGCGCTGGCCGAGGCCGAGCAGGGCGCCGCCCGCACCGTCGCCGCGCTGCACGAGCATGCCGCCCGCGTGCTGGAGACCAACGAGCTCGTCCTCTCCGAGGTCACGCGCCAGACCGAGGGCCGGCCCTGGGAGGAGATCGCGCGCGACGGCCGGCTCTGGACCTATCTGCTGCGCGTCGCCGCCGACCTGAACCAGCCGGTCGACATCACCCTCGCCGATGCCGAGGGGCGGGTGCGGATGACCACCACCCGCTTCCCGGCCGCGCGCGGCGACAGCCTGGCCGGGCAGGAGGATTTCGAGGTGCTGTGCAGCCGCCAGGGCTGGACCCATGTCGGGGTGCAGGCCGCGACGGCCGTCGCGCCGCGGCAGATCACCCTCAGCCGCCGGCGGGTCGCGCCCGATGGCCGCTTCGACGGCATCCTCCGCGTGGGCGTGCCCGTCGGGCAGTTCACCGCCTTCTGGGGCCGGTTCGCGCCGAACATCCGTTACGTCGTCACCCTCGCGCGCAGCGACGGCCAGGTGATCAGCCGCTGGCCGGCGCAGAGCTATCCGGAACGGGTCCCCACCGACGGACCCTTCCTCCGCAATGCCCTAGCCCAGCGGGAGGGGCATTTCAGCGCCCGCTCCCTGATCGACGACGTCGAGCGGATCAGCGCCTATGCCCAGGTGCGGGACTATCCGCTGCACCTCGTCTTCTCCGTGGATACCGCGGCAGTGCTGGAGGGCTGGCGCGACCGGGTGCTGCTGCTCGGCCTCTATACCGCGCTGGCGGTGGTGGCGCTGCTCGGCATGGCGATCATGGCGGTGCGGCAGTACCGCGAGCAGCGGGACATGGTGCGCCAGCTCGAGGCCGAGAGCGCACGGCGCGAGCAGGCCGAGGCGGCGCTGCGCCGGGCCCAGACGCTGGAGGCGGTCGGGCAGCTCACCGCCGGCGTGGCGCACGACTTCAACAACCTGCTGCAGGCCATCCGCAGCGGCCTCTACCTGCTCTCGCCGCGGGTGCCCGAGGCCTCGCGCAAGGTGCTGGATGCCAGCCTGCAGGCGGTGGACCGCGGCGCCAAGCTGGTGCGGCAGCTCATGGTCTTCTCCCGGCGGGAGGCGCTGCAGCCCCGGCCGGTCGATCCGCGCGCGCTGATCGCGGGCGTCGGCGAGCTGCTGCAGAAGGCGGTCGGCGCGCCGGTCGCGATCGAGACGGCGATCGCGGCGGATGTGGCGCCGGCGATGGTGGACCCGACCCAGGCCGAGCTCGCCATGCTGAACCTGGCGATCAATGCGCGGGATGCCATGCCGCAGGGCGGCAGGCTGACCATCGGCGCCTGCAACGCCCGGCTCGAGCAGCCGCAGGGCGCGGCGCCGGCGGGCGAGTATGTCGTGCTCTCGGTCGCCGATACCGGCATCGGCATCCCGCCGGAGGTGCTGGAGCGCGTGCTGGAGCCCTTCTTCACCACCAAGGCGGTCGGCAAGGGAACCGGCCTCGGCCTCGCCATGGTGCATGGCTTCGTGACCCAGTCGGGCGGCGACATGCGGATCGAGAGCGCGCCCGGCCACGGCACCACGGTCAGCCTCTGGCTGCCGCGCGCCGCCGCCCCGGTGGAGCCGGAGCCGCCGGCCGAGCCCATCCAGGCGCCGGGCGGCGCCTGCTGCAGCCTGCTGCTGGTGGACGACGACGCGCTGGCCCGGCTGGCGACCGCCGCGGCGCTGCGCGAGCTGGGCCATGAGGTGGCGGAGGCGCGCGACGGCGAGGAGGCGCTGATCGTCCTCGGCCAGCGGCACGACCTCCGGGTGATGGTCACGGATTACGCCATGCCGCAGATGAACGGGGCGGAGCTGGCGCGGGTCGCGCGGCGCGGCCGGCCGGACCTCGCGGTCATCATGATCACCGGCTATGCCGCGGGCCTGCCGGGCGGCCGGCCGCCGGAGGTGCGCGGGCTGCTGCGCAAGCCTTTCCGGATCGAGGAACTGGACGCCGCGGTGCGCGAGGCGGCCGGGCTGGAAGCGGTGGCGGGCTGACGCGACTGCGGAGGGATGCCCCAGCCGGCGGACTCCGGCGGCCGCAGGCAGGTCCCGATGCCGGCCGGAAGGACCCGAGCAAACCGCTCGGGGGTCCGGGCCGCGCGAAGCGTGCCCCGACCCGCGAGAGCCTGCTCAGGGCCAGGCCTTCACCAGCCGCCGGATCGCCGTCGCGGCGGGACGGCGGCCCTCGCCGACATAGTCCTCGTGGTGCTCCTCGATGCGCGCGGGGTCGTAGAGGTAGTTCACCATCAGCCCGGCGCTCTCCTTCAGTCCCTTGTCGGAGACGTCGCCGCGCCAGTTCAGCCGCTCCACCCGCGCGCCGTTCGAGAGGTGGAAATGCGCGACCGGATCGCGCGCCCGCTGCGGGCTGCGCGGATTGGCCTCGTGCAGCAGGTAGCCGGCGCAGAGGCGGGTCAGCACCGGCTCCATGGCCTTCGCCACCGCCTCCTCCCGATGCCAGCCGCGATGCGAGAGGATGCGCTGCAACGTCTCGGCCGGCGCCTCGGCCAGCACCAGCGCGCTCGCCGCCCCGCCCGCGGCCGGCGCCGGCAGGGAGGACTGGGCGGGCGCCGCGGCGCGCAGCGCGGCCGCCTCCTCGTCGCTCAGCAGCGGCCTGTCGCGCTCCGCCAGCCGCCCCTGCAGCCAGCGCATGAAGCCCGGGATGGGCGAGAGCGTGGCGAAGCTGCGGAGGTTCTTCAGCTCCCCGCCGAGCAGCGCCACCACGCGCTTGATCAGGAAATTGCCGAAGCTGATGCCGTCCAGCCCGCGCTGGCAGTTGTTGATGGAATAGAAGATCGCGGTATCCGCCTGCGCCGGGTCCAGCACCGGCGCCTTCTCGTCCAGCAGGCGCTGCACGCTGTCCGCCATGCCCTTGACCAGCGCCACCTCGACGAAGATCAGCGGCTCCTCCGGCATGCGCGGGTGGAAGAAGGCGTAGCAGCGCCGGTCGCTGTCCAGCCGGTTCTTGAGGTCGCGCCAGGTGCGGATGCGGTGCACCGCCTCGTAGCGCACCAGCTTCTCGAGCAGCGCGGCCGGCGAGTTCCAGTCGATCCGCTTCAGCTCGAGGAAGCCGACGTCGAACCAGCTCGCCAGCAGGCCCTTCAGGTCGGTCTCGAGCGCCTGCAGCAGGGCGTCGCCGTCCATGACCTGCAGCAGCTCGGCGCGCAGCTCGACCAGGAACCGCATGCCGTCGGGGATGGTGGAGAACTGCGTCAGCAGCCGCACCCTCGGCGCCTCCAGCGCCCGGCGCAGGGCGGCCTTGGCGGTGGCGCGGCCCGCGGCGTCCCTGGCGCGGCCGACCCGCTCCATCGCCGCCTGCAGCGCCGCCTCGTCGGAATCGAAGCCGGCCAGGGTCTGCAGGAAGTCCAGCCGCCCCGCCGCATCCAGCGCCAGATAGGCCTGGGCCAGCCGCGCCGCCCGGTTCCGCGCCGAGACCTCGCCGCCCTTCCCTTCCAGGCAGGCACGCATCTGCTCGGCGATCGTCTCCGCCTCGCTGCCCGTGACCCGCTCGGCCATGTCGCGCCAGAGCGTGGTCACGCGCCGCAGCGCGCGGTCGAGGATCCCCGTCTCCAGGGCGAGGTCGGACATCGCTTCGGCTCCCCCGCGTCACCCTGGGAAACATGGTGAAACGGCGCGCGATTATCGAGGCACGCCGGGGTTGAGGCGAGCGTTTTCGATAGCGGTTGGCAGGTGATTGATCAGGTCCTCGGCAATCAGGCCCGGCCCGTGCCGCCGCGCCGCCTCCCCATGCACCCAGGCGCCGCAGCAGGCGGCCTCGAAGGGCGGCATGCCCTGGGCCAGCAGCGCCGCGATGGTGCCGGCCAGGACGTCGCCGGTCCCGCCCGTCGCCAGGCTCGGCGGGGCATTGTCGTTGATGGCGGCGCGGCCGTCCGGCGCGGCGATGACGGTATCGGCCCCCTTCAGCAGCAGGACGGCCCCGGTCACCGCGGCGGCGGCGCGGGCGGCGGACAGTTTGTCGTCGCCGATCGCGCCGAAGGCGCGCGCGTACTCGCCGGCATGCGGCGTCAGTACGGCGCAGCCCGCGAGCGCCTCCGGCCGGCCGGCGCAGGCGGTCAGCGCGCCGGCATCGGCCACCACCTGCCGCCCGGCCTCGACCAGCCGGCGCAGCGCCGCCTGCGTCGCCGCATCGCCGGGCAGGCCGGGCCCGATCAGCCAGGCGCGCCGGCGGTCATCGGCGAGCAGGGCGTCCAGCCCCGCCTCGCTCACGATCGTCCCCGGGTCGCCGGCGCGATAGAGCGCGGCCGCGGCGGCATCGGGCGCCAGGATCGTCACCAGCCCGGCCCCGGCCCGGTGCGCCGCCCCGGCGGCCAGGCGCGCGGCGCCGGTCATCTCGCCGCCCGCGACAATGGTCAGGTGGCCGCGGCTGTACTTGTGGCTCTCCGCCCCGATCGCCGGCGGCTGCCAGCGGCCCGGCGCGTTCCGGAAAGCGCGCGGCGCGACCGCCGTCAGCACGGCATCCGGCAGGCCGATATCGGCCAGGAGCGTCCCGCCGCAGAGATCCCGCCCCGGCAGCAGCAGATGGCCCGGCTTGAGGCGGAAGAAGGTGACGGTCAGCGCCGCCCGCGGCGCGAAGCCGCGCACCTGCCCGGTCGCGCCGTCGAGGCCGGAGGGCACGTCCACCGCCAGGACCGGCGCCCGCACCGCCCGCAGCGTCGCCGCCACGATCCCCTCCACCGCGCGGGCAAGGCCGGCGCCGAAGACGGCATCGATGACGAGGCCGGCGCGCGCCGCCGCCTCCGGGCCGAAGGGCACCATCGGCCCGCGCCAGGCGGCCGCGGCCAGCGCCGCGTCGCTGCCCGGGCGGGGCGGTGCGAGTGCGGCGACCGCGACCGGCCAGCCCGCCTGCTCCAGCAGGCGCGCCGCGACATAGCCGTCGCCGCCATTGTTGCCAGGGCCGGCCAGCACCAGCGTGCGCACCGGCCGGAAGCGCCGCAGCGCCGCCCGCGCCACCGCCCGCCCCGCCGCCTCCATCAGCGTGATGCCGGGAATGCCGGAGCCGATGGCCAGCGCATCGGCGCGGCCCATCTCCTCCGGCGTCAGCAATTCCAGGCGTGGCGGCAGCGGCATGGCGGGCCCTCCTCGGCCCGCCAGCCTGCCCCGCATCCGCCCGCCGGCGTCAAGGCGGCGGGGCGATCCGTTGCGGGGCGCGGCCGCCCGGGTCAGGCCGGCCTGCTGGCGGCAGGCAGGGATGCACGAGGCAGGCGAACCGCGGGCCGTCCCGGGCGCTTCCGCCGCGCCGGGCCGAAGTCCGGCACCCATGCTGTCCGGGGGATCGCCCATGCCACGCCTCTCGCTCGCCGCCATCATCCCGCCGCTCCTGGCCGCGGTGGTGGTGGTGCTGTTCCTGCACCGCTGGACCGGTGGTCCGGACACGCCCCAGCCGGCACCCAATACCGCCGCCTACCGCGAGGCTTCCGGCTCGACCGCCACCGGCGGCTCGGTGGAGCCGCCCTCGGCCAGTTCGATCCCGCCGCCGGCGGCGATGAACCCGGTGCCGGCCGGCACCTCGAATGTCGAACCGCCCGGCAATCCGCCGGCCGCCGCGACGCCGCGGGCGCCCTCCGGCGAGCCGGCGCGGGGCCAGGGCGGCGGCTGATCCGGACGACCGGCGTCGGCGCCGTGGCGGATCGCCGGTCGGCAGCCTTCGGAGCCATGGCGGGGGCATGCCGCCGGCGTGACACCGCTCCGGGGACCGGCAGGGGTCGCCGCAGTGCAGCGAAAGGGGCTAGCCTGCCGGCATCCTCGGTGGAGTCGCAGGCATGGCCTTCGTGGTGGCGGTGGCGCAGCAGAAGGGGGGCGCCGGGAAATCGACCGTGGCGGCCAATCTCGCCGCCGCCCTCGCCGGCGAGGGCTACCGCGTGGCGCTGCTGGACATAGACCCGCAGGCCTCCCTCGCCCGCTGGCATGGGGAGCGGTTGAAGCAGGGCGGCAAGGCCCGGCCGCTCTCCTTCGAGGCCTCGGCGGGCTGGCGGGTGCCGGCCACCCTCGACCGACTGCGCGGGGCGCATGACGTCGTCATCCTCGACACCCCGCCGCATGCCGAGACGGAGGCGAAGGTCGCGATCCGCGGCGCCGACCTGGTGCTGATGCCGCTGCAGCCCTCCCCGGCCGATCTCTGGGCCAGCGAGGCGACGCTGAAGCTGGCGAAGGAGGAGCGGCGGCGCGTCGCCGCCGTGCTGAACCGCGCCCCGGCGCAGGGCAAGATGAAGGCCGGCATCCTGGCGGCGCTGGACCGGCAGGGCGTGCCGGTGCTGGACCAGGCGATCGGCAACCGGGTGCAATTCGCCAATGCCTTCCTCGATGGCCTGGCGGTGACCGAGGCGGCGCCGAAGAGCCCCGCCGCGGCCGAGATGCGCGCGGTCGCCGCCGAGATCCTGGCGATGACGAAGAAGGCATAAGGGACGGGAATGCTGGGCAAGCTGCTCTATGTGCTGCACCTGCTGGGGGCGGTGCTCTGGGTCGGGGGCATGGCCTTCGCGCTGCTGGCGCTGCGGCCGGCGCTCGCCGCGCTCGAGCCGCCGCAACGCCTGCTGGTGCATGAGGGCGCGCTGCGGCGCTTCTTCCTGATCGTCTGGCACGCCATGCCGGTGCTGCTGCTGACCGGCTATGCCCTGCTCTTCGGCTGGTATGGCGGCTTCGCCGGCGCGGGGTGGCACATCCATGCCATGCACCTGACGGCGATCATCATGGCCGGAGTTTTCGTCGCGCTCTTCACCGGGCCGTGGAAGGAGTTCCGGGCGGCGCAGGCGGCGGGCGACCGGCCGAAGGCCGCGACCGCGATGGACCGCATCCGGCAACTCGTCGCCATGAATCTCGGGCTCGGGCTGCTGACGGTCGCCGCCTCCGCCTGGGGGCGCTTCGGCGGGTGACACCCGGCCTCGCTTTCCACCAAGGGGCAACACTGATGCGGCAGGCTGCGTTGCAAGGGCGGAGCCGGTCCGGGAATATTGTCGAGACATGAACGCCAGCGGCATCCAGATCAGCGAGGACGACTATCCCGAGATGGAGGCGGTCACCGCCATCCAGCGCGGCCTGCACGCCTTCAACCAGGAGATGGGCGGCCCCTATGATCGGGAGCCGGTGACGGTGCTCGCCCGCGACGCGCAGGAGGCGGTGCGCGGCGGGCTGCTGGGGCTGACCTACTGGAACTGGCTGTTCATCGACTGGCTCTGGCTGGCGCGGGACATGCGCGGCAAGGGCATCGGCAGCGAGTTGCTGAAGCGCGCCGAGGAGATCGCCCGCCAGCGCGGCTGCACCGACGCCTATACCGACACCTTCAGCTTCCAGGCGCCGGAATTCTGGGTCGGCAACGGCTACGAGGAATTCGGCAGGCTCGACCACATGCCGCGCGGGCATTCGCGCATCTGGTTCAAGAAGGCGCTGTGACGGCCGGGCTGGCGCTGGAGGTCACCGCGACCCCCTCGCGGGAGGACCGGGCGGCGGTCGGCAAGGGCCTCGGCGCCTACAACCGCGCCGCCTATGGGCGGCTGCGCGGCGCGGCGCGCTGGATCCTGGCGCGCGACGCGGCCGGCACGGTGCAGGGCGGCGCGAAATGCGAACTCGCCTGGGGCTGGGTCTATGTCGACTGGCTCTGGGTCGCCGAGGGGCTGCGGCGGCAGGGCCTCGGCGCGCGGCTGCTGGCGGCGGCCGAGGCGCTGGCGCGGGAGCATGGCTGCGTCGGCGTCCACCTCAATACCTGGTCCTTCCAGGCGCCGGATTTCTACCGCCGCCAGGGCTTTGCCGAGGTCGGCCGGGTGGAGGACATGCCCCCGGGCGCCGTGCGGTACTGGTTCGCGAAGCGGTTCTGAGGTCCACTCCCCGCCGACTCGCCAGGGGGAGATGCCATGAAGGCCGCCATCGTCACCGAACAGGGCGTGCAGGTCCGCGACCTGCCGGAGCCGCAACCCGGCCCGCAGGAGGTGCTGGTGCGCGTGCGCGCCGCCGGGCTGAACCGCGCCGATCTCGGCGTCGCCGCCGGCCAGGCGCATGGGCGCATGGGCGGCGCCGGGACCATCCTCGGCCTGGAATTCGCCGGCGAGGTCGCGGCGGTGGGGGCCGAGGTGCCCGGCCATATCCGCCCTGGCATGCGGGTGATGGCCAGCGGCTCGGGCGGCTATGCCGAATACGCCGTCGCCGACTGGGGCCGCTGCAGCCCGCTGCCGGACGCCAATATGGGCTGGGTTCAGGCGGCGACCCTGCCCGTCGCGCTGCAGACCATGCACGATGCGGTGGTGACCAATGGCAGGCTCGCGGCCGGCGAGAGCATCCTCATCCAGGGCGCGAGTTCCGGCGTCGGGCTGATGGGCATGCAGATCGCCAGGGCCATGGGCGCGAAGCTGGTCCTCGGCGGCTCGCGCAACCCGGCGGCGCGGGCGCGCTTCGCCGAGTTCGGCTGCGACCTGGCGGTGGACACCGGCGACGCGGCCTGGCCCGAGCGGGTGCTGGAGGCGACCGGGGGCCGCGGCGTCGAGGTCATCGTGGACCAGGTTTCGGCCAGCGTCGCCAATGCCAACCTGCGCGCCTGCGCCATCCTCGGGCGGATCGTGAATGTCGGGCGGCTCGGCGGGGCGAAGGGCGAGTTCGACTTCGACCTGCATGCGCTGCGGCGCATCAGCTACATCGGCGTGACCTTCCGCACGCGGAGCGTCGAGGAAGTGCGGGAGATCAACCGCCGCATGCGCGCCGACCTCTGGGGCGCGGTGGAGGCGGGCCGGCTGCGGCTGCCGGTGGACAAGGTCTTCCCGCTGGCCGAGGCAGCGCAGGCGCTCGCGCACATGCAGGCCAATGCGCATTTCGGGAAGATCGTGCTGGAGTGCTGAGACGCAGAGGGGGCCCTGCCCCCTCTGCACTTCCCCGCCAATGGGGTTGGACGCACTGCGTCCAACGGCCATTGGAACCCAGGAGTTGGGCAGAATAGGAAAAAATACAATCAATGCCACCCAAGCCGGCTGAATTCGGCTCAAGAGAGCTGAGTCCGATCCGGTCCTTTCTGCCACCTTTGCTGCAAATTCAAGGGTTTTCAGAAAAGGCATTTTAGAATTTAGGAATTGAGCGCCTTTATCGATCGCCCGGTCCGCCCTGCCGGCCGCGCCCGGGGCGTTGACCATATTCCTATATCATCAGGAGATCGCGTGGGACAATGGCCATGATCGTGCCAGCTTGCCGAAGGCGCGCTCGCAGGCGCCGAGGCAATGGCATCGTTGCTCCCTACCCCCTCGCCGCCAGCACCACCCCGCCCAGCGTCAGCACCAGGGCCACCAGATGCCGCACCCCGAGCGGCTCCCCCAGCAGGGCAGCGCTGGAGAAGACCCCGATCACCGGGATCATCAGGCTGCCGATCGCCGCCGTCCCCGCCGGCAGGATGCGCAGCGCCCGGAACCAGGCGAGATAGGCCGCGCATTGCGCGACGACGGCCACATAGGCCAGGCATCCCCAGCCCAGCCAGGTGACGCGGGAAAAATCCAGGCTCTCGAAGCCCAGCGCGATAGCCCAGACCGGCAGCGTCCCGATGGCGATCTGCCAGGCCACCAGCGGGACAGGAGCCATCTGCAGCGGCCAGCGCTTGGTGAAGACCGCTCCGCCCGCGAACATCAGCGCCGTCGTCAGGATCGCCGCCGCCCCCGGCAGCTTGCCCCACAGCGACGCCCATCCCCCGCCGGCCAGCGCGCCGGCCATCAGCAGCGTCACGCCGGACAGGCCGAGGCCGAGCCCCGCCACCCGCCGCCGGGTCGGCCGCTCGCCCAGCACCGGCCAGGCCAGCACGACAGCCCAGACCGGCATGGTATAGGCAATGATCGCCGCCTCCGCCGCGTCCAGCCAGAACAGCGACAGCGGCGCCACCACGGACCAGGCGGAGACGTTCAGCACGGAACTGACGACCAGCCGCCCCCATTGGTCCCGCCGCGGCCACAGCCCATCACCCTGCGCCCGCGCCACCGCCATCAGCAGCCCGACCGCCCCCAGCGCCGCGAAGATGCGGAAGGCATAGGGCGGCCAGTCCCGCATCAGCAGCTTCATCACCGGCCAGTTCAGCCCCCAGGCGAAGGCCGTGACGCCGAGGAAGGCGAAGCCCCGGAGCGGCGGGGCGGCGGCGCGCGCCTCGGTCGCGGCGCTCACGCCAGCAGCGCGCCGATGCGCTCCACCGCCGCGGCAGGCAGCGGCCCCGCCTCCGCCGCCGCGATCGCCGCCTCCAACTGCCCGACCGAGGCCGTGCCGATCAGGGCGCAGCCCATCCCAGGCGCGAAAATGGCGTAGCGAAGCGCAAGCTCGGCCAGCGAGCCGGCGATGCCCTCCTCCACCAGCGGCCGCAGCCGCAGCGCGGCGGCGACATCGGCCGCGAAGCTGGGGCCGGAGGCGATGGGCGGCACGGACTGCATCGCCACCGGATGCCGCTCGGCCGAGCCCGTCAGCGCCCCGGCCGCCAGGATGCGGATGCCGATCATCCCCACCCCATGCGCCGCCGCGACCTTGCCCAACTGGCCAAAATCCTGTCCCGCGACGCCGGCATGGGCCGGCGCCAGCCAGCTCGGGTTGAGCGCGTTGAAGGGGACCTGCGCGGTGTCGAAGGCCCCACTCTCCAGCACCGCCCGCAGCGCCGGCACCGCGCCGAGCGCGGTGATCCCGAGGAAGCGCGTCTTCCCCTGCTCGCGCAGCCGCTGCAGGGCGGGCAGCGCCTCCTCCAGCACCTGGGCGGTGGTCAGCCCCTCCGCCCCGCCGATGTCGTCGTGGAGCTGGAACAGGTCGACGCTGTCCCGCCCCAGCCGCTGCAGGCTCGCCTCCAGCGAGGCCGCGATGGCAGCGCCGATGTCGCCGCGCGTCCCGGCGGGCAGCCGCACCTTGGTGCCGAGCAGCGGCCGCGCGCCCAGAGCCTTCAGCGCCCGGCCGAGGTTCCGCTCGGACTCGCCATTGCCGTAGAGCGCGGCGGTGTCCACATAGGTGATGCCGGCCTCGAAGGCCCGGGCCAGGCTGCGCTCCTGCTCATCCGGGGTGCCGCGGACCATCAGCCCGCCCACCGCCCCGGCCCCGTAGCCCAGCGCCGAGACCTTCAGCCCCGTCCGCCCCAGCACGCGCTGTTCCATCGCCTGTCCCTCCCCTCGCGCTTCGGTGCCGCCATGGCCCGGCCGCGCCTGTTCCAGCCGGGGCCGCCGGCCGCTACAGCAGGCGCCGTCACCACGCACCATTGCCCGGGCCCGCCCGCCGGTCCACCGCAGCCCCGAGACCCATGATCCGCCTCACCGAGCTTCGCCTGCCGCTGAACCATCCGGAGACGGCGCTCCGCCCCGCCATCCTGCAGCGCCTCGGCATCCCCGATGCGGCGCTCGAGAGCCTCACGGTCTTCCGCCGCGGCTACGACGCACGGAACCCGCGGGCGATCGTGCTGGTCTATACCCTGGACCTGGCAGTGGCGGACGAAGCCGCGCTGCTGCGGCGCCATGCCGGCGACCCGCGCATCGGCCCAGCGCCCGACACACGGTACCAATTCGTGGCCCGCGCGCCGGAGGGGCTGCCACGCCCCGTCGTCATCGGCACCGGCCCCTGCGGGCTGATGGCGGCGCTGGTCCTGGCGCAGATGGGCTTCCGCCCCATCATCCTCGAGCGCGGCAGGCTGGTGCGCGAGCGGACCAAGGACACCTGGGCGCTCTGGCGGCGCGGCGTGCTGACGCCCGAGAGCAACGTGCAATTCGGCGAGGGCGGCGCCGGCACCTTCTCCGACGGCAAGCTCTACTCCGGCATCAAGGACCCGCGCTTCTACGGCCGCAAGGTGCTGACCGAGTTCGTCAAGGCCGGCGCGCCCGAGGAGATCCTCACCGTCTCCAAGCCGCATATCGGCACCTTCCGCCTGGTGACGATGGTCGAGAGCATCCGCGCGCAGATCGAGGCGCTGGGCGGCGAGTACCGCTTCGGCACCAGGGTGATGGACCTGGTCGTCGAGACGGACGCGGCGGGCCGGCGCCGCGTGCGCGGCGTGGTGCTGGAGGATGGCGGGACGCTCCGCACCGACCAGGTCGTGCTCGCCATCGGCCATAGCGCGCGCGACACCTTCGCCATGCTGCGCGACCGCGGCGTGTTCCTGGAAGCCAAGCCCTTCAGCATCGGCGTGCGCATCGAGCATCCACAATCGATGATCGACCGCGCCCGCTTCGGCGCGAATGCCGGCAACCGGCTGCTCGGCGCGGCCGACTACAAGCTGGTGCACCACTGCCGCAACGGCCGCAGCGTCTACAGCTTCTGCATGTGCCCCGGCGGCCGCGTGGTGGCCGCGACCAGCGAGCCCGGCCGCGTCGTGACCAATGGCATGAGCCAGTACAGCCGCGCCGAGTTCAACGCCAATGCCGGCATCGTCGTCGGCATTTCTCCGAGCGACTACCCCGACCACGTCCTCGCCGGCGTGGACTTCCAGCGCAGGTGGGAGAGCCTGGCCTATGAGGCCGGCGGCGGCGGCTACCGCGCGCCGGGCCAGCTTGTCGGCGATTTCCTCGCGGGCCGCGCCAGCACGGCGCTCGGCGAGGTCGAGCCGAGCTACAGGCCGGGCGTAACGCCGACCGACCTCGCGCGCTGCCTGCCCGATTTCGCGGTGGAGGCCATGCGGGAGGCGCTGGTCGCCTTCGATGCGCAGCTTCCCGGCTTCGCCCGCGCGGATGCGGTGATGACCGGCGTCGAGACCCGCACCAGCAGCCCCATCCGCATCCGGCGCGGCCCCGACCTGCAGAGCGTGAACACCGCCGGCCTGTTCCCCGCCGGCGAGGGCGCGGGCTATGCCGGCGGCATCCTCTCCGCCGGCGTGGACGGCATCCGGGTGGCGGAGGCGCTGGCCTACCTCGCCACCGGCCGGGAGGTGCCGCGGGAACTCAGCCGCGGGACGGAGACCCCCGTCTCCTACGGCTGAGCCTTGCGGTCAGGCGAGGACCGCGTCCTTCATCGCCACGCCATGCAGCGCCAGCGCGGCGTGGTCGCTGTCATGCACGGCCAGGTCCGTCGTCAGGACCGTGGTGTCGAGCAAGGGATGCGCGGCATCCGGCACCGGGCCGGCCAGCACGAAGTCCTGCGCCGCATGGTCCGTCGCGGCCGACGACGTGTCCGCATGCAGCGTCACCGGCAGCGCCGCCTGGGCCGGATCCAGCGCGGTGGCCAGGTCGGTGGCGGGATGCGCGGGCGGCACGGTGGTGGCCTCGGTCGCCGCATGGGCGGGTGCCGGCGCGACGTCGGCGACCTTGGCAGCCGGTGCCGAATGCCCGGTCTCGGCAGGCACGGTAGCCAGACCCTTCGCCGCCCCGGCGGGATCCGCCGGCGCGGGGGCGGCGGCAGGCGTGGCCGGCCCCTGGACCGCGGGCTCCGTCCCGGTCGCCGTGGCGAGGACCACATGCGCCGCATCGACGGCCTGCGCGGAGGCGTGCCCGGTCTCGGCCGGCGTTGCGCCAGCATGCGCGCTGCTGCCCGCTCCGGCGGATGCGGGCGCCTCGGTGCCCGCATGGCCCGTGGCCGCCGCGGCAGGTGGATCCGCGGGCACCGGCGCCGCATGCGTGTCGGTGGCCACCGGGAGGCTGGCGACCACCTCGGCCGCCTTGCCGGCCACGGCCTCCGCCGGTGCGCTCGGGGTGCCCGCTGCTGCGGCGGCATGGGTCTCCACCGCAGCCGGCAGACTGGCGACCACCTCGGCCGCCTTGCCGGCCGCGGCATCCGCCGGTGCGCTCGGTGTGCCCGTCGCCGCGGCGGCATGCGCCTCCGCCGCAACCGGCAGGGTGCCTGCCACGTCAGCCACCTTGTCGGCAGGGTCCGATGGCGCGGCCGCATGGCTGCTGGCCACCTCGACCGCCTTGCCCGCGCTCTCCGCCGGCGCGGCCGCGTGTGCCTCGGGCGTGGCCAGGAGGTCGGTCGCCGCCGCGGCGATCTTGCCGATGGCCGTCCCCACGCCTGCGGCCGCCGTGCCGGGGGTATCCGGCGACGAGGCCGCATGCGTCTCGGCAGGTGTCGGTGCGCTGCCCGCCGCCACCGCGGCCGGCGCGGCGGCATGCGCCTCGCCCGTGGCCGCGACGCCACTCGCCACCTCGACGACCTTCGAGACGACGCCGTCGACCAGGGCAGCCGCCTTGCCCCCGGCATCCGCCGGCGCCGCCGATGCGCTGCCCGCTGCCGGCGCGACCTTCACGGCACCGTCCGCGGCCGCCGCCAGGTGCGTGTCGCCCGTCGCCGGAACACCGGTCGCCGCCGCGGCGGCCGTGCCGGTGATGGTCCCCACCACCGCCGCGACCGCCTTGACCGCGGTGTCCGCCGTCGTCGTCGCAAGCGTGCCGACCGCCGAGGCATGGCCCGGATCCGCAGCCGTCTTGCCGGTGCTGTCCGCGCCCGCGGCCTGATGCGCCTCGCCGGTTGCCGGAACGGTGGGCGCCGCCCCGGCAGCCTTGCCGGTCGTCGCGTCCACCGACGCCGTCGCGCCGCCCGCCACGGCCACGACCTTGGCGGCGGTGGCGTCCGCCGCCGTGGCTGCCTTCCCGGCCAGGGCCGTCGCGCCGGGATCCGCCGCGCCGAGGCTGCCGGCGGCCGTCGCAGCAAGGCCGGTCGTGGCACCCGCGGCCGCGGTGCCGGCCTTGGCCGAGAGGGTCGTGCCGGCCGCCACGGCATGGTCCGTCGCCGCCGCAACACCGGCCGCCTTCGCGGCGGTCGCATCCACGGCCGTGCCGGCCTTGGACGCGGCGGCGGTGTCGACCGCCGCCTTGGCGGTCTCGGCCAGTTGCGTCGCATTGCCGGCCGCCACCTCGGCGGTCGCCTTCACGGCGGCGCTCTCCGCCGCAGTGGCCACCGCATGCGCCTGCGCCGCCTTGACCTGGGCCGTCTTCGCCAGCGCGAGGCCGACATCGCCGCTGCCCGACAGGTCGGACAGGTCCGCCGCCGTCTTCGCCTGCCCATTCGCCACGGCCAGCATCGACGCCGGATCGGCCGCGCGGGCGAGGCCGGCCTGGGCGCTGCCCTCCTGCCCGGCATGCCCCTGTGCCGGGTCTACGACCGTCGCGGTCCGCAGCACCGAGGACGAGTCCTCCGACCGCGCCGCGGGCTGGCTGCGCGCCACCGCGACCGGCGCGCTCACCGGCTCCGGCGCCGGGGCCACCGCCGCCTTGGCCGGCGCAGCCTCCACCCGGTCCGGCGCGGCCGCGGCGTCGTTCGCCTGCACCGCCTTGGTGGCCGCCTCCACCTGCGCGGCCCGCAGCGTCAGCGCCGCGGCCTTTGCCGCCTCCGCCCGCGCCGCGGCGGGCGAGGCCTCCCGCACCAGGTCGGCACCCGGGTCGTAGGGCGCGTCCTCGGCGCCGCCCTGCACCACCGCGCTCAATACCCGCGGCGCCGTCTCGGCCTTCGCCTCCGGCAGGCCGAGCACGGTCATGACCACCGCCTCGGCCGAGGCGAGCGCCGTCGCCGCGAAGCCGCCCGAGCCATGCGGGCCGGCGGCCGGCGCCGCGCCCGGCACCGCCGCCGCGCCCTCCGTCGCCTCGTCGCCCGCGGCCGCCCGCAGCACCGCCTCCGCATGCTGCGCCGCCACGTCGGACCCGCCGCGTGCCATGACGGGCGCGGCCTTGACGGCGTCGGAGGCGCTCTCCTCCGTATTGGCATGTCCGGCCCATTGCCGGCCCAGCATCAGGCTGAGCAGGATGCCGTAGAGCCCGATGCCGGCGGCCTCCTCCCCGCTGAAGCGGCCGCGCAGCGACTGCCCGAGCCGCGCCCGCGACCAGGCGGCATGGCTTTCGGCCTCCTCCTTGCGGGTGATGACGCGGGCGGGGCGGCCGGGCTTCGGCCGGTAGGGCAGGCTCTCGCCTTCGGCGAAGAAGGGCTCGTCGCGCTGGCTGGCCAGGCGGATGCGGAACCGGATGCGGCCAGGCCGGTAGTGCACCATGGGCGGCGTTCCCCTCGAATTGCGTGGCCTGGCGGAGCGTGCCGGCCTGGCACCCGGAATAGTATACGAATCCTGCCCTAGGCCACCCGGCCTCACTCACGAAGCAGTGGGACGGAAGCGCTTCCCCGCGGGTGCGACCACCGCGCGACGCCTTGCCGCCCCGCCCGGCCCCTGCGAGGCTCCACGACGCAACGACAGCCGGGCAGGCCTCGCGAGGGTCTCGTCCGGAAGAACGTCCCAAGGGAGAGGAACGCCATGCGCGTCGCCAACAAGGTCGCCCTCGTCACCGGCGCCGCCAGCGGCATGGGCGCCGCAACCGCCCGGCTGCTGGCGCGGGAGGGCGCGAAGGTCGCCGTCGCCGACCTGCTCGAGGCCGAGGGCAAGGCGGTGGTGGCCGAGATCGAGAAGGCCGGCGGCACCGCGATGTTCGTCACGCTCGACGTCGCCGAGGAAGCGCAGTGGGAGGCCGCGGTCGCCGCCGTCACCGGCGCCTGGGGCCGGCTCGATGTCCTGGTGAACAATGCCGGCATCTCCGGCAGCAACACCAACAACCTCTACGACACCGCGCTCTGGGACCGGATCATGGCGGTGAATGCGCGCGGCGTGTTCCTCGGCGTGAAGCACGGCGTCGCCGCCATGCGCGCGGCGGGCGGCGGCTCCATCATCAACTTCTCCTCGATATCGGGCGTGGTGGGGCAGGAGCGCATCCATTGCGCCTACAACGCCTCCAAGGCCGCGGTGCGGCTGCTGACGAAGTCCATCGCGGTGCAGGAGGGGCCGGCGAAGATCCGGGTGAACAGCGTGCATCCCGGCCTGATGCCGCCGATGCGCACCAGCGGCGCGACCGCCGATCCGGTCTTCCGGGCGAAGATGCTCGGCCATGTGCCGCTCGGCCGCTCCGGCGAGGTGGACGAGGTGGCGCAGGCGGTGCTGTTCCTGGCCTCCGACGAGAGCTCCTACATCACCGGCGCCGAGATCCATGTGGATGGCGGCTACCTCGCCTGCTGAGGGCCGGCGCGGCGCCGCGTTCGCGCTCGCCGCACTGCTCGCGCTCGGCCCCATCGCGGCGCGGGCGGAGGGGGACCCGCTGGAGGCGGTGAACCGCCGCGTCCATGGCTTCAACCGGGAGGTCCATGCGCGGCTGCTGCAGCCGTTGCTGGACGCCTATCGCGCCGTCGTGCCGGCACCGGTCCGGCAGGGCTTCGCCAATGCGGTGGGCAACCTGTCGGAGCCCGTGACGGTCGCCAGCAGCCTCGCCGCCGGGCGCTTCGACCTGGCCTGGAACGCCGCCGCGCGCTTCGGCCTCAACTCGACCCTCGGCCTCGGCGGCGCCTGGGACGCGGCGGCGGCGCGGGGCTATCCGCGCGAGGTCTTCCGCGTCGCCGATGCGCTCTGCCATTGGGGCCTGCCGAGCGGGCCCTACCTGGTGCTGCCGCTGCTCGGCCCGTCCAGCCTGCGCGACGCCGGCGGCATGCTGGCGACCGGCGCCGCGCTGTCCCAGGCGGTGGGGAGCGACGCCCTGCTCGCCTGGAGCAGCGCCGACGCGCTGGTCAGCTTCGCCGAGGTGGACCCGGCGCTGCGGCAGGTGGAGCACGACTCGCTCGACCCCTACGCTGTGCTGCGCAGCGTCTACCGCCAGCGCCGTGCCCTGCGCTGCGCGGTGGACCGGGACCCGGAGGACTGAGTCCCGGGGCGGGGCGGCGGCGCGCGCCGGCCGGCGCCTCTCTCGTGCTCCTGCGCGCGCGGCCTCCGGCGACGGCGCGAGTCTTCGCCGGCGTATCGCCGCACAAGGCGCACTCGACAGCTCACTCCAGCACATAGTTCCGCGGCTGCAGCGGCGGCGGGAGGTCGGGCTCGCCCAGCGCCTCCCGCAGCTCGATCTCGATGGCGCGGCAGAGCGCGGTGAGCGGCAGGTCGTTGGGCAGGGTGCCGAAGGGCTCCTCGATCTCGTCGCCCAGCGCGTCCAGCCCGAAGAAGGTGTAGGAGACGAGCCCGACCATGACAGGCGTCGCCAGCCCGACCGTGTCCACCAGGCCGAAGGGCAGCATGAAGCAGTAGAGATAGGCGGTCCGGTGCAGCAGCAGGGTGTAGGAGAAGGGGATGGGCGTGCCCCGGATGCGGTCGCACCCCGCCAGCACCCGGTCGAAGGCGGTCAGCGTCTCGTCGATCCGCGCCGCCAGCGGCCCGTCGACACGCCGCTCGCGCAGGCAGGCGCCGAGCTCGCGGCCCATGGCCCGCAGGATCGCGCCGGGCGGGTTGCCGGAGCGCAGCGCGGCCTCGAGCTCCGCGGGCGGCAGCAGCGGCGCGAGTTCCGCCGCCGGGTCGGTGCCCCGCAGCCGGTGCCGCAGCGCATGCGCGAAGCCGATGGCGCGCCAGGCCATGCGCCGGCGGAGCGCCGCCTCGCCCTCCCCCGGCGCCAGCAGGCTCTCCATCTGCCGCGCCAGCACCCGACACGCGATGCGCAGCTCGCCCCAGAGGATCCGCCCCTCCCAGTAGCGCGCATAGGCGGTGGTGTTGCGGAAGCCGAGGAAGATCGACAGCGCCAGGCCGATGATGGTGAAGGGCGCGGCGGTGAAGGCAAGGCTGTGGTCGAACAGCACGCCATGCGTCCGGCTGACCACCAGCGCGAGGAGCACCGAGCCGAGCACCTGCGGCGCGACCTTCGGCGCGACCGAGCCGCGCAGCACGAAGAAGAGCCGCCAGCCGGAGGGGCGTTCGCGCAGGATCACGGCACGGGCCGGCGCGGCGTCACGACGGCGCCCGCGCCCCGGCACGGCGCGGCATGAGGTCGGCGGAGCCGCGGATCTCCGCCGTGGCCTGCCGCCAGGCGGCCAGCCGCTCCGGACCGGCCGGATGGCTGTCCAGGAGGCCGGCGGTCTCGCCCGGCCCGCCGCGCGTCAGCCGCACCCAGACCAGCCCGGCGCGGTCGAGGTCGTAGCCGGCGCGCGCGACGAGATAGGCGCCGAGATAGTCGGCCTCCCGCTCCTCCTCCTTGGAGAAGGCAAGCTGCGCCGCGGTCGAGCCGGCGAGCGCCGCGCCCTCCCCCAGCGCCCAGCCGGCCAGGCCACCGAAGGGCACGAGTGCGCCGAGCAGCGTGCCGGCCGCGGTGCCGGCGAGCGTGCCGCGGGCGAAGCGGCGGCCGATATGCCCGGCGATGTGGTGGCCGAATTCATGGCCGACCACCGCCGCGACCTCCGCCTCGCTGGCGAGCAGCCGGACCATGCCGAGGGTCACCACCGCCCGGCCCCGCGCGGTCATATAGGCCCTTGGCTCCGCCGCGGGATCGAGCGCGACCTGGAGCGTGCAGCCGGAGGGGCAGAGCGGCTGCGCCGCGGCGGCGAGGCGCTGCGCGACGGCGCCGAGCACCGCCTCGGCCTCTGCCGGCGTCTCCGCGACCGCGGGCGCGGGTGCCGTCGCGGCGATGGTCGCGCGCGCCGCGGCAAGCGAGTCGGGCCCGGCCGGCGGCGGCGCGAAGCGGGCGCCGCAGGCCGCGAGCAGGAGGGCCAGGCAGGGCGCAGACCGCCGGAACAGCCAGGCCTCCGGCATGGCGAAGCCGGGAGGCCGGGCCTGCCCTGCGGTCCCGGACCAGGCGAGGGTGGTCGTCGCGGCGGCGTCCCTCACCGGCGGCGCGCTGCGCCAGGGCGTGGCCGCGCCCCGGCCCGGGCGGCCCCGCCATCGCCCCGGCCCCTGCCGCCTCTCCGCGGATCGGTCCCGCTCGCCCTGCTCATCCGCCTGCCGCTCCCGCCGGCCGCGCCGCTGGCGCGGCTGCCCGCCCCAAGGCGCTGCGGCGGCCCCGGTTCCGGCCGGAACCGCGGGGCGCGGGCCGGTGTTGGCGTGCCGAGGCGCGATGGAGGACAGCGATTTTGGCTTCCGACTCCTGGCATGACCGCGACCGCCTGTCCGTCGACGGGCTCCTGGCGGAGGGGCTGCTGGCCGGCCTCGCCGGCGTGGCCGCCATGACGCTGGCGGAGAAGCTGGAACAGGCCGTCACCGGCCGGCCGAATTCCTATGTGCCGGCGCATACGCTGGAGCGTCTGCTCGGCCTGCCGCGCCGGCCGGACCGCGAGCGGCTCGGGCTGAACTGGGCGATGCATTGGGGCCAGGGGATCGTGCTCGGCCCGGTGCGGGCGCTGATGGCGCGGCGCGGCATGCGGGGCCCCATGGGCTCCTTCCTCTTCCTCAATCTCCGCCTGCTGAACGACCAGAGCCTGGAGAACGCGACCGGCGTCGGCGCGCCACCCTGGACCTGGCCGGTGGAGGAGCAATGGGTCGACCTGCTGCACAAGGGCGTCTACGCCTTCGTCGCCGGCGCGGTGGCGGACCGGCTGGTGCGGCGCGGGCGGCATGCCAGCGGCGACCTGCGGCGCGGCATGCCCGGCACCGCCTCCCGCGCGCGCCATGCCGAGGCGGGCAGCGACCTCGACCGGCTGCCGCGCCGCCTCGCCGCCTGAGGCTCAGGCCGAGGCGCCGTCGATCACCGGCCCGAAGCGCTGCCACATCCTGCCGTCCCAGCGCGCGAGCTGGAGCTGCTGCAGCGGCCGGTAGTCGGTCGGCGAGGTGTCCACCCGGATGCCCGGCAGCAAGGTCGGGATCTCGAGGCCGCGGAGGTTCGCGGCCTCCTGCATGATCCGCTCGCGCCTGAACTCGCCCCCGCATTGCCGGAGGATCTGCAGCAGGGCGAGCGAGACCGTGTAGCCATAGGTGTAGTAGATGTCGGTGGTATCGGCCTCCGGCAGCCATTTCGCCATGAACCGCCGGTACTCCGCCATGCCGGCATCGCCCGCCCAGGCCGGGTCGTTCGGGTCCTTGAGATAGGCCGAGGTGATGGTGCCGGTCGCGCGCTCCACGCCCGCGGGCTGGATGACGCCGGCGACGGAACTGGCGCCGGAGGCGATGTAGTGCGTCGCACGCCAGCCGAGCTCGTGGATCTTGCGGATGGCCATGGCGGCGAATTTGGCCGTCACGCCGGAGACGAGCACATCGGCCCCCTGCAGGGCGATGAGCTGGCTGTCCACCGTCGGGTCCGTCACCTCGTAGGAGGCGACGCGCACCCGGCCGTCATAGGCGCTGCCGAGCACGTCCTTCAGCCCGGCGATGTAGTCCCGGCCGAAATCGTCGTTCTGGTGCAGCAGGGCGAAGCGCGCCTCGGGCTTTTCCGACAGCGCGTGGCGGGCGAAGACCTGCGCCTCGGTCCGGGCGGAGGGCGCGAAGCCCATGGTCCAGGGATTGGTGGCGTAGTCGCCCCATTTGTCGCCGTTCACCGAGAGGAAGAGGTGCGGCACCTTGCGCTGGTTGACGTAGCGCACGACGGCGTTGTTGGGGGCGGTGCCGAGCATGTTGAAGAGAAAGGCGACGCGGTCCTGCTCCACCAGGCGCCGCACCTGCTCGAGCGTCTTGGGCGGTGAGAAGCCGTCGTCGTAGAGGATGTAGGTGAGCCGCCGGCCGGCGATCCCGCCCGCCTCGTTCACCGCGCGGCAGACGCCCTCCACGGCGCGGCACTGCACGCCGAGCGCGGAGACCGGGCCGGAGAGCGCGGTGGTGCCGCCGAAGCGGATCTCGGTGGCGGTGACGCCCGGCGTCTCCTCTGCGCGGGCGATGCGCGGCGCCGCGAGCAGGACGGCTCCCGCGGCGAGCAGGCCTCGACGTTCCATGCTTCCCTCCCCGTCCCGCGCCGGTTGTTGGGTGGCTTCGCGGCTCCGGACCCTGCGGCCCTTCGGCGAACCGCCCTATCGCGCGGGATCCACCAGCACCTTCACCTGGTCCGCCGGCCGGCGCAGCGCCTCGAAGCCGGCCGGCAGCGCCCCGAGCCCGATCACCTCGGTGACGAAGTCTTCGACGCGGATGGCGCCCGCCTCGACATGGCCCAGCACCGCCGCGAAGTCGGCGCGGGTATAGGCGAGGACGAAGCGGAAGCTCAGTTCCTTGCGGATCGCCATGCGCGGGCGGAGGCGGTCCTCCTCCATGCAGACGCCGACCACCACGATGCGGCATCGCGGCGGCGCCAGCTCGACCATCCGCTGCAGCATGCCGGGAATGCCGACGCACTCGAAGATCAGGTCGGGCGGGCCGCCGGCGGCCTCCGCGAAGGCCTCGGCCAGCGGCGCGGCATTCGGGTCGAGCACCGCCGTCGCGCCGAGCCGCGCCGCCCGCGCCCGCCGCGCCGAGGCCGGCTCGCTGACCACCACCGCGCCGGCACCCGACAGCCGCGCCATGACCGCGACCGCGAGGCCGATCGGCCCCGCGCCGGTGACCAGCACGCGCGCGCCGGGCGGCATCTCCGCCATCGCCACGGCATGCGCGCCGACGGCCAGCGGCTCGAGCATCGCCCCCGCCTCGAAGCCGACGCCGTCCGGCAGGCGCAGCGCCTGGCTGGCGCGGATGCGGACGCGTTCGGCATAGGCGCCGGGCGCGGCCGGCGAGAAGCCCTGGCCCCGGATGCCGGGACAGACCGCGGCCAGGCCCTTGCGGCACTCGCCGAAGGGCTCGCACTCCGCGCAGGGGGCGAAGGGGATGCCGGCGAGGCGGTCGCCCGGCCGGAAAGCGGGATCGCCCGAGGCGATCACGGTCCCGGCGAATTCATGGCCCAGGATGGTGCCGGGCTGCAGCCGGTAGTCCGGCACCTCGCTCGCGTGCAGGTCGCTGCCGCAGATGCCGCAGAGCGCCACCTGCAGCAGCAGGTCGCCCGGGCCGATCTGCGGCTCCGGCACCTCGCGCAGCGCGAGCGGTCGGCCGATCCCCTCGAAGACGGCGGCGCGCATGGGACGTGTCCTCGCTTTGATAGCAGGCTAGGCTTTTGCCGGCCGCGCCTGCAAGCGGCGCGAGAACGGGGAGGACAGGGGATGGCCAGGTTCGAGGGCAAGGCGGTGCTCGTCACCGGCGGCGGCTCCGGCATCGGCGCCGCGGCAGCCGCGCGCTTCCTGGCGGAGGGCGCCTCCGTCTGCATCGCCGACAACCGGGCGGAGGCGCTGGCGGCGCAGGTGGAGGCGCTCGGCGCCGGCACCCGGCTGCATGCGGTGGAGTGCGACGTGACGGAGGAGGCGGCGGTGAACTCGCTGGTCGCCGAGGTCGTCACGCATTTCGGCCGGCTCGACGTGCTGGTGAACAATGCGGGCTTCGGCAGCTTCGCCCGGGTCGAGGACCTCTCGACCGAGAACTGGCGGCGCGTGCTGGCGGTCTGCCTCGACAGCGTCTTCTTCGGCAGCCGCGCCGCCATGCCGCACCTGAAGGCGCGCGGCGGCTGCATCGTCAACACCGCCTCCATCAGCGGGCTCCGCGGCGACTACGGCTTCGCCGCCTACAACGCGGCCAAGGGCGGCGTGGTGAACCTGACGCGCAACATGGCGATCGACCATGCGCGGGACGGCGTGCGGGTGAACGCGGTCTGCCCGGGCCTGACCGCGACGCCGCTGACCACGAAGTTCACCGGCCGGGCGGACATCATGGCGGAATACGACCGCCGCATCCCCCTGCGCCGGCCCGGCAGGCCGGAGGAGATGGCGGCGGCCATCGCCTTCCTCGCCTCCGAGGATGCCTCCTATGTCACCGGGGTGACGCTCGCCGTCGATGGCGGCCTCACCGCCGCCACGGGCCAGCCCAATTTCCTCGATCTGCTGTAGTCCGCAGAAGCGGCGTGACCCGGGCGGGCAAAGCTGGCATGACCGCCGCCGCGCGGCCCCCCGCCGACCCCCGGCCCCCACCCGGAAGGGGGGGTTCGGTCCGGCTGGCAGGCCTGTTATGCTGCAGTGCGGCAAGAGGCCCGGCGGGCCCTGCCGCCCGCCGGCACGGCGCAATATTCGGAGAACACCATGCGTATCGACGCCATTCCCATCGGCAAGAACCCGCCCGAGGACGTCAACGTCATCGTGGAGGTCGCCATCGGGGGCGAGCCCATCAAGTACGAGATGGACAAGGAGGCCGGCACGCTGATCGTGGACCGCTTCCTCTACACGCCGATGCGCTATCCCGGGAATTACGGCTTCGTCCCGCATACCCTGTCCGAGGACGGCGACCCGATCGACGTGCTGATCGCCAATACCCGCCCGATCGTGCCGGGCGCGGTCATCGCCGTCCGCCCGGTTGGCGTCCTCAAGATGGAGGACGATGGCGGCGGGGACGAGAAGATCATCGCCGTGCCGGTGCCGAAGCTGACCAAGCGCTACGAGCGGATCCACAACTACTCGGACCTGCCGCAGATCACGCTCGACCAGATCCAGCACTTCTTCGAGCACTACAAGGATCTCGAGCCCGGCAAGTGGGTGAAGGTGGCGGGCTGGGGCGATGCCGCCGAGGCGAAGCGCCTGATCCTCGAGGCCATCGAGCGCAACAAGAGCAGCAAGGGCTGAACAGAGGTGGCACGCGGCCGTCGCGGCCCTCGCAGGCAGCGGCGCGCCGCCCCATCTGGCGCGCCGATGACGAAGGATGAGACGGCCGGGCCCGCCCCCGAAGGCGGCGCAATCCCGGCGCGCGCGGCCGCGGCCGTGCTGGAAGACGAGCGGCCGGAGGACCCCACGGGGTCTATGGCGGCGCCACCCCCCCTGACCCTGCGCCCGGCGGCCGTGGCGCCGGAGGGCGCCGCCGCGGCCCCACCCCCACCCCCGCCGCCGCGGAGCATCGCCGTCGCCGATCCGGACGCGCCGCTGCGGCGCGCCCTGGCGCGGCACCGCGCCATCGCCACCGGCCTGCTGCTGATGATGGTCGGGATCATGCTGGGCGCCTACCAATTGCCCCCGGGCTACTGGGCCGACCTGCTGCAGGCCGCCGCCAAGGCCGGCGTGGTCGGCGGCATCGCCGACTGGTTCGCGGTGACGGCGCTGTTCCGCCGGCCGCTCGGCCTGCCGATTCCGCATACCGCCATCATCCCGCGGCAGAAGGAGCGGCTGGGCCAGGGCCTCGGCCGCTTCGTCGCCAACCATGTCTTCACCGAGGCCGAGGTGGCCCGCGTGCTGGGCCGGCTGGACCTCGCCGGCATTCTCCGCGGCTTCATGGCCGACCCGGCGACCGCCCGCCCGGCGGCCGAGGCGATCGCCACCGCCATGCCGCGGCTGCTGGCGAGCCTCGAGGACGGCCGCGCCCGGCGCCTGATGGGCCGGCTGCTGCCGCGCCTGGCCGGCGGCCCGGGCGGCGCCCGGATCGTGGCCCGGGCGCTCCGCACCCTGGTCGAGGGCGGCAAGCACCAGGAGGTCTTCGACCTGGCGATCCGCGAGCTCCGCCGCCTGCTGGTCGAGAAGGAGGACCAGCTCCGCAACGCCATCGAGGTCCGGGTGCGCGAGGAGGGCGGCCGCCTGGTCGGCTGGGCGCTGGGCGCGGCGGTCGCCGGCCGGGTGCTGGCGGCGGTGAATGCCGAGCTCGCCCGGATGGAGGCGGATGACAGCGACCTCCGCCACGCCTTCGAGGAATGGATCAAGGGCGAGGTCGAGCGGCTCGAGACCGACCCGGAGCGGGCGGCGGCACTCGGCCGGGCCATGCGCAGCGCCATGTCCCATCCGACCGTCACGGCCTGGCTGGGCGATGTCTGGGACCGCCTGCGCGCGGCGCTGGTCGCCGATGCCGCCAACCCGCAGGGCCGGACCGTGACTTTGCTGGAGGGCGCATTCCGCAATGCCGGCAACCTGCTGGCCGAGGATCCCGCGGCGCGGGAGCGGCTGAACCACGGGGTGCAGCGCTTCCTGGCCACCCTGCTGCCCTCGGCGCGGCAGCAGCTTGCGGGCTTCATCGCCCAGGTGGTGGCGGGCTGGGACACGGCCCAGGTCACCGACAAGATCGAGCTGCGGGTGGGCCGCGACCTGCAATATGTCCGGATGAACGGCACGCTGGTCGGCTTCCTCGTCGGCGGCGCGCTGTTTGCCGCGCTGACGGCGCTGTTCGGTCGGGTGGCGTTCTGAGTTCTTGTGTATTATGCGGGGAAGTGGTACACATCGGCCCATGCGCACGAACATCGAGATCGACGATGCCCTGATCGCCGAGGCGATGCGCCTGGGCGCCCACCCGACCAAGAAGGCGGCCGTCGAGGAAGGGCTGCGCCTGCTGGTCCGGCTGGCGCGGCAGCGGGAGGCGGTGCAGGCGCTCTGGGGGAGCGATCCCGACTGGCAGGCGCCGCCCGAGGACGAACCGCGGGACTGGGCCTTGCACGAGGACCAGGCGAAGCTCCCCTGATCGCCGTCGATACCAGCGTCCTGATCGACGTCATCCGGCGGGTGGACTCTCCGGCCGCTCGCGCCTTCATCCGCCTTGCCGCCAGCGAGCGCATCGTCGTCGGCGACATCGTGCTGCTCGAGGCCTTGCAGGGCGCCTCCAGCGAGGACCGGGCGCGCAGCATCGAGCGCTGGCTGCGCAGCTTCGACATCGCCGCGATGCTGGATGACGCGCTCGCCGTACAGGGCGCCGCGCATTATCGGCGCCTGCGCGCCCTCGGCATCACCCCGCGCCGCACGCCCGACCTGATCATCGCGACTTGGTGCATCGCCCATGCCGTGCCGCTGCTGCAGAGCGACCGTGACTTCGCCGCCATGGCGAAGCCTCTCGGGCTGCAACTCGTCGTGGTGACCTGACGCACGGACCTCCCGCGGCCTTGTCTCCGGCCCGGTCCGATCCGGCGCTAGCGTTCTTCTCGCAAGGCGGAGGAGCCGCGCATGCCAGCAGGGGTCCCGGGTATCACTCTCACAGGCGGGGACGGACCGGACGTCCTCTTGGGTAAGGCGAACGACGACAGGCTCGACGGCGGACGAGGCAATGATCTCCTCCTCGGCCATGGCGGCAACGACTTCCTGACCGGCGGGCCGGAATCGCCCTATGGGCCGGACGGCAAGATCGTCGATCTGCCGGACAACGACACGCTGCTGGGCGGCGCCGGCAGGGATACCCTGGCCGGCGGCATCGGCAACGACTACCTCTCGGGCGGGTCGGGCGACGATTCCCTCTCGGGCGGCTGGGGCAACGACACGCTGCTGGGCGGTGCCGGCAACGATACCCTGGTCGGCGGCCGCTACGGGCTGGAGACCTTCCCGGACGACAACCTGCTGATCGGCGGCCGGGGCGATGATTCGCTCGAAGGCAATCTCGGCAACGACACGCTGCTGGGCGGCGCCGGCAACGATACCCTGTTCGGCAGCGGCGGCGCCGACATCCTGGTGGGCGGCGGGGGCGCCGACGTGTTCCGCCTGGGATATTTCGCGCCGACCCTGCCCGGGACCTGGATGGACAAGTCCGACCGGATCCTCGACTTCCAGGACGGCGTGGACAAGCTGGACGTCTCCCTGCTGCGGACCGGCAACAACACGGCCCTGCCCTTCACCTTCCTCGGCGAGGCACCCTTCACCGGCACCGGGCCGGAGATCCATGTGGTGCACACCGATGATGCGACGCTGGTCGAAGTGAACTTCATCTTCCTCGGCCAGCTCCACGGGACGCCGGACGACCCGGGCGGCATCCTGCGGCTCGACGGCTACCACGCCCTCTCGGCCAGCGACTTCATCCTGTAGAGGTACCCTTCCCGGCGGGGATGGCACCGCTACACTCCGGGGCATGAGCCTCGGCCTTGCCATCCTCGACCAGTCCACCATCGCCTCGGGCCGCGGCGCGGACGAGGCGATCCGGGAAACCCTCGCCCTCGCCCGCCTCGCGGATGACTGGGGCTATGGCCGCTACTGGCTGGCCGAGCACCACAACAGCGGCGCCCATGCCGGCGCGGCGCCCGAGATGCTGGTCGCCGCCATCGCCGCCACCACGCGGCGCATCCGGGTCGGCACCGCCGGCGTCATGCTGCCGCACTATTCCGCGCTGAAGGTCGCCGAGCAGTTCAAGGTCGCCGAGGCCATCGCGCCGGGGCGGATCGATCTCGGCCTCGGCCGGGCGCCGGGCAGCGACGGCCGCACCGCCTTCGCGCTGAACCCGAACGCCAATGAGGCCGCCGAGCGCTTCCCGAACCAGGTCATGGACCTGCTGGGCTGGCTCGGCGACGGGCTGCACGAGGGCCATCCCTTCCGCGCCGTCGCCGCCAATCCGCAGGTGCCGACGCGGCCGCAGGTCTGGATCCTCGGGTCCAGCGACTACGGCGCGCAGGTCGCGGCCTGGTTCGGCCTGCCCTACTGCTTCGCGCATTTCATCGGCGAGCGCGGCAGCGAGCAGGCCATGGCGACCTACCGCGAGGGCTTCCGCCCCTTCCCCCACCTGCCCGGCCGCCTCGCCGCGCCGCAGGCCGCGCTCGGCGTCTTCGCCCTGACCGCGGAGACCGAGGCGGAGGCCTGGCGGCTCTATCGCTCGCGCGAGCTCTGGCGGCTGTTCCGCGACACCGGCCGCTTCCCGCCGCTGCCGAGCGTCGAGGAGGCCGAGGCCTATCCCTATTCCGAGGCCGAGCGGGCGCATCTCGCGCCGCTCCGGGCGCGCGCCATCGTCGGCGCGCCGGAGCAGGTGAAGGCGAAGCTCGAGGCGCTGGCCGCGGCGCATGGCGCTGACGAGGTCGCGGTGCTGACCCCCTGCCATGATCCGGCGGCGCGCCAGCGCAGCTACCGGCTGCTGGCGGAGGCCTTCGGGCTCAGCGCTGCCCCGGCGGCGGCGTAGCCCCGCCGGCATTGGCCCCGCCGCCCTGCACGGCCGGCGCCGCCATCGGCGCGCCCGCCTGCCCCGCGGCCGAGACCACCTGCCCGCGCAGGTCCGAGAGCACCTGCAGCGCATCCTGCGCGGCGGTGTCGGCCTTCTCCTTGGAGAGCGAGCGGTCCGGCCCGACCTCGCCGAATTCCTGGCGCATGCGCTGCTGCGCCGACTGGTAGGCCTCCGTCTCGGCGAAGGCGGGCGGCACCCGCTGCATGTCGTGCCAGGCGCCGCGCAGGGTCTGCATCAGGTCGATCCGCTCCTGCGAGAAGGCGCCCTCCTGGCTGGAGGTGCGCCCGGCCGCATGCCGCTCCTTCGCCTGGGCGAGGCGCTGCTCGGCCCCCTGCAGCACCAGCGCATAGGCCTGCAGGTCGGCGGCCGGGCCGGTGGCGGGGGCCGCCTGGCGGGCCGTCTCCTGCTGTGACTGCGCCGGCGGGGACTGCGCCAGCACCTGGGCCGGCGCCCAGGCCAGTAGGGCGGCCGCCGTCACGGCCAGGACTCTGCGCATCGCCATCTCCTCCATCGTCGCGGCGGCGAACGCCGCGCGGGAGGCGACGGTTGCCCCGCTCAGTCCGCGCGGATGGCGTTGCTGCGGACCACGCCGCCCCAGACCTCGATCTGGCGATCGAGAAAGGTCCGCAGCCCCGCCGGGTCCGACAGCACCAGGCGGGCCTGCTGCGTCTCCTCCATCTGCCGGCGCACCCGCTCCTCCGTCAGGCTCTCGCGCAGCGCCGCGTTCATGCGGTCGATGCCGGAGGTCGGCGTGCCGGAGGGCGCGAAGACGCCCCACCAGGCCTCCGCCTGCAGGCCGGGGAAGCCGGCTTCCTCCGCCGTCTCCACCGGCGCCAGCGCCGGCAGCCGCGTCGGCCCGAATTGCGCCAGCGCCCGCAGCGTGCCGCCGGCGATATGCGGCGCGACGAGGGCGGCGCTGCCGATCATGGCATCCACATGCCCGGCCACCGTGTCGTTCACCGCGAGGCCGCCGCCGCGATAGGGCAGATGCGCCATGCGCGTGCCGGTCCGCGACTGCAGTAGCACCATCGTCAGGTGCCCGATGGTGCCGTTGCCGGTCGAGCCGTAGGAGATCGCGTCCGGCTGCGCCTTCGCCGCCGCGACGAACTCCGAAAGGCTGCGGAAGGGCCGGTCCGGCCGCGTCGCCAGGACATAAGGCGCGCCGCCGATCAGCATCACCGGGTCGAGGTCGCGGGTGATGTTGAAGGCGAGGTTCGGCAGCAGCGCGGGCAGCACGGCATGGCTGTCGAAGGTGAGCAGCCAGGTCTGGCCGTCCGGCGCCGCCTTCACCACCGCCTCCGTCCCGATGGCGCCGGCGGCGCCCGAGCGGTTCTCGACGATCACCGGATGGCCGAGCCGCTGGGTGAGGCCCGGCGCGGCCAGCCGCGCGACCGCGTCGGTGGAGCCCCCGGGCGCGAAGGGGACGATGATGCGGATGGCGGCGGACTGGGCGCGGAGCGCCGGCGCGGCCAGCGCGGCACCGGCGAGGCCGAGCGCGAGGCGGCGGCCGAGGCGCGGTGGCCCGGAGCGGCCCGCCCGATGGTTAAGGCGATGGGTCATGCGGTTCCTCCCCCGCCGGTCGGGCCGGCGGCGTCCGGCATTCTGTAGCGGAGCAGAACGGCATCGCCCAGGACGGTAAGGATCCGGTCACCCGCGCCTGCCAAGCGGCATGGCAGGGCCTTGACCCTCACGGCACTTGCCGCGCCGCGGCCTCCGCCCGACATTGCCGACCTGGACGCAACGGACGCGCATGAGCATCAATCAGCCCCGCCATATCCGCCTGACCTCGCACCCGGAGCCGCAGGCGCATCGCTGGCAGCTCGCCTGGGGCGCCGCGACGCCGGCCACGCGCGGGCCCGTCATCGGCTCGGTCACGCGGCCGCAGGACCGCAACGTCATCGGCACCCATGGCGGCTCCTACTCGCTCTACCGGGCGCTCGCCGTCTCCTCCGGCGCGCTCTCCCCGCTGCAGCGGCCGGACCTGTCGAACACCCATCCCGTCACGCCCATCGGGCCGTACCCGCAATGGACGGAGCCGGGGAAGATCGTCTCCCTCGACCCCTGGGGCCATGTGGTGGGCGAGGCCTTCGGCGACGCGATCGCCGAGGGCATCGACATCCGCCCGACCATCGCGATCACCCGCGCCCGGCTGAACATGGCCGAGCTGAACGCCCTGCTGCCGACCGGCGATCTCCGGCCGGACGGCGTCATCCTGCATCCCGGCGGCGACATCTCCGTCACCAAGGCCGCCGTCGATCCCGTCTGGTGGCTGCCCGGCATCGCCGAGCGCTTCGGCGTGCAGGAACACCAGCTCCGCCGCACGCTCTTCGAGCAGACCGGCGGGATGTACCCGGAGCTCGTCACGCGCCCGGACCTCTCGGTCTTCCTGCCGCCGATCGGCGGCATCAGCGTCTACATCTTCGGCGACCCGGCGAAGCTCGCCGACCGCCGCGTGCCGCTGACCTGCCGGGTGCATGACGAGTGCAATGGCTCGGACGTCTTCGGCTCCGACATCTGCACCTGCCGGCCCTACCTGATCCACGGCATCGAGGAGAGCGTGCGCGCGGCGCAGGAGGGCGGCGTGGGCCTCGTCGTCTACAACCGCAAGGAAGGCCGCGCGCTCGGCGAGGTGACCAAGTTCCTCGTCTACAACGCCCGCAAGCGGCAGGAGGGCGGCGACCAGGCCGCGACCTATTTCGAGCGGACGGAATGCGTCGCCGGCGTGCAGGATGCGCGCTTCCAGCAGCTCATGCCGGATGTGCTGCACTGGCTCGGCATCACGAAGATCCACCGCCTCGTCTCCATGTCCAACATGAAGCACGACGCCATGGTCGGGCAGGGCATCGAGATCGGCGAGCGCGTGCCCATCCCCGCCAACCGCATCCCGCCCGATGCCAGCGTCGAGATCGAGGCCAAGAAGGCCGCCGGCTACTACGCGCCGGAGGTGCCGGACGAGGCGGCGCTGCAGCGCACCGTCGGCCGCGCCCTGGGCGAGACCTGATGCGCCCGGAAGCCACCGCCGCCGCGGCGCTGCTGACGCCGGAGGCGGTGCGGGAGCGCGCGCAGGAGCTCTACGGCCTCGGCCTCGACCACCGGCTGCAGGGATGGCTCGTGCAGCCGGAGGCGATGGCGGCGACCGCCGACCTGGTCGCCGAGGTGGTGCGGGCGAACTACCCCGACCTGCAGGTGCCCTTCCACGCCCGCTGGCGCCACTTCGCCGCCGGTGGCCATGACCGCTGGGCGGCGCTGCGCGCGCGCCTGCCGGAGGACGCCGCGGAGCGCGCCCGGGCGGCTTTCGACCTCGTCATCCTCTCCGTCCTGCTCGATGCCGGCGCCGGGATGGCCTGGCACTACCGGGAGGCGGCGACGGGCGATGAGTATTCGAAATCCGAGGGGCTGGCCGTCGCCAGTCTGGCCATGTTCGCGGACGGCCTCTTCGGCCCGGGCCGGGCGGATCCCGAGCGGCTGACGGACCTCACCGCCGAGGACCTGGCGCTAGGCTTCCAGGCCGGGCCCGAGAACCCGCTGGTCGGGCTGGACGGCCGCGCCGACCTGCTGCAGCGCCTCGGCCGCACGCTGATCGCCGCCGGGATGGACCGGCCCGGCGCGCTCTTCGACCTGCTGGCCGCCGAGGCGGTGGACGGCGCCCTGCCCGCCCGCGCCATCCTCGTCGCGCTGCTGCGGCATCTCGGCCCGATCTGGCCGGGGCGCGAGGTGCTGGAGGGCGTCAATCTCGGCGATTGCTGGCGGCACCCCGGCATCCGCCGCGCCGACGCGACGGCCGGCCTGATCCCCTTCCACAAGCTCTCGCAATGGCTGGCCTATTCGCTGGTCGAGCCGCTGGAGGAGGCGGGGATCCGCGTCACCGGCCTCGATGCGCTGACCGGCCTGCCGGAATACCGCAATGGCGGGCTCTTCCTCGACATGGGCGTCCTCCGCCCGCGCGAGGAGGGCATCCTCGCACGCGAGCATGCGCCGGGCGACATCCTCGTCGTCGAGTGGCGGGCGCTGACGGTCGCGCTGCTGGATGCCATCGCGCCCATGGTGCGGGCGCGGCTGGGGCTTGCGGCCGAGGATTTCCCGCTCGCCCGCGTGCTGGAGGGCGGCACCTGGCATGCCGGGCGGCGGCTGGCGCGGGAACGACGCGCCGATGGCGGCCCGCCGCTGAAGGTCGTCAGCGACGGCACGGTCTTCTGACGCCTATTCGCGCAGCACCGGCAGCGCGGCCAGGCGCGGCACGGCGACATCGAGGAAGGCGCGCACCCGCGGCGGCAGCAGCCGCGCCGAGGGGAAGACGAGCTGCACCGGCAGCGGCGCCGTCTCCCAATCCGCCAGCACCGGGACCAGCGCGCCGGAGGCCAGTTCCTCGGCCATCTGGTAGGACAGCGTGCTGACGATGCCCTGGCCGGCGACGGCCGCGGCCACCGCCGCCCGCGCCTCGTTCACCGAGAGGCGCGGCGCGATCCGCACCGTCATCTCCTGCCCCTCGGGCGAGATGAACCGCCAGTCCGGCGGCATGGCGCGGGCGAGGAAGACCACCGTGTCATGCCCCGCGAGGTCCTCCGGCCGCAGCGGCGTGCCGCGCGCCGCGAGATAGGCGGGGCTCGCCGCCAGCCGCCGCCGCACCTGGCCGACCCGCCGCGCCACCAGGCCCGTATCGCCAAGCCGGCCGATGCGGAGCGCCACGTCGATCGCGTCCTCCAGCAGGTCGACATTCTGGTCGGAGAGCAGCAGTTCCGCCGTCACCTCCGGCTGCGCGGCCAGGAAGGCCGTGACGATGGGCGCGACATGCAGCCGGCCGAAGACCAGCGGCGCGGCGACGCGCAGCGTGCCGCGCGGCGCCTTGCCCTCGCCCGCGGCCTCGGCCATGGCCTCGGCATAGTCGGCGAGCAGGCGGCGGGCCTGGTCCGCCAGCCGCCGGCCGGCCTCGGTCGGCGCCAGGCGGCGCGTGCTGCGCTCCAGCAGCCGGACGCCGAGGCGGTCCTCGAGCCCCGCGACCATGCGGGTCATCGCCGGCGGCGACTGGCCGTGGCGCCGCCCGGCCGCGGCGAGGCTGCCCGCCTCCACCGCCGCGACGAAGAGGCGCAATTCCTCCAGCCGATCCATTCTTCCGTCCAGAGCAAGAGTGCCTTACGATCGGACGATATTCTTGGCCGGACAGGCAAGGCCCATTCTCCCGCCACGCCCCGGGGCAGGAGACAGAGCCATGAACCGCAGACACCTCTTCCAGGCCGGCGCCGCGCTCGGCTCGGCCCTCGCCATCCCGGCCGCCGCGCAGACCGGTGCAGCGGAGGCCGGCCGGATCCGCTACCGGATGGTCCAGGTCGACGGCCTCGACATCTTCTACCGGGAGGCCGGGCCGGCGGATGCGCCCGCGCTGCTGCTGCTGCACGGCTATCCCACCAGCTCGCACATGTTCCGCGACCTGATCCCGCGTCTTGCGCATCGCTGGCGGGTGGTGGCGCCGGACCTGCCGGGCTTCGGCTTCTCCGCAGCGCCCGACCGCGCGGACTTCGCCTATAGCTTCGACCGGCTGGCGCAGGCGATCGAAGGCTTCACCGGCGCGGCGGGGCTGCCGCGCTACGCCCTCTATGTCTTCGACTACGGCGCGCCGGTCGGCTGGCGGCTGGCCACGGCGCATCCCGAGCGGGTGACCGCCATCATCACCCAGAACGGCAATGCCTATGAGGAAGGGCTGCTGGAGGCCTGGGCGCCGATCCGCGCCTACTGGTCGGCGCCCGACGACGCCGCGAAGCGCGAGGCGCTGCGGCCCTTCACTAGGCTGGATGCGACGGTCTGGCAGTACACCCATGGCGTGCCCGACCCGGCGCTGGTCTCGCCCGATGGCTGGACGCATGACCAAGCGCGGCTCGACCGTCCCGGCAATGCCGAGATCCAGCTCGACCTGTTCCGCGACTATGCCAAGAATGTCGCGCTCTACCCCGCCTGGCAGGCCGCCTTCCGCCGGCATCGCTGGCCGACCCTGGTGGCCTGGGGCAGGAACGATCCCTTCTTCGGCCCCGCCGGCGCCGAAGCCTTCCGGCGCGACCTGCCGGTGGAGGGCCTCCATCTGCTCGACACCGGCCATTTCGCGCTGGAGACGCATGCAGCCGAGATCGCCGGGCTGATCGACCCCTTCCTGGCGAAGCACGCCACGCGCTGACCAACCCCGAAGCAGGAGGCAAGTCCATGGGCAGGCATTTCGCGCAGATCGCCTTCACACCCGCCGTTCAGGCGGAGCAGGCGGCGCTCGGCTCCCGCGACCACTATGCCAAGGTGGAGGAGCGTGGCCGGGACGACAGCCAGCTTTCGACGCAGGAAGCCGCCTTCATCCAGGCGCGCGACAGTTTCACCATGGCCACCGTTTCCGAGACCGGCTGGCCCTATCTGCAGCATCGCGGCGGGCCGCCGGGCTTCGTGCGCGTGCTGGATGCGCGGACCATCGGCTTCGCCGACTTCAGCGGCAACCGGCAGCACATCTCGGTGGGCAACCTGGCGATGGATGACCGCGTCTCGCTGTTCTTCCTCGACCAGGCCAATCGCCGGCGGTTGAAGCTGCTCGGCCATGCGCGCGTCGTGCGGGACGATCCCGCGCTGCTGGCGCGGCTGACGCCGGCGGGCGCCGAGGACATCGCCGAGAGCGCGGTGCTGATCGAGGTCGCCGGCTTCGACTGGAACTGCCCGCAGCATATCACCCCGCGCTTCACGGCCGAGGAATGGGCCGCGCTGCGGCCGGGCTGATGCGGGACGTGCGGCGGAACACAGCGCCGCGGCCGCGGCTGGGCCAAGGTGTGTGTGGGCGATCGATTGATCCGTCCCTTCCCCTCCCTGACAAACTGGCCCATCGGAGCGATCCGGTGGGCCTCTTTTTTCGCGGGCGGCGGCCGCACCCGGTCAGTCCGGCCGGATGCCGGCGGCCTTGACCACCTGCGTCCAGGCCGCCGTCTCCCTTGCCATGCGCGCGGTGACGGCCTCGGCCGGGGCGAAGGCGGCGAAGGTGCCGGCCTCCTCGGCCCGGCGCTGCACCGCGTCCTGCGCCAGGACCTGCCGCACCTCCTCCTGCAGCCGGGCCAGGATCGGGGCCGGCGTGCCGACCGGCGCCATCAGCGGGAACCAACTGTCGATCGGGATCGGCTCGAAGCCCTGCTCCGCCAGGGTCGGCACCTCCGGCAGGGCGCGGTGGCGCGCCTCGCCGGTGGTGGCGATCGGGCGCAGGCGGCCGTCGCGGAAGAAGGCCAGCACCGGCGGCGGGCTGTTCATGTAGAACTGGATGCGGCCCGCCAGCAGGTCGGAGATGGTCTCGCCGGTGCCGCGATAGGGCACGTGCAGGATGTCGATGCCGGTGCGCAGCTTCAGCAACTCGCAGCCGAGATGGTGCAGCGAGCCATTGCCGGAACTGCCATAGGCGAGCTTCCCCGGATGCGCCCTGGCATGCGCCACGAACTCCGTCAGCGTGGAGACCGGCACCGCGGGATGCACCATCATCACCTGCGGCGAGTTGGTGACCTGCGCGATGGGCAGCAGGTCGCGCGCCGGGTCGTAATCGGAGACGCCCTCCACCGCCGGCTTGCCGGTCAGCGTGCCGGAATAGCCGACGAGCAGCGTGTGCCCGTCCGGACGCGCGCGGATGGCGGCCAGCATGCCGATGGCGCCATTGCCGCCCGGCCGGTTCTCGACCACCACGGACTGGCCGAGGCGCTGGGCCAGCGGCTCGGCCAGCAGCCGCGCGGCGAAATCGGTGCCGCCGCCGGCGGGCGAGGCGACGATCAGCGTGACGGGCCGGCTCGACCAGGCCTGCGCCCGCGCGGGCGCCGCCAGCAGCGCCGGCGCCGCGAGCAGCGCGCGGCGGCGCATCACACCGGCCCGGCGGCGGTGAAGCCGCCATCCACGACGATCTCCGTCCCTGTGACGTATTTCGCTTCCTCGCTGACGAGGAAGAGCACGGCATGCGCGATGTCCCAGCCGGTGCCCATATGGCCCATGGGCACGCTGGCATGGCGCTTGGCGATCAGCGCCTCGGCATCGTTGGCGCCGAGCTGGCGGACCAGGCGGTGCTCGACCAGCGGCGTGTGCATCAGGCCGGGGACGACGGTGTTGCAGCGGATGCCCTTGCGCGCATAGCCCATGGCGACCGACTTGCTGAAGCCGATGATGCCGGCCTTGCTGGCGGAATAGGCGGTGTGGACACGGCCGGTGCCCATGCGCAGCCCGGCGACGGAGGAGATGTTCACGACAGCGCCCTTCCCCTGCGTCTCCATCTGCGGGAGGACGTATTTGCAGCCGAGGAAGGCGGTCTTCAGGTTGAAGTCGATCTGGAGGTCCCAGGTCTCCTCCGGCATGTCCACCGGGCCGCCGGGGGCGGAGCCGCCGACATTGTTCACCAGGATGTCGATGCGGCCGAAGCGGGCGAGGCATTCGGCGACCGCGGCCTCCACCTGCGCGGCGTCCAGCATGTCGGCCCGGTGCGCGATGGCGGTGCCGCCTTCGCCCGCGATGATGTCGCGCGTCTCGGCCGCCGCGGTCTCGTTCACGTCGATGCCGAAGACCCGGGCGCCGGCGCGGGCCAGCACCACCGCGGTCGCCTTGCCGTTGCCCCAGCCCGGTCCCACCGAGCCGGCGCCGGTGACGATCGCCACCTTGTCGTCCAACCTGAACACGTTCCCTCCAACACTTCTTTGACTCAGGCCGGGTCCAGGGGTCGCTCGACCCCCCGGCGGGGGTGGAGGGGGCGGGGGCACCCCATCGCCCCCTCCCTGTCCGGTCAGGTGGCCGTATGCCTGAACATGATCTTCCGCGCCTCCTCGTCCATCTCGGTCTTGAAGGCGTGCCGGTCCTTGATCGCCGCCGCGCGCTGCGCCGCCGGCCTTTCGCTGATCGCCGCGAAGTGGCGCTTCACGTTCGTCAGCTTGTCGAAAGCCTCCTGCCCCAGCGCGAAGGGCGCGGCGCGCTCCCAGCCCCAGGCCGCCATGTCGACGATCGAGTAGCTGTCGCCGACCAGCCAGTCGCGGCCGGCGAGCCGGTCGTTCAGGATGCCCCAGTGGCGCTCGGCCTCGAAGACGTAGCGCTTGACGGCATAGTCGTTGCCGGGCGGCGCGAAGTGGCGGAAATGCACGCACTGGCCGCTATAGGGGCCGATGCCGGTGGCGATGAACATCAGCCAGGACAGGGTCTCGCCGGCAAAGGCCGGCTCCGGCAGGAACTGGCCGGTCTTCTCCGCGAGGTAGAGCAGGATCGCATTCGAGTCGAAGACCGGCTTGCCGTCATCGACGATGGACGGCGCCTTGGAGTTCGGGTTGATGGCGACGTATTCGGGGGTGAATTGCTCGCCCTTGCGCGTATCGAGGGGGATCGCCTCGTAGGGCAGGCCGCTCTCCTCGAGGAAGAGCGCGACCTTCATCGGGTTCGGTGCGGTGTTGTAGTAGAACTGCAGCATCTGGTCCCTCCGGACTCGGGCGAGGGATGGGAGCGCACACGGCGCTCCCCCGCAAGCGCTGCGTCACTCGCCTGCAACGGGCATGGCCCGGCCGGCCGGCGCCGGCGCATGCAGGTCGCGGTCGATCTCCTCGATGGAGCGCCCCTTCGTCTCGATGCCGAGGAAGAGGTAGATCGCGCCGGCGAGCACGAACCAGGAGGCGAGGTAGAGGAAGGCGGGCATGATGTTCTCGACGCTCGCCTCCGGCTTGATGACGTTGCTGCTGCCGACGACGAGGGCGAGGCCGAGCGGCCCGATCACCTTGCCGATGCCGCCGAAGCCATAGGCCGAGCCCATGCCGGTGGTGCGGAGCTGCGCCGGCCAGACCTCCGCCGCATAGGGCCCGACCACGGCGAAGCCGCCATCGGCGAAGAAGAAGGCGGCGATCAGCAGCAGCCAGAGCGCGCTGAACCCGAACCACATCTGGTCGTGGTAGATCCCCGCCAGCGCGATCAGGATCGCCGCGCCGAAGCCGAGCAGCCCGCCGGCGCGGCGGCGCCCGATCCCCTCCGACAGCAGCGCGAAGCAGACGCGGCCGGCGAGGCCGCCGAGGGTCAGCCCGATCATCAGCTTGGAGGCCTCGGCCGGCGGCACGTGCAGGATCAGCATGAAGAGCGTCGGCGCCCAGAGCGTGACGCCGTAGACGCCGGTCTGCGCGCCGAGATTGCCGCCCCAGGAGACGATCAGGCTGCGCGGGTGGCGGAACAGGTCGGTCCAGCGCGTGCGCGGCTCGGCATAGTCCTCCGGCCGCGGCAGCGGCAGGCTCTCCGGCTTCACCTCCAGTGCCCAGGCGAGGGCGGCGCGGGCTTCCTCCGGCCGTCCCTGGCGGGCCAGCCAGCGCGGGGATTCCGGCACCCACATCCGGACCAGGAAGACCAGCAGGCCCGGCAGCACGCCCGCGGCGAAGAGGCCGCGCCAGCCGATCTCGGGCGCGAGATAGGCGCCGAAGAGGGAGCCGATGAGGACGCCGACCGGGATGAAGACGGTGACGAGGCCGCCGACCAGGCCGCGCTTGCGCGACGGCATGAACTCCTGCACCAGCGGCAGGTCGACGCAATAGAGGCCGCCGACGCCGAAGCCCACGACGAAGCGGAAGATGGTGAGGAAGATCCAGCCATGCTCCGGCGTGAAGGCCAGCGCGCCGGTGGCGAGGGAGAAGTTCAGGATCGTCAGGTTGAAGACCGGCCGCCGGCCGATGCGGTCCGCCATCCAGCCCCAGAAATAGGCCCCGCCGATCGCGCCGAAGCCGGAGGAGAGCAGGATGATGGCGGACTGCCCGAAGGTCAGGCCCCAGGGGCCGACGACGAAGGCCAGCACGAAGCCGATCAGGAAGTAGTCGAAGAATTCCAGCATGTCGCCGAGCACGGCGGCGGCGATGATGCGCTTCTGGTTGCCGGTCAGCCGCGTCCGGCGGTCGAGTTCCTCGAACATCGCGTATCCTCCCGCGGCGGGCTCGGTGCCGCCTGGTGTCCCGTCAGGCGGGCCGTCTGCGCGGCCCTGTATGGGAGCGTCGGACGACCGACCATGCCACGTCAACCCAATCCGGCCCGCCGCGTTGGCGCCGCCGAGGCGGGAGCAGGCGCATGGGCGAGAGCACGACGCGGCGAGGGATCATGCGGGCGGGCGGCGCGGCGGCGGCCGGGCTGGCGGCGGGCGCCGCCGGCGTGCCGGGCTACCCTCCCCCCTCGCCCATCGATGCCGGCGGCGTGCAGGAAGGCCGCGTCGCCTTCCCGCCCTGGCGCGGGGAGGCCGATCCGCCGGGCGAGCCGCCGCCGGCGCCGCTGCCGCCGGAGGAGCGCGTCGGCTTCGCCATCATCGGCCTCGGCCGCATCGCGCTCGAGCAGGCGCTGCCCGCCTTCGCGGAGTGCCGGATGGCGCGGCCGGTCGCACTGGTCAGCGGCTCGCCGGAGAAGGCGGGGCTGGTCGCGCGGCAATACGGCATCCGGCCGGAGGCGGTGCTGGGCTACGCGCAGTTCGAGCGGCTGCGCGACATGCCGGAGGTGCAGGCGGTCTATATCGCGCTGCCCAACGCCATGCATCGCGAGTTCACCGAGCGCGCCGCAGTGATCGGCAAGCATGTCCTGACCGAGAAGCCGATGGCGACGAGCAGCGAGGACTGCGCCGCCATGATCGCCGCTTGCGCGCGCGCGAAGGTGCGGCTGATGGTCGCCTATCGCTGCCAGTACGAGCAGGTGAACCGCGCCGCCATCCAGGCCGCGCAATCGGGCGCGCTCGGCCGGCTGCGCTTCTTCCATGCGACCAACCTGCAGTCCAACGGTCCCGGCCCGCAATGGCGCTACAGCCGGCGGCTCGCGGGCGGGGGCGCGCTGCCCGATATCGGCCTCTATTGCCTGAATGCCGCGCGCTATCTGAGCAACGAGGAACCGGTCGAGGTCATCGCGCAATCCTTCACCCCGGCGGGCGACGAACGCTACCGCGAGGTGGAGGAGAGCATGTCCTTCACGCTGCGCTTTCCCTCCGGCCTGCTGGCGCAGGCACAATCGAGTTACGGCGCCTATCAGGAGAAGTCCTACCGCCTCTCGGGCGAGCGCGGCAGCCTGCTGCTGCAGGACGCCTTCTCCTACCAGGGCCAGCAACTGCACCTGTTCCGCCGCGAGGGCGCGCGGGGGATCGAGCAGCATCCGCAGATCCATCCGCGCAACCAGTTCGCGCTCGAGATCGACCACATGGCGCGCTGCGTGCGGGAGTCGCGGCGGCCGCATACGCCGGGGGAGGAAGGGCTGCGGGACCAGCAGATCATGGAAGCGATCTACCGTTCGGCGGAAAGCGGCCGGCCGGAGCCGATCCCGGCATGGCCGGCGGAGTTGCCGGTGCGCGGCCCCGCACCCGATCCCGCCTGAGCCGCACACGCTTTGCGGCGCTGCATGAACCGAACCGGTGCTGGCGCGCTGAGGCGCGGCCGCAACGTCACGGAGAGATATGATGCCCGTTCTTCGCCTGATCCTGCCTGCGCTGCTGCTGCTCGGCCTCGCCGCCTGCCAGCAGGAAGGCCCGGCGGAACGTGCCGGCCGCAGCCTCGACCGCGCCGGCCAGTCGGTGCGCGACACGGTGGACCCGCCGCGCGGGCCGGTGGAGCGCCTTGGCCGTTCCGTGGATCGTGCCGTCAACTGACGGCGCGCGCAGGCGGGCTAGATGCGTCGCTCGGCGCCCTGTGCGGCGGGCGGCACATCGTGCCCGTCGCCGGCGCCGATCATGTCGTGCAGCACCGCCGCGGCGAGCGACGGCGTGAATGGCTTGGCGAGGAAACGCGAGCCATCCACCGCCTGACCATCCTCCGCGCCGCCGTAGCGGCCCGAGGCATAGACCACGGGCAGCGCCGGACGGATCACGCGCGCCGCGCGTGCCAGCGCGAAACCATCGGAGCCGCCGGGCAGGTTGATGTCGGTCAGCATCGCCGCGATGTCGTCGCGGTCGCACACGAGCGTCAGCGCTTCCTTCGCATCCGCCGCTTCAAGCACTTCGAATCCGCCGTCGCTCAACGCATCGACCAGCGTCAGGCGTACGAGGAAATCATCCTCCACGACGAGCAGAACGGGGGGTTCGGCCTGCATTCCCTGGGTTCCCTGCCTCGCCTTACGCAAGCGCCCAAGCCCTGTGGCGTTGCCCGCGTAGCGTGTGACGAGCGCGTGACCATCTCGTAGGCTTCGATCACGCCGGTCCCACATCACGGGCGGTACGCCAGAGTCCTGAGATGGCGTAACGCCTCGCTCGCATCAGGGATGCACGTTATGCGAGTGGTCGTGTTTGCAGTTCGCGCGCCGCTCGGCTTGCGGGCAGGACACATAATGGTGCGATCGCCGAGCTGCGCTGCGACGGCAACGGCGTTGGCATCGCGCGGGTTGCGGATTCTCCGGCATCCCGACGCCGTGCACCCGCAGACACGCATCGCGACATTCCGTCACGAACTGCTGGCGCCCGCATGGATGGAGGCTGTCCGGACGGGGTGCTTCGTGCCGCAAGCGGCACGCGGTTCCTGCATGCGCGTCATGCGCGATGTCTGCGGCGCGCCGGGACTGTATTGATTGCATCGGCCGCGCCGCGGAAAACCGCTTATGGCGACAGCGATTCCGCGGCGCGGAGGCACCCGGCGCGCTGCGCGCAATGGCCTGCGCCGCAGATCCTGCCCGGGCCCCGCCTGCACGGGGCACCCGGATCAGCGAGCCGGCATCTCCGCCACGCTCAGCAGCGCCTCGCCGTTCCGGCGATCCCGCGCCAGGCTGCCGGCGCAGCCGGCATCGGCCAGCACGGGCGAGCCGGGCGAGGTCACCTCGAGCTTCGCCCGGACGCGGCAGAGCACCCGCCGCGTGCTGGCGGGAGAGCCGCCATGCCAGCGCGCCAGCGCCGTGGTCCAGCTTCCCGTCTCCACCGCCCAGCGGCGCAGCAGGCCGCCGGCCCAGTCGGCGGAGCGCTCGGCATCCAGCGGCCAGTCGCTTCCCCGCGCATGCACCCTGGCGTTCACCTGCACGCAGCCGGCCATGACGGCGGCGCTTTGCGGCGCCGCGGCCAGCAGGGCGCGCGCCTCCTCCGCACTCTCCGGGAAGGCGGTGCGGCCGCCGATGTTCAGGGCATGGGCATGCAGGCCGCTCTCCGACATCGCAATGGCGACGAGCAGCCCGTCCGGCAAGCCATGGATCCGCTCGGCGCGGCGGGCGGCGGCGAGGCAGGCGGCGCGGGGCGGGAGAGGCGCGGGCGCGAGCTGGAAGGCCGGCGTCAGCCGGGGCGGGGGCAGCAGGTCCATCGGCGCGTCGGGCAGAACCGGCGCGCGGGCGATGCGCGGCGCCTTCGCGCCGGCGCGATGGGCATGGCGCGCCGCCGGCCGCTTCGCCTTGGCCCGATGCGCCAGGGTCTTGCCGGCATGCACGGCATCCCGCTTCGCCGCGGCCGGGCCGGGCAAGGATTTCGCGGCGAGGGCGGGCGGCGCTGCCAGTGCCGCGGCAAGGAGGGCGAGGCTGAACACCCGGGCCGCGCTGGCGGCACGAGGTCCTGGCCCCTGGATGAGGGCGCCCCTGGCCTGGTCGTCACCCAGGCCCGGGAACGCCGCTGAGGGTCGCCGGGAGTTGCCCCACGGCAGGCCGTTCGCGGACGTCATCGCGAAGTTGCTAGCACGGTAACAAGAGGTGAGCAAGTTTCGGGCAGGAATCCGGCCAGTGCGGTGCCTCCCTTCCGCCGCAAAACGGACCAGATGAGGCGGCTAGGGTGAGGCAGAACCGGGAGAGCCACCCATGCGCGGCGCGACACGTCGTTGCCTGCTCGCGACCCTGCCCTGGCTGGGCGGGGCCGGCCTTGCGCGCGCCGGCGAGGCAACCCCCTACCCCGCCGCCCCCATCTCGCTGGTGGTGCCCTTCACCGCCGGCGGCGCGGCGGACATCGCGGGGCGGTTGCTGGCGAAGCACGCGGCGCGGCACCTGCCGAATCCGGCGGCGCAGCTCCGCGTGGAGAACCGGGCGGGCGCCTCCGGCGCGCTCGGCACCCAGGCCGTCGCCCGGGCCCGGCCGGACGGGCTGACCCTGCTGCTGGCGCGCGTCGCCTCCTCCGCCATCCTCCCGGCGACCGATCCGCGCACGCCCTATGGCTGGGACGACTTCACCATCCTCGGCCTGCTGGAGGAGACGCCCTTCGTCGTCTGCGTCCGCGCCGATGCGCCCTGGGACCGGCTGGCGGAATTGCTGGCCGCGCTGCGGGAACAGCCGGGGCGGCTGGCCTTCGCCACCTCCGGCGCCGCGACCCTGCTGGACCTCGGCGTCCGGCACCTCTTCATCGGCGCCGGACTGCCGATCGACGCCGCCATCGCCCGGCCCTTCCGCGGCGGCGGGGAGGCGGTGAAGGCACTGCTGGACGGCCAGGTGCAGTTCATCGGCATGAACCTCAGCGAGGCCCTCCCCGCCCTCAGGGACGGCACCCTGCGCGGCCTGGTGATCGGCACCAAGGAGCGGCTGCGGATGGTCCCCACCATCCCGACGGCGCGGGAGGCGGAGGTGCCCTCGCTTGCCGCCGTGACCGGGTGGAGCGCCCTCTTCGGCCCGCCCGGGCTCGAGGAGGCACCGATGCGCGCCTGGCAGGCCGCCCTGGCAGCGCTGCGGGAGGATGCCGCCTGGCAGGACGAGTTGCGCGCCACCGGCAGCATCCCCCGCCTGCTGCGACCGGAGGAGACCCGCGCCTTCATCCGCGCCCAGGTCGCGCTCTACCAGGAGATCGGGCGGCGCCTCGGCCTGATCTGAGCGGGCGCTTGCCAGGGCACCCGTTCCCGCTAGCCTCGGCGCGAAACGAGGAGCGGACCGATGGACGGCATGACCACCTCCCCCCGGGAAACCCCCACCCAGCAGGCGGCGCTCGCGGCGCGCTACGGCGCGGCGCCGCCGCCGGCCGGGCCCTGGAACGCGACCATCGCCGGGCTGCTCGACCACCGCTCGGTCCGCGGCTACCGGCCGGACCCGCTGCCGCCCGGCACGCTGGAGACGCTGGTGGCGGCGGCGCAGTCGGCGGCGACCTCCTCCAACCTGCAGACCTGGTCGGTGGCGACCGTCGAGGACCCCGCGGCGCGCGCCGTCATGGCCGAGGTCGCGGGGGGCCAGAAGCACATCCTGGAATGCCCGCTCTTCCTCGTCTTCCTCGCCGATGTCTCGCGCAACGACCGCCTGGGCCGGGAGGAGGGCAGGCCGCTCGAGGGCTTGCCCTATCTCGAGACCTTCCTCGTCGCGGCGATCGATGCCGCGCTCGCGGCGCAGAACGCGGTGGTGGCGGCCGAGAGCCTCGGCCTCTCGACGGTCTATATCGGCGCGCTGCGCAACGACCCGGTGCGGGTGGCCGAGACGCTCGGCCTGCCGCCGGGCGTCATGGGCGTCTTCGGCCTCTGCGTCGGGACGCCCAAGCCCGGCGCGGAGGGCGAGGTGAAGCCCCGCCTGCCGCAATCCGTGGTGCTGCATCGCGGCCGCTACGACGTGGCCGGCGAGCCGGCGGCGCGCGCCGCCTATGACGCGGAGATGAGCCGCTTCTCCCAGCGGAACGAGATGGCGGCCGATAGCTGGACGCAGCGGGTCATCGCCCGCATCGGCACGGTGAAGGCGCTGCGCGGCCGCGACCGGCTGGCGGCGGCGCTGCAGGCGCTCGGCTTTCCGCTGCGGTAGCATGCGACGGGCGGGGCCGGGCGGTTTGCGCCCGGCCCCGCCCCCGCCTATCTCCGCGCCATGACCACCCCTCCCCTCCGGCTGGAGACCCTCTCCGGCGCGGCGCTGCAGGCCGCGCTGCCGGCGCTGTCGCGGCTGCGCGTGACGGTCTTCGCCGAATGGCCCTACCTCTATGCGGGCGATGCGGCCGCGGAGGCGCGCTACATCGCCGCCTATGCCGCCGACCCGCAGGCCGCGGTGGTCGTCGCCTTCGATGGCGAGACGCCGGTCGGCATGGCCACCTGCCAGCCCATGACCACCGCGCACGGGCCGGTCGCGGCGGCCTTCCGCGCCCGCGGCTTGGACCCGGCGCGCTTCTGCTACCTCGGCGAGAGCGTGCTGCTGCCGCCATACCGCGGCCGCGGCGCAGGCGTCGCCTTCTTCGCGGCGCGCGAGGCGCATGCGCGCGGGCTCGGCCTGCCCGCCACCGCCTTCTGCGCCGTGGTCCGCAACCCGAACGACCCGCGCCGCCCGAAGGACTACGTGCCGCTCGACGGTTTCTGGCGGAAGCGCGGCTATGCGCCCCGGCCCGATCTCTCCTGCGTCTTCCAGTGGAAGGAGATCGGCGACGACCGGGAGACGACGCATGTCCTCTCCTTCTGGCTGAAGGACCCGGCGTGACGGCTCTCCGCCTCGGCACCCTGGCCTGGCCGGTGGAGCGGACCAGCGGCCTCGCCGGCTATGCGGCCAAGCTTGACCGCCTGCTGGCCGAAGCGGCCGGCCGGGCCGATCTCTGCCTGATGCCGGAATATGCCTGCGTCGAGCTCGGCCCCGCCCTCGCCGGCACCGAAGCCGACGAGGCGGCCGAGTTGCGGGCCATGGTCCAGGCCGCGCCGGCGGTGCTGGACACGATGCGCACGGCGGCGCGCCGCCACGGCGTCTGGCTGCAGCCGGGCAGCCTGCCCATGGCGGAGGGCGACCGCGTGGTGAACCGCGCGCCGCTGATCGCGCCCGACGGCCGCCTCGCCTTCCAGGAGAAGCGCCTGATGACACGCTTCGAGGCGGAGCGCTGGGGCGTCTCCCCCGGCGCGCCGCCGCAGGTCTTCGAGACGCCCTGGGGGCGGATCGGGATCTCGATCTGCTACGACGCTGAATTCCCCAAGCATGTCCGCGCCCAGGTCGAGGCGGGCGCCTGGCTGGTCCTGGTGCCGACCTGCACCGACACGCTGCACGGCTTCAACCGCGTGCGCTTCGCCTGCCAGGCGCGGGCGGTGGAGAACCAGTGCTTCCTCGCCCTCGCCCCCACCGTCGGGACCGCGCCCTGGTCGGCGGCGCTGGACGAGAACCGCGGCGAAGCGGCGGTCTTCGGCCCGGTCGATCGCGGCTTCCCGGAGGACGGCGTGCTGGCCGCGGGCGGGCCGGACCGGACCGGCTGGACCTTCTGCACGCTCGACCCCGCCCGCATCGAGACCGTTCGCCAAGAGGGCGCCGTCCTGAACCACCGCGACTGGCCCCGGTCGCCACTGCCCGCGCCGGGCGTGGCGGTGTACCGGTGAACGCGCGTCATGCAGGGGGACGCTGTCCCCCTGCACCCCCTGCCAAAGGCCTAAGGGCCCTTGGAACCCTTGAGTCATCGCCGCGGGGAGGCCCCCCAGCGGGGGGTCTCCCCGCGGCGATGAATCCATGGCGGGGTCCGGGGGCCGCCTCGGCCCCCGGCGGGGATCGAACGCATGCGTTCGATGGGGCAGCGCCCCCGCATGACGCGCGATGACCCTGGTCTACCTCCTCGCCGGCGAGGCCAGCGGCGACGTGCTCGGCGCGCGGCTCATGGCGGCGCTGCGGCGGCGGGCGCCAGGCCTGGCCTTCGCCGGCGTGGGCGGGGAGCGCATGGCGGAGCAGGGGCTGGAGAGCCTCTTCCCGGTGCGCGAACTCTCGCTCATGGGCCTGCTCGAGGTATTGCCGAACCTGCGGCGCCTGGCGCGCCGCATGGACCAGGCGGAGGCGGATATCCTGGCGCGCCGGCCCGACCTGCTGGTCACGATCGACGCGCCGAGCTTCACCCTGCGGCTGGCGGAGCGCGTGAAGCCCAGGGGGACGCGCGTCGTGCACTACGTGGCGCCGCAGGTCTGGGCCTGGCGGCCGGGGCGGGTGCGCAAGATCGCGCGGCGGGTGGACCGCATCCTGGCCCTGCTGCCCTTCGAGGCGCCCTTCTTCGAGACCGCCGGCATTCCCGTCAGCTTCGTCGGCCACCCGGTGCTGGAAGGTGGCGCGGATACTGGCGATGCGGCGCGCTTCCGGGCGGCGCATGGGCTCGGTCCGGCGGAGCGGCCGGTGCTGGTCATGCCCGGTAGCCGCCGGACGGAGGTGCGGCGGCTGATCAGGATCTTCGGCGAGGCACTGCGCCTGACCGCCGCCGCCGTGCCCGGGCTGCGGCCGGTGGTGCCGCTCGCCGGCCCGGTGGAAGCGGCGGTGCGGGCCGGCACCGCGGATTGGCCGGTGCCGCCCATCCTGGTCCGCACGCCGGCGGAGAAGCACGACGCCTATGCCGCCGTGGCGCGGTACGGGGGGGCGGGGCTGATCAAGTCCGGCACCTCCAGCCTCGAGATGGCGGTGGCCGGCGTGCCGCATGTCGTCGCCTACAAGGTGAATCCGGTGACCGCGGCGATCGTGCGGCGGCTGATCACGGTCCGCTTCGCCTCCCTGGTGAACCTGCTGCCGGAGCGCGAGGTGGTACCGGAGCGGATCCAGGAGGACTGCACGCCCGCGGCGCTCTCGGCTGTGCTGGTCGGGCTGCTGACGCGGCCCGAGGTCGCGGCGGCGCAGCGCGCGGGCTTCGCCGAGGTGCTGGCCATGCTCCGCCCGCCGGAGGGCCTGCCGAGCGAAGCGGCCGCCGCCGCGGTGCTCGCCGAACTGGAGCGCGCGGCGGTCCCGGCCTGAGCTGGCGCATTTCCCGGCGCAAACCTCGAACAGTTCGCTTAGGCTCGGCGTGAACCTCGGGGGAAGCGCCGATGCTCGTCGTCCATCATCTCGGCCGGTCGCAGTCCGAGCGGATCGTCTGGCTCTGCGAGGAGCTCGGCATCCCCTACGAGCTGAAGCACTACACGCGCCGCGCCGACAACATGCTCTCGCCGCCGGAGCTGCGCGCCCTGCACCCGATCGGCTCGGCGCCGGTGATCACCGATGGCGCGGTGCAGATCGCCGAGTCCGGCGCGATCATGGAGTACGTCATCGCCCGGCATGGCGGCGGGCGGCTGGCGCTGCCGCCGGAGCATCCGGACTACCCGAACTACCTCTACTGGCTGCATTTCGCCAACGGCTCGCTGCAGCCGGCCATGGGGCGGCGCATGCTGATCGGGCGGCTGCAACTGCCGCCCGAGCATCCCGTGCGCGCCATGATGGAGGAGCGGCTGGACCGGCAATTGCGCTTCCTCGATGCCCGGCTCGGCGCGGCGACCTGGCTGGCGGGGGAGGATTTCACCGCCGCCGACATCATGATGGGCTTCCCGCTGACGACGATGCGCCATTTCGCGCCGCTCGACCTCGGCCCCTATCCGAACATCCTGGCCTATCTGCAGCGGATCGCGGCGCGGCCGGCCTATGCCCGGGCGATGGCGAAGGGCGATCCGGGGATGGACCTGCTCCTCACCTGACGCGGACCGATGGCCGCAGCGCCGCAGGCGCGGAGGCCTGAATCGGTCCGCCCGACATACAAACCGATGGCCGCAGCGCCGCAGGCGCGCAGGCCTGAATCGGCCCGCCCGACATACAAACCGATGGCCGCGGCGCCGCGGGGCGCGGAGGCCTCAATTGGCCCGCCCAACATACAAGGCGGTCCCGGCCCGGGGTGCCCCTCGTCAGTTGGCGCCGCCGCCCGCCATCGCCCGCTCCACCCGCAGCGCCGCGTCGAGGGCGGCGAGGCCGGTCTCGCCGCTCGCCTCCACCGGCGCGCCCTGCTCGATGCTCGCCATGAAGGCCGCCTGCTCGGCCTCCAGGCTGTCATGCTCGGTCCAGGTGGCGCGCTCGATCCCCCAGCCGGGCATGGTCGCCACCGCCTCGGCCCCGTCCTTGGTCCCGCGCAGGGGCCGCAGCCGCTCCAGGCTGCGGGCGAGGAAGTCCACCCGCGTCTCACCCAAGGGGCCCAGCACCCGCAGCCGCCGCTCCAGCCCCACGCTGATCCGGCTGGCGGTGACCGTCGCCACCGCCCCGCTCTGGAAGCGCAGATGCGCCACGGCGAAATCCGGATGGTCGGACATGACCCGGCGCCCGACCGCCCGCACCTCGGCCAGCGGCGACCGCGCGAGGGTCAGGACCAGGTCGAGGTCATGGATCATCAGGTCCAGCACCACGGAGACATCGAGGCTCCGCGGCCGGAAGGGGGCGACGCGGGTCGCCTCGAAGGCCATCGCCTTCTCCTCCGCCCCGCTCTGCCGCAGGGTCCGGATGGCCGCCGAGTAGCGCTCGATATGCCCGACCTGCAGCACCAGGCCGCGGTCGCGGGCGCCGCGGATGATGCCCTCGGCCTGGGCGACGGTGGCGGCCAGCGGCTTCTCGACGAAGAGGTGCTTGCCGGCCGCGATCGCCTGCATGGCATAGGCGTGGTGGAAGGCGGTCGGGACGGTGATGATCACCGCGTCGCTCATGGCGATCAGCCCGGCCGCGTCCCGCGCCTGGGTGCCGCATTCGGCGGCGACGCTCGCCGCCCGGGTGGCATCGGCATCATGCACCCCGGAGAGCGCCCCGCGTGCCGCCAGCTTCAGGGCGTGGAACCGCCCGAAATGCCCGGTGCCGAGGACGCCGATCCTGAGTGCCATGCCGCCTGTCCATTGAATGAGAAGGGGGGGTCTAGCGGATGGGCGGCCGGGGCTCAAACCGGCCCCGGGCGGGGGCCTTGCCGGACGGCCCGCCAGGGCCACAGATGTCGCCCCGCAACGGAGGCGCCGGAGGGCCCATGTTCAGCACCACCATCGCGGGCAGCCTGCCCAAGCCCTTCTGGCTGGCCGAGACCGACAAGCTCTGGCCGGCCTGGCGCGCCGAAGGCCCGGCGCTGGCCGAGGCCAAGCGCGACGCGACGCTGCTCTGGCTGAAGGAGCAGGAGGCCGCTGGGATCGACATCGTCACGGATGGCGAGCAGTCCCGCCAGCACTTCGTGCACGGCTTCCTCGAGCAGGTCGAGGGCATCGACTTCGGGAAGAAGGTGCGGATGGGCATCCGCAACAACCGCTACGACGCCATGGTGCCGACCGTGACCGGCCCGCTGCGGCTGCGCAGCCGGGTGCATGCCGAGGAAGCGCGGCTGCTGCGGGCCAATACCGACCGGAAGGTGAAATTCACCCTGCCCGGCCCGATGACCATCATCGACACCATCGCGGACGGCCATTACGGCGACCGCGTCAGGATGGCGATGGCCTTCGCCGACCTGCTGAACGAGGAGGCCCGCGGCCTCGAGGCGGATGGCGTCGACATCGTCCAGTTCGACGAGCCCGCCTTCAACGTCTACATGAAGGAGGCGGTGGACTGGGGCATCGAGGCCCTGCACCGCTGCATCGCCGGCCTCTCCTGCACCACCGCCGTGCACATCTGCTACGGCTATGGGATCGAGGCCAACATCAAGTGGAAGGAGACGCTCGGCGAGGAGTGGCGGCAGTACGAGCAGGTCTTCCCCGCGCTCGCCGCCAGCCGGATCGACCAGGTCTCGCTCGAATGCGCCAATTCCCACGTCCCGATGGAGCTGATGGCCCTGCTCAAGGGCAAGGACGTGATGGTGGGCGTCATCGACGTCGCCTCCGACGTCGTGGAGACGCCCGAGCAGGTGGCGGCGACGATCCGCGAGGCGCTGCGCCACGTCCCGGCGGAGCGGCTCTTTCCCTGCACCAATTGCGGCATGGCGCCCATGGCGCGGGAGGTCGCCCGCGGCAAGCTGCGGGCGCTGGCCGCCGGGGCGAGGCTGGCCTGCGAGGCGACCTGAGCCATAGCGGGCGAGGCACCGCCGCGCGCCCCATGGCGCGCGGTCACGGATCGGGAAGGGTTCCGCGCTAGCGCTTGGGTCCTGCTGTGCCCCGGTGCGGCCCACAATGAATCAGGACCCAGTCGCGTGACCACGCCCATTGCCGAGGATTTTGCCGCCATCCGCGCCCGCCTCGAGGCGATCCGCGCCGCCGAATGCCGCGTCGGCGCTCCGCCCGACGACGAGGCGACGCCGCCCTCCACCCCTGGCGGTCCGGGTGATTTCTACATGTGGCTGATGGGTGGCGGGCTCTGGGGTTCCGGCTGACGCCGCCGGGGGCCCGACGCCTTGCCGGCGCGGCCGGACTCGCCGTGGCAGGCTGCTGCCCGGCCGGGGGAGGCGTGACAAGGTCGCGGCGGCGCCGGTCCTCGGACCGCCGCGACGGGATGGATTCCCTTAGACCGTCCCGGAGGACCGCCGGGTCATGAAGTTGTAGATCGCCAGGACGATGATCGCGCCGACCACGGCGCCGATGAAGCCGGCTCCCTCGCCGGCCCGGTACCAGCCGACGGCCTGGCCGAGATAGGTGGCGACGACCGCCCCCACGATGCCGAGCAGCGTGGTGATGATGAAGCCGCCGGGATCCCGGCCGGGATGCAGGAATTTCGCCACCAGGCCGGCGAGGAAGCCGATGATGATGGTCCAGATGATGCCCATGGGGTGCCTCCGCTAGCCCGGCCATAAAACATTGCGGCGGGCGGGGTTGCATGACGTCGTTGCGTCCCGGTGCAGGGCCCCGGGCGCCCCAGGCTTGCATCGCCGCCCCCCCGTCGTCACATTCCCGGCCTGTTTTGCCAGGGGGTCCGCCCCCGAAGGGTGACCTGCTCCATGGGCCGTATCGCGCCATGATGTTCTTCGCGCGCTGGAAGACCGCCGCCATCCTCGCGGTCATCCTGCTGGGGGCGCTGGTCTGCGTCCCGAATTTCTTCCCGAAATCCGCGCTGCCCGCCTGGGCCCGGCAGTTCTCGCTCGGCCTCGACCTCCGCGGCGGGTCCTACCTCCTGCTTGAGGTGGACATGAACGCCGTCGTGCGGGAACGGCTGGAAAGCCTCGCGGATGGCGCCCGCACCCGCCTCAGGCAGCAGAATATCGGCTATGTGAACCTCGCCGCCGACCCGGCCAATCGCCGCGTCGGCTTCCGGGTGCGCGACGCGGCGCAGGCCCCGGCCGCGGTCGCCCAGATGCGCGAGCTGGCGAACCAGGTCCCGACCGGGCTCGGCACCAGCGCCCCGGATATCGAGGTGACCTCGGCGCCCGATGGCACCGTGACCGCAACGCTGACCGAGGCCGGGCTGCGCGGCAAGGCGACCGGCGCGGTCGAGCAGTCCATCGAGATCGTCCGGCGCCGCATCGACGAGACCGGCGTGGCCGAGGCCTTGATCGCCCGGCAGGGCCAGAACCGCATCCTGGTGCAATTGCCCGGCGTCGAGGACCCGAACCGGATCAAGGACCTGCTGGGCAAGACCGCCCGCATGACCTTCCACCTGCTGGACGAGACGGCGAACCCGACCGCGCCGACGCCCCCGCCCGGCGTCATGTTCCTCACCGGCGAGAGCCGCACCGGCCAGACCGAGCACTATGCGGTGCGCCGGCGCGTCGAGGTGGACGGCGCCAACCTGACCGATGCCCGGGCCGGCCAGGACGGCCGCAACGGCGACTGGGTGGTGAACTTCACCTTCGACTCGATCGGCACGCGGCGCTTCGCCGACGTCACCCGCGCCAATACCGGCCGGCCCTTCGCCATCGTCCTCGACGAGAAGGTCATCACCGCCCCGGTGATCCGCGAGCCCATCACCGGCGGCCGCGGCCAGATCAGCGGCAATTTCAACGCCAAGTCCGCCAACGAGCTGGCGGTGCTGCTGCGCGCCGGCGCCCTGCCCGCGCCGCTGACGGTCGTCGAGGAGCGGACGGTCGGGCCGGAGCTCGGGGCGGATGCCATCCGCGCCGGCGTGCTCGCGCTCGCCGCCGGGGCGCTCTTCGTCTTCCTCTACATGGGCCTCGCCTACGGCTTCTTCGGCTGGCTCGCCGACATCGCGCTGCTGGTCAACATCATGCTGATGCTGGCGGCGCTGTCGCTGCTGGAGGCGACGCTGACCCTGCCGGGCATCGCCGGCATCGTGCTGACCCTCGGCACCGCGCTCGACGCCAATATCCTGATCAACGAGCGCATCCGCGAGGAGGTGAAGAACGGCCGCCCGGCGCTCTCGGCGCTCGAGGCGGGCTTCACCAAGGCCTCCGGCACGATCATGGATTCGAACCTGACGAACCTGATCGCCATGGCCTGTCTCTACGGCTTCGGCAGCGGGCCGGTGAAGGGCTTCGCCGTCACGGTCGCGATCGGCACGGTCGTGCAGATGTGGACGGCGACGACGCTGGTCCGGCTCATGGTCTCCTGGTGGTACCGGGCGAAGCGGCCGCGGGACCTGCCGGTGCTGGAAGGCGGCCAGGGCCTGATCGGGCGGCTGGCGCGCCCGCTCTTCCGGCTGGTGCCGGACGTGACGCACATCCCCTTCATGCGCGGCGCGCGGATCGGCCTGCTGACTTCGGCGCTGCTGTCGACCGCCTCCCTGATCGGCGCCTTCTATCCCGGGCTCGACAAGGGCATCGACTTCAAGGGCGGCATCACCATGGAGGTCCGCACGCCCGAGGCGGCCGATCTCGGCCGGCTCCGCGCCGCCGTCGCCGGGCTCGGCCTCGGCGATGTCGGCATGCAGGAATTCGGCGCGCCCGACACCGTGCTGGTCCGCCTGCCCGTCCAGGGCGACGAGGCCGGCACCCAGACCGCGGTGAATGCCGTGCGCGGCGCGCTGGAGCAGGTGACGCCCGGCACCCGCATCCTGCGGGTCGAGGCGGTGGGCAACCGGGTCTCGGACGAGCTCTTCATCGGCGGCCTGCTGGCGCTCGGCCTCAGCCTGCTGGCGATGCTGGTCTATATCTGGTTCCGCTTCGAGTGGCAGTTCGCCATCGCCGCCATCGTCACGCTGATCCTCGACACCACCAAGACCGTCGGCTTCATGGTGCTGTTCGGCGTCGAGTTCAACCTGACCACGGTCGCCGCCATCCTCACCGTCATCGGCTTCTCGGCCAACGACAAGGTGGTGGTCTTCGACCGCATGCGGGAGAACCTGCGCAAGTACAAGCAGATGCCGTTGCGGCAACTGGTCGATCAGAGCATCAACGAGACGCTGAACCGCTCGCTCGGCACCTCCATGACGCTGCTGCTCTCGGCGGTGCCGCTGGCGCTCTTCGGCGGCGAGACGCTCTCGGGCTTCGCCTGGGTGATGCTGTTCGGCATCGTCGTCAGCGCCTCCTCCTCGGTCTTCATCGCCGCGCCGATCGTGCTCTTCACCGGCAAGGATCGGCTGCGGCGCGGCGAGCCGACGCCGCCCGCCCCGGCCAAGGCGGGCGCGCCCGTCGGCGTCTGAGGCGCCGCGGTGACGGGTGCGCCGCGGGCCGGACCCGGCCGCCGTGCGCTCGGCGCCGCCGCCCTCGGGCTGCTGCGGCCCGGCCTCGCCGCGGCGCAGCCGGGGCCGGTCACCCTGCTGGTCGGCGCGCCACCCGGCAGCGGCGCCGATAGCTGGGCGCGCGGCTTCGCGCCCTTCCTCGAACGGCACTGGCCGCGGGCCATGGTCGCGGTCGTCAACCGCCCGGGCGAGGGCGGGCTCGCCGCCGCCCGGAGCATCGCCGCGGCGCCGGCCGATGCCAGGCTGATCGGCGCGGTCGGCACGCCGCTGCTGCTCGCCCGCGCGGTCGCGGCACGGGCCGAGGCGCTGCTCGACCGCCTCGCCTTCGTCGCCGCCGTCGCCGAGGAGCCCCTGGTGCTGGTCGGGCTGGCCGGCACCACGGACGACCTGGACGCGCTCCGCGCCCTCGGGCCGCAGGCGGTGCTGGGCACGCCGCCGCATGGCAGCGCGGCGCAGCTCGCCGGCATCGCGCTCGGCCGCGCCCTGCCGATGGGGCTGCTTTCCTTCCCCAATGCCGCCGCGGCGCGGCAGGCGGTGCTGGCCGGCAATATCGCCGCCGCGCTGCTCGCGGTGCCGGACGCCATCGCGGCCCTGCGGGACGGGCGGCTGGCCGGACTCGCCCTGGCGCAGGAACAGCGGAGCGACCTGCTGCCCGAGGTGCCGACCTTCCTCGAGCAGGGCATCCCGCTGCGCCTCGCCGCGCATCGCGGCTTCGCCGTCCCGGCCGGGACCGAGGCGGCGCCGCTGCAGCCGCTGCTGCAGGCGCTGCGCGCGGTGGTGGCGGACCCGGAATTCGCCGCCCAGGCCCAGGCGCAGGGCTATATCCCCCGCTTCATCGGCCCGACCGCCTGGGAGCCGATGCTCCGCCGCAGGCTGGCCGAACTGTCGGAGCGCTGGGCGACGGATCCCTGGACGAGCCGCCAGGAGTGATGCCGGAGACTATCGATCCGGCACCGCTGCCTGAGCGTTACTGACGGACGGTTGTACCCCCGGACCGGGCGCCCTCTCAAAAAGAAAGCCTGCCTGCATTTTGCTGCTGTCGGACGCAGGCTGGAACGGGGTATATGTCCTGGCAACTTTACCGGATTGATACCGTGCATGGGTCGGGCGCCGCCGCAGCGCAGAGCAGGCAGGTCATCGTGCTGGCCCGGGATCCGGAGGTGATCGCCGCCGCGCATGCCGCCTCGGCGCGGCTCGGGCTGCCGGCCCGCACCGTGCTTTCGGGGACCGAGGCACTGGCGCGGCTGGCCGGTCCCGGGACCGGCCCGGGCCATCTGGTCTGCGATCCGGCCGCGGCCGGCGCCGCCTGGCCCGGCATGCTGGCCACCCTGACCGAGCCCGCCACGCGCACCGCGCTCATCCTGGTCGGGCCGGCGCCGATGCCGGTGCCGCGGCTTGCCGCCCTGGTGGCGCACGAGCCCGGGCAACTCGTCCAGGCCCTGGCCGCGCCTCCGCCGCAACCGGCGGCCGCCGACGGCAGCGCGAGCGCGCTGCGGGAGGGTCTCGCCCGCGGCGAGATCAGCGTCCACTACCAGCCGGTCGTCCGCCTTGCCGACCGGCGGCCCGTGATGGTGGAGGCGCTGGCCCGCTGGCACCGGGCCGAGGCGCCGGTGCCGCCCGATTCCTTCGTTCCGCTCGCGGAGCGCGAGGGCTTGGCCCGCAGCCTCTCGATCATCGTGGCGGGGCACGCCGTCAGCGACATGGCACGCCTCTGGCCGCGCCTGCGGCTGGGCGTGTCGCTGAACCTGCCGCTGGAGTTGATGCTGGAAGGCGACCTGCAGAGCTGGCTCGGCCGGGCGCTCTGGCATGGCGGCCTCGCGCCGCGCCAGGTCGCCCTGGAACTGACCGAGACGACGCCGGTCCGCGACCTCGCCCGGCTGCATCGCAGGCTGCTGCGGCTGCGCCGGGCCGGCTACCGGGTGCTGCTGGACGACGTGATCCCGGGCGACGGGCGGGAGCGCCTGCACCGCCTGCCCTTCGCGGGCCTGAAGCTCGACCGCTCGCTGGTGCAGCGCCTGCCAACCGAGGCGCAGAGCCGGCAGGAGGTGCGGCGGCTGGCCCGGCGCGCCGCGCAGCGGGGGCAGGCGGTGGTGGCCGAAGGCGTCTCCGACCAGCGCATCTGGCGCGAGCTGCGCGCCCTCGGCGTGCACTTCGCCCAGGGCTTCGCCGTCGGCCGTCCGCTGCCTGCCACCGCCCTGTCGGGTTGGTCGGCCCGTTGGCGCTGCAGCCGGGGCGCCTGACAGCGCCGGGAGCCGGGCGCGGCCGTGCCGTCCTGCCTGGATCCTGACCTCTTCGAGGTAGGGGCCGCCGGTCAGGGACCGCGGTCGGCCCCTGGTGAGCGCGAGCCTGGAACGGCAGGCGTTGCGCACATCGCGGGCAGGCAGAGAGCATGCCATGCGCGCGCCGGATGTATGGGTCCCGCCCGCGGGGCAGCCGCCAGGACCGCCGCATTCGCCTCACCGCGACAGGCACCCCTGTCCGGCGGCCTGCATCAGCCCCGGGGGGCCCGCTCGCGGGCCTTCACCCCGCGGAGGTGCCTGCGCCACCCTTTCGATTTGCGTGCCGGACGCGGCGTGACGGCGCCCGGGGCCTCCGGCGTCAGGCGTTCAAGCGCCTGGCGGGCAGCGCGGGCCGCCCGGGCGACGGGTTTGCCGATCGCAGCGGTCACCAGATCGGAGATGGCCATCATACGTGAAGATCCTCGCCTCGGCGGGGCACCTGTTACCCCGGCGCCACACAACGTGGCGGCCGGCAAAGGGTGGCCGCGGTACGTCCATCCCGCCCGGACCGGTCGACGGTCGCCGTGGCTCGCCTCGACCGGTCCAGACCCTTGTTCGGACGCGCGAATTACGCCGAACTGGCGGGTCCGCTCAGGCGTCGCCTGCGTCAATTGTTATCCGGTTGTTATCGGGCCGGCCGGGCCCACATCAAGCTGTTGCCGCCCGCTGGCCATGCGCGGTGGGCGCCGGGCGCCGGGCGCCGGTCCCCGACCGGAAGGCCGCGGAGCGCCGGATGGCCGGGCCCGGGGTCCGCATCGCCCGGCACGGGTGGCCGCCGCGTCGTGCCGGCCGCCGCAGGCGGATCGCCGGGCGCCGCGGACGTCACAGGTCGGCGACCCGGCCGCCCTTCGATTCCCAAGCGGTCCGGCGCGCCTCCTCGAGGATCTCGCGCTGCTGCCGCAGCGCCTCGCGCCCCTCCTCGGCCTCGGCCCGCAGCCTTTCGGCCTCGACACGGCTCGCCTCGGCGAGGATCCGGACCTCCTCGGCGAGGCGGCGCGTCTCCTCCCGCACCGCCCGCACCTCCTCCCGGGCCGAGCGGACCTCCTCCGCCGCGGCGCGGGCCTCCTCGGCCACCGAGCGGAGGTCCTCGGCGGACTGGCGGCCTTCCTCGGCGATGGTCCGCTGGTCCTCGGCCGTCGCCCGATCGCCTTCGGCGGTCGCCTGCCGCCGGGATTCCGTCTCGCGCCGCAGTTCCGCCTGCTGCCGTCCGATCTCGGCTCTGGTCCAGTCCGTCTCCGTATCGTTCCTGGCGTCTGCATGGATGATCCCTGACATAGCCTCGGCTTCCATCTGCTCGACATGGCTGATCAGCATCCTGGTGCCGGCGATCACCGCCTCGCTTGCGACGATCCGCCTCTGGGACGCCGCCAGGCGCTGCGCCGTCCGGCGGAGGCGGGCCTGCACCTCCGCCAGCCTCCCCTCGGTCCGGTCGGAACCGTTCATCGCCGTCCTGCACTGCGACCTGTCCGCCCCAACGCCGCGACGCGGGCGACGGCCCGCTGCCCGGGTGGCCTGATCCAGGCGCAGGTCCCTGCGCCGGGAGGATACCGGCCGGGAGGCGTTGACACCAAGCCGGAACTGGCTGCCCCTTGCCTGCGCTGGGCCTCTCCACCGGCGCAACCCGGGGCGGGGTCCGGGCCAGGCCTTGGCCCGGCGGGGTGCAGGGGCGGCGCCCCTGCCCTACGGCCCGCCGAGCGCCGCCAGCACGAAGCCCAGCACCCGGTCCGCCGCGACGATCGTCGTCCGTTCGTCCGGTTGCGACCAGGCGCGCCTGGCCGGGTCGGCCGGATGCGCCAGCAGCGTCACCCCGCCCGGCCGCACCAGGCCGAAGGCGTCCCAGCCATAGCTGGCGCCGGTCAGCACGCGCTGGCGCACCGCCTGCTGCGCCGGGAAGGCGCCGGCCAGGGCGGCGCAGGCGGCGGCGTCGTTGGCCGGGTCCTCGTCGCCATGCAGGATCAGCACCTTCGGGGCGCCCGTCACCCGCCGCGCCGCGGCGGTAAGCGCCGTGTCGCAACCGGGATAGAGCAGCGCGAGCGCGGCCGGCGCCGCCTCGCCGCCCAGGCCGAGCAGCGCGGCCCGCGCCCCCTCCCCCAGCCCGACCACCGCGACGCGCGCGGGATCGAGCCGCGGGTCGGCCGCGACGGCGCCGAGGGCGAGCGGCAGGCGGGTGGCGAGCGGCGTCATGGGCGCTGTGCCGTCCGGTTCGTTGCCGCCGAACTGGGGCTCGAGCACCGCGAGGCCGTTGTCGAGCAGACGCTGGCCATAGACCGCGGCGCGCGTGCCGGCGCCGTCGGCATCCGGCAGCAGCAGGACGACCGGACGGCGCGGGCCGGGGCGGGACGGCGCCGGCAGGGTCAGCAGCGCGACCTCCGCGGCACCGATCCGGACGATCTCGGTGGCCGCCGCCTCGGGGTCCGGCACCGCCTCGGCCCGCGCCGCCAGGGCCGGGAGCAGCAGCGCCAGGGCGAGCAGGGCGCGGCGGGGCCGGCGGCGGCTTCGGGTCTGGCTCGGCATGGGTCGGCCTCCGCGGTGCGGGATCAAGCGTATATCATGTACGAACCGAACCGCTTGCGGATGTGACGCGCCACACATCGCCCGGCATTGACCGCGGCATGGCCGCCGCCGAGAAGGCGGCATGACGCACGCGCTCCGCCTCGGCATGCTCACCCCTTCCTCCAACACCGTGCTGGAGCCGCTGACGGCGGCGATGCTGGCGGGGACGCCGGGCATGACAGCGCATTTCGCCCGCTTCCGGGTGGTGGCGATCGACCTCGGCGAGGGGTCCCGCGCGCAGTTCGACCTCTCCCCCGTCCTGGCGGCGGCGGAGCTGCTGGCGGATGCGAAGGTGCAGGCGATCTGCTGGAACGGCACCAGCGGCTCCTGGCTCGGCCTGCAACAGGACCGGGCGCTGTGCGGGGCGATCACCGCCCGCACCGGCATCCCGGCGACCACCGCGACCCTGGCGCTGATGCGCGCCTTCGCCGCCCTCGGCGCGCGGCGGATCGGCCTGGTCACGCCCTATCTGGCGGAGGTGCAGCAGGCAATCGCGGCGCGCTGGGCGGAGGAGGGCCTCGACTGCATCGCCGAGCGGCACCTCGAGGATCCCGGCAATTTCAGCTTCGCCGAGCATGCCGAAGCGACGGTGGCGCGGCTGGTGCGGGAGGTGGCGGCGGCGAGGCCGGAGGCGATCGCCATCCACTGCACGAACTTCCGCGGCGGCCGCATTGCCCCGGAGCTGGAGGCGGAACTCGGCATCCCGGTGCTCGACAGCGTCGCGGTCTCGCTCTGGGGCGCGATCGGCGCGGCCGGGGGCGATGCGGCGCCGCTGGCGCGGCAGGGCCGGGTCTTCGCGCTGCCCTGGTAGCCGCCGCCCGGGCCGAGGCGGGTTGCCTGGATGAGACGTTATATCATAACATTCCCCGCATGCCGCGCCGCCTCCTGCCCGCCCTCGCCGCCCTCCCCCTCGCGCTGCCCGCGGCCGCGCAGGCGCCGGTGGAGGCGGAACTGCCCGAAGTGGTGGTCGCGGCGCCGCGCGCCGCCGAGGCGCGGCAGGAGATCCCCACCAGCCTCGGCAGCCGCGAGACGCGGGTGGACCGCGCGACCATCGAGGCGCTGCCCGGCGGCGGCGCGCAGCCGCTGAACCAGGTGCTGCTGCAGACGCCGGGCGTGGTGCAGGACAGCTTCGGTGAGATCCATATCCGCGGCGAGCACCGCAACCTGCAATACCGCCTCAACGGCGTCGCGCTGCCCGAGGGGCTGTCAGGCTTCGGCCAGGTCTTCGATGCCCGGAGTCTCCGCAGCGTCTCGGTCCTGACCGGCGCCCTGCCGGCGCAGTACGGCTTCCGCACCAATGCGGTGATCGAGCTCGAGACGCGCAGCGGCACGCGTGACCCGGGCGGCGCCCTGGGCCTGCAGGGCGGCTCGCGCGGGACGGTCCAGCCCTATGCCAATTGGGCGGGGATCCTCGGCGGCTGGGATGTCTTCGCCAGCGGCACCTTCCTCCGCAGCGAGCAGGGGATCGAGAACCCGACCAGCTCCTGGCAGGCGATCAATGGCGGGACGCAGCAGCTCCGCGGCCTCGGCTATGCCGCGCGGCAGCTCGACGACACGACGCGCCTCTCGCTGATCGCCGGCACCTCGCTGAACCGCTTCAACATCCCGACCCAGCGTGGGCTGGAGCCGAAGTTCACCGCCTATGGCGTCTCGGACTTCGACAGCAGCGCGCTACGCGCCCGGCAATGGGAGCGCACCTGGTACGGCACGGCGGCGCTGCAGAAGAGTTTTGGGAGTGTCGACCTACAGGTCGCGCCCTTCATCCGCTCCTCTTCCATCCACTATGTCCCGAGCATCCCGGGCGAGATGGTTTTCAACGGCGTCGCCTCGGACGTCTATCGCGGCAGCCTCGGCGCCGGCCTGCAGACCGATGCGACCTGGCGCCTTGCCGAGGAGCACACGCTGAGGGCGGGGTTCCAGGTGACCGGGGAGCGCGCGCGCTTCCGCAGCGCCACCACCGTCCTGCCGCTCGGCGCCGATGGCCTCGCCTTCGACGATCCGCTGACGCTGACCGACCGCTTCGGCCGCACCGGCTGGCTCTATGGCAGTTATCTCCAGGACGAGTGGCGCCTCACCGACCGCCTGACGCTCAACCTCGGCCTGCGCTGGGACCAGATGGTGGAATACGTGACGGCGGGCCAGGTTTCCCCGCGCGCCAACCTGGTCTGGCGCGCGACGGAGAGCACGACGGTCCATGCCGGCTATGCCCGCACCTTCACGCCGCCGCAATTCGAGCTGGTGCCGAACGCGACGCTGGCGCGCTTCGAGGGCACGACCGGCGCGCCGGCCAATACGCTGAACGACCCGGTGCGGCCGGAGCGCGCGCACCGCTTCGACCTCGGCGTGTCGCAGAGGCTCGGGGAGAACCTGACCCTCGGCGCCGATGCCTATTACAAGGACGTCCACGACCTGCTCGACTTCGGGCAGTTCGGCAATGCGCTGATCTTCACGCCCTTCAACTACCGCCGCGGCCGGATCTACGGCGTGGAATTCAGCGGCAATTGGCGGAGCGAGCGCTGGCTGGTCTACGGCAACCTCGCCCTCAGCCGCTCCGCCGGCCGCGACATCCGCTCGGCGCAGTTCACCTTCGATCCGGAGGAACTCGCCTATATCAGCGGCAAGTATGTGCGGACGGACCACGACCAGCTCGTCACCGGCTCGGCCGGCGCGGTGTGGAAGGGCTGGGAGGGCGGCCGGCTCTCGGCCTCCATGCTCTACGGCAACGGGCTGCGGCGCGGCTTCGCCAATTCGGAGAAGCTGGCATCCTACGCGACCTTCAACGTCGGCGTGGCGCAGGATTTCACCGGGCCGGACAAGGGGACCTGGACGGTGCGGCTGGACCTGCTGAATGCCTTCGACACGATCTACCAGTTGCGCGATGGCACCGGGATCGGCGTCGGGGCGCCGCAATTCGGGCTGCGGCGGACCGTGCTGGCGGGACTGAGCCGGGCCTTCTGAGGGCACGGCGGCCCGGCGCAGGTCCCCGCTCCGCCCCGGCCGGGACATCAGGGCGATGCCGGGAGGAACGCGCGGATGGCCGCGATCGTCGCCACCGGCTGCTCTTCCATGAGCCAATGGCCGGCATCCGGGATGACCACCTGCGTCACCTCGGCCGCGGCGTTCCGCATGACAACGGCCTCCGTCGCACCGAATGATCTTGCCCCGCCGATGGCCAGGACCGGGATGGCGAGCTTCTCGGCGATCACGCCCGCATTCCGCTCGGCATCCTGCCGAAATGCCAGGAACTGCGCGAAGGCGGCGTGCATGGCGCCGGGCCGGGCGTAGAGCGCCGCGTAGTGCTGCCGGGACCCCTCGTCGAAGCGGGCGGGATCCGCCGCGAATTCGTTCCAGAAGCGGTCGAGGTAGATCCGCTCGCGCCCGGCGACGAGCCGCTCCATGTCCGGCCCGCCGAAGTCGAAATGCCAGAGTCGCGGGTCCCGCACGATGTCGTTCCAGGGCGGGATGCCCGGGACCGGCGCGTCCATGACGACGAGCCGCTCGGTATCGGCGCGGTAGCGTGCCGCATAGGCGAAGGCCACCATGGTGCCGATGTCGTGGCCGATGACGGTCGCCCGCCCGATGCCGAGATGCTGCAGCACTGCGCGGATGTCGCCGGCCTGGGTCCATTTGTCGTAGCCGCCGGCCGGGCGCGACGAGAGCCCCATGCCGCGCAGGTCGGGGATCACGACCCGGTGGTCCCGCGCCAGGTCGGCCGCGAGCGGCGCCCACATGTCGCCCGTGTCGCCGAAGCCGTGCAGCAGGACGACCGCCGGCCCCGTGCCGCCGACGCGCAGATGCAGCGTCGCGCCCTCGGCCGGCACCTCCTCCGTGCGGAAGTCGGGCGGGAAGGGCCGCGGCTGCGCCGCCGCCGGCCCGGCCATGGCCAGGGCGGCGAGAAGTCCGAATGCCAGGCTGCGCATACTGCCGATCTCCTGCCGCGACGCGGGCCGCCCGCGTCCGAGGGCGACGGCGTCGGTCGAGGACAGATCTGGAGTCCGGCCGTCGTTCCGAATAGCCTTTCATTCGCAGAACAGGCTTCCGGGAATTCCGAACGTGATGCGCCTGGAAGGTATCTCCGCCTTCGTCGCGATTGCCGAAGCCGGTTCCATCAGCGAGGCCGCGCGGCGCCTGCGGCTGTCGAAATCGGTGGTCAGCGAGCGGCTGGCCGAACTCGAGCGGAGCCTCGGCGCGCCCCTCCTCCACCGCAGCACCCGGAAGCTGTCGCTGACGGAGGATGGCGCCACCTTCCTCGACCAGGCATCGCGCATCCTGCACGACGTCGAGGAGGCGGCGGCGACCATCGCCGAGCGGCGCAGCCGATTGCAGGGCCCCCTGCGGATCGCGGCGCCCGTGACCTTCGGCCGCCTGCATCTCGGCCCGGCGCTGTATCCCTTCCTCGGCCGCCACCCCGCCCTGGAACTGACGCTCGATCTCGACGACCGCCGCGTCGATGCTGCGGCCGACGGCTATGATGCCGTGGTGCGGCACGGGCCGATCGACGACACCCGCCTGACGGTCTGGAGGCTCGCGCAGAGTCGCCGCGTCCTCGTCGCCTCGCCCGCCTACCTCGAACGCGAGGGCGCCCCGCCCTCCATCGAGGCGCTGGAGGGGCACAGGGGCATCTTCTACACCAACCGCAGCCATGCGGACTGGCGCTTCGTCGGGCCGGGCGGGACGAGGATCGTGCGCAGCAGGCCGGCCTTGTGCGTCAACAACGGCGACATGATGCGGGATGCCGCGGTCGCCGGGCTCGGCATCGCGCTGCTCCCGACCTTCATCGCCGGCGCCGCGCTGAAGGCGGGCGCGCTCCGGGTCATCGAACTCGGCGCCATGGCGGAGGCCGAATTCATCTATGTTGCCCATCCGGAGGGGCGCCGCGCCTCGGCGAAGCTGCGCGCGCTCGTCGCGGACCTGCGGGCCGCCTTCGGCGATCCTCCCTATTGGGATCGGTAGGCGGCCATGGCCACGCCGGGCCGATGCCAAGGTTGAAACGCCGGCCCGGATGCGGCCACCCGGCCACCGCCGCCCGGCCCCAAGCAGGCTTTCGCGGATCGGGCCACCCGTCGTGCGGCCCAGACCCCTGGGATGGAACCCCGCTCAGGGCCTTGTTGCGGCGCGAACCCCGAAGCCTCCGCTCAGGCCGGCTCGAGCCGCTTCTCCCGCAGCCGCGGCAGCGGCGGGAAGGCGAGCGCGATCGCCACCGCCCCGAACCCGACCGCGAGCGAGCTCAGGTGCATCCCGGCGTAGCTGCCGAAACGATCGAAGATCCAGCCGCCCACCGCCGGTCCGGCCGCCATGCCGAGGCAGGAGACCATGGTCGCCGCGCCGAAGACCGTCCCCATGATGCGCGGCCCGAAATAGTCGCGCGCCAGCACGGCGTAGAGCGGCATGACGCCGCCATAGGCCAGGCCGAAGACCGCGGCGACGGCATAGAACTCGCCGAGGCTGCGCGCCGGCAGGAAGGCGCCGATCGCCAGCGCCTGCAGCAGCAGCCCAGCCGTAAGCACCGGCTTGGCGCCGTGCCGGTCGGCCAGCACGCCGAGCAGCAGGCGCCCGCCGAGCCCCGCCAGCCCCTGCAGGCTGTAGACGCTGACGGCGGCCAGCGCCGAGAGGCCGCAGACCATGCCGTAGCTCACGACATGGAAGATCGGCCCGGCATGGGCGAGGCAGCAGGCGAAGAAGGTCGCGGCCAGCACCACGAATTGCCGGCTGCCCAGCGCCTCCCGCGCGGTGAAGCCGTGGGCCGCCGGCGCGCCCGCCCCGGCGGGGGCCGCGGCCATCACCGGCGGGCGACGCAGCAGCAGCGCCGCCGGCAGCAGGATGGCCCAGGCGAGCAGCCCGATGACGAGCTGCGCGGTGCGCCAGTCATGGCCGGAGAGCAGCCATTGCGCGAAGGGCGCGACGACGACCGGCGCCATGCCGAGCCCGGCGGAGACGAGCGAGACGGCGAGCGCGCGGTGGCGGTCGAACCAGGCGCTGGCGGCCGCCATCATGGGCGCGAAGAAGGCGCCGACCGCGGCGCCGAGGAAGAGGCCATAGGCAAGCTGGAAGGCCAGCAGGCTCTGCGCCCGGCTGGCCAGCACCAGCCCGGTGCCGAGCAGCAGCCCGCCGGCGAGGCCGACGATGCGCGGGCCGTGCCGGTCGCTGACCCAGCCCCAGGCGAAGGCGCCGAGCCCCATGGCGAGGAAGGCGACCGTCATGGAGGCCGAGATCCCGGCGCGCGACCAGCCCGTATCCGTGGCGATGGGGTCGAGGAAGACGGCGAGGGAGAACATCGACCCCATGCCGATGCAGCCCATCAGCGCCCCGATGGCGACGATGACCCAGCCATAGTGGCGTTCCATGCGCGTTGTCCTCCCGCGGGCTCCGGTCCGGGCCCGGCTTGCGGCCCATCGTCCCAGATCGCGGCCGCGGCGCAACCGCCGTATCGCAGGCGGGCTGCCCGCGGGGCCGCCGCCCCGGGGCGGCGCGGCGGTCAGGCGAAGTCGCCGCTCGCGACGATGCGCACGCCCAAGGCAGCCAGCCGCCGCGTCGCGGCGTCGATGGTCGTGCCGCCCTCCGGCGCCGGCAACCCGATGCCGCGGCAGGCATCCTCGATGACGAAGACCTGGTAGCCGAGCCGCGCCGCATCCTCGGCCGACCAGGCCACGCAGTAGTCGGTGGCGAGGCCGGAGAGGAAGAGCCGCCGGATGCCCCGCGCCTGCAGCCAGCCATGCAGGCCGGTGGCGGTGCGCCGGTCGTTCTCGAAGAAGGCGGAGTAGCTGTCGAGCGCCGGCCGGAAGCCCTTGCGCAGCACCAGCTCGATCCGCGCCTGGTCGAGCCCCGGGTGCAGCGCGGCATTGGCGCTGCCCTGCAGGCCGTGGTCGGGCCAGAGCACCTGCGGGCCATAGGGCATCTCCACCACCGCGAAGGGCTCCTGCCCGGGATGGGCGGAGGCGAAGGAGGAATGCCCGGCGGGGTGCCAGTCCTGCGTGGCGAAGGCATGCGCGAAGGGCCCGGCGAGCAGCCGGTTGATCACCGGCACCACCGCCTCGCCCTCCGCCACCGGCAACTCCCCGCCCGGCATGAAGGTGGGCTGCACGTCGATGATGCCGAGGATGTCGGTCGCGGGATCGAGGGCGATGGCGGGCATGGGCGGGGCTCCGGCGCGGTCGCCGGAGCCTACCGCATCCGCCCTGGCCTTGCGCGCCCCCGCCCGCGGCGCGAGGCTCGCGGCGCCGCAAGGGGGAATGGCCGCATGACCGCAGGGGATTGGCGCAGCCGCGCCGGGACCGTCTTCGCGCCGGAGAAGCGCCCGGCCACGGGCTCGCGCGGCATGGTCGTCACCAACCATCCCCTCGCTTCCGCCGCCGGCGCGGAGATGCTGGCCGAGGGCGGCAATGCGGTGGATGCCGGCGTCGCCGCGCTCTTCGCGCTGACGGTGGTCGAGCCGATGATGGTCGGGCTGCTCGGCGGCGGCATGGCGCATCTGCGGCTGCCCGACGGGACGCACAGGGTGCTCGACGGGCTCTCGACCGTGCCCGCCGCGGGGCGGCCCGACATGTACAGGCCCGTCAGCCAGGACTGGCCGGCGGCGCTCGAGACGGTCGGGCGGGAGAACGCGGTCGGCGCGCGCGCCGTCGCGGTGCCGGGCAACCTGCTGGCCTGGTGCGAGGCGCTGCGGGCGCATGGGACGCTGCCCCTCGCCGATGTCATGGCGCCCGCCATCCGCCTCGCCGCGCGCGGCTTCCGCGTCACGCCCTATCTCGCGGAATGCGTCGCCGAGGCCGCGCCGGACCTGGCGCGCGACCCGGCGATCGCCGCCGTGCTGCTGCCGGGCGGCGCGCCGATCGCCGCCGGCGAGCGGCTGCTGATCCCCGGCCAGGCGGAGACGCTCGCCACCATCGCGCGGGAGGGCCCGGGCGCGCTGCATGGCGGCGCGGTGGGCGCCGCGGTCGCGGCCGACATCGCCCGCCGCGGCGGGCTGCTGGGCGAGGCCGACCTGCGCGACGCGCGCCTCGTCGCGCGCGCGCCGGTGCGCGGGACCTATCGCGGCGTGGAAGTGGTGGGGCCGCCACCGCCCGCCTCGGGCGGCGTGCATGTCATCCAGATGCTGAACATCCTGGAGGGCTTCGACCTCCGCGCCCTCGGCTACGGCACGCCGGAGACCTGCCACCTGATCGCGGAGGCGCTGAAGATCGCCTTCGCCGACCGCGCCGCGGCGACCGCCGACCCGGATTTCGTGTCGGTCCCCGTGGATCGCCTGTTGTCCAAGGCCTATGCGGCGGAGCGGCGCGCGCTGATCGACCGCGGCCGCGCCCGGGCCTGGAGCGCCGGCGTGCCGGCGGCGGGCGAGAGCCCCAATACCACGCACCTGACCGTCGCCGATGCGGCGGGCGGCATCCTCTGCGCGACGCATACCATCAACAGCCTCTTCGGTGCGCGCTTCCTGGTGCCGGAGGTCGGGCTGATCCCGAACAACTACATGGCGCTCTTCGACCCGCGGCCGGGCCATGCGCTCTCCATCGCGCCGGGCAAGCGCATCACCACCAGCCAGGCGCCGCTGATCGCGCTGCGGGACGGCAGGCCCATCGTCGCGCTCGGCCTGCCCGGGGGCTTGCGCATCTTCGGCTCGGCCATGCAGGCGCTGATCGCGCTCCTCGACCATGGGATGCGCCTGCAGGAGGCGGTGGAGGCGCCGCGGATCTGGACGCAGGGGCAGGCCCTGGAGGTGGAGGCGGGCCTCTCGCCGGATACGCGGACGGCGCTGCAGGCCATGGGGCACGAGGTGGTGGCGCTGCCGCATGTCGCGGGCGGGATGTGTGCCGTCGGCTTCGGCGCCGACGGGTTGCTGGAGGGCACGGCCTGCTGGCGGGCGGACGGCACCGCCATCGGCCTCGGCGGTGGGCTGGCGCGCGGCGGCGTGCGCTTCTGGCCGGACGCGGCGCGGCGGGGCTGACGCCGCCGCGCCGCCCGGATAGGGTCGCGGCGGCGCGGGCGGGGACAGGCCGGGGGGCGATGACGATCGGGGAGAAGACGGCCGCGCGGCCGCTGCGGCTGCTGGTGGTGGACGATGTCCGCCCCAACCGCCTGCTGATCCGCGCCCTGCTGGTGCCGGAGGGGCATGTGGTGGAGGAGGCGGCGGATGGGCCCGCCGCGCTGGCCGCCCTCGCCGCCGGGCCGCCGCCGGATGCGGTGCTGCTGGATGTGCACATGCCGGGCATGGACGGGCATGAGGTGGCCGCGGCGATCCGCGCCCTGCCCGGGCCGGCGGGCCGGGTGCCGATCATCGCGCTGACCGGCGATATCCGGGCCGAGGACATCGCCGCCGCCCGCGCCGCCGGCATGGACGACCACCTGGCCAAGCCGGTGGACCGGGCGCGGCTGCTGGCGGTGCTGGCGCGGGTGATGCCGGGCTGAGGCTGGCGACCCGCCGCGCGGGTGCCCTGTGCTGGCCGCAGGAGGATGGGCGCATGGACCTTCCCGCCGGGACCAGGGCGCCGGCGCGGACCGGCAACCGGCAGGACCTGCATGCCTGGGCGCGCGAGCAGGCGGCGCTGCTGCGGGCCGGGCGGCTCCCGGAGGTGGATGCGGCGAACATCGCCGAGGCGCTGGATGACGTTGCGGAGTCCCAATACGACAGGCTGGAGGGCACGCTGCGGGTGCTCATGGCCCACATGCTCCAATGGGACCACCAGCCGGAGCGCCGCGGGCGGCGCTGGGCCAACACCATCGCCACCCAGCGCAGGCACGTGCAGACGGTGCTGCGGAAGAACCCGAGCCTGAAGGCCAGCCTGGCCGAGGCGATCGCCGAGGGCTGGGACGACGCGCGGCGCGACGCCTCGGGCGAGACGGACCGCCCGCTCGCCAGCTTCCCCGAGGCCAACCCCTATGACTGGGCCGCGCTCACCGAGCGGCCCTTCGCGTTCGACCCGCCGCCGCAGCGCGGCTGATCCCGCGCGCCATGAACGCGTGCCGCTGGCACGCGCCGTGCTAGCCTCCGCGCATTCCTATCGCGGAGCGGATGCATGCCCAGGCCCTTCCATCTCGGCTGGTTCCTGCAGGGATCCTCGGTGCAGGCCTGGGCGGAGCCCTGGACGGGCGCCATCGGCCGCGACTGGATGGTCCCGGACCTCTTCTGCGACATGGCCCGCGCGCTGGAGCGCGCCTGCTTCGACTACATCCTGATCGAGGACAGCTCCTATGTCGGGGAGAGCTATGGCGGCTCGACCGAGCTCTACCTGAAGCACGGGCTGGCGGTGCCGCGGCAGGACCCGGCGATCACCGCGACGCTGATGGCGGCGGCAACCAAGCGCATCGGCATCGTGCCGACCTTCGCCACCTTCACCCACCCGCCCTATCTGCTGGCGCGGATGATCGCCTCGCTGGACCAGGTCAGTTCGGGGCGCATCGGCTGGAACATGGTCACCGGCAGCAGCGACGTCGCGGCGCGCAACTACGGCCTCGACCGCCTGCCGGAGCACGACCTGCGCTACGACATGGCCGACGAATACATGCAGGTGGTCAACGGCCTCTGGGACTCCTGGGAGCCGGGCGCGATCACCGCCGACGAGGCGAGCGGCGTGCTGGTGGACCACACCAAGGTGCGCGCGGTGGATTTCGAGGGACGCTGGTTCCGCACCCATGGGCCGCTCAATTCCGGCCCCTGCCCGCAGGGGCGACCGGTGATCGCCCAGGCCGGCGGCAGCCCGCGCGGCAGGCAATTCGCCGCCACCTATGCCGATACCATCGTCGCCAGCATGAAGGGCACCGGCGCGATGAAGGCCTATCGCGAGGATGTCCGCGCCCGCGCCGCGGCGGCCGGGCGCAACCCGGACCATGTGAAGCTGCTCTACCTCGTGAACCCCTGCCTGGGCGAGACCGAGGACGAGGCGCGCGCTCGCCTCGCCGCCCGCAAGGCGCGGGCGGAGCAGCAGGTGCCGCAGCTCCTCGCCTTCTTCGGCAAGATCACCAATATCGACTTCACGAAGTACGACCTCGACGCGCCGGTGGATACGCTGGACCTGCGCACCAACGGCCACCAGCAGTCCCTGGACGACTTCAAGCGGGTCGCGGGCAAGCGGCCGCTGCGGGAGGCGCTGCTGGCCTATCGCGGCAGCAGTGGCTCGGTCGAGCTGGTTGGCACGCCGGATGCGGTGGCGGCGCAGATGGCCGAGACGATGGAGGAGGTCGGCGGCGACGGCTTCCTGATCTCCATGTCCGATGTCAGCCGGCGCACCATCGCCGAGGTCGCGGACGGGCTGGTGCCGGCGCTGCAGCGCCGGGGCCTCGCGCGCCGCGCCTATGGCCATGCGATGTTCCGCGACAACCTGCTGGAGTTCTGAGGACCAGCCGAGCTCAGAAGACCGGCTCGAGCCCGCCCTCCGCGAAGACCGCGCGGTGGGCGGGCCGGGTCAGGAAGGCGAGCAGCGCTCGGGCCTGCTCCGCGCGCGCCGTCGCGGCGAAGATGGCGCCGGAGAAGGTGGTGATGCCGGCGATCTCCCCGGGCAGCCGGCCGAGGATGTCGATCCCCGGCACCGCCATCAGCTCGCTCACCTGCTGGATCGCGATCTCCGCCTCGCCGCGCGCGGCGAGCGCCCCCGTCAGCCCCTCCGGGATGATGGTGGCCTTGGCGTTCACCTCGGCCTCGATGCCGAGCCGCTTGATGAGCCCGGCGAAGAAGATGCCGCTGGCCCCGGCGCGGGAATAGGCGATGGACTTCGCCGCAAGCAGCGTGCGCACGAAGGCCTCGGCCGAGGCAATGTCCGGCCGCGGCGCGCCCGCCCGCACCGCGACGCCGACGAAGGAGCGCGCGAGGTCGGTCCGGCTGCCCGGCCGCAAGGTGCCGCTTGCCATGAGGTCGTCCACCGCGTCGGCGGTGAGGAAGGCGAGGTCCGCCGCCTCCCCCGCCGCGATGCGGCCGAGCAGGCTCTTCGTCGGCGCGTAGTCGGCCGCGAGCCGCAGGCCCGCCTCGGCCTCGAAGCCCGGGCCGAGCGCGCGCATCGCCTCCATGACGCCGAGGGTGGAGAGGATCGTGAGCGTGTCGCCTTCCATCCGCCGATCCTGCCCCGGCCGGCGCCGGGGCGGAAGGGCTTGCCGGCCCCGCCCGGCCCGTCCATGACGGTGGCCAGGCACAGGAGGAAACGACCATGGCCCCGCGCATCCTGATGATGGACAACCCGCTCTCCGCCATGGAGATCGCGCGGGAGCTGGCGCCCGCCGGCATGGAGCTGGTGGTCGCCGCCCTCGGCAGCCCGGAATTCGAGGCCGCCCTGCCCGGCGCCGACTTCCTCGTCGGCTTCGGCAACCGCAGCATCGACTCTGGCTTCTTCCGCCGCGCGCCGAAGCTGAAGCTCTACCAGCTCCTCTCGGCCGGCTACGACACGGTGGATATCGAGGCGGCGCGGGGCGCCGGCATCCCGGTCTGCAACAATGGCGGCGCCAACAGCACGGCGGTGTCGGAGCATGCGATCCTGCTGATGATGGCGGTCGCCCGCCGCCTGGTCTGGCAGCATGAGAGCGTGGCGTCCGGCCGCTGGCGCGGCAACGACCTCGCCGGCACGAAGCTCTATGAGCTGCGCGACAAGACGCTCGGCATCGTCGGGCTGGGCGCCATCGGCAAGAAGGTGGCGCGGCTGGCCAATGCCTTCGGCATGCGGGTGCACTACTACGACATCCGCCGGGTCTCGGAGGCGGAGGAGGATGCGCTCTCCGTCCGCTTTAAGCTGCTCGGGGAGATCCTGCGCACTTCCGATATCGTCTCGCTGCACGTGCCGCTGACCCCGGCCTCGAAGCACATGATCGGCGCGGCGGAGCTCGCGCAGATGAAGTCTTCCGCCTACCTCATCAACACCTGCCGCGGCCCGGTCGTGGACGAGCCGGCGCTGATCGCCGCGCTGCAGGAAGGGCGGATCGCCGGCGCCGGCCTCGACGTCTTCGACCAGGAGCCGCCGCCGGCCGACAACCCGCTCTTCGCGCTGAAGAACGTGGCGCTGACGCCGCATTTCGCCGGCCCCACCTGGGACAACCAGCAGGCCCGCTTCCGCAACGCCTTCGACAATTGCCAGCGGGTGGCGCGGGGCGAGAAGCCGCTCTGGGTGATCCCCGAACTCGCGGAGTAGCCGGCGCCTCCTGCGCGCCGCCCAGGCAAACCCCTCGGGGTTTGCGCCGCGAAAGGATCCTGAGCAGGCTTTCATCTCAGGGACCTGGGCCGCACGAAGTGTGGCCCAGGCCGCGAAAGCCTGCTTAGGCTCGCGGGGTGCCCGGCCGTGCCGGGCGGCGGGAGGGATGCCATGAATGGCCGGATCAACCGGGCGATCGCGCTGCTGCAGCAGGACCAGGCGATCTACTACACGGGCCACCATACCGGCCATGTGCTGACCGAGGCAGCGGGGCGCGAGGACGCCGCGACCTGGGCCGACTACATCAATATCGGCATGGAGCACGGCGCCTTCGACGTCGCCGGCCTCGCCGCCTACATGCAGGGGCTGGTGGCGGGCGGCCCGACGCGCACCGGCCATCGCACGCCGGCCGTCATCGTCGAGGCGCCGGTGAACGGCACCGACGAGGCGAATGTCCGGCACAATGCCTGGCAGTTCCGCCAGATCCTCGGTCGCGGCGTGCATGGCGTGCTGCTCTGTCAAGCGGAGTCGGGCGATGCCGTGCGCGCCTTCGTCGAATCCTGCCGCTACCCGCACCAGGCGGCGGGGGTGGATCCCGGCCTCCCCTCCCCGCTCGATCGCATGGGCGGCGCGGCGCCGACGCGGCCGGGGCCGGGGCGGCTCGGCACCGGCACCCGCGGCCGCGGCTCGGAAGCGACGGCGGCGCCCATCTGGAGCGTGGAGGAGCAGGAGTATTTCCGCCTCTGCGACCCCTGGCCGCTGAACCCGGAGGGCGCGCTGCTGCTCGGCGTGAAGATCGAGAGCCCGGAGGGCGTTGCGCGCTGCGAGGAGATCCTCTCGGTCCCCGGCATCGGCTTCGCCGAGATGGGGCCGGGCGATCTCGGCCTCTCGCTGTTGGGACGCACCAGGCTGCAGCTCTCGCCCTATCCGCCGGAGATGCAGGCGGCGCGCGACCGGGTCTTTGCCGCCTGCCGGGCGCGGGGGATCGCCTTCCTCGAGCACTGCACGCCGGAGACCATCGCGGCGCGCCTCGATGAGGGCGTGCGCGTCATCTCCGGCGGGCGGGAGGATACGGCGCGGGTTGGCCGGGCGCATCAGCGGCGGGCGATGCCGGTGTGAGAAGGTCGGGGAGGAGGTATCCTCCCCGAGCCTCTCCTCTATTTCTGTGAGTCGGCACCCGACGCGCGGCGGCGACCGACTCAGAATGGGCAAAGGTGGGGTTGGACGCCCTTGCTGGAACGCCCGATCATCGCGCCAAGAACCCGGGGGATTGCCAGGATGCACCGATCCGTCATGGGCGATTCGCCCAGGCGCCGCGAGGACCAGCGCTTCGTCACCGGCCAGGGCCGCTACCTCGACGATCTGCCGGCGGAGGGCGTGGCGCAGGCGGTCTTCCTCCGCTCGCCGCATGCCCATGCGCGGATCCTGCGCATAGACACGGCCGCGGCGCGCGCCGCGCCCGGCGTGCTGGCGGTGCTGACGGCGGCCGATGTCCGCGCCGACGGGCTGCAGCCGCTCCGCCCGACCGTCGAGGCGAATGCCCAGACCGGCGAGCCCTTCGCCTTCGCGCCGCAGCCGCTGCTGGCCGAGGATCGCGTCCGCCATGTCGGCGAGGCGGTGGCGCTGGTGGTCGCCGGAACCCGCGCGCAGGCCGAGGACGCGGCCGACCTCATCGAGGTGGACTACGAAACGCTCCCCGCCGTCACCACCGCCGAGGCCGCCCGCGCGCCCGGCGCGCCGCTGCTGGACCCTGCGGTGCCGGGCAATCTCTGCCATGACTGGTGCTGGGGCGACCATGCGGCTGTCGAGGCCGCCTTCGCCCGCGCCGCGCATCGCGTGGCGATCCGCCTGCACAACCACCGCATCGTCACCAGCCCGATGGAGCCGCGCGGCCTGGTCGGCGAGTGGGACGCGGCGGCGCAGCGCTACACCGTGCACATCTCCAGCCAGAGCCTGCACGGCAACCGCGACGCGACCGCCCGCGCCCTCGGCGTGCCGCCCGCCGCCCTCCGCTTTCTCGCCCCCGATGTTGGCGGCGGCTTCGGCGCCAAGAACTTCGCCTATCCGGAATATGCGCTGGTGCTCTGGGCGGCGCGGCGGGTCGGCCAGCCGGTGAAATGGATCGCCACGCGCAGCGAGGTCTTCCTCGCCGACCACCAGGCGCGCGACCATGTGGCGGAGGCCGAACTCGCCCTCGATGCCGAGGGCCGCTTCCTCGCGCTGCGCGTTGCCAGCGACGCGAACATGGGCGCGTATCTCATCGGCGGCATGGGCGGCGTGCACAGCAGCCAGTACGTCATGCTGCAGGGCACGGTCTATGCCATCCCCGCCGTCGCGCTGCAGGTGCGGATGGTGCTGAGCAACACCACGCCGGTCGGCGTCACCCGCTCCCCGGGCTTCGCCGAGGCGATCAACCTGATGGAGCGGCTGGTCGACCTCGCCGCGCGGCAATGCGGCTTCGACCGGGCGACGCTGCGGCGCCGGAACTTCGTGCCGGCCGCGGCCATGCCGATGACCAATGCCCTCGGCTTCTCCGTCGACAGCGGCGATTTCCGCGGCTGCTTCGACCGCGCGCTCACCCTCGCCGACCTGCCGGGCTTCGCGGCCCGGCGGGCGGAGAGCGCGGCGCGCGGCCGGCTGCGCGGCCTCGGCATCGCCTGCCACCTCAAGGGCACTGCCGGCAACCCGCAGGAGAATGTCGAGATCCGCTTCAAGGCCGACGGCAGCGTCTCGCTCCTGACCGGCACCCAGACCATTGGCCAGGGGCACGAGACGACCTTCCCGCAGATCCTCGCCGGGCGCCTCGGCATCCCCGACGCCGCGATCCACCTGCGCCAGGGCGATACGGACCTGCTGCCCATGGGCGGCGGCCATGGCAGTTCCCGCGCCACCTTCATGGGGGGCACGGCGATCTGGCACGCGGCGGAGGGAGTGCTGGCCAAGGCCCGGCCCCTCGCCGCCGCGGCGCTCGGCGCGGCGGCGGACGAGCTCCGCTTCGAGGACGGGATCTTCGCCCTGCCCGGCAGCAACCGCAGCATCGGCCTGCTGGAAGTCGCGGCGCTGGCGCGGGAGCAGGGAAAGCCGCTCGACACCTACCACCATTGGACGCGCCAGCACCTCACCTATCCCAACGGCACGCATGTCGCGGAGGTGGAGATCGACCGCGAGACCGGCGAGGTCGCGCTGGTCCGGCACCTCGCGGTGGACGATTGCGGCGTGCTGGTGAACCCGATGGTCGCCGCCGGCCAGGCGCATGGCGCGATCGCCCAGGGGGCGGGGCAGGCGCTGCTGGAGCAGGCGGTCTTCGATGCGGCCGGGCAGCCGCTGACGGGCTCCTTCCAGGACTACCCGCTGCCGCGCGCCGCCGACCTGCCGGGCTTCGCCCTGGAGTTCAACCCGACGCGCTGCACGACGAACCCGCTCGGCGTGAAGGGCGTGGGCGAGGCGGCGGTGGGCGGCGTCTTCCCGGCGATCGGCAATGCCATCCTGGACGCCCTTGCGCCGCTCGGTATCATGCAGTGGGACGGGCCGGCGACGCCGCAGCGGGTCTGGGAGGCGATGCGGGCGGCCGGCTGACCGGCGAGGCGCCGCCCTGCTCACAGAGGGTTGCGGATGCCCCGCTTCCCCCCGGCCGCCAAGGCAACGGGCTGCCATCCCGCTGAGGGAGGCGGCATATCCGGCTCCGGGGCAGCGGCGCGTGCCGGCACCCGGGGGGCCTCGATTCGGCGGTATAGGGTTGCAGCCGGGCCGCCGATACCCCATCTTCGCCTCGTCAGCCTCGTTCGGTTCGGCCTGCTCTCCCTGCTCGTGATCGAGCGCCGAGCCCGGTGTCCGTCTCGCCTCGAAGTTCGATACGCCGGGCGGTAGCGCCGGGCGGTACCACATCTGTTACGGAACATCGCTATGGCTATCGGCACTGTCAAATGGTTCAACGCCACCAAGGGCTACGGCTTCATCCAGCCGGATGACGGCTCCAAGGACGTCTTCCTGCACATCTCCGACGTCCAGCGCTCCGGCATCCAGGAGCCGCGTGAGGGCGACAAGCTCGAATACGAGCTGCAGCGCGGCCAGCAGGGCAAGACCTCGGCCTGCAACCTGAAGCAGGCCTGAGGCCGCTTCCCGCGGCGGCTCCGGCCGCCTGGGGCGGATCGCCGTGGGGAGGCTCCTCCCCTCGGCGCACCCCCGCCCCGAGAACGAAGGCCCGGCCCATGCCACGCCCCAGGCGCGGCGTGACGGCCCCGGGCCCGCCCTGTGCGGCCGACGAGGACCGCGCGGGCATGCCGGGCGTTCTCCCACGTGGAGCGCCCATCCGCTGCGGCGCATGCCGCGGCCACGAAAGGATAAAAAAGTGAACGATACGGAACGGCGAGCCGCGACCAGGCTCGACCCGACGGCCGGACCGAATTCCGCCGTCAAGACACCCCGCCAGCCCCAGCCTTCGGGCCTGACGCAGGATGAGATCCGCCAGATCGTCCTCGACCTGCTCGGCTGACGGCGGGCGGCAGGGCGCGCGGGCCGCCCGGCCGCCTGGTCCCCGCAGGGGACAGGACCTGTCCCGCGAGGACCCAGCATGCAACCTCCCCACGGCTTCTCGGTCGGCCAGAGCGTCGAACTCAGCACCGGCCGCTACGACGGCAATGTCCCGCGCGGCGCCTATACCGTCCTGCGCCAGTTGCCGAACGACGGCGCGGACCGCGAATATCGCGTGCGCAATCAGCAGGACGGCCATGAGCGCGTGGTCCGTGAGAGCCAGCTTCGCGCCGATCCGCTGCCGAGCTTCGGCCGCCCCACCGGGGGCTGAGCGCGTCCGGGGCGGCCCGGCGCGGTCAGCCACGCGGCCCTGCCCTCACCCCGGTGCCACGGCGGGCGGATCGCCGCCTGCCGCGGGCGCGGCTCCCTCCAACATCCCGCCTCTCGATGGGCAGGACGCCCCCCGGCCCCGGCGCCTTGCCCGTCGGGCGGGCCGCTCCGACCCTCCGCTCCATTCGTCGGTCCCGGCACGTCGCGCGGCTCGGTTCAACCCTCCGCGCCATTCGACATCCCGGCCATCGGGTCGTTCGGCTTGCCGCGCGGACCGATCCAGCCCTCCGCGCCATCCGGCGCTCCGGCCATCAGGCCGCCTGGTTTGCCGCGCGGGCCGATTCAGCCCTTCGTGCCATGCGGCGCTCCGGCCATCGGACCGCCTGGTCTGCCGCGCGGGCCGATCCAGCCCTACGCCCCATCCGACGCTCCGGCCATCCGACCGCCGAGGCCGGTGGAGGCTGCCATGACCTTCCGCGACCGGGAGGAGGCCGGGCGGCGCCTGGCGCAGCGCCTGCTGCACCTCCGCGACGCGGCGCCGCTGGTGCTGGCCCTGCCGCGCGGCGGCGTGCCGGTCGCCGTCCCGATCGCCGAGGCGCTGGGCGCGCCGCTCGACCTGCTGCTGGTGCGCAAGATCGGCGCGCCTTTGCAGCCCGAACTCGCCCTCGGCGCGGTGGTGGAGGGCGATCCGCCCCGGACCGTGGTGAACGAGGACCTGGTCGCGACGCTCGGGGTGCCCGCCGACTACGTCACCGAACAGGCCGCCGAGGAAGTGGCCGAGATCGCGCGCCGCCGGCGGCTCTGGCTGCAGGGCCGGCCCGCGGTGGCGCCCCGGGGGCGCAGCGTGATCGTGGTCGATGACGGCGTCGCCACCGGCGCGACGGTCCGCGCCGCCCTGCTGGCGCTGCAGCAGGCGGGCGCGGCACGCCGGGTTCTCGCCGTGCCGGTCGCGCCGCGCGTCGTCGCGGAGGCGCTGCGGCAGGCCTGCGAGGAGGTCGTGACCCTGGCCGAGCCGGCGAGGTTCGGTTCGGTCGGCGCCTTCTACGCGGATTTCCACCAGCTTGGGGATGCCGAGGTCGCGGCGCTGCTCGCCGCGGCGGCGCGCGACCGGCCGAGCACCTGAGGCGTGCCGATGATCGAAGGGCCGGATGGCCCGGAGGTCTGAATCGGCTCGCCCAACATGCAAGGCGTGCCGATGACCGCAGGGCCGAAGGGGTCCCCACGAAGCGGCGCTTCGTGGGGTGCCCCGGATGGCCCGGAGGTCTGAATCGGCTCGCCCAACATACAAGGCGTGCCGATGATCGAAGGGCCGAAGGGGTCCCCACAAAGCGGCGCTTCGTGGGGTGCCCCGGATGGCCCGGAGGTCTGAATCGGCTCGCCCAACATACAAGGCCCTCCCGACACCGCGCCAGCCCGTCCAGGGCATGCCCTGGCGCACCGCCGACTTGCCTCGATTCCGCCATGAATGGAGCATGTTCGCCACATTTGCCCCCATCTTGCCCCAATCTGGCCTTATTTCCTTGGGCGCCTCACGATTCTGTGTATACTGCCTCCCATTCCAGGGCAACCGTTAGGGGAGTGCGTGAATTGGCCAGCGACCACCCGGACCGGCCTCGCCAGAGCGCGCTCCGCCGCACCCTCCGCTTCGCCCGCGGCTGGTACGGCTCCGGGGAGAAGCGCACCGCCTGGGGGCTGACCGCCCTGGTCCTGCTCATGACCCTCGCCCAGATCGGCATCGCGCTGCGGGTCAATCTCTGGAACGGCGACCTCTTCTCGGCGCTCGAGCGGCGCGACCAGGGGGCGATGCTGCTGCAGGCCTGGATCTTCCCCATCCTCGCCCTGCTCACCATGGCGCTCGCCGTCGCCCAGCTCTGGGCGCGGCAGATGCTGGCGCTGTCCTGGCGGCGCTGGCTGGTGCGGGACCTGCAGGGGCGCTGGGCGCGCCAGGGCCGCAACTACCACATGGGCCTGCTGCCGGACGCGGCCGACAACCCGGACCAGCGCATCAGCGAGAACACCCGCTGGGCCACCGCCGTCGCGGTCGATCTCGGCGCCAGTCTGCTCTACGCCGTCATCAACCTCATCTCCTTCGTCGGCCTGCTCTGGACCCTCTCGGCCGCGGTGCCGGTCGCCGGCCTCGCGCTGCCCGGCGGCATGCTCGGCATCGCCGTGCTCTATGCCGCCGGCGGCACGCTCTTCACCTGGTGGCTGGGCCGGCCGCTGATCGGCATCCATATCGACCGCCAGCGGGCGGAATCCGACCACCGCTTCGCCCTGATCCGCCTGCGGGAGAATGCCGAGGCCGTGGCGATGATCGAGGGCGGCGCCGACGAGGCGCGGGTGCTCGACGGCGCCTTCGGCCAGGTGGTCGGCGCCATGCACCGCATGCTGCGGCAGGAGCGGCACCTGATGTGGCTCGGCTCCGGCTACGGCATGGTCGCCGCCGCCCTGCCGCTGCTGCTGGCGGGCCCGGCCTTCTTCGCCGGCGCCCTCGGCCTCGGCACGCTGGTCCAGCTCGGCCAGGCCTTCGCCGAGGTGGTGCGCGCCCTCTCCTGGCTGCAGGAGCACTGGCCGCAGCTCGCGGACTGGCGCAGCCATGTCGAGCGCATCGCCGCGCTCGAGGACAGCCTCGCGGCGGCCGAGGCGCTGGGCCGCGAGGGCGGCATCGCGGTCGAGGCGGGCGCGCCGGCCCTGGTGCTGGACCGCGTCACGCTGCGCAATCCCGCCGGCCGCGTGCTGCTCGACGGCGCGAGCGCGGTGATCCGCGCCGGCGAGCGCGTGCTGATCCAGGGCGGCAGCGGCTGCGGCAAGAGCACGCTCTTCCGCGCCGCCGCCGGCCTCTGGCCATGGGGCGAGGGCCGCATCCGCATGCCGGCGCGGGAGGACACGATGCTGCTGCCGCAGCGGCCCTACCTGCCGCTCGGCACGCTGCGCGACGCCGTCTGCTACCCCGCCGCGCCGGGCCGCTTCGGCGATGCGGCGATCGCCGCCGCGCTCGCCCGCTGCGGCCTGCCGGCGCTGGCGGCGCGGCTGGACGAGGCGGCGCGCTGGGACCGCATGCTCTCGCTCGGAGAGCAGCAGCGGCTCGGCTTCGCGCGGCTGCTGCTGCACAGCCCGCGCTGGGTGCTGCTGGATGAATCCACCTCGGCGCTGGACGATGCGGCGGAGGCGAGCGTCATGCGGCTCTTCGAGCAGGAACTCGCCGGTGCGGCGCTGGTCTCGATCGGCCATCGGCCGGGGCTCGCGCGCTTCCACGACCGGGTGCTGCGGCTGGAGGGCGGGCGGCTGGTGGCGACGGCTCAGGGGGTGCTACAGGGCACCGCGATGCCGCCCCTGCCCGCCCCCGGCCGGGTGCGCGTCGCGCACGCGCATGCGGTGCCGGAGCAGCGCCTGGTGGCACGGGCGGAACGGGCGCGGAGCCTCGGCCAGCCCGCGCGCTGACGCCGGCTCCCCCGGACACCCGGGCGAAGATGAAATCCTGCCAAGTTGCAGGGATCTTCGACCAGGGCGCGAGGCCGTCCAATGTTTTCCCTGGCATGATCCTTGCGCTCTCCCGCATCATGTCGCGATTTCCGGAGCCGGCCGCGCCTTCCGCCGGCTCTGCCCCTGGAGTGGTGTGATTGACCCTTGTCCCCAAGGCCGCGGCGCGCCTGAGCGTCTCGGGCGTGTTGTCGCTGCTGCTCTTCGCCCTACTCGCCGCCGCTGTCTCCCTCTGGCTGCTGACCGGCCCCGATGCGCGGCGGGACCGGCTGCGGGATGCGGCGGAGCAGGCGGTCCGGCTGGTCTCGCTGGTGCGCGATGCGGAGACCAGCCAGCGCGGCTACCTGCTGACCGGCAACCCCGCGCATCTCGAGCCCTATCGCGCGGCCACGGCTGAGGTCGACACGGAATTGCGGGGGCTGGCGGAGCGCACCGGCGGGGAGGCGGAGCTCGCCGCGCCGCTGGCCGCGCTGCGGCGCGCCGTGCCGGAGAGGATGGCGGAGCTGGCGCCGCCCATCGCCCTGCGGCGGGAGGCCGGGCCGGGCCCGGCGATCGCGGCCCTCGAGACCGATCGCGGCCACATGCTCATGCAGTCGATCCGCGCCGAGGCGATGGTGCTGCGGAGCGCGGCCGAGGCCCTGGCGCGGGCGGCCGAGGCGGGGCGGCGCCGGCAGGGGATCCTGGCCGCCCTTGCGGCCGGCCTCGCCCTCTGCCTCACCCTGGCGCAGCTCGGCGCCGCCCTGCTCTGGGGCCTCCGGGCCGAGGCGCGGCTTGCCGCCACCGAGGCGCGCTACCGCGCCGCCTTCGAGCAGGCCGCGGTCGGCCTCGCCCATGTCGGGCTCGACGGCCGCTGGCTGCTGGTGAACGACCGGCTTTGCGCCATCACCGGCTATGACCGTCCGACGCTGCTCGCGCAGCGGATCCAGGACCTCACGCTGACCGAGGGGACCGGCGAGCCCTTCGCCCGGATGCGGGCGCTGCTGGCCGGCGAGATCGAGACCTATGCCCGGGAGAAATGCTACCGCCACCGGGACGGCCATGCGGTCTGGGTGAACGTCACCGTCTCCCTCGTCCGCGATGCCGAAGGGCGGCCGGAGCACCTGCTGACGGTGGTCGAGGACATCTCGCGCCACAAGGCGGCCGAGGCGGCGCTCGCGGCCGGCGAGGCGAGGCTGCGCGACCTCCTGGCGACGCTCGATCTCGGCGCCTTCATGGCGCGCGGCATGGACGGCACCATCCGCCACTGGTCGGGCGGCTGCGAGCGGCTCTATGGCTGGACCGCGGCGGAGGCGGTCGGACGCAACGTGCACGACCTGCTGCGCACCGTCTTCCCCCTGCCGCTCGCGGAGATCGAGGCGACCCTGCTGCGCGCGGGCGAATGGATGGGCGACCTGCGCCACCGCGCGCGGGACGGGCGGGAGGTCGTCGTCACCGCCCGCAAGTCGCTCCGCCGCGACGCCGGGGGCCGGCCGGCCGAGGTGCTGGAAGTGCTCGCGGACGTCACCGCGCAGCGCCGCGCCGAGGCGGCGCTGGCCGCAAGCGAGGCGCGGCTGCGCCTGGCGACGGAGGCCAATGGCATCGGCACCTGGGAAATGCAGGTCGGGCCGGAGGGGCCCCTGGCCCTGGTCTCCTCGCCGCGGCACAACGCCATCTTCGGCTATGCCGGGCCGCCGCCGGACTGGACCCTCGACACCTTCCTCGGGCATGTCCTGCCCGATGACCGGGAGCGCGTCGCCGGCACCATCCAGGCGGCGCTCGCGCGGGACGACGCCTGGCAGTTCGAGGCGCGCATCCGCCTCCGCGGCGAGGCAGGGCAGCGCTGGATCGAGGCGCATGGCGCGCCGGTGGAGCGCGGCGCCGATGGCCGCGTCTCCCGCGTCGCCGGGATCATCGCCGACGTGACCGAGCGTAAGGCGGCCGAGGAGCGGCAGGCGCTGCTGATGCGCGAGGTGGACCACCGCGCCAAGAATGCGCTGGCGGTCGCGCTGTCGCTGGTCCGCCTCTCGCCGCGCGATGACGCGGAGCGCTTCGCCGCCGCGGTCGAGGGGCGGATCGCCGCCATGGCCCGGGCGCATGCGCTGCTGGCCAAGGCGAAATGGGACGGCGCCGAGCTGCGCGCGCTGGCGGAGGGCGAGCTCGCCGCCCATGCCGCGCAGGTGCGGCTGTCGGGCCTGCCGGTGCGGCTCGCGGCCGAGGCGGTGCAGCCGACCGCGATGCTGCTGCACGAGCTCGGGACCAATGCGGTGAAGTACGGCGCGCTCGGCGCGCCGGGGGGCCGCCTCGACCTCGACTGGTCGCTGGATGCGGCGGGGCTGACGCTGTGCTGGCGGGAATCGGGCGGCCCGCCGGTCGCCGGCCTGCCGCAGCGGAGCGGCTTCGGCTCGCGGCTGCTGGTCCAGCTTGCCGAGCGACAGCTCGGCGGCCGGCTGGAGCTGGACTGGGAGCCGACCGGCCTGCGGGCGAGGCTGGTGCTGCCGGCCCGGCATGTCCTCGCCGCCTCCGACCAGGCGGAGGAGGCATCGGCGATCCGGCCGCCGCTCCTGGGCGGGCTGCCGCGGGTGACCGGGCGGGTCCCGCGGGTGCTGGTGGTGGAGGACGAGGCGCTGCTCGCCATGGAGCTGGACGGGCTGCTCCGTGCCCTCGGCTGCGAGGTGGTGGGGCCGGCGCGCAGCCTGGAGGAGGCGCTCGGCCTCGCGGTCGGGACGGAGGTGCTCGACGCGGCGGTGCTCGACGTCAATCTCGGCCGCGGGGAGCGGTCCTTCCCCGTCGTGGACGTGCTTACCACCCGCGGCATCCCCTATCTCTTCGCGACAGGCTATGCCAGCGCCGGGTCGCTGGAAGGGCGCGACAGCGCGGCCGTCGCCGTGCTGCGCAAGCCCTATGCGCGGGAGACGCTGGCCCAGGCCGTGGAGGCGGCGCTGCAGCAGGCGCCGCACCCGCCGGCCTGAGCCCGGCCGGCAGGCGTCAGAGCTCGACCTTGCCCGTGTGCAGCCGCATGCGCATGTGGTCCGGCACCTCCTGCCCGGCATCGGTGAAGGCCTTGCGCAGCGCGCCCATGCTCGGCCCGAAGATGCCGGTGCGGTTCTCGCTGCACCATTCGCGGCTCTGCGCCGGCATGGCGAGCGAGCCCTGGAAGCGCGGCATGACCCAGCGGGCGAAGAGCTCGTAGCTGCGGAGCGTATCCTCCCGGTTCGCCCATTCATGGGCGCGAAAGAGCACGCCGCCGCAGCCGCCCTCGGTGTATTCGAGCAGCCGCTCGATGCCCTTGATGATGGTGTCGGGGCTGCCGACCAGCGTGGTGCCGGCCTTGAGGCCGTCGCCGAGCGGATCCTCCGAGCGCATGGGCGGGCGGCCCAGCGTCTCGGAGAAGTAGCTCAGCGTCTCGACGCGCTCGCCCTTGGCGACGTCGCGCATCGCCCGCTCGTCCTCCTCGGCGCAGTGCATGTTCACGACCAGCCGCCAGCCATTGCGGTCGAAGCTCTTGCCGTGCTTGGCCGCCTGCGCCTCGCCCTGCCGCCAGTAGTCGGCGAGCTTGGCATTGCCGCCGGGCAGGCCGGCGCCGAGCGAGAGCAGGCCGAGCCCGTACTTGCCGGCCGCCAGCACGCCGGAAGGCGTGGTGGCGGAGGCGACCGCGATGTCGAAGCGCGGATAGCTGTAGGGGGCGAGGTGCAGGCGCGCCTCCTTCAGCTCGAACCAGTCGGTCTTCATGGTGACCGGTTCCTCGCAGGCCAGCAGCCGGGTGATGGCGTCGAGGCTCTCGTCCATCATCCGCCGCTGGTCCTCGGCCTTGATGCCCATCATGTAGGCATCCGAGACCAGCGCGCCCGGCCCGGCGCCGAGCATGACGCGGCCGCGCGACATGTGGTCGAGCTGCACGAAGCGCTGCGCCACCAGCAGCGGGTGGTGGTAGGGCAGCGAGGTGACGCCGGAGCCGAGCCTGATGTGCTTCGTCCGCTCGAAGGCGGCGCCCATGAAGATCTCGGGCGAGGCGATGATCTCCCAGCCCGCCGAATGGTGCTCGCCGATCCAGGCCTCGTCGTAGCCGAGATGGTCGAGCCACTGGATCAGCTCCATGTCGCGCGCCAGCGACAGCGTCGGGTTGTCCCCCACGCGGTGGAAGGGCGCGAGGAAGATGCCGAAACGCAAGCCGCGATGGGCCATGGAGGCGAGCCTTTCCTGGATCGAACGGGGTTTCCGTTAGCAGGCTAGGTTCTCCGCCGGGCCGCGGTCAACCGGACGACCGACCTCGCCGCCGCCGCGGCCTGTGCCGCGCCGCACAGCAGGCCGGCGCGGCAACTGCCATGGTGCCGTCATGGAACGAGGGCGGATGGCCCGCCCGGCCCCGCCGAGACAGGAGAGCGTCATGAGCACCAGCGTCACGTCAGTCGCGCTGCCCGCGTGCCTCACGCCCGGCACCTCGACGCTCGCCGCCCGCCTCGGCCGCTGGCTGCGCCGGCGCCGCCAGGCCGTGACGCTCGCCTGGATGGATGCGCGGCTCTGCGAGGATGCCGGCCTGGCGCTGCCCGCGCCGCGCCCGCTGGCTGCGCGGCTGGTGATCCCGGGCGGCGGCTGAGCCCCGGCGCGGCGATTCCGACGCCGCCTCACGCCTTCGGGCGTTTCCGCCCCGCGGCGTTCCGCTCTAAGCCCTCCCCGCCGGATATCCGGGAGAGGGACGCCGATGAGCCACCACGCCCTGCAGCGCCTCTGCCGGCCGGCCCTCGCCGGCCTGCTGCTGCTCTGCCCGGCCGGCGCGCCGTGGGCCGATCCCGTCACCGACCTGACCGGCGCCTTCGTCGAGGCCTACCGCGCCTCCGCCGCGCATCGCCTGGAGGCGCTGCGGGCCGAGGTGCCGGTGCTGGTCAACCGCTTCGAGGAAGTCGCGCTCTACCGCCCCGGCGTCGAGGCGCCGGAGATCTTCGCCATGGACCTCCGCACCTATGGCCAGGCGAGCGCCGTGGCGCATGCCGCGGCGACGCTGGCGACCCGGCTGCTGCCCCATGGCGCCGGGCCGCTGGACGAGGCGCGGCGCGGCTGGCTCGACGGCTACCTGCGCCGGGTCGCCGCGGCGGAGGAGGCGCTGGCCGGCCAGCGCGACCTGCCCGAGGAGATGCGGCGCCTGCAGGTCGACATGCTGGCCGAGGTGCGGCGGGCGGCGCAGCGGATCCGCCAGCAGGATGCGCTCGACCCCGCGCTGCTCCAGGCGCTCGGCGAGCGGCTGCGGCCGGGCATCCGGCAGAACCTCGACTGGGCGGCGCGATCGCAGCTCGAGCAGTTCCGCGCCCAGGTCGGGCGCTGGAAGGAGGCCTTCCCGGGCCTCGCCTGGGACCGCGCCGCGGTCGTCGTCATCGGCGTGCACCAGGCGCGCGGGGGGAACCTGCAGCGGCAGTTCTTCGACTGGCTGACGGGCGACGCGCCGGCGCGCGAGGACCGCGTGGTCTTCGCCGAGACCCTGGCGCCGCCACCCCCGCTCGGCCAGGAGGCGCCGGAGCAGGCGCTCGGGCTGCTCGGCAAGGTGATGCTGGACAAGGACCTGGGGCGGGTGGTGTTCGGCGATCCGCTGGCGCTGCAGAGCGACGTGCTGGCGCCGGCGGCGCAGGCCGTGATCGCGGGCTGGCGGTAGCGGGCGCGGCCTCGGAGCCTCTCGTCCTGGCCCGAGAGGCGCCCACCGGCGCCTTCGAAACCGTCGAAGACGACCAATGCCGAACGCCATGGTGCCGGAGGCGAGTCAAGGCCGAAGCCGCGCTTCGCGCGGTGCGGCGGAGCCGCAGCCTTGACTCGCCTCCGGCACCATGGCCGGGGCTCGAAGTGCGCTCGACGGTGTCGAGCGCGCCCGCGCGCCCGTGTCTACAGGACGGCGCCGAGGCCGCCGGCGACGGCGACGCCCCCTCAGCGCGCCGCGCGCTGCGCGACGGCGAGCGCGGCGGAGCCGCCGGTGGTCTTCAGCCGCGGCCCGGCCTCGGACAGCTTCCCGTCCTCCGCCACGCGCAGCACGGAGATGTCCTTGTCGGTGGTATTGCCGACGAAGAGCGTGCGGCCATCCGGCGTGAAGGCGGCGCCCTGCGCCCAGGTGCCGACCTTCGCCTCCGACACCAGGGACAGCCGCATGTCCTGCACCCGCAGCAGGCGGACGAGGCCCGGGCCGAAGAAGGGCGAGCCGGGCGGCTTGTTGGAGCCGTTCATCACCGTGACAGCCACGTGCTTCCCGTCCGGGCTCGCCGCGATCCCCTCCGGCGTCTGGCCGACGCTGATGGTGTCGACGATCCGGAACGGCTCCTTCGTCAGGTCCACCAGGCTGACCGTATCGGCATCGCCGGTGCCGCGGCCAATATTGGCGACCACCGCCCAGCGCCCGTCAGCCCCGATCGAGAGGCCGTAGGGACGGACGCCCGTGGTGATCTCCCGGTCCAGCTTGATGACCTTCTCGCCGTCCACCTGCAGCACGTTCAGCATGTGGTCGCCGCTGCGCGTCACCAGCGCATGGCGCCCGTCCGGGGTGAAGGCGACATCGCTGACCTCGGAGGAGACGGGGCCGATATCCACCTTGCCGGCCGGCACGACCTGGCCGCCCTGGATGCGGAAGATGCTGACCGAGCCCTCCGCCCGGTTGGCGACCAGCGCCAGGGTGCCGGCGCGGTTGACGGAGACGCCGGCGGGGGCGGAGCCGGTCGGCAGCGTCGCCACCAGCCGCGGCGGCGTCGCGGTCAGGTCGACGACCGAGAGGCTGTTGCCGGGCGCCAGCTTGCCGGGCTCGGCCGGATTGGCCTTCTGGTTGGCGGTGATGAGCGCCAGCTTCTCATCCGGCGTGACGGCGACGGAATGGGGCGGGCCGACGAGGCTGGTGGGCACCGCGACCTCGGCCCGCAGCGCCGGCGGGCTGATCGAGAGGTCGAAGACCGCGAGGGTATCGGGCTGCGGCTCCCGCTGGATGCGGATGGCGCCGTTGGCCAGTTCCATCTTGTTGTCGTTGGCGGAGAGGAGGAGCTGGGCCCTGGGCGCGGAGGGCAGCGAGAGCGCGAGCGCGGCGATGCCGGCGCAAAGCAGGCGAGACATGACGTGAGCCCTTCCCCCGGAAGCGGGCCGGAGTGTCGGGCCGGGGCGGCGGGGTGTCCAGATGGCCGCCCCTCCGGCGGTGCCTCCGGATGGCCGCCCGGCCATCCCGCGCATTGCCTGTGGCGCGGGATGGGCGCAGACCGCCGGCATGATCGGCATCGACTGGGGCACCACCGCCTTCCGCGCCTACCGGTTGGACGACCGCGGCGCCGTGCTGGACAGCCTGGACCGCCAGGCCGGCATCCTCGCCATCCCGCCGGGCGGCTTCCCCGCCGCGCTGGGGGAGGCGATCGGCCCCTGGCTCGCCGCCGGCGAGACGCGCGTGCTGCTCTGCGGCATGGTCGGCAGCCGGCAGGGCTGGCAGGAGGCGCCTTACCTCCCCTGCCCCGCCGGCCCGGCGGAGATCGCCGCCGCCGTGGTCCCGCTGGCCTTCGAGGGCGCGGCCTGCTTCCTCGTCCCCGGCCTCTCCGCCCGGGACGCCGGCGGGGTGCCGGACGTGATGCGCGGGGAGGAGACGAAGCTGGTCGGGCTGCTCGCCGATCTGGGCACGGCCGAGGCGCTGGCCTGCCTGCCCGGCACTCATAGCAAATGGGCCCGCCTCGCGGCCGGGCGCGTCGCCGGCTTCGCCACCCAGTTCACCGGCGAGACGCGGGCGGTCCTGCTGCAGCACAGCATCCTCGGCCGCCTGGCCGAGCCGGGGCCGGTCTCCGAGGCGGCCTTCCGGCGCGGCCTGCGGCGGTCGCGGGAGGCGGGCGGGCTGCTGCACCACCTCTTCGGCACCCGCGCCCTCGGCCTCATGGGCGACCTCGCCGCGACGGAGACCGCCAGCTACCTCTCCGGCCTGCTGATCGGGCACGAGGTCCAGGCGGTGCTCGCCGAAGGCGCGCCCACAGGGCCCATCCATCTCGCGGGCAGCGAAACCCTGGCGCAAGCTTATGCGATGGCATTCAATGAATTCGGCCTCGCCCATCGGCGCCAGCCGGACGACATCGTGGCGCGCGGCCTTGCCCTGATCGCGGAGACGATTCCATGGCCCCGACCCTGACCGACTGGCTCGCCCGCTGCCCCCTCGTCGCCATCCTGCGCGGCCTCACGCCGGAGGAGGCGGTGCCGGTCGGCGAGGCGCTGCTGGCGAGCGGGATCACGGTGCTCGAGGTGCCGATGAACTCGCCCCGCCCGGTCGAGAGCATCCGCCAGCTCGTCCACCACTTCGGCGACCGCGCCCTGATCGGCGCCGGGACGGTGATGACGCCGGCCCAGGTCAGCGATGTCGCGGCGGCGGGCGGGCAGCTCATCGTCACGCCGCATGCGGATGCGGAGCTGGTGCGCGTCGCCAAGACCCGCGGCCTGATCGCCGCGCCCGGCTTCTTCACCCCGGCCGAGGCCTTCGCCCTGCTCGCCGCCGGCGCGGATGCGCTCAAGCTCTTCCCGGCGGAGGCGGCCTCCCCGGCGGTGCTGCGCGCCCTGCTCGCGGTGCTGCCGAAGGGCACGCCGGTGCTGCCGGTGGGCGGCATGGCGGCGGATACCATCGGCCCCTGGCGGGCGGCCGGCGCCGCGGGCTTCGGGATCGGTTCCTCGCTCTACAAGCCGGGCGATCCGGCGAGCGTCGTCGCCGAGCGGGCGCGGGCGCTGGTGGACGCGATCAGGGGCGGCTGAGAGGGAGCGGTTGAACCGGTCCCGGGACGAGGGCATATCGCGCCCCGGGGCGGGCCGGACGGGTTCGGTGGACTGCGTCGGGCCCGCCGCGCCTGGCAACGAACCGCCTCGGGAAACTCCAAGAATGCAACGCCGCACCGCCCTGGCCCTGGGCGCCGCCCTGGCCCTGCCCGCGATCACCCGCCCCGCCCGGGCGCAGGAGGTGACGCTGCGGCTGCACCATTTCCTGCCCGCGGTCTCCAACGTCCACCGCTTCTTCCTCCAGCCCTGGGCGCAGAAGGTGCAGCAGGAGAGCGGCGGGCGGCTGCGCATCCAGATCTTCCCGGCGATGCAGCTCGGCGGCGCGCCGCCGCAGCTCTTCGACCAGGCACGCGACGGCGTCGCCGACATCGTCTGGACCCTGCCGGGCACCACGCCCGGCCGCTTCCCGCGCATCGAGGTCTTCGAGCTGCCCTTCGTCTCGCACAAGCGGGCGATCGTGAACTGCCTGGCCATCCAGGAATTCGCCGATAGCGAGTTGAAGGAGGAGTTCCGCGAGGTCCATCCGCTCTGCGTCTGGGGCCATGGCGAGGGGCTGATCCATGCGCGGCGCGAGGTGAAGGTGATGGAGGACCTGCGCGGCCTCAAGCTGCGCTTCCCCTCCCGCCTGAACGGCGAGGCGCTGCGGGCCTTGGGCGCCGCCCCGGTCGGGATGCCGGTGCCGCAGATCCCGGAAGCCATGTCCCAGGGCGTGATCGACGGCGCCGTGGTGCCCTGGGAGGTGGTGCCCTCCATCCGCCTGCAGGAGATGGCGAAGTTCCACACGGAGATCCCGGGCAGCCCGACCCTCTACATCGCCACTTTCATCCTCGGCATGAACAAGGCGAAGTACGAGGGCCTGCCGGACGAGTTGCGCAAGGTGCTCGACGCCAATAGCGGCGCCGCGGCGGCCCGCATGGCCGCCGTCCCCTGGGACGAGCGCGGGCCGGTGGTCGAGGCGGAGGTGCGCAAGCGCGGCAACCAGATCACCGTGATCTCCGAGGCCGAGAAGGCCCGCTGGGTGGAGACGACGAAGCCGGTGGTCGATACCTGGGTCGCGCAGGCGAAGGAGAAGGGCCTGGACGGGGAGGCGCTGCTGGCCAAGGCGCGCGCCCTGGTGGCGAAGCACGGCGCGGGCGTCGCCTGAGGTGGCGGAGCCTTTCGGGCCGCCGCGCGGCCCGGTCGCCGGGCTGGCCCGCGGCCTGGCGCTGGCGGGCGGCGCCGCGCTGCTGGCGACCGCCCTGCTGACGACCTGGAGCGTGGTGCAGCGCTGGCTCACGCGCCAGCCGGTGCCGGGGGATTTCGAGCTGGTCTCGCTCGGCTCCGGCCTCGCCGTCATGGGCTTCCTCGCCTACGGGACGCTGATGCGCAGCAACATCCTGGTGGACAGCTTCACGGGCTGGCTGCCACGCCGGGTCAACGACCTGATCGACGCCGTCTGGGCCCTGGTCTGGGTCGGCGCCGCCGGCGTGCTGGCGGAGCGGCTGCTGCTCGGCGCGCGGGAGACGCTCTCGAGCGGCACCACCACCATGGTGCTCGGCCTGCCGACCTGGTGGGCCATCGGGCTCGGGGCGCTCGCCTTCGCCGCGACGGCGGTCGCGGGCCTGTACTGGACGCTGCGGCTGGCGCGGGGCCGCGGCTGATGGCGCCGGAATTCCTGCAGGCCGCCCTGGGCTTCGCCGCGCTGCTCGGCCTGATCGCGCTGCGCTGCCCCGTCGGCCTCGCCATGCTGCTGGTCGGCGCCGGCGGGTATCTGTGGATCGTCGACCTGCCGACGCTGCTGAACTACCTGAAGACCACGCCCTGGCATCTCTTTGCCAATTACACCCTCTCGGTCATCCCGCTCTTCATCCTGATGGGCGCGATCGCCGAGCGGGGCGGCCTGGCGCGCGATCTCTTCGCCGCGGCCAATGCGCTGATCGGCCACCGGCCGGGCGGCATGGCGATGAGCGTCATCGGCGCCTGCGCCGCCTTCGGCGCGGTCTGCGGGTCGAGCGTGGCGACCACCGCCACCTTCGGCCGCGCCGCCCTGCCGGAGCTGCGCCGCTACGGCTACGATCCCGGCCTGTCCACCGGGACCATAGCGGTCGGCGGCACGCTCGGCATCCTGATCCCGCCGAGCGTCATCCTGGTGGTCTATGCCATCAGCACGGAGCAGAACATCGCCAGGCTCTTCATGGCGGCGCTGATCCCCGGGCTGCTGGCGACGCTGTCCTATGTCCTGGTGCTCGCCCTCCTGGCGCGGCTGCGCCCCGCATTGATGCCGGCAGGCGCGCGGGTGACGGGGGAGGCGCGGGCGCGGGCGATGCGCAACGTGGTCCCGGTGCTGCTGATCGCGCTGGTCGTCGTGGGCGGCATCTATGGCGGCGTCTTCACCCCGACCGAGAGCGCGGCCATCGGCTGCATCGCGACCCTCGCGGTCGGCGCGCTGCGCGGCACGCTGGACCTGCGCGGCGCGGTGGCGGCGCTGCTGGCCACGGCCGAGACCACGGCCATGATCTTCGTCATCCTACTCGGCGCCGAGGTGTTCAACGCCTTCCTCGCGCTGACCCAGGCGCCGGAGCTGCTGGCGCTGTGGATCGGCGAGCAGGGCTACCCGCCCTATGGCGTGCTGGCGCTGCTGCTGCTGGCCTATATCGTGCTGGGGGCCGTCATGGACGAGCTGGCGATGATCCTGCTGACCTTGCCGATCTTCTTCCCGGTGGTGACGGCGCTGGATTTCGGCCTGGGCAGCACGGAGGAGACGGCGATCTGGTTCGGCATCCTGGTCCTCGTCGTGGTCGGGATCGGCCTGACCGCGCCGCCGATCGGGCTGAACGTCTTCGTCGTTTCCTCGCTGGCGCGGGACGTGCCGATCGCGCGGACCTATCGTGGCGTGCTGCCCTTCCTCGCGGCGGACCTGCTGCGGCTGGGGTTGTGCGTGGCCTTCCCCGCGCTCAGCCTCTGGCTGGTGCGGGTGCTGGCATAGCTGTCCGGTGGCGAGACCCCCCTGGCGGCCCCGGCGGTCAGCCCTCCGGCAGGACCGCCTGCGGCAGATGCCGGAAGCCGGGCCGCGCGAAGAGGAAGCCCTGCACCAACCCGATGCCGATCCCGCGCAGCGTGCGGTACTCCGCCCCGGTTTCCACGCCCTCGGCCACGACAGCGATGCCGAGCGCCCGGCAGGCGACCGTGATGCTCTCCAGGATGACCCGCCGCCTGCGGTCCGCGTCGCAATGGCGGACCAGGTGCATGTCGAGCTTGACCATGTCCACCGTGAGGTCCGCCAGCAGAGACAGCCCGGCATTGCCGGCGCCGAAATCGTCGATCGCCACCGTGAAGCCCATGGAGCGCAGCCCGGCGATCACCCGCTGCAGGTGCCGCGGATCGGCGACCTTCTCCTGCTCGCTCAGTTCGAAGAGCAATTGCCCCGTGGGGAAGCCGGTGCGCTCCGCGGCGGCGAGCGTCGTGCGCATGCAGGTCGCGGGGTCGAGGATGGCGCTCGGCAGCACGTTCACCGACAGCTTCGCGCCGGTCGCCGCCAGGCCGAGCCGCACCGCCTCCTCCACCGCCGCGATCCGGCAGGCGCTGTCCAGGGCATAGAGCCGCCCGGGCGGCACCTGGTCCAGCACCCAGCCGGCCTCCTGGCCATCGGGCCCGCGCACCAGGGCCTCATAGGCCATCACCGCGCCGCCCCGGTCCATGTCCAGGATCGGCTGGAAGGCGACCGCAGGCTCGAAACCGAGCCCATGGCCGGCCTCGCAGCCCCGGCAGGGCCGGCGATGAGGCGACTTGCCCATGGCATGCGCTCCTCGTCGCTGAAACAGTAGCGTCATAGCGACCTGCCGGGTTATTGGGTTTCCGACCTGCCGCGCCGCCTTGGCAGGCTCCCGCCCCCGGCCATTGACCGCCCCCCGCCGTCGCAGGATGTTCGCGGCCCATCCGCACGGGAGAGAACGTCATGGCCGAGGCCTTCATCTGCGACGCCGTCCGCACCCCGATCGGCCGCTATGCCGGCGGCCTCGCCCCCGTCCGCACCGACGACCTCGGCGCCATCCCGTTGCGCGTGCTGAAGGACCGCAACCCGGGCGTGGACTGGGCGGCGGTGGAGGACGTGATCTTCGGCTGCGCCAATCAGGCCGGCGAGGACAACCGCAACGTCGCCCGCATGGCGCTGCTGCTGGCGGGGCTGCCGGACAGCATCCCGGGCAGCACGGTGAACCGGCTCTGCGGCTCCGGCATGGATGCCGTCGGCATCGCCGCCCGCGCCATCAAGGCCGGCGAGGCGGAGCTGATGATCGCCGGCGGCGTCGAGAGCATGACCCGCGCCCCCTATGTCCAGGGCAAGCAGGCCGAGGCCTTCGGCCGCGCGCCGGAGATCTACGACACCACGATCGGCTGGCGCTTCGTCAACCCGAAGATGAAGGCGCAATACGGCGTCGATTCGATGCCGGAGACCGCCGAGAACGTCGCGCAGGACTTCCAGGTCTCCCGCGCCGACCAGGACGCCTTCGCCTGGCGGTCGCAGCAGCGGGCCGGGAAGGCCCAGGCCAGCGGCCGCTTCGCGCAGGAGATCACGGCCGTCGAGATCCCCCGCCGCAAGGGCGACCCCATCCGCGTGGAGAATGACGAGCACCTGCGGCCCGACACGACGCTCGAGGCGCTGGCAAAGCTGCCGACCCCCTTCCGCAAGGAAGGCGGCAGCGTCACCGCCGGCAATGCCAGCGGCGTGAACGATGGCGCCGCGGCGCTGCTCGTCGCCAGCGAGGCGGCGGTGAAGAAGTACGGCCTGACGCCACGGGCCCGGGTCATCGCGACGGCCACCGCCGGCGTCGCGCCGCGCATCATGGGCTTCGGCCCGGCGCCGGCGACGCGCCGGGTGCTGGAGAAGGCGGGCCTCAGCCTCTCCGAGATCGACGTCATCGAGTTGAACGAGGCCTTCGCCGCGCAGGCGCTGGCCGTCACCCGCGACCTCGGCCTGCCGGACGACGCCGAGCACGTGAACCCGAACGGCGGCGCCATCGCGCTCGGCCATCCCCTCGGCATGTCGGGCGCGCGGCTGGTGCAGACCGCGACGCAGGAGCTGCAGAACCGGAAGGCGCGCTACGCCCTGACCACGATGTGCATCGGCGTCGGCCAGGGCATCGCCATGGTGATCGAACGGGTCTGACCACCGCAGAGGGGGCGCTGCCCCCTCTGCACTCCCCCGCCAGGGGTCGAGCGACCCCTGGACCGGCCTGAGTCAGGAGGCGCCATGTTCTGCCAGATCGGCGATATCGCCGTGCATGCCAATATCATGGGCCCGGCGAATGCGCCGCCCGTGCTGCTGCTGCACTCGCTCGGCACCACGCTCGCCATGTGGGACCCGCAGGCGGAGGCGCTGGCGAAGCGCTACCGCGTCATCCGCATGGACATGCGCGGCCACGGCCTGACCGAGGCGACCGGCGGCCCCTATACCATGGCCATGCTGGCCGGCGATGCGCTCGCGGTGCTGGACAGCCTCGGCATCGAGAAGGCGCATGTCGGCGGCGTCTCCATCGGCGGGCATATCGCCCTGCGCATGGCTGCCATGGCACCGGGGCGCGTGCTGTCCCTGCTGCCTTGCGACACCGCGCTGGAGTTCGGCGGCGCCGCGGCCTGGCAGGAGCGGATGGATATCGTCGCCGCGAAGGGCATGGCCGGCGTCGCCGACATGACCATGGGCCGCTGGGTGCTCGACCAGTCCCTCGCCTCCTCCAAGGGGCTGCGGCGGATGCTGCTCGGCACCGATCCCGTGGGCTGGCTCGGCTGCGCCGCCGCGCTGCGCGACGGCACGAAGGATGACCTGATCGGGAAGATCGCCTGCCCCACCACCGTGGTGGTCGGGGACCGCGATCCCTCGACGCCGCCGAGCGCCGCCGCCGCCATCCAGGACGCCATCCCCGGCAGCCACCTCGTCACCATCGCCGAGGCCGCGCATATCCCGAATTTCGAGCAGGAGCACGCCATGACGCGCGCCGTCCTGCAGCACATGGAGACCGTCACCGCCCTCCCCGCCGCGGCGGCCGAGGCTGGCATGACGATCCGCAAGCGGGTGCTGGGGGAGGCGCATGTCGCGCGTTCCGAGGCGGCGCTGACGCCGCTCGACATGCCCTTCCGCGACTTCATCCTGGAGGGCGTCTGGGGCCGCGTCTGGACCCGGCCGGGCCTCTCGGTCCGCGACCGCAGCCTGCTCTGCCTCGGCATCCTCTCGGCGCTGCACCACCATGACGAGTTCCGGCTGCACGTGCGCGCCACGAAGAATACCGGCGTGACGCCGGAGGAGATCGCCGAGGTCCTGCTGCAGGTCGCGGCCTATGGCGGCGTGCCGACGGCCAATACCGCGCTCCGCATCGCCAAGGAGACGCTGAAGGAGATGGAAGGCTGAGATGAGCGTGAACCCGGCCGACAGCCCCGTCCTCGGCGCCCTCTACGGCACCGACGCCATGCGCGCCGTGATGGGCGAGCGCGCCTTCCTCGCCCGCATGCTGGAGGTGGAGGCGGCGCTGGCCCGCGCCCAGGCGCGCCTCGGCATCGTGCCGGAGGCGGCGGCGCAGACCATCACCGCCGCCGCCGATGTCGACCGGCTGGACCTCAAGGCCCTCGCGGCCGCCACGCGCAACACCGGCTATCCCGTGGTCGGGCTGGTGAAGCAACTGAGCGCGCTGGCGGGCGCCGAGGCGGGGCGCTGGACGCATTGGGGCGCCACCACCCAGGACATCATGGACACCGGCGTGGTCCTGCAGGTGCGCGAGGCCCTCGGCCTGATCGGCGCCGAACTCGAGGCCGTCATCGCCGGCTTCGCCCGCATGGCGCGCGCGCATCGCGGCACGGTCATGGCCGGCCGCACCCACCTGCAGCACGCGCTGCCGGTGACGTTCGGCTACAAGGTCGCGGTCTGGCTCTCGCCCCTCGTCACCATGCGCGAGCGCCTCGCGCAGCTTCGCCCGCGGGTGGAGAAGCTGGAATTCGGCGGCGCGGCGGGGACGCTGGCCTCGCTCGGCGGACAGGGGCTGGCAGTGCAGGCGGAACTGGCGAAGGAGCTCGGCCTCGCCCAGCCCGACATCCCCTGGCATGTCGCCCGGGACGGGTTGGCGGAGGCGGTGTCCTTCCTGGGCTTGGCCTGCGGGGCCCTGTCGAAGATCGCCACCGATGTGATCCTGCTGATGCAGACCGAGGTCGCGGAGGTCGCCGAGCCGCACCAGGAGGGGCGCGGCGGCTCCTCCACCATGCCGCAGAAGCGCAACCCCATCTCCTGCGAATACATCATCGCCCAGAGCCGCGGCGTGCACGCGCTGGTGCCGCAGATGCTGGCCGCCATGGCACAGGACCAGGAGCGCGGCACCGGCCCCTGGCAGGCCGAGCCGCTGGCGATCGGCCAAGCCTTCCTGCTGGCGCATGGCGCGCTGGCCTGCACCCGCGTGCTGGCGGAGGGGCTGACGGTGGATCCCGCACGGATGCAGCGGAACCTCGACTCCACCGGCGGGCTGATCGTGGCGGAGGCGGTCATGATGGGCCTCGCCCCGGTCATGGGCCGCGGCGAGGCGCACCACGTCGTCCACCACGCCTGCGACGTCGCGCTCTCCGAGTCCGTGCCGCTCGCCGAGGCGCTGCTGCGCGACCCCAAGGTGGCGGAGAAGCTCGACCGGGCGCAGGTGGAGCGGCTGACCGACCCGCGCGGCTATCTCGGCGCGGCGGAGGCCTTCGTGGACCGCGTCCTGGCGCGGGTCTGAGCAGGGCGCCCGCGGAATGGTCGCGGCCGGGCTTGACCCGGCCATCCGCCCCGCCCGATCCCCCTTCCCGGCGCCGGCCGCCTGCCGGCATCCTGCTGGCCGCAACCCCGGAAGGACCCGCGATGAGGGACGTCCACGTCGTCCGCCACCCCCTGGTGCAGCACAAGCTGACCCTGATGCGGGAGACCGAGCGCAGCACCAAGGGCTTCCGCCAGCTGCTGAACGAGATCGGCATGCTGCTCTGCTACGAGGTGACGCGCGACCTGCCGCTCGAGGATGTGGAGATCGCCACGCCGCTCGCGCCGATGCAGGCGCCGAAGCTCGCGGGCAAGAAGCTGGTCTTCGCGCCGATCCTCCGCGCTGGCATGGGCTTCGTGGACGGCATGCTGGACCTGGTGCCAAGCGCGCGCGTCGCGCATATCGGCCTCTACCGCGACCCGAAGACCCTGCTGGCCGTCGAGTACTACTTCAAGGCGCCGCCCGATGTCGCGGATCGGCTGGTGATCGTGCTGGACCCGATGCTGGCGACGGCCAACAGCGCGGTCGCGGCCATCGACCGGCTGAAGGAGCGCGGCTGCCACGACCTGCGGCTGGTCTGCCTGCTCGCCGCGCCCGAGGGGATCGAGCGCTTCCACGGCGCCCATCCGGAGGTGCCGATCTGGACGGCGGCGATCGACAGCCACCTCGACGAGCACGGCTACATCGTCCCCGGCCTTGGCGATGCCGGCGACCGGATGTTCGGCACGAAGTAGCGCGATTGACGCGCGCCGGCCGCGCGCCGCAGGCTCCCCGGCATCCGGAACGGGAGGAAAGCATGGCCTATACCCAGATCGCGGTGGAGCAGCGCGGCGCCGTCGCCTGGCTGTTCCACGACCGGCCGCAGATGCGCAATGCCGAGAGCAGCGTGCTGCTCGACGAGCTTGACGAGGCACTGCGCGCGGCCAGCGCCGACGAGGCGGTCCGCGTCATCGTCATCGCCGGCAAGGGCGACCACTTCTCCGCCGGCCACGACCTGAAGGAGGGGCAGGAGAAGCGCCAGGGCTTCAGCGTGGAGCAGCGCTGGGCCTATGAGGAGAAGCGCTACCTCGAATACTCCCTGCGGATCTGGGACTGCCCGAAGCCGACCATCGCCGCCGTGCAGGGCGCCTGCATCGCCGGCGGCTTCATGGTGGCGAACATGTGCGACATGATCGTGGCCGCCGAGGACGCCTTCTTCGCCGACCCGGTCTGCAAGACGCTCGCCGCCTCGGCGGTGGAGGTGCTGATGCATCCCTATGTCATGGGGCTGCGCCAAGCGAAGGAGTTCCTCTTCACCGGCCGCCGCATGGGCGCGGCCGAGGCGCACAAGGTGGGCATGGTGAACCGCGTGGTGCCGCGGGCGGAGCTAGAGGCCGCGACGCAGGCGCTGGCCGAGGACATCGCCGCGGCGCCGCCCTTCGCCATCAAGCTGACCAAGCGCTCGCTGAACCGCGCCGCCGACCTGCAGGGCTTCCGCGACGCCATCAATGCGCATTTCGACACGCACCAGCTCGCGCACGTGACGGAGGAGTTCCGGCGGACGCGGGAGGCCGGGCTGGCGGCGGCGATCGCCCGCGGCAAGGCGCAGACCGCCGCGTGACGGGTCGGGGGGCGCGCGAGGCGCCCCCCAATCCCCTCACACCTTCTTCACACCCCAGAAAACGGGGAAGCCGCGCGAAACGCCGGTGACATTGGTGCGGTAGGCGGTAGGCTGGATGTACTGGCCGACCGGGACGCTCGGCAGCACCTGCATCGCCCGCACCTGCAGGTCGCGGCAGATCCGCTGCTGCGTGGGAAGGTCCGGCGCGTCGAACCAGGCATTGCGCAGGTCCTCGAGCGGCTGGTCCACGCACCAGCCCGGCCAGGCCGAGGGGTCGTTGCCGTTGCCGCGGGCGGCGTAGTGGTTGGACGGGTCCATGTGGTCCGCGCCTTCCCAGCCCGTGTTGAAGCAGGACCAGCCGCCCTGGTCGAGCGGGCCCTTGTTGCTGCGCCGCTGCAGCATGGTGCCCCAGTCCGTGGCGATGTAGTCGACGTTTATGCCGATCTTCGCCATGGCATCCGCCGCGACCTCGCCGATCGCCTTGAACTGGGCGTAGTCGGTGGCGACGAGCATCGCGACCTTCTGGCCGCCATAGCCGGCCTGGGCCAGCAATTGCTTCGCCTTGTCGTAGTTGCGCGGGCCATTCAGCGGCTCGAGCCCGGCCTCGCTCGCCAGCGGGGTATTGGGGCAGAAGATGCCGTGCGGCACGTGGTACATGGACGCGTCGTCGCCGACGATCGCCTGCATGAAGTCGGTCTGGCTGAAGGCGTAGAGCAGCGCCTGCCGCCCCTCCGGCTTGTCGAAGGGCGGCTGCAGGTGGTTCAGCCGCATCATGTTGACGGCGCCGGTCGGGTTGATGACCTCGATCTTGACCCTGCGGTCCTTCTTCAGCAGCGGCAGCAGGTCGTGCGTCGGGTTCTCCCACCAGTCCTGCTCGCCCTGCTGCAGGGCGGCGACCTTGGTGGCGGCGTCGGGAATGGTGGTCCATTCGACGCGGTCGAAATGCACGACCTTCGGGCCGGCGAGCCAATCGGTCGTGCCGTTGCCGCGTGGGACGTACTTGTCGAACTTCACGTAGACATTGCGGCTGCCCGGCACGCGCTCGGCGGCCAGGAAGCGGAAGGGACCGCTGCCGATGATCTCGGGGATCATCTTGAAGGGGTCGATATTGGCCAGCCGCTCCGGCATCATCGCCGGCATGGGCGAGCTGATCTTGCCGAGGGCGGCGGGCAGCAGCGGGAAGGGCTTGCTGAGGCGGAAGACGATGCGGCGGTCGTCGGGCGCGGAGAGTTCCTCGGTCGCCGCCAGCAGCGCGCCGCCGAGCGCATCGCGCTTCGACCAGCGGCGGATGGAGGCGACGCAGTCGCGCGCCGTCACCTTCTCCCCGTCATGCCAGAACAGGTTGTCGCGCAGCGTCAGGGTCCAGAGCCGGCCGTCATTCTCGACGACATGGCCTTCGACCATCTGCGGCTGGGGACGGTAGTTGCTGTCCATGCCGTAGAGCGTGTCGAATACCATCTGCCCGTGGCCGCGTGTGACATAGGCGAGCGAGCCATGCGGGTCGGTAACGGAGAGGTCGATCTGCGGGATGAAGCGCATGAGCTTCGCGCCCTGAGCAAGGGCAAGGCGCGGGGCGGCGAAGCCCGCGGCGGCCACCGCGAGAAAGTCGCGGCGCTTCATCGGGTGGTGTCCTGCTGGGATGCGGTCACGGCATTCTCCTCGGCGGATGTCGGACCGGCGGTTTCCTTGTTGGCTGAAGGCTAGCAGCGGCTTGGCGCGACGCCAATCCGGGGGCCGGATGCGAAAACCCCCTCGCACCGGCGGGGTGCGAGGGGGTCCTTCCGATAGAATGCGGGGGCAGGATTTGAACCTGTGACCTTCAGGTCATGGGCCGCGCAGGCAACTCGGCTCCAAGCCCCGGGAATTCGTGGATTTTCGGCTTTTTCCAGTCATGTACGCATGGGCACAAATGGCCAAAAGTGGTCATCTTGCACAACCTTGGGTTGGTCCGGCATTATTCGTGGACGGGCCCCATACGGACACGACGGAACGGCTCACCGGCAAGCCGGTCAAGGCACTGCCCCCCTTCGGCCAACCGCATCCTCCATGACAGCGAAGTCGCCGGCTTCGGCCTCCGGACCACCGCCACCGGAGCGAAGGCATTCATCCTCGATTACCGCAGCAATGCCGCATCCGCCTCGGCGTCGGCTGACGAGGGCCGCTCAAGCCAGGCGTCGTAGCCGGCCCGCGAGACGCCGGGCAGGCGGGCCATCCGCACGGTGGCTTGGTTTGCCCTCATGAACTCGAAGACCCGGACGGGATCGTGCCGGTCGCGCGGGCAAACCAGGCCGGGGCCCCCATCGCTGCTCGAGAGAGGATGTCTCGCTCCTGGCGCAACTGCTTGTTCTCGCGCCGTAGCCGGGCGAGTTCCTCGACCTCGGTCGCGTTCAGCGCGGCCTCGGCAGAGGCGGGTTTCGCCTCGCGCCGGCCTTCCTGCCGGCTAACGACGGCGACCGGGTTCCGAATGGCCAGGACAAAGGGCTCGAACTCGCGGGCAAGATCGACCGGGTCGCGTCCGGCACGGACTAGAAATTGCCTGGCAGCCTCTGACTGGTGCCCGCGCGGTCTCCTTCCACGCCTCCTACGGAAGAGCCGATTTCATTCGTCCGCACGTCCCGTGCTGCTCATTTGCGCAACGTGTACTTCAACTATTTGAGTCCACTCGAAAACTGAAACCGTCGTTCCATAACGTCCTTTTACCAACGTGAAACCTTGGCAGCGCGAAATTCGTTTCAGCATGTCCGGTCCACCAGCCTG